>CADATZ010000012.1 GCA_902791025.1 uncultured Chloroflexota bacterium | reverse complement strand
AATCACCAATGGCGCACTCCAGTTTTGCCCATTCTCTTTCAAAACCGGGCTGGTAGGAAACGATAGAAAAACCATCTGGCAATTCTACATCCCTGTATTTATAATCGGAGCATTTCATAATCGTATTGCAAAATGGAATGGTTCTGTCGAGCATAGTACCCTCCAAATTCCGATTTGACGTGCAGATTCTCCGCTGTCATCTGGTCGATCAGTAACGCAAATCGTTCCAGCCATGGGATCACAATGCCTGTATTTATCTCATAAGGCAGTTTCCTAAAACTTCTTTCTCTTTGAGCTTCTTTAGTTACACGGATTAGGAACTCGACGTCTTCCTTCAAAGTTGATTCCTGCCTCGCCATCTCATCCAGATCAAAGCCTGCTGTTCCCGGAGCGACAGTGTTGATGTCTTTCTGATCCTTCAGAAAAGAGATCAGTTTCTGCTGTTGTTCGGTCTTTTCAAAATCCTCTGCCGCAGTGATCAAAAGATCAAGAAAACAGTCTGTTCCCTGATTGGACATGATTATCCATTTATCATTTGGTGCTGTTTCATTCAGCCTTATGATATTACTCATATTACCTCCACAAACAGCGAAGTTATCTGCGAATTATTATGCCTTTCATATACTGTGTTTCATTGTGTGTTCGATACACTTCCATTTTCTCTTCTTCCGTGCATCCGATCAGTATCTTGATTTCTGAATCTTTCTTCATCAAATCAACGATACACATGATGGCATCGATCTTTTTATCACCACTTCCGACCCATACGTCAATTCCTGCACCATCCATAGAGGTGGTATCTTTCAAATATCCATAGTCAACACGATAGATAAAATCGGGAAATTTGGGATGTGCGGAACCTTTCGGTCTGTCAATAACAATTTCTGAAGAGTTCACTAACTCATCCAGCGCCTTCCAGAAATCTTCATTATAACTGTTCACTTTATCACCTCCACAAATCAGCGAGAAGTGGTCACTTGGAAAGAGCAATCCAGTACCTCTCTAAAAACACCTTTTCATCTGGATCATAAACGGTGGATTCATATAATCCTCCGTTAGCAAGGATAGTTTTTCGACTTCCCTCATTGTTATCGATGCAAGTAATGAGCACATTATCAATGCCAAGTTCTTTACATTTAAGCAAGGCTGCTTTGAGCATCTGAGATGCATAACCCTTGCGGCGCTCACTCGGAGCAACTGAATATCCGATTTGACCTCCAAAATTCTCCAGATATTCATTTAGGAAATGTCTGATATCGATCATTCCGACAATTTTATTATCCTCTTCTCGAACAAAGATAAACTGTGTAGATGGGACTCGACCCTTTGGAATCCTCTGAGGGTCCTTGTGCCTATCCAGATAGTCGATCCAGTCCTCGGGATCATCAAACTGTCTGAGACCACCTGTTCCATCCATGGAATCCCCGCAGTCGAGAAACTCTTTTCTATACGCCTTAATCTGCAGACAGTATTCTGTAGTTGGTTCTATCAATTTCATAAAGCAAACACTCCTACAAACTTCGATTTTCAAGACTAATTCTTGAATAGCTCCGAATATGTTCCAAGCCGATAAAGCATAAGAACCAGCACCTCACCACAGATTTCATACACAAGGAGTCAGTCTGGCTCAATGTGACATTCTCTTGTTCCTTTGTAATTGCCGGATAAATCATGGTCTCGATATCTTGCATCCAGCGTACCGCCGTCGGCAAGAATATTCACAACCTCAAACAGCTTATCAAGATCTTTGTTCTGTTTCTTTGCCAGCTTAAGATCCTTGTTAAACTGGTTTGTAAACTTTACCTCGTACTTCATACTTCCAGCGCCGCCTTAAGATCGTCCATATTGGTATAGCCCTTCACATTGTTGTCGGAAGCAATACGCCTGCCTTCTTCGATTGCAGCACGGAAGCGATTGTATGTCATTTACGGAAAACAACCCAGTTATGAGACCATGGTACGGGAAGTCCGAAAAGCGTGCGGACTTTGCCTGAGGCTTCCCGATACCATGAGTAATTCCAGCCGGCACCCATATCCATATAGATGGCATTGGTAACACCAAGCTTTTTCAGCTCTTCCATAAACTCTGTGAAATGCATCATCTTTACAGAATCAATAATGCAGAGATTTCCGTTCAGCTCCGCCATGGTCCGATAAACACGAGCTCTCGGTCTTTCGAAATTCATTACAGACTCTCCGTCCCGGATCAGCCCGAATTGCATAAACCCGCTGCCTCCTTTTTCTGCTGCCTTTTTTATGGCTTCGGAGGTGTTTTCGAAATTAAAAGAATATTTTCCGTCTGCAAAAGTAAATGCCACGAAGGTATCCCTATTGTAGGGGCTTTCGTAAAGAGTGCCGTTTACGGCATGATCACCCTCTACATCAACCTCGGAAAAACCGAGACTTACGCTGTGCTGAAAAGCGGCCCCGCTGCACCAGGTGATGGACTCATCTGATTTTGATGGACGATTCCCGGTTACATGATCTATGTCGGAGTATTCCGGGAAAAATACATAAAGCGTGCCGGTGTTGTAGACCACGGTTTGATCTTTCGGAAGGATATCTTCCGTACGCATAGATGCGGCGTCAATAGCTTCCGGTATCTCTGCGTGATATTGGGAAATAAGCCCCATAAAAATAAAAAGAAAAGAGGGAATCACCAAAAACGAAGAAACGAAAAGGAGACGGTACAACACTTTGAGTTTTTTTGATTTTAATTTATCAGGTCCCCACATATAGATAAACAATGCCGTACCCTGCAGAATGACCAGCGCCAGGTACCATGCGTGCAGAATATCCAGCCACATCTGGGCTACGAAGAAAACGGTATAGGCTAACAACGCCAAAAGGTTCATCGTGATCAGCCAGATTCCGGAAAGACGTTCCTTTGTGCTCATTTCTCCATACCCCCTTTACGTTTTTCAGCCAGAAGTTCCTGACGCAGTTTTTTGAAGTTATCAAACTGCGATTCTGTCATGATCACGAGTAATAAAATAGCGATGTCTGTCAGATATTCCAATATGTTTTTCCACATAAGGGACGAGGATAGTCCAAGCCTTCTGTTGGCCGCAAGAAGCAGTATATAGGTGGCAAACTTAAAAATAATGGAAATGCGGTTCAGCATCAGGTTTTTCGGATTGCTTTTCAGTGTGTAATTTACCATAAAATGGTTGACGGTAATGATCACCGTCATCCATAAGGTCATTCCGGCAGCAGCCAGATACAGGCTGCCCCACACACCGGCGACAAGGTATGTATCAAAATCCTGACTCCATAACTTTACGAGAACGAGATAAGCCTCGTGATACATTAAGCTGAACAAAACACTGCCCAGTAAACCCTTTGCCGCATCCCATTTATACGATCTGAACGCAAAATAAATCATCACGGCAGTCACAACTTTAACCAGCAGTCCAAATATCTCAAACAGCTCCATTTCATTTCGAAAGAGAACAAGGGAGATTAGACCCATAGAGGCAATAAATGCGCAGACAACTGCCATACAGCGTTCGCTTAGAAATAACGCTTCAATCCTATTATTATCGTCAATTTTCATTAAATCTTTTCCTTATGAGTGGTAATTGGTTCTGTACTGCTCTTCTTTCTTCACAAATTGGAATTGCTATCGGTTGATTTTATACAATTCTTCGGCGGCGAGCCTGGTTTTAGCGGCGATATCGCCGCCTTCTTTTGGAAAACAATAATATAATGCACTTGTGTCGCCGATACAGATCATATCTCCGATCTCATACCAATAATAATCGGAGTAGAGACTGTATGATGCCGCAGGAGATTGCTGATAGTCAAGTTTTCCGCTGCACCCGGTCAGCCGGAAACCCTCCGCATTATGGATCAGGCGGCCGTCTCCGACGAAGTAAATACTTTTGGAATCTACCAGCATCCCAATCTTTACCGGAATAACCAGATTATATGTACCGGCTTCAATTTCTTTCCTGACCTGTTCACGCTCCCAGGCATACCAGTCGGGAATATGAGTGAAAATATTCTTGCCATCTTCCGCCTGTAAAGTTCCGGTTTCGGTCATTTTCCATGTTTTCCCACAGCCTCCGCAGCTGAGCTTTGTCCCTTTCCCTGTCATTTTCCCTTCCGAAAGGCAGTGCGGACATTTATAAAGGACCCGGTTCAGGCCGTCGGCACGGAATGGCTCAGTCACACGGATATTGTTTTCCTTTTGTTCACGGAAATAGTCGAATGAAAACAGTCCCCTGAGTATTTCGTTGAGTTCATCGACACTTTTTTCCATAATTTCTTCAGGTGAAAGGACATATGTCATTTTTGCGCTGACTTTTACCTTCCTCAATTGGAGCATATTGTAGAGAGGATCCCTCAAAAAGGCTCCGGATGTCCTGATCATGATTACCGGAATTTTCAGCAGCTTCAGCAGCTTGCCAAGTGAGTCGGGCAGCGGTGTAGCCGTCCCGTCAAAGCTGTAACTTGCTTCCGGATACAGCAGGATCGAATCCCGCAGTTCCCGAACCGCATATACCATGTCACGGACAAGTGTCGTGTCAAAAATGAACTTTCTTGCAGGAATGCATCCAAGATTCCTCATCAGGCCTGATTTGCCGACGAACCCGTCGGATGTGCAGACGATATTGAATGGACGCGGATAAAGGATCACAGAGGCGATCTTCAGGTCAATAAAACTGGAGTGGTTCATCAGGAACAGCGCCGGTTCGTTTTTCCCAAGGTTTTCCATTCCTTCCTCTTGCACCGAGAAATCCGTCGCCCTGAGATCGGGAGTGCTCGCGATTTTCAGGAGAGTCCTGAAAAACATGGATGGTCTTTTCGGCATCTGATGCTTTTCATGAGGAAGCAGCAGAACATCTTCATACGATAAGTTCCGGCTTTTAATTTTCATGATCCTTTACCCCTTTTTCCTTTGTATATCATCTATATATCATCAAATTCCGATTTTCAAGGCTATTTCTTGAATAGCTCCAAATGTGTTCCAAGACGATAAAGCATAAGAACCAGCACCTCACCGGTTATCATGATCAGAATTGTTCCATGAATATAATTATAATCAGGAAGCCTCTTGCTATTATTATATAACATATTGACTTCGACATCTATTCTTTTCCCCCTTGTATCATCCGCATAATAATCTTTCTTGACTGCCTCGTTTGACATCGCCGGGAACCCCAGGTACGTTTTCCCGACTGAACTTTCATCGTGAAACACTGGGGCCCTTCAATGTACACCTGCACACACATTACCATCCTTACATTGAATTCTCTTGTTTCTATAATTTATTGTAATAATAACTATATAAATATGATTTAAGTAATATATTTTAGAAAATAATATTTAATATATTGACATAATAGAAATTAGTGCTATTATAGGGGTTAGGATATAGGAGATAGGAGATAGGTCTTAGGGTGTTCCTTGCTCCTTGTTCCTTGCTCCATCTGGCCACTGGCCACTGATCCCTGACCACTGAACGAAAGGAGGTACGTGTCGAATGAATGAGATGACGGTTGAAACCATGGACATCATTGACGGTGTGCGTGCAATGCGAAAGCTGCAAATAAAAAACGCGGCCAAATTTGGCGATAAAGACAAATACGGCTATGAGTTCGAATATTCTGATTCCTTCGGCACGGATACCCTCAAATTTCAGGAAACGGCGATGATGCTCGAGGTTGAGGCGAATGAGACCTTCAAAATCATGCGCGAGATCAACCGACACTCCCCGCTCTATTTCCAGATGTGCGCTCAGCTTGAAAAATTGATCAGTCAGCTGGGCAGCGTCTGCATCACCAAGACGGTCAAGGAACAGCAGGAAGGGGATACGTTCAAGCTGCTGGAGCGGCTGACGATCCGGCGGCTGCGGGAAATGACAGCATTCAATTTCAGAAAGTGTTAAATCAGCCGCCAGCTGCGGCTCATACCTGCAGAACTCAGGATCCCCTAAAAGCTGGTAAATTTCATCGAGAGTGAATTCGAGCGCACCTTCCTCGTTCCCCGAACTCCGGCAAAGTGCCCGGTAAAGAACCCGCGCATATTCCGGCGGCCGCCCCATTCCCTCCCGAAGCACATGGGGACTGGCATCTTGTGCGGCGCAGCCCGCACAAGCGTGCCTGTCCCCATGTGCGGCGCAGCCCGCACAAGCGTGCATGTCCCCATGTGCGTCTCTGCAATTCTGCCCGGTTTCATCCAATGAAGAATCATCTTCGTCACCACTTCCATCCTGGTCCCTTGCCCCTTGCTCCTGACTCCCTGATTCTGAACTTTCCAAATTCACTTCATTCTTCACTCTTCCTTCTTCATTTCCCGTCCCCTTGCTCCTTGTTCCTTGCTCCTGACTCCCCGATTCTGAACTTTCCAAATTCGCTTCATTCTTCATTCCTCCTTCTTCATTTCCCGTCCCCTTGCTCCTTGCTCCTTGTTCCTGACTTTCGGATTCTGAACTTTCCGAATCCATTTTCTTCTTCCTTCTTCCTTCCTCATTTCCCTGCCACTGGCTCCTGGCCCCTGATTGTTTTTTCTTTTCCGCTTTCTTATTTTCCAGCGCCCCATATGCCCGAATCGCACCATACGCACCCGGAGCCGCCAAAGCGGGAAACTCCGAAAGCTCAGTGAGCGGAGAGACATCAGTCTCGACACTTGAGATCTCAGAAGATCCAGACTCAAGACTTGAGACGTTAGGATCAGCAATAGATTTAATTTCGGCTTCAGTCAAAGCCTTCTCATCATCCAAAGAATTTGAACTTTCCAAATCTATATGCGGAACTTCGTTATTATTTTTTCCTTCATCATTTTCCAGCCCCTGGGCACTGATCACTGAACACTGTCCACTGACAACTGGCCGTTCCAATTTCTCCCGCGTCTTAAACAGCTTGATCAGCGTATTATTCCAGCGCAGCTGGTTCATCAGCAGACGCTCGCTGACCTCCGGCTTGGATTTCACCGTCTGCAAAACCCCGATATAACTCTTGCGAAATTGATAGGAAGAAATACTGATCAAATCCTGAATGGAAAGCGGAGCCTGCTCCAGGTCCTCACCGCGCAAATGCAGCGTGACCAATCCGCGCGCCATCGTGGCGACCCCGTTCATGATCATGCGGCTGAGTGTAACAAAATGCGTGGTGAAATAATTCGCCTTTTTGGACTCTTCGACCCAGACCTTCAGCGTATTGTTCGTGAGGTTCATCGTTTGCAGCGGGTCGACTTCCTGCGTGATATAAGGATCGATCACGCTGTCCGGAAGAGGAGCATAGGACAAAATATCTTTGTCAAGCGGGTTCACGATCCCGTTCGACAAATTCATACATGCGTTTCTGAACATCATATCCATCATCGCGCTGCCCATATGTTCCTCCCTTTCCCGGGACAGTCGCCTGTCGGCAACAGTCCCTTGTTTCAATCCAGTCTTATCAGGTGTTAGGTGTTAGGTGTTAGCTGATACCACCCTGCCCCTTGTCCCTGACCACCGGCCATTAACCACTGAATCCTGAACTCACCCGGTGACGGTTATCCCGTACCTGGTACGGGGGACCGTCACCTGTTATCAGGCCGCCGTTTTCAGATTTGAATGCGCATGAGGTTAATAAATACTTATTACCCTCATGAATCTGTCCCCGCGCTTCTGAAAGTACCAGGTTCAACGACAATCAGGCTCTCCTTTAGCGCTTGCAAGGTTAGACTTTTCTTAACCTCATGAAGCCGAATCCCCATAATTCTGTCGGTCCTACCCTGGATGACGGTTCCCCGTACCATGTACGGGATAACCGTCCCCGTTTCAATCGTTAACAAGAGTATATTCAAAAATTTAAAAAAGAAAACCACCAATATTGGCGGTTGACAAATGCCAAATTTTGTGGTAAACGCCCCGGGTACGCGCACCGGGCCGGGAATTTGCTGAGGCGAAGCCCGCACAAATGCCCGGCTATCGAGCAGCTGCTTTTCTCAGGCGCACATCTCCATCCCAAGCTCAACGCCGAACCACCCACAGCCCCGCTTGTCCATCCGCTGTATTCATATATCGGGGACTGGACCCAACGGGGCCTGTACCCGAGCGCACGCACATATACCGCAAGGAGCCACCCGCTTATCCGGCAACAACACCCACCCCCGGGCTCAACACCAAACCACCCAAAAAACCACTTGTCCATCCGCTGTTTACACACAGTGGGTACAGGCCCGCAAGCGGTCCAGTCCCCGGACACACAGCGCCCAATCCTGCAGAACAGATGCCCAAACAGTTGCGGTGCCGGCTTTCTTCGATGCTGACCGTCCTCCCCCGGTGACAGTTCTGTGTGCCGAACTACGCTTAAGACCTTCAAACTCCGCCCGCGCACACAAAACCGTCCCCGTTTTTTACGCGGGGCTGGAACCGAAGGTGCCTGTACCCGTCTCATGCCCTCATGTGAAATACAGAACAGTCCGGCAACAGTTCCTACCTTACAAACTCAACCATCCAAACACATCTTTATACTGAATTTCAATCCACGCACCCGTTAGGGATGGCTATAATTTTAACATATAATCGTTAATCTTATCTCTAATACGAGGCTTTAATGACAATTGTTATTTGTTAAGGTTTATCTAATATGTAAATGATTCCTGTATTGGCTGGATTGCCTTTTTTTCGTAAATACTCAAACCTTCCATCAGCCAGCGGAATTGCTGTGCCGTCAATTCCTTCAGTTCACTTTCATTCCGCGGCCATTGATATCGTCCGCTCTCCAATCGTTTATATAACAGGATATATCCATCGTTATCCCAATACAGTCCTTTGATCCGGTCTTTCTTTCGCCCGCAAAACAAAAACAGTGAATTGCTCTGCGGATTCTGATGGAACGTGTTTGCAACCACTCCGGAAAGTCCATCGATCCCCATCCTCAGATTGGTGTATCCGACCGCGATATATACATGCTCGGCTTTTGATGGGTCAAACATTCTGCATCACCATTTGCATGATCTGTTTGATGAGCGCCGGGTTCGCATTGTTTTTTAACTCGATCTGCCAGTTCCCTTTTCGGATCACTATTTCTGCTTGATGAAAATCCGATTCCATCCTGATCTGCGGTATTTCCACAAATTCGATCCCTCCTGTTTTTATCGGCTCGATGGCCCTGTCTTCTGTTTCAACATCCCAGATGATCCGCTGCCATCTGTAGTATGTTTTCAGACTGATGTGATTTTCTTTACACCAGTTTTTTACCGTCTTCCCACTGTTCCGGCATTCTTCGATCCGGATCCGCCATTCGGCCATTTTTGATGCGTGTTTTGCCGAATTCAGGGTATATTTTCCCTTTTCCATTCCATACTCCTTACTACTTTCATAGCTTTCTCGAGATTTCCATGAGTTTCTCGTAAAAATCTCGAGACTTCTTTAGAGTATGGTCTTTTTTCATTACCCTTTTCAATCCGTCTTCTATTTGACGCTTACGGTATAATTGTACCAGTAATGTTCTATCCGTGCTGAACGTTGTAGTCCCCTGATGGTTTCTGGAATGGTATAATAAAGATCACCGGACCAACCGCGCAGCGGGAGTTGTAGTCCCCTGATGGTTTCTGGAATGGTATAATACGGAGAGCGGGCGCAGTTTTCCTCTACCTGTTGTAGTCCCCTGATGGTTTCTGGAATGGTATAATGATCTCGACAAAAGACCTGCGCTTCCGGCTGTTGTAGTCCCCTGATGGTTTCTGGAATGGTATAATCAGGCCGAAGCGTTCGCCGATGAAAATAGCGTTGTAGTCCCCTGATGGTTTCTGGAATGGTATAATTGTGCTCCGTGGAGGTTGAATGAAACTTTTGTTGTAGTCCCCTGATGGTTTCTGGAATGGTATAATTGCTCAGAATGACGACGACCACCATCAAATGTTGTAGTCCCCTGATGGTTTCTGGAATGGTATAATCCTCAGTGGTTTAACACAATAAATCACCACGTTGTAGTCCCCTGATGGTTTCTGGAATGGTATAATTGCGACAGTCAGTCCAGGACAGTAAGCATTGTTGTAGTCCCCTGATGGTTTCTGGAATGGTATAATTATTCCAAATATCAGCGTGAACCAAAAGAGGTTGTAGTCCTCTGATGGTTTCTGGAATGGTATAATTGATTTCACGAGCCGCTGGAATTACCGTGAGTTGTAGTCCCCTGATGGTTTCTGGAATGGTATAATGATGGAGTCGGTTTTACAAGTCGGATATCGTTGTAGTCCCCTGATGGTTTCTGGAATGGTATAATCGTACCGGTCGGCTGGATGGCTATGTGCCGGTTGTAGTCCCCTGATGGTTTCTGGAATGGTATAATAGTCAACTATGTGACCAGTGAGCAATTGGAGTTGTAGTCCCCTGATGGTTTCTGGAATGGTATAATTCAGGAGAAATACGGGAACCCAAGTTCCGAGTTGTAGTCCCCTGATGGTTTCTGGAATGGTATAATAATAACGTTGTTCAGAAGTTTGATCCGTGGGTTGTAGTCCCCTGATGGTTTCTGGAATGGTATAATAGATCCTCAGGAAGAACGCTTATTTTCGACAAAAAAATAAGCGTTTTTGATTATATTTTTTATAAGATAAATCCTTTTTTCAGAAAAAAGAAAGCTGTTCCGGAACAGGTTCATCTTCAATTTTTACAGAATAATTGCCAAGGAGTATATCAATCGATTCATATTGTTTTTCTGTAACGACCAACATACGGATCGAACCATTTTCAGGAAGATTAGATTTTGCACGCAGCCTATGTTTTTCGATAGCGTCTGGGCCATTGCATATTCTGGCGTAGACTGAAAACTGAACCATATAATAACCATCATTGATCAGAAATTTCCGAAATTTTGTAGCAGCCTTCCTTTCTGATTTCGTTTTTACCGGAAGATCAAAAAATACCAGAATTCGCATATATCTATTCATATGTATGCAGCTTTAGCGGAAGAAGTTCCGGCAAACAGAGTTCATTTTTTTCATTTGATAATGATCGTGTCAGACTTTTGACGGATCTTTCTATGGCGTAGGAAACACTATGGTGCTGATTGCCGGAAAGACTTTCCATTGAGAGACAGCTAAAAAGAATCTTCTTACAATCAGATGTAAATTCATCACTATGAAATTCTTCCATAGAAACAACCATTAGATCAATTAAAGGTCTGAAGGGCTCTATCAAATCGTCCGCTAAATTAAAATGATTCAACTCACTCCTGTGATGCAAACCAAGTGCCGGCTGAAACCCATAGATAGCTAAATTACGCGCGATGCAGCCTCTTAGAATTGCATAACCGTAATCCAGCGAGGCATTTATCACATCGTCATTTGACCGATAAAATGTGTTCCCGAATAACAATGGAAAATATTTAAGAGCTGCTGTGGCTTCAACATTTTTTGTATCACCGGATTGAACCTTTTCAACAAATGCTGAAATTTTTAGTGCCTCATCAGTCTTTCCGACAATTTCCAAACACTTTGCCTGGTTGCTTATTTTAGACTGAACAATACTTTGCCACAATCTTTTTTTTAGTGGTTCTTTACATTCCAACTGCGATTTCAGTACGGAAAGTTCTCGGCTGTGCGTGGAAAACGGAGTGAGAATAGCACAGGGCATATGCTTTTGATCACAACAGTAAACAGCAACACCGCTCTCCCCAAGACAGGAGAGAGCAGCAGCTGTAATAACAGATCGATGACTTTCAATCAGAACAGCCGAAATATCTTCAATCGGAACACTGTGAATTCGGTCTGTCTCAATCAACAGCTGCTTGTTCCGCATAGAAATTTTCGCAGGGTTTTCGATGAAAATATGTCGGTATGCCATTGTTCCTCAGTTTCCGGAAAAACCGGTTCTTTTTTCTTTCCTTACTTTGTGAATTTCTCCTAATACACCAACAACACATTTCTCTAATGATTCAAGCGTTTTAACCCCGAGACTTTCAATATAATAAGTATTATCATGATTAGTACAGGTCAAAACTGCTGATGAAATCCCCATTGTTTTATAAAACAAAAAAAATTCTTTTCCTTCTATTGAATCTGCTAATGTGCTGTTTTTATTTATTTTTGTTAATTTGATACCCTTTTTGTGCTTTATATAAATCAAATCGTTAGGATAGAGGGAAAAAAGGAAATCACCATCATCCATTGTAGCCCATTCATCATATGGTTTATGAGCAATACAAGCCTTATTGGGAAGTTCAGGTTTCAATGTATCTGCCACATAAATTGGAACCAGATAATATTTGCCATCTTTTAGAAAAACATCAACCCTGACCATTGAATCATTATCAGCCCTACCTTCACCTTTCAAGACAGGAACATTCAGTGTACTTTTTTCTGTAAGGCGAACCTTTTTTACAATTTTCTGCGGATTTCCCGGTTTTGGGAATGGTTCCGCGAATGCTTTTTTCGCGTCTCCACCGAATTCCATAAGTCTTTCTTTAAGACCGTTATATAATAACAAGTCGGCTTCCGGTTTGTAGTAATTCTCAATTTCTCCATTTTTTAGCTTTAATTCAGTTAATGGTTTTCTGACGATCAGCAAACCTTCACCCAGCGCTTTGGGACTTTTGATGGTTTCTTTATGAGCCGGACCGGTAACTTTACGCATGGGCATTCTGGACACAAAAATCTTCTCTGTCCAAGTCACAGCATCTTCATGAAATCTGGCCCAGGGATACGGAAATGACCGCAGTACTTCTCCTGTGTATGGATCAACAGCCAGACTTCCAGCATCTGTCTGAATGTACTGACATTCCTTATATTCTACATATTTTGATACCTGCTGGATCATGCCATCAGTGGTGCAAACAATAACAAGCGCGTCCACAGCGTGATGCTGATCGCCATCCTCCCTGACTTTGGAAATACCCCAGCGTTTCCGCATATAAGATGTTACGCCACCGCTCACAGCAGTTACATGTTTTTTCCTCTTGTTTGATGATGAAAAAATCAAATTGTCATTGATATAATTCATGAGAAATTTTGAAACCGTTTTTGTATCCTGCAGGTTGCGTTCTTTAAACTGTTTTTCTTCTTCCTCAGATAATGATTCTTTCAGTAAATTTTGTTTTTTTCGATAATCTTTTACCTTACTGTTGACCCATACAATAAAAGATTCTCTTTTCTTGCCATCAAGATATTCTAAAGGCAGTCTGTTCCCCTTTTCCCGATTCTCTTTAGCAAACACGAGAACTTTATTTGATTCCCTGTCATCAAAACACTTACTGTATGGGATAATATGATCAACTTCTACATAATTGGGTTCAAATAACCTTTCAAAGGAGATCTGTTTCTGCGAATAGGCACAAACACCATCCTGTTTTTGATATAGCTTAAATTTGACTAAATCAAGCCCGGAAGCATTTGACTTGCCATATTCTTTTCTGATTTGTTCAAGAGATCTTTCATTTTCCGCACGATTGGCTTCGTTTCTTTTGTTTATTTTATCTCTTTCATAAAAATCTTTGGATAATTCTCTCGCTACTTCGATATTGATATACGTCGGACTGCAACCCTGCTTGCGGATAATGGCATTTATCACCTTTATTGTTTGTGAAGCTGCACGTTTTACAACCGGACTGGTAATATCGGCATAATCATCTTCTGTCGGATGTAACAAAAAGGATTTTTCTTCATTGTTATGGGCTTTGAAGTTCAGCCCTGCTTCCTCACATGCATCATTGTAATTCAAGCCTTTTTCCAGTCCCGGTATGATCAATTCACATGCTTTGATGGACAGATGACCAAATTTTGAAAAATTTATTCCTTCCTCATCTAATTTATCAACGATTTCAGCAGGAATCTGTTCCATTTTGTTTTTTATTATTTCACTGGTTTTATACATGGAAAGAACGGTTCCTATCGTATTCAATTGTTCTTTTGACAGTGTATTGATAGTACCTTTCCCAAGCTTATCCAATGCTTTCCGAATTTCATGATAGGCTTTCAAGCAATTCAGTTTTTGTTTCTTTTCATTTTCCGGCAGGTCATCCGATTCGTAACGAATGGTATTGAATTTTAATTCCGGTGAAATGTGCAGTTCTTTTCGAATACGGTCATAGGTAAGGTTTTCAACCTTATATGCCAGTTCAATCAGCGAACGACGCTGAAAATCACTCAGCGGTTCAGGTAGGTTATCCTTTGAAACCAGACGGATGTGATTGATTTTTTCCAGCAAATTGAAATATTCAAAGGTGTAAGTTGCCTTTGCAGCTCGTTTTTCTTCAGGAAAAAATGTACATTTCCCAATCATTTTTTCAATTTGACTGCCGCCGTAAGGACTGTCACCGCCGGGTCCTTCATCAAAGGAACGCTGACTGAGAAGGATTTCCAGATATTCAGATTCCAATTGATTATCAGCTTTCAGATTTCCATGTGTTCGTTGGGCAGAAAATATTTTATGAACCTCATCCTCAACCATTGTTCGTGTGACAGTGGTCAGATATTCACCGCCTTTATTCCGTTTATGGTCTTTAAATTTATCATCCCTCAACAGCATTTCAGAGACAGTTCGGTAGCCTTTATCATTCATGCGCTGCTGATTTTCAGTTACTGCGGAAAGCAGTTTCCCGTCTTCCTGAGAGGCAGCTGCATTTTTACGGTTTGATTTGAAACCTCTGCGCTGGGCAATATGAATCAGTACCCTCGAGAATTCCTTATCGTCCAATTTTCGGTCTAATGCTTCGACTCTCAATTGATAAATATCGGACAGAGTTCCAGAGAAAAGGTCCTGTAATTCTGATTCAGAGATTATTTTTTCACGCAGCAGTAAATTCCTGATCCTTTCATTACGATGGCGGTGACGGCGCAAACGGCGGCGCAAACTGCGTGCTTCTCTTCTTGGTAAAGCAAGAGAAGCTCCCGTTTTCGGTTGTTCTGCTTTATCAAAAATTCGTGAGCCCATACCTAAAATACAGAAAGGCCGTTCATTAGTATCCAGTCCAACCACAGCCCATCCCACAGATGCAATTCCTATATCCAAACCAATAGCGTAAGGCAGCATTTGACACCTCCATGATCTGTAAAGATAATTCGTATAAAAATATTACCAGTTTTTATCAATAATTGCAATACTAAATTTTGGACAGTTTAAAGAGATAACACCCCAAATGGGGTGTTAGTGCTCTACGGTCTAATACCTTATTGTAGTGACCATAATAGTTTCTGGAATGGTATAAGAAACTAATTTAAGTATATCTACTTTTGTTCATTTGTCAATATAATTTATTTTAATTTTGCAGCAAGACTTGTGAATAAATGTGTAAAAAATATAATAGAAAATGAAAAAATTTTGACTTGACAAATTGATAAAGAATCTGTAAACTATAAATACAGTTTGAAACTGTTCGGGCTGGTCGAAAGACCCTGGTCCACCGAAGGCGGGGGAATCTCCCGCTATTTTTATATATCAGGAACGTATATGGCAGACGCGGTTCAGTGTTTTTCAGCCGCGGCGTTTTATATGTTGTATAATGAACACTGGTCAAATAAATCAGACCTGCCGGGGAGAAGATGAATCTTCTTTCATCATTCTCTGAGAATGCGGGGAAATATTCAGATAACAGATCAAAGACAGTGTGCCACATCTTAAATCTAAATATACAGCGAAATCAGCTTCGGTGTAATTGCAGAAAAACTCAATACAATTTCGGAATAAACTTCGGTATAATTTCGGAATAAAATAATGAAAATTCCAAAGCACGAATGCACCGAATATTTTGAGTAATTTCGGTGTAAATGAAGAAGATTTTCAAGGTGATTTCGGTGTAATCGCGGAAAATCTTCGGTGTAATTTCGGTGTAATTTCAGAAAAACTTCGGTGTATTTTTGGCGATGACCTGAACAATTCACAACTGAAAATTTTATATATTCTGATTTGTGATCCGGAATCTTCTGCTGAACAAATGTCTGATTTAATCGGAAAAACGAAAAGAAGTATTGAATATAACCTTCAGCAGTTAAAGAACAAAGAAATTCTTATCCGACATGGGGCAGATAAAAATGGATATTGGGAAGTTGCCAAAAGTCAGTTTCCTTGTGAGAATACACAGGAAAATGCCGAGCAATTCAATTTGAGTCAAAAGTGACCTGTTTTCGCTGACTCAGGCTTGAGTCAGCAGAACAGGCTGCATTGACTCAATCAAACCCTGAAAATTAGGGAAAATATTCAGATAACATATCGAAGACGGGAATATGAAATATCAGCGGCTGCCATTTGAGGAGTATTTTATCAACACGAGCGAGGACTACACCCACACCGGACGGGTCACCTATCCGGTGAAGTACACCGCTGTAAAATATAACACGACGATACTCGGGAAACTGCTGGGGATCGCTCATGAGGTCAATTACGAGATCCATTACGAACCCGAACGGGACGTGATCCAGATCCACTTTCAATGTACGCATGACAAAACCGACTGGATCGCGAACATCTTTGAATCGTCGAGCCGGTATTACGACGCAATCGATTTTGAAGGCAAGAGACTGCAGATCCGGGTGCATCACGGGTGGGGAAATATGTATCTGGCGGTCAAAAGGCTGATCCGTGAGAAATGGGAAGAACTGCATGAAGCTCACCCCGATGCCTATACGGAGATCATCGGTTGGTCATTGGGATCGGCGGTAGCCTGTCTTTGCTGCCAGGATCTGAACTATAACTTTGGCGTCAAACCCTATCTCTATACCTTCGGCAGTGTGCGTCCTTTCCGCTCCACACCGCTGAACAGAAAGCGGATGCGCCGCTATTTTGAGACACTCTATACGGACTGCGCCAATTTTGCCGACGTCAATGATTTGATCTCGTATTTACCGCCGTTCAGCGGGTTCACCATGATCAAGCGCGTCAACATCGGAACGAACCTGAAGCGCTCCTTTTTCCGCCTGATCGATCCGCTGCGCTACCACACGCACTACGACCAGCCGGAGTTATACCGAAAATACGCCGGAAATGACACAGAAGGCCCCGATAACAAACCGCAGGCAGTATGATGTCCTGCTCACGAAGGAGAAACCAATATGCAGCACGAATGCAGAATCACAGTTATTGAAAGAATCGACATTCCGGAAACAGCAGAAGAAGAGGAATGGCTGTCCCGGCAGAACTTTTCCAACACTGCCGAAGACGCATATACAGGCTGATCGAAGTCCGTTACCCGGTTCAGCTTTGGTTTCGGATGCACCATATATCGGGGACAGAGCCGCCTGCGGACATGCTCCGCTTCACTCCCTTATATCATTGTCTGTCAGGATGTTTTCGAGGATCGCATCCTCTTCCGCATCGGAAACATGGTCCGGATTGGAAAGGAGCGTATCCTCCAGGACATGCTTCAGCCGGTTGCAGCAGGGCTTGAACGTCAAAAAGGTAACGCCGCCTCCGATCACACCGCCGACAACAGGGATCGCTTTCTTAAAGAATCCGGCGAAGGTCTTTTTGTAGATCGTTTTCCCGAACCACTTGCCCACCTGCTGAACGAACTTGAAAAACGCCCCTCTGGTCAGCGCGTTTTTCATCAATTGCTTTTCCACACCGGTCGCAAGCGCCTTTGCCATGGCTCTGATAGCATTGTTCGCGCTGGCCGTCCCGTACATCACGCCCAGACAGAGAATCAGCGTGTTGATCGTTTCGGTATCCAGATAGAGATCATTTTCACAGGAATCAATTTCCGGGAAACCGTAAAGATAGAGCAGCTTTTGTGCCGCCCGCAGGGTGTAGCCGTAATACTGGAGAATATCTGCCGGAATGGTCGCCGCCATCACCGCACCGCCGGGGATCCCCAGCGCGGCTGAAATTCCGGAGACACAGCTGCGCTCAAAATTGATGACCTCGTCCGCGATTTTGTCGATTTCTTCCCGGGGGATACCGGCCTTCGCGGGTGTTTCCGCAATCGCTTTGTCCACGACTTCCCGGGGATGGTTTTTGAAGAGTTCCTTTTCCAGAAAACGGGCACGGTCAATACGAACACCGGGGATCCTGAGACTCGCTATGATGACGTCTTCGATGTCAACTTTCCCATCCCCGTTCCGGTCCAGCTTTTGAACAGCAGTCCCTATGGTCCTCTGATAAGCTTCCTGCGTCACTTCGACCGCTTTTTCCCCTACGCGAACCGCTTCACCGCCGACTTTGACGACAGTCCCGGTGGCCTTTTTTGCCGTGTCCAGCAGGGATTCGCCGGTGATCCCGGCATCCGCAGCAGCTTTTCTCGCAGAATCCGCTGTTTCCTTTACGGCCTTTCCCGCTTTGGAGAGCTTTTCAAAAATATTATCGTCCCCTGAGTTTTTTTCCATGTTCTACCACAAAGTCAATGCAGCTTGTTCCGCTGACTCAAACAAGTTAAATCGGTAATATCCTAATTTCGTTTCAATGACTTTCGCTTTGCCTGGCATTCGCGGCAGTAGTTCGGCCAGTGCCAGACGTTCGACGGGAATGTGAATTCCTTCCCGCAGCCACGGCATGTTCTCGTGATCTGTTCCACAATGTGATATTTTCTCCTGCACTCCTGACAGTAATCAGGCCAGTGCTGGACTTCTTCCGGAAGGGTGAAGGTTTTCCCGCATTTTTTGCAGGTTCTTGTGATCATCCCACGTTCTGCCCGGGGGTCTGTATTGCGCTCCGGAATTGATTCCGGGGTCTCCCGGGAAGGAGCAGCAGAAACCAGCTCCAACCCAGACTGCCAGGCGGCGGTCTGTTGCTTGTCCTCTTCCGTCATTGATTTTTCTTCTGCTTTCCCGCGCGAAAACAGCCGTTTTAGTCTATTGATCATACGTGTATTCTCCTTCATGAGATATGGATCAGACATCGATATCCATTGCCATCTGGATCTTGAAGTCCGGATAAGCCTTCTGTACCTCATCCCGAATGGCGTTGAAGGTTCCGACACGATCTTCCAGCGCGAAATCCAGGATCACGTCCAGATTGAGCGTTTTCTTTTCCATATCCACATAAAACCCGTGGGTCTGCAGCACGCCTTCATGAGCGCTGACCATGCGTGTGATATTCGTCCGCATTTCCTTCACGTCATCATCCTTGGTGTTTACTGAATAAATGCCGATCCCGGTCATGGCAACGCCGTGTTTCACATAGACATTCTGGGCAATGCGGCGTTCCATCAGGTCGATCTCATCAGCGGTCATGGTGTCCGGAATCTCCACATGAACCGAACCGTAATATCTTTCCGGTCCATAGGCATGCAGATACATATCATACGCGCCGGAAACAGCTTCATCTTCCAGAATTGTCTGCCGGATATTCTGTACAAATTCCCGATCGGCCCGTTTTCCGAGGATATCATCCAGTGTATCCTTCATCATCTCCAAACCGGATTTGATGATAAAGCAGGAGATCGCCACGCCAACGAAAGGCTCAAGGCTCAATCCTGTCAGCAGGAAAATCACGGCGGAAATCAGCACAGATGCCGAAAGGATCGCGTCAAAAAGCGCGTCCGAACCGGAAGCGATCAGCGAACCGGAATTGACCTTTTCCCCCTGCGCCCTGACATAGCGCCCCAATAACAGCTTTACGACAACCGCGGAGGCGATGATGATAAGAGAGACGGGTGAATAATCTGCCGGTTCCGGGTGAATGATCTTCTTGACGGACTCCACCAGGGAGGTAAGACCGGCATACAGGACAATCGCTGCCACGATCAAGGCGCTCAGATATTCGATCCGTCCGTAGCCCAGCGGATGCTCCTTATCCGGTTTCTTCGCGGCGAGCTTTGTCCCGACGATCGTGATCACGGAGGAAAGCGCGTCGCTCAGGTTGTTCACCGCATCCAACGTCACAGCGATGGAGTTGGAAACCAGCCCCACCACTGCCTTGAATCCCGCAAGAAAGACATTCGCGATGATGCCGATGATGCTCGTCCGCACGATCACCTGGTCTCGACTGGCTTGTAATTCTTCAATCGATTTTGTATTTTCCATATTCATCTCCGGTTTTTCAGTAGGTATTCAAATTTCAAAACAATTATATTCTTAATGACTCTCCTGAACCGATTTATCAAAATAATTATGAATAAAAACAAATCCACCATTGCATTGCTTATGTATATACGTTGTAATTAATATAACAAGACTAATTATCAGAAGAACTTGAAAAAGGGTATGCTGACATGAAAACCGGAAAAGTCCGTCCAGCCAAAGATGTTTTCTCTGACATTCGGAGGGAATAAATAATTAACAAGTAACTATTCAGAATCCAGCGCCGCACATGGTGACAGGCACGCTCGTGTCGGCTTCGCGACACAAGATGCCAGTCCCCAAGTGCTCCGTCCTGAATAAACACATTAACGAAACAATTCCGGAGGGTATTTTTTCGCCACATTAGAGTCGAGGATCAGGCGGATGATGCGGGAGGCGGAGCGCTCCAGGTCTGCACGGATGAGCTGATGACGGCGCAGTGCCCGACGCACCGAACGGCGGAACTTCCAGCCGCCCGGCATAATGAGGTCATTACCGGAGGGGAAAGTCAGCCCATCCTCAGCCTTCCCGTCGTTAGTGGAATGCCAATCCGTCATCACGATCCCGTCAAACCCCCATTCATTACGCAGAATGTCCGTCAGCAGCCCGTAATTATTCGGCGCATAGATCCCATTCACCTTGTTGTAGGAAGACATTACCGTCTTCGGGTGAGCTTCCCTCACACAGATCTCAAACCCCTTCAGATAAATCTCCCGCAGTGCCCGTTCACTCAGGATGGAATCCGAAAAATTGCGGTTATCCTCCGCATTGTTGCAGGCGAAATGCTTGATGGTAGCGTAGCATCCGGGCTGAGACTGCACACCGGAGACCACAGCCGCGGCAATTTTGCCGGTCAGCAGCGGATCCTCGCTGTAATACTCAAAATTCCGCCCGCAGAGCGGGTTGCGGTGGATGTTCATCGCCGGTGCCAGCCAGCAGGTGACGTTATACTCATTCATCTCGTCAGCAACCGCCCGGCCGACCCGTTTGCAAAGCTCCGTGTTCCAGGTCTGCGCAAGGCTGGTTTCCACCGGGAAGGCTGTGCAAAACTGATAGCCAAACTTCTCCTTCAGCGGGTTCGCCATGATCAGCCTCTTCGCTAAAGCAGGTAAATACTTCATGAAGCTCATCAGGTAGTCCGCCGAACGTACCAGTCCCCATTTATATGCTACCCGACGCATCAGGCGCAGTCCGGCAGGACCATCGGAGAGGTTTAAATTGACCAGCCCCTTATGGAAAAGGCGCACGGAAGTCCGTCCGACGGTTCCCGGGGCAAGGATCTTGTTGCCGGCAAACATGCCGAGGATCCCGGCGCCAACACACAATTCGATGAGATCATTTCGTCTCAGTTTCTTTAAGATTGCAGTCACATCCGCGTCATCCACCGGCTGCGGTTCGGCATAGTCCGGACAGACCGTTTCAAAGGCATCCGGAGAAATCACCAGATGCGGCACATCCTCACCAGCTGTATGAATAAATTTCTCCCCATGCAGTTCATCAAAAACGACCTGCGGACCGCAGAGATTCCGCCCCTGCCAAACCGTCACATCCTTTGGCAGCGTGATTTCAGCTGCCGGAACTGTATGATCAGAAGCATTGCCGAGACGGAGAATATACTCCCCCTTCTCGAGAATTTTTGAGGCGGAAGCTGTGTCAAATGCCGCGCAATCCGCGAGATCAAAGGAAAGCTCAAGTGTTTCCTCAGCAGCGGGAGCCAATACGGATGTTTTTGCGAAAGCCGTGAGCATCTGATATTCCCGTTCCAGCTTTCCGGAAGGGCAGGAAAGGTACAGCTGCACCACCTCTTTCCCGGCATAATTTCCGGTATTGCGAACAGAAACAGATGTAATTACCTTTGATTTTTCAAAGCTGATTTTTTTAAGGTTCAGGTCAAAGCTGGTGTAGCTCAGGCCATGACCGAAGGCATAGCGCGGTTTGAAATGGAAGGAATCGAAATAGCGGTAGCCGACATAGATCCCTTCTTTATAATATTCATGCTCCAGGTCACCGTTCAGGTAACTGAACTCGTCTCCATACGGAATATCAGCATAGGAACGCGCCCAGGTATCCGTCAGTTTGCCGCTGGGGTTCACCTTACCGGACAGAATATCCGCGAGGGCATTGCCGCCCTCTTCACCCTGCTGACAGAAATAAATCACGGCTGACATCCGAATCTCATCCAATGACGTCATGTCCATGGAAGAGCCGCTGTTGATGACCAGAATCGTTTTCGCATAATGATCGGAAAGGAAACGCAGACATTCCACCTCTTCAGGGGAAAAATCATAATCCCCGCTTTCAAGCTTTTTGTCTCCGCTCTCCCCCGCCTGCCGGGCGACGACATAGATCGCGGTATCCGTTTGGCTGTTCCGCACGTCGTTTTCGTCAATTTTTCGTCCGATAGGATACACAAAGGGGAAGTTCGTCACATCCATGAGGGAATGAAGACTGCCGGACTTTTTGACAGCTTCAATGCATTTGCGGTCATGCTCTTCATAAGCCGCTGCCAGTTCCGTTTTATATTCATCCAGCCAATCCTGACTGGTGATTTCAAACCCGGCGTTATTCAGCCCGTCAGCGATGTTGACGGAATAACGTTCGTTGACCTCACCGGAGCCGGTTCCACCCTTGATCGTAGAGATCGCGCCTGACCCGAATAAAGCGACCTTCCCAGGTTTCAGCGGAAGGGCCCCGTCATTTTCCAGCAACACGATTCCTTCCCCTGCCGCTTCTCGGGCAAGTTCGCGGTTTGCTGCCTCTCTTGGCGTGATGTCTTCATTTGGCTGGATTCCACTGACGCGGCTGAGTTTCATATCTCTCCTCCGGAAGTTTTCTTCCTCAATAATTAAATTTATTATACGTCCAACATAAAAAGCAGGAGCATAAAATCCATCCATTTAAACAAAAAAACGGATATTTTATCCGTTTCTCTGAGCCAACAATGAGACTCGAACTCATGACCTGACGTTTACGAAACGCCTGCTCTACCAACTGAGCTATGCTGGCAACTAACAACCGTTTATTATACACGTTTTTTTGCATTTTCCGCGATTTTGCGTTTTTTTATTACTTTGGAGTCAGGTTTTTATGTTCCTTTCCATGTTCTGCTCGAAGCACCGGATCGGGGTGCGCCACAAAAATGCCTATCTCATGAATTGATTCTTATAAAGAACACAACAACGCAACACAGGGGGATGAATCACAATCCCCCTGAAAACTTACTCAGTTATACGCTTACAATTAATGCGTTTGCCAATATTGCTGTGACGCACATGGGTACAGGCACACTTGTGTCGGCTGCGCGTCACAAGGTGCCAGTCCCGCATGTGCTTCGTGAATTGTAACGTTTACGCTGTCAGGATCAGGTCCTTGGCAGCTTTGACTTCATCCATACGGCCAAAAGGTGTGGTCAGCGGTGCGTCGTGCAGGAGCTGGGGATTTTCTTCCGCTTCCTTCGCGATAACAAGCATAGCTTCGATGAACTCGTCCAGAACCTGTTTGCTTTCAGTCTCGGTTGGTTCGATCATGAGTGCCTCGTGGACGATGAGCGGGAAGTAATTCGTCGGCGGATGGAACTTGTAATCCATCAGGCGCTTGGCGATATCCAAAGCACGTACCTCCGGCGCATTGGGCAGCTTACCCTCCAGAACAAACTCGTGCATACATGGACGGTCAAAGGGCAGCGGATAGACTTTCTTGAGTGCAGCCATCAGGTAATTAGCGTTCAGCGTGGCATATTCACTCACGCGGCGCAGACCTTCTTCCCCTTCCATCAGGATATAGACGTAAGCTTTGAGCATCACGCCAAAGTGTCCCCAGAAGGAGCGGACCTGTCCCATGCTTTCTTCCGGCATCTTCAGCCCATAAAGCGGAGGCATTTCCTCGGTCTCTTCTTCCAGCACACAGGCAACCGGTCCCGGAATATAGTCAGCAAGGAAAGCTTTCGCGCAAATCGGACCGGACCCCGGACCACCACCGCCGTGCGGGGTAGCGAAAGTCTTATGCAGGTTGAAGTGCATCACGTCAAATCCCAAATCACCCGGCCGGGCGATACCGAGCAGGGCATTCATGTTGGCACCATCGCCATAAACCAGACCACCTGCCTTGTGGACCATCTCGTTGACTTCGACAATGTGTTCATCGAAAAGCCCGAGCGTGTTCGGATTGGTGATCATAATGCCGGCCAGTTCATCATTGCAGAGCGGAGCCAGTTTCTCGAGGTCGATATTTCCACGGGCATCCGTCGGGACAGGTTTCACCACCAGTCCGCTCATGGCGGATGTCGCAGGGTTGGTGCCATGGGCACTGTCGGGGATGAGCATGACCTTGCGTTTGTCATGTCCCTGCGCCTGGTGCCAGGCAACGATAGTTTTGACACCGCTGAACTCACCATGCGCACCGGCTGCCGGTGTCAGGGTACAGGCGTCCATGCCGCTAATGCGCTGCAGCATGTCCTGCAGTTCATACATCACAAGAAGTGAGCCCTGAACCGTTTCGATCGGCTGCAGCGGGTGAACATTGACAAAGCCATCCAGACGGCTGAGCTTTTCATCGATCTTCGGGTTGTACTTCATCGTGCAGGATCCCAGCGGGTAGAAGCCGTTGTCCAGAGAGTAGTTCAGTTCTGAAAGATTGGTAAAGTGGCGAACCACGTCCGCCTCAGAAAGTTCCGGCATTGGCAGTTCATCACGCAGCAGTCCTGAGGGCAATTCAGCCTCAGGAACGTCGCATTTCGGATAACGCATCCCGCGGCGTCCGGCGGAAGAGAGTTCAAAAATCGTCTTTTGTTCATTTCCGGTTGTCGGTTTAGTGCACATGGTGATGATGCCCTCCCTTCAAAACCAGACAAAGATCATCGATATCCTGTTTGGAGTTCATTTCGGTGACCGCGATTAGCAGGCAGTTTTCAAAGACCGGATAAGAACCGGAGAGATCGTAACCACCCAGAATACCATGTTCCAGCAAGTGTTCCTGCAGTTCTTCCACCGGTTTCGGACACTTGACCACGAACTCATGGAAAAACGGACCGGAATTCAGAATTTCATAGTCCTTGAGTTCGCTGATCTTCCTGGCGGCATAGTGCGCCTTGTTATAGCACAGGGAAGCCACTTCGCGCAAGCCTTCCTTGCCCAGCAGACTGAGATAAATCGCGGCAGTCAGAGCATTTAGTCCCTGGTTAGAGCAGATGTTTGAAGTCGCCTTTTCGCGGCGGATATGCTGCTCGCGGGCAGTCAAGGTCAGAACGTAGCTTTTTTGGCCGCGGTTATCAACAGTCTGCCCGACAATACGTCCGGAGACCTTGCGGATCAGTTCCTTGCGGGCAGCAAAAATGCCAAGATACGGTCCGCCATAGGAAAGCGGAATTCCCAACGGCTGTCCTTCACCGACCACCACATCAGCACCCATTGCACCCGGCGTCTTCAGCAAACCAAGCGCAATCGGATTGACGCAGACGCACAGAAGCGCACCTTTAGCGTGAACTGCTTCGGCAAGTTCAGTAAAATCAAAGATCTGACCAAAGAAATCCGGATACTGCACAATGACCATAGCTGTATTTTCATCCACCGCGTCAATAAGCTTTTGCGGGGTGACATCCGCGAGACTGTTGAAGGTCGGGGAAATCATATACATGCCGTCGAAATCACTGAGATAAGTGCGCATCACGGACTGATAATGCGGATGGAGCCCCGAAGAGACCAGAATCTCCTTGCGCTTGCCGCGGAACTGGTGATAAGCCAGGATCCCGGCCTCCGCACAGGCTGTGGCCCCGTCATAATGGGAAGCGTTGGCGGCATCCATTCCGGTAAGACGAGCGATGAGGGATTGGTATTCAAAGATCCCCTGCAATGTTCCCTGAGAAATCTCCGGCTGGTATGGAGTGTAGGCGGTGTAAAACTCTCCACGGCTGATCAGGTTATCGATGGCGGCGGGAATGTAATGATAATAGGCACCCGCACCGAGAAAGCTGACCGCGTTAGAAAGAGAAAGGTTCGCTTCCGCCATCTCTTTGAGTTGGGCGGAAACCTCCATCTCCGTCATGCCGTGGAGCATGCCAAGCTTTGGAAAGCGGTGCTGTTCCGGGATTGCCGCGAAAAGATCTTCGATCTTCTCTACGCCAATGGATTTCAGCATCTCCTCCCGTTCAGATTCAGTATGAGGAATAAACATTAATGCTCCCGTTCCTCGCAGTATTTTCGGTAATCACCGGCATCCATCAGTTCGGAATTATCAATCGGCCCATCGATTTCCACTTTGATGAACCAGGCTGCGCCGAAGGCATCTTTATTGATGATCTCCGGTTCGTCAGCCACAGCTTCATTGACTGCTGTAACAGTGCCACTGACAGGAGTGTAGATGTCGGATGCAGCTTTGACGGATTCGACGGTACCGATGCAGTCGCCCGCTTCCACTGATTCGCCTTTTTCAATGCTTACTTCCGCGAACACAATGTCGGAAAGCTGGCTCTGTGCGTAGTCAGTAATGCCGATAGTGGCGGTGTCCCCTTCAATACGGACCCATTCATCATTTTTGGAATACAGTAAATCAGATTCGATTTTCATGAGTACTTTCTCCTTTTATATTTTTGCTGATAATTCCTTTTGTTCGGAGCTTGAAATCCGCAGCAGGTCCATTGCCTGTTGAGCAGTAATTTTCAATCACTCCATAAGGTTGCGAATATGTGCTAATCTTTCCTCTGTTTTGGCTTCATCTCTGACTTCTTCGAATGCTCTGCACATATCATTCCTTTGTTACATATATATTTTACAATGGAAATAAAGGTTTTTCAAGATACAGAAATTTATTTTTTCAGCTTTTCGCAGAAAACTTTGATTCTCTGCACATTTTGGGGATCCTGTTTCTCTTTTGGATCGATCAGGATCATTTCCGCCTCCAGCATATCTGTCTGGAGCATCTTCTTCAATTTCTCCAGTGCTTTTTCCGCACCGCCGCCGCTGCAGCAGGCAAACGCAGCTATTTTCTTACCATGCAGAGCTTCCAGGTTTTCATGGATGAATGTCCGGATCGGCGGCGTGGGATTGGATGCCCACACCGGGAAACCAAAGATCACCCGATCGTATTTAGTACCATCAAAATCATAAGGCTTCAGCTTCGGCATTTCACCCATCACCGCACTCTTGCCACCCCAGAAAAATTTCCGGAATCCCGAATCCGGATATGCCTTTTCCGGTTCCAGCCGGATCAGATCCGCCCCAATTTCCGAGTTGATCCACTCCGCCGCGTACTCACAATTTCCCGACATTGAATAATAAATCACAGCTGTTTTCATAATCCTGACTCACTCCTGTCATTCAACTTTCTGTATATAATTCGATTCAAAACGCAGCACGCAGTACAGTTTTCTTGTGTTGACCTCGCAGCAACAAGATAGCTGTCCGGGTGTGCTTCGTTTTAAACACTTACATCCATTTTTTCTTTTTGAACCAAATCAGGCAGATAATAACGATCATGATACTGACGATGATGATCACCGGATAGCCATAAGGCCATGACAATTCCGGCATGTGCGTAAAGTTCATACCGTACCACCCTGCGATCAGCGTCAGCGGCAGAAATATTGTCGTGATCACGGTCAGGACAGTCATAATGGTGTTCTGTTTCACTTCCAGCTGCGCCTGCAGCAGGTCTCGCAGCTGAGACACATATTCTCTCTGACTGCTGACCAGGCTCTGGAGACGGATCGCCCGCTCGGTGAACATGTGAAAGTAGCGCAGGTTTTCATCGGCGAAAAAATCATTTTCATTTTCCAGCAGTTCCTGACTCAGGTCGATCAGCTGCTCATAATGGACACGAAGATCCAGCAGATCTCCCCGGATATCATTCAATTCAACCGGGAAACCGGTTATGTTCCCATCCATAATTTCATCTTCGATCCTGTTCAGTTTTTTTTCCATCTGCTCAAGCAAGGGAAGGTCACCGGAAATAGCTGTTTCCAGCAGATCGTAAATAAATCTTTCCAGACTGGGAAGGCGCCATTTTTTGTTTTTACTGATTTGCGCGACCAGACCTTTCACATAATCGCTGTCGTCAACAAGCACAATTCCCCTTTCATCCAGAGCAAAAGAAAAGCTCCCATGAAAGTTCGCTTTTTGAGTCAGGGCCGGCCGGCAAAAGGTTCCGGTCAGGGAATCCATATTGACGATAGCCTTGGTTTCATGCGGGTCAACGGTATCCAACTCCATATCTATATCCAAATGAAAATCCGCATAATTCCTGTTCCACTCCCTGGAATCCAACACAGCGACAAACGGAACATCGGCATTTCGAATTTCATTTGCGGAACAAGGTTCCAATGCTGTTCTAATCAGATAATACATTTTTCCTCCCGTTTCTTCTGCCAATGTGTTCCAATGGCGTCAGACGAGTTTTTCTATATTTCAGCTTATTCATTATATTGTACTCAACAGATGCCAGAGCTGACAAAAACATTTCCTGTTTCCGTGAAGGAATTTGTTTGAAAATGAATACTCGTGATAAAATGAAAGGAGTTTAATACTGAGGGAAATCCTATGGAACAAAATAATGCTGTAACACTTGAAAAAATCGCTGCCCTGTCCAAACGACGAGGCTTTGTTTATCCGACTTCTGAAATTTACGGCGGACTGACCAGCTCCTATGATTACGGTCCGCTGGGTGCCGAACTGCTGCGGAACATCCGCAACCTTTGGTGGCATGAGATGATCACCACCCGTGAGGACATGGTCGGGATCGACTCCCAGATCCTGCTTCATCCGGAAACCTGGGTCGCCTCCGGTCACGTGACCGCCTTCAATGATCCGCTCGTGGAAGATAAAGTCACCCACAAACGCTACCGCGCCGATCACCTGATCGAACAGTGGCTTGACAAACATCCGGAAGTCGAACGCATCCAGGTGGATGGTATGGGCCTTGATGAAATCGGTGCCTATATCGAAGAACATCACGTCACAACACCGGACGGCAATGAAGTCTTCCCGCCGAAGGCTTTCAACATCATGTTCCAGACATCCATCGGTGTGGTCGAAGGTGAAAAGATGCCGGTCTACCTGCGCGGCGAAACTGCTCAGGGTATCTTCACCAACTTCAACAACATCATCAACTCCACCCGCATCCAGCTGCCTTTCGGCGTCGGTCAGATCGGGAAGAGCTTCCGCAATGAAATCACCACCGGTCAGTTCATCTTCCGCACGCTCGAATTTGAACAGGCTGAAATCGAATACTTCTTCGATCCGGAAAAGACCGAATGGGAACCGCTCTTCAAATCCTGGCAGGATGCCATGTATCACTTTGTGAACAAGACCATGGGCATCAACGCCGATAAACTCCGCTGGCGCCGCCACTCCGATCAGGAACGTTCCTTTTACTCCAAGGATACCTATGACCTCGAGTATGAATTCCCGTTCGGATTCAAGGAACTGTGGGGCATCGCCTACCGCACCAATTACGATCTGCAGCAGCACATCGATCATTCCGGTAAGGATATGAGCTATCAGGATCCGCAGGATCACCAGCATAAGTTCGTCCCGCACGTCATTGAGCCGGCGGTGGGTGTCAATCGTCTGCTGCTGATGGCGCTCTGCGACGCTTATTGGGAAGACGTTGAAAACAAGCGTATCGTCATGCGCTTCAAACCGAACCTGGCTC
The DNA here is from genome assembly GCA_902791025.1 of uncultured Chloroflexota bacterium. Taxonomy (GTDB): domain Bacteria; phylum Chloroflexota; class Anaerolineae; order Anaerolineales; family Anaerolineaceae; genus Flexilinea. Next base: position 53,176 of record CADATZ010000012.1, on the reverse strand, counting down.
CCTACAAAGCCGCAGTGTTCCCGCTGGTCAAGAACAAGCCGGAAATCGTCGAAAAAGCCCGCGGGGTTTACGACATGCTGGCTGAGAAGATGGGTGTCGTCTGGGATGACCGCGGCAACATCGGCAAACGTTACTTCTACCAGGATGAGATTGGTACGCCATTCTGCATCACCGTTGACTACCAGACACTGGAAGATAACACCGTCACAGTCCGCGAACGCGACTCCATGGCACAGGAACGTGTGTCTCTTGATGAGCTGAAAGGAAAAATCCTTTCCGCTATCTAACCTTAAAACATATTAAGAATAAGACAAAACAGCCTGCATAACACAGGCTGTATTTTTTTAAGAATAAATAAACTTAAAAATTCTGTTTCGTTAAGAATTAGGTTGATCCGATATATACCGCTGGAAGGCGATGCGCGGCGTACCGTCATCGGATGTGTAAATGATGCCGCAGCGCTGAAATCCCCGGCTCTGGATCAGATGCAGCATCGCTTTGTTATTTTGATGCGTATCGATGCGCAGATTATTGATTTTTGAGCTGCAAAAATCAATACAGGCATCAAAGATCCCCGGCTTTTTTCCGTTTGTAGCGATACGGTGGATCGTTCCATACTCTTCGGTATCATTGATCCAGACACCATCTTCGATGACATCATAAGTAGGGTCCGGTCCGATGATGAAAGCAAAAACCCCGCAAAGTTCACCATCGTCCTCGATGACATAGCCGGTACCGACTTCAATGTCCCGCAGGACTTTTTCCGCCTGCGGGAATTTATCACCCCACTGCGTCGGGTTGCCGTTTTTCTTCATCAGCTCCCGCGCGTATTCATAAATTTTCATAATCCCCTCAAAATCCGAGGGTCTGCTGTTCCGAACGATCATTTTTTCAATACTCCAAGCTTTAAGAGACACCAATTACAATTTTTTGTCATTGTTTCACAATTTTGCAGCGTATTTTATCTGATCGTCCGGAGAAATCTTTAATGCTTCCATTGCTTGCTGAGCAGTGATCTTCAGTGAATTCATCAGACTTTTAATATTGGCAATATTGGCCTGTTCAATACCCTGTCCAATGCCTTGCTCAATACCTTGTGCGATACCTTGTTCAATACCCTGTGCGATCCCCTGTTCAATACCTTGTGCGATACCTTGTTCAATACCCTGTGCGATCCCCTGTTCAATCCCCTGCTCAATACCTTCTTTTCTTATTTCTTCAAATGTTCTGCACATATATGCCACTCCTTCCGGGGTTTCTTTATAATACTTTGCCGCATCCTTCATCAAATCGTAATTCATTTCATCCGGATTCCAACAGGAAAAATCATGCATCAATTTTCCGATTTCCGAATCATCCCTGTATTCACCGTTCACATAAAGGATATGTTCTCCATCATTAAACAACTCATTCGTTGCAAGATTTACACGTTCAATAGGATAAAATGGACAACCTTTGCCAAAGAAATCCTTCTCAGCAAGAATGATCGTATAAGTTTCCGGTAATTCATCGAAATCCTGGCTTGCATCCAGATTTTCTATATCCATGGAACTGGAATGAAACCGTGCTCTGCGGACTCCGAAACCATGATCCCACCTTTGAATCTCCAGATTATATATCCGCCCCTTTGAGTCAATACCATATGCATCCAGACAAATTGATCTCGCTCCAAGGAGCCGTTTCAGATCCTTTTGTATTTCCAGTTTGGTAATCACAAGATCATCAATATTCGTCAGAATTCGCAAAACCAGTTGCACCAAAGGAATATTATCTCTGAAAATACAGCGCATAAAATCATCATCGATCGGACGCAATCCGCGAAGCCTGGCAAGATCAAGGGAATGCTCCAAAGATTTCAATTCTTTGATAGTACGACCCATAATTCTCTCCTGATAAAACAATACATCTTTTCATTAATTGTACAATGATTTGAATGGAAATTCAAGCATCAATTTCATAAGAATTAACACATCTTCCATTTGTATTATGAAATTCTAAAGTTTGACTAAGGTTGAAGGGATATAATACATACATAGAATTATCAGAAAATGATTTGCACGGTTATTAGGAAACAGCCTGCAAATCAGGAGGAACAGTATGCATTTCTTAAAAAAACAAAGTATATTGCTATTCGTTCTGGCAGCGCTTCTGATTGGAGCAGCCAATAGTTTTGCGAATGCGGAAGTCCGCAGTCTTATTCTGCAAACCGGGACAGCCACACTGGATGGCGAAGCTATTCGCGAATATGATTACGCCTGGCACGCGGATCCGACAGTCGTCCATGACGAGGTAAAAAATGCCCCGGCTGAATATTACACCGGAACCAAACCATCCGGAGAGGATGCAGTCTATATTGCTCATGACCTTTTCTACTATCCAGAGGTAAATACAAATGGATATAAAACCGTATTTTATGATGATGAATGGGAGTGGGTGTACTACTATCCGGTAGAAGAATACAGCGAATACATCTGGGCCAATCTGCCAATCCAGGGCAATGAAGTGCCTGAACGGATGATGCACAGTGAGGAAGAAGCCTGGAATAACCCGGTGCTCCACATCACGCAGCCCGGTACTTACGAACTTTCCGGCACCTGGCATGGCCAGATCTGGATCGACCTCGGCGATCAGGATGATACCTTTACAGATGAAACCGCCAAAGTGACGCTGATCCTCAATGGCGTGGACGTCACCTGCGACGCAGCTCCTGCACTGGTATTCTACAGCGTTTACGAAGCCGACAACGGATGGGAAGACCGTGACAATTACGGTCCGGAGGTTGATATCAGCGATGCCGGTGCGAAAGTGATTCTGGCAGATGACAGCGTAAATAACTTCACCGGGACTAACATTTACCGTATGCTGAAGGCAAAATATAAGGATGATGATTCCACAGACGAAGTCAAGGTACAGAAAAAACAACGCAAGATCGATGGTGCTTTCTATTCCTTCCGGTCCATGTTCATTGATGGGCAGGAAAAGGGTAACGGTATTTTGAATGTCACAGCCGGGTTTGAGGGAATGGATTCCGAACTGCACCTCACCATCAATGGCGGGAAAGTCAACATCCAATCACAGGATGATGGCATGAATGTTAATGAGGACGGGGTTTCCGTTCTTACTGTCAATGGCGGGGAACTTCACATCGTTGCCGGTCTTGGCGCTGAAGGCGACGGTGTAGATTCCAACGGATATCTGGTCGTCAACGGAGGTATGGTGATTTCCGCTGCCAAACCAATGTCTGACTCCGGTCTGGACAGTGACCGCGGTTCTTATGTTAATGGCGGTTATGTTGTCGCGACGGGTTCCACCATGGACTGGGCTGAAACGCAATCCAGACAAGTTACCATGAACCTGCAGTTTTCCGCTGACCAGGCTTCCGACGAAGCGATCATCGTCACAGATCTTGACGGCAAAGTTATTTTTGCCTATGATCCGGACAAGGATGAGAGCACTGGCTCCAATAACAGAGGATACCGCGGCGCTGTGATCAGCTCACCGGAATTCCGTCTCGGCGAGACATACCATGTCTACGTTGGCGGCAATGTAGAAGGCAACGAAACAGATGGCCTGTATGACGTCACAACGGTTACCGGTTTCAGCGGTGCCAAACGTCAGGTGTATACCGGTACCGATGTACGCGGATTCGGTCCGGGCAGACCCGGCGGTCCGGAAGCGGAATTTGCGGATATCGAAGGGTTTACAATGAACGACGACCGTACAGTTTCCATTACTTTGGAAGCCGCTGAAGAAGTTCTCGCTATTATCAAAGAAAGAAACCCTGAATCCGAAGCGACAGCGGAACAGATTGCAGCCATCACCGATATGCGCGAACTCTTTGACCTGATGGGACACGGCAGACGCGGCCCGGACGGCCGCGGAGAATTTCCCGGCGGTCCGGAGGGTATGCCTCCGATGCCTCCGGACGGACAGGGTGGTTTTCCCGGCGGTCCGGAAGGAATGCCCCCGATGCCTCCGGACGGACAGGGTGGTTTTCCCGGCGGTCCGGAAAGAATGCCCCCGATGCCACCGGATAGACAAGGCGGCTTTCCCGGTAATTTTGAAGGGCAAAATGCAGGTGAACCTTCTGCTGACTTCTTTATGAATGACACAGTCAACGCCTTCAGCGGCGTCACCGACGAAGAATAAAAAGGACATAGGGCAGGGCTTTGTGTTGGATTCGACACAAAGCCCTGTTCTATGATGTATCCTTAAATCTAACAACTACTAACTACTAAGCATCAACTATACTTTTCTGAGGTAAAATAGTAACGAATAGTTACTGTTCAAAACACAACAGCGCAGCACGAATGCCAGTCATCAGTGCCGGCTGCGCGGCAGCAGATACCTGGCCTGCGTGCTCTGTTTTGAACAGCTGCAGCGAAGGAGTTTACATATGATCTTAGACATCGTTGAAATCGGTGATCCCGTTTTACGCAGAAAAGCACACAAAATTACACAAATTGACCGAGATATCCGTCTTCTGGCAGACGATATGCTGGAAACGCTTCGCGATTCCGGCGGTGTGGGTCTGGCTGCTCCGCAGGTTGGCGAATCTATACGCATGATCGTTGTTGAATACCCTGAAGATGATACCGTTGAAGATTCTCCCAAAAAGACTTACAAAGTCATCAATCCCGAAATCATCTGGCGCTCTGAGGAAACGGTGGAAGGCAGTGAGGGATGTCTCTCCATTCCCGGCTACGTCGGCACTGTTGTCCGCAATGAATCCATTAAAGTGAAGGGGCTGAGCGTGTTTGGCCGTCCGCTGAAGCTCAATCTTTCCGGATGGACCGCCCGAATCTTCCAGCATGAAATTGACCATCTGGAGGGAATCTGCTATATTGACCGCGCCACAGCCATCTACCAGCCCTCCGAGGAAAAAGAAGGTGAACAGCCTGCTGAAGAAGCTCAGGACACTTCCGTATCCGAAACAAAAGCTCCTGCTGAAAAACCGGCAGCAGAAGGTTCAGCCCCATCAGAAGCTCCCGAAAAAACGGAAGCATAAGATTATCCTTGTGATCCTCAAGCACCTTTCTCTGAGTAATTTCCGATCCTATCTCCGCCTGGATACCGACATACCCCGGCGGATTCTTTTGTTATCCGGAGGAAATGCCCAGGGGAAAACATCCTTGCTTGAGGCATTATTTTACTGCGCGTCATTTTCCAGCCCGCTGGCTTCCGCCGACAGGCAATTGATCCACTTCAGTGTTCTGGACGATCCCATCGCGGTTGCCCGCATGATCGTGGAATTTGAACGAGAGGGGAGTGCGCATCGAATGGAAGTCCGCATTATCCTGGAAAACGCGGAAAAAGGCGGACGGTCACGCAAAGAGATTCTGGTAGATGGTATCAAATCAAACGCGCAGAAAGCTATCGGGACATTCCCCTGTGTTTTGTTCCTGCCCCAGATGACGCGCATTTTGGAAGGCTCTCCCGACGAACGGAGGCGATATCTCAATATCATGCTGTCCCAATCCGTACCGGGATACGCTAAAGCCCTTTCAGAACAGAAACAGATCCTTACCCGGCGCAATGCGCTCCTCAAACTCCTTGCGGAAAGACGAACAGACCCATCGCAGCTTGACTACTGGGATGCCATGCTTGCGGAGCGGTCTGCCGTTTTGATCCGTCACAGGACCAGGGCTTTACAATACCTTAAAGAAACGTCAAGAGAAGTTCACCTGCAGCTGACCGGTTCCCGGGAGCTTTTGACGTTGGGATACCTTCCCGGGTTTGATCCGCTGAATCCCTCGAAAAGTGAAGGAAAATCGAATCAGTTTATCGCTGAAGAATCGGAAATATACGCGCTCAGCGATCAGGAGACCGCAGCCTTATACCGCAATATTCTTAAAGAAAACCGTGAAAATGATATCCGCCGCGGTGTTACCACGATCGGCCCGCATCGGGATGATTTTTCCATCTTCGCATCCGGGATCGATCTGTGTACCTACGGTTCCCGCGGTCAAATCCGCACCGCACTGCTTTCACTGAAACTGGCGGAAATCGAATGGATGCGGGAACAGACAGGAACAGCACCGCTGCTGCTTTTGGATGAGACACTTGCCGAACTGGATGAAACACGCGGAAAAGATTTGCTGAACCGTCTGGAACAATACGAACAGGCTGTCCTCACGACTACAGATCAGGCTGATTTTCCGGAAAGTTTTTCGGAACGAAACACGATTTGGAAGGTAAACAACGGGATGATCCTAAAATAGGGATTTGGGGTTAGGGATTATCAACCCATGTTCCCTTACACCTAACACCTGATACCTAAAGCTGCACAGCGGGAAAACCAGTCGGGATAATGCCAGAATGTTTTATCCGCATGGATAACAGTTTTGACAAAGATTTCCTCTGTCATTTTCTTTTCCGTGAGTGCTTTCTGTGCTAACAAAACACGTAACAAAAGATACCAGACCTTCAGCAGCGAAGCTTCATGATGAAGAAAATCCGCAGCGGATATCGCTTCGTTCTGACAGCGGTAAAATTGTTTGAAACTGTCAGAAAAAACATAATGGACCATAAAATTTTCAATAAGATATTTCTTATCACTGAAAAACGGCTCCATGATGCGGCACCCGGCTTCGTAATTTTTGGACAGCAGGTTGAGAAATCCATTTCTGCCACCCGCTAATAAACGGGTGGTCTCCATTGCGCTCTGCGCAGCTTTCTCAAGTCCCTCATTGACAGGATCAATAATATCAAGGTAAAGCTTCATGATCCGGTAAGGGTCTTCAGCTGGAACCGGGACAGATAGCTGAATAACCGATTCATAAACATCACGGATTGTCTGCGGGTCGAAGTGATTTTTTTCAGCCAGAGCGCACAAAAAAGATTCAGCCCTGTTCATTCTTTTGAAAAAATTATTCTCATCACGATTCTGAAGAATCTCAATGAGCAGACCGATCAGCAGTTCACGGTTTTGCATCAGCATCCGTGTATCCGGATCGGAAATCAGTGATGTCTCCAGCCACTCAGCATTGGGGTCAATTTCTGTCTCAAATTCGGAAAAAACAGTCGGCTCCTCGTGAAGCAGAGCAAGCCGAGCACATTCCGGGCAGGACAGGCAGGCACTCATGCCGGTTTGATCATTGATCTGCCAAAAAGTTCTGGGATGAAAATAGCAGGTATCACAAAGGATATCAGCCCCGTATTTTTTTTGCAGACGGCACTTTCCCTGCTCATCAAGCAGCGGACAGCGTTTGTCCGGCTGATTGAGCAGAAGAAAGCGGTACTGCAATTCCGGTTTTCTCATACCGGATCGGCGGATATGAAAGCGATGAAGCAGATGGTCCATAATGGACTGCAGATCCGGATCACCCAGATGGGTGTAAGCTTCCGCGTGGACCGGATCCACATCAATGTTCCATTGCTGACAGCAGCTTTCCGTGCATTGCTCTGCAACACAGCTGAAGCTTTCCATCCACTTCGGTGCTTTCACCATCCGCCGGTCGTATTGATTCATGTATAGCTTTTCCCCTTTACGATTTCTTTCTTACCGAATCGTGAAGTGCAGATCTTCACTGATAAACACAGAACCCGGTGCAACGATCCTTGCGGTATATGAACCGAGCGGCAATGGATCAGAAGGTGAGAAGAATGCCTCGTTTTCTTCACAAGTCACACCAACTGCACCGCAGACCAATGGAGAGAAAGTACTTACGTCGTTATTGGCATCAGTCAAAATCAATTCATACCGGACATTTGTACCTGCGTCCAATGTCCAGCGGAAGAGCGGACGCGAACTGACAGTGCTGCCTTCTTTTGGTGAATTCAGCTTCATCGGAATCCCACCTTTACTGAAAACCAGGGATATAGCATCACCGACCGTGTTCAATTCCGAATAAGGTGTCACAGTAATGCGATAATTTTCCGCATTTGGAATCGTCTTAAACTCGATAGAACAGGTTTGACCGTCACACCAGGCCTGCGCTCTGTTGAGATCCGCACTGAAGAGTGAGGTGTTACTGCTATTAAAAATCTCCACATGGAAAAGCGCAGTGGTCTCTCCCGGGTCCGTCCAGATGATCACCGGTGCATCATCTGTCAGCAATCCGTTCTGAGCCGGACGGAGGAAGCTCATTGCTTTCATCACAACAGCCCCATTGAGAGTAAATGTCGTATTAGCGGAACCCCAGCGTGAACCATTCGCTCCATAACCAGAAACATACCAGCTGTAATTGCCGTTCTTTGTGAGCCGGTATTTCGGTGACCAGCTGCACAATTCCGCTGTACAGGCACTGTTAGAAACCTGTTCATTGAAGAGAACCGAACCGGCTGCATCGTACAAAGTGACAGTGTAATAAGACGCGCCGGTCAATGTCCGCCACTGAAAATCCGGAGTATTGACAGTGATCGTTCCAACCGGGTAAGAGCAGGTCGGTACCGTATTGGCATAATTTTGATAGTAAACATTGTTGTAATTGCAGTAGTCACATTCGACATAAAAATCACGCCAGAAGGACCAGCCGGAGGTGGTGTCTCCATTTTTAGCCATCACACGCCAACTGTAAGAACCCGCCGGAAGGAAAAGGTTTGACTGCAGGTAACAGACACCATTTCCGACATAAATATCATTAACATTGAACCAGTGGTCCATTCGCAGACGATTATCGTATTTCCCGACGACCTGAATGCGGTATTCGTAGGCGCCGTTCCGTACATCTTCCCATTCAAAAGCCGGATAGGTGTGATTGAAGATTGTTCCATTCGGGCGATAAGGGTTGGGTGTAGGAAGGTTGTTGATGATTTTGAATTTCATCTCACTGGAAACAGTTGAACCACTTGCATTTTTGGCTGTTACCGTCCAGGTGTAATTACCGGTATCCGGAAGTGTCGCGTAGATAATGCACTTTCCTTTCTTGCAGGTCTCATCCTGGGCACCGAGGTTCATGGAACCTTTTTTCCCGCTCTGGTGTTTCCATTCGACGGTATAGGTTTCTGCGTTTTTAGAAGGTTTCCAATAGAAACCGATGGAACGTGCTGTATGGGTCCCATTTGGAGCTTCCGGTACCGGAGCATCCGGTTTGGGAGTCGGAGTGGGCGGAACAGGCGTAGGTGACGGGGCTTTTATAGCGAAACTCTGAGGTGCCGGAGCCGGAATGGTTATTGTCGTTTCACCGTCTTTATAGGATCCACTCACGGTCCAACTGACTGTCGCCTGCTCACTTTCCTCCAGAGAAGAACTCAAATCCACAGTATAGGAACAAATCCTGTCTTCACATGAGGCAGAGGAAACAGTTCTGGTAGAAGACATTGAATCTGAATCTGTGGTAATGTCGAGAATCAGATTAAAGGTTACATCAACGGAACCGGTAGTTGTATCATAGTCATATAACCAGATAAAAGGAACTGCGGATGCATCTTCTGTGCTTCCATTTGGCTTCGAAAGCATAATACTCAGGAGTTTTCCTTCGATTGAAACAGCAGACGCCGGTGCTTTTAGAAGCTTGACTTGGGTTATGGGTTCCTCTGGGGGCAGCATGGCACTGAGTTCTGCAAAAGCAGTTTCCGAAAGTGTTTCGATGTTTGCTTCGAGCCATTCCCGGGTAAGGAAAGTACTCAGAGCTGCGAATTCTTCTTCTGTCAGCAGAACCGAAAGTTCCGCGGCTGTTTCATCGGTAAGAGTGAGAACTGTTTCCGGAATCGACGGGGTTTGTCCATCTTCTGCGTCAATTTTAGTTTCACCGTTTTGTTTTTCTACCTGAACCGCAGGAATGGAAGTAATGTCATTAGATTCATCACCTTCTGTATTTTTGACAGTTGTTTTGTCGTCATTCGCGTCATTGTCTTCATTATTACCGGTGGTTATATCGTTATTAGTGACATTATCTTCGTTATTACCGGTGATTACATCGTTATTAGTGACATCATCTTCATTATTACCGGTAGTTACATCGTTATTAATGTCATCATCTTCATTATTGCCGGTAATTACATCGTTATTAATGTCATTACCCTCGTTATTGCCGGTAATGACATTGTTATTAATGTCATTATCCTCGTTATTGCCGGCAGTTATATCGTTATTGGTGTCGTTATCTTCGTTATTACCGGTAATTACATCGTTATTAGTGACATTATCTTCGTTATTACCGGTAATGACATTGTTATTCGTAACATTATCCTCGTTATTACCGGCAATGACATTGTTATTCGTAATATTATCTTCGTTATTACCGGTGATTACATCGTTATTAATGTCATTATCTTCGTTATTGCCGGTAATGACATTGTTATTAGTGACAGTATCTTCATTATTGCCGGTAATAATACCGTTTTGGGTACTGTTGTCTTCATTGTTGCCGGTAAGAATACCAGAATTCACATCATTTTCTTCGAGATTAAATAAAGAACCATTGGTATTGGCATTATTACTGTCAGGAACTAACTTGTCTGAACCTGATTGGCTGAGCGAGAATACCTGAACCTGAATCGGTTCAGAGATTTGGTCGATTTGCTCAGTAGATTGCAGTCCGGACTGCAGGTCATTTGTCTCATTCTGAAGCGTTACAAGGGTGTCTGAGATATCATCATACTGTTCCTCGAGAGCCTGCTGACGCTGCTGTTCTTCGAGAGCCTGCTGACGCTGCTGTTCCTCGAGAGCCTGCTGGCGCTGCTGTTCTTCGAGAGCCTGCTGGCGCTGCTGTTCTTCGAGAGCCTGCTGGCGCTGCTGTTCTTCAAGAGCCTGCTGACGCTGTTGTTCCTCGAGAGCCTGCTGACGCTGCTGTTCTTCAAGAGCCTGCTGCTGCCTGATCTTTTCCTGTTCCACTTGCATATAAGCGGCATTCATGTCCTGGCATTGTTTGAATGTAGTTGTAGTTGCAACCAAAACGTTATCACTGTTATATTGATAACAAACCGCAGTAGATAACGTCTCTTTTGGATACACATTTCCATATTCATCAAGACAGATACATTGCTGGGCGGATGCAGAACCCGTCAGCATGATAAGAATCAAACAAAAAACAAGTAAAAAAATACTGTTTGTTTTTTTCATAGCTAAATCCTCCTAAGCGCCTTAACGCTCTCTCGCAGGGATAAGTTCCAACTTAAACACGAAACATACGAATCCTATTTTCTTGCCGAGACATGATTCGCACAAAAAAACTGGACTCGTATGCATCATTTGAATTTAATCTGCTTTATCCGGGAAATACTTCATTATTAGAGCTTCACGGACAAAATCCGGGACCATTCCACTCACATCGCCGCCCAAAGAAACGACCTCCTTCACGGTTGAGGAGGAGACAAAGGTGTATTGATGTGTTGTGATGAGTGAAACCGTTTCAATATCCGGAGCAAGTTTTTTATTTGCCAGTGCCATACGGAATTCATAATCAAAATCAGAAAAAACCCGCAGACCACGAACCATACACTTGGCCCCGACCTTCCGGGCATAATCCACTGTCAAACCGGTATAACCGGCGACAGAAATATTGGGAACATCGGCAAAGATCCGCTCCGCCATTTCAACGCGTTCCTCAAAAGAAAACAATAAATTTTTCGATGGCGTTGCATAAATACAAAGGATCAGTTCATCAAAAATTTCGGCAGCACGCCGGGCAATATCGATATGTCCGTTGTGAATAGGATCAAAACTTCCGGGGAAGATTGCACGTTTGCTCATCAGCTGATTTCTCCTTTCCGCTGAGCGGCGGTTGTTTCAATGACTCTTGCCTTCAAAATCGCATTTTCCGGCAAGTCCAGATTTGGATCGCTCTCAAATAACTTCAATGCTTCGTTACGGGCCTTTTCAATCAGACGGACATCTGACATGGAAGCAAGCTTCATCTCCCGCAGGCCGGATTGACGTTTTCCGATAAAATCACCGGGACCACGCATTTCCAGATCCATTTCAGCCAGCTTAAATCCATCCGTGGTTTCCACCATGGCATTCAGGCGCTGGTTTTCAAGATCGTTCTCCTTGTCCGGGATCAACGCACACCATGCCTGGGCATCTCCCCGTCCGACACGTCCGCGGAATTGATGAAGCTGTGCCAAACCAAAATGATTTGCACCTTCGATCACCATCACCGTGGCATTCGGAACGTCTACGCCAACCTCGATCACAGAGGTCGAGACAAGGATATCGTATTCATGATTTTTGAAAGCCTCAAGGATCTCATCTTTCTCACTGCCCTTCATACGTCCATGAAGCAGGGCAACTTTCAGATCCGGGAAAACCTGAGTCTGAAGAAATTCACTGGCCTCTATGGCCGCACGGCCTTCTTTTTCCTCATCATCCCCCTCTTCGACAAGCGGATAAATGATGAAAGCCTGATGTCCGCGGGAAGCCTCTTTGCGGATGTAGTTATAAACCTGTTCCCGTCCGACCGGAGAAACGATCCGGGTCCCCACCGGTTTTCTGCCGGCAGGCATTTCATCGATCAAAGTCAAATCAAGGTCGCCGTAAATCGTCAGGGAAAGAGAACGCGGAATCGGTGTAGCCGTCATAACCAGCAGATGCGGATTTGTTCCTTTGGCCCGCAGTGCGGCACGCTGATCAACGCCAAAACGATGCTGTTCATCGATAACCACCAGCTGCAGATTCTTGAATCGGACCGGTTCTTCGATCAGTGCATGCGTTCCGATCAGAACACGGATCTGACCGGCTTCCAAACGCTCACGAATCTCCTGTTTCTTCGAATCCGGAGTCGCACCGACCATCAATTCAACCTGATTGGCATTGATTGGAGCGTTTTCTCCCAGCCCCTCTAAAAAACGCAAAAAGTTGCGGTAATGCTGTTCCGCAAGAACACCGGTAGGCGCCATAATAGCCGCCTGACCATCTTTCACCGTGACGATTAATGCCGCGAGGCTGGCAACGATCGTTTTACCGGATCCAACATCACCCTGAACCAGACGGTTCATCGGATGACCGGAAGCCATATCCTTCCGGATATCCTCCAGCGCTTTCCGCTGGGCATTTGTCAATTCAAAAGGCAGGCTGCCGATCCAGTTGTTTTCAAACTGTTCATCGCTGACCTCAAAGGTTTCAGCCGGGAGTCCGTTCCATTCCTGCTTTTGCGAAAGGACGGCAAGCTGCATGAAAAAGATCTCGTCAAAGGCAAGCCGTTCCCGTGCATAACGCAGATGTTCACGGGATTCCGGAAAATGAATGTTGGAAATAGCCATCTGCAGCGGGAGCAGATCCGCGGACTCAAGCACAGAATCCGGCAGTACCTCAGGCAGCTGTCCGGTCCAGTGACGCACGGTATTGTACATCATCCGACGCAGGAAATTCTGCTTCAGGTTCTGATTCAGCGCATAGATCGGCACAATGCGGTTTGTTGTGATATTTTCCTGATCGGCAGGCTCCCATTCCGGATTACTCATCACCGGACGTCCGAGGAAAATATCAATTTTCCCGGAAAGGACGATCCCCATACCGACATGGATCTGATGCATCAGCCAGGCACGGTTGAACCAGGAGACACGCATAATACCCGTTCCATCGGAAATCGTTACTTCCGTGATCTGGTACTTCCCTCTCTGTCCACTTGTGATGGAACGAACGACACCGATGATTGAGACGACCTCATCCGGAAGCACTTTATTGATAGCTTTGAAAGAAGAATAATCATCGTAACGGCGGGGAAAATAATACAGGAAATCCCGCACAGTATAAACATCCTGTTTTGCGAGCGCTTTGGAATTTGAGAAACCGATTCCGGGAATTTCCGAAACAGGGCTGTCGATTGACGGTCCTTTCGGGTTGACCTGCGGATGTCCGAAACGTTCGCGCAGTTCCTTCACAGAAGGCACTGCAGGACGGACATGGGGATCATGATGGATCCGTACCGGAGGCATCGGTTCTGCTGTAGAAGAAGTAATTGCAGGCTTTTCTGCCGGAGATAAATTTTCTGTATTATTTCTTGCAGTCGGTTCATGGTACCGGGCTTCCGCGTTTGTTACCGGTTCCGGCCGATGTTTTCGTTCGATGCGTTCTTCACGACGAATCGGAACGGCACGTTCACCACTCTGACGGCGATCTGCCGGTCTTTCAGGTCTTCTTTCCGGTTCTTTCCCAGCTTGAGGGACACCTTCTTCCCGGGAATCCGGATTCTGATCCTGTCGTCTTGGACGGGGCGTTCTTTCCCGTTGTTGTCTTTCTTCCGGAGGCGGAAGCAGCTGCATAATTTCCATAATGGCTGCTTTGCGTCCATCCGGATCCTTGTCGCCATAGCTGTTCAAAAAATTCGTGACAGTTTCATTCAGTTCTACAGATATCCCGGCGGTGGCTGATTCCTTTTGCCAGTTCGGCAGGAATTTCCCCATTCCGCCCACAACAGCCCGATTGTCGCAGTTTCGGCTGAGTTCCAGCTTCAAAAAGCGTCGAAGCTTTTCAACAGGTGATATGATCATATTCAATTATTCCGTTTCTTTAGTTACCCCCGGGCCGGATCAAAATCCGGAGAAGGCGGCACGATGTAATTTTATTATAACAGGTATTAGGTATTAGGTGTTAGGTGTTAGGTGTTAGTATCGGATTATTATCTAAAATCTCATGTCTAATGTCTAAAGCCTAACATTTCCTTACCTCTTGCTCCTTGTTCCTTGCTCCTTGGTCCTCATCAGATAAACATTCCATCCACAATACTGTTCTCGATATCGGATGAATGAATACTGTTATTCTCTCCCTCTGCGACCCTGACGGTTATGGTGCTCTTGGCCGGAACAGAATGGGTGAGCCAGACGTTGCCGCCGATAACACTGTCATCCCCGATGGTTGTGTTGCCGCCAAGGATCGTTGCTCCGGCATAGATCACCACGCGATTGCCAATATTCGGATGACGTTTGATCCCCTTGACCAGCACCCCATCCGGACTGACCTCAAAACTCTTCGCACCGAGGGTGACATGCTGGTAGAGCTTGACATGTTCGCCGATCGTCGTAGTTTCCCCGATAACAACACCCGTCCCATGATCGATGAAAAAGTACCGGCCGATCGTCGCACCGGGATGGATATCGATACCGGTAAGGCGATGGGCATATTCGGTCATGATGCGTGGAATCAGCGGAATATTCATTTCATACAGCTTGTGAGCGACCCTGAAAATAGTGATCGCTTTAAACGCGGGGTAGGTGAGGATGATCTCATCGGTATTTTTAGCAGCAGGATCGCCTTCATAGCCGGCCTGAATATCGGTTTTCAGGATTTCCAGGATCCCGGGAAGCGCATCGATCAGCTCTAAAGCACGGCTTTCCGCCTGTTCCCGGCTGTCTGAAACGGAGGCAAAACAAGTAGCAAAGGCATCATACGCCCGCATCAGTTCCCATGTCCGTTTTTCGGATTCCTCAAAACGTCCTCGTGAGGCTCCGAAATGATGCGGAAAAAGCGCGATAAAAAGGAAGCCGATTGCCTCAATGACTTCACTTTCCAGTCCAAGGTACGAGCCGGATTCAGGCGCAGTGCCGATTTTAATAAATTCTCCGGCAATTTCTTCCAGATGTGCCGCCAAAGATTTTTGTGTTTCTGCCATAAAAGATTCCTCCAAAAGTCCAATCGAATTATACTCACGAAACAGGGGAAAAAGGACTTTTTGACGCAATTATTTATACCTGCGGATCAGTACCAGTTGCCATGTACGCCGTTCTGAATCAATATCCAATAAGATTTAAAAAGGCTGCCCCGTTCCCGGAGCAGCCTGGCAGTTACATTGGCTCCTTGTATTGGTTTTACGGAAAAAACTGGTAATTTTTGTTCCCGGTTGATGACTTTCGGAGAAAACAGCTGTTTCTCAAAATCAAAACTGGAGTTTTCATGAATTAGTCAGAACTTTCCCGAATCATTTTTCAATTATAATGACAATTGAAAATATAACAATTTTTTTGCTTTTTTTATATCCATATCATCAGTTTTAAAGTCCAAATTATCCATACGTTGTTACTATCCGGAAAGAAATACATAGAGACCGGCATACTCATGTCACCTTCACCTTGTTAATTCAAAGCGGGAACTCTGCCTGTCCTCATGTGCGCTTTCCGGGTGCTGAACAGCATCCTTTTAAGATATAATACATAAAGTGGAATCCGACAAAATGATCAATTTTGATGAAATCTACACCAGTCTTTCAAAAATCGCGGCGGCCAGTCACCGTCCCGCACTGCTTGCTATTGACGGACGCTGCGGCTCCGGAAAGTCTACGCTTGGGGAAAAGCTCGCTGCCGAATGGGATGCGGCTCTTTTCCATATGGATGATTTTTACCTTCAGCCTCACCAACGCACGCCGGAACGGCTTTCAGAACCCGGTGGGAATGTGGATCGGGAACGATTTCTCAGCGAGGTACTGCTCCCGCTGCGAGCCGGTACTCCTGTCCATTACCGACGCTTTGACTGCGATACCTTCAGCTTTGAGCCCGCCAAAATCATAGAAGCGAAAGCAATCGCCATTATCGAAGGGTCATATTCCTGTCATCCTCTGCTGCGAAACTATTATGACCTGCGGATCTTTCTGGATATCGACCCGGAAATACAGCTGGAAAGAATCGGAAAACGAAACGGTCCCGAGGCCTTGAAACGCTTTCAATCGACATGGATCCCGCTCGAAGAAACGTATTTCCGGGAATGCGCTGTCTCGGATTGCTGTGATTACATAATAAAAATGATTACTGATTCGCTTCAGATAAATTACAACAGAGAATGAAATCGATATTATAATTAAAAATAGCATCTGAAGGCGCATCAGCGCAGAACGGATGCCCATCACCGGATCTGGCTTCACGGCAGCAGGCAACCGGTCTTGTGCGTTTAATCCTGACAAATGGGTACGAAAGGGGGATGACCGTCATGAATTGGCTGATATATGGAATGGTATATCTCGGCAGTGCGCTGATGATATTTAATATATACAGCTATGTTCAATATGCGCGCCGCCTCCAGGAAAAAAAGGACTGGGGCAAAGAGCGGCTGTACCTGCATATTCCGATCATCCTGCTGGTGCTGTTCCTGCTTGGCTATCTCGCAGTCGGTATCTTCGGAAAACCTGATCTGATCATATCCGGCATTCTGTTCGGCGGCAGTATCTTTGTCTTCATCATTTTCCAGCTGATCCAGTTTATCACACAGCGGGTACAGGAAAATGAACACCTGGAAGCGGAACTGAAAGCTGCTGAAGAAAGCACGAAGACCAAAAACGCGCTTCTTTCCAGCATCAGTCATGAGATGCGCACGCCTATGAACGCCATCATCGGGTTGGACTTCATCGCCCGACAAAGGCAGGACCTTCATCCGGAAACCCGCCGGCAGCTGGAAAAAATTGACGAAAGCGCCCGCCACCTGATGGCGCTCATCGACAACATTCTGGACATGAGCGACATTGATTCCGGTCATATTGTCATCAAACAGGACACCTTTTCACTCACTGACCTGCTGGAAAATATCAATGTGATCCTTCGCGGACAGTGCATCGCAAAAGACCTGTATTACAGTTATTCAGTCATTGGCACCCTTGATGACTTTTATGTGGGCGACCAGGGAAAACTCAGACAGGTATTGCTCAGCCTGCTGGACAATGCGATTAAATTTACAGAATCCGGAACCATCACTTTTCTCACCGAACAAATTGAATCCGCCGGGAATTCCCGCACACTGCGCTTTATCATCAACGATACCGGCAACGGGATCAACCCGAAATTTCTTCCTAAGATCTTTGATAAGTTTACGCAGGAAGATACGACAAGCACCGATCGCTACGGCGGCATTGGTCTCTCGCTCGCGGTTACAAAGAATATCGTTGAGCTGATGGATGGCACTATTAATGCGGCAAGCGACAAAGGGATCGGCAGTACATTTACAGTAACAGTTAAACTGGGAGCGTCCGACCGTAAGACGTCACCCAGGACACAAATGCAGGCGCATCCCCCGATAAACGTCTTTGCGGAGAAAAAACCCAAAGGAGAGATAATATCAGCAGATGCATCACCTGCTTTAGAGCCTGAAGCGGCAATTGAAATTCCCGACGCAGAACCGGAAGAACCGGAACAGGAAAAAGAAAACATTCCCGCTGAACAGCCAAAAGGCAACCGGATTTTGATCGTTGAGGATGTTGACCTTAATGCGGAAATTCTGGCTGACCTGCTGGAAATGGAGGATTTTTCCTCGGAACGGGCCGAGAATGGCGAAATTGCCGTCAACATGTTCAAAGACAATCCTACCAATTATTATGATGCGATCCTGATGGATCTGCGCATGCCGGTGATGGATGGACTGAATGCAGCCCGGAACATCCGCGCTTTGGATCGTCCAGATGCTTCTTCCATACCTATCATCGCTCTCACCGCCAACGCATCCTTTGATGACAGACAAAATGTTATCGAAGCCGGGATGAACAGTCACCTGTCCAAACCAATCGATTCAGACCTTTTATTCGAAACCTTGAAAAAACTGATTCCCGACAGGAAAACTGTATGAAAAGCAGTATCAGTCAAGGAGATTATATGATCAGATCAAAACAAATCAAGAATCCGCAGCTTGTGCTGGTCGTTGATGACCAGGAGATCAACCGTGATGTTTTGGGAATGATACTGGAAGATTATTACGACATTGTTTACGCTGAAAATGGGAAAGAAGCACTGGAGAAGATCAACGAATACCGTGAGAAGCTTTCTGTCATCCTGCTGGACCTGATGATGCCGGTAATGGATGGATTTACCGTTCTGGAGAAGGTGAAAAACGACGAACAGCTCAATCATATTCCCGTCATCGTGCTGACGGCTGAAAAAAGCGCGGAACTTCGGGCCCTGCAGATGGGAGCGGCGGATTTTATCACGAAACCTTTTGATATGCATGAAGTCATCCTGGCTCGTGTCAGCCGGATCATCGAACTGAGCGAGGGCAGAAAACTCATCTCAGCCGCGGAACATGACCATCTGACAATGCTTTACAACAAAAACTTCTTTTTTGAATACGCGAACCGTATTCACAATTATCATCCGGAATGGCACATGGATGCTGTCGTCATCAACATTGATCAGTTCCATACCATCAATGCTCTGAACGGATTTGAATTCGGCGACAATGTGCTGCGGATCCTCGGCAATGAGATCCGATCATTTCTGGCTGAAACCGAAGGGATCGCCAGCCGCTTTGAAGCTGACCGCTTCGACATATACTGCATCCAACAGCCCGATTATCAGGTAGTGCTGGATCGTTTCCAGAATAAACTCAATGAACTATCCGAAACAGCCAACATCCGGCTGCGTATGGGGGTAAAACCCTGGAATGAGGATGTGGAGCCTGTTGTTCTGTTTGACTGTGCGCGGACAGCCTGCAACAAGGTGCGCGGCGACAATATGACGCATCTCATGATTTACGATGAGGATATGCGAATGCGGGAAATGCTCGGGCAGCGGCTGATGAATGACCTGCATCAGGCGGTCGATGAACATCAGTTCACCGTCTATTATCAGCCGAAATACAATATCCAGGTGGATCCGCCGCGGCTCACCAGTGCCGAAGCGCTGATTCGCTGGAAACACCCGGAACTGGGAATGATTTCCCCGGCTGACTTTATCCCGCTGTTCGAGGGGAACGGGCAGATCCGCATTGTGGACAACTTTGTTTGGGCGGAAGCAGCCCATCAAATCGCGGAATGGAAAGAGAAATATGACATCACCATCCCGGTTTCCGTCAATCTTTCCCGTGTGGATGTGTTTGACCCATCACTCGAAGACCGGCTGAGGCATTTGATCGTCGATAACAGCCTTGACTTCAAAGATATGAAGCTTGAGGTGACAGAATCCGCTTACACCGAAAACGGTGAACAGCTCATCTCACTCATCAGCCACCTGCGTGAAATCGGCTTTGAAATCGAAATGGATGACTTCGGTTCCGGGTATTCCTCGCTGAACATGCTTTCTTCCATGCCGATCGACATTCTCAAGATGGATATGAAATTCATCCGCAATATCGAACACAGCGAAACGGATTTCCGTCTGGTAAAGCTGGTGCTGGATATTGCCCGCTATCTGGATGTACCGGTCATCGCGGAAGGTGTTGAAAATGAAAACCAGCTGAAAATGCTCAAAGATGCCGGATGCGACATTGTGCAGGGATTCTATTTCTCAAGACCGGTTCCCCCGGATATTTTTGAAAAATATATCGTTCAGGAATTGGAACTCAGAAAGTTGGGAGAGAGACAGTAGATGTTAGTTATCCATTCAAAATGGAGCACACGGGGACTGGCACCTTGTGCGGCGCAGCCCGAACAAGCGTGCCTGTCCTCATGTGCGCTGCTCAAGTTCTGAACAGTTACATGTTGGAAGCTGCATCAATTTACCAAAGGAGAGAAGAATGACTTTAGAAGAACTTTACGCTAATATGGGCGGAAATTACGAACACGCGAAACAGATCATGAAAATGGACAAGCTCATTGACAAGTATG
Source organism: uncultured Chloroflexota bacterium (assembly GCA_902791025.1). Taxonomy (GTDB): domain Bacteria; phylum Chloroflexota; class Anaerolineae; order Anaerolineales; family Anaerolineaceae; genus Flexilinea. Next base: position 32,783 of record CADATZ010000012.1, on the reverse strand, counting down.
TGCGCAAATTGAAAAACAGCGACATAAGAACCAGACTTGCCTCTGCTTTTGAAACAATGGATCCAGCCCAGCTGTTTGAAAGCGCACATGCCATGAAAGGCGTCTGCGGCAATCTTGGTCTTGATGACCTTGCAGCCCTGGCAGACGAAATCACTGAAGAATTCCGCCCCGGCAACAACCGCAAGATGTCTGATGAAGAAGCCAAAGCCAAAGTTCAGAATGCATTGGATATGCTCCAAAAAACACTGGATTGCATTGAGGCCTATGAGCAAAGCGCCGCGTAGCGCAGCACTGAGAAGAAAAGTTCCCTGGGATTGTCCCATAGAGGGGTAGTCCCCCGCTGCAAGCCTGTAAAGGGTTATTTCCGTTTTTTTACAAAAATCAGGATATTACGATTTTTTTTTACAGTATAATTAGGAATAACAACGGGAAACCATCACATAATTGAGGCAAAAACAGATTTCGCATATGAACACTATGTTCGGCGTACAATTTTATGATGCCTTTATGGAGAAATGAGGAAAAAATATAATTATGAACACATCCATGAAGGGAAAAGAAAAGGGCTTGACGGGATATCTCTCTCCGCTCGGTGCCTGGGCACTTGCCTTTGGCTGCAGTGTGGGATGGGGAGCATTCGTTATGCCGGGCACTACATTCCTGCCGGTAGCCGGTCCTTTGGGAACCGTGCTTGGGATCACCATCGGCGGGCTGATCATGCTCATCATCGCGGTCAACTACAATTATCTGATGAACCGTTACCCGGACGAAGGCGGAACTTACACCTACACGAAAGCTAAATTCGGCTATGATCACGGTTTCCTGAATGCCTGGTTCCTGATACTGACCTATACAGCCATTATCTGGGCAAACGCAACCGCGCTGCCGCTGATTGCAAGGAACCTTTTCGGCAGTCTCTTCCAATTCGGGTTCCATTATCAGATCGCAAGCTATCATATTTATATGGGCGAGGCTTTGATCTCGATCCTCGCGCTTGTGTTGGCCGCTCTTTTCTGTCTGCGGAAAAAACTTGCCGAACGGGTTCAGATCCTGATGTCCGTCATACTGTTCAGCGGGATCGCTCTGGGCATATGCGCGGCGGCAACGAATTCAAAATTCGGCCCGCAGCTTTTTGATCCGGCATTTTCTCCGGAGCAGAACCCTTTCATCGGAACCTTCACGATCATCGCACTTGCCCCCTGGGCTTATGTCGGCTTCGAGTCGATCTGTCATTCAGCGGGTGAGTTTAAATTCTCTCATAAAAAAGGCTTTCGCATTATGGCTGCCGCTGTCATTATGTCGGCCATTGCCTATTCGGCTTTGGCTGTACTTGCAGTAACCGTTCTGCCGGAAGGCTGCAATAACTGGTACGAATATATCAGCAATCTGAGCAGCTACAAAGGGATCGAAGGACTGCCGACATTCTTTTCCGCGGAATCGATCTTCGGCAAAGCCGGCGTGATCATCCTCGGTCTTACCACCCTCGGCGGGATCGTCACCGGACTGGTCGGGAACTTTATCGCGGCCAGCCGCCTGATGTACAAGCTTGCCCGGGATGAGATGATACCGAAATGCCTCGGAGAGCTGGACGAAAACCACACGCCGAAAAACGCCATTCTCTTTATCTTATGTGTATCGGTCATTATCCCCTTCCTCGGCAGAACTTCAACCGGATGGATCGTGGATGTGGCAACCATCGGTGCCACGATCGCTTACACCTATGTTTCAGCTTCCGCACTGAAAGAAGCCAGAAGTGAAAACAACAGGAAGATGACAGTTTTCGGAGGAGCCGGTTTTCTGATTTCGATCCTGTTTGTGCTGTACTTCCTGATCCCGAACCTGCTGGCTGTGGATACCCTTTCCATGGAATCCTATCTGATCCTTTCGATTTGGGGTATTTTAGGACTTGCTTTTTTCCTTTACCTTTTCAGACGAGACCGGCAGCGGCGTCTGGGACATTCCACGTTTTCCTGGAGTGTTTTGGTCATATTGATCGTCTTCACAGCTTCCGTATGGATGCGGCAGACTTCAGAAGCCACAGCAAAAAAGGCTCTGAACGTCTCTCAATCAACTGTCACCTCTACCGTAAACAATGATGAAGCTTCCGCAAATCTTGATCATTTGATCAAAATCGGTCATGCAGGCGTCATGAAAAAAATCAGCCAATCTCTTTTGCTGAACAGCCTGCTGCTGGTCGGCATGGTCGCACTGGCATTATGGCTGCTTTTCCGCATATTCAACACCATGCTCCGGCGGGAAAAACAAATCGAAGCTGAAAAGGTTCTTGCTGAAGAGAGCAGCCGGGCCAAAACCAGTTTCCTTTCCAACATGAGCCATGAGATCCGCACACCGATGAATGCTATCATCGGTCTGGACAGTATTGCACTGCGCGACCCGAACCTCACGCCGCATACCCGCGAACAGTTGGAAAAGATTGGCTCCAGTGCCAAACATCTGCTCGGACTCATCAACGACATTCTGGATATGAGCCGCATCGAGTCCGGCCGCATGGTGCTGAAAGAGGAAGAATTTGCCTTCAAGGAGTTCCTGGATCAGATCAATGTCATTATCAATGGTCAGTGTACAGACAAAGGGCTGGATTATGACTGCCAAATCATCGGTCAGATGAATGACTATTATATTGGGGACTCCATGAAGCTGAAGCAGGTGCTCATCAATATCCTGGGAAATTCCGTGAAATTCACCAACGTTCCGGGAAATGTGACCTTCAGTGTTGAACAGATCGCCGCCTTTGAAGGATACTGCACACTGCGCTTCATCATGAAAGACACCGGCATCGGAATGAGCCGGGAATATATTCCGAAGATCTTTGAAGCCTTTTCTCAGGAGGATTCACAAGCCGCCAACAAATACGGCAGCACCGGTCTGGGCATGGCTATCACCAAAAACATCGTGGAAATGATGAACGGCGACATTCATGTGGACAGCGAAAAAGGCGTTGGTTCAACCTTCACCGTTACAGTGACATTAAAAGCCTCCAGCCGCAGTGTCCGCCACGATCATGGAGACATTTTGCCCACTGGGATGCGGATGATGGTTGTCGATGACGACATCGTTGCCTGCGAACATGCCATGCTGGTGGCCAACGCGATCGGTATCGAGTCCGATTACATTACCGATGCTAAAGAAGCGCTGCTTCAAATCGAAATGGAACAGAAACAGGGAAAGCCTTATCAGCTGGTTCTGACGGATTACAAGATGCCGGAAATGGACGGGATCGAATTTTCCAAAGAACTCCGCTCATTTGATAACGGAGAAACCATTGTCATCATACTTTCCGGTTATAACTGGGATGACATGCAGGATGAGGCAAAAGCTGCTGGAGTGGATGGGATCCTTTCCAAACCGCTCTTCACCGACAGCCTGCTGCACGAGATTCGGACAATATTGAATAAGCGGGAAGAGACCCGGGAGAATGCTGACGGGGAAAGTTCCTCTGAGAACAAGGAGACAACGCCCGCGGATAACGGCATCGAAGGCGCTCACGTACTGATCGCTGAAGACATGGATATCAACGCCGAGATCCTGTCGGACCTGTTGGAGATGGAAGGGGTTACCTCCGAACGGGCTGAGAATGGTCAGATCGCGGTAGATATGTTCCGCGACGCACCGAAGGATCATTTCGCCGCCATCCTGATGGATGTCCGCATGCCGGTCATGGATGGTCTCAGCGCGACGCGTGCGATCCGTACCCTGGATCGTCCGGACGCGAAATCCATTCCGATCATCGCTATGACAGCCAACGCCTTTGACGACGATGTACAGCGCTCCCTGCAGGCAGGGATGACTGCCCACCTCTCCAAACCGGTTGAACCGGAAAGGCTGTATGAAACATTAGCAAAACTGCTGAAACCTTCAGCATAGGTTTTCATAAAGAAAACCTATCGATTCAAAACGAACCACACCGGTTACAGTTTTTTATGATCTGAAAATCTGTAACCGGTGATTTGCTTATCAGTTTAAACACCCGACACTTAACACCCAATACCCAGCACCTAACACCTAACATCCAATACCTAACACCTAATACCTAACACCAAAATTCCTACCCCCTTTTTTTTATTTTTTCTTCCGCTTAAATACAATAACAGGGAAAAAACGTAACTATTCGGAACCCGCAGTGACGCACATGGTTACAGGCACGCTCGTGTCGGCTTCGCGACACAAGATGCCAGTCCCCAAGTGCTTCGTCCTGAATAAATACGAAAAACCTGTCAAAAGAAAGGAAAATAAAAAAATGAAAATCAATAACAATTCTATGAAAAAAATCGCGGCGGCTGCTTTGATCTGTATTCTCGCGGCTGCGTCATTCACCAATGTATTTGCCCAGGTTCCCGGTCAAAACAACAATGGTTTTGGACAGATGATGCCCCCGATGGGCGGCCCGCATGGGCAGCAGATGGGACAGGATATGTCCGGTCAGAATAATAACGGCTTCAGCCAGATGCCCCCGATGGGCGGTCCGCAGGGACAGCAGATGGAACAGGACATCAACGGTCAGAATAATAATGGCTTCGGCCAGATGCCCCCGATGGGCGGTCCGCAAAATGATATTTTCAGACTGCAGGACAGCATCAACAATGTAAGCGACTCAGACACACAGTCCACGCTTCAGACCTTACTCGACGCTTATCGATCCATCCTGGATGAAGCAAAAGACGCCGATAAAGATGATGCAGAATCCTACCGTGAAGCCGCTTCCGAGGCCTTGGAAGCGCTCCTGACAGCCATGAATGAAGCCGGCATTGAAACCTCCCAGCCGCAGGGTATGCCCTTCAATGGGAATGGTCAGATGAACCCGGGACAGGGATTTGGCGGCAATGGACCGATGAACGGTCCGCAGCAGGGACAGACAATGGATCAGAACATGCCCGGACAAAACAGCCAGATGCCTCCGATGGGCGGCCCACAGAATGATACAGACAATCTGCAGAACGTCATCGACGAAGTCACTGACTCCGACACAAAAGCTGCTCTCCAGACACTCCTGGATGCCTTTGAAAACGCAATCGCAGCCGAAAAGAACGCGGACAGCGATGAAATTGAATCCCTCCGTCAGGCAACATCAGAAGCCTTCGAAGCTCTTATGACTGCCCTCAAAAATGCCGGTATCGAACCACAGGCTCAGCAGCAGCCTCCTTTCAACGGCAACGGCCAGATGCCTCCCGCTCCGATGGGACAACATAACTGATCCACAAAAATAATTTTTATACACCACTCCAAAAAAGGACAGGTATCAGATAAAAGGTACCCGTCCTTTTTGTTCAAGAATCCGCCCCTAATCCCCAATCCCTAATAAACACCTAATACCTAACACCTAAAAACACTGAAATGCTCTATAATAGGACAAGGAGAAAAAAACAATGATCGACAAACCCTTTGAACTTCACGCACAATACAAACCAATGGGCGACCAGCCGCAGGCAATCGCGGAGCTGGTGGAAGGCATCAACCTTGGCCGCAAACATCAGGTGCTGCTCGGCGCTACCGGTACCGGCAAGACCTTCACCATGGCCAACATCATCCAGCAGGTCCAGCGGCCTGCGCTGGTGATGGCTCACAACAAAACCCTTGCCGCCCAGCTTTACGCGGAATTCAAAGAGTTTTTCCCGAACAACGCGGTCGAATATTTCGTCTCCTACTACGACTACTACCAGCCGGAAGCTTACGTACCCCGGCATGACCTCTACATCGAAAAGGAAACCGACACCAACGACGAGATCGACCGGCTGCGGCTTGCTGCTACCGCCGCGCTGACCGGACGCAAGGACGTGATCATCATCGCTTCTGTCTCCTGCATTTACGGTCTGGGTGACCCGGAGCTTTACGGCAAATATATCATCACACTCAAAACCGGAACCATCAACCGCCGCAACGCGCTGCTCCGCAGCCTGCTCGAAAGCCATTACGAACGTCACGACATGGATTTCAAACCCGGCTCCTTCCGGGTCCGCGGAGATACACTGGATATCTATCCCGCTTATGATGAAAACACTGCCTACCGCATCTCCTTCTTTGATGATGAGATCGAACGCATCACCGCCGTCAATCCCCTGACCGGCGAGCTGCTGGAAGTTCTGGACAGTGTCGATATTTTCCCGGCCAAACACTACCTCACCGATGAAGCCCGGCTCAAGCAGTCCCTGACCGATATCGAAACCGAACTGGCAGAACGCATCAAATTCTTTAAGGATCGCGGCATGCTGCTGGAGGCTCAGCGCATTGAGCAGCGAACCAACTTCGACCTGGAAATGATCCGCGAGACCGGGTACTGCTCCGGTATTGAGAACTACTCCCGCCATCTGGACCAGCGTCCCGCCGGGTCCCACCCATGGACGCTGATGGACTTTCTCCCGACGGATTACCTGCTCTTCATCGATGAATCTCACATGACTATCCCGCAGATCCGCGGGATGCACCACGGGGATTACAACCGCAAGAATACGCTCATCGAATACGGTTTCCGGCTGCCCTCCGCGTTGGACAACCGACCGCTGACTTTTGAGGAATTCGAAGAAGTGATGGGGCAGACCATCTATACCTCCGCGACCCCGGGACCTTATGAACTGCAGCACGCAGAGCACATCGCCGAACAGATCATCCGCCCGACCGGTCTGGTCGATCCGGTGGTCGAAGTCCGGCCGATCAAAGGGCAGATCGACGATTTGATCGCGGAGATCCGCAAGCGCACCGCCATTCATCAGCGTGTTCTGGTCACAACCTTAACAAAACGCATGGCGGAGGACCTGACAGATTATCTCAAAGACAACGAGATCAAGGTCCAATATCTGCATTCCGAAGTGGATACCCTGGAACGAATTTCGATTCTCCGGGATATGCGTGCCGGTGTTTACGATGTGATCGTAGGGATTAATCTGCTGCGTGAAGGGCTGGACCTGCCGGAAGTTTCCCTGGTCGCCATTATCGATGCGGATAAGGAAGGTTTCCTGCGTTCCTCCGTTTCCCTGATCCAGACCATCGGACGCGCCGCCCGAAACGCGGATGGCAAGGTCATCATGTACGCGGATAACATGACAGATTCCATGAAATATGCCATTGACGAGACCAACCGCCGCCGCAAAAAACAGATGGCTTATAACGAAGAGCACCACATCAAGCCGATGACCATTCAAAAAGCCATCTACGACCTCTCCGAACGGCTGACTACTTCTTCCGCGATTTCCGATGCCAAAAAGGATTTCCGTGATACCAAACAGCGTCTCCCGAAGAATGAGCTCAAGCACGCCCTGGCGCAGCTGGAGAAGGAGATGAAAGAAGCCGCAAAGAACCTCGAATTCGAAAAAGCCGCCGAACTCCGCGACCAGGTCTACGAAATGCGGGGTCTCCTTGCCGATCTCGAGGACGTCCCACCCTGGAAACGCGCCCGCATGCTGGCAGGGGAGATCGAGTGATATAAGAAGAGCCGAGTTACAGGGAAGCTGTTTTCTCTGGCTCGGTATCGGATAAAAAAACACCTGTTTCGGTATTTTTATCTCAAATTCATTTTATCGTTACGTATTTTTGATATTTACTGGTTGGTTTATCCGGCATCGTCATTGCAATACGACCGATTTCGATGAGAGGAAACAAATACTTTCTGACCGTTTTTTTCTCTTTATATCCCAGATAAACTGCAATTTCCAGGATATTTCTCGGAACAACACAAAAGCCAAGTATTTTCTTTTCAATTTCTCCAATTTTATTAAATAGATATGGATAATCGTTTCCCTCATCTAGGGTAATATCTGGGGTATTTAAACCCTCATCTAGGGTAATATCTGGGGGACCCAACACTTCATCTGGGGTATTTACTCTCTGATCTTGTACATTTTCAGACGCGACTTGGGTAGTAACTTGGAGATTTTTTACACCATCTTGTACATTATTCTCCTGATCTTGTACATTCAGCCAATTTAAAGGAATTGTCACAATGATGTTATTTTCGTTAAAGCGAACTGCAGTTTCACCATATACGTCCGTAATTTTCGGCACACCTCTGCCGGTATGTTCCGTGATATGCAGCTGAATAAAAATACGGGAAAGAGCCGGATTTACCGGAACAGATTCACCGGCATAAAAGCCCTCAATTGTTTGATTCGGGGGTAAACTACCATGAGAAAGAATTTCTACCCGATCCCGGAAAGCATTAAACATCGGTGCATTCCCATCCAGCCAACGGTTGTGGACAAAAGCATTGATTACTGCTTCCCGATAGGCTTCCTGATTAAAAAGCATCACCTCTTTCCGCTCAACGATCCGGTTCCGTTCATCAGCCTGTGGGATATTCAGAACATCTCCATAGCGCAGTACGTCATCCAGTGAATACAACAGGCATGTATTTCCGAATTCTCTAACCGAATACAACATGGAAGTTTTTGTGTTTCCGCTAAACAAACCAAAGCGTATCGGGATTCTGCTGTCATCCGAAAGCAGCTGTGCAAGGACATTATATTTTCCTTCCGAAGTTAATAAGCCAAGATTCTTTCTGAAGGTTCGCTTGTTTAATTGCAAACCCTTTGCTTCGTAATACACCAGCAATTTATTAAAGGTCAGATCCTGATATTCCGCAGCCATATTTTCAATCGTTGGGAATCCATGACGCAGAATATAGAATAACTGTGACTCATGTTCCGGATAGCGCATCAGCTTTTCCTTACTGGAACCAATGCGGATATAACGAACATCATCAAAGGCTGTTGGCGTTTTCACAGCTGCAGGAATGACCAGGACGACAATGCGTTTACTATCTAAGAGAAGTTCCTGAAACCAAAACCCTATATCAGGATCTGTCTGTCTGGAAAGATAATGAATCAATGGTTCTTTTTTAACATCCTGATGAAAATCAAAATTTGTACCAAGTATTTTATGGGTCTCGTTTTCTATTCCCCATACAAAGTAACTGAATTTCCGTCCCTGAAGCGCAGCAGCATTTGATAAGGCGGAAATATACTCACCCAAAGCATGTGGTTCAAACCAATTCTGCTTGAATTCAAACCACTCTTCCTCATGCTTATGTGCAATTAAATCTCTGATGATAGGGACAAGATCATTAGACATATATTGCCTATTTTCCTGAAATCGTCACACCATCAAAAGCGATGTAGGGGAGACTCACAGAGCCATCCTTCAGGAGATCACTGGAGATTTCCCGGATGTTGTTCAGCATATCCGGCACGCAGCCGCTGATCATGGTTTCGGCCAGAGCATTGGTGATCTTTCCGTTTTCGATCAGAAAGCTGTTCTTCGCCACACCGGAAAACTCACCGCTGGGAGCCGGTTCTCCGCCGGAAAAACGCATCACCAGAACACCGCGCTCGATACCCGCAATGATTTCTTCAAGTGATTTTTCACCCGCCGGGATAAAGATATTCCCACTGCTGCAGCCGGCACGCTGAAAACCGGTCTTATTTGCGCCATACTGGCTCAGGTCAAAGCTCACCAGCTTTCCATCACGGATCAGGTCAAAATCTTCAGCCGGATAACCTTCCCCGGTGACACGGGAACCGATAACGATATCATCCCCCCGAGCTTTGAGTGTAATGGACAGGCGATCATCGGCAACCTTTTCACCCAGTTTATCCTTCCAGATGGATGTACCTTCGATCAGGCTGCTGTCAGAAACAAAATTACCGAAAACCGTACCTAACACGATCTCTGAAAGAGCCGCGGGCGCCAGTAAAACAGTTCCCGTAAATTTCCCGTCAAGCGGTTCGGGATCAAGCTGTTTTTCGATTTCGGAAAGCTCCCGATCGATCAATGCACATTCAATAACCGGCTTGTCCAGCTTCGCAAGCGTCACATCACTGCCGAAAAACGAAGAGCTTTTTTCCCCGTCATGCGCGGAATACATTAATGAAAAATTATAGGCTCCGGCTGTCGGATGGTAAAACACACAGTTGGAGTTCAGATAAACACTGCGGTAGGAATCATGAGACGCAATCATCTGCTCAACCAGAATTTTCGGGTGGCGTTCCTTGATATTTTCCAGCAGTTCTTTTGTCCGGAAAAAGAGCTTTTCCGTGTCACAGGTCGGAGTTCCCTGAACATAAGTTTGTTCAGACGGTTCATCACAGAATTGCCAGGCAGCATCCGGTTCAGCACTTTCAGAAGCCGCGATACATTCCCCGATCGCATCATAAACGGAGCCTTCATCAAAGCGGTTGACATGAACAGAACCCTTACGTCCTTCTTTCAGGACAGTGATTGCGACATCGCGGTCAAACAAAGTCCGCATCAGAGAGAATTTACCGCCATCGACATTGAATTCTTTCTTTTCACTTTCCCGAACGACACAATGCACATAATCAGCGCCCTGGGCTTTGGCTTCTACAATGATATATTCAGCAAGGTTTTCAAGGTCATTCATCTCAGCGTCCTCCGATCATCACTTTGCAGCGCAGTGCCGGTCCGCCCATACCGACGGGCATCGGCTGTTTCTTTCCACAGAAACCAGAACTCGACCAGACTACGGTATCTCCTACCATATCAACAGTCTTGAGCATCTCAAATGCCACACCCGATATCGTGGTGTCCAGCAGCGCACGGCCCAGTTTTCCGTTTTTGATTTCATATCCCATGGTCACGCCAAACATGAATTCACCGGTGGTATCTGCCTGACCGTTCCCGGAATCGATGAGATAGTACCCATCATCGATCGAGGCGATCATATCTTCCAGCTTATCCGTACCCGGATGGACAGAGGTGTTGCGCATGCGGATCAGCGGTTCGTCGGAAAACTGCCAGGCGCGGGCATTTCCGCGGGGTTCCATACCAAAGTGTAGGGCACTCTCACGGCTGTTCATGTAACCGGTCAGTATGCCGTTTTCGATGAGCGGGACATCCTGCGCCTTCGTTCCCTCATCATCCACAAAAACCGGGAGCGGGCAGCGTTTGCCAAAAGCGGTGTTGGCAAAATCCGTCAGCGTAACTTTTTCACTGGCGACCTGTTGGTTCAGGCAATGCCCGGCAACGGATCCGCCAAGGACCAGATCAGCCTCCACTGTATGCCCCACGGCTTCATGCGAAAGCATTCCGGTCATCATCCCGCCGAGAATTACGGTTTTCAATCCGGCATCAGCATAGACGCCTTCACGTTTTCTCATCAAATGTTCATATAACTTGTCAATTTCGCCATACCAGACGGAAGGATCCGTAAAGTTGACGTCAAAGGTTCCCTCTCCGCCAAAAGCCTTAAAGAGCTCCACCGGTTGTCCGTCCGGTGTCTGCGCGGTGAGAAACACATAGCAATAGGAACGGGGCAGAATCGTATGCGAATCCATACCGTCTGAGGTAACCAGCAGTTTTTCCATCGAATCTTCCGTCGCGACCACCACACGGCTGATCAACTCGGGACAGTGTTCGGAAACATAAGCGTCCAACGCTTTGGAGAAATCGATATAAACCTTCTGTGCCGGGTCATTGATCCCTTTCCGTGTTTTATAAACATCATGCTTCAGCGCCGGGAGAGCGGGTTTTCCTGCCGGCACATGTCTGTCCATAAAAGCCGCATTGTCCGAGGCAGCTTTCAAAACCTTCTGCACCGCTTCGGGAGTATAATCCGCCATGGAAGAAAAGCCGTAAGTACCATTTTTATAAACGCGGGCAGATACACCCGAAACATCAGACCGTGCATTGCCAACTACATTTCCGGAAAGTAAAGTCACCCGGCGGCTGCGGTTTAACTGTCCCCGCAGTTCCGTATGACTGCCGGAATCAAATGCTGATTTCCGGACTGATAAAATGTCATCCAACATAAAAGGTCCTCCCAAAAGGTGCCAATATTTATTGACCCGAGTTTTTCAATATAAACCGCTGCCGGCAATAAATACCACAAAGAGGCCGCATGACCTCTTTTGATGTATCAATTTCTATATAATTCTAATCGATTTACTGCACAACAATTTTGGCAACAAGAGATTCACCGAAGAACCGGTTATCCGCACCAAAGAGCTTCCATTCCGAACGGTACTCACCGGGTTCAGTCGGAGCTGTGAGCTCCACAGAAATCTTACCCTTGGAACCGATGGGAATATGCGGGATCTCAACAAAATCCGGAGCGCCCATCTGATTGCCGGAAATGAAAAACAGATGATATTTGGAGTCCCAGTTACAATCACTGTAATTGATAACTTCCCACTCTTTTGTGAATTTCTGTCCCGGACTCATCACTGTGCCGTCCGCATAATTCGCATCCCCGAGATAAGTCATTACATTATTACAAGAGGGAGCCCTTGTCGGCACGGCAACCGTCGCGACAGAACGCGTCGGCTGAAAAATTTCGACAGTCGGTTCAACCTGTTCAGTCTTTTGACCGCAGGAACAGAGAAGAAATACTGCTGCTATTAGTAAAATCAGAATACAAAAGCTTTTTTTGCTCATTGTTTCGCCCCGGTACACCTTTTATCAAATTAAGCATAAGCATGCTATTTGTTAAAATTACGGATCCGGTCGGCACTCACCCTGCCGCATCCAAGAAACACGCCATGATCATCCTGGACCATGACCATCGTTCCGCGTGATAATGAAACAGAATCAGGACGAATATCCGCACCGTTCAGCCATTGAATCTGCTGTTCCGGGTCCGGAATAAAACGACTGCCTTCTGTTTGACTGAAAAAACGGCATATCCAGTCATTATCAGGAACAAATCCACCTGTTGTTTTAGTTGCAAGTCTCATACCAACAGATTTACTTGGCAGGGTTGAAAATGTTTCAATATAACGCTGCGGCAGCATCCAGAACTCATTTCCGCGGTTCATGATAACTGCTTCAGGAGTTTCACAAAGACTCATGAGCGAAAGACCAAACTGATCTTTCAGCCAGGCGGACAACTCCGCCATGTCAGACGCTTTCACCGGAGCAAAACTGCTCTTTTCCCAGGATCGATAAGGTGCGTCAGTCCGGTCAACGCCGGGTTCTGTGTCAAAATAATCATCTTTTTCCAGCAGGCAGGCAAAAAATCCCGCTGTCTCATAACGATGCGGCCAAAGACGCACCGCTCCACGGACAGACGAATCATATTCTTTTCCATAAGCCTCTGTCAATCCGGGAGCCGGCCATGGAATACGCTCTGCCGCATCCGCAACGTGCACTTTTCCATGAAAAGCCTTCAGGATCGCGTCCACCACGGCCTCATCCTCATCCGGGGAAAGGGTGCAGGTGGAATAAACGATCTGTCCGCCGGGCCGCAGAGCTTTCAAAGCGGATTTCAGCAGAGCGGTCTGCCGCTGCGCCAGTGCCTTTTCCTCCCGTTCCGTGATGGGACGCATCGGATGTGAATCGAGGGAAACGAGGCTCTGCATGCTGCAAGGCGCATCCAGAAGGATCAGATCAAAGGTATTCGGGAACCAGTCTCCATAGCTTTCGCCGGGAAACTGCGTAATAGCATGAGAGATACTGCCCCAGGTTTTCAAAACTGTCTTCAGGGCAGGAATTCGAGATGCACTGGAATCATTGGCTACAACCAGACCCTTATCCAGACTGCGGCTGATCAGGTGTGTGGTCTTTCCGCCGGGAGAAGCCGCCAGGTCAAGGATCAGCGGTGAATCCTGCAATCGATCGGCATCATACAGCATCACCGGCATCATCGAAGCGCTGTCCTGAATGTAATAATACCCCATGCGGTGTTCATTGGTCATGGAGGGCAGGGTCTGCGCGGAACGTACACGATGACCCTCAGGACAGAACGCAATCGGTTCCAGGTTCCATCCGTAACGGGAAGACATACCTTCCAAAGCAGAGCCATCCGTTTTCAGCGGATTGAGGCGGAACGCCTGCAGCAGCGGTTTATGAAGACTTTCCTCCAATGCCGGCAGTTCATCCTCCGGTACCAGCGGACGGTATTTCTCCCACGCAGCATCAAAGGCATCCTGCCGCGGCGTTTCACTTGTCATTCTTCCGTTTTGTTTTTTCTTAGCCATATATCTATGTTACAAATAAAATCAGATACGCAAATCGCATTTCACATCTGAACTTTGAACTTTGAGCTTTTATCAATGATAAAGATCATTTCTCCGGCGATTTCCGTTTCCTCATAAGTCCAGCCAAGACCATCAATATTCTTTTCAATCAGGTTCCGCTGACGGTCCCGCATCTGATGCTGACCGGTCAGGTTTTCCGCCGGAAGCGTGACAACGATCGTTTTCACCGGCAGACTGATCCAGAAATTCCGGTTGCAGCCTTTTCTCCTGGATTCAAAGCGATGTGCTTCCTTAAAGAAAAATGCGGTATCTGCTATCGCTTCCGGTGGGTTCAGCAGGATATCTTTTGTCTCAGCAAGCGGCTTCATTCCATAAACCTTAAAGAAACTATTAATTAAATGGACCCGCGGCCTATGCAAATCATAAGCATGGTAAGCTGTCGTTTTCGGCAGACCCATCCACGGAAACGCGAAGGGATTGAAAGCACAGGCCACATCCAAAACACTTTCCGGCACACCGATCCGTTCAAATATCGCCTGATAGAACTCGGTCATATGCGGGATGCGCTCCCGGGACGAAGTATGCACAGAAAGCATCCGCAGACACCAGTCCCTCACCGCATCCTCTCCCTCGGCAGCCGCTGCCGCAAGCCGCTCCTCTTTCAAAGGATAATCCGGATCGCCAAGATACGGAGCGATGATCTGATGCAGTTTCTCCCGCATGGACTTTTCTACTTCTTTCGGCGGTTTTCCTGCAGCGATTTCCTGCCGGATCAAGTCCCGAACCGTCTCCGGCGGTAAATCCATAGCCGAATACTTCCGGGAACTCAGAACCCGCTCCGTCATTTGGTCAATATCATTTTCCGTAAGTGATTTCATCTCTGCGTTTACTGAAACCTGAAATCCAATACCTGAATCCTACTCATAAAAGACCTTTGATTTCATGATAAAGACCAGTTCGGTCGGGAATTTCACCTTGCGGATCTCCCAGGCGTCCTGATCAACGATATTCATGAAATGCACCTCATAATTCCGCGGCATTCCTTTTTCCTTCCCGCTGAGCGAGGCTCCGGGGAAACTGACCGCGGCATAACGTGCGTTGTAGGAAAGCTGATTGAGAATATGCCGTCCGCCGTATTTGTCGATCTGCTCCAGACAGGGGATCACCTTGAACAGAAAAGCCAGATCATATGGACCGCCGGGCATTCCGTAAAGCAGATTCGCCTGTGAAGCCTGCCCGTCAATACCGCGCTTTTCAAAGAAACAGTTCAGCAAATCGGACATATCGCTGAACAGGTCAAAAGCCTCATAACGGAAACCCGGTTCCAGCGGCATCCAGGGGATGGAAAACGGATTCAGACCGCATGCAAGGTCACAAATCGTTTTCGGCTGGGGCATGTCCCGGAAGATTTCCCCATAAAGCTCATCCAGGATCCCGCTGCGTTCACGCGTAGAGGCATGGGTGTGCATGATCTCCCGGCATACAACCTTCAGCTCATCAAGCGGCGTTTCCGGCGTGACATCCGCCAGTTTTTCCTTCAGCGTGCTGTAATCAAGGTTGTCATTTCGGTAAGCACCAGAGACCTGGTAAAGCTTGGATTTGACGTTCTTGACGATCTCCTTGCGGTTCTTTGAATTCCGCAGCTCCCGGCTGAGCACCTGCTGGATCAGCCCAAACTCAATATGCTTCGCCTTCTTCGTCTCCGCGATTTCCTCAGCCAATTTTTTCGGATCAATTTCTTCAGCCATATCAATCTCTAAAGTCTTTATGCATAGACCGGGGTCTCTTCATAAGCAAAACTGTTTTGATAAACATATTCCGGAGCGATATCAATTTCTCCGTTGTTCCATGTAATCACTCCATGAAAAAGAACCGGATTCAGATAAATATTTTCATCTTTCAAAGGCTCAAAAGCAGTCCCGGATAATTGTGTAATATCAAACAAACGTTTTTCACCGGTTGAAAAAGTAACCAATAATATACCTCCGCACAGTGGTTTCACATCTGTTATTTTAATATTTTCCTGAAATTCACCAGCATAACATTTACAATTAACCATTGATCCAAAACGACTCAGCTCAGGCATCCGTTCTCCTGTATTTTCTTTCCCGCAATATCTCACAGAGACGTGTCAAGACATGGACGTTATGAATTGTCGCGAGCCTTGGGAAGAGGCTGTCCCCCATCTTGAAAAGGTGCCGCAGATACCCTATCGAATAGCGCCGGCAGACCGGGCAGTCGCAATCTTTCATGATCGGTTTGTCACTGCGGATATGCTTTTCATCATTGATATAAATATATTTCAGCCACTTTTCACTGAAATTGGCAGTACCCGGGTCAAAGGAATAAAGCCTGCCATGACGAGCATCTCGGGTCGGCATGGCGCAGTCAAAAATCTCATATCCCAGGTCAAAACAACGGGCGACATTTTCCGGATGACCGATTCCCAGCGCATGGATCGGGAATTCCCGCGGGATCAGCTGCCTCGTGTATTCCAGAATGTCATAAAGCAGATTTCCGTCAGCATCCAGCGGCCATCCGCCAAAGCCAAAGCCGTCGAAACCAATCTCCAGCAGTTCTTCAGCACAGCGCTTCCGCAGTTCAAAAGAACCGCCGCCCTGGATCACTGCAAACAGTTTGGGCCCGATCCCCATAAATTTCTTTTGACGGACAATGCGGTCGAATTCCTTCCGGCAGCGCTTCGCCCAGTTGATGGTACGCTCGACCGATTTTTTTTGTTCGGCCTCATCATCGTCCACATGAGTGCACTGGTCCAGACAGATCACCACATCTGTTCCAAATGAGAGCTGCAGCTGGACCGTCTTTTCCGGTGTAAACTGCACCTTGCGTTTGCTGCCTTCCGGATAGAAAATAAAACCATCCTCATTCATCTTTCCGAAGGATTCATTTTCGCGAATCAGCGAAAACGCCTGAAATCCGCCGGAATCGGTAATGATGGGATGCTCCCATCCGCTCATGCGGTGCATACCGCCAAGCGACTGTACCACCAGACTGCCGGGCTTCTGCATCAGGTGGAAGGTATTCATTACCACGCCCGCCACACCTGCATTTTCAAGGTCTCCGGCATCAACAGCACGCACCATCCCATAGGTCGCATCCGGCAGATACACCGGATAGAGCAGCTTCCCGTGAGCGGTTTCAAGACCGGGGTAAGACTTCGAATCGATCATGGAATGACGATCACCAGACCCGACTGGAGCGGTTCACCAAGGACCAACTGGTTCTGAATCGCAATATCCTCCGGACGGACATCACCGAAAGCACAGGCAATGCTGAACAGTGTATCACCGGCGCGTGTAGTGTAGGTAGTCGGATGCATAACGAGCATGCGGCGTCCGTAACCATCGATTAAGCTCCAGGCATTCGGGTTGCGGGGCAGGACCACGATGTCACCCACTCCGACTTCATTCGGATCGGTCAACCCATTCTGTGCCAACAGGTGAGAAACGCTCACGTCAAAGCGGCGGCCCAGACAAACGAGGCTGTCCCCTTCCTGCAAAGTGTAGGTGGTAAATCCGTTTGTCGTGTTATACATCATAATGTTCGGATCGTAAGGCTTTGTTGCCGTCGGTTCCGGTGTCGGTGTCGGCAGCGGCGTTGAGGTCGCGGTCGGTTCCGGTTCAAATGGGACTTCATCGGTTACGATCCCGGACCCGCTATCAACTTCCGCAAAGAAGCTGTTCTCATCAAAAGCAGGCGCAGCAATCGGAACTTCAGTCGGCGGAGCGATGGTCGGCACAGATGTCGCAGTGGGATAGGTGCCGTTCAATGCGGCCTGGATTTCGGCTTCACGGGCAGGCGAAACGGTCTTTTTCGAAAGCTCGGTGAAGGGTTCATATTTTTCTTTTGCTCCGCACCCGCACAATAAAAGCGCCGCGAGGAGTAAGATGATCAAAAGGTAATATCGTTTCATTGGCTCTCTCCTTATCCAATGGTATATGTTATGCTTATTATGCAAAAACCTCATCAAGCTCTTCGGCTGGAACCTCTTCAATAAGCTTTTTTGCATTCAGATAATCTTCATAAGATACTTTTAAAATACGACATGCATCTTGCTCTGAACCCTGAATTGAATCAGCAATTGTTTCAATGTTCCTGATGAGCATCAGCGCATCACGATATTCAGTGTATTCCTTAACATAATCGTTTATTATGGATTGCATTACTGTACCCATTTTGTCTCGTCCTTTCTCTGTCCTTTTGAAATGTCTGATTTGTCTCGATGATTCCGGAAATTCATTATCTTCAAAATAATTCTCCCGAAAATGTTTCATTAATCTGGCTTGCTTGGTTCCATCATATTTCGCTGCATTAACAATGATTCGATGCAAACCATCCTCTATGATTTCTCCGGTTTCCTCTATAAAAGATTTAATATGGCAGACTGTTTTTTCTGATTTAATTATATCGAATTCTGTAATAAATATGATATATACTTCAGCAACATCTCTGAAATCCGTTCCTTTTGGTGTATGGCGTGCCGTCAGAACAGATGAATTATAGCGGATCCGCCGAAAGTAATCATCACGGTCAAACCGCTGCACTTCCACATTAATGATCCGTCCATCAGCTGTTTGACAGGTAACATCCAACCGCACACCCCGGCCTAACAAATTAGGGACAGTATCCTGCGCCGTCACATTCAAAACGATCAGGGAATCATCCTCAAGGATTGTTCTGATAAGTTCTTGACAGGCAGCTTTGTCCTGATACATCAAATTAAACAATAAATCATCAATCGGACGGATCTGAAGGATCCTTTGTTCCGTTGATATTAAAGAACTCAAACTCCTCATAATCAGCTTCTATTATAACAAAAAACACCTTAAAAGAAAAGAGGACAGGAAAACGTATCTGCTGTCCTCTTTATACTCGTTATCCGATAAAAAACGAAATCTGATTATTGAATACTCTTCAGCCAATCCACAGTCAGACGGACGCCAAAACCGGTGGACCCGGGACAGAAATAAGCGGATCCATCGTTATTGTATGCAGTACCCGCGATATCCATATGCGCCCACGGCATCCCCTCATTGACGAAGGATTTCAGGAACATACCGGCCGTGCAGACACCGCCTTCACGTCCGCCGGAATTTTTGATATCAGCCTCATTGCTCTTTAACCGTTCCATGTAATCCTCATCAGTAGGCAGACGCCAGATGCGTTCCTGTGTCTTCTCACCGGCGGCAAACAGACCATTGAACATTTCATCATCCGTGCACATACAGCCGGCACGAGTATGACCGAAGGCCACAACACAGGCACCGGTGAGCGTGGCGTAATCGATCATACAGCGGGGATCAAGGTTTTGCTGGGCATAGGTCAATCCATCTGCCAGCACCAGACGTCCTTCAGCGTCAGTGCTCTTGATCTCGATCGTCTTCCCGGAAAGGGAATGAAGAATATCATCCGGACGGTAAGCCTTATCGGAAGGCATATTTTCCGCGGCACAGATCACACCGGTCACCGGAGTTTCCAGCTTCAGCTGTGAGGCTGCCCGCAGAATACCGAATACTGCCATCGCACCGCTTTTGTCGTATTTCATATCCGGCATACCGGTCGTCGTCTTGATGGAAAGGCCGCCGGAATCAAAGGTGATGGCCTTGCCGACCAGCACGACCGGTTTGCCGGGTTTTGTTCCGGGATATTCGAGGATGATCATGCGGGAAGGTGTTTTGGAACCCTGTCCAACCGCGACGATCGCACCCGCACCCATCTTCCGCAGCTGTTCATCGTCCAAAACTGTGCAGTTCAGGCCATAAACCTGGGCAAAAGATTCCGCACGTTCCGCAAGTGTCACCGGGTTGATGACGGAAGCCGGTTCATGTGCCCACTCACGAGCCATGTTCTGCGCGTCACAGATGATCTTCACTTCATCAAAAACAGCTTGTTCCATCACGACGGAAAGCGGTCCCGGAACTTCCTTTGGCGCTTCCTTGTATTTTGAAAATTCATAGGCACCGAGGAACAAACCGACCAGCAGTTCACGCTGATCTGCCGGACCACAGTCAAGCGCAGCGGATGCCGGACAGTGCGATTTCACCCAGGAAGCGATCCTTCCGCCGGTCTTGCGCCAGCGATCCTGTGTTTTTTCATCACCGGCGTAAATCGTGATCCCGTTTTCCGAAACGACCATATCACCGGGCTTTTTCAGCAAAGCTGTCTTTTCATCCGTCACATGAAAAATCACATCGCCATCCAATTCATCGGATCGGCGAATCTCAAAAGCATTCGCAATATCAAAAATTTCTTCCATAAATCCTTCCTTAATTACTGTTTTCAACGCATTTATGCAGAAACTGCAGTGACGCACATGGGGACAGGCACCCTACTGTCGGCTTCGCGACACAAGATGCCAGTCCCCACGTGCTCTGTCCTGAAAAGATACCTTTTTTACTGACCACTAATCACTGGTCACTATAGTTTTTCCCTGATCGCAGCCAAAAATTCATCATATTCCTCAAAAGCGGGAAGCTGTGGGTAGTCAGCTTTGATCTTTTCCGTGCTGCGGAAGAGGAACCCGGCATAGGAGTTTAAGATCATATCCAGATCATTGTAACTGTCCCCCGCAGCGATAGTCTCAAAACCGATCGACTGCAGCGCTTTCACCGTGGAAAGCTTGGAATTCTCAATACGCATCTTGAAATCACTGATAAAACCATCATCGGAAATGACCAGCGAGTTGCAGAAGATCGTCGGCCAGCCAAGTTTCCGCATCAGCGGAGAGGCAAATTCCGTAAAGGTATCACTGAGGATGACGACCTGTGTCAGTTCACGCAGCCTGTTGAGAAAATCCAGCGCCCCCGGCAGCGGGTCGATCGTGGCAATCGTGTTTTGAACATCCCGCAGTTTCAGTCCCCGTTCTTTCAGCAAATTGATGCGCCATTTCATCAGCTTATCATAATCCGGTTCATCCCGGGTGGTTCTCCGCAGTTCCGGGATTCCGCTCGCTTCAGAAAATGCGATCCAAATCTCCGGAACAAGAACTCCTTCCAAATCAAGACAGACTATCTTCATTCTTACAGCCTTTCCGTTCATTTTTTCATCAGTAAACGTTCAGAATCCGGCAGCGCTTCAGACAATGCAATTCTGTTCTGAACAGTTACGATTATATTATAAATTCCCTTTAGAGAGGAATTTTTTTTCAAATTGTTTAAAAAGCACCGATAAAATGAATGAACCACACCGTTTTATTGTGAATTAACGAAAAATTAATTTCTCAAAACGGGATAACTGCACTATAATTATTAACAGTTATCGTATCTGTTCAGAACCGGGCAGCACAGCACAAGTACAGTTCTGCTGTGTCGGCTGCGCGGCAGCGTCAAAGCTGTCCAGGTGCGCTCGATTCGAATCGATACCAGTTATCAAGGGGAATCGTTTTCCCCGGAAGGAGCAACCAAATATGGAAAACCTGAATGAACTCGTCAGCTCACAAAAAAGCGGGCTGCAGAAGTTGTGGGAAAAGATCCCCGGAATCAAAGGATATGAAAAGCTGGAAGACCGCAGAGATACCGACAAGATCGTACGTGAAAACATTGCTCAGCGCTTTTCCGAACAGTGGACACGGATCTCCGCGATCGAAAAAGACCTCGCGAAAGGAGCCGGGATCATGTACCTCAGCGACCTGGAATCCGCCGCGCTGAAGATCCGTCAGTTTGCCGACCGCATCAAGACCGCTGCCTATGGATACGCCGGTCTTGCCGACGCTGTGAAAGTGGACGATATTGCCCTCCAGCAGCTTTATGACTATGATCTTTACCTCTTTGATCTTGCTGACTCCGTCAAAGGGTCTGTCGACAAAGTGGAAGACGCCGTCGCCGCAAATGACGGGATCGACGCCGCGATCAAGGATCTGAACAAAGTGGCACAGGAGTGCGTTACTGCCCTCAACCGCAGAGCAGAAGTCAAACTGGGAACCCAGAACAGTTAACAGGGACCAGGGATCAGGAACCGGGGAGCTTCACTGTATTCACCCGGACTTGCCCTGATATGAATTATGAACCATATCGTAACTAATCAGAACTTGAGTGACGCACATGGGGACAGGCACACTTTTGTCGGCTTCGCGACACAAGATGCCAGTCCCCATGTGCTCCGCTCTGAATAGTTATGATTTTTTTACAGGAGTAATGACCAATGGCACGTGTATTTGATGTTGTTGAATATCCGAGCGAGATGCCGGATGAAATCGTCCACCATTTTCCGGAAACCGGAGTCTGCGACCTGCGTTTTGGCTCCCAGGTGATCGTCCGTGAATCACAGAATGCTATTTTCTTCCGTGACGGGAAGGCGCTGGATGTGCTCGGCCCCGGCCGTCATACCATTTCCACCGCGAACCTGCCGCTGCTCACCAATCTGCTCGGTCAGGCTTTCAATAACCGCACTCCCTTCACCGCGGAAGTGTATTATGTCGCTATGCGCGAATTTGCCGACCGCAAATGGGGCACCGCCCAGCCGATCATCGTCCAGAATGCCGGTGTCGGTTTGGGAATGACCCTGCTGCAGGGCTTCGGTACTTACAGCTTCCAGGTCGGCGACCCGCAGCAGTTCGTTACGCAGATCGTTGGTGCGACCGGCAGCTATACAATGACATCCATTGAAAACCGTCTGCGCTCTATGCTGCTTTCCAAGCTGCAGGATACGCTCGCGACCATGGCTTCCCAGGGACAGAACATCTTCCAGCTGCTCAGCCTGACGGAAGAACTCGGTACCGCGGTCCGCGCCAAGGCACAGGATGACTTTGCCGCCATCGGTCTGGTGCTGAAGTCCTTCTACATCACCAATCTCAAACCGTCCGAAACCAGTGCGGAAGACCTGCGCGCGATGGGTATGCTGGACATGAACACCTACACCCAGCTGCAGGCTGCCGACGCCATGCGCGACGCTGCGAAGAATGAAGGCGGCGGTGCCGGACTGACTGCCGGTATCGGTGCCGGGATGGGAATCGGCAACTATATGAGCCAGGCTTTCAATATGAACCAGCAGCAGCCCGCTCAGCAGGCGGCTCCCGCAGCACCTGCCGCAGCTCCGGCAGCCGGTGGTCATGCCGGTGTCATGACACCCTCTGAAGTGGCACAGCTGCTCAAGGTTTCTGAGGAAGATATCATTGCCGCTATCCAGGCGGGCGACCTGAAAGCCCGCAAGATCGGCAGCGCTTACCGCATCAGTAAAGAATCCGTAGATGAATTCCTGAAAGGATAGGGAAGTTAGCAGTTAGGAGTTAGAAGTTAGTAGTTATGAGTTGGAGTCTGAACATTGTTATCTTCGAGATGATAATGTCTCTAACTCATAACGATCTGGCCCCTGACCCCTGACCACTGACCCCTGAGCTCCTATGAAACTTCAGGAATATCAACTCAAAAACATTTTCCGCCAGTATGGGATCCCTGTTCCGGATGGGCGGGTGACTTCTTACGCCCGGGAGGCAAAACGCATCGCGGAGGCCATCAATGGCCCTGTGGTCGTGAAGGCTCAGGTGCTTTCGGAAGGCCGCGGCATGTCCGGCGGGATTCGTCTTGCCCGAACACCGGAGGAGACAGAGGAATTCGCAAGCGAGATCCTTGCTTCCCGTATTCAGAATGAACCGGTCAGCAAGGTGCTGATCGATGAGGCTGTTACGATTGGGGAAGAATACTACATCCTCATCACCTATGACCGGGCGGAACAGATCCCGGTGCTGGTGATGTACGATACCGGCAGCCTTTATATCGAAACAGCTGCCAATTCCCTTTACGAAACCCTTGAACGGGTGAATATTGACCCGCTGATCGGTCTGCAGCAGTTTCAGGTCTATGACCTTGCTTCCCGCTGTAATTTTCCGCTGAAATATCTGCGCAAGCTTTTTGAGATTTGCGGGCAGATGTGGAAAATTTTCTGCGAGCTGGACGCTACACTGGTCGCCATCAATCCGCTCGCCATCAGTACGGATGGACGGCTGCTCGCGCTGGACGGGAAGATCTCAATCGATAATAATGCCTTTTTCCGGCAGCAGACGCTTTTCGATTCCGAGCTCAGCTCCATCTCCAACATGTACGAATATGAGGCACAGAAATACGGAATGTGCTACTTCCGCATGGATGGCAATATCGGTGTACTGGCAAACGGAGCCGGACTGACCATGAGCTGCATCGACTACCTCCGCCATCGCGGCGGACGGCCTGCCAATTATCTGGATATGGGAGGGAGTGTCCATGACCAGAAGGCGGAAAAGGCGCTTACCCTTCTCTATGATGATCCGCGGGTCGATGCGGTCATCATCAATATTTATGGCGGCAAGACCCACTGCGACAAGGTGGCAGAGGGTTTGCTGCGGTCCATCTCCCACAATAAACGGAAAATACCGACCATTGTGCGCTTCAGCGGTACCAATGCGGATATCGCGCATGAGATGCTGAAGGGCTCTCTCATCGCCACAGTGCCGGATATGCCTGAAGCTGTGGATAAGGTTTTTGAATTTCTCGGAGCGCCCGCCAATGAGTATATTAATTAATAAGTCAACTCGTGTGATCATCCAGGGGATAACCGGGCGGGAAGCGAGCTTTCATTCCCTGGATATGATGCATTACGGTACGCAGATCGTGGCCGGTGTCACTCCCGGTAAGGGCGGCAGCTGGGTCCTGGAGGAAAAAGTACCGGTTTTTGACAGCATGAAAATGGCGGTTGAGGCCACCGGGGCCAACACCTCTATTGTGTTTGTTCCCGCTCATCAGGCAACGGACGCGCTTTACGAAGCGGCGGATTCCGGTGTGGAGCTGGTGGTCTGCATCACGGATGGCATCCCGGTTCGGGATATCGTCAAAGTCAATGCATATATGAAAACGAAGGGCGTGCGACTGCTCGGTCCCAACTGTCCCGGGATCATCAATCCCGGTGAACAGAAGGTGGGCATTTACCCCTCCGAATGTGTGATCCCCGGCAAGATCGGTGTGGTCAGCCGCTCCTCGACCATTGCCTACATGACCATGGACCGGATGAAAGGCGCCGGTCTCGGCGTCAGTTCCTGCGTCGGTATCGGGGGCGATTTGATCTGCGGCACCACATTTGTGGATGTTCTGGAGATGTTTGAGGTCGATCCTTACACGGAAAAGATCCTGCTGATGGGAGAAATCGGCGGATTGGAAGAGGAACGGGCGGCCAAGTTTGTCGCTTACCAGATGTCCAAACCGGTCATTGCCTACGTCGCGGGTGTTAGCATTCCCGAAGGGAAAAGGACGACGCATCCGGGTGCTTTTATCGATGGTGGCATCGGTTCCGCACGCGAAAAACTGGAAGCCTTCAAAACCGCAGGCATCAAAGCCACCTCCAACTGGATGGATCTGATCGATTTGCTGAAGTAGGTGTTAGGTGTTAGGTGTTTGGTGTTAGACCTGAGACTTAAGACATTAGACATTAGACTTAAGACATCAGACATCAGATGTTAGACGTTAGATTTCAGTTTCCAAGCACAGATAAACAAGCAGCGGTCATTCGAATAATGACCGCTGCTGTTTTCTAAAATCTAAAGTCTCAGGTCTCAGATCTGGCCCCTGGCCCCTGGCCACTGGCCACTGACTACTGACCACTGATCACTGACCCCTGACTACTGATTCGTCAGATACACAATGTTTCCATCCATGGTCCAGTGCGGGTAGTCAGAGGAGACGCCGACGTCGTGTCGTGGATAATTTGTGTTGTTGACGAATGTAAACGCGTCACTGACGGAGGTCGCTCCGGTAGCCACAATTCCGAACACATAGGAGCCGGATCTGTTGGGTGTGCATAGGTAAGTGTAGCCTTTCAGATTTCTTGAAGAATCCACAAACTGATTGTTGATGTAGAATTCCACCTGATAAGCATTCACGACTTCATAGTAAACCTTCGGGCATTTCCCTTGATCGGTTGCATAGAAATCAGGATACCATTTAAAGATTTGCGGAGCGGCGTCATTTATTCGCTGATTGGTGGAACCGGAGACAGCATCGACGATAAAATCGTACCAGATGGTCTGCCCGAAATTCTGATGGCTGCCGTTCTGCATCTGCCACCAGGCGGTATATTCACCGTTGGCTGCCGGTGTGTTGAAGGTCACGGAAACCTCATAGGTTTCACCGGGGCCGACCAGCTTGTTGATCGCCACAGTCGTCGGTCCGAATACAGAACCTTTGACGTAATTGAAGGAATAGGTGGAGTCCCAGGTGCAGGTGCCGATGTTTTTGATGTTCCAGGTCTTCACGGCACTCATGTTCGGCTTCAGCACGGTGCGGTCCGGAATGCTGACGTCACCGACGAACTGCATACCGTTGTAGCAGTTGGCGGGATTGTTGGCGATGGCGCCGGAAGTGACCGGCAGTTCACGGGAGATGACGATATCTTCTTCCGGAGGCGGAGTGACCACCTGTGCAGGACGGGTGATGTTGGCAGCGATTTGTTCAGAGAAATCTTTTGAGAAATATTCATCGGCGATCTTCTGAGCGGTGCCGTCTTTGATCATTTCACGGAGAAGGTTGTTCAGTTCCGGGATCAGGTTGGAGCCTTTCAGTGCCGCGTATCCGTATCTTTCGTTGACTACGTTTTCCGTGACGACAACGATAGAGGAATCACTCTTATAGCGGGAGCGGTAAACGTCGCCGTCCACCAGAGCCAGGTCAACAGCGTCTGTTTTCAGCGCATTGATGACCGCGTCATTTTTAGCGCAGGCCATTACGTTTGCGGGGGAGATTCTGCCGCCCATCACCAGGTTGGAGGCGACCCACTGTTCAAAGCTTGAGCCCTTCAGGACTGCAATTTTGGAATTGCGGATCACATCTTCCGCGTATGTGCGTCCGGCTTTCCCGAGGATCACACCACCGGCCTGATAGTAGGCGTTAGTGAAGTCAACTTTTTCCTTCCGGTCTTCCGTGATGGAAAAACCACCGCCGATGAGGTCCACCTGACCGATCATCACGGCGTCGATCAAACCATCGAAGGCCATATCGACCGGTTCAACCTTCACGCCCAGGCGGCGTCCCAATTCCTTCACCATGGCGATATCCAGACCGTCAAGCGTCAGGTCTTCCATGTAAACGAAGGGGTAATAATCGGAGGAAACGCCGAATTTCAGCACACCGGCGTTCTTGATGTCAGCCAATTGGTCCTGAGCCGCGCAAACTCCTGTGACCAGACAAATCATCATGAGGACAACAAGCAGAAAGTTCAGTTTCTTTGTCATTTTTTTCTCCTTACATCAAAGGGTCTTTATGAATTATATCAGAAACAAGGCAAATTTACGGAAATCGATAAAAGATTAAATATCCTTGTATGGCTACACTTTTCTGAACCAACTTTTGATGAATCACTACACTTTTCTTGACCATCTTTTGACGAATCACTACACTTTTCCGAACCAATTAAAAAACACCGCGGGGAACAGTGTCCCCGCGGTGCTGTGATTAATCAGTGAGTGAAGACTTAGTCTTCTTTGCTCATGGAGTAATCCAGTTCCGCAAGCTGTTTGTACAGGGCATTGCGTTTCTGGACGTCCTTCACGGCCTTCTTCATCAGGGCTTCGGCGCGTGCTTCGTCGAGCTTGAGCAGCTGCTTGTAGCGGTTCTCGTTGTAAGCGTAATCGACGACATTGGCGGTCGGGGCCTTGGAATCGATGGTCAGCGGATTTTCGCCCTGGGCGATCTTGTCCGGGTTGTAGCGGTACAGGGACCACAGGCCGGAGTCGACAGCCAGTTTCTGCTGGGCAAGACCGTTGCGCATGTTGATACCATGGTTGATGCAGTGGCTGTAGGCGATGATGAGTGACGGACCGTCGTAAGCTTCAGCTTCGAGGAAGGTCTTCACGGTCTGGGCATCGTTGGCGCCGATAGCGACGTGACCGACATAGACATAACCATAGGTCATGGCGATGTAGCCGAGATCCTTCTTCGGCAGGTCCTTACCCTTGGCAGCGAATTTCGCAACAGCTGCGCGCGGGGTGGACTTGGAAGCCTGACCACCGGTGTTGGAGTAGACTTCGGTATCCAGGACGAGGATGTTGACGTTGCGGCCGGAAGCCAGAACGTGGTCAACACCACCGTAACCGATATCGTAAGCCCAACCGTCACCACCGAGGATCCAGACGCTCTTCTTCACGAATGCGTCGGCCAGGGAGAGCAGTTCCTTCGCCTTTGCGTCTTCGCAGCCGGCGAGTTTGGACTTCAGTTCGGCAACACGGGCACGCTGGGCAGCGATGCCGGCTTCGGTCTTCTGATCAGCATTGACCAGGCCTTCGCACAGTTCAGCGCCGATGACGTCGACGAGCTGGCCGGCCAGTTCGCATGCGTATTCATGCTGTTTGTCAGCAGTCAGGCGCATACCGAGACCGAATTCAGCGTTGTCTTCGAACAGGGAGTTTGCCCAGGACGGACCCTTACCTTCAGCGTTCTTTGCCCACGGAGTGGTAGGCAGGTTACCGCCGTAGATGGAGGAGCAGCCGGTGGCGTTGGCGATGAGAGCGCGGTCACCGAAGAGCTGGGACAGGAGTTTGACGTACGGTGTTTCACCGCAGCCGGCGCAGGCGCCGGAGAACTCGAACAGCGGGCGGAGCAGCTGGGAACCTTTGACGGTACCCTGGGAGACCTTGGTGCGGTCCGGATCCGGGATGGACATGAAGAAGTCCCAGTTGGCCGGTTCGGTTTCGCGCAGCGGAACCTGCGGAGCCATGGTCAGGGTGCCCTTCGCCTTGGTCGGGCAGGATTCAACGCAGAGGCCGCAGCCGGTGCAGTCTTCGACAGCGATCTGGACGGTGAATTTTGCACCCGGGAATTCTTTGTAACCCTTCGCGTCGGTGGACTTGAAGGTAGCAGGAGCATTGGCCAACAGAGCCGGGTCATAGACCTTCTGGCGGATGGCAGCATGCGGGCAGACGATCGCACACTTACCGCACTGGGCACAGGCGGTCGGATCCCATACCGGGACTTCCTGGGCGATGTTGCGTTTTTCCCACTGGGTGGTAGCGGTCGGGAAGGCACCGTCAACGGGCATCTTGGAGACCGGCAGTTTGTCACCGTGAGCGAAGATGATCGGACCAAGGACGTCCTTCACGAATTCAGGAGCCTTGTCGGAGACAGGAGGCAGACGATGGATCGTGCTGGTGACCTTGTTGGGGTATTTGACTTCAGCCAGATGTTCGAGGGAGCCATCGACAGCGGCGAAGTTCTGAGCAACGACAGCGTCACCCTTCTTGCCGTAGGTCTTCTTAATGGCTTTCTTGATCTGTTCAATGGCTTCGTCCTTCGGCAGAACACCGGAGATGGCGAAGAAGCAGGTCTGCATGATGGTGTTGATGCGGCCGCCCATGCCGGTCTTCTTGGCAACGGCGAAAGCGTCGATCACGTAGAACTTCAGCTGCTTTTCAATGATAGCTTCCTGGCATTCGATCGGGAGCTTGTCCCAAACTTCTTCCGGACCATAGATGGAGTTGAGGAGGAAGGTGCCGCCCTTCTTGGCGAAGCGCAGGATGTCCAGTTTTTCAAGGAAGGTGAACATGTGGCAGCCGATGAAGGCAGCGTCGTTTTCACCGATGAAATACGGGGCGTGGATCGGATCCGGGCCGAAGCGCAGGTGGGAGGTGGTGGTGGAGCCGGACTTCTTGGAGTCGTATTCGAAGTAGCCCTGGGCCCAGTTGTCAGTGTTCAGACCGATGATCTTGATGGAGTTCTTGTTGGCGCCGACGGTACCATCGGAACCCAGACCGAAGAACATGCAGTTGACCGTGCGGCCTTCCGGCAGCAGGAAGTGCGGATCATAGGCGACACTGTGGAAAGTGACGTCATCTTCAATACCGACAGCGAAGTGGTTCAGCGGGCAGTCCTTCTTCATTTCGTCGAAGACACCCTTGACCATTGCCGGGGTGAAGTCCTTGGAACCCATACCGTAGCGGCCGCCGCGGATGACGGGCATGGCTTTGAACGGAGCGTAACCATCGGTGATGGCTTCGTTGATGGCGGAAACGACATCGACGAACAGCGGTTCACCGGCGGAACCCGGTTCCTTGGTGCGGTCGAGAACAGCGATCTTCTTGACGGTGGCGGGCAGAGCCTTGACCAGGTCTTTGACGCTGAACGGACGATACAGGCGGACAGCGATGACGCCGTACTTTTCGCCCTGGGTGGCGTTCAGGTATTTCGCGGTTTCGACACAGGTTTCAACACCGGAGCCCATGGCGATGATGACGGTTTCAGCGTCTTCAGCACCGTAGTAATCAAACAGATGATACTGGCGGCCGGTGAGTTCGGCAAATTTGTCCATAGCTTCCTGGACCTTTGCCGGGCATTCTTCATAGAATTTGTTGACAGCTTCACGACCCTGGAAGAAGACATCCGGGTTCTGGGCAGTACCGTGGATGATCGGGTTTTCCGGGTTCATTGCGCGGGCGCGGGCAGCGATGACATCTTCATCATCGATCATTGCGCGCATATCTTCGATGTCGAGCTGTTCGATCTTCATGACTTCGTGAGAAGTGCGGAAGCCATCGAAGAAGTGCAGGAACGGCACACGGGATTTCAGGGTGGCGCGCTGCGCGATCAGGGCAGTGTCATGCGCTTCCTGAACGGAGTTGGAGGCGATCAGTGCGAAACCGGTCTGGCGGGTAGCCATGACGTCGGACTGGTCACCGAAAATGGACAGAGCGTGCGGCGCAATGGCGCGGGCAGTCACATGGAAGACGGTGGAGATCAATTCACCGGCGATCTTGTACATGTTCGGGATCATCAGCAGAAGACCCTGGGAAGCGGTGAAGGTGGTGGTCATCGCACCGGTGACTAATGCACCGTGTACGGCACCGGCAGCACCGGCTTCTGACTGCATTTCCATAACGCTCGGAACGGTACCCCAGAGGTTCGGGACGTTCCTGGCTGCCCATTCATCCGAAAATTCGCCCATCGGGGAAGACGGAGTGATCGGGTAGATTGCGACGACCTCGTTCATGCGGTAAGCCACATAAGCGACGGCCTCATTGGCATCGATTGTAACCATTTGACGTGCCATGAAAAGTAACTCCTGATTTTCTATGTTTTTCGGTCTTAATCGTAAAACCGGACAAGAATTTTTCCCGGAAAATCCGGGTTGAATACAGGCCCGGAATCATTACAGGCCTTATGCAAGCAAAATAGAACGGAAAAATCCGTATTCTTTGCGGATTTATTATAACCCATTTTTTGCCGACAATGAAAAAATTTCTCCGCAAAGGTGTAATGAATTAAATCCGTTTAACTCTATGACGTTTATCAGGCAAAAACAGCTGAAATCGAGCGATACTGACCGGGTGACGGTTCCGGGATAACCGTCCCCCTTTTTGATATGTACCCCTGCCCGATGTGCAGACAGCCGAAATCCACCCGGATCCCGGCTTTTCCAACTTTTAACTTACAACTTCTAACTTACAACTTCTAACTTCTAACTTCTAACTTCTAACTTCTAACCACTGTCCACTGCCTGCTGCGGCATAGCACTGTTTATAAAGGCTATTGCTTCCCGGAAGATATCCGTCTTTTCCCGATATATCCTGCAGTAATTTTCATCCGCGAGGCACATGAAGTAATTCTTGAGATTGTCCGGATTGTCGATGATGGAAACAACGCATGCTTTTACCGCATCCGGCAGCTGAGCAAACCTTTCGTCAAAATCGTCCTCCGCCGGTATCGCTGCTTCCCCGGAATTTTCTTCTTCAGAAGAAACAGACGGTGTGCTGACCTGCTGTGAGGGCTCAATATTTTCGGAGAGCTCAGTTTCAGAGCCTTCGAAGGAATCAGAATGACTCTCTGGCGCTTCATCAAGACCGGTCTCAGCAGCTTGCGTATTGCCACAGTTGTTCACCGGCACCTGACCACTTGCTCCTTGTTCCTTGTTCCTTGTTCCTGATAAACAGTATACACAAAATTTTTAAAAAGAAAACCACCAGAATTGGCGGTTGACAAATGTGAAATTTTGTGGTAATAAGACTCTTGTGGGTTCTGAATAGTTACAGGAGGAATATGAAATGACACGAAGAGAAGCGGCAAGGGCAAATTTTCTGAACGGATATAATTGTTCACAATCTATCATACTGGCATTTGAAGACCTACTCCCCATGGAAAAAAGTCAGCTTTTGAAGATATCCTCACCTTTCGGCGGAGGGATGGGAAGGCTTCGGGAAGTGTGCGGTTCTGTCAGCGGGATGTTTATGATCGTGGGTCTGTTATATGGTTATGATACACCTGAAACAGGTCAAAGAAAAGCGGAGCTTTATGCAAGGGTTCAGGAATTGGCGCATAGATTTGAAGAGAAGCACGGTTCCATCGTATGCCGTGAGCTCCTTGGGCTAAACATTCGGCATGATCTCCCTGTCCCGGAAGCCCGTACAAAAGATTATTATAAAAAACGCCCCTGCCCGGAGATAATCGGAGATACTGCCGAAATTCTCGAAGTATTTATCAAAGAGAATCCCCCATTTTGAAGTATTGAACGGAATGAGTCATTGGAATCGACCACCTTTCCCATGTCAAGTGCAAAGCCATGCATGAATACATCTGTCCGACGAGGGAATCATCAGACGCATCTGTACAGATGTATACCACTCCTCTCATATCTCACGAAGACAGCTAAGTGGAAAATTCCTTCTGCTCTCTACGAATCGGGTAGATGTGTTTATCTGTAGTAAAGGGAAAAAACATCGCGATGATGTTTTGCATCATAAAATCGATGAGTGTTTTGATATAATTATCAAATCAGACTGATAAATCGGCGTTTGTGAGGATGGATTATGAAAGTTTTGTTATGCGAGGATGCAGATTGGCTGCTGTCAGAAGAAGCTTTCTCGATCTATGCTTCCTGTAT
>CADATZ010000011.1 GCA_902791025.1 uncultured Chloroflexota bacterium | reverse complement strand
GTACATTTACCGGTACTACCAGCAGCAGGAAGCGGATGCCGCACCGGGGATCCTGAAACATCAGCAGTATGAAGATGAGATTCAGGATTATGACAAGATCCCGGGGACGGAGCTGCGGTACGACGATATTTATCCTTTGAGTCAGCAGGCAGCTGGATATAGGATGTAGGATGTAGGATGTAGGATATAGGATATAGGATGTAGGATGTAGGATATAGGATGTAGGATGTAGGAAATAGAATATAGTATATAGTGAGAAAAGCCGGAGTCCGGAGGGATTTCGGCTGTCTCAGGTTAAAATTTTGTATTTTTGAAGCTTCACATGATTCATTTTTCCTGATATAATAGCAAAAGGAGAAAGAGACTATGACACAAACCTGGCAGCCGAACGCCGGCGATGATTATTATGATATTCCGCAGATTTTAAAACGGCTTGATTGGCTTGACGCTGAACGGCGCAAGGATAAGGACGCAATTTACCTTCTTCAGGAACAGATCACACAGCTCAGAACGGAAAACATGGCGCTGAAAAACGATATCAAAGATCTGCAGAAGGAAGTCAGCGTCTACCCGAGCGTATTTCCCCGTCTGGATCATCTGGAAGGCACGATCGCGCAGAACCGCGGTGAACTCCAAATCATGATTGAGGAAAACAACAAAGCCCATACTCTCAAGGAAAACGAACTGGATGGCAATCAGCGCACCGTGCAGGAATCACTGAGCCGTGCGATTCTGGAACTGCGCAAACAGGTTGAACCGATCAGCGATATCAAAAAAGCTGTTCAGGCCCGGCAGGATGATATCTTTACCGTCAACCGCAACGTGGAAGAAGTCGCGCACCGAATCGAAAAAGTCGCGCTGGAACGTGACGACTTTCTGCGCATACAGAAGACAAATGAAGAAAGCCGCAAACAGGATATCAAACGCCTCGGCGATATGCAGACAGAGCTGAATGCCTATCGTAAACGCAACGAGGAAATGCGCACCAAGGTCGATATTTCCGCCGATTCCATCAAACGGATGGAGTCTCGAATCAATGACGTGCTGAGCGGTGAAAATGAGCGGAAACAGCAATGGCTGGCATTTCAGGAGAAGATCAATGTTGCCGATGTCAATCGGGAAAAGGAATGGGCTGAATGGAAAGAATCTTTCGCGGAAGTTGTGGAACGCGCTTCCTCACTGGAAGGGCAGGTCCAGTCACTCGACGCGACCAAACGCTCCATCAAACGTTCCCAGGATATCCTGGATGAAGCCTCAGCCCGCTTTGACCGCCGCACCAATGAACTGACGGAAATGCAGCGCCTGACAGAAGAAAAATTCCATCAGGAATGGGCAAACTTCAAAGCGGAAGATCAGAAGCGCTGGATGAATTACTCTCTCGGACAGGATGAGATCCAGTCAGATTACAAACGTTCCGTCGAGATGATCATGGAACGTCTGAACAAGCTGGAAGACACCGCAGTCAATACTTACGACGAAGCTGCTCAGCAGAACGAGATCCGCACCGGACAGCTGCAGGAGCTCTATCAGCTTCTCCGTTCCTGGCTTGAAAAGAATTAAAAAAAAGAAGACGCAGCGAGCGCCTTCTTTTTGAGAACTAATCAATTCTTATATCGCCTTCACCAGGAAATAATTTTTCTTTCCACGGCGGAGAACCAGGTATTTTCCATCGATGAAGTTGGAAATACTCACATTCATGGCTGCATCCGTAACACGGTTGTTATTCACATAAATGCCGCCTTCCTGGATACCGCGGCGTGCTTCGCCCTTGGACTTCAGGAAGCCTGTCCCGGTCAGGATATCCACCACGTTCATTCCCTCACCGCCAAAATGATCAGCCGGCATATCGAAGGAAGGAACTTCGGAGAAAATATCATGAATGTCCTCAGCAGTCAGCCCGATGATATCACCGCCGAAAAGCGCCTGACTGGCCTGCTGTGCATTGGCAACCGCGGTTTCGCCATGCATCATGCGTGTCATTTCAATGGCTAATGCCTTTTGTGCAGCACGAGCTTCCGGATGTTCTCTGGTTTCCGCTTCCAGCCCATTGATCTTTTCCTCGTCAAAGAAGGTGAAGAACTTCAGGTAATGGATCACGTCACTGTCATCCGTGTTCAGCCAGAACTGGTAGAACTTGTAGGGTGAAGTCCGTTTCGGGTCAAGCCAGACCGCACCACCGGCAGTTTTGCCGAACTTTGTCCCGTCAGACTTTTTGATGAGCGGGTAGGTCAGGCCATAGACCGCGTCACCGGTCTGCTTGCGGATCAAATCAGAACCCGCCGTGATATTGCCCCATTGGTCCGAACCGCCGCACTGCAGTTCACAGCCCATTTCCTTATGAAGGTGCAGGAAGTCATAGCTCTGCAGCAGCATATAGCTGAACTCAGTGAACGAAAGCCCGGATTCCCGATCCATCCGGTTCTTTACGGAATCCTTGCTCATCATATAATTGATGGTGAAATATTTTCCGGTGTCGCGCAGAAAATCCAGCATGGAAAGCTCGCCAAGCCAATCCATATTGTTCACGATCTTCGCCGGATTCGCTTTAACATCAAAGTCAAGGAAATGCGCCAGCTGCTTTTTGATACATTCCACATTATGCAGCACTTCCTCGCGGGAAAGCAGATTGCGTTCCGCGGAACGACCGGACGGGTCGCCGATCATGCAGGTACCGCCGCCGGCAAGAGCCAGAACATGATGCCCATACCGCTGAAAACGTGCCAGAGCGATCAACGGAACCATATGTCCCACATGGAGACTGTCAGCCGTCGGGTCAAATCCATTATACAGCGTGACCTTCTTTTCGCTCAGCAATTTTTCCACGCCGTCGATTTGATCGTGGATCATTCCACGCCATTTTAATTCGTCATAAATACTTTCGTTCATTTTACCCTGCTGTTTTTTGATTTATTGTTTCAGTCAACCATTTGCTATCTGTTGACAACTTTCTTCACATCCTGATGCTGGAAACGAAGCGCGATCGTACGCCACGCCGCTTCCATGGAGATTTTCATATTCATCTTGGATTTACCCATCGTCCGTTCCTGGAAGTAAATCGGGATCTCGACGATTTTGAAACCCATCTTTGAGGCAACATAATTCATTTCCACCTGGAATACATAACCATTAGACTTGATCGTATCCATGGGCATTGCCTGCAGTGTTTCCTTCTTCCAAAGTTTGAAGCCACCGGTCACATCACGGTTCGGCAGACTTAAGATGACACGGGCATATGCGTTGCCAAAACCAGAAAGCCATTTCCGATAAAAAGGCCAGTTTTCATCAAGACTGCCGCCTTTGACATAACGGGAACCGATAACCAGATCCGCATGTTCCAGCTCTTTGACCATCAGCGGAATTTTATCGATAGGATGGGAAAAATCCGCATCCATTTGGCCGATATAGTCAGCACCTTCCTCAATAGCCTTTTTGAAGCCTTCTCTGTATGCCGACCCAAGGCCTAATTTTCCGGCTCGATGCAGACAATGAACTCTGTCGTTATACTGCACACGAAGTTTTTCGGCTACATCACCGGTTCCATCCGGACTGTTATCATCCACGATAAGAACATGAATATCTTCCAGCGGAAGCGCAAGAACATCATGCACCAGTTTCGGCAGATTTTCTGATTCATTGTAAGTCGGGATGACCATTGTGATCTTCATAGCATTTCCTCCCAAGCAGCCTTCACGACCGCCAGCATTCCATTATAACAGAATTACCCTGAATTAAGAGATATGAATTAAGAAAAAAAGTTTTCCGCCAAAATTTCCTTCCGATTATGAAATCAACATATCAAATTGTGAAGAAACCTTACATGACTTTCTTTTTCACCGGTTTGGAAAACGGTTTTTTCTCTGTACTCTTCCGGTCAGCACGGCTAATTTTGTGAAGCGGTTTCTGTTCACCGGGCTTACGGAACTTCCGCTGTTCACCAAGCTTCGCATACGCAGCAGCTTGTTTTTCAGCCCGCGGCTTACCGGATACCAGAGCTCGCAGAGATTTCACCTGGTTTTCATTCAGTTCCTTATATTCTCCGGACTTCAAATCTCCCATTTCGAGTGTTCCAATACGTACACGGATCAGGCGCACGATCGGCAATCCGATCGTCTTACCGATCTCACGAATCTGACGCTTCCGCCCTTCGGTCATAACTACCCGCAGCCAGGCGCCTTTCCCGGAAAGACTGCTGACGTGTACCTGAGCTGGGCCGGTCTTTTCCCCATCCTCCAAAACAACACCATGACGCCAGGCTTTGAGCTGCTTATCATCCGGACGTTTTGCCACCAGCACCTGGTATTCTTTCTCCTTCCCATAACGAGGATGGGAAAGCTTATTGGCCAATTCACCGTCATTCGTAAGCAGGATCAGCCCTTCGCTTTCAAAATCGAGTCTTCCAACTACAAACAAGCCGTCAGAATTCTCAACGATCGAAAATACACTGCGCCGTGGATCCGATGGATCGCGGTCAGAGAGCACAAAACGCGGCTTGTTCAGCATGATATAAACCTTTTCCGGCTCACTATATTGCAAAACAGCATCATCCACACGTATCGTATCCTTTTTCGGATCCGCCTTTGAACCTAACTCTGCCATCTCGCCATTCACTGTAACACGACCCATTACGATCAGTTCTTCACAAGCTCGTCTTGATCCAAAACCGCTGCGGGATAATATTTTCTGTAAACGCTCTTCCATTTCTTTATTCACTCCTTTAATATGCTCAATTCTGTTTCATTTTCTTCCGGAACCGCTGTCTCAAACGGTGGCAGATCATTCAGTGAAGACAGCCCAAAATACAGCAGAAAATCCTGAGTCGTTCCGTAAAGAATCGGTCTGCCTGCCGATTCAGCGCGTCCGACTTCTTCGACCAATCCCCGAGTCAGCAGCCCGCGAAGGATATATTCACTGTTCACACCCCGGATCGCATCAATGGCAGGACGGGAAACCGGTTGTCGATAAGCAACGATCGTCAGCGTTTCAAGAGCGGCCCGGCTAAGTTTTTGTGTAGCTTCAAGCCCCAAAAATGTTTCTACAGCTGAAGAAGCTTCCGGTGCAGTTGTCAGCTGTACCTGGGCGTCAAGGAACTGCATCCGTATTCCAGCACCTCGTTTTTCATAGTCATTGGAAAGTGCCTGGCACATTTCATGAATGACACCAACTTTCAGTCCCATGGTTTCCGACAGCCGGGCGTAGGAAACCGGTGTAGCTGCCGCGAAGAGCACCGCCTCCAGAGCTGTCAGGGATTCTTGTGTGTAATTTAACGTTTCTTCCATTATGTCATGCTATAATTTTTTACTGCCTGTATGAATGAACCGGCAGGAACTTATTATATACGAGTCTCGTATAACACCTGTGGAGGTAATTATGACAAAAACTCATAAATCAATTTTACCAATTATTGCCGTATTTTTCGGCTTATTTTTCGGATGGAGTACAATTTCTGCACAAACTGTCGAAAAATTGACAAATCAGCTTCGGGAAGTACAGAATCTTCCATCCGGCTCGGTTTTTCAACTGACTTTGACAGATGAGGACGCTACAGATGCAGCATCCGAATACCTGCATCGTTACATGGAACAAATTCAGACTATGATCGAACAATCTGTCGGGATGAAACTTGACTTTTCTGATCCGAAAATTGACTTTGATGAAGACCGTCTGGTCGTTTCTATCCGAGGCGGCGTCGGATTTTTGAAAATCACAGCTTCCGCCAGTGGAAAAGTCATCTGGGATGCGCCATCACAGACACTTCGTGTTGACATGCAATCCGTCGATATCCCGATTATTTCAGTAGATCCGGCCACAGTGAATTCTTATATACAGGGACCGATCAATGATTTAATTCATGAAAAAATGAACGAATATGAAGTTCTTTCATTCAATATCTATGATGGATTTGCAGTATTGGAGGCAAGAAAAAAATAATGCTAAACCTTGATTTGACAAAAATACCAAGCGGATCAAATATTCAAATAAAACTCACCGATCAGGAAGCCACTAATTATGCTGAGAATTATTTAACCAGCCATATCGATGAGGTAAAAGCGCTGATCAATCAGAAGGTAAAAACAAACCTGGATGTTTCGAACCCGGAAATCCACTTTGATGAGGATGAAGTATTTCTATCCCTCAAAGCAGGAATAAAATTTGTCAAGGCAACAGCTAAAGCTACAGCATCCGTATTATGGGATGGCAGCAAGGCTCTGGTAAATGTCAAAACGCTCGATATCCCCGTACTCAAGCTGGATGCATCCAAAGCCAATTCAATCATTCAGCAGCCATTGAAAGCACTCATTGAAGATATACAGAAGGATTTTGTAATCAAATCCTTCAAGCTTCACAAAGGCAGTGCATCAATAGATGCTATAAAAAAATAGAACATGAACCGTCATTGTTATTCAAAAAAAACAATAAATAAGACCCGACAGCAATGCCGGGCATTATTTTTTATTCTTCTCTGTCTGCTCCTGACCGGTTGTGCAGAGATCCGCAGTTTTTATGCGGAAAATGAACGGCCAACAAGAAATATCAGCATTTTTTGCGATAATACTCGATATGACAGCAGCATCTTTTTTGATGCCACCGTTGCAGAAGCAATCCGAGCTGTAGGCATAACAGTAAATGATTCAGACATCGTAAACCCCGCGATGCCGATGACTATTCCTGCTGACGGTATTATCCGGATCACCCGCGTGACAACCGAAGACATTACAACTGAACAGGTCATACCTTTCCAGAGTCAGACTGTACGGAACGAATCGATTCCGGATGGAGAAACACGACTAATTCAACAGGGGCATAACGGTACACGACAAATCGTTACACGATATACATACGAAGACGGTGTGCAGACCGCAAAAGCAGTTGTTTCCGCTGTAACAATCAAAGAGTCGGTACCTGAGATCCTCATGCAAGGGGCAAAAGCCGAATATGCCCCAATCAAAATAAACGGCAGACTGATTTACATCTCAGAAGGCAGTGCCTGGATGATGGAAGGATCAACTGAAAACCGCACACCTTTGGTGTCCACGGGAGATCTTGATGGCAGAGTGCTTGACCTTTCATCTGACGGACAATGGCTGCTTTTTTCCAGAACAGGCCGCTCCACCGAAGTGAACGGGCTGTGGATGGTAAAGGTGAATGACTGGAACGCGGAACCAATCTCGCTCCGTGTCTCTAATGTGCTCCACTTCGCGTCCTGGCTTCCTGGAAATACAAGACGATTCGTATACTCTTCTGTGGAACCATCGGAGCAAACACCTGGTTGGAAAGCGCTCAATGATTTACGAATGCAGTTTGTAAGTGATACTGGCATGCTGATGACACAGGAAGAGATTCTCGAACCTGACGACAGCGGTGATTATGCCTGGTGGGGAACTGAATTTGCCTTATCCGACGATGCAAGACAGCTGCTTTTTGCCACACCGGAAAGCCTGGGCCTTATTGATCGATTGAGCGGAGAAAAAAAGGAACTGATCCATTTCACTCCCTATGAAAAGACTCGCAGCGACTGGGCCTGGATCCCGGGATTCAGTTGGAACAGTGAAAATAACGGTATCTTCTTCACATTTCATGGTAAGACTGATGGCGAGGTTCAAACATTTGACCCAACCGATTACCACATTGCTTCTTATGACTTGAACACGGGAGAGTTTCGTACTGTCATTGAAAATGCGGGACTCTTTTCATACCCGACTATTTCCCCACACTTTTCTAACGGGAAATCATACCTGACCTGGCTACAGTCCGAGCTGCCGCAGCAGGTAGAATCAGAACGATACCGTATCATGATCAGTGATTTAGATGGAGAAAATATCAGAACTGTTTATCCATCAAAAAGCTCCAGCGGTTATATCACCCCACAACATTTGATCTGGTCACCCGGAGTATCGCAAAGCTCTGCCTGGATCGCATTTCTATCAGACGGTAATATCTGGCTGGTAAACCCCTTCGCCGGCATCTATAATCAAATTACATCAGACAGTACAGTAAGCAAATTCATTTGGGAATAAAAAAGCCATACCAGAAATAAAATAAGATGCTGCCAGAGTTCTTTATGGCAGCATCTTATTTTTTATCGGATCAATCCAATTCAAAACTCAGGTTATCAATATAATTCATCTAAATATATCCCGAGTTCAGTCCAATCCAACTCAGACATATTGTCTACCAAATTATTAATTTCCTGCCAATCTTCTTCAGAATAACCGGTAGTATCAAAATCGTAGTCACTGTAGCCAGTATCCTGCCAGCCACCAGTATCCTGCCAACCGCCGGAGCCCTGCCATCCCCCGTCATCTGTATTATTCCAGTCAGAATCTCCGTAATTAGATTCTGTTACGGTAAATGTACAGGACTGAGAAGCAGAATCTGTGACAGATTGAGCCGTAACTGTGATGGTATGCGTACCGACACTTGCAACAGGAGCCTGCAGCGGATAAGATCCTGATGGACCGCTGTTATCGATGTTATAACCATCTACCGAAATCGTCACTCCAATCGCATTCGTTGTGGACCAGTAGACTGTTGTGCCATCACCGGCCTGACCGGAATCCGGAGATACATAGACATAATCAACTGACGGAATCACCTGGGTTTGACCGTCATTACCGCCATTATCATCACCATCAACTGACCAGTCATATGTGGTATAAGTGATAGATTGGGAAGCGTCATCAGTCAATGTGTGAGCTGTCAGCGTAATATTGTGAGTACCTGCACCTGCAATCGGAGCTTGCAGCGTATAAGAACCGGAACCGGTGCTGTTGACAATGTCATAACCATCAACATTCAATGTAACACCGCCCGCATTAGAGCTCCAGTAAACGGTAACAGAGTCCCCGGCATGACCGGAATCAGAATCAGCATAGAAATAGTCGATCACCGGGACCACGCGTGTCTGACCTTCACCGGTATTTCCATTGATGTCATACATTGTGTAGTAGATATAAGCAGTGGCGTCGTCTGTAACAGAATGGGCAGTCAGTTTGATCTCATGAACACCTATTTTCTGCAAAACAGCATTTACCATAGCAGAACCGGTCAAAGTACCGCTGTTTTCGATCGTAGCACCATTGCAGGTGATGGTCACACCACTGGCATTGGAAACAGACCAGTAAACCGTTGTATAGTCGCCCAAAAATCCATCTGTATCATCAGCATAGAAGTAATTAATGGTCGGAATAATACGCTTCTGTCCGTCAGAAGGTCTGGCTGTCGGCGCAGGAGCATTGCCGGCGACTTTGATACTTACCCGAATAGTCTGACCGAAACCTGAACCCTGCGGAGACCGCATTTGCCAGTTTCCTTTGTAATTACCTGTTTTATTTGGTGCTTTCAAATCCGCAGAGATGTCAACTGTCTGACCCGGCTTTACTGTTGTCGGGATACGAACATAGGTACCATTCATGGCATCACCGGAAACGAACTGGAGCGTATAGTTTGAATCCCAGGTACAGGAGCCGTTATTATAAATACGCCATGTCTTACGGAATCCTTCAGTCGGGGCAAACGTCTGTCCATCTTTGACAGTTACGTCTGCGACATAACTCATGGCATTCACACAGTTAGAAGGCACAACGGTCGCAACCGGAGCCAACGTTGCTACCGGTTTCTGGATATTGTTGTCTTTTTGACTGAAGTCCATGGTGAAGAAGCGGTTCGCCAGGTTTTGAGCCGTACCATCACGCAGCATATCAACCAGATGTCCATTGATAACATCAGTCAGCGTGGAACCCTTACGGACACCAAAGGCATAATTTTCCGTATTAAATCCACTGTAAAAAACCTGATATTTACCTGTTCCACGATAGCGGCTTTCATATACATCCTGGTCAATCGCAATCAAATTCACATCACCGCGATCCATTGCCTTGATGCCATCAGCACTGTCTGAATATGTATAAACAGCATTCTGAGAAATGATTCCGGTATTCACCAGATTAGCAAGAACCCAATCCTGAAAACTGGAGCCCTTCACAACACCGATTTTCATTCCTCTGAAGTTGTCAAGGTTCACTATCTGCGGCTTGGACATGGACACCGGACAAATGAACTGTGCTTCACCATTGTAATAGGTACGGGTGAAATCGATTCGCTGTGCACGGGCATCTGTCTTGGAAAGGCCGCCGCCGATCACATCGACCTGGCCGATATTCAGGGCGTCAATGATACCATCACGGGCGAAACTGATCTTCTGCATACGAACACCCATTCGGCGGCAGATTTCTTCCATCAGTGCTATGTCCATGCCGCTTGGAGTCCCTGATTCGTCTTCGAACACGAACGGAATATATTCCAGCGGAGCACCAAATCTCAGCACACCAGCTTGTTTGATGTCAGATAAATCATCCGCAGAAACTGCTGTGAATACGAAAAGCATCACAGCCATAATAAAAAATAATACAGATTTCTTTGTCATTTTCTCTCCTTAAAAGATTGGATTTATGAATCTCTAACTTACTATTATACTCAAAAGCTAACTATTTCTGAATATTAATTGTTTTTTTGTAATAATTCAGAACTCGCAGGGACGCACATGAAGACAGGCACGCTTGTGTCGGTTTCACGACACAAAATGCCAGTCTCCAAGTGCTCTGTTCTGATTAGCTACGTTTTTCATAAAAAAGATTGTGCTGTGCCGGTTACTGTGCACGGGCTTGCCAGTTTTGCAGTGCTGCTCGGGCGAAGTTCCTGCTCCCAAATAAAAATCGAGCGAAGCTCACCCCATACGGAGCAGGCTAACCGGCCCGATGCTCGCCCACTATACAGTATACGTAGAAGCTGCAGTCTCACCACCTTCACCGGTCCAGTTGGTATGGAAAAACTGACCGCGAGGATGATCAAGACGTTCATAGGTGTGTGCGCCAAAATAGTCCCGCTGTGCCTGCAGCAGATTTGCGCTGAGCCGTTCCGTACGATAAGCATCGTAATAACCTAAGGCACTGCACATCGCCGGCACCGGTATACCGCAGCGGATCGCCTCCGCGCAGACCTCACGCCATCCGTTCTGTGCCTCTTCGATACGTTTCCGGAAAGTATCATCCAGCAGCAGGTTCGGCAGATCCGGGTTGGCATCAAAAGCCTTTTTAATATCTCCGAGGAAAACAGAGCGAATAATGCACCCGCCGCGCCACATCAGAGCAATATTTCCGTAATGAAGATCCCAATGGTAAGTCTTCGCGGCATCCCGCAGCAGTGTAAAACCCTGCGCATAAGAAACAATCTTGGACGCATAAAGCGCATCCCTGATAGCACTGATCAGATGAGCACGGTCAATGTGCTGCGGTTTTTCCGGTCCCTGGAGAATATGAGAAGCGGCAGAACGCTCCGTCTTCATGGCACTCAGACAGCGGGCAAAAACCGCCTCACCGATCAACGTCAGCGGGATTCCTTCATCCAGTGCAGCAATAGAAGTCCATTTCCCGGTACCCTTCTGTCCCGCGGTATCCAGGATTTTGTCTACCAACGGCAGACCGTCCTCATCCTTAAAAGCCAAAATATCAGCGGTGATACCAATCAGATAACTGTCCAGTTCTCCCTTATTCCATTCTGCAAAGACCTCGTGCATCTCGTCAGCAGACATTCCCAGTAAATCGCGCATCAGCTGGTAAGCCTCACAAATGAGCTGCATATCTCCGTATTCAATGCCGTTATG
The DNA here is from genome assembly GCA_902791025.1 of uncultured Chloroflexota bacterium. Taxonomy (GTDB): domain Bacteria; phylum Chloroflexota; class Anaerolineae; order Anaerolineales; family Anaerolineaceae; genus Flexilinea. Next base: position 71,915 of record CADATZ010000011.1, on the reverse strand, counting down.
TACCATTTTGACATAATGTCCGGCTCCATCAGAACCAACCCATTCACAGCAGGGAGAGCCGTCTTCAACCTTGGCGCAAATCGCCTGAAAGATCGGTTTGACAACCGGCCAGGCAGCCGCGGAACCGCCCGGCATCATGGAAGGCCCCTTGAGCGCGCCCTCTTCTCCACCGGAAACGCCCGTCCCGACATAAAGCAGGCCCTTGCTTTCCACATAAGCCGTCCGACGCTGTGTGTCGGGAAAATGGGAATTTCCACCGTCAATGATCACATCGCCCGGTTCCATCAAAGGAATGAGATGATCGATCATTTCATCCACCGGTTTCCCGGCCTTGACCATGATCATCACTTTCCGCGGCTTTTCCAACTGAGAAACCAGCTCTTCCAAAGAATACGCGCCGCGGATATTTTTTCCCTGAGCACGTCCATCGATAAATTTCGTCACCTTCTCAGTCGTACGGTTATAAACGCTGACAGTGAAACCCTTGCTTTCCATATTGATCGCAAGGTTTTCTCCCATTACAGCCAACCCGAGGATACCAATGTTCGATTTCTGCATTTTTGTCCTTCTCTCAATTAAATTAACACTCTATTCTTTCATAGTATACACCAAATGTCCGGCAATTTTAAAGATCATTATTTAATGAAACGCCTGCTCAAACCTGAACTGCAGCCCGCCGCAGGCCCAATCCTCTACATCTTTGGCATCGATCCCGAAAGGGTAAAGGATCGTTCCTGCCGCTCTGCCGAAGAGCAGCCGGTATTTCGCTTTATCAATACTTTCCGGGGGAACCGACTCCGGCAGTTCCCAGGCGTGGACATCTTCCTTCCCGACCGTATACAAAAACCGCACCTTCTGTCCGGGAGAAAGCCGCTTCCCGGTCTGTTCCAGCAGCTGCTGTGCTGCCCGGACGCTTGGGGTCGGCGCTTTATATGCTTCCAGTTCACGGCTGATGCGCATGGTCACGACAAGCTCCTTCAGCGGCACCTTCCCGGCATTCAAGTCATCAAGAGCCTGTTTCAGAATGGAGAAAGCCTTATGAAGATACTTCGGTAAATCACGAGGATCATCCGCCAGGGAAAGGCATTTCAGAGCTTTTCGCTGCGTCTCACTGATCCACGGTGGCATGTCATGACGGCGGGCCTCAATGCCGCGCATTTTCAATTCACCGCTGCGGAAGGTACCGAAATAACGGTTCGGAACAGGAACAGCCTCATCCGAGCGGGAGGGAAGAAAAGCCAGCCAGTTATAAATGCCGTCAAGCGCGATCATCATCTTTGTCCGGCGCGAAATTTCATCCAAAACCGGCTGAAAATCCGCTACACTCACACAGCCGCGCTTTCGCAGCCAAAGGGCGTCAACAAACATATGCAGCACCTCAAACCCCATATCTTCCGCAGCCTCTTTAGCAACCAACAGTGCTTCCCGCCCTCCGCGGGTCACCGCTTCATGGGACTCAATACGTCCGAAGCGCGCGTTTTTATATCCGAGAAAACCGAAACAAACTACCAGCAGCCACTTCAAGGCAGAGGCACGGGCAGCATAGCTTTTTGCCAGCGGCACTTCCTTGTCCGGATAGTGCAGCAGCTTCTGCTTGATCTTCACACGCTTCTCATAAAGCGGCTTCAGCGTGAGCGGAACGATGCCCAGCTCCTCCTGCGCGGGTTCCAGACCGTCAGGGAGCGGAACTTCCGGAGAGATATTTCCATTGATAATAATTGCCGGATACATGGAGACAAAATCGATTTCGGCGATATCCGTGTAAAGACCGGGCTTCGGCTGATAGATCATTCCGCCGCGGTCAAAACGGATCAGGTCCAGTCCGTTTTTGATCTGCTCGGACTGCTGCTTTTGCTCCGGCACCAGGACATCGTGCTGCATGGCGGTGATCATCTGCATGGCCGAGATACCGGAACCGGGAGAGACCCGGGCAGCCTGCTCAATCGGCATGGCGGTTACTCTTGCCATTTCAAGCGCACCGTCAAAGCCATAATCCTTCCACATCATGGCATTCTTTTTATCAATATGGCAACGTCCGAAAAGATGAGCCTCCTGTGCCCGATAAACGATCTGACCATACGAAAAATAGGAAGTTTCTTTTTTCCAGAGGACTTCCTTTTCTGTATCGCGGTTGAAATGCAGCGGGATACCGGTTTCTGTGCTCATCTCCAGCAGCTTCGGGATCAGCCAGTTGTCCCCCCATTCGGTAAGCAGAATATCTGGATCAAAATTGTCAGCCAGTTCATTGATCTTTTCCAATGCCTCAACAGGATCGTCCAATAAAACGCGGAGTTTTTTTCCGTCCAGATGAAGATCCACGGCAGATGGCTCCGCCTTTGCCGGGTCGCAGTCGGGAATTAATTCCATCACCCGCAGCACCGGCAGAAGAACAGCAAGGTCCCAGCGGGAATTCAGCGGCCGCAGCGAATGAAGCGTGCCGGTCTCATCATATTCCAGCTCACATAAAGACATCGGGAAACTTTCGTACACCGCACAATGACGAGCCTGAACGGAAAGGTCTGCGTTATACCAGGTCAGATCCGGAAAAGCCCGCTGTACTGCCTGAAAGCAGGCCTTCTGGGACTCCGGTCCTGCCATATCGACCTGCAGAACGCACAGCGGATCCGGCTGGAAGACGTCTTTTTTGGTTTCTTTGCTCAGACGAATCACACCGGGTCGATTCTTCAGGAACAGGCAGCAGTCGTGAAGACGCTTTACGGGACCGTAAATATAAAAACTGACAGGGAATTCCTGCCGCAGACAGATCCGCGATCCATCATCCATGATGAACCAGAGCCGGACACCATCCGCGCCGTCTTCATAAAGATCCAGCAGCCATCCTTTCTTCCGCCCATCAGTTTCCACTATTCCCTATCTCCTATATCCTATCCCCTATTCACTCTCCGGATAGAGCAGCTTCTTCAGGCTGGGAAGCTCGGGAATTGATGTTTCCGGGACGTCCTCGATCCCGCATTTTTTACATAACTCATTGACTTTCATTTCGATCCGTTCACTGCGTTTGGCGACTTCCAGCATCATACTGATAATATAGGCATCCATCGGATAAAGGTTGCCCGCATAGGAAGTTTCCGCAATATGCAAACGGGAAAGATGGATCAGATCCTTCATCACAGCCTGATCTTCCCGGCGCAGTGCCCGCGTGAAACGCTGAAGCGCTTTTTCCTCCTCGATCCAGGTTTGTGTCGCAGATTGTATCGTTCGTCCCATAAGGTCACCATCCTCTCTGAAAGTCTTATCACATTTTTGTCAAATCGTATTTATACAGAACCCACAACGATGCACATGGGGACAGACACGCTCGTTTTGGCTTCGCAACACAAGTTGCCAGTCTCCAAGTGCTCCGTCCTAAACAGCTAAGCTAAATCAAATAAAGTCGGCTGTCCGTCCATCAGTTCAGGTGCCCTTTTTTTCTGACTTCTGACGCCATATGAACCAAAGACACGTGCTGCCGGACGCTGCTGATATCCGGCTGAATTGGCAGCTCCATCCGGAAGTGCATCCTGTACCGGAATCAAACCGAAACTGCGTGCCAGATTTTCCATCAGGCACACCCGGTCCGGAGCGAGATGCTGCGGAACAGGCTTCACGCCGATCAGCAGTGCTCTATCGCGCATCACACAGCGCAGCAGTTCAGTCGCTTCCTGAAACAGGCGATAAATCTCAGCGGTTTTGATATTCTCATCCAGAAATGGGGCCAACAGATCCAGAATGATCACCGGCAGGCCTGTTTCAAACTTTTCAATCTGCCTCAGCAGAGCAGCCGCCTGATAACAGGTGAACGCCCGCTGCAGACGAATGTTCATCATGGCCGCAGCCGGATCCCGTGTCAGATAACGCAGCTGACGGGCTGTGAAATACATATCGCAGCGGTTGCCAAAATCCAGCAAATGCAGCGGCTGCTTCACAGAAATCTCCGCCGCGAAGCTCAGCAAATATCCGCTTGCTGCATGAGATCCACAAAAAATTCTGCACCCGGGTCCAAAAATCGTGTTATAATTTAATAAACAATTCATTTTGACCATAATAGGTTATTATAGAATGTTTATTCTGTTTTGTCAAGCTATAAAAGAAAAGTTAAGACAAAAGTCATATTTCAAACATTAAACAAAAAAACGAACTATCAAAAGTTCGGCTTTTAAATGAATCTGTGGAGATGGCGGGAGTCGAACCCGCGTCCGAAAGATTCGACCCTCGAATATACTACGAGCGTAGTCAGTTTATTGATTTAACCTCTTAGCGGAGAAACAGACAAAACCGGTTGAGGCGATTCACTCAGGCCCGAAAGCCCTCTTTTGCTTCGCGTCGTGACGCCGCGGGCAGCATGCTGACTTTGTGACGCCCACTCCGCGATCGGTCAGCAGTACGATGCGGGTGAACGTGACCTGAAAAGGCCAATTGCGGCAAACGCCCCGCTTATGCAGCGAGAGGCATTGCAGCGTAGGAAGTGCGATTGTTGGCACTTGATTTTTTGTACTGATTTTACGAGGTCGGCACCTCTCGGCTCGCAATCCGGGACCAGCCTCCCCCGTCGAGACCGGAACATCCCCAAAATTCAGTTACTATTATACCTGCTTTTTTCAAAATTTTCTCTAAAATATTTATTAATGTTGTATCTATTCAGAACGGAGCACATGGGGACAGGCACACATGTGCGGGCTGCGCCGCACAAGATGCCAGTCCCCATATGCGTCGCTGCGGGTTCTGAACAGTTACTTAATTTTATAAGATTCCGGACACCGTGTGCCGTACACCGAAACTTTATTCTGCAAAACCGCACATTTTTCTATTTTCATCCGTTATACAATATAAAGGAATTAAGAAGAGATCATCTCATGGATATAGAAGGATCCAGTAAACACTACATATCTCAGCAATCTATAACGTTTCTGATTTCGATGATCCGCATGGGTGTTACTGTTGCACCATCCATATTAATACCAATCCGTGAACTGATAGTGAACAGATCATAGGCAGCCTTTTCTCCTGCAAGGGCTCGCTCCGCTGCCTCTTCCGCAATCTTTTCATTGATCCCGTTATTGAAATAAAGCAGCGCGGATTTTGTCCAGTCTCGCAGCAGCTCTTCCTGCACGGACTCAATTTCCAGTGTAATGCCGTAATTTCCGTTTTCGGAGTCATACTCGATCGTAATGATTCCCGGGTTTCCGATTGGGGTCATGCTCCGAATATTGAAGACACAGCCGTTTGGATCAGCACTGCTCCTGCTCATCGTGAGCATCCCGGCAGCGCCCGTTTTTTCAGCGGTGCTGCGCAGACCGTCAAAAGCTGTTTTACAAATCAGAAGGCTCTTTACATCATACGAAGCTGTTTCTGTCACAGAAGGAGCAGAAATCGTTTCCCGCTGCCGATGGTTCAGTCTCCATACACCACAAAAGATTGCGGCAATGATCCCAAGACTGAGCAGAATATAAACAAACGTCTGAATATTTTTGTTCTTTTGTAAATATTCAGAATGGAGCACTTGGGGACTGGCACCTTGTGCCGCAGAGCCGGCACAAGCGTGCCTGTCCTCATGTGCGTCCCACGAATTCTGACCGGTAACATCATTTTTCATAATTCACATCCTAACTTTCACAAATAACAGGGATATGTTATTGCCTTCTTCACATCTTTAGTTATTATACGAAAATTTTTATGTTTTTGTTTCTGAAATGTCACGTAGTCAAAACGATTCCCCAAACGGTGATATAATACCGGACAGCAAAAAAATCGGATTCACTTACATATTAATATAACAAGGGGAGAACGTTTTTTGCTTTTAAATTGTAAATTTCATCCGGATGAACCGGTGTTATCCAACGTCCGGCCATATCAAAAAGCCTAAAGGCTTCGGATGAAAAAGAATTTATTTTCATTATGGAGGATTTTATTATGAAAAAAATGCTTGCCATTCTGATCATTGCTGTTCTGAGCCTTACGGCGAACGCAATGGCACAGGATACCTATTCCGTTGGTGTCAGCCAGCTGGTCCAGCATGTTGCTCTGGATGCCGCAACACAGGGCTTCGTGGATGCCCTCACCGAAAAGCTCGGTGACGCTGTCACGATTGATGTCCAGAATGCTTCCGGTGATTCCAACACCTGCTCCACCATCGTCAACACCTTCATTGCCAATGATGTTGACCTCATCATGACCAATGCCACTCCGGCACTGCAGGCTGCTGTTGCCGCCACCGGTGATATTCCGATTCTCGGTACCAGCGTCACCGACTATGCCACTGCCCTGGATATCGATGACTGGACAGGTCACACCGGTATGAACGTTTCCGGTACATCCGACCTTGCTCCGCTGAAGGAACAGGCTGAAATGCTGCAGGAACTTTTCCCGGAAGCCAAAAAAGTCGGTCTGCTGTACTGCTCCGCTGAGCCGAATTCCAAATATCAGGTGGAAGTTATCACCGAATATCTGACTGAATTAGGTTACGAATGCACTGAATTCACCTTCGCTGATTCCAACGATGTCGCTTCCGTCACACAGAATGCCGCTGACAACAGTGATGTCCTCTACATCCCGACCGATAACACCGCTGCCTCCTGCACTGAAGCGATCCGCAACGTGCTGGAACCGGCAGGTGTTCCCGCAGTCGTCGGTGAAGAAGGTATCGCAGCCGGATGCGGTGTCGCCGCTCTTTCCATCAATTACTATGATCTGGGCTACACCACCGGTGAAATGGCTTATGAAATCCTCGTAGACGGCGCAGACGTTTCCACCATGGATGTCCGCTTCGCCCCGAAAGTGGAAAAGAAGTACAATGCTGAACTGTGCGAAGTTTTCGGAGTTGAAGTTCCGGAAGACTACGTAGCTATTGAACAATAAATCAGAATAAAATGCGAAGGGGAGGTAATCCATATATTACCTTCCCCTTCGATATCAGTCAGTAGTCAGTGGCCAGTGGTCAGTGGACAGTAGTGATAAGTCAGAAGTTTTACGACATACCACCTGGCCACTAAACACTAACCACTAACCACTAACTTCGAATAAAATAAGGAGGAACTGTCCTATTAACATCACAGCTCTTTTCAATGCCATGCCGGGAGCCATTGCCCAGGGTCTGATCTGGGGGATTATGGCGATCGGCGTTTATATCACCTACAAGGTCCTCGACCTTGCGGATCTGACCGTTGACGGTACCATGGCGACCGGTGGGGCCGTCTGCGTGATGCTGATGCTGAACGGAACAAACGTCTGGGTCGCACTGCTATGCGCAATCTTCGCCGGTATGCTGGCAGGACTGGTAACCGGTTTATTCCACACCGCAATGGGCATCCCGCCGATCCTTTCCGGTATTTTGACCCAGCTCTCCCTCTATTCCATCAACCTCGCCATCATGGATTTCAAGGCAAACCAGGGGATCAGCGTGACAAAATACAATTTGATCGTCAGTCAGCGCAATGTCCGCTCACTGAGCATCAGCAACCCGATTTTCACGACACTCATTATCCTGATTATCGTCATTGCGGCTCTCTACTGGTTCTTCGGTACTGAAATCGGCTGTTCCCTCCGGGCAACCGGCGCGAATGAAGCTATGTCCCGGGCACAGGGGATCAACACCAATATTGCAAAAATTCTTGGACTGATGATCTCCAACGGTATCGTCGCCCTTTCCTCCGCACTTCTTGCCCATTACCAGGGCTTTGTCGATGTAAACATGGGCCGCGGTGCTATTGTTATCGGCCTGGCAGCTGTGATCATCAGCGATGTATTATTCGGCAAAATTTTCCGTAATTTTGCATTGAAACTTACTGCTGTTGCCATCGGCGCGGTGATTTACTATATCGTTATTCAGATCGTCTTGTGGCTCGGCCTCAACACGAATTTACTGAAGCTGCTCTCCGCACTGATCGTAGCAGTGTTCCTCGCCATTCCTTTCTGGAAGGAAAAACTTGCTATTGCCAATGCCGGGAAAGGAGGTAAAGGAAATGCTTGATCTCAAGAATATCCGAAAGACCTTCAACCCCAACACCGTCAATGAAAAAATCGCGCTGAACGGGATTGACCTGCATCTGGACGACGGTGATTTTGTGACCGTCATCGGCGGGAACGGTGCCGGCAAATCTACCATGCTAAACGCCATCGCCGGCGTCTGGCCGGTTGACAGCGGCAGCATCGTCATCGACGGAACCAACATCACCAACCTGCCGGAGCACAAACGGGCCGCTCTGCTTGGCCGTGTGTTCCAGGATCCTATGACCGGGACCGCTGCCACCATGCAGATCGAAGAAAACCTGGCTCTGGCCGCCCGCAGAGGACAAAAACGAACACTGCGCATCGGTATTACCAACAAGGAACGCAGCGAATACCGTGAGAAACTGGCCACGCTCGGTCTGGGTCTGGAAGACCGAATGACTGCCAAAGTCGGACTGCTTTCCGGCGGACAGCGTCAGGCACTGACCCTGCTGATGGCAACGCTCAAAAAGCCGAAGCTGCTGATGCTCGATGAACACACCGCCGCTCTCGACCCGCACACCGCCGCAAAGGTGCTTGCACTTTCCGAACAGATCGTCACCGAAAACAAAATCATGACACTGATGGTCACCCACAATATGCGCGACGCCATCCGCTACGGCAACCGCCTGATCATGATGAATGAAGGGAAGGTGATCCTCGATATTGCCGGTGAAGAGAAAAAGAACCTCACCATCGAGATCCTGATGGAAGCTTTCGCCAAAGTCAGCGGAGAAGCCTTCGCCAACGACCGCATCCTGCTTACATAAAGGTTGAAAGCAGTTAGCAGTTGGTAGTTATCTAAGACATATTTTTGTAAAAAAGCCCGGTACGAAACAGTCACCGGGCTTTTTTTACGCGAAGTGGGACGCAACTATTTAGCCCAGCGCACGTGATCCTGTTCCGAATTTCGACCGAGCGCAGCTCGTACCTCACGGAGCAGGGCCATTCGCTGACATCTTATTCTTCTCGGAATGGAGCACGCGGGGACTGGCATCTTGTGTCGCAGAGCCGACACAAGCGTGCCTGTCCCCATGTGCGTCATTTCGGTTCTGAGCTATAATAAAAAATCCATAATGGTGGTACAATAAACGATAGTTAGTTGATTTTAACTTTATGTAAACATTTCTATATAAATACAAATTGTGATTGAAACACAAATCCGGGAAGGAGAAAATGATGGAAGTATTTACAAAGTTTTTCAATCAAACGCGAAAACCGGAAGGGTTTTTGGGCAAAATCATGGTCAGCACAATGAACCCGGGACACGCACAAATGGCGGATTGGGGATTCTCTCATCTCCCGATAATTGATCCTGCAGAAGCTGCCGATTTTGGCTGCGGCGGCGGACGGAACGCCGGTGAGCTACTGAAGATGTATCCCAAAGCTCATGTGACAGCGATTGATTATTCGGAAATCTCCGTCGCGAAAGCAAAAGATCAAAACAAAAAGGCTATTGATACAGGGCGATGCACCGTTTTACAGGGGGATGTTTCCAATCTTCAGCTGCCGGATGCAAAATTTGACCTGATCACCGCTTTTGAAACAATTTATTTCTGGCCTGGACTGGAAAAATGTTTTGCGGAAACAGCAAGAGTGCTGAAGCCCGGAGGGTATTTCATGATCTGCAACGAATCAGATGGAACAGATCCGACAAGCCTGAAATTTGAAAAAATCATTGACGGGATGAAGAATTACACGATTCAGGAAATTGAAACCGTTCTGATGAAAACAGGTTTTTCCCAAATCACTTCCGACCATCATCCATCCAAACCGTGGATCACAGTTTTAGCGAAGAAAAGGAGTTAACGTTCAGCGAAATATCAGAACAACAATTCCTGCCACAACCGCCGCTCCGATGATCCAGACCAGAGTCAGGTTGCCTCGTTTTTTCAGCACCTGCGGCCAGGTCTGGACGAACGGGATCCCTTCCGTCCCGGGAATGATCCAGAAGGGACTGTGCCCGACCCACAGTCTGTCGATAACGATGCCGTCGTACCAGTTCATCACCTCGAGGAACAATAGTGCCTGGAAATAAGCCGGCCAAAAGCTCCGGACTTTGTTCCATACCCCGATAATGAGCACAAGCGCGGTTCCCATGACGGCAAAAAAGAGGGGCATAAAGCGTTTCCGCTTCCTGACCACCGTCTCCCGGTCAGTCAGTCCAAGTTCATAAACCTTCTCCTGTACCGGCTTCGGATAGAAAAACAGCCCGTTCAGGGCATTGTTTCCGACGCCGAGCTTCACCATCAGAGTGAACAGCGCGCAGTAGAGGACAAGCTGCAGAACGATCACTTCAGCTCCTTTTTTACACTGAGCAGCAGACAGTTTTCCGCTTTCATAAGTTCGTATTCCTTTGCCAGCGGATGTCTGTCTCCAACGATGCAGTAGTCACAGCAATTTGACGTGATACAAGTTCCCTCTCGGATCAGGCAGGCATGGAGCTTCTGCATGGCAATATGGTCGCAATTGCACATCATGGGAAGGACGCTCTCCATGTGATGACGTTTGGCAAATTCAGCGTTTGGACATTGTGTAAAGCTGTAGCGTACGATCCTTCTTTCCCTGTCATATTCAAAGGATCCCATACGGAACGATTCCGGAAACGATTCAATTTCTTTGACCCGGATGTCATTGGCTTTTTTAAAGATCCCTGCCGGCAGGCTGTATTCAAGAGGTCTGTTCAGGTCGATAATCTTTCCCAACGTATTGATCCGTCCGAAAAAACATTCAAACAGATCATTCTGAACGCTTTCAAGCTCCGGCTTGTCAGGAATCACCTTGTACCAGGCGAAAAAAAGAATCGGATCGTAAACACTCGTAGTTACTTTGAGACCGCCCAGAGCCGGTTCCTCTTTCAGAAATTCACAATACTGAAGCTGGACCTTTTCCCACAAGTCAGCAGCAATCTTTTCATCATAGGACCTGCACAGTAATTTCCGGACACAATTTTTTGCATTTTTTGTATAAACCACATGCTTCGTACGATCAAACGGTAGATCGTTCTCTCTCATGTTCCTCCTTTGCATATTCAGGACGGAGCACTTGGGGACTGGCATCTTGTGTCACGAAGCCGACACGAGAGTGCCTGTCACCATGTGCGTCGCTGTGAGTTCTGAATGGATACCTTTTACCAACCTTTTTTGCAGACAAAACACCCCATGCCTTCAACGGCCTCCACATTCACTTCTTTGTACATCTTCGACAAACGTTCGCGCAGACTTTCTTCCGTCTCAAACGGGGGTGTGAAAAACCCTTTGGGAACATAGAGATTCTGAATAAACCAGTCCGTCCGTTTGCATCCGCCGCGGATGTAAAAGCAACCGCAAAAAGTCCCGCCCTTTTTCAGTACACGGAAGGTCTCCCGGTAAGCGGCATCTTTGTCCGGAAATGCGTGAAATCCGTTCAGAGAAAGCACGATATCGAAACATTCGTCCTCAAAAGGCATATTCCCGACATCGCCCTGCCGAAAGGTAATGTTTTGGATTCCAGCCAACTCCGCACGGCTCTTCGCGGCAGCCATCATATCGGGAGAGTAGTCCAGACAGGTGATTGACGCCTTTGGCAGATCGTGATAAACCGGCATCGTCAGGACGCCGGTCCCAACCGGCACTTCCAGCAAAGAACCGCTGAAATTCTCCGGTACACCGGAGAGCGCCTGCTCAAGATAGCGGAGGTTTTTCTCTCCGTCCATGTTCCAGACCAGCCGGCAGATCGCTTTCCCGGGCAGCGTGGAATATGTCATCATGCCGTCATACAGGCTCGCGTGTCCGCCGGTGAACCGGTAAGCACTTTTGATTTGATCTTTTCTGCTCATAACCTTCATTCACCTTTTTACTTTCTTCTTATACCCACAATCACAGTACGGTCCGCCCGATGCAAGCGTATATTCCCTCACGAAATCGGAAACACCGCCCGCCTCACTCATGGTATAGTCCAGCCGACACATGGCAGGGACAAGATCGTACAGACCAAGTTCTTTCATCAATACACAGATCCCGCATTTCGTGAAGCGTGCTTCATAACCGCTGCCGTCCGCATAAGGAAGAAATTCCATGTTCCAGGAATACGGGTTCCGGTCTGCTGCCTTCAGAGCGGCGGTTTTCTCCATCCCTTGAATATCGGAATCGGTGAACTTTTTCTTCCCGCTCATCCGGCAAAACCATTTCATGGGCCCGGTCATCATGGATTCCCGGTAATATTCCGTCGCTTTCACGACGTCAGGGCGTTCCGGCAGGTTCAGCAGAAATGCACTCAGCATTGCGCAGTTCACGATATTCATTTTGAACCGGTCAGCTTTTTCAAATTCCGGCAGTCCAGTGATGATTTCTTTGTATTTTGTTTTGGCTTTACCTGTGATCTTTTGTGCGGAATCCGCATCATACCCCAAAACAGAGGTCAGATGTTTCCGAAATGAATCTGAAAAAAGCAGCCACATCCCCGCCGGCATTCCCAAATAATTCATATTTATACTCTCCTCCTCAAAACATCATATAAATACAAAGTATCAATCTGAGAACGGAGCACGTGGGGTCTGGCATCTTGTGTCGCAGAGCCGACACAAGCGTGCCTGTCCCCATGTGCGTCGTTGATTTCTATCACCACTCCTCCAGAAGCTCAATCAGCCTTCTGTCGATATCGATCCGTGTTTCCCTACATTCCCGCCTGTACTTTCTTCCGGCTTTGAACATGATGCTGACCAGAAGACTCGAACCAACCGGGAGCATCATTCTCAGCATCGATTCGGGAAATGCAAAGTGTGTTCCGTGTTCGTACAGCCAGGCTTCCGATGTGCTGTCATGAGGCAATTCCGAAAGGCGCTGCTCCATTCTGCGGATATATTTGCACGTATCCCAGAGCACGTCATCCTCTGCTCCGATAAAGACGATCTTCCCTTTGATCTTTTCGACTTTGATCTTTTCTTCCTCCCGCAGCAGATGTCTGCGTTCGGACTCATCAAACATCCGCCGGGAAGCGATCATATCCCCGCCGGCTTTGGAATCCGCCTTGATCTGCTGCCAGTATTCGGGGTGACGGTAGGCATAAGGTAGGTAAGGGAGAGGTTTCCCCTGCCAGGTCACGGTCGATTCATTGTCACCGGGCCGTTCGTGCATTCCGTCCTTCCCATCCTGGTAAAAGCCTTCCATCACAAAATCGGAAGGGGAAACCGCAATGGTCAGCGTGATCTCCGGGTAATATGAGGCAGCCAGCAGTGCCATCATCCCCGTAGTGGATGCGCCGATAATGCCGATTTTGCTGCACCCTTGTGATCTCAAAAAATCGATCGCCTTTCCGAAACGTTCCAGTGGGTAATTGTGATGCCCGTAATCCTTTTTATCCGGAGACATGGCAAGCACATGAATCGACCGCTGATTCAGCCATTTCGCCCCGCATTTTGCCATATAGTCATCCGAGGAATCCCCGAGCATCACGATCATCGCCCGGTTTGTCTTTTCCGCTGCCGGATACCAGGCACCGTAAAAACCGTCTGAGGCTGGATCAAATTTCATCATCGGTTTCATAATTATCCTCCAACATTTCGCTATCTCAGCCCTGCAGGTGGACCAGAAATCCACGTCTGCTGCCCTCATCCACAACCTTCATGGCGATCCGGGTGTAGAGTTTCAGCTTTCTTTTCAGTTGTTTTCTTGCTGTACAGAAAAAAGGCCTTTCCTCGATCAGTTTCATGCCGCATTGACAGGCAATGCATTCTCCGCTATCAGTACAGAAATGCAGTTCCGCATTTTTGTTTCCGGTCTTCCTGATGTAGTTATTGGCGTATTTGACTGCTTTTGCCGTCATCGCATCAAAAATTACTTGCAATCCCGGAAAAAATTTTTTCAGTTCCTGCAGAAAACCGGTGACGCGCTCTTCCTCAAAATATTGGAACACACCGATTACCGTTACCATGACCGGTATCGTTTTTTCAATACCTTCCGCCCATGAAAAATCAAACATATCTCCGCTGATCAGGATCTCGTTTTCACTCTCTCCCAGCACTCTGCGTCGTATGTCAATGACCTCCGGCAGGTCGATCTCATAAAATTTTACATTCTTCTCCGGTTTGATCCGGTAATAAGCCGTTTCCAGACCGCATCCGATATTGACGACGGCACACACCGGATGCTCTTCCATGAATGTCCTGATCATCTGATCAGTGTTATAAAAGCGGCATGCTCCTGCCATCTGGAAGTATTCGCTGGATTTTCCTGCGATGGTTTCATAAGGCATATCATTTTTCAGGGACAAAGCCTTTTCATCGTAAAAATACTCAGGAAAATGTTCTGAGACATAGATCCGCGCGGCCAATGGAATGTACATCGTATCCGCGACACCCTCAAATCTGCTCATATCCTTCACATCCTTTCCACAGAACCCGATCCTGTCCTTTTGTTCATTACCACCACCGCGCAGGGAATTCGCCCATCCGCGAGCATCAGACGCACATCGTTATATCCCGCATCAAGAAAGAATTGTTTATAGCTTTCGGGGGTGAACTGCCGTTTAAAATCCGCGCCGGCCTTGCCGACCGTGGCAGCAAATTCGCTTGTCTTTCCCGCGCGGTCTTTATTCATGTAGGTCGGGATGATCAGCATTCCGCCGGGTTTACAGACGCGATTCAGTTCGTTCAGCGCTTTCAGTGGTTCATCGAGCAGATGGATCACGTTCCCCGCGACCACCTTATCAAAGGAAGTGTCGGGGAAGTCCAGTGCCGTGATATCCGCATAGCGGAATGTGACATTATGAAAGGCAGAGCAGTTTTTCTCTGCCCGTTTCAGCATCTTTTTCGAAAAATCCGTAGCCGTGAGCGCGCCGCATTTGGAAGCAATCACCACACTGAGCAGCCCGGTCCCGCAGGCACACTCCAACACGGAGTCACCGGGCTTTATCAAACCGGCAATGATCTCCCTCAGTTTTTCGTGCGTCTTCCTGTTCACAACATTCACAAACAGGTCATACACCCCAGCCACATTATCCCAAAACATGCTCAATCCTCTTTAAATCTTTTACAGTTATATATATCTAACCTATGGGTATTATAACCCTATATAAATATCAGAGTCATAATATTTTGGAAAATATCAGCATTTCAAATTACCACAGTCAAGAAAAAGTGACATTTTAGAAGATATTCAACACCATGCTAACGCCCTTCAGCAAATCATATTTTCCAAAACAGTCAAAAGGATCACTGTGAAAGCAAAAAATGGAGCTTGACATTTTTAGCAGAGTGATTTAGAATAATGTTTGCTATTATATACATACAAGGCGCTATTATTTATAATAACAAACATAAGGATCGAAAATGAAAAAAGCAGCATATAATATTCTTCCAGCAACTGAAGACATTCTCAAAACAATGGGTGAACAAATCAAACTGGCAAGACTCCGTCGGAATTTATCTGTTGCTCTGGTTGCTGAGCGTGCCGGTATCAGCAGGTCTTCCTTATGGAAAGTTGAGTCCGGCAATCCGGCAGTAGCCATGGGGATCTATGCGGCTGTCCTGCATGCTTTGAATAACATAGATAAAGATCTGCTGCTTGTTGCAAAAGATGATGAATTGGGGCGGCATCTCCAGGACATGGGACTACTGACGAGAAAGCGAGCTTCCAACAGAGGTGAATCATGACTTCTGCTCAAAAAACGGTTTATGTATATGACAGTTTCAGTTCCAATACACCAAGTCTGCTGGGCCTCTTATACATTTCAGTGGTTCGCGGCACCGAAAGTTATGCTTTCGAATATTCCAGAGATTGGCTAAGCAAAACAAACCTTTCAATCAGTCTGGATCCTGAACTGATGCCCTTCCCCGGAAGACAATTCCCAGCCGGTAAAAATATCTTTGGCTTATTCTCTGATGCGTCACCTGATCGTTGGGGGCGTGTTTTGATGAATAAACGAGAGCGGATCCTGGCTGAAAAAGAAGGCAGAAAACCCCGGAAACTCCATGACAGCGATTATCTTTTGGGTGTTTATGATGAAACACGGATGGGCGGAATTCGGTTTAAGTCTGATCCCGCCGGTCCGTTCCTTGCTGATGACAAGGAAACAGCAGTTCCCCCCTGGGCGAGACTCCGTTCTTTGGAAGAAGCATCAAGAAATTTTGAAAATGACGACTACGGATTGTCGGAACAATGGCTTAATCAGCTGATTAAACCGGGCTCATCTCTGGGCGGAGCAAGACCCAAAGCGACGGTCGTTGATGAGCATAAGCAGCTTTGGATCGCGAAATTTCCCTCAAAAGACGATGAAAATGACAGCGGGGCGTGGGAAATGACCGTACATGAGCTAGCTGCCATGTGCGGATTGTCTGTCCCGGAAGCATGTTTGGAGAAATTCTCACGATATGGCAGTACATATCTTGTGAAGCGTTTTGATCGGAACGGCCTGTTACGGATTCATTATGCCTCTGCTATGACGCTGCTTGGAAAGACAGATGGTGCATCAGCAGCTGACGGAACAAGTTATCTTGACCTGGCAGCTTTTATAAAAGCCTATGGGGCTAATCCAAAATCGGACCTGAGAGAATTATGGAAACGGATCGTTTTTAATATGGCTGTGTCGAATACAGATGATCACCTGCAAAATCATGCATTTATCCTCTCACGCAACGGGTGGAGAATCTCACCGCTGTATGACGTAAATCCCATTCCATATGGGGATGAATTGTCTCTGAATGTAAATGAATCAGACAACCGGATAAATGCTGATTTGGCAATAGATACAGCGGAGCGGTTTGGAATCGGGAAAAACGAAGCAGTGAAAACAGCAGCGGAAATAATAAATATTGTTGGCAGCAATTGGCTGCGAATCGCTTCAGACTGTGGAATTTCCCGTGGACAAATAGAATCAATGCGCCCGGCGTTCGGGCTTTCTTTATGATGATCTGAAAAATATCATTGAGCGGTGTTGATAATATGGCGTCAGAAAACGTGAGTGTGCGGAATTATCTTCACTATCCCCTATATTCTATCCCCAATCTCCTAAAAATACCGATTTGTCGAATTGATTTCTTTATTATACCAAGTCATTCATCAATATTATATTGCAGCACATCGAGGCGTCTGTCTTATATTGAAAAACACTTGTATTGAAAAACAGCCAAAGAGAACTGACTCCTTTTTCGATGATGAAGGACATATTGGTATGGGGTAACTGTTCAGAAATTGATCGACGCAAATAAAGACTGATCAATTGTCACAAAATGATTTGACATTTTGGGCAAAGCCCATATAATAGTGTTTTAAAGTTAGTTAATACTAACATTGAAAGGGGATTAAATTTATGAAAAAGTCGTTTTTTGTTATTATCTCTGCGTTCATATTGGCCGCAGTATTGTGCATTCCCGGTTTTGCGGAAGCGGATGAACGTCTCGCCTCCATGCAGGGCAGCTTTATTGAGCTTTTCCCGGAATTTGCGAAAGAAGAGTTCCATGATTACTGGATCGAATGCATCAGCAAATACACGGACGATCCGGAAATGGCGGAAACATTTTACAAGATGCTTGTCGGTTCCTGCATGGGAGAACTGCACGGACAGGAAGCGATAGACTTCTACAACAAAAATCCGGAATCTGTGGTTTTCGATTGCTTTTTCCTGAACGGCGTGGCTGAAATAACGATCGAGGGCGACGTGATTACCGGCGTTGACGCTGATGGCAAGCAGGTATTCAGTCACACCTACACCTTCGTCAAGGATGAACCGCTGGTGATCTATGGTCAGGTCATGGAAGACATGGCGCTGCATATCTACAAAGCTGATGAAGAGGGAGACGCTTTCACCTATTTCGCCTTCGCGGATGACACACCGGAAGAGACTTATCACCTCGAGTTCCGTTATGGCTCCACGCTTGAAAATATCGGAAATTATTTTGAAGGTGAATATGCCTATTGGCTGGCCGCCGCGATCAGCAAAAATTATGCCGAATCCGACATGATGCAGAAGTGCATCAAGCTGTTCGTGGATGAGAACATGGCGGAAATGGCGGAAGAAACTGAAAAGATAGAGATTTCCACCGCCGAGGAACTTGCGAAAATCAATGAAAACCTCTCCGGGAACTATGTACTTACCGCGGATATCGATCTTCAGGGTGTCGAATGGAAACCGATCGGTACCTATGCTCCCTCCGGTGAAAGTGAAGAGGAGCAGGAAATTCCTCTGGAATCAGCCGCCTTTACCGGTACCTTCGATGGAGCGGGTCACAAGATCTCCAACCTCGTGATCAATCAGCCGGAAGGCATGGCGCTTGGCCTTTTTGGATGCATCGCCAACAGTCAGGTCGGTAATTTTACGGTTGAAAACGCCTCAGTAGGCGGTATGGTCATGGTCAGTGATGTGATCGGTTATGCTTATTCCTCACTTGTTTCTGATATCAACCT
Source organism: uncultured Chloroflexota bacterium (assembly GCA_902791025.1). GTDB lineage: Bacteria > Chloroflexota > Anaerolineae > Anaerolineales > Anaerolineaceae > Flexilinea. The sequence continues at coordinate 53,553 of CADATZ010000011.1, read as the reverse complement.
ATCCGGCGGAAAAGTAACCGCGCATACCGGTGAACTTTCCGCGGAAGGGATGTATGGCGGCATCGTTGGCGCGGGGATGAATTCCGTGATAACGGACTGCAGCGCTTCTGCGGATATCGTGATCCCTGACAGCACTGCCAATGCCGGCATCGTCGGCGGCGGCTTGGAACTGACCTCTGTGATCAATTGCACCGCCACCGGCACCATCACAGCGGGGAATGACTGCTATGGTCTGGGCGGTATTTCCGGATGCGGATTCGGCGCTGATGAATTTACAGGGAATGTCGCTGAAAACATCATGATCACCGCAGGAGAAAACTGCTTCTGGATCGGCGGCATCACCGGTTATGCCGGCGGGTTCGGTGAAGAATACGGAATCCCGGAAACGACTGTCAGCAATTGCACCGTAAGGAACGTTGTGATCGCTGCTGAAAACGCAGAAGGTGTTGACGACATCGTAGGTGCACCGTTTTACAATGAAGCGGCTGCGGCGGCAATGGGAGCACCGTTCGATGAACCGACGGTATTCGATATTATTGATTGTGTAATAGAGTAAACAAAAGTGAAACCGGGAAACTTCGAAAAAAGTTTCCCGGTTTGTCGTAAATATTTGTCGAGGTAACAGATATTTTCAATCAGAAAATTATTTCTGTTTTATAATACTAACTTTAATGATACAATAGTACTGATGGTTCTTTGATGAGTCAAAATAGCCTGTTCTGTTGACTCAATTCTGAGTCAACGAAAACAGGCTACTTTGACTCGATACTTAACAATTACAAAAATAATAATGACTGATAAAAAAGGTTGACATGGAAATAAATAAAGAAAATGAATTGTCTGTTCCGGCGAAAGCGGATTATGCCAACTGGATGCCGGAAGAAATGATCACCGGTACCGCAGTAGGCGCCGGCGCATTGCTGACAGCGGGAGTTATCGCCGCAAAAAAAGCATCAGAAAACGATTCCACGATTGGAAAAATCTGCAGCGCTGTTCTGCTGGCCGGAGCGGTTGGCTGCGGTGCCTTCTCCATCTACAGCGTTATCGCCAGAAAGGCATTTTCCTATGACGGGGAACGGAAGCTTTCCAAGCAGATCATCGATGGGATTGCGGCTTACGTGACCATTCCCGATGGCGGAACAGCCCTGGATGTAGGCTGCGGCAGCGGAGCTCTGACTATTGCCTGCGCAAAACGAAACCCGAACGCACTGGTTGTCGGGATGGATCACTGGGGCCCGGAATATCGTGATTTTTCAAAGTCGGTTTGCGAAAAGAATGCCGCTGCAGAAAACGTCACCAACGTCCGCTTTGAGCAGGGCAACGCGGTGAAGCTGGATTATCCGGATGAAAGCTTTGATGTCGTCACCAGCAATTATGTTTATCACAATATTGCCGGTATCAACAAGCAGAAACTGCTGCTGGAAACACTGCGCGTCTTGAAGAAAGGCGGAACTTTCGCCATCCATGACCTGATGTCGAAAGCCCTCTATGGCGATATGCAAAAATTTACAGAACAATTAAAATCTGAAGGATACAAAGAAGTTTACCTGATCGACACCACCGACAAATTTTTCAAATCTCCCCGGGAGGCAAAATTGTTGATGCTGGGCGGTTCTACGCTGCTCTTCGGGAAAAAATAGATGAGCGAAAATACCATACCTATCTGAACAGTCACGGCAGAACATTTCTTTCGCCTTTGTTCATCAAAATTCCTGAGTGATGTTATAATAAGCATAAGTTAGTTTAATTAAACTAACTTATGCTTATATTTTTAATGAAGAGGAATAAGAACATCATGATTCATGGAAAAGCTGCAATGTTTATAGGCGGAGCCCTGTTCGGTTCTGCCGGTTTAAGAATTCTTGGCAGCAGAGATGCAAAAAAAGTCTATACCCATATCACTGCCGCTGTACTGCGCTGCAAGGATCAAATCGTGAGCGATGTGGAAACCATCCAGGAAAACTGCGCGGATATTCTGGCTGACGCAAAGGCTATCAATGAGGCAAGAGCCGCTGAGGAAAAGGAAAAGATAATCGAAGACACAGCACCAGCACCGGAAGCAAAAGATGAAATTTCAGATAATGCATGAAAGCAAAGGCAGGGTCCGCCTTCGTGCCATGCAGCACAGCATGAGCATTGAACAGGCGGATCTGCTGGAAGCCTGGCTGCTTGCTCTGCCGGATGTAGATCAGGTAAGTATCCACGAACGGATCTGCGGCGTCACGATCAATTTTCATGGCACGTGTGATGACCTTTACCGAAAACTCGCTTCATTTTCCTATGAGACCGCCGCACCGGCCGTTCAGTCCGGAACAGGCAGCTCTCGGGAAATGAACCGCCATTACAAAGAAAAACTGATCACACAAGTGGTCTCCCATGCGCTGCGGGTCGCTTTTCTTCCGGATCCGCTGCGATTCGCAATTGCCGCGTACCAGGTTCTTCCCCGCGTCTGGAAAGCCGCAAAAACCCTGCTAAGGGGAAAGCTCACGGTGGATGTTTTGGACGGAATCTCGCTGGGTGTTTCCCTGCTCACGGGAGACTTTTCGACAGCCGGTTCAGTGGTTTTCCTGCTGGGGATCGGTGAGACGCTGGATGAATGGACACATAAAAAATCAGTCGCGGATCTGGCGAAGAGCATGTCGCTGCAAATCGATCAGGTCTGGAAAACCACAGAAGATGGTACGTCAACCCTCGTTCCAATCGATGAAATTCAGCCCAATGACCTGGTCGTTGTCCACACCGGACACGTGATCCCGCTGGACGGTATTCTCGAACAGGGAGAGGTGATGCTCAATCAGGCATCGCTCACCGGGGAATCCGTTCCAACCGCCAAACGTCCCGGCGCTGCTGTTTATGCCGGCAGCGTTGTTGAAGAAGGCAGCTGCATTGTTCGCGTGACCGGCGGAGCCGGAGAAAATCGCTATGACCGCATCGTCCGTATGATCGAAGAGTCAGAGCGGCTGAATTCCGGAGCTGAAAACCGTGCCTACGACCTGGCGGATCGTCTGGTCCCCTGGTGCCTTGGCGGAAGTCTGCTGACCTGGGCGCTGACCGGGAATACCACCCGCGCCATTTCTGTGCTGATGGTGGACTTTTCCTGCGCACTGAAGCTTTCCATGCCCCTCAGTGTACTTTCAGCCATGCGCGAAGCCGGAAATCATAAGATCACCGTCAAGGGCGGCAAGTTTCTGGAAAAACTGAGCGAAGCGGATACCGTGATTTTTGACAAAACCGGAACACTCACGCACGCTTGTCCGACCGTCGCCTGTGTAGTGCCCTTCAACGGCAATGAAGAGGCAGAGATGCTGCGAACAGCGGCCTGTCTGGAAGAACACTTCCCACACTCTGTGGCAAATGCGGTCGTTCGTGCAGCCAAAGAGCGCGGCCTGGATCACGAAGAAATGCACAGCGAAGTGGAATATGTCGTCGCGCATGGGATCGCAACAAGGATCGGCAGCGAACGTGTGATCATCGGCAGCCGTCATTTCATCTTCGACGATGAGCATGTGCGCATATCTCCTGAGGATCAGGCACGTTTTGAAGCATTAGAACAGCGTTATTCCTGGCTCTACCTGGCGATTGGCGGCACATTGTCCGCCGCGATCGGCATTCTTGATCCGCTCCGTCCGGAAGCCGCTGAAGCGATCAGCCGCCTGCACGAGGCAGGGTTCAGCAGGATCGTCATGCTGACCGGAGACAGCCGCAGCACCGCCTCGGCAATCGCAGCTCAACTGGGATTGGACGATTACCGCGCTGAAGTTCTGCCGGAAGACAAGGCTTTTTACATTGAAGAAGAACAGCGGCAGGGACACACGGTTCTGATGGTAGGTGACGGAATCAATGATGCTCCGGCACTTTCCCGGGCTGACATCGGAATTGCCATCGGCAGCGGTGCTTCGATTGCCAGAGAGGTTTCCGATATTGTTATTGCCGCGGAAGATTTGAGGGAGTTGGTCTTGACCCGGAAACTTTCTGAAAAGCTCATGAAGCGCATAGACCGGAACTACCGCTTTGTGATGGGTTTCAACGGAATGCTGATCCTTCTCGGAGCATTCGGGATTCTTGCCCCTTCAGCCTCGGCACTTCTGCACAACACATCTACCCTTTTGCTAAGTCTGGATTGCATGACAAACCTTAACCCGGAAAATTGAAATTAAGGTCTGCTTGTACGCAGACCTATTTAATCAGCAGAAGGTTAGTTATTTCTAATTATAATTGGAATGAATTATGGAAAAAATAAAAATTGAAAAGAACTCCGTACAGGAAACATTGGTGTTGCCTCTTTATGGGAAAGCCTGGGCTTCCCAAAAATACCCTGATATCTTCAAAGACAGAGATGCCCAGAAAATCATGAACAACATTGACTATGATTTTTCAGCCATGGAAAAAGCAGCAAGAGGCTTAAAAGGGAAAATCGCTTCGCTCGCCGCTGCCACCCGACAGGCAGCATTGGTGTGGGAAATCAATGACTATTTGAAGGACCATCCCAAGGCGTTGGTGGTCAATTTGGGTTGCGGTCTGGACACAGCCGGACATCAGGCAGACAACGGGAAATGCCGCTTCGCTAATGTCGATTTCCCGAATGTTATTGAGCTGCGGGAAAAGCTCCTTCCTTCCACAGAGCGGGAGAAGAATATTCCATCAGACCTGAATGACCATTCATGGTTTGAAAAAATCGGATTTATCAAAGAAGACGGAGCTGTTTTTATCGCTTCGGGTGTTTTTCTTTACTTCAAAAAGGATGACGTAAAGAAGTTGTTCTGCGCAATGGCGGAACGTTTTCCCGGTGCGAGGCTTGCATTTGACGGGCAAAATGAAGCCGGGAAAAATCTTGACTTGAAAGCCCTGCAAACCAGCGGAATCGACATCAGTACAAACTTTTACCTGAACCATCCGGAAGAGGAATTGAAAAGCTGGAGCACGAAGTTTGCGCGGGTGCAGTGGAAAAAGATGTCAACGGGCTATATTCGGCCGGATAAACGTTTCGGACTGCTTTACAGGCTCATGGCTCCATACGCGGACAATACCGGCATGAGCCAGTTGGACGTGATCGACTTTCAAAAGGATTAGATCTGCATATGGGTTACCGCTATGTTCCGGAGGACATGATCCGTCACAGTGATTTCTGCGAGCTTTACAATAGTTACTCGCAGGAAACCCGGAAGAAAATTGACCACCTTGTTGCCAGGCTGATCCGGGAAAATCCTGAAAACAGGCTTCCGCTGATCACCGGTCCAGGATACTTTATGATGCACTGGCTGATGGCTGATCTTTACGTCTCACTCAGCATTTATATCGTCCAAAAAAGTGAAGGTAATGAGAGCGGAGCTGTTCTGGAGCAAATCGACCGCTGCCTGACCGTATCAGGTGAAAAACTGAACAAAAAAAATGAAAAGACTGATGAAGCTGCCCGGCGCGTTCACACTGTTTCGTCTGATTGCGCCGAAGGCAATGACCTTAGCCAATGGACATGGATTTCACGTGACCCCGATCAACTGCGGGGAAAACGCTTTCGGATTTGACGTAACGGATTGCCCATACTGCCGCCTGTACGCGAAATACGGTGCACCGGAAATCGGACCGGTCATCTGCCGCTTTGATGAAACCATGAGCAAAGGAATAGACAACCTGGAATTTATCCGGAAGGGAACTCTCTGCGGGGGCTATCCCAAATGTGACTTTTTATATAGTAAAACAATAAATTGAATTTATGAAAGTATATGAATTTGGAGAAAAGAATTCCCGGATTTTCGTGATGTTTCAATGTGCGGCAGAGCCATGGTGGGTATTCAAGGCTTCCGCTGAAGCGATTGCGCGGGACTTTCACGTCTATCTCTTTATTGCCGATGGGCACGATGAGCAGGGAACGGAATTTGTTTCAATCGAAAAGAATGTGAAAGACGCGGCTGACTTTCTGCGGGAAAGAAAAATAATGAGCATTGATGTGATGTACGGCGTTTCCATGGGCGGCGCAAGCACGATCCGCTTTCTTGCCACAGAGGACATTCCCGTGAAAAAAGCGGTCATCGATGCCGGAATCACCCCTTATCCTTATCCAAAATGGATCTGCCGTCTGATCGCGGTGCGGGATTGGGTTGAAATCATGCTGGCAACCAAATCCTATACGGTCATGAAGCTCGCTGTGCCGCCGAAGCGATGGACACCAAAGGGTGAAGATCCGGAAACTCATTACCAAAAAATATTTGATTTCGAAAAACATCACTTTTCACCCAAAACGATCTGGAACGTTTTCTGGTCCACCAATAATTATTCCATGCCGGATCCCGTAAAACAAGAGGTATTGAACAAATGAAAACAGCAGAACAAATGATAGAAAAGAGAGCTTTTATCAAAAAAGAAATGGATAAAAATCTCCCGAAAGAGCAAAGTGATGCATTATGGGCAGAAGCTACCGGAAGACTTGAAAAAATTTTGGACAAATACAGCACGATTCCGAAAGGTGTTCGCTTGCATACAGACAGGTCCATTTTTCCCGCTTCTGCGGTTTACCTTACGCTGAAGGAAGCTGTCGGCAGCGAGACTGCCTACAGCATCATCGAAAACGCAGCAATCTCATTGACGGAACCAATCGGCAGAAAATTAGCCGCACTCATGAAAATTCCCGGGATGCGCAGCGTGTTCATGTCCATCTGGGATCCGATGACGAAAAAATTGTTTGGACCCAGCAACGGGTTTCAAAATGTTTTTTATCCCAAGAAAAAGAATGAATTCCGAATGGACGTCACCGCCTGCCCATACTGCCGCTATTTTACGGAACTGGGCTGTCCGGAACTGACAAAGATATACTGCGAAAACGATGACCGCACTTACGGGAATCTGCCGGGACTGAAATTCGAAAGAACAGGGACGCTCGGCAAAGGGGCAGAACGCTGCGATTTCTGCATCCGTAAGGTCTGAGAATGTGAGAGAGGAGTATATCATGTTTTTGACAATCTTCCTGTCAATTGTATTTTGCGGAGCAATAACACTTTTATTGGTCTCAGCGGTTGCTTTCGTGCAAGATAACAGGTTTTTCTCATCAGCCCCGAAAGAGGCTCTGGCAGTTCTGAAGCCAAGAAACAACGAGCTGTTCTATGGCGCCAGAGCAATGGGTTGGGTGCTGATGATCATCAGCATCCTGATGATATTGGGTGTGGGAGCGGTTTCCATCTGGGACGGATTCAGAAACGGTTATACCATAAAAGAATTCTTCCTGCGGTTTCTGTTGATCTCTACGATCTACAAAGCCTATGACATGATTTTCTTTGACTGGTTTATTCTCTGCAAGTTCCACTTCTTCCAGCATTATTACCCTGAGGTAGAGCGTGTGTACACCGGCAGAAAGTACGGGTTTAACCTGAAAAGCCAGCTGCTGAAACTGCTGGTCATATTCCCCGCAGCATCCGCACTTGCGGCATGGATCTGTACTTTATTCCAAAGAAGCTAATAACCACTGAGAAAAAGAATACAGAATATGAATCCACTGAACAGAAATTTCTTTTACAAAGGCTTTCGGAAACAGCTCTATACAGCTATGGCAGCTGAAAAGGCAGAAACGATCTGGTCCAAGGCCGGTGAAGAATACCGCAGCATACTGCATGACCGCCCGGAACTGAAAAAACACAAAGGAGCCATGGTGATCCCGGCAGCTGCTCTTTTTCGCGTGCTGAATTTATATGCTCCCGACTCGGTCAATCTCTTGAATGAATACGGAGAGTACATGGGGAAGCGCTTCGCCCATTTCGTCCACAACATCACCGCTATCCCGGGAGTCAGCCGCTTCATCTGGAACCATGTGGAAAACCTGACGGAGAAAATGAGCAGTGAATCCAAGGGATACAAACGCAGACTTGTCTCAGACCCTCCCCATATGTACGGCGTGGATATTCTCTCCTGTCCCTATCACGAGCTGGCAAAGGAGCTTGGGACGGAACAGGCTGTGCTGTGCATCTGCCATATGGACAAGGAATATACAAAGGGCTTCCGCAAGATCCGTTATGTACGCAATTCCGCACTGCCTGAAGGCGCAGATTGCTGTGAATACCGGCTATTTTTCAGGTGACCTTGACTAAGTGGCGCACATGAGGACAGGCACTCCTGTGTCGGCTTCGCGGCACAAGATGCCTGTCCCCAAGTGCTTCGTCTTAAACAGATACAAAAATACAGAGGACTCTTACCCTCTGTCTCCCAGATACCACTTCTCCGCGTCCTTACGGAACTGCGCGAGGGAGGGCTCATGCAGGTAGATCATGTGTCCGGACGGGTAATAGGTGAAGGAGAGATTCTTCTGATATTCCGGTTCCAGGAAAATATGGTCGTAGACCCATTCAGCGGCAAAGAATGGCGTCGCCAGATCATAATAGCCGCAGATGACCCAGACCTTCAGATCCTTGTTTTTCGCCATATCATCCCGGATGATGTTCTGCTGCTGCAGATAGGAATTTTCGCTGTATTTCCAGTTCTTCCACAACGGTGAGGAGGGTTTGTAAGGCCGTTCGCACTTGAATCCAAGCTCCCGGCGGAAATAATCATTGATCGCGCTGCCAAAAGCACCACTCAGCTGATAACCGGATGGATCATCCTCAAAGGAACTGCCGACATTATTGCGATCGGTGCCCGTATAGCGGCTGTCGATCCGTCCCACCACCAGGTGTTCATCCCGCAGCAGTTCTTTACAGAAACCGGAGATCTCAATGCGCAGGTTGGAATTCAGCACATACTGCTTTTTCAGGCCCGTATAGGCGGAAAGCTTCTCCGCGAGCGCATCCCGTTCCGCTGCACTGAGCCGGCTGCCCTTGAACAATGCAGTCAGATATTCCCCTCCGGCGAAATCCCGAACCTCAGCCATGTAATCCTCAATGCTCATCGCCAGATACTTCGGATCGGCCTTTTTGTAATACCAGGCATCCGCGGCATAGGTCGGCAGGAACAATATGAAAGGCAGCTCATTACCGGGGTCAAATTCCAGTGTGGCGAAGTCGTTTGCCGTGGAAATCAGCATCAGTCCGTTGAGATCCAGGCTGTACTCATCGGAAAGATATTTTGCCAGACCGACAGAGCGTGGTGTCCCGTAGGACTCCCCAGCCAGATATTTCGGAGAAGCCCAGCGTTCATAGCGGGTGACATAAAGGCGGATGAAATCACCGACAGAGCTGACGTCATTCTTGTAACCGTAAAAATCTTCCTCCTTGTTGCCGACAATGGCACGGGAATATCCGGTATTGACAGGGTCAATGAAAACCAGGTCGGTCATATCAAGGATCGAAAATTCATTGTCGATCACCGGTGCGGGAAACTTCGTGACATTGCCGTCCGCGTCGAGACTGACCCGCCGCGGGCCCAGGAAACCCATATGAACCCACATGGAGGCAGAACCCGGTCCGCCGTTGAAGGAAAAGGTCAGCGGACGTTCGGCGATATCACCCGGTTCATCGAGCGTATACGCGGTAAAAAAGATCTCAAAGCAGGGCTTTTCGCCTTCATACACCCCATCTTTCGTGGATTCCCTGCTCACGACCATCGTGCCCACCGTCACCGTGTAATGAAGCTCTTTTCCGTTGATAGTAACGCAGTGTTTTGACGTCACCAGATGATCCTGCGGTTTCTCCGCCGGGGAAATCTCTTTTACGTTTTCTTCTGCCATTTGGTAATTCTCCTTCATGCATGAATGATTGAATTTAAGGTAATTATATACATAATTTTATGATAAAGGGGTACTGTTCATAAGATAGCCGATATTCCTTTGACGGAGCACCAGGCCCGGTGCCTCGCCCAAAGCATGAATCATAATCCGAACCGAAAAACCGTATTATAATCAAAATGGTGAACTTTGAGCTCCATGCCGGCATGGAGCGGGATTAAGGAAAACATTTTGGAAATCATCAACACCATATTAGGAAAACCGCTGGGATGGATCATGTACTTCTGCTACAACCTTGTGCAGAATTACGGGCTGACCATCATCCTTTTCACATTAATTTCCAAGCTCATCCTGCTGCCGATTTCCCTGATGGTGCAGAAGAACTCCATCAAGATGGTCAAACTCCAGCCGGAAATCGATGAGATCAAAAAGCTTTACGCCGGGGACAAAGAACGAATCGGCGAAGAACAATACAAACTCTTTGAACGGGAAGGCTACAATCCCGGCATCGGCTGCCTGCCCACCGTCATTCAAATTCCGATCATTCTCGGCCTGATCCAGGTCATTTATCATCCGCTTCAGCATCTTTTCCGAGTCGCGAGCCAAACCGCACAGTCTCTGATCCAAACCACCGGACAGCTGCTGAACAAAGAACTCACCGGCAATTCCTCCGAGCTTCAGGTCATTGAGGCCATTCAGAACAGCTCCTTTACAGAAGCGATCCGTGAGACCGGGCTGCTCACACCGGAAACCTTTGAAAAGATCCGCACGATGGAGCTGGACTTTCTCGGCATCCGCCTTTCCGAAATACCTTCACTGAAAACACCAAATGCCACATTGCTGATCCCGCTGATCTCCGGGCTGAGCGCACTGGCTCTCTGCCTCTACCAGGACCGCAACAATGTGCTGCAGCGGGAACAGGGGAAACTCCAGCAATGGGGGATGACAATTTTCCTCGTGCTTTTTTCCCTTTATTTCACCTTCCTGGTCCCTGCGGGCATCGGGTTGTACTGGATCTGTTCCAACCTGTTGGCTATTGTCCAGCTTGCGATCCTGAACAAGATCTACGCTCCGGAAAAATATATCGACTATGAAGCACGAAACGCAAAAAAGGCAGAGGAAGCCGAAACGAGTGAAGAAGCACGTGCCAAACACGAGGAAGAACGCAAATTGCAGCTGCGGGAACGGGACGATATCGAGCGATTCTATGACACACAGAACAAGCTGGTCGTCTTCTATTCCGAAAAGAGCGGCTTTTATAACTATTATGCCGAAATCATCGAATACCTGCTGAAGCACACAAAAATCATCATTCACTATGTAACGGGAGACCCGGAAGATCAGGTCTTTCAGATGAATGAACCGAACCTCGTCCCTTACTACGTCAGTGACCGCAGTCTGGGAACTTTTTTCGCGCAGCTGGATGTTCCCATCGTGGTGATGACTATGCCGGACCTGCAGACCTACCACATCAAGCGCTCTGTTGTCCGGCGCGATATAGAATACATCTATGTCTTTCATGCGTTGATGTCGACCACCATGGCGTACCGCAAAGCTGCCTTTGATCACTTCGACACCATCTTCACCGTTGGTCCCTACCAGGTCCGCGAGATTCGTGAAAATGAAAAGAAATATGCCCTGAAGCCGAAAAATCTGGTGGAACACGGTTACGGTCAGCTGGACCGCCTCCTGCGGGAACATGAACATCTCCCAAAACGGGATGATAACACAAAGATGATCCTCATCGCCCCATCCCACCATCCCGGCAACATCATGGAAAGCTGCATCACGGAGCTTATCGACCGTCTTTACGATGCCGGCTATAAGGTCGTCGTCCGGCCGCATCCGCAATATGTCAAACGCAATCCGGAGTTCATACCGGGACTTGAAAGCCGTTACGCGGACAAAACGGGAGACAGACTGGTTTTTGAGGGCAACTTCTCTTCCCACGAGTCAATTTATTCCGCGGATCTGCTCATAACTGATTGGTCCGGCGTAACCTTTGAATACAGTTATGTCACCAAACGACCGGCGCTTTGCATCAATACACCGATGAAGGTCATCAACCCGGAATATGACCAATATGAAAACAAACCCATGGAGATCACCTTCCGCAATGTCTGCGGCATCTCCATTGATCTGTCTGAGGTTTCTAACATTACCACTCACGTCAAAGATGTATTCGAACGTGCGGAAGAATACCGGCAGACGATTGATACGTTTATGAAAGAAAATGTATATAACATCGGCAGCAGCGGACAAAACGGTGCCAAATACATCATCTCCCGCCTGCTGAAAGAGAAAAAATAAAGAAAGGGGTAACTATTCGGAACCCACAGCGACGCACATGGGGACAGGCACACTTGTGCGGGCTGCGCCGCACAAGATGCCAGTCCCCATGTGCTCTGTTCTAAATAGAAATAAGAAAGGTTATAAAAATGAATCAATTTACTATGATCCTGTTTGTGTGGTGCTTTGTACTGTTCGGCTCTTTTTCTCCGGCAGCCGCTTACATCGATCCTGCCACCACATCCTACGTTATTGAACTGATCATCGGCGCTGTCGTCGTCGGCGGAGCCGCTTTTGGGTACTACTGGCGGAAGATCCGCCGCAAAGTCAGCAAATCCGGTGAAGAGAATACCGGCGTCTCCGTCGAAGAACAGCTCTCCGGTCTTGATGATGAAGATTAGTTTTTAGTTTTTAGGTATTAGGTGTTAGGTATATGACACAAGAATTATCAGAAACGTTGCCGGATTTTCACTATTCCCTATCTCCTATATCCTATTCCCTAAGTTAAGAGAAAAAAACATGAAAGCATTGATCCTGAACTCCGGGCTTGGGTCCCGAATGGGTGTACTCACCAGTGAACACCCGAAATGCATGACGGAGATTTCTCCGAAAGAAACCATTCTTTCCCGGCAGCTGACATTGATCGCTCAAGCCGGAATCAGCGAAGTTGTCATGACAACCGGTTATTATGACGCGGTATTGGTCCGTTACTGCGAAAGCTTGGACCTGCCGCTTCATTTCACCTTTGTGCGAAATCCGATCTACGATCAGACCAATTACATCTACAGCATTTACTGCGCAAGGGAATATCTGGATGACGACATCATCCTGATGCATGGGGATCTGGTCTTTGAAAACGAGGTCTTTGAGCGCGTCATCGCCAGTCCGGATTCCTGCATGACGGTCTCTTCCACCATGCCGCTGCCGGAAAAGGACTTCAAGGCAGTCATACAGGACGGACAGGTGCTCAAGGTCGGCATTGAATTCTTCAACGACGCGATGGAAGCCCAGGCGCTTTATCACCTGAAACGCGATGACTGGCATCTCTGGCTCAACAAAATCATCGAATTCTGCGACGCAGGACAGACCAAAGTTTATGCGGAAAACGCTTTGAATGAACTGAATGGAGCTGCAAACATCCGTGCACTGGATGTGAGAAACCTGTTATGTGCTGAAATCGACAACCCGGAAGACCTGGCCATCGTCACCGCTAAACTGAAAGAGATCGAATCCCGAACCGTTTACATGTGCTTTTCCTCCGATATCATCCATGGCGGGCATATCGCGATCATCCGCAAAGCCGCCCGTCTGGGGAAACTGATCATCGGTGTTCTTTCTGACGAAGCAGTGGCTTCCTACAAACGCTTCCCGCTGGTTCCGGAATCAGAACGGCGCATCATGTTTGAGAACATCGCCGGTGTACAGAAAGTCGTCGAACAGAAGACACTTTCCTACAAAGAAAACCTGGAAAAGCTCCATCCGGATATCGTTGTCCACGGTGACGACTGGGTCAGCGGGTTTCAAAAGCCGATCCGGGATGAGGTGGTTTCCATCCTTGCTTCCTACGGCGGGAAATTGGTGGAATATCCCTACAGCAGCGACCCGAAATATAAGGAAATTGACAGCCGCACCCGCGCAGACCTGGCGATGCCCGATATCCGCCGGGGACGTCTGCGCCGCATGCTGAACGCCAAAGGACTCATCACAGCCATGGAAGCCCATGACGGCCTCACCGGGCTGATCGTGGAAAATACGATTGTCTATCAGGATGGCGGAGCCCGCCAGTATGATGCCATGTGGATTTCCTCTCTCTGCGACAGTACCGCAAAGGGCAAGCCGGATATCGAACTGGTCGACATGACATCCCGCTTCCGCACAATTGAGGACATCATGGAAGTCACCACAAAACCCATCATCTTCGACGGTGACACCGGCGGAAAGACAGAGCATTTCGTCTACACCGTCCGAAGTCTGGAACGGCTCGGCGTTTCCATGGTCATCATCGAGGACAAAACCGGTCTGAAGAAAAACAGCCTGTTCGGTACGGAAGTCGAACAGACGCAGGACTCCATTGAAAACTTCTGCGAAAAGATCCGGGCAGGGAAAAAAGCTCAAAAGACACGCGATTTCATGATTTGTGCCCGCATTGAGAGTCTGATCCTTGAAAGAGGAATGGAAGATGCCCTCAACCGAGCTTTCGCTTTCGCGGAAGCCGGAGCGGATGCCATCATGATGCACAGCCGCAAAAAGGATCCTTCGGAAATTTTCGAATTCATCTCCCGCTTCCGTGAAAAGGATCCAACCACCCCAATCGTTCTGGTCCCGACCTCGTTCAATTCCGTCAAGGAAGAGGAATGGAAAGAACGCGGCGCAAACATCATTATCTATGCGAACCAGCTGATGCGGGCACAGGTTCCTGCCATTCAGCAGGCCGCCAGGATGATCCTCGAAAACCACCGGGCGGAAGAGTGCGACAGCATTCTGATGCCATTTAAAGATATTATCCGTCTTATTCCGGAAGAGCAGGTATAGGAGATAGGAGATAGGAGATAGGAGATAGGAGATAGGAGATAGGAGATAGGAATTAGGAGATAGGAATTAGGATGTAGGATGTAGGATGTAGGATGTAGGATGTAGGATGTAGGATGCAGGATGTAGGATGCAGGATGCAGGGGACAGATGGAAGATGCAGGATTTGTTTTTTTCTTACAGAGAAATTGATGGCTGGCTGGCGGAACATCGGGTGAAAAACCTGCTGCTGGTCTGCGGGGCATCGATCAAACGACTGAAAATCAATGAATACTTTGACACGCTGCCGGAGCGGACGGGAATAAAAGTCACCCCCTTCTCGGATTTTACGCCCAACCCGGTCTATGAATCCGTCTCCGCCGGTGTGGATGTGTTCCATCGGGAAGACTGCGATGCCATTATTGCCGTCGGCGGAGGTTCCGCTATCGACGTCGCCAAGTGTATCAAGCTCTTCAGCAATATGGAACACTCCCGAAACTATCTGGAACAGACCATCATCCCGAATGAGATTCCTTTCCTGGCAATGCCAACCACAGCCGGTACCGGCTCGGAAGCAACCCGTTTCGCGGTCATCTACTATAACGGTGTCAAACAATCCGTCAATGACCTGAGCTGCATTCCTGATGCCGTGCTTTTTGATCCTACCGTTTTGGAAACTCTTCCGCTCTATCAGAAAAAGGCTACCATGCTGGACGCATTCTGTCACGCGCTGGAATCCTTCTGGTCTGTCAACAGCACAGCGGAAAGCAAAGCCTTCAGCCGTGAAGCGATCCGGATGATCCTGCTGCACATGGATGCTTATCTCAGCAATGATGCGGCAGGAAATGAGGGGATGCTCCACGCGGCTAATATCGCGGGCAAAGCCATCAACATCACACAGACCACTGCCGGGCATGCCATGTGCTACAAGATCACAAGTCTCTTCGGGACCTCCCATGGCCATGCCGCCGCCCTGTGCTGCCGTGTGCTTTTCCCGTGGATGATCGAAAATACAGACCGCTGCATCGACCCGCGCGGAGAAGATTATCTGCGCAGTACACTCAATGAAATCGCTGACACCATGGGCTGTCAAACGCCGCTGGAAGCCTCTGACCGGTTCAATTTCATCTTCAATTCTCTTGCCCTCGAAGTTCCGGAAGCAACCGAAGCTCAATTTGCGGAATTGCGCACATCCGTCAACCCACAGCGGCTCAAGAACCATCCGGTTCTGCTGGATGAGGGGACGATCGATTTACTTTATCACGAAATACTGAAGGAAAAAACGTATGCAGGCTGAAACATTTGTTAAAATTCTCGGTTCTGATTTTTACACCGGTGTTCCGGATTCACAGCTCAAAGCCCTGTGTAATTACATCATGAATACATACGGGATCGACCCGCACCATCACATCATCGCCGCCAATGAAGGCAACGCTGCTGCTCTGGCAGCCGGCTATCACCTCTCTACCGGCAAGGTTCCCGTGGTGTACATGCAGAACTCCGGCGAAGGCAACATCATCAACCCAGCCGCCAGTCTGCTCAACGAAAAGGTTTATGCTATTCCGGTAATTTTTGTCATCGGATGGCGCGGCGAGCCGGGCGTCCACGATGAACCACAGCACATCTACCAGGGAGAAGTGACCGTAAAGCTCCTGGAGGATATGGGAATCGACTCATTCATCCTCAGCAAGGACACCACTGAAGAAGAACTCACCGCCAAAATGGCTGACTTCCGGGCGCTGCTCTCGCAGGGGAAAGACGTCGCCTTCGTGATCCGCAAAGGTGCGCTGGAATACGACGGGAAGGTGAAATATCATAACGATAACACCATGATCCGAGAGGAAATCATCCGTCATATCATCGCCATCAGCGGAAAAGATCCCATCATCTCCACCACGGGAAAAGCCAGCCGGGAACTTTTTGAACTCCGCGCGGCAAACGACCAGCCCCACGGATATGACTTCCTGACCGTCGGATCCATGGGACACAGCAGCTCCATTGCCCTCGGCGCGGCACTCAACAAACCCGATCAGCGCATCTGGTGCATCGATGGCGACGGCGCCGTGCTGATGCACATGGGCGCGATGGCGGTTATCGGTGCAAATAAACCGGAGAACCTGATCCACATCGTCATCAACAACGCCGCTCATGAAACCGTCGGCGGAATGCCGACCGTCGCGGGGCAGATCGATCTTCCCGCCATCGCGAGAGCATGCGGTTATCCTAAAGCGGTCAGTGTCTCCGATTATGAGGAACTTGACAAGGCACTCAGCGAAGCCCGGGAAGGCGGAGAACTCACATTCATCGAGGCAAAATGCGCGCTCGGTGCCCGTGATGATCTCGGCCGTCCCACCACAACAGCCCTTGAAAACAAACAAAACTTCATGGCATATCTGCAATCCTTGTAAAAACAGGCAGCCTATCCGGGCTGCTTTTTTGTCAGAATAAACCTGTGACATTCGTTTATAAGCCTGATCAGGTAATCTGGCATATAATAAACTCATCATATTACTGACATACGCAGGAGGACAACATGCAATACGGATATTTTGATGAGAAAACCCGTGAATATGTGATCACACGACCGGACACACCGATGCCCTGGGCAAATTATTTGGGTTCGCCGGAATACGGTGCCATCATTTCAGCCAATGCCGGCGGATACAGCTTTAAAAAGTCCGGTGCCAACGGCCGCATCCTGCGCTATGTTTTCAACCAATTTGACCAACCGGGACGCTACATTTACCTCCGCGATAACGAAACGGGAGACTACTGGTCTGCCTCCTGGCAGCCGGTCGCCAAACCGCTCAGCAGCTTCAAGACGGAGATCCGTCACGGCACGGGTTATACCCGCATCGCCGCGGACTACAGCGGAATTCACAGTCAGGCATCCTATTACGTTCCCATGGGAAAGGAATATGAAGTCTGGCTCTTTTCTGTAACCAATACCGGTGACCATGAGCGGAAACTGACCATCACCGGATACGCAGAATTCACCAGCCACGGCAATTACGAACAGGACCAGATCAATCTGCAGTACTCCCAGTTTGTCACCAGAACCCGCTATTCAGACGGTATTATCCGTCAGCAGCTGCACGGCAATCTGGACGCGCTGCAGAATGACGAACGGGTGGATGACAAAAAGGTCACCGAACGCTTCTTTGCCCTGGCCGGAACAGTCATATCTTCATGGTGCGGGGACAAGGCAAAATTCCTGGGAAATTATCGTACCTATGCAAATCCAATCGGAATAGAAGAAGGAAATCTCGGCAATAAAGCCAATTACTGCGGCAACAGCTGCGGCGCGTTATCTGCTGAGGTTGCTTTAGCTCCCGGCGAGACAAAAACCTTTGCTTTTCTGCTGGGAGAAAAAGATCTCGCGGAACAAATCGCTATTTTCAACAACTATACGCAATCTACAGAAAAGTGTGAGGAAGAGATCCAACAATTGAAGACTCTCTGGAGTGATCGTTTCAATGGGCTGCAGGTCAAAACACCCTGTCCGGAATTCGACACCATGATCAACACCTGGAACGCCTACAACTGTTACATGACATTCATCTGGTCCCGGGCTGCCTCTTTCACATACTGCGGACTGCGCAACGGGTACGGCTACCGGGATACCGTGCAGGATATTCAGGGAATCATCCACCTGGCGCCCGAAATGGCAGCGGAAAAGATCCGCTTTATGCTTTCAGCGCAGGTCGCTCACGGAGGCGGACTGCCGCTGGTCAAATTCACGCACAACGCCGGACATGAAGACACTCCGGATGATGAATCCTACGTAAAAGAAACCGGCCACCCGGCCTACCGCGCGGATGACGCGCTGTGGCTGTTCCCGACCGTTTATAAATATATCGCCGAGACCGGAAATATCGATTTTCTGGATGAAGAGATCCCCTTTGCCAATAAAGACAAGGGAACGGTTTACGAACACCTGAAACGCGCCATCCAATTTTCCGAAAACCACATGGGACCTCACGGAATGCCGGCCGGGCTGTATGCAGACTGGAATGACTGTCTGCGGCTGGGAGCTGCCGGGGAATCCTCTTTTGTCGCTCTGCAGTTCTACTATGCGCTGCGGACCATGGCAATCTTCGCGGCATCAAAAGACGATGTGCCATACACTCACTGGCTCGAAACGGAAACCAACCGGATGAAGGAAAAGATCAACCGGCTCTGCTGGGATCAGGACCGCTTTATCAGAGGATACACCGAAGACGGAGAAAAAATCGGCGAACGCACCGCTCCGGAAGCAAACCTGTGGCTCAATCCGCAGAGCTGGGCGGTGATCAGCGGTCTGGCGGATAAGGATCAGGCAGAACTGTCCATGAAAAATGTATATGAGCGGCTAAATTCCGCTTATGGCGCCGTGCTGATGGATCCGCCTTATCACGCTGATGCTTTTCCGGGTGCACTGGCAGTGATCTACAATCAGGGAGCGAAGGAAAACGCCGGGATCTTTTCGCAATCCCAGGGCTGGCTTGTGCTGGCGGAGTCGCTGCTCGGACATGGGAACCGTGCTTTTGAATATTACATCGAGAATTCGCCGGCTGCCCAAAACGACCGGGCGGAAATCCGCGGTATCGAACCTTACTGCTATGGGCAATTCACAGAAGGCCCTGACAGCCCCAATCATGGCCGCTCTCATGTGCACTGGCTGACGGGGACTGCCTCTACCATGATGGTCGGGAGTGTGGAAGGGATCCTCGGTCTGAGACCCGATCTGCGCGGCATCAAAATTGCGCCATCCATTCCGTCTGATTGGCAGAATCTTGAAATTCAAAAGATCTTCCGCGGAAAAACGCTGAACATTCACATCTCCAACCCGGACGGCAGGGAGAGCGGCTGCACCTGTATGAAGGTCAACGGCAGGGAAATCGAAGGAAACTACATTCCGGAAGCTTTGATGACGGAAGTTACCGAAATTGAAATGATAATGTAAAAAAGGTTCAAAACCTGAATGACGCACATGAGGACAGGCACACTTGTGCGGGCTGTGCCGCACAAAATGCCAGTCCCCGTGTGCTTCGGTATAAATAGATACAAGTCAAAGGAGACGAAGCATGGAACGCAAGGGCATACACCAAAAACAAAAACTGCTTTATCTGCTGAAAATTCTCTCGGAGGAGACGGATGACAGCCATTTTCTCACAATGCGTGACATTCTGAAAAAACTGGAGGCTTGCGGTGTCAACGCCGACAGGAAAACGATCTATACCGACATCGTAGAACTCCGGGATTTCGGCTTCGATATTCTTCTGGAAAAAGTCGGCAGGAATTATTACTATCACATGGGAGAGCGACTGTTCGAGCTGCCGGAGATGAAAATGCTGGTCGACGCAGTTCAGTCCGCAAAAGCCATCACCAACAAAAAATCAGCCCAGCTGATCAAAAAACTCGAGACCATGGTCAGTAAATATGAAGCAAAAAAACTGCATCGTCAGGTCTTCATCGCCGGTCGTATCAAAACCATGAACGAAAGCATCTACTACAACGTCGACGCTATTTACGAGGCCATTGGCACCGACCGGCAGATCCGCTTCAAATATTTCAATTGGGACATACAAAAAAAGCAGGTCTACCGCAGAAAGGGAGAATGGTATCAGATCAGCCCCTGGGCACTGATGTGGAGCGA
Source organism: uncultured Chloroflexota bacterium (assembly GCA_902791025.1). Classification (GTDB taxonomy): domain Bacteria; phylum Chloroflexota; class Anaerolineae; order Anaerolineales; family Anaerolineaceae; genus Flexilinea. The sequence goes on along the minus strand of CADATZ010000011.1, from coordinate 33,478 downwards.
TGGAAACTACTATCTGGTCGCCTTTGATGCTCTGGATGGACGCATCAAGCACTTCCGAGTGGACAAAATGATGAATATATCCCTTACAGAAGAGAGCCGGGAAGGGAAAGAACAATTCCGGCAGTTTGATATGGGGCATTACTCCCGCTCCCTCTTTGGAATGTTTGCCGGAGAGGAAACCGAAGTCACCATGGAAGCCCAGAACGCAATGGTCAGTGTTTTGATTGACCGCTTCGGTAAAGATATTCCCATCGAACCGGTCGATGAGGACCATTTCCGCACAAAGGCAGCCGTCTCCGTGAGCAACCAGTTTCTGGGATGGATCCTGGCCCTGGGCGGGAAGGTGAAGATCACCGGACCGGATGAGGTTGTTTCCCTGATGCGGTCCGAAATTAAAAATCTCGCCACGCAGTATGGGATAGAAGAGTCGGAATAACAAAAAGCCACCAGTATTACCACAAAACTGAACATTTGTCAACCGCCAATATTGGCGGTTTTTTTATTTTAAGTTTTGTGTATACTTTGAATATCAGTAACTGTTATTCAGTAACTGGAGTGACGCACTTGGGTACAGGCACACTTGTGTCGGTTTTACGACACAAGATGCCAGTCTCCATGTGCTCCGTTCTTAGTGATCGGGACAGCTCCCGATAAAGGGAAAAGGAAAAATGGCAAACGGCGAAAAGCTTTTGAACGAGATCAACGGATTTCTGGATACCGCTGTGAAAGAAAACAGCAATGATTCTGAAATCGCGCTGCCGTTCGAAGCATTCGATGACTACAGCACCGACCCGGTAAGCTTCAACGACCAGTCCAAACTGATGCTGGACAAGGTCGAGTCCGTCTTTAACCTCGCCGTCAAATACAACCGCAAATCTTCCCAATATCTCAAAGCCGTCGGACAGCTGGAGCAGGGCATCAAATTTCTCGCCTCCGGCTGCATGACGAAGATCGCTCTGGAAGGAAAGAATCATGAGCTTCCCGATCTCGGCCAGCTCACTACTGACAAGCTCTTCCGCATGGCATCCTATCATTACCGCAAAATAGACCGCGCTCTCAGCGAATATATTCAGGAAAAGAGCGGCGAGGTCGATGACGATTTGCTTTCCATGGAGTTCCGCTATTACAATCTGCTGAACCGGCTGCGCTCCACCGAGGTCCGTATCCATAAGTACAACATGAACCGCTGGTACGATGAAAAAGAGAATTACGATCCTGTGATCAATGGTCTGGCTTTTTCCGAAAAAAGCTGGAACAGAGATTTTAATAGAAAAAATCTGGAACCGGCTTCTTTTCAGAAGGCACGCGCTTTTTCCGCACAGCAGGCAGTGATCGAAGGTCAGAATACAAAAAAGAGTTCTGATAAGCAAGAGAGTTCACCGTGCGGAGTTCAGCGTGCAGATAAGGAAGCTGCTGTACAACATTCAGATTTGGATTCTCAGATCTTGAGAACAGACTCCCATATCACAACCGGAAATGAAGAAACGGAAAGCAAGCTCGAGGCAGCAGCCGAAATCAAGAAAACGGAAATCAATCCTCAGACGGCAGCAGAAATCAAGGAAACGGAGACCAATCCTCAGGCGGCACCCGAAAACGAGAAAACGGAAACCAATCCTCAGGTGGCAGCCGAAAATGAGGAAACGAAAACCAATCCTCAATCAGCAGTCGAAAATGAGGAAACGAAAACCAATCCTCAAACAGCAGTCAAAAATGAGGAAACGAAAACCAATCCTCAGGCGGCAGTCGAAAACGAGAAAACGGGAACTGAACAACAGACAACAGGTAAAAACGGAGAAACTGGAACAGACAAACCGCCAAGGCCGCATCTTTTGACCGAACCGCCAAAGTATGCCGAAATTCTCCAAAAGGCTGCGGTTCGGAGCAAACCGGATCCTTTAGCGGACCCCAACGAAACCGCATTTACCTTCACGGTCGATGAGATCATCACACTTGCCAGAGATCAGGAATTTGACAGGGATTTTCCGGAGATGGCAGCAGACATCCGCGCACAGTGTAAACAGATGTATCCTTACCTCCAGTGATCAGGGACTGTTGCCGCAAGGCGACTGTCCCCTGCCCCCATGACAAATCCATCATTTGACCATTCTGAAAAAGCATTTATAATTTAAAGTCAAAGGTTGATGTTCATATCACAGCAGCGCAGCGGGGAATCAGCACGCTGATTTGTCTCTATGAACAATAGAACAGGAGGTCAGATGCCGTTTCAGATTATCCGCAATGATATTACCAAAGTAAAAGCAGACGCCATCGTCAACACAGCGAACCCCAGACCAGTGATCGGCGGAGGAACAGACAGCGCGGTTTATCGTGCCGCCGGTGAAAACCAGCTGCTCGCAGAACGCAGAAAGATCGGTAATATTGCTCCGGGAAATGCAGTCAGCACACCGGCTTTTGACCTCAACGCCAAATATATCATCCATACGGTCGGGCCTGTCTGGATCGACGGTGCTCACGGGGAACGGGAAATCCTGCACAGCTGTTATGTCAACGCTCTTACCCTGGCAGCGGAACTTGGATGCGAAAGCATCGCCTTCCCAATGATCGCCACAGGCACATACGGATTCCCGAAGGATGAGGCACTGGACATCGCGCTCAAGGAAATCGGGAAATTCCTCCTGACGAATGATATGGATATCACTCTCGTCGTCTTCGACCGGAAAACCGTTGCGCTTTCGGAGAAACTCGTCGGTGAAATCGATAAATACATTGATGAACACACTGTCGGAAGGCTGCGGACAGCAGAATACGGGAGAAATCAGCCGGGAATTGACAGGTCCCGCAGAATGCAGGAAGACAGGCTCCTCTGGGAAGAAAAATGCGAAATGGCGTCAACGGATGCGCTGCCCGAGAAGCTCGATGATATAGTCGATTGTTTTTCCGCACCAGAACCAAAGTCCGCGCCTTCCCGTAAATCCGGAATCAAAGACCTGTTTCAGCGGTCTCGTAAAACGCCACAGGAGCCATCTGACGCGATGTTTGCGCCGATGTCAGGAGCCGGGAGGCAAAGAAAATCACTGGCTGAGCTGCTCAGCAAAAAGGAAGATACCTTTCAGGAACGGCTGTTCAAGCTGATCGATGAACGGGGACTGGACGACGTGACTGTCTACAAACGCGCCAACGGGAACCGCAAGAATTTCTCCAAGCTCCGCTGCAACGTCAATTACCATCCAAAAAAGATCACAGCCATCGCCTATGGCGTCGCGCTGCACCTGAGTATGCCGGAAATGCTGGACCTGCTTTCCCGTGCAGGATATACCCTCTCCCCAAACGACACATTCGATCTTATCATCTCTTACTTCGTGGAAAGCCGGCAATACGATATTATCGATATTAATATCACACTGTTTGATTACGGTCAACCGCAGCTGAGCAGCTGACCGTTTCTCTTATTGCAAATGAAAAAACAGCTTTCCTCTTTTCTGCCTGTCATTCTGATCCTCTTCTTGTCCATCAGTGGGTGTGCACTGCCGCGGCCCAGATCGCCAGTCGTACAGACAAAATCCGCGCAAATGACAGCCGCAGCCTGCACACTCACGGAAGAGGCACTGCATCCCAGCGACACACCGCTCCCAACCGCCACACCTGAACCGACCGCCACGCCATCACCCGTTCCAACGCTGACTACTACCGCAACCTTCGGTCCCTCGCCCACTCCTACACTCGGTCCGGAATACTTTCACGGCTCCCTGTGGTATGAACCCCGGTTCGTCAGTCAATATGGGTTGAAGTTTAATGGCAGCGAGATCACCACCGGGTGTACCGCAGCCTGCGTCCAGATGGTGTTGGATTTTTGGCATGCATACAAAGAGGAATATCCAACGATGGGTGCTCAGGCACTGATCAACCAGAACGTCTACCAGGGCCAATTCAATGTCCGCACAGGGCTGAACATTCTCGACACGGAAGATGACCTGCAGCTCATGGATTATTATCTCGGCGTCCGTGAAAACAGCTCCAAAGAGGAACTGCTCGCGGCCCTTGAGCGCTACGGTCCGATTCTTATCCTCACAAGAGTGAACTGGACACCTGCCGGTTCCAGTCACATGGCTGTCCTCACCGGATATGATCCGGATGCGGATATCGTCCACCTGCTGGACCCGTGGCAGATCGGTGGAACGCTCGAAATGCCTTATGAGCAGTTTGACAGTATCTGGAAGCTGAATTACGCACAGAACGACTGGGAATTCCGTCAGCGCGCCTTCTTTTTCATCGTTCCCTATCCGGAGCTGCGCAGGGAAAATGAACTGTTCATCCCCTGGTATGTCTTTCTGTACCGGCGATGAGCTGAACCGGTTCAGCCGGATGCATCTCTCACCCCACTGCTGATGGCTGTCACCCATGCAGCGTCAATTGGGCAGAATGGTTTAAAATTCAGGACGGGAATTAATATTGAAGAAAAATGGGAACGATTCAGAATCGGCAGCGCCGCACATGGGGACTGGCACACTCGTGCGGGCTGCGCCGCACAAGATGCCAGTCCCCATGTGCGCCGTACTAAGCAGTTGCAAAGGATAAATGATGAACATTGAAACTGGACTGAAATCTATGGAAGAATATATTGTCAGAGAGCAGGATACCGCCATAAAATTCGACAGTGGCGGCCTGCACATTCTGGCTACGCCGATGCTGATCTGCAATGCGGAACGAACCTGCAAAAACCTTGTCGATCCTCTCCTGGATGAGGGGATGGGCACGGTCGGAACACTGGTGAATATCCGACATCTCGCTCCTACTCCGGTCGGAATGAAGTACCGCTGTGATTGCGAGATCATTGCCGTGGAAGGACGGATGATCCGCTTCCATGTTCTCCTGCATGATGAGGTTGAAACCATCGGGGAGGGGATTCATGAACGGTTCATTATCAATAATGCCCGCTTTACGGCAAAGGCGGAGGGGAAATCAGGAAGTAGTAAGTAGTAAGTAGAAGTTATCTATTCAGACCGGAGCACATGGGGACTGGCATCTTGTGCGGCGCAGCCCGCACAAGCGTGCCTGTCCCCATGTGCGGCGCAGCCCGCACGAGCGTGCCTGTCCCCATGTGCGGCGCAGCCCGCACGAGCGTGCCTGTCCCCATGTGCGGCACGCAGCCCGCACGAACGTGCCTGTCACCATGTGCGGCGCAGCCCGCACGAGCGTGCCTGTCCCCATGTGCGGCACGCAGCCCACAAATAGTTGGTGATGAAAATTTGGAGGTGGGATTTTATGGAAAAGTTAATGATTTCCGGTTCGTCTCTTGATGAGCTGGGTATGATGATTGGGAATGAGATCGTGCCGGAGTTCGGGAAAAAGGTTTTGGAATTCGGGAGCTGCGGGTGTTCGGTTGCTGGCGCGGTCATCCCGCAATGCGATTACCTCGCGCTCACGGATAAAGACCCGGCTTTGACCGAAAGGTTCAGCCAATTTTCGGAAGATAATAAGGTCCAAATCATTCCGGACAGCGAACTGGGAGAAGACTGCTATTTCGGCCGTTTTCATCTTGTTTATACGCTTTTCGGCTTCCACGACCTTCCGCACCTGGTAGACGAGATCATGCGGCTTCGCAGACTGATTCTCAAAGGAGGGAAGATCGCCGCTGTGGATTTCACAGCGGATGGATTTGCCGGCGAGTGCACCAAACAGCTGAAACGCTGCGGTTTTCAGAATTTCAAAAACCAAACCTTCATGATCGAAGGAAAAGAAGCCCTTCTGATCACCGCGGAGAAATAAGAGATATATGGAAAGCACAACGCGGAAAGGATTTTATCTCTTCCGGCTCTTCTTTAAGTCCATGATGTTTGCCTTCACCAGCGGGATGGCAGCCATTCCATCCATCGAGCGCGGCATTGTGGAGAAGAAAAAATGGCTGAGTCATGAGGAATTCTGGACCTACCCGGTGCTGGGGCAGAGTCTTCCCGGCGTCATTTCCATCCATAACTCGATCCTGCTCGGCAACCGCATCGCCGGTCCTTTCGGCGCGTTTATGGCACTGATGGGCGTCATTACGCCGCCCTTCGTCTGTATGCTGGGTATTGCCATGCTGTTCCAGACGCTCGTGGACAATCCTTATATTCAGGGAATGATCCGCGGAATACGGGTGATCTCCATTGTGCTCATCTTCGGAAATGGGATCCGCCTGCTTTCCACTGTCCGCCACGACCTACTCACCGTGGTTCTTGTCGTTATTGCTGCTGCAGCTCCCCTCTTTTTCAATTTCAGCGCGTTCTGGACGATCGTTATCTGCGGAACGATTGGGATTATCAGTGTCCTTACCTCCCCTGCCGATCATTCCCAGAAACAGCCCACGAAACAGGTGGAAGAATGAGCATACCGCTGCGCCTTTTTCTGATGTTCCTGAAGATCGGATTCACCTGCTTTGGCGGGGGATACGGTATGATGTCAATGATCCTGGACGAGGGGATCAAACAGGTCGGGCTTACGGTCAACGAATTTGCCGACATGACTGCCCTTGACCTGATCTGTCCCGGTGCTATCGCGCTGAATTCCGCGACCTATATCGGTTTTCTCAAAGGCGGAGCAGTCGGATCTGTCACCGCAACGCTCGGATTGATCTTACCGACGGTTATGGTCAGCATTCTGGCAGTCATTTTCATGAAAAAATTCTCTGAAAGCCCTTTTGTCCGCGGACTGTTTCGAGGGATCAAACCGGCCTGCGGAGGATTGCTGATCTATACCTCCATCACGATGATGCTTAGTGTTTTTTTCGGGACTGAATCTATCTACGAAATTCACCGTCTGGTTTTCAATCGTGATACAATAGAATTGCTGATTTTATTCTCAGGAGCCCTGTTATTGGAATTTCGGTTTAAAATAGATCCTATACTTCTTACCGTAATCGGTGCCGTCTACGGACTGATATTTCTGCATTGAGAGGAAATCGCGTGGAAGAATCAAAACCAAGTCTCGGACTTCTTTTCATCTCTCTCGGCCTGCTGTTTTTTGCAGGCGTTTTGACGTTCCTTTCCTGGCAGCATTATAAAGCGATCGATCGCGTCATTCCTGACGGTTCCATGATTGGCGATATTCCGATCACCGGTCTGACTCCTGATGAAGCGATTGAACGAGTCCGCTCTGTTTACGGGCTGCCAGTGGTTTTAGATTACCTCGGTAGTTCTATCATGCTGGAGATGCCGGACACCATAGATTATGAAAAATTGAAAGCCGAACTGCTTTCCAACATTGACCGGACATACGAGGCAAACAGTTTTCTCAATTTTTTGATGGGGAAATTTTCGCAGGAACCGATCCGCATGGAACTGACCTTCATGGAAATGCCGGATTCCGTCCGGAATTTTCTGTCAGAAGAGATCGTCCCGCGGTATGACATTTTTCCAATGTCTGTACAGCCGGAAGGGAACGGGTTCCGCGCCGGACATGCAGGACGGGCACTGGATATTGAAGCCTCCCTGCCGCTGATCGAACAAGCCAGACTTTCCGACAGTGACAGGACAGCAAAGCTGGTCGTAGCTGATCTGCCGCAGCCTCCGGCAAACATTCTGAACCTTGAGGTCCTGCTGCGCTCTGTCGTGGATACCTGGCAGGACAGGAACCAGATCACCGAAATCTATCTCAGCGACCCGGCAAGCGGTCAAAGCTTTGACCTCGCCCGCCGAAATCAGACAGACCTGGTGCCTGAAATCGCTTTCACCGCTGCCAGCACAATGAAGCTGCCGATCATGGTCTCCTCTTACGTCCGCATGGATGAGGAGCCGTCTTCCTTCACCATGAAAACGATGCGGCTGATGATCACAGAATCTAAAAATGATCAGACCGACTGGATGATGGAAAACATTATCGGCGGACCGCTGGCTCCTTTTGCCGTGACAGAGGATCTGGAAAAGCTGGGACTCACCAATTCGTTTTTAGCCGGATATTTCTATCTTGGTGCGCCTTTGCTTGACCTGGTCAAAACAGAGGCAAACTCCCGGACAGATGTAAATCTGAATCCGGACGTTTATAATCAAACTACAGCCAAAGATATGGGCGTATTAATGGACGCGCTTTACCATTGCTCGGAAGACGGTAGTGGTCTGCTCACGGAAACTTTTCCGGGACAGATCACGTCTGATGAATGTAAGGAAATGATTGGCCTGCTGAAGGATAATCTGCTTCCCTATCTGATCAGCGCCGGTGTTCCGGACAGCGTTCCTGTCGCTCATAAACACGGTTGGATCGAAGAGAATGACGGCCTGCTGCACACCATGGGCAACATTGGCACTGTTTATTCACCGGGCGGAGATTATATACTCAGTATCTTCACCTGGCATCCTGAGAATCTGATATTTGATGAAGGGAATTCGCTGTTTTCACAGATTTCATCAGCTGTTTACGGTTATTTCAACCCGACTCCTGCTGTCAAATCTTCTGAAGGTTACGGTTTATAATAAAAGAGAGGTTTTATGAAAGTATTGTTTCTAATGATCCTGACAACAGTTTTTGCCGTTGGACATCTTATTTCACCAAAGGATTTTAGTTTCTTAAGCACAGAAACCACGCCAACAGTCACAATGGAAGAGACCAGTGAAATCAATTTTTCGACACTGGATACGTCAAACGAAAGCCATACTGACTTAGGCACCTCTTATAATGCTGTTCCGGAAGCTACCGCCACAGCAGAGCATGTTGTTCCGTTGGATATACAGGGCATAACAGACCCGAGCCAACTTTTTGGAGACCCGAAATCAGAAGATACCTTTGAGAGAGGCTCTTCCGGCTTCGGTCTAAGCGCTGGACTTAATGATGATCCTAATATCCGCATCATAGCACTGAACAACCGTCTGTCACTGGAACCGAAAAAAAATAATGGCTGGATCAGTTGGCGCCTGCGCCCGCCTTCAGTCAATGATGGAGCTGCTGAGATGAGTTTTTCAATCATTACCTGTGCACGCGGCGACCGTACCGGGATCCTGATGCGCTCACCGGATTATAACAGCGGACACGGCTACTATTTCAGTCTTTCCTGTGAAGGAACTGTCAGTATTCTGCGGGATTCAACTGTAATCAATACCGCAGATGCACGGGGTGTATTCAAAAACAGTTCCGGAGATGTTAATGTTATGACAGCTCTTGTCCGGGGAAATAACCTGACACTCGTTTTAAACGGAGAAAGTCTGTTGTCAGTTCAGGATGAAACCTATAAAGAAGGATTCAGCGGTTTCTTCACCGCACCGCAGGGCCAGAACACGCTGACAATGGACGTTCTTTCCTACAAAGAGTACTATAACGGATCTGTTCAGTAATGATCGAGGAGAATATTACTGAAATCGTTAAAATATTGAGTAAAACAGCCATTGAATCTGTCTTGCCGGTACATTTTATTCCGGCAGCCGTCAGCAGAAAAGGAAAAAAGCTCACGATCAACGGTGAGTCTTATGATTTGGGCAGATACAGGCATATTTATATCGTTTCTGTCGGGAAAGCAGCCGTTGGCATGGCTGCCGCCCTTGATGATATCATTCATTCTTACGTAACGGAAGGGATCATCCTTACCAAGCATATTCCGGAGGAACATACACTGGGGAAACGATACCGCGTCATGAAAGGCGGACACCCTGTTCCGGATGAAGACAGCATCGCCGGTGCTGATGCAATCCTTACACTTCTCGAAAAAGCCGGAGAAAATGATTTGGTAATATTCCTCATTTCCGGTGGTGGATCGGCATTAATGTCTAAACCGGTCGAGGGGCTTGATCTCCGAACCTATCAGGATTTTTGTTCCGAAGTTCTTGGCTGCGGGGCTGATATTCAGGAATTTAACACGCTGCGCAAACACCTGGATCGCGTAAAAGGCGGCGGTCTCGCTAAATGTGCGAACCCTGCGGATCAAATCACACTGATTCTTTCTGATGTTGTCGGAAGCCCTCCGGACGTCATCGCATCCGGTCCGACGGTCCCGGATCCATCCACCTATCAGGATGCACTGGAAATATTGGACCGCTATTCAGACCACGCGTCGTTTCCAAAATGTATCCGGGATATTTTGGAGCGTGGATGTGCCGGTGAGCTGTCAGAAACGCTCAAAGCGGATGAACCAATTCAACCCGATATTGCGGACGCCTTCCTCCTCGCGGATAACCGTCTTGCCGCAATCGCTGCCGCAGATAAGGGGGAAGAACTCGGGTTTGATGCGCAGGTACTGAATACCGAGCTGACAGGTGAGGCGAAGGTTATCGGTACGATCCTGCCGTCATTTTTCTCAGAGCTTACCGAGTTCGGTCTGCTGATATTCGGGGGAGAGACGACAGTGAATATCAGCGGGAATGGGCTGGGAGGCAGAAATCTCGAGCTTGCTCTGGCTTCTGTAAAGGAAATGGCAAAATGGCCTGACTGCGTTCTCTTTACGTTGGCTACCGATGGAGAAGATGGTCCAACAGATGCCGCCGGAGCCATTGTCACATCTGAAACATTTCGTGAGGCACTTGACCTTGGATTAGACCCGGATGAATATCTGCGGAATAATGATTCATATCATTTTTTCCAAAAACTTGGGAATCTGATCCGCACAGATCCCAGTGGGACAAATGTGAATGATCTGACATTTTTGATGAAAATATAAAAAGCTGCCAACACGCGGAATACGAAAATAAGGAATTTCTATTATTTTTCTAAAATCCGAGTGCTGACAGCCTGAAAATTACAATTGAATATTATCTGATGTCATGCAAGTCAAAGATACTCCTTGAGATTATGCTCCACCGCGTAAGCAGCTGCTTCCGCACGGTTGGAGGCTCCAAGTTTTGATAAGATACTGGAAACATAGTTTCGGACAGTACCTTCCCCAAGGAAAAGGGACTTGGCAATCTCACGGTTGGTTTTTCCTTCTGAAACGAGTATAAGAACGTGCTTTTCCTGCTGGCTGAGGATCGCAAAGGCAGAGGCTTCTTCTTCCTTGACTGCGCGGCGGACTTCCTGGAAGACGCGCTGCGTAACCAGCGGGTCCAGCAGAGCATCGCCGCGGCGGACAGATTCCAGCGAGCGAATCAGATCATCACTATTGATCTGTTTGAGCAGATATCCGGAAGCACCGGCACGAATGGCCGAAAAGAGCATCTCATCTTCTGCATAGGAAGTGAGCATAACCACCCGGACTTCAGGATATAATTGAGTAATCTCTTCGCAGGCTTCGATACCGGAAGCGCCGGGGAGGCGGATGTCCATCAATACGATATCCGGGCGGAATTTCCCGGCGATCTCGACGGCCTCCTTGGCATTGTTGGCCTCACCAACGACTTCGAAATGATCGCTCTGCTCCAACAAAACTTTCAGACCAAGCCGAACGACTTCGTGGTCATCTACTAAAACAATACGCATTTTGGACATTGGCTATCACTCCTTTACAAAGGGGACGTTATTTGTCATAGACAAAGTAACTATTGAACAGTTATGACATGTCATAAGAATTCAAGTCAATTAAGAAGTATGTAACTGACAATAGTAATTTTACACCAAAACCTATGGATTAAGCAAGTATGAATTTTGGAATTATTGGAGCTGGACCGGCAGGAATTTTTTCTGCCCTGATGATCAAAGAACAAAATCCGGAAAATACGGTCGTCATTTTTGACGGAAACCAGAAAATCGGCCGGAAATTGTTTGCTACCGGCAACGGACGCTGCAATATCACGAATATGAACGCAGGTCCGGAAAGCTATTATTCTGTCAAACCGGAAGACCTGAGCCCGGTTTTCAGTCAATTCGGGCCAGCAGCGATTCGGAATAAACTGAATGAGCTTGGCATTCCCACGGTTCAGACAGAAGATGGCTGGGTTTATCCACAGTCATACTCAGCAGCAAACGTGGTTCAGATCCTGACTGACGCGCTGCAATACGCCGGTGTTGAAGTACGCAGTGGTGCAAAGGTGACAAAGATCACGATGAGTGGTGTGAAATTCGTTCTGACAGTAGAAGGCGCAGGGAGTACAAAACCTTTCGACCGGCTGATCCTTACCAGCGGCAGCCGAGCCTTTCCCCAACTTGGTGCTAATACCAGTATTCTCAGTGAGCTCTTCCAATTCGGACACAGGGATCTGCCTTTCATCCCGGCCCTGGCACCCATCAGCGCGAAAGGGGATATCTTCAAAGCACTGCAGGGCGTCAGAGTTGACGCGGAAGTTACTGTCCTGCAAGGGAAAAACGAACTGGGAAGCTGTTTCGGCAATGTCATCTTCAATGATTACGGGTTGAACGGTCCCGGGATCATGAATGTGAGCCATCTTATCAGCGATAAAGAGGCGAAAGATTACATGCTGCGCCTGAATTTTGTACCCGGTGATCTCAAACGGGAGCTTGATGGCTTTTTCTATCAGCACATTAATCGGGATTACCCCTACCGCAGCGTTTATCTGTCCGTTTTGCCCGGAAAGCTGGTCGAGTATTTCTTCAAAATCTGGAAACTGGATTGGGAAACAAGCTGCCGGAGGATCGATTCCCGAACCTTCCGGGTCCATCTCAAGCGATTGGAAAACGGACTGATGCCAATAGAAGGGAATAGGGGATTCAATTTTGCACAGGCAGCTGCGGGCGGTATTCCACTCTCGGAAGTAGATCTGCATACAATGCAGTCCCGAAAACAAAAAGGTCTATATTTTGCGGGGGAGGTTTTAGACGTTCTCGGCCCATGTGGAGGGTATAATCTCACCTGGGCGATTGCAACGGGAATGATTGCGGGACAATCGTCAGCCGCATAAACAGCTGACAATGTCCCGTATTATACGCTGATTTACCTCAGCGCGAAAATGGATACGCCAATATAAAGGACAAGGCTGACAAGTGTTCCAAATGACATTGTAGTAGAGACAAATTCGGATTCGTCTCCCAGGTCACCGAAGATCGCGATGCTGAATGACGGCGGTAACGTAACCAAAAGAAGCAAAGCTGTCATCAATGTTTTGGAATAAGGCACAAACCGGAAAATCAAAAATGAGCATAGAGCTCCCACGCCTGCCATGATGATCAATCGGATCAGATAGGCTTGAATGACTGGTTTCATTACCTCTTTACGGAAGGCTAATTCATAGCCCAAAGAAATGAGAATCAGTGCTGTCGTCGGACCTGATATCATATCGATTACTGCATGATAGATTGAGCTGACAGCCGGATTCGCCTCAATTGCACGTCCGGTCCCAAAAAGTCCAAGAATAATGCCGATGATCATTGCATCAAAAGGAAAAGACTGCAAAATACTGATCAAAATGCTCTTCACACTTGTTTTTCGTCCTGAGACAGCCTGGAGGAGCGGCACTGCTATTGCAAAAACGAAGAATGTATGTCCAAGATCACACATAGCCATCGAGGCGACACCCATTGAACCAAACAGCAGCCCTATCAATGAATATCCCAGCATACCGACTTCATCCGCTGTGACCAAAAAAGGCAGAAAGGTTCCATGCGTTTTCATAAAGCGCCGCACCAGGTAGCCAATTCCCAATGCCAGCAGCATCCAAACCAGAACCATACCGCCGATGATCAGAATATCGGTCGAATAATCGGCAAATATGAAAGCATCCAAAAGTACAGCGGGAAGCATCACCTTGCCGACAATACTGCGGAACCCTTGTGCACCCTCCACGCTGATCCAATTCCATTTTCGTGCCGCCATACCAACCAACAGCATGGCAATGATCGGCAAAATCAATTTGAGGATATCAACAAACATTATTTCTCCCTTTTTACATCTGATTTGGTATTAATGCTCAACAAAACAAATCTCCGGCATTTCAGTCGGAGATTTATTATTTTACTTCATTTTCGGACAAAAATTATTTTGAAGCATCGTTTTGATCATCAATACGATAATTTCCTCCGGAAATGACCAACTCCCGGCCATATACAATTGATTCGGCAATCTTTTTTCGTGCATGTTCATAGATCAGCGCAACTGTAGTTCGTGCAACCTGCATCTGCTCACCGCATTCTGCCTGCGAAAGACCGCAATGATCAATCAGACGAATACATTCAAATTCATCTAATCCTAATTGAATTGCCGGGCCTTCTTCCCTGTACGCTTCGGGAAGCGCATTTATTCTTCTTACCTTTACCGGTCGAGCCATAAACCTCCATACAATTTGACGAACTCCTGCTCGCAGGCTCTTATGTCAATAAAAAAACAGCTATATTTGGGATTCATTCCCTAATAATCATATTATATATATTTTAGTTGAAGTTCTATAGAAAAGCATTGGTTTTTATTAACAATAATGACAATTAAACCATTAAATTACAACTTATGGAAAACTCAGAATAGTAAATAGGCGATGCATCACAATAACCAGTTTTCTTGTGTTGGTTTCGCAACAACAAGAAAGCTGCTCACGCGTGATTTATCCTGAAAAGTTTCAAAAAAATCATGGTTTTCTGATGATCCATGCCCGGAACAAGCCATCATTCTTGTCTTCGTATGAGACGGACGGGATGATTTCCAACTCTCCGCCGCAGGATTCGGTGAACTTACGAATGTCTTGATCGGAAATCCACTGTTCCCATTCATAAATTTCCATCGATCCAAGCTTTTCTATCGGTTTATCTATGATGACGAATTTTCCACCATGATTTGTCACCCGATATAATTCCCGGAACGCTGCTTCATTATTTATTGCGTGTTCATAGCTTTCACAGGCGTATACGAAATCGAAAGAATCATTTTCATATGGAATATTCGTCAGACTGCCGATTTTCTTTTCCGCGGCATAATTGATTTGCCGCATTACAGTCTCTGATATATCAACGGCATAATATTCGTTATCCGGCAGGTCCTGAACAAGATTTTTCAGATATCGTCCCTTACCGCAGCCAACGTCACAGACCTTGAGCTTTGATTGTCTGGCATTTTCTTTTCCTAATAAGTCACGAATCAAAATATATCTGCCGTCATTCTTGTCGATATTATCGAGAAATGTGGGCGCCTGTTTTTCAAATTCCAGCTTTTCTTTCATTGCGAGCGCGTCCAGAAAATATTTAACAGCCCAGCTGATTTCCGCATCAGGGAAATAGAATGGCTTGTTACGGCCTCTGTAGAGAAAAGCAAAAATGGAAGGAGCCGGATAACTGCCATACCAACCACCAGATTGATTTTGCAGTTCGAGTGCATAATAAAATAAAGAATTGCCGCGTTCCAAATCACCGAGTTTATACCACACCAGGGCAAGCTGAAACAATCCTGTCGAGCAAACCCATGGGACATCATTGAGACCGGGAATACCGCCTTTTTTATTCCGATATTTTTCCAGGTTCATCATGGCTTCATAACACAGATCCTTTTTCCCAAGGTCATAAAGGCCTTCCATGACATAAGCATAAAAATGAGAAAGAAGGCTGAAGTTTTTTATTTTCTCAATGTATTTCGTTTTGTAATAACGCAGGATTTTATTCGCTGCCTCACAAAATTCCGGTCTATTGTATATCTTACCGGCTTCTCGTATAGGCGAAAGGCAATAAAGATGGATCAATTCTGAACAAAACGTATCATCATCACCCCAGGCTCCCTGAGTGGGTGTAGTCAGGCGGCCGTCCGGCTGCATGTTTGACAGGATCCACTCAACACCCCGGATGATATGCTGATCCACCTCCGGCAGTAATTTTCTTATGGCAAGCAGCCCTTTCAGAATTTGAGCTGAATCAAAAACATAAGGAGCTTTATCATTGCTATCATACCAGGAACCATCAGGCTTTTGGATAGAACAAAGATATTTAGCATAAGCAGCGGCAAGCTCTCTTTCTCCCCAACAAAGAAGCGTCGGTATATAATAACCGGTCACCTCCGGATAAATTCTCTTCTCAACAGAAGTGACAGTTATGCCATTTCCATCAATGGTATTCTTTTTTATCCATGAAATTGAATTTTTAAAAAAATGCACTTTGTTATTCATCATGTCTCTTTTTTTTAATTATATCCTCTTTCAATCCATTCTAAAGCCCGGTTATAATCATTTATAGTATCTATTTCACGAGTACGAATATTCATAAATTCTATTGGTAAAAAAGGTTCAACTAATTGAAAGACATGTCCCGTACCACTACAAATCTTTTTCGAAAGAATCTGCGTAATTCCATTCCACTCATATTTCCCTTCATTTTTAGAAAATGCCTTTACATATTCTTTCCCATCTTTTTCGAATGTTTGAACCATCCATGGATCATCAGACTCGATCGGGTTTCCTCCAACAAATTCGCTTTCAAAGGATAAAATCTTTTTCATATCATCAGGATGAATTAACAAATCTCCATCTAATGCAAGAATATACTCATTAGCAAATTTTGAAGCTAACACAACGCTGGCACCGGTACCGGTTGTTTTGTAATCGTAATTGAATACAAATAATACATCTTTTCTGTATCTGTTTACTGTATCTATTACCTTTTCTGCTTGATAACCGACAACAACACGAACATCATTTTCATTGTCAAGACTTTTTAATTGATGGATGATTAGAGGTTCTCCTTTTATGTCTATCAATGCCTTTGTTGTTCCTAAGCCCAATCTATTGCCCATTCCGGCACAACTGATAATTACTGTACGTGAAAATGTCATAATTTCTTTTGACCAATCTACATAGAAAATCTGCAAATCTTTCTTCTTGATAAACAATATAATATGAATTCTTCGAAAAAGGTTATTTATATATTTAATATCTCCATTGTTATCAAATTTATGAAAATAGCGTACAATATTTTCATTGCATTTTTTTCAAAATTACCTGTATAATTTTCATTTTCATAATCGTTGCATCAAAAAAATTGATTACCCATGGGATTTTTGAATTCAGCTTAGAGTATTCTTTAAATAATTAACTGCTAAATCTAGTGGATCATAGTAGATGTAATTTTTCAGATAACCTTCATTATCGAAAACATCTAATTTTTCTATTAAGAAAGGTAATTCTGTACATCCTAAAATTATATTTTCACATTGAAATTTGTTGACGAAATCTATCCATTTAGTATATGTATCAAAACTGATGTTTTGAGTCTTTACGGCCTCAATGAAAAAACGAATATCTTGATAACAACTTTCTCCCGGATTTAAAATTTTTATACTTTTATCAATATATGACTCATATACTTTATTTTTTAATGTTCCTTCAGCGGCAAGCAGGAGAGATTGCTTACATTTTACATTCAATAACTCTTCACCAAGCAGTTTCAACAGATTAAGTACTCTTCCTTCAGCCTCAGGAACTAATTTGTATACATCAGGCAAAAAGGCATGCGCAGTTCCACACGCTAAAATAATATAATCAACATTCAAAATACACATTTTGTTTATGCTTTCTGCGATTAGTTTTACGACATCATAATAATTTTCTCCATACAATAATGCTCTTGTTCTGCTTGGCATTGTAAAATTATTGTCCAGATAAATATGAGGATAGTTTCTTTCATTTTCAGTAGCAAAGCCTTTTAAAATTTTGTGATAAAATCCTAATGTAGCATAAGCACCAAAACCACCTATTATACCTATAGACTCTTTATACATTACCTGCTTATCCTTTTATATATAAAATAATATTGGGATGTTTCTTTACGGTTGTTTAGGAATGATTCATCAAATAAGAAATCTTCCTCTGTTAAACAAAAACAAGTATCACTTAATGAATGATTAATGATCTCATATAATTCACTTCTTGTACGATAAATAGCATTATAGTTATCTTCTAATTCATTTGAATAATTCTCTTTTAGAGTAAGGCGTTCATTTACCCCAATTGGCTCACGTATACATATAATAGAATTGGGTTGACATATTATTTCAATCGATTTTAATGTTTTCTCAACATCTTCATCGTTTAGATACATTAATGCCCCTACGAATAATATACGATTAAAACACCCTTCTGAATGCAATTTTAATATCTCCACTGCATTCTCTAATCGTGAGATATAAAAATGTCTATTTGACAGAGTAACAGCCCTTTCTTTAGCTATTTTTAGTAATCCTTCACAGAAATCAATTCCACAATATTCATTAATTGGAGTTGTTATTGCATCTGACCATCTACCTATACCACAAGCTAGATCCAACACTTTAGAATTTTCGTCAAGTTCCAATTTTGGAAGCAGTTTTGATATTTCATAATCATTTCTCATTTTTACAAGCTCAGGATTGTTATCCTGATACATAGTTACAGTATATGGATTTTTCTGATTATATTTTTCAGCTCTGTTTTCAAAAAATAATTGTGTATTATCATAGGAAATATTTTCCTTCCTGTTTTTTATTCTCATTGAACAAACCCTTTTCTATAATTTGACATAATGTATTCTTTTAATTTATTCAGACCTTGTTCAGTATCATTACTAAAAATTTTATCCATTAATAATTTTCTTTTTGTAATAAACGGATCACCTGTTTCCAATTGATTGACAAGATCAATTAATTGATTTGAATTTTCAGCATGAACAGCATAATCGATTATTATATCTTTATATTTATTTTTTTCTTTTATCGGAGAATATAAAAGCACCAGTTTTGTATCAGAATTTAGAAATGGAACTTCCGTTGCAGATCCGGAAATAGCATCACAAACAGCAATATTTCCAAGAGCAACTGCATCGGGAAAAGAATAATTTCCCTCCAAAACGATATCAGAAATATCATTCAAAATATTTCTATGTTCTTTCTCCGAATCAAGGCGATATGTACAATGATGAGCCTTGGTGATAATGAAAAATTTTTTACGGAGCTTTTTAAATCCAGATGCATAAACACTAATTGAAGAATCTTGTCCCCAGGTTGGGAAGTATAGTAAAACCGGTTTGTTGTCTATATTTTTCTCAAGCAGTTGTTTTCTTTTTTTGTTCGTATCATAAACATATTTTGCATCATTCCAATATGTATATTTTGGATATCCCACCTTTATCAAATTAATTACCGGGCACTTTGCCTTTATTAGATTATACGAATAATCGCCATGAACCAGTTTCAGGTTAAAATTTTTTGTGCTTCTTTCAGACTCACAATAATCATTCAATAAAAAACCAAAACCATAACACAAATTTATTTTTTTGTTTTTGTAATTTCTAATGTTGAGTTCATCTTGCGTTGTGAAAACATAATCCGCATTATAATCGGGATTATTTTTATATCTAACTCCATTGAGTTCCAAAATTTTAATTGCGGTATCATAATCCAGCCAGTGCTCTGTCTTTTTTGGTTTTTCAGCAACAAAATACGAAAAAATTCCATTCCGCTCAAAAAAATGATATAGCGGTAAGAAATGATAAATCTCAAATGCATCAATCAGATAAAACTCAACATAAGGAAGATGTGATATTATATATTTTTCAGTATAGTCTTCATGTTTTGGCTTTCCCACATCTTTCGGAAAATCCATATAATCCGGATATTCATACTCCAACCATTTTTCCATATTATTCGGAACCCAATATTCAGAGGATTCATATGATATCTTTTTTAAAGGGAGTGTATCTTTTGTATATAACCAATCTTTGGTTTGATCAATGCGCAAAAAACCTTCCACATTATCAATTCCCGGAAAAATAATTTGTGTTCTTTCTTTTGATATTACCGGATTATTAATTCTCTCATTTTTTAAAAATTCAACGATTTTATCCACATAATCAATTTTCTTTTTCTTTTCAGAAAGTTCACGGAGATATTGCATATGATCTTCGATAGAATAATCATCTGCATAATAATCAAAAGACCAAAAATCGAGTGCCAACCGATCAATACAGGAAGTTCCTCTTGTAATTTGAATTTGATCTACCCATATATCCAATATATACTCATCGGGATGTTCCCGAATTGCGTGATCCATACGGCTAACATGTTTATCAGTGGAATATTCGCTCCATTTTCCGTTATAAATTTCCACCGAATAATTCTTTTTGCAGAAGTCAATCAACTTCTCATAATCATCACGCATTAAACCAAAATCCAAATCATCATCCCATGGAACAAATCCTTTATGACGATAAGCACCGATCAGATTTCCACAGATAAGAAATGGCTTAATACCCAGTTCCTTGATTTCCTCAAAAAAATCATTGGCAAATTGTTCAGTCCTCAATTGTTTGTCACGAAGGTAACCGGTTGCAGGTTTCAGCGCCATAATATCCGCATGATCCTTGAACCATTGTACTTGTTCTTCCAAATCAGTAATTCGCTGTTTTGTTTCGGTTCGATAGTTGATGATATATCTTATTCTTTCACTGATGCGCTGCGAAAAATGATATGCCTTTACAGACATTTTTTTTGCTAAAAGATATGCTCTTTTGAGTAATTGTATCATCATCAATCCCTATTCCAAAATATGAACATCATTCAACCGGATGCTGCCCCAATACTGTCTTGCCCAAATACGATATTCCGGTCCTTTGCCGTCAATTATCTCAATCATCATAGATGATGTTTCGTCCACAGTATAACTGTTTCGGGTTTCTGTCAGATAATAAGGCTGAACAGATATTGTATAAAACCCAGGAACAAGATTTCCGGGATCAAAGCGAATTTTTGTTTCGTAAGTTTTATTGATATCGGTCAACAAAACATCTGTAGATTCCGCAAGTCCAGCAGCGGTTCCATCGGCATATTTCACAGATACACCAAAACGTAGATTCATTTTTTCAGATGTTCTCCAATGAATCAACATATCAATAGGTTCAGTGTTTGCATAAATGGCGCTGTTTTTATTTAAAAATGTCACATCTTCAATAAAACATCTCACCCCGATGCGATCATTCACTCTCTTTACATTCCGGAAATCATAATATGTTTTCATATCCTGAATATTGGATTCGGTATACACCTTGATAGCTTCTTCCACATCGCCATTATAGATCATGCTGCCTTTTTGCAGAACAATACAGCGGGTACAAAGATTGCGGATAGTAGACATATTATGACTCACATAAAGGACTGTTCTTCCCCGTTGTGCCTCATCTCCCATACGACCGAGGCATTTTTTTTGGAATTTAATATCCCCAACAGCCAAGACTTCATCCATCAACATGATCTCGGCGTCAAGATGAGAGGACACTGCAAAGGCAAGTTTTACGTACATCCCTGAGGAATAACGCTTCACGGGAGTGTCGATAAAATCCCGGCATTCGGAAAAATCAATAATTGATTCGATTTTAGCATCGACCTCTTTCCGGCTCATGCCAAGGATCGCACCGTTCATATAAATATTTTCCCGCCCCGTCAGTTCTCCATGAAAACCGGTGCCCACTTCAAGCATGGAAGCAATTCTGCCATCGATCCAGATATCGCCGGATGTCGGTGCCGTCACTCTTGAAAGGATCTTCAGAAGCGTGGACTTTCCGGCTCCGTTGGCACCGATAATTCCAACAGCCTCACCTTTGCTGATTTCCAGATCAATGCCCTTCAACGCCCAAAATTTTTTGCCGTAATTTGAAGTATCCTGCCCAATAAGCGTATTGGGATCTTCCCTGCCGTGCATACGCGCCCACCAGGATTGAAGCTCCGCGTTCAGTGTTTGACCGCCAATGGCACCCAGGGTATATTGTTTTTTCAGATTTTCTATTTTTATTGCCAGATCAGCCATTTCATCACACCGTATCCATAAAAGTTTTTTCGATCCTGCTGAAAAGCATCACACCGAGGAAGAGAATTACCAGCGTAACAACCCAGCTCACCGCCCAATATTTCCACAAAAACACACCCACACCAAGGACAGCGTTCCGCCAACATTCCATAATGGGCGCCATCGGGTTGAGCATGTAGAGTTTTAAAAGCTTTTGCGGGACCAATGCACTTGTATAAACTACCGGTGAGGCATACATCCAAAGATGAACCCCAAACCCGACAAGCACAGCGAGATCTCTGTATTTTGTTGTAAGCGCAGCAATGATAATACCACAGCCCAATGCCAGCAGAGCGGTCTGCAGAATCAACAGCGGCGCCGCCAGCAGCGTTACGCTGGTTTGAAAATGTACTCCGGAGATCGTATATCCGATCATAACAACAACAAGCATGACCAGCTGTATGACTAAATCCAGCATTCCGGTTAAAACGGATGAAATGGGCATAACAAGCCTGGGAAAATAAACCTTCCCCATAATCGCTGCATTTTCTGTAAACGTATTGGATGTATTGGTAAGACTTATCGAAAAAAAAGACCACAGCGAATTGCTGCATAAATAAAAAACAAATTGCGGGACATCCGTTCCTGAAAGACCTGCAAGATTTCCGAAAACAAACGCGTACAAAGTTACTGTCAGCAGCGGATTCAAAATCAGCCACAACGGGCCTAAAATGGTTTGCTTGTAGCGTGTAGTGTAATTGCGCTTAAAGAAAAGAAAAATCAGGTCTTTATATCTAAATATTTCCTGAATATCAATATCAAACCAACCTGTTTTTGCTGAAATGTGTGTCGTAAAATGTTCCATTATTGCCGGATGATCCTTTTCAGTCGTGCTTTATACTCAATAATTTATTCTTTATCTGACGTTTTTTGCAATGAAATGTATATCCGATATTCATAGATGTAAGGGCTTTATATGTATTTTTGTAATTAGATGTCGAAACATCCATGAGCCCGTCAAAAAAATTATAAATCATATTATTTTTTCGTGCAGCTTCATAAAGAAACAGAAAATGCCTTTCCATAACTTTATAAGTCTGCTCCTTGACCAATTCCTGTTTTGTAGATGTCAAAGATTTCGGATGCATACGGTAAAGATATAAGTTTTCACTGAGATGACGAATATTACCCTGTCTGTAAATTCTGATCCAGTAGTCATAATCTTCAGCCAAAAATGATTCCGGATCATAAGTTCCTATTTGTTTTGCAGTTTCCGAACGGTATAAAAAGCAGGCTCCGCATACATTTTGGGCAACAATATACTTCGGCTCAAACGTTTTTTTTACATAGAATACTTTTCCAGACGAATCAATTACTGAGAAATCCGTGTACACCATCAGAACCTCAGGTTCTTTTTCAAGAACATCGATCATTTTTTCCAATGCATAGGGTAAATATAGATTATCATCAGAGGTCCATGTATAATAATCACCGGAAGCAAGAGAAAAACCCACATTTAAAGTGTTTGGTAATCCAAGGTTCTTTTCGTTTCTGCAAATGGTTATCCTGGGATCCGATTCCTTATAGTGTTTTATGATTTCCGGCGTTTTGTCCGTGGAACAATCATCGACGATAATCAGTTCCCAATTTTTATATGTCTGAGTCAAGATACTATTAATAGAATCGGCAATGTATTCAGATCCATTATAAACCGGAAGCACAATTGAAATTTTTCTATCCATATTCTTTTAATTCTACTACAAAATCTCTTTTCCATCGCTCCAATAAAAATCGGATGATACAAATTATTGTTTTACATCTTATTCAGGATTATATACACACCGGATTTCATATGTGTTCTTCCCCATAAGATTTTTTTATAAAAGAGGAAAACCTCTAAATAAAAACTGCAAATTATAATAAACGAAATCATATGCATACAAAAACTGTATTGGAAAATATGGATCATCAAGCTAGCTTTCCCGATAAAATATCAGCATTGTTTACTTTATCACAGATGGGCGGTATAACTGCACTAAAACTTCATTCCCAACGCATTTCTTATGTTATGTAACGGGCTAACAATCGCATTCCCAATTTTATATGATTCAGAATCTTTTATTTCTCGAATCGTATTTATTGTGAACATCATTGCTTTTGAAAAGAATTGATTTTCTGACCAACTCTTCCAAAACAAATCCCACGCTTCATCTTTTTCATTTTCCTGCATCATAGCAAAATTATTACAGCAGTCGTTTACCAAACGATTCGTCATGTATGCTAAGGCATTATAATCAGATTCTTCTGCAGACTTCCTATCAAGAAAAGCCTTCACAATTTCCGGAAATCGATTCATTTCACAATAAAGCTTATACTTTTCGAGCGTGATTCCGTCTTCTTCACTAATGCCTTTCCCGAAATAATAGTTATATTTTACTTTTGTTTTTACACCGACATAAGACGACGTAAAATAAGCGATAAAAAAAGAAGTTAAAACATCCTCTCCCACGTAACATCTAATATCCGGAATTTCTTTAAAGGCTTGTTTACAAATTTCAGCATTGTAAATCTTAACTACAAGCGATGTGGAAATATTCATAAAGACAAAATGATTTTCGAGAACTTGTTTGCCGGAAAATTTTTCTGTAAGCGGCTCGATAAAATCAGTTTTTCCCTTTTTTAGGTACCTGACCCGGGCTGAAAACTGAACAATATCTGTATTGTGATGCTGAATCAATTCAACAGCCTTCCGGCAAAGGCCCGGATCAATTGTATCATCAGAGTCAATAAACATAATATAACGTCCTGATGCATGCTCAACACCCGTTCGTCTTGCTTTTAATAATCCGCTGTTTTCAGGATGAGAAATTATCTTTATTCTTTTATCACATTTCTCGTATTTCCGGAGAATTTCAAGTGAATTATCAGTTGAGCCATCATCCACGCAAATTATTTCCATGTCATCGAAAGGCTTTTGTAATATACTGTTTAAACAGGCAACAAGACTTTTCGATGTATTATAAACAGGAATTAGCAGGGAAAGCAATGGTGCTGCCATAATAGTCTAAAATAACTCCAATTTATTCCTCAGCGTTCCGCGCGCATGGGATTGTTGAGAAAATCCTCATAAGCCAGGCGGATCCCGTCTTCCAGTTCGGTTTTGTAGGTCCAGCCCAAGGCTGCTGCCTTGGAAACATCCAGCAGCTTGCGTGGGGTACCGTTCGGCTTGGACGGGTCCCACTCGATGCGGCCTTTGTAGCCCACAACCTTTGCGACCAATTCAGTCAGTTCTTTGATCGTCAGTTCTTTACCCGTACCCGCATTGACCGTCTCGTTTCCGCTGTAGTTATTCAGCAGAAAGACACACAGATTTGCCAGATCATCCACATAGAGGAACTCGCGCAGCGGAGAACCATCCCCCCAGCAGGTCACGGATTCCTTTCCTTCGACCTTAGCCTCATGGAACCGGCGGATAAGAGCCGGCAGCACATGGGAATGGGTTGGATGATAATTATCATTCGGACCGTAGAGATTGGTCGGCATTACGGAGATAAAATCTGTCCCGTACTGACGGTTGAGAAATTCGCAATATTTCAAGCCGCTGATCTTCGCCAGAGCATAGGCTTCATTCGTCTTCTCCAACTCACCGGTCAGCAAGCAGGATTCCTTCATCGGCTGAGGTGCCATGCGCGGATAAATGCAGGAACTGCCAAGAAAAAGCAGCTTTTTACAGCCATTTTTCCAGGCACTGTGGATCACGTTCATCTCCAGCATCATGTTGTCATACATGAAGTCTGCAAGAGCGGATTCATTCGCGACGATCCCACCAACTTTTGCTGCCGCAAGCACAACAACTTCCGGCTTTTCTGCTGCAAAAAAGGCCTCCACCGCATCCTGACGCAGCAGATCCAGTTCCTTATGCGTTCGTGTGATGATGTTATGATAGCCCTGTCGTTCCAGTTCTCTTACGATAGCGGAACCGACCATCCCTTTGTGTCCCGCAACATAAATTTTCGCATTCTTTTCAATCATGGTTTCCTCTGTTTTATCAGGATCAAGGAGCAAGGATAAAGGAACAAGGATCAAGGAGGTATTGTTAACACCAAACACCTAATACCTATCCTCTATTCCCTATTCCCGTACATCTTCTCATAATAATGCTGATATTCACCAGAAATGATCGGCTTCCACCAGTCTTCATTGTCCAGATACCAGCGGATCGTCTTCTTGATCCCATCCGCAAATTTTGTCTCCGGCAGCCAGCCAAGCTCCGCATGGATTTTCTCAGGATCGATGGCATAACGCAGGTCATGACCCTTCCGGTCTGCAACATATGTAATGAGGTCTTCACTCTTTCCCAGTTCATGGATGATCAGCTTGACAATATCAATATTTCGCATCTCGTTATGTCCGCCGACATTATATACCTCACCGATCCGCCCTTTCTGCAGGATCAGATCAATGGCCCGGCAATGATCCTCCACATAAAGCCAGTCACGGACATTCAGACCTTCTCCATAAACCGGGAGAGGCTTATCGTGCAGGCAGTTGATGATCATCAAAGGTATCAGCTTTTCTGGAAAGTGATAAGGGCCGTAATTGTTGGAACATCGGCTGATAGTCACCGGTAATCCATAGGTTCGGTAATAAGCCAGAACCAGCAGGTCTGCCGATGCCTTCGATGAAGAATAGGGGCTGGATGTATGAATAGGAGTTGTCTCTGTGAAAAACAGATCCGGTCGATCCAATGGAAGATCTCCATAAACCTCATCCGTACTGACCTGATGATAACGAACATTGCCATGAGAACGACAGGCATCCATCAGCACCGAAGTACCTATAATATTGGTTTGAAGGAAAATTCCGGGATCTTCGATCGAACGATCCACATGACTTTCCGCTGCGAAATTTACAACTGCGTCCGGATGTTCCTCATCAAACAGACGGTTCACAGCTTCGCGGTCACAGATATCTACTTTACAAAAGCGGAAATGCGGATCGTTCATCACCGGAGAAAGGGTTGAAAGATTCCCTGCATAAGTCAGTTTATCCAGGCAGACGATCCGATCCTCCGGATGTTCCCGCAGCATATGAAAAATAAAGTTGCTGCCGATAAATCCGGCTCCGCCGGTCACAAAGTAATTCATAAATTCTCCTCGTTTTGATCCGAAATCAGGAACCGGAATTTACTGAACAGGATTCCTGCCATAGGATTTCTAATTCCTCTTCTTCCGATATCTACCCATCGTATTATACACATCCAGATAAAAATCCAGAAACAAGCTGTCAATTTCCGTCAGATCCGCCTTAAGGATCTCATCATCCGGATAACGTTCTTCCATAAGTTTCGCGTGCTTACTGACGGCATCCTCCAGTGAATAACAATCCTTCGAGATGCGGTTCATAATCGCAAGTGCACAAACCTTCAGTTCCGGCGTATTCCCGATTTTATCGAAAAGCAGCCGTGCCGCAGTCATCAGCTCCGCCAATGTTTCCTGAAGCTGTTCCGCACAGGGAATCAGCTCCGGATCCTGAATATCGGCTGCATAAAAGGCCGTTCTGTCTTCATTATAACGCCTTTCTACTTCCCGAAAATCGGATTCATATTCACTGTAATTACCCTCAGGGAACAACTCGATCCATTGCTCCGGGGAAACCGTAACCGAATGAACGTTCTCACGCGGTTCCGGATGCCAGCGGCCATCTCTGGACGAATTTTGATTGATATGTGTGCTGTGTGTTATATTGTCAAAGTTCGCTTCTGTTTCACTGTTCTCGTAATAAATAGGTACAGGATGCATATACGATCAGCCTCCGTGAGTTCATCAGTTCATTATTTTGTTCTATTATACCAATTAAATTACTCCTGTCAATATTCCAACCCGAACCTGCGGTAAGCATCAGGAAGTTCCTCGTCTGTGAGTTCACTAACTGTCACAGTCCCGTTTCGGAACTCCTTGAACACGTGACCGTCCAATGTAATGCGGCCTTCCGACGTCTTGAGCGAAAACATCTCGTCCGGGAAAAAGGGCGAATCCGGGTGTTTTTCACAGTAAAACGTCGGGGCGACAAAATCCACGTCCAGCTGCGGCTCTTCGGTAAAGGAATAAAACCGCCGCCATTCCCCATGACGCTTGTCCATCAACAGCCAGCCAAGGAATGGATCCTTATCAAAACGGTAGCACTCATCAAACTGAGGCTGACCGACTCCCGCTTCCAGCCACAGCGGATACCGCGGACAGACTTCACCGATACCGACATCACAGCACCATAACCCATCAACAGCGCGAACGATCAGCACACGATGACGCCGCATGGGAATCGCTGACTCCCCTCGCAGGTACCGCGCAGCCACATCCGTCACCTCATACCCCAGCTGCCGCAGCAGCCAGCCGAACAAACCGTTCAATTCAAAGCAGAACCCGCCTCTGCGGCGCACGACGATCTTTTCATAAAGATCATCCGGATCCAAAGACAAGGGAATACCGCGGATAATGTCCAGATTCTCATAAGGAACCGTCGTACAATGAGCGAACTGCAGTTTTTGCAGAAGTTCCGAATCCGGCACGATTTTCGCAGGCATTTCCAGTCCGATCCGACGGAAATAAGCCTCTACTTTCTCCATTGCTCCGAAATCTCCTCCAGAATCTCCATAACGGTCAGCAGCTGATCCCGGGTGACGTAAGGCGTTGGCTTGTTCTCACGGATACATTCAGCAAAATGCTTCAGCTCGTTGTAATACCAGCCGCAGGGAGGCACATTGATCCCTGTCGAAACCATCACTTCATCCGTAGTATCAAAGACCACCGGTTCATGATCAAACTGATACGCCTTGAGCGTCGTACCGTCGTTGATCATCATGCCGTTTTCAAAATACACACGCCAGCGGGCAGTCCAGGGGATATCCGCATTGAACCAGGCAGCTTCCCCGCCGACATGCAGATCACCATAGTTATAATTCACGCGGAACTGCTCCGGATAGTTCTTACCCACGCCCTGACAGGATGTGAAGGAAAAACTTTCCGGCTTGCCGAAAAGGGAAACGATCACATCCAGGTCATGGATATGCAGGTCGTACGGCAGCAGGCCGGATTTCTTCACATCAAACAGCCAGCCGTCCGCTGCCCAGCGGGGACAGGCGGAAAGACGCTCAAAATAAGCATCCAGCGGTTTTCCGTAAACGCCGCTCTTCACTGCCTCCCGAAGTGCCTGCACTTCTTTTGTGAACTGCAGCACCTGTGCGACGTAGAGCTGGCAGCCCTGTTTTTCCGCTTCGTCAAGCATCTCGCGGGCGTCGTGAAGCGAAAGCGCGATTGGCTTTTCGGTGATCGTTGTTTTTCCGTGGGAAAGGCTCTCCATCACCATATCATGATGCAGAAAGGTTGGAGTGCAGACGTCTACAACGTCCACATCCTCCGCATCCAGCATGTCCGCCAGATGCAGATACCGGCGCACATTCCATGCCTTCGCCACTTGCGCGGAAGCTTCCGAATTGTCACAGACCGCTACGACTTCATAATCCTCCGGCAGATGCTGATAGTTGGCGTAATGCACCTTCCCCATTCCGCCGGTTCCAACCAATCCCACGCGAATTTTATTCATATAATTCTTCCTTTACCCGGAGCGCATGGGGACTGGCATTTTGTGCGGCGCAGTCCGCACAAACGTGCCTGTCCCCATGTGCGACAATGCGGGTACTGATACAAGACAATTTAATTACAACTCAAACCCTTGACTACGAAGATATTCTGCCGAATCCATCACTGCCTGATTGACCTCGGCAAGATCCTTCGGACCAGCCTGCGTGAACTCGATCTCGATGGAATAAGGACTTAGATTATCCGCCTCATCCATCATGGCAAATATCTCCGGGAAGGGAACATAACCCTTACCCAGAGCCGGAAAATTCCATTCCTTACGCCCACCGGCTTTGTCCTTGAGATGCACATAGCCGATACGGTCCAGACAACCGCGCATATCAGACGGCACATCCACATCACCGTAGAAAATAGCATTGGCAGTGTCATAATTGATCAGCACCCGGTCCGAACCGACCATACCGCAGATCTCATTCAAAACCGCACCGGTTCCATGATCACCATGAACCTCAAGGACCAGCTTCATGTCCAGTTTCTCCAGTTCCGGCACCAGCTTCGCGATCCGGGCAGCAGTCACCTCATTGGAGGCAATGGTATTGTCTTTCAAATGTGCCTCACCGATCGAGGAAACGATATACTCAGCACCGAAAAACTTCGCCAGCCGGATGTTATTGCGGAAATCCTGTTCCCGGTCCGGGTCCATCAGGTTGGTATGGCCGCTCATAGCGAAGGGAATGAGCTCATTTGCCTCTAAAAGCCGCTGAACCTCCAGCAGCCGGGCAAAGGATTGATCCGGAAAAACGTGTTCCGTCCAGCCTTTGGTGGCGGTCAGTTCGATATAATGAAAACCGGCAGCTTTGGTCCCGGCAATTGCCTCTTCGATCGAAAAGCCATGATAACAATTGGAATTTACGGCGATGATCCGTTTTTTCATGGTTCGTCCTTTCTTTCCGCTCCCTTTCTCAGGCGAGGAAATTATCCAGATAGTGCTTGGAGATCCGGATCGAATCCAGAATGTCTTCCCGGCTGCCTTCAAAGGCCTTGTCCTCCACCTCAATCACGGCACAGCCATTATAGCGGATATCGTTTAAGGCGGAGATGAAAGCACCCCAATCCACATCGCCCAGTCCCGGTATCTTCGGGGACATGTAATCCAGCGGATAAGCCAACACGCCGCAGTCCGCCAGTTTATCGGGGTAGAGCTTGATATCCTTGAAATGGATATGGAACAGGCGGTCCTTGAATTCATAGATCGTCCGCAGGTAATCGAGCTGCTGCCAGACATAGTGGCTGGGATCAAAATTCAGTCCGAAATTCGGAGAAGGAATGATCTCAAAGAGTCTGCGGTAAATTGCCGGTGTGCACATCAGGTTCTGCCCGCCGGGCCATTGTTCCGGACCGAAGAGCATCGGGCAGTTTTCGATGCCGACCTTCACGCCATTTTCTTCCGCGAGTGCAATGATATCCGGCCAGATCTGCTTGAAGAGCTCGATATTTTCCTCGACAGATTTATACTGGTCGCGGCCGATAAAAGTAGTGACCATATTAACGCCGAGCTTTGCCGAAGCCTTGATCAGTGTCTTGAGATGGTCGATGGCAGCGGCGCGTTTTTCGAGGTCCGGATCCATGGTGTTGGGATAAAAGGCAAGCGAGGAAATTTGAATTCCTTTCTTTCCCGCGTAATCCAGTACATGCTTGGCATATTCTTCGTCTTCAAGAACACGTTCCGCGTCAATATGGGAGACACCGGCATAGCGCCGTTCCGCTTTTCCCGCAGGCCAGCAGGCCACCTCTAAACATTTAAAACCCATCTCCGCGGCGATATCCACCGCCTCTTCGTAAGTCCAACCATCAAGGATCGCTGTAAGTAACCCAAATTTGATCATCGTATATCCTTTCCATTCCCAGGGACTGTTGCCGAAGGCGACTGTCCCTATATCCTATATCCTATTCTCCGGTATCTCCACCGCCTGCCCGATTTCTGAGGACCGGATAGAGGCAAAGACCGCGCGCATCGCGGCTAAAGCAGATTCACCGGAGATCTCCGGCGGCGTATTGGTCGTCAGGGACTTCATCCACAGATCGATCACACCGGATTTTGTCTGATTGTCATTCGTCTGGATCGCTTCCACATCATAGGAAATCTTCGTCCCGTCCGCCATCGTCACAACGATGGAATGAGCCGGGTCATCATATATACGCATGATACCCTTCTCCCCATAAAGAATGGTGGAATTATCCTCCGCGCCGTAATATGTCCAGGAAGCGGTCATGGTGCCGAGGATCCCGCCGGACATCTCATAAATGCAGACTGCGTTGTCATCCACACCGATCAGTTCGCCATCGGCTCCTCGTTTGTCAAGCGTTGCCAGACGGGCAGTGGTTCGCACCACGTTTTGTCCGGTCAGGAACTGGATCAGATCAGTCTTATGAACGCCAAGATCCGCCATGGCGCCCATGGCAGCCCGTTTTTTGTCGAAAAACCAGACATTTTTACCGGGAGTGATGGACCAGGTTTCCGGCCCGCCATGACCGAAGGTGGTGCGGAAGGTGATAATACGCCCGATCAGACCTTCATCAATGAGTTTCTTCGCCATCATGTGAGCTTTCGCCAGGCGTTGGTTGTGACCGATCATCAGGAACTTCCCGGCCTTTTTGGCTTCCGCGACCATTGCTTCACAATCTTCCAGGGTGACAGCCATCGGTTTTTCACAGAGCACATGTTTTCCTGCCCGCAGTGCTTTGATGGTCAGCTCCGCGTGGGCATTGTTCGCCACGCAGACCGACACCGCGTCGATATCGGGAGCAGAAAGCAATTCTTCCGCCGTTGCATAAGCCTTTCCGCCGTATTTCACGGCCATTTCCTGTGCCCGTTCCAGAGAAAGATCAAAGAATCCGCGTAATTCCGCATCGGGGTTATCCGCATATTCAGGGATATGACGAACCTGAGCAATCTTTCCGCACCCGATCATACCAATTCGAATTGTCATAAAATCCACCCTTTCCGAAAAAGAAGATAAACTGCAATAATTTCAAAATAAACTGTATACGAATTATAACATTCTGCCCATGAATAATCAAGATGGAAGAAAAGCAGTAAAAAAATAAGATTATCCGCACATTTACTATTCACGGAGCACATGGGGATTGGCATCTTGTGCCGCGGAGCCAACACGAGCGTGCCTGTCCCCATGTGCGTCACAGGCAAGTATAATATGATAGAATAATTCAGAATAAAGGAACTTTTTCAGATCAGCTATCGTATAGTTGAATGTGACGAAAGTCACAAGAAAGGAAAATTGATTATGAAAAAAGTGTTTTTACTGTTTCTTGCGTTGTTTATGATGCTCGCGGCTGTTCCGGCCATGGCTGAAACCAAGATCACTGTGAATGGAACCGGTGAGATCCGTGTCAGTGCCGATACGGCTGTCATTTCCCTGGGCGTTGAAGCCCGTGACAAGAATGTTCTGAAAGCACAGCAAAAGGTGAATGAGGCCATTGCCGCGATTCGGACGGTCCTGACTGAACAAGGGATAAAAGAAGAGAACATCAACACAGAGTTCATCAACATTTATGCCATCTACGATTATCAGAACGGACAGGATCAGCTGGCTGCTTACAATGCCAGCTCTACGCTTGCCATCAAAGTCACTGATATGGAGAAAGTCGGTGCCCTTATCGACGCCGCATTTGCCGCCGGAGCGAATACCCTGAACGGCATCTCCTTCTCTGCGTCCGATACAGAAGAAGCGAAAAATGAAGCCCTGAAAATGGCTGTCGCGGATGCTTCAAATAAAGCCGGGATCCTCGCGGAAGCCTCCGGACTGGAGATCGCCGGTATCGAGACCATTTCCGAAGGCGGCGTATTCAGCTACGAGAACAATGTCGGGAATGTCTATGCCAAGGGAATCGATACTCTTGAAGCCGCGGCAGACGCGGGTACTGTTGTCCAGGCCGCGAAACTGATCGTAAATGCTTCGGTAACCATCACTTTCACTGCTGAATAATCAAATTAATAAAGCACCGGGCCGGGAATTTGTGCGGGCTTCGCCGCAACAAATTCCCGGCAACTGAGTTACGCTAAAACCTGCCTAACGATTGACGCAACTCGGTGACCACTCACTTGTGCCGACTTCGCGGCATCAGGTAAATGGGCTGGTGCTCGTTCGGTACCCGGCCCGGTGCCCATCCTTAACCTGAGGCAGCCGAAATCCCTCCGGACTCCGGCTTTTTGAACGATTTCCTATTTCCTATATTCTACTGCCTACTGACTCAAAGGATAAATATCGTCATACCGCAGCTCCGTCCCCGGGATCTTGTCATAATCCTGAATCTCATCTTCATACTGCTGATGTTTCA
>CADATZ010000010.1 GCA_902791025.1 uncultured Chloroflexota bacterium | reverse complement strand
GGCGCAGCTCCTGCTCCGCATCTAAATCGAGCGCAGCTCGTACCTTACGGAGCAGGATCTTTCGCAGGCACACTTGTGCGGGTTGCGGCGCACATGGGGACAGGCACACTTGTGCGGGTTGCGGCGCACATGGGGACAGGCACACTTGTGCGGGCTGCGCCGCACAAGATGCCAGACCCCACGTGCTTCGTCCGTTGCCGTTTTAAATAGGAATGCCCGCAGAGCGGGCTTCCTTATCTGAACTCTTAACTCTAATCTCTAATCTCTGACCACTGAATCCTGTCCCCTAATTCAAATTCTCCCCAATCACACCCGTCGCGGTGACGAACGGATTGATGTACGCATTCTCCTTATGGAAACAGCGCTCGTAGCCGCGGCAGAGCTCATCACTGCCCAGCCAGCGCATGCAGATATCGTAGGTGTGGAAGATCAGGTACTCCTTCGTCCCATCCTTCCGGATCGTGTACGCACCGATCTCATCCTCCGGCAGCGCATAAACCTTGGTCCGCTCCGGCTCCGAACGCTTCCCGTCATCCCACTTGAGATAGATCGTGATCAGCTTGCTCCCGCCCGGCCACGCCGTATAACTCAGCGCATACTCCTGACTCATCGGAGCCACACCCGTCACCTTCGCCGGGAAGCCCGTCACAACCACCTGATATTTCGCCTCAGAAAGATCGCTCACCTTCTGATCGAATTCCACATTCTCCAGGGAAACCTTCGCGCTGTTCGGACCACCCATCACCTCAAACGCAACGTCCGCGGCTGTGGACACAACCTCTCCGCTTTCCTTATCAACGATCTGGACCGTCACCTTGAACTCCGTGCGCGGCACATCACCCGGGACGCCGTTCGCGCCCGTGTTGGTGTAATTATGGATCTCCACATTCAGCGGCATCGGATCAACCTGCTTTTCCGCATACGTATAAAGGAACGTCTTGCTTTCCGTAATTTTCATTCCCGCAGTCGGCTCCTCATCCCAGCTGCCGGCTTGATACCCATCATCCGGTTTGGCCCCGACCGACGGAATATCCCCCGCCGCCAGCTTCAGTTCTTCACCTGCCGTACCTGACAAGACAACCGGCTTCTCGTCTCTGCTGTCATCATCCCAGGAACCGTTCACCACCTTGAAGGTCACAGTGAATTCGATCTTTTCAGCAATCACCACCGTGACGCAGACCGGTTCGCTGTCCGTATGGTTTTCATCACCCACAACCTTGTACCAGACGTAATAGGTTCCGGCGTCGGTCTTTGATGGGATGGATGTGGTATAAGGTTGTGTGGCTTCGGTCGCGGTGCCGAGTCCGTACCGCATTTCGCCGCCAACCAGCGTAGAATTATCCACGTTCACCAGCGGCTTCTCTGAGCCGTCATATGTACGGTTATTTGCGGTGACTGTAGCTGCAACAGCTGAAGGCTTCTCGGCAACTTGGATTTCCACTTCCACATTCTCAAGCATATTGTAGTTATTCGTGTCATTGGGGGTGAATTTGGCGAAATGGGTCGTCATGCCAACATCATTCAGCGTGGTGGTCGTATCACCCTCCCAGCTCCACGTACCGTTATCCGCCGTGGGCAGCGCCACATCCTCCAGCGTCTGGCCGATAAATGCGCTCAGCTGCCCCACGGTGTTGGTAGGGTCGGCCTTGTTCACGGTCAGCTTGACCTTGCACTCGACCGCCGCATAGTTATCATCATCCGTTGGAGTAAACACCACATCATACTCAGTGGTGTCGCTGTCGGAAACAGCGGGTTTTGTTTCTGTGTTCTTCCATGCGAACGTGCCTGCCACTGTAGTATCTCCCAGCTTCGCCACACCGTCCGTCAACGTGCTGTCTGCCAGCTTTTGCCCATAGGTAATGGCAGAGGCTGTCGGAATCGTCTCAATGGTTGGCGTCGCAAGTCCAATGCTCCACTGCGCGGTTGCCGTATCCTTGTAATTGCCCTTTCCGGTAACGGTAACAGTGTAGGTATTCTTGGCTGTTCCGGTTGTTCCGCTGGTGACATCATAATCCTTATCCGCAGTCAGCGTAGTATCCCCAAGCTTAACACTGCTTACCGTGACGCTCTGCTCCGAGCCGTTGAAGACTAATGATGTGTCACTCAAAGTCACAGTGGCGTTGGTGATAGATGCCTTCGCAATAGTTACCGTTTTACAACCGGCTGTGCTGATATTGTTATCATTCACACGTGAGCGATACCAGACATAATAGTCCTTCGCCTCCGTGCCCTGCGGAACAGTCGTTCCCCATGTTCCGGTCGGTTCGGTTGTTGCGCTTTCGCCCAGCTGATACTGTAAGGTTCCGACGCCCGCTTCACCTGTCGTTGTCAGCGTCTGCGCGGAGCCGCTGTATGTAAGCGTATTCGCTTCTGGCGCAGTCTTCACCGATGCAGCTGCTATGGTCAGCGTAATGGTCATTGTGCCCGTCGTAGCAGGCGATGTGATCGTGGTTGTAGTGTCTGCCGCACTTGCGGTCAGGCTCATGCTGGGAAACATCCCGAGCAGCATCGCCAATGTGAGGACGATGCTCAAAAATCTCTTTGTTTTCATATTCACACCTCTTTGTATGTTGGTTACTTCACTTCAAGTGTCAGTTGTATCTCCGCTCCGTTGAGCGGCCTATTGTCCTCTATGGTATAGCAGTCGTAATGGAGCGTCGCGGGGTAGTCGCCCGCGCGGAGCGCCCTTGACAGCGTGATGCGGGTGAACGCCTCGCCGGGGGAGAGCGCCTTGCCCGTCCAGAGGGTTTCGCCGTCCGTAAGCGAAAGGGTGAGGACGAAGGTGCAGGCGTTCTCCGGCGGGTTTTTGAGGTTCACGGTCTGCGCGGTCTTGCCCGCCGCGAAGCTCAGCTTCTCATAGCCCGGTATGGCGATGTTCGCGCCGCTGCCAGGCGCGGCCTCCGCGAACCGCTCCACCCTGTCGCCGCCCGCGCCGCAGGCGGTCAGAAGGAGCGCAAGGACAAGGACGAGAAAGGCCGCAAGGATATTCGGTTTTCGATTCATAGGCTCACGACCTTTCATTTTTTCATTCATTAATTACCGAGACACGGGCTGACAAGGAATTAATATCATCATTTATTGACAGTGAACCAAATGCTGTTAACGTCTCCCGCATTGTGGCATTCATACACTTCTTCCCATGCATCACCATTAGCAATATCCAGTAAATTACTGTTTTGACCTGTTCTCCCATGGCTATCAATCCACTTATACTGTCCGCCTTCAAGTGCATATATGCATACATATCCGGGAGCATTGGCACTTGTTTTCTCTGCATCTGCAGCAGCCTTTGCATCTGTCTGCGATACCGAAACAAAGTTTGCTGGCACGTCGATCTCACCAGTCTCAGGATTACCCCACCAAGCTTGTTTACTGAAACCAAACGGATAAACAATAGCGGCATCCTCCACCTTCGCCGTAAAGGTCACGGTGTCGGTGTAAGTGCCTGCGGGCTTGGAGCTGTAATCCTCCACGATGATGCCTGCGGTCAAAGTAGTGTCCTCGTTTGCTTGCAACTCTGCAAACTCCCATTTCGGCACTTCTGCGGAAGCGCTGTAAGTCGAATTGCTGTCGCCAGTCTTTGCAAGATTATAGCCGATCTCATTATCGCCGGATTTCAGCTTGTAGCTATTTGTGGTGGATGTCGCTGTCACGGTCAATTTCTTGCCGCTTTCCAGTGTTCCCTTTGCTTTAATGCCGCCTGTAATTTCGTTCCATCCCTTGTCGTTGACCGTCAACTCTGACGGAATGGTGACGGTGTAGGTGTTGGTGTCTCCGTCTGCGGCCAGTGCCGGGGACGAGAATGCCGGGAGCAGCCCCAGCGTCAGCACGCCCGCGAGGGCGAGGGAAAAGATTCTCTTCTTGATCTTCATAAAATGTGTACCTCCATTTTGTATTTTTGAATATAAAGAAACCGCCGAACCTGACGAGGTATCCACCTCGTCAAATCCGACGGCTATCCATCACGTATGTAATTTAAATTTCTACCCCAGGAAATGGGGGCACTGTACTGTACTGTACTGTACTGTACTGTACTGTACTGTTAAAAAGTGTAGTCGTACCTCGAATGGCTGTCAAGTCCATTTCACATAATCCTGAGAGAGAGTCTAAGGCCGTAAATCGCACCGGGCCGCACACCGGGCAATTTTCCCTGCTCCGTAAGGTGCGAGCTTCGCTCGATTTGATTCGGAGCGGGAGCTTCGCCAAACTTCGCTGCAGCAAATTCCCGGCCCGGTGGTCGTATGGTGCTCGTTGGCGCACATGGGGACAGGCACGCTTGTGCGGGCTGCGCCGCACAAGTTGCCAGACCCCACGTGCTTCGTATTCACGTACTTTGTTCAAAAGGGATTTTCCCGGGACAGACCCATGAAGGAACAGTCCCGATCATTATCTCCCATTTTCCCCATCTGAACAAATACCAATTCTACCACCGATTTTCCAATTTTTTCCATTTAAAAATGAATAAATTTACACATCAGGGACACAACGGTCTTACAGAGCACTCAAATCATAATACGGATCAAGGTATTCGCGGGTACCGAGGACCATTTCCCGGAAGAGCTTTTCTCCATCGGAACGGGAGAGATCACAGACCATGGGTTGTGCCATGAAAGCCTCAAAAATGGTATTCAGATCCCGGTTCTTGATGCCCTGATAGCATTTTTCAAGACTGTCCACACAGGGGCGGAGCAGATCGACCACCGGAGCCGGCAGCGGATTGGCAAGGATGGGGCGGACACAGTTGTTGTCAAACACATGGTTGACCTCCACCACCGCACCCAGCGGCAAATCACGCATCTGTCCGCGGTTGACGGTGTTGGCGTTGGACACCACCGTACCCAACCCCATAATCGCCTTCATCAGCTGGATCAGCTCTTCCGCGCTTCTATGAGGTTGTGCGGAAAGCTTTCCGTCGGCAATGGCATTCAGCTCGTTGATCTTCCGCTGCTGATCTGAGCGCCGGTAATCAACTGTCGTCAAATGGAAAGCCCATTTTTCCACCGCCTCCGGTCCCGCAAGATATTGACTGTTGGGCAGGAACTCTACCAGATGCCGGTCTCCCGCCGCTGCCATCACACCATACCGCCGGAAAAGATCCATCTTGACCTTGTTGCCATAATGGAAAGGATCCACATTGAAATCATCCGGCGCGAATCCAGGTTTTTCATCATATCCTTTATCAAAGAATTTTTCCATAAATCCCGGCAGCAAGCCGAGGACATCCGTATCCTTCCAGCGGGCTTCTGTGATCCAGGTAAAGTGATTGATACCGGAAGCGTCAATGACCAGTTCATGACGGTCCGGACGCGGCACACCGAGCTGTTCCTTGATCACGCAGCAGAGGAAATCCTCCGCGTTGAAGACCTCATGGCAGCAGCCGAAAGCCTTGATCCCCGGGAAAACGTCAAAGAGCGTCTTACAGCACATCGTCATCGGATTGGTGAGGTTGATCACCCAGGCGTCCGGGCAGCACTTTTGGATCGCTTTCGCAAAACCCTCATAGATCGGCACAGTCCGCATGGCACGCAGGATACCGCCGGGGCCCGCGGTGTCCCCGACCGACTGCCAGATGCCATATTTTTCCGGTGTGTGAACATCTACCGCCATCTGATCAAAGGTACCGGGCAATATGGAGCAGGCCACAAAATCGGCGCCTGAAAGGGCTGATTCCAAATCATCATAAACGATATAGTCCCATTGCGAGACCGTATCCGGATGTTCATTGATCCTGCCGCCGACGCGCTGGTTCCGCAGGGAAGCAGCGATATCAATATCATACAGAGCAATCTCACCGCTGATCCCTTCGGTCAGTGCCAGATCATTCATAAATACACGCGCCCAGAGTTTTGACCCTCCGCCAATATAAGTGAGTTTTATTTTTTTCATGAAAACCTCAATACAGGTGTTGTTTGATCCTATTTGAATATCATTTTATTCTCAACGCATTTCAGGCTGCCTATTACCACTACCACGAAAATGAAAACCGGGATATGCTGATGATTGCCTACGGGCACCTGCTGGTCGGTTATATCCGCACCTATCAGAAGACGCCCATACACAGCGACATCGTAGAGATCATCCGTTCCAATATCGTGCAGAATTTCTCCGACAGCAACTACGAGCTGGACAAATTCCTGCGCTCCCTGCCCTTCAGCTACGACTATCTGCGCAAGCTCTTTAAAAAAGAGATGGGGATCACTCCCCATCAGTATCTTTGCGACAGACGTCTGGCAACCGCGGCCGAGTGGCTCAGCACTGCCTACAATGACAGCAGCAATATTGCCGATGTTGCCCGTGTTTGCGGGTTTAACGAGCCGCTGTACTTTTCCCGTATGTTCAAGAAAAAATACGGCTTGTCCCCCAGTTTTTACCGACTCGAAAAGCAGCAGTCAGTGAAAAGGCTTGATCCTCAAATGGTCAGGATCAGCGAGATCACTGGTGAAGACGCATGATTTCCGTATAGCAAAGCAGGAACGGCGCCACGCCCTTTGCGTCATTTTTGACGATCGGTTCCGAGATATAGTATTCATAGGTGCCGTCACGGCGCCGGTTATTTTCCGGGCCAAGACCCGCCACCAGGCAGATACCTTCCAGATTTAATTCACCATCGGTGAAGGACAAATAGCGGTCGATGATGCCGTTGAAAGTCTTTTTACCCAATTCAGCGCACTCCTTGTCCAAAACACCAAGGCGAGTGCCTTTGAGCATAGCGTAAGCGACCATGGAGGAGCCGCTGGTTTCCAGATAGTTGCCTTCCCGGCCGCCCTGGTCAACGACCTGCCAGTACATCCCGCTTTCCGGATCCGCATATTTGGAAATTCCCTGCATCAGCTCGGTGAAGATCGGTATGATACGGCTGCGGGCATCACCTTCCGGCAGGATCTCGAGCAAATCAGCCAGTGCTACAGAGAACCAGCCAATAGCACGAAGCCAGAAGCCTTTGGAAAGTCCGGTTTCGGGGTCTGCCCAAAATGCAGTCTTGGAAGCATCATATCCGTGATAATAGAGGTGTTTCTCTTCACTGAACATGTGTTTTCTGACTGTCTCAATTTGATGGATGGTATCGGAATAGTCCTCATGACCGAAATATTTCTCGTACAAAGCCTGGAAGGGCTGAGCCATATACAAGCCATCCAGCCAGACCTGAGCCGGATAGATCGCTTTATGCCAATAGCTGCCCTCATAGGTTCGCGGTTGGCGGCGGAGCTGATTCATCTGGGTTTCCGCGGCGCGGCGGTATTTTTCTTTACCGGTCTTTTGATACAGCGCGAACAGGACCCGTCCCTCGTTGACATCATCCAGAGCAAACTTATCCGGCTCGTAGGTGCGGATACTGCCGTCTTCTGAGACAAAATCGCCAATAAATCCGTCGACAAAGTCAAAGTAAGCCTTATCTCCGGTGATTTCAGCCATTGCCAACAGCGCTGTCACCATGCAGCCGTCAATATAGTTCCAGCTGCCGGGCTTTCCTTCCCGGACTTTTTCGATGTTCCATACAGTATGGTCGGGTGTCGATTCGCGGATCAGCCGCTGTACATAAGCATCAATTTTTGAATAATCCATTCTGCCAAACTCCCCACTGATTCTGAACTGTTACTACCTATGATTATATCAGGGAAGATTGTATTCTTGTACCTGAAATTTACCGGATTTATATAGATTTACGAATATTTTTGATGAAAATTATTTTTGACAGTATATGATATAATTCCACTTGGGTGTCATCTTACAGCGCAAAGGCGCGGTGGCGGCCTAGCCTTCTGAGGAAAACTCAGAGGGAGTCACTGTTTCGCCCATCTGAGTATGGTGTATCAATACCAATGCATCCGCATTGAGTTTGACCGGAAAGGAGGGCTATGGACATGTTAACATTAGGTGAATTTCTCGCTGTTATCAGCGTCTGCATCGCCAGCTTCAGCTTAGGCTATAAGCTTGGTCGTGACAGATCACCAGTGGAAACAGAAATAGCCGCATCCTATTTTGACCGATACGAGCGGCTATTTCTATTAGCATAACTCAGAGGTCAGACCGTTGCCGGTGACACCCTTTTTTTCATCTGTCTTCATGATAACATATTTTTTCACAGGTGTCAATCAGAACAATCCCGTTCAATTGATGATATGATTGTACTTGGCTGAAAGAAAAACAGAACACTTGAGTTTATGTCAGCGGAGGAATTCAGAATGGAATACATCAGAGTGACAAAGGAAAATCTGGAAAACGAGCATATATGCTGCGCCATTTCCAATAATCGGGATATCCAGGTCGCATCAAAAAAGGCCTGGCTTGCGGAACGTTTTGACGATGGACTTGTGTTCCTCAAAAGCACAGAACGAGGGAAGTGCTTTATTGAATACATCCCGGCGGAAAACGCCTGGAATCCGATCACAGCCGACGGATATATGTACATCGACTGTCTGTGGGTCTCAGGCTCATTCAAAGGACACGGCTATTCCAATGATCTGCTTGGCGCGTGCATCGAAGACAGCAAAAGCAAAGGGAAAACCGGTCTTTGCATTTTGTCATCGGCAAAAAAGAAACCCTTTCTTGCCGACCCCAAATTTCTGAAATACAAAGGCTTTGAGGTCTGTGATGATGCGGATAACGGAATTCAGCTCTGGTATTTACCTTTCACGCCGGATGCCGCGAAACCTCACTTCAAGGACTGCGCCAGGCATCCGCATGTCGAGGAAAGCGGCTATGTGCTTTATTACACGAGCCAATGCCCGTTCAACGCGAAATATGTACCGATCGTAGAACAGACCGCAAAAGAGCATAATATCCGCTTCAAAGCTATCCATCTCGAAAGCAGAGAAGCCGCACAGAACGCACCAACCCCAATCACGACTTATGCGCTGTTTTGTGATGGGGAGTATCTGACGAATGAGCAGATGAATGACACGAAATTTATCAAGCTGCTGAGCCGATAAAATTCAGCCGGTACAGTAAGGAATTATTTTGGAAGCCTCCCTGCAGAGAACAGGTAATGAGATGATCTTCAGAAAAGCCAAAAAGAACGAAGCGAAAGCTGTTCTGGCACTTTACAAATCGGTGCTTAGCATGCCGTTTTGTACATGGAATGAATCATATCCGGGAAAGGAAGAAATTATCGAAGATCTGTCCGCAGGGACGCTGTATGTACTGGAAGAAAAACAGGAACTGATCGGTGCGGTCTCCATTGTTCCGGAAAATGAACTCAATGATTTTGATTGCTGGACAATCAAAGAAAATGCCCGCGAGTTTGCAAGAGTTGTAATCAGGCCTGAATATCAGCGGAAAAGGCTGTCTGTTCACTTGATTGAAGGTGTCATACAGGAACTGCAAAAGCAAAATGCGGCGGCAATTCATATAGCCGCTGCGAAAGAAAATATCCCGGCACTAAAGCTTTATCAAAGAATGGGATTTAGTTTTTGCGGAGAAGCCGATATGTACGGGCACAATTTTTACCTGTGTGAAAAGGCATTGCTGTTATCTGCGTCTGTATCGCCTGCTTTAGCTTAGGTAACAAAATCGATGCAAAGTTCCGTTGATCAGTGACGCACATGGGGACAGGCACACTTTTGTCGGCTTCGCGACATAAGGTGCCAGTCCCCATGTGCTTCGTTCAGAAAAATTACTATTTTATAATCAATTCCTCGTGATGATCTGTGATGATTTCATCACCTTCGACGCCTTCCAGTTTGACATTATCGATCACGATCTTTTTGACATTATCGAGATAAAGGCCAAGCTTGCAGCGTTCCTTGGCGAAGTTTTCCATCGCAGGGACGCCCGGTTTGGCATCTTCTTTGAAACTGATGCGGCAGTCCTTGAAGCAGACCTCATCGATCGGCATTTCCGGCAGACCGTCGATATAGCAGGCAGCCACCTCAGCATCTGTGCAGTCCAGGTTATAGAAATGGAAGCTGCCAAGATGCGGCGTCCGGTCATCCACCGGCAGATGTTCCCGGGACCAGACATATTCCGTATAGCGGTCCGGGTCGCAGCAGTTGTAATACATGTTCATTACCACCGGCGTCCTGACACCCTCCATGCGGATGTTGTCAAAAACCACGCCGC
This sequence comes from uncultured Chloroflexota bacterium, assembly GCA_902791025.1. Taxonomy (GTDB): domain Bacteria; phylum Chloroflexota; class Anaerolineae; order Anaerolineales; family Anaerolineaceae; genus Flexilinea. Next base: position 142,550 of record CADATZ010000010.1, on the reverse strand, counting down.
TGATGTCACAGAGTTTCCCTCGTCCGCGTCTGGTTTTAATACGCAGGCCCCGATCCGTCCCGCGGAAGTAGCACTGTTCCACCGTCAGGTTGCGGATCCCGGCACTCATTTCACTGCCGAGCGTCACCGCACCGTGACCGAAATCCATCAGGCAGTTGCGGACTACGTGATGATTTGCCGGCTTTTTGAAGCGCATACCGAGGTCGATCTTACCCGATTTGATGGCAATGCAGTCATCTCCCACGCTGAAGCGGCAGCCGATGATATTCACATAATCACAGGATTCCGGATCAATGGCATCCGTATTAGGGCTGTCCTTCGGAGCGGAAATAAACACATCATAGAAGGAAACCCTGTCGGAAAAGAACGGATGGAACTGCCAGGAGGCGGAGTTACAGGCATGTATGCCATGGATACGAATATCTTTGCAGTGACTGAAGAAGAAGAGCCGCGGTCTGGCGATCTTGAACTCCTGGAATTTGGTCCAGAAATCCCCGGCACCCGCGTTTCCATCAACCGTTCCGGGACCGATGATCGTGATATCTTCCGCGTAGGCAGCACTGAGCAGTGCCTGATACATTTCCCGGATCTCGCCTTCAAAGGCTCCCAAAATGATTTCCGCGCCGCTTTCCACATCATGGACCTCGCCGGGAATGACCTGGTATCGGGCACGTTCCGGGGACCCCTTCAAAACCGCTCCTTCCGCGAATTCGATCGTCATATGGCTGCGGATCGCCTGCGGAAAGGTCAGATAGGTTCCTTCCGGAAAATACAAACGGCCACCTTCCGGGAGGAAGTCCAGCGCAGCACGGATCGCTTTGGTATCATCGTGTACACCGTCTCCCACCGCACCGAAATCTTTGACATTGATGGCGAATCGCTCGCTCAATGTGTGGATGATCATTGATTCGCGTCTGTCAGCGAATTCCACAGTTATCGTATAATCCGTATCCGAATTCAATCCAAATAGGGAAAAAACGTTTGTATCTCCTTCGCGAACCTTTTCTCCATTGAGATAAAGTGTGTACGGATTCGGAGAATAATATTGATTTTTATTTTCCAGTTCAAAACACGCGGAACTGGAGCTGACAAATAATAACCTGAACATCGAACCTAAACTTTCTTTTTTGCATCACTGATGATGTTTTTCAACATCTTTTTCATACCGAAAAACAACAGATCAAAGCCAAGATAAATCAGAGCGAAAAGCAGCGGCTCAACAGTAAGGATTGAACCTCCCAATTTCTGCAGTATCGTGTTGACCAGATTGTAAAACATGTAAACAAAGAAAAGTACCACAAAAGCATAGCCTATATTCAGAAAAAGACTGGAAAGCTTCTTTTGCGGGATCATCATCCATTTATCGTTACCGCCCTCCGGTTTTGCGATAAACCGCAGGACATTATTCACCAGGATATCTGTGATAATACCCATCGCAAAGCCCAAAACAAAAAGCTGATCGAGGAGATCGCGAAGATAATTTCCAAGTCCCAGGAAAAAGAAAAAACACACCGAGCCATTGAACCAGTATTTCACCAGCAAGGCTTTCACAGTTTCGCTGAGTCTGAACTTTCCACCGGAGCGATATTTTCGCAGCTCTTCTTCAGATACTTCCGGCGAGTTTTCTTCATTCGCGGTAGCAAGATCTTTTACAGCCTGACTATGAAGCTTGTAATAATCCTCAGCTGCTTTTCTTTCTTCATTGCTTTGTTTTTTGTTTTTTTCTTTGGCCATATATGTATTTTATCAGAAAAAAGAGGCCTTCTCAGGCCTCTTCATATTATTCTAACCGAATGATGATTTAGTCATCACCGGAAATGTCGATGGCAGCCATGTTACCGCTGTCTTCCACATCGATGGAAGTTTTAATGCTGCGGATCCACTTAGCATAAATCGGACGCATTGCAACCAGGATTGAACCGATTATCAGTACGATGATATGCGCATTCAATGCTTTTGCCGCCTTCGTGATATAGTCTTCTTCAGCGATAGGATTCTCAGCTCTTGTCAGTGCGTTTGTGATCAAGCCTTTATACTTGATATCGCAGAAAATAATGATCACGAACATCAGGAACATCAGCCCGATCATCGCGTAATTCGGCTTTTTTCGGCGCGGATAGCTGTTTGTGAAGCAGACGAAAGACAGCATGGAAAGCAGCATCGTGATAAAGCCGTAAAGACCCATTCCCGGCCCCTGAATTCTCGCAGTGGTATGGGAAATATAAGTCAGGTTCAATGAATAAATCAGGAAGGCAATCACAAGAACGACCAGCGCGATGTTTTCCGGTTTTCGTTTCAGGGATACAATGCTTTTACGAATAAATTCGCTGAATCCAGATCTTTTCGTATTGTTCATTTCATTTTCTCCCTTCAGATGGCATTCTGTGTGTCGACATCAAAGAAATGCTTATGCGTGAACGACAGGCTGGCAATATCACCGGCTTTGTAGTTACACCAACCGCGAAGCTTCGCAACGATTTTCGCACCGTCTCCATGCTCTCCGATATAACCGTGAACCAGTGTATTCATACCAAGGTTTTCATTATCGAATACCTTCACTTTAATATCATCACCGCCTTCAACGATATTCTCAGGACGGACACCCATCACGATCTTTCTGCCTTCATAAGCGGAAAGCTTATCGCGTTCCTCGTTTGTCATCTTGATTTGTGCGGTTTTTCCGATAAGATATCCGTCTTCTACCTTCACATCGAAAATATTCATCGGAGGCAGACCGATAAACGTTGCGACAAAGAGGTTCGCCGGATTATCATAGAGTTCAATCGGAGTACCGATTTGCTGCACATGTCCCATGGACATACACACGATCCTGTCAGCAAGTGTCAAGGCTTCTGTCTGGTCATGAGTAACGTACATCATAGTCGCATTCAGCTGTTTGTGCAGCAGCATGATCTCGCGCCGTGTTGCACCGCGCAGTTTCGCATCCAGGTTGGAAAGCGGTTCATCAAAAAGGAAGAGCTTCGGATTACGCACGATGGAGCGTCCCATCGCAACACGCTGCCGCTGTCCACCGGAAAGCTGGTTTGGCTTTTTGTTCAGCTGCTCAGTAAGTCCAAGGATCTCGGCAGCTGCCAGAACCTTTTTATGGATGACGTTCGGATTTTCATTGCGCAAGGTCAAAGAAAAGGCCATGTTTTCATAAATCGTCATGTGACCGTAAAGCGCATAGTTCTGAAAAACCATCGCCATATCCCGATCCTTTGCCGGAGCATTGGTGATATCCTTGCCATCCAAAAGCAGTTTGCCTTTGGTAATATCTTCCAAACCGGCAACCATTCGGAGGGTCGTTGACTTACCACAGCCGGAGGGACCAACCAGTACGATAAACTCACCGTCTTTTACATCCAGGTTGAAATCAAAAACGGCCTGGACATTATTATCATAGATCTTATCAATATGCTGTATGCTCAGATTTGCCATTTTTTATCCCTCCTTGATTATGCGGCAGCCTTTTTGAGGGAAGCCATGTGCGCCTCAAGTTCTTTGCTTCTCTTGATACCGATGTATGCACCGGCAAACATAGCGATAGCTGAGAGCGCAAGATAAATGATCACGGTGATGAACTGAGCATTGCCCATTACTTTTGATGTTACACCACCAACGGTTACCTCCGCCGCATGTGCCTGCATTGGCAGGATAAAGATCCGAACGACCTGAATGATACCCAATATAATCATTACATACCCATATTCGGATTTATAGTTCTTGATTCCTTCAGAGGAAAGGAATGCCGCAAGCATGAACAGCAGGTTCAAAATAATGGACGCCCCGATACGAATCTGGTAATAAAAATTACCGACATTGTTATTAATATCAGAACTGTAAATGTTCAAAAAATAGAGCACATCAAATACGATGGACACAATCGCCAGCGTGGAGGCAAGCGAATTTTTTGTAAAACGCATTCGATCTTTGCGGATATATTCTTCTTCGTTCATGCGACTGCCCCCTTTCCGGCTTCAATCAACTGCTTCTCTTGACGCATCAGTTGGAATTTCCAAATCATATTGGCGATCAGCAGCACATTTGCGATGATCGCGAAGGCAAACACTGCCACGTGAATATCAAACCAGAATGTTGATTCGGTATATAAAGTATGCTGTCTTTCAGCAAATTTCTTCAGATCCTCAAAATTGATCTGCAGAAATTGTTCTTTGAATCCAACGATCTGAGCGTGAGCCCAAATCGCCACATATACATTTACGGCCGCATTTATAATAACAGCAATGATGTTGCTTATATAGTATCTTCTGCGTATGTTCGTGTTCGTCAAAAACAGCAATACCGCACAAAGGATCAATATAATGCTGAAGTGAAGGAACTGCTGGTTGAACGGCTGCATATCATAGTAGACACGAGCGCCCTCAACACGGCTTCTGTCCAGATTGTCCTTATTCGGAATTGTGTAATACAGTGCATCATAGAGATCAGTCATGATCCCAAGAGAATAGAGAAACACGACTACACTTGCAGCTAATACAAGAAAACATACGATTTTCTGTATTTTCATTTGTTTTTTATACATACGACCTCCATGTTGATCTTGTTTAACCAAACAATTTATTTTTATAAATGTTTGAAGACTTAGCGTCTAATCAACTTTTTGCAGTGCCGGAATTTTCAAACTCCGGCACTGCTTTTTTATTCAATAATTAGAAATACAGATTTTCGTAGTAATCCTGAATGTCTTCCCAGGCCCATTCTTTGATGCCAAGGTAAGCTTCATCATTCCACAACTGAGCAACAGTCTCTGCAGCTTCTTCCGGAGAGGAGAATCCTTCAAGAGTGAAGCCATTGGCGATGAGATCAACGAGGACGTTGACCTTGTCATCACCCTTCGCAGAGCTGAACTGGTTGACCAGGTCAGTGTAGGTGTTGATCAGGTCATTGTCAGCCTTGGATGTCGGCAGGACGGTCGGAACAGAGGTGTACCACGGATTTTCGGTCAGAGCCAGTTCAGGGTGCTTGATGGTGCCGAGAGCAATAGCATTGGAGATATTACCGGCGCCTTCGCGGCCGACTTCGTGTGTGCACTGATATTCAAATGCCTGGTTCTTTACGAAGCTCAGGGTTGAACCAAGATAGAAGCGGGCGTAGTTGGTGTAGTTACCGTTAGCCTTTTCCCACAGTTCTGCATAGGTTGCATCACCGATTTCCGGCATATTCTGGCCGTTGAAAACGAAGGTGATATATTTACCGTTTTCATCGGTCTTGATGAATGCATCCGGACCATAGGACATGAGGATCATGCCTTCCGGGCTGTAAGCGAAGTCGATGAGGGACAGGGCTGCATTCAGCTTATCCGGGTTGCCGGCAACGCCGGGGGCGGAAATTCCCCAACCATCGGTCTTGACAGAGCGCCAGGATTCGGTGAAGCGCATATAAACACCGTCTTCATTGGTACCATCATACCAGCGGGCAACCGGGACCATGACAGCCATGTATTTTTCGCCTTCCTGCAATTTGGTGGCGTTGTAGATGGTCTGAGTCTGGTTGTAATCGTAGTGCATGAAACCAAGATCATTTTCCAGGTACTTTGAAGTGTTTTCAGCTTCCTTGTTGATGAAGGCTTCTGAAATCAAACCTTCTTCAGCCATGGCATTCATGTAAGCCAGAGCAACGTAGGTTGCGGGTTCGATGCGGGCATCGTGCAGTTCGCCATCGGCGCCGACATAGAGGTAATCCTGACGGGATTCCAGACCACGGACACCGAAGAGGATACCGGCGAAGCGGAACATATCGACACGGCGCTGGTTGTTGTCATCTTCACGGGTGAAGATGCCCTGGATCTTGTCAGTACCATTGAGGGTCTGCGGATTGGAGACGACGCAGCGAAGCAGAGCAACGAGTTCGTCAACATCCCAGGCAGCGTTCTGACCAACGAAGAGGTTGGAGCGTTCGGTGCCATAATAGCCATTGTAAGCTTCATCGATGTACTTGCGGAGCATGTTGACAGCAGAGACGCCATCGATAACACCGGCGGCATTCATCTTTTCAACGATATTGCCGGCTGCATCATAATCCTTGGTGATGGTTTCAACAGACTTGCCATCGGGGGTCACGACGTCAATATCGATCTTGCCGGAGGTCGGCATATACGGATCATAGACCGGGGTCTTGATGTTGTTGCAGGCTTCAGCGGTGAATTCACCTTCGCCATCCAGCAGCTTCTGAACCATGTCAACGCGCATCAGGGGCATACGTTCGATATCGTTCACACCATCGAAGTAGGGGCTGAAGTAGATCGCGCCGTTATCAACGTTACCGGTGATGGAAAGGCGGACGATCGGGTTGGCATCCAGATAAGCCTTGAAGTTAGGCATCTGATCCAGATATTCAGCGATGTTGACAATAGCGCCGGATTCGCCGTATTCGGACAGTTTCGCAGCAGTACCGGAGAGCATATCGACCTGGTCAAGCTGTTCTTTCCAGTAATCGAATTCAGCGGAAGCGCTGTTGCCCTGGTATTTGTTTTCGAAAACGATACCAAGTCTGTTCTGGACTTCAACCCATGTCGGCTTCAAATCGCCGGAGTTGTAGGTCTTGCCGTCAGCAAGGGTGATACCTTCGCCAGCGGTTTCAGCATCGAAGAACAAACCTGTCTTCGCGCTGTTGTAACCGGTAGCCATGCGCAGAACTGTACCTTCGGCGTACGGCAGCTCATCCGAAGCAGATGCAGCGCTGACCATCAGCAGACAGAAAGCGAGCAGGAGCATAAGAATGGATTTGCTTTTATTCATATTATTTCTCCTTTGTTTTTCTAACCGAACCAAGCGGCCCGGAAAACTCACGATAATTTTGATCCAAGCGAAAAGCGCTTTCCTTATTCAGAACCGGCCACTGGACACTGACTACTATTCCTTCACACCACCGACGTTCACACCCTTGGCAAAATACTTCTGGATGAACGGATAGATGATGAGGATCGGAACGATAGAGCAAACGATCAGAGCGTAAATCACTGAGTCAGATGCGTAAACCGCGTTCCAACCGGCGATAAATTCCGGATCACGGTATTGTTCGAGTAATTCACGGATGAAAACCTGCAGCGGTTTTTCAAAGCTGTTGGAGATCATCTGGCGTGCCCAGAAGTAACCGTTCCAACGGGAAATCGCGAAGAACAGAGCTACAGTCGCGATGGTGGATTTGCACATCGGCAGATACACGGTGGAAAGCACCTGGAATTCCGTCGCGCCGTCAACGATGGCGGCCTCTTCAATTTCAGAGGGAACCCCTTCGAAAGCATTGCGGAGCAGGATGATGTTCATAGCGGCCATACCCATGGCAATGACGACCAGCCACTTGTCATCCATGATCCCGACGCCATTGAAAACAGCCTTGGTCTGCAGGTAGTTCAGGTACTGCGGAACGATACCGGCAGAGAACCACATGGTGAAGACCAGGAAGAAGTTGAAGAATTTACGGAAGAGCAAGCGTTTCTTGGAAAGCGCATAGGCACCGAGAATGGAGTAGATCAAAGACCAGATGGTACCATAAAGCGTCAGAAACAGCGTGTTGGAGTAGGCATTCCAGAACATGTTGTTGGAAAACATGTATTTGAACGCGTCAAACTGAATATCTTTCGGGAGCAGCACGATCTCATTATAGTCAACCGAGTGCGCACCGGAAATAGACGCGGAAATCGCATACACAAACGGATACAGACACGCCAGAGCAAAGATGGTCAGTAAGGTATAGCTGAGGATCTTGAAGATCAACTCGGAAGTTTCAAGTTTTCGTTTCATTACCTGCCTCCCTCCTTATTAGTACAGCGACGTGTCAGCTGCCTTGCGGGCGATGGTGTTCGCGCCGATAACCAGCAGCATACCGATCACATTATTCATCATTTCAGCCGCGGAAGCAATACCCTTGGAAGCACCTTCCAGACCGTAACGGTTTGCGAAGGTCGAAACCACATCCGCCGTCACGAAGGTATTGGAGTTATAAAGCAGGATAACCTTTTCATAACCGATGTTCAGCAAACCACCGATACGAGTGATGAGCATGATGACGATCGTTGAAAGGATGCTGGGCAAAACCACGTAGCGCATTTGCGCCCATTTGTTCGCGCCATCAATTTGTGCTGCTTCATAGCTGGTCGGGGATATAGCGATGATCGCTGCGAAGAAAACGATAGAGTCATACCCCGCGCCTTCCCAGATGCCGCTGATCACGTAGATCGCGCGGAAGTATGCCGGATTGTTCAAAAGGCCGGCATTCGCCACCTCTCTCGGGATCATCCCCAACGCCACTAGCAGCTGGGAAATAACACCCATGTTTGAAGTCTGTGCACCCTGCTTCACCAGCATCACGACCAGTGAAGTCATAACGACGGTGGACATGAACTTCGGCAGGTACGTCAGAACCTGATAGAAGCTCCGGGCAATATTTGAACCGATCTCATTGAAGAAGAGGGCCAGAATGATCGGCATCGGGAACCCGAAGAGCAAACCGTAAAAGCTCAGAACGAACGTGTTGCGCAGCGCCCGCCAGAATTCCAGCGAAACCGTAGACTGACCTGCAAGCAGCAATTTAAAATTAGAAAAGCCGGAGAATAACTGCTGTGAAACAGGGAGCACGTTATCTGCGACTTTAAAGCTGCCCAGCAATTCGTACATCGGGAAGTACCGCCAGAACAGGAAAACCAGCAGCATTGGGATCAGCATGATGTAAAGGCGCCAGTCTTTGGCAACCATACGCACGACATGCAGCCAATAATGCTTTTCCACGTCATCGCGAACAGCCTGTTCAGGGTCCTCGCGATAGGTCTTCGTGGCTTCATCATAAATCAGGAAGTCTGCCACAGGTGCTTTCATTAGAATCCTCCCTTTTCTTCCTCGGCTTCTTTTTGCACCCGAAGAAGAAATGATATTTGGTCTTCGAACACGCCGTCGAGTCGGCTGGCGATCCAGACGATCACCATGGTAAAAAGCCCTGAAAGGGCATCTGTTGTGATAAAGTTCAGCGCTGTTTTGAACGATGTTCCCATCACAACTGAGATACATGCCCGGCCTGTCTGCATAAAAAGCTGTGTGCATAACGCAAACAACAGTGTCAGCAGAACATTCTCACGGATCCGGTCTTTCCCAAGCCACCGGATCAGGAGCAATGAGAGCAGTGAAAGAAGATTCCCCACCCCATAGATCAGGAACTGTTTCGGCGTACCGCCTGCCCAGAAACAGTAAACCAATCCGCCGAGTACCGCATGAATCGCCGCCGGCCAGCCCCACCGCATCAGAACAATGGAAACTATAGCTGCACAGACCGAAACTGTATATAACTGATCCGGATACCAGCGAATCGCGGCATTCACGATCACGGATTCGGACAAGATGAGCATTACAGCAAAAAGAAATAAATCCAGCCGCTTGTACTGCTTCAGAGTCATATGACGGTTCACGGTGTACCTCTCAAATCCGGAAAGTGCACCAAACAACAAACGACAACATCTAACCGGATATCTAACTAATTTAATCTTTAGTCACGTTTTTCGTACATGGTAAAAGTGAGTTACTTTATACACAAAAAAGACTTTTTCGAATAATAAATTTGACTGTTTTTTCCATGTGATATAATTAGGTGTCAGGGATCAGGGTCCAGGGGCCAGATAAAAACAGAAGGCTCCCTGCGCCTTATTTTTTATAGATCAAGAGAGCAAAATATGTCAAATTCTCTGAATATATCACCAAATGAAGACTTACAAAAAATATTTGATTCCGCACCGGAGAACACGGTCATCCGGCTTGCGCCGGGTGAATACCGTCAGAAAGCGGTCATCCGTACACCCGGTCTTACGCTCATCGGGTCCGGTATGGATCAAACAGTCCTGGTTTGGGATGATTACGCACTGAAAACGGATGAACAGGGACGGGAATACAACACATTCCGAACCTGGACGATTGCCGTATGTGCTGATAATGTTCATATGGAAAATCTGGCCATAGTCAATGACGCACTCCATCCGGAAACCAAAGGGCAGGAAGTCGCCCTTTCCGTCCTGGGTGATAATTTCTCCATGGAAAACTGTCTGCTGCGGTCCACACAGGACACGCTTTTCTCAGGCCCGCTGCCACCGGACCTGATCGTTCGCTACACCGGTTTTCATGCACCGGAATTGCTGAAAGACGGCCATTTGCGGCAGGTCTTCACCAACTGCCGCATCGAAGGCACCGTTGACTTCATTTTTGGCTGCGGAGATACCCTTTTTGAGAATTGTGAAATAAAATCATTGTACGATGTACGCAATGTCGGCTATGTGGCAGCACCTGCCCACTCGTTGGAACAGCAGGACGGTTTTGTTTTCCGAAACTGCCGCTTCACCTTTGAAGACGGCGTAGAAGAAGGCAGCATTTATCTCGCCCGCCCCTGGCGGGATCACGGACTGTGCCTCTTTGAGAACTGCAGCTATGGCCGGCATATCTCACCACTCGGGTTTGACAAATGGAACGATACAAACCGCGATCAAACCGCAAGATTTCGCGAAACACCGGCTGTTCCGGGCAGAGTTACCTGGGCAAACAAGAGATAAAGGAGAACTGAAAACATGGTTCAAATGTTACTGAAAATGACTGCTGTCACAGCAATTTATATCATTCTGACAATCGTTCTGTGGAAAATCACAAAAAATAAAAAGATGACCCCTGCCTGGATCATCGGTATCGGTATTTTTTACGGAATCTGTTCGATCCTTTCCACACATTTCGGTATTGATTACACAAATATGCTGCTGAATGTCCGCGACATCGGTCCTCTGGCGGCGGGGCTCTTTTTCCATCCCGTTTCCGGTGTCATTGCCGGACTGATCGGCGGGATCGAACGCTATATTGCCGGGACTTACTGGGGAATCGGCTCCTTCACCCGGATCGCCTGTTCTGTTTCCACCTGTCTGGCCGGTTTCGTTTCAGTATTTATGAGTATCTGCATTTTTAAGAGAAAGAAACCGGCACCCTTATATGCCTTCTTTATGGGGGCGGTAATGGAAGTCTTTCACATGTATGTCGTCCTCATCACGCACCGGGATAATATGGAAATGGCTCATCATGTTGTCCAGATCTGTTCCGGACCGATGATCGTCTTCACAGGCCTTGGATTAGCTCTTTCGTCAATCGCTTTGCAGGTTCTTTCGGGAGAATGGAAAAATCCATTCAAAAAGGTTAAAAAAGAAGAGGAACATTTATCAGACACGTTTCAAACCATACTGTTCTTCGGAATTATTATTGTTTTTGCAATCAATTTCTTGTTTACCTATTTCATCCAAAGCCAGACAGCAATCCAAAATGCCCATTCCATTTTAGATAACAAATCAGAAAATATTCTCAAAACCTACAGAAAAAATAAAAAAACCGGCAGTGATATGGAATCAATTTATTATGCCGGAGGTTATGAAGGGACATTTGATATTCTTAAATCAAACGGGCAAATTGTTGAAGGCAATCATAAAAACATTATTCTCCCAACGGATTTGGTAAAACAAATTCAGAATAATCCGGACAACAAATTTTTCACAGCCACCGTATTCACAAAAGAATCTATCTGCAAAACAAATATCGTGGATGACAATTTGTATCTGTTGACCCTCATGCCGCTGGAAGACGTCTATAAAGACAGAGAGATCCACACACTCGAAACTGCTTATGCAGATATTCTGCTTGTTTCAACTGTTTATGTGTTGATTTCTTTCCTGGTTCAGGAAATTGTCGTCCGCAATCTGGACCTGGTCAACGAATCGCTGAATAAAATCACGCACGGGAATTTGAATGAAGTCGTTAATGTCAAATCATCCACAGAATTCGCGTCACTTTCCAATGACATTAATCAAACAGTTGGTGTTTTGAAGGGTTATATTGCCGCTGCGGAAAAACGCTACGAAGAAGAGCTGGAGCTTGCCCGAACCATTCAGGAATCAGCGCTGCCCAAGAATTTCACATTCCCGCGTGATGATTTTGAAATTTATGCCACCATGGACCCGGCAAAGGAAGTCGGCGGTGATTTCTACGACTTCTTCTTTACCGACACCAATAAACTCGCCCTGGTGATCGCGGATGTTTCAGGGAAGGGCATTCCCGCTTCGCTCTTCATGATGCGCGGCAAAACCGCTGTCAAGGGATTTGCCGAAGCAGGTATGAGCCCGGCGGAAGTCCTTGAAAAAGCAAACAATGCCCTTTGCGAAGGAAACGATGCGGAAATGTTCATCACCGCCTGGATCGGCATTATCAACCTGGAAACCGGACTCATGCAATGCGCCAATGCGGGACATGAATATCCGACGATCAAGCGCGTCAACGGGGATTTCGAATTGATTAAGGACAAACATACGCTTCCTCTGGCAGCCATGCCGGGGATCCGCCCCAAAGAGTATGAAATCCAACTGGAACCGGGAGACCGTCTGTATGTCTATACAGATGGCGTGCCGGAAGCAATCAATGAACAAACTGAACAGTATGGAGATGAACGGATGCTGAAGGTGCTGAACCGGGACAAAGACCTGCCCATGGAACAAATCCTCCCCGATGTCCGGAAGGACATCAGCGACTTTGCCGGAAACGCCGAACAGTTCGATGATATCACGATGCTGGGATTCACGTACAAAGGTTGATAGTATTTGTTCAAAATGGAGCACCGGACCGGTTAACTGCTGCAGCGATGCCTGCACAGTTACCGGCCAACCGAGCTGCGCTGCTGTAATGCTCTGAACAGTTATATTTCAAGAAATTCTTATGATTTCAATACTGACTGACCCGAAGAAAGCCGAACATCTTTTCCTTGGATGGGACGATACCATGATCCGCTCCTGTCTGCAGCAGATCATGGGGAAAATTTTGGTAACAAATACGGAAAAACCGAAAGCAGCCTGTGCCCATCTCGGCTGCTTTGCCTTTTATACCGGTGAACCGGATGAGGAACTGGTCCGGAACAAACCAAATGGCTTCCTCATCATGACGCCGCAGAATGAAGGCTGGGCAAGCCTCATCGAACAGTGTCACCCTACCGCTCAAAAAGTCACACGGTATGCGATGAGAAAAGATACCGTGTTTAACCGGCAAAAGCTGCAAAGATATGTCTCGCTTCTGCCTGCTGATTATCGACTGAAACAAATCGACGGGGAGCTCTATGATCAATGTCTGCAAAATTCCTTGACGACTGACTTTGTCGCAAATTTTAACAGCAAAGATAAATTCATGGAACTCGGGCTTGGATACGTAATCCTGAAAAATGGTGAGATCGTCTCTGGAGCATCATCCTTTTCCCGATTCCGTGAGGGAATCGAAATCGAAGTCGACACAGCTGAAGCAGAGCGTGGAAAAGGATTGGCTTCCATCGTCTGCGCCGCTCTGATCCTGAAATGCCTCGAAATCGGACTTTACCCAAGCTGGGACGCACAAAATCTGATTTCCGTTCGTCTCGCGGAAAAACTGGGGTATCAGTTAGGTCACGAATATCAAGCCTATGAAACGAAATAATGCTATATTATTAGCGAACCTGGGCATTAGATATAAAAAAATTTTTATTCAAAAACGAAATACATTTTTTGACGGACGAACTGACTACAAAAGTTTATTTCGTAATGAATAAAATGCCAAAACAGAATGAAAGGATATTTCACCATGGACTTCAAAAAATATTTATGGGTCATAATTGTATTGCTGGCGTGTGCCGGGATCGGACTGGGTTTTTATAACCTGGGGAAACAAAGCGCAGAGCAGAGCGCTGAACAGAAGATTCTTGACGCAGAACAGAAGGTTCTCGATGCGGAACAGAAGATTCAAGAGGCAAATCAGAAGGCCCTTGACGCGGACAAAAAGGCTCTCGATGCAGAACAGAAGTCTCTCGATGAAAAAGAGTTCAACATCATGCTCAACCGCTCGGAACTGGAAAATCTGCAGCTTGTGGATGGACCGATCTATGTATTCGGACACAAAAGTCCTGACAGCGATACAGTCGGCAGTTCTATCGTTTACGCAGACCTGCTGAACCAGTTGGGATATGACGCAAAAGCGGCTGTTCTCGGAAAAGTCAATACCGAAACGGCCTTCATTCTCAAAACAGCCGGCGTTGAGGTACCGGAAATTCTTGAGGATGCAGCTGGGAAAAATGTGGTTTTGATGGATCACAGTGACTATCTCCAATCAGCCGATGGACTTAAGGATGCCAACATTATCAGCATCATAGACCATCACGGAGACGGCAGCGTTGTGACCGGAAACCAGTTGATCTATGACGCCAGACCAATCGGCGGGACAGCGACAATCGTCTGGATCCGTGCCCGCAATTATGGACTGGAGATCAATAAACAGATGGCAACGGTTCTCTTAGGTGCAATATTGTCCGATACATCAAATCTGAAATCCGCCACATCCGCAGACCGTGCTGCTTTTGAAGAGTTGGAAAAAATTGCCGAAATCAGCGATACGCAGGCATTTTACCAGGAAATGTTCAAAGCTTCTATTTCCTATGAAGGTATGACGGACATGGAAATTTTGGAAAGCGATATCAAAAATTACGAAAGCGGCGGACGCTCATACACTATCGGCTGCATCAACGCCTATGATGAAACCACAGCTTCAGACTTGGCAGAGCGTATGAAGGTCCTGATGCAGGATTTGGTAACATCTCGCGGTGTGGAAATGGGGTATGCACAAATTTCCATCTATCATGATGATATCAGCATAAATTACATTGTCCCCTCCGACGAAACCGCGGCAGAAGTGCTGAAAGCAGCCTTCCCCGACAGGGTTCCTGAATTCGATGGAACATCCTACATCTTCAATCCGGGAATGTCAAGAAAACAAACTCTCGTTCCCGCCCTCACAGACGTACTCGCTGCTCATCCGGGAGAGTAATCAACAAGAGTAATCAACAAAATAAAACACCGGGACCAGTTTCCCGGTGTTTTTATTTCTTATAATAAAACGATCAGACTTTATCCATCAAAATCCACTCTCATCACAGAGGCTCAGCAAGGACCACACGTCGATTGAGATAACCGCCTTCCATGGACTCATCCTCACAGGTAATAAGAATCAGCGCATTTTGATGGATCTCATCAGCGATACCGGCAAATCCATCGGATGCGACTTTGTAATTACCATATACCTTATAAATCAGCATCGAATTGTCAGCATCATTGACCATAATACGGTCGCCCTTATTCATCGTCCCGATGAACAGGAATGGGCCAACCTCGGTCGTATTCAGGTGATTATGTCCGGTCAGGACCGTGACACCTTCACCGGGCAGGCTGCTCTGCTCCAGCAGACCGACCGAGCGATCCAGCCATTCCACCGGATAACTGCCGTTGTCTTCAGGAACTGTGACGATGGCTTCCGCCACATCCAGTCCAGGGATCTGCAGTGTCAGTCCGGTCGTCCCGTAGGACAATCCCTGCGGACGGGCAGGAAGTGCTGTCACGTGAGAGGCAGAGAACCCTGTTGCAGGCAGCTGTACATCATTCAGCCAGCTCAAATCACCGATGCGGTAAAAATCCATATGATTTCCGGGGTTGACCGGTTCAGGTTCCGGCGGTACAGGAGATTTTTCCACAGTGAGCCAGATCCCGCCGCCATTCGGAACTTCAAGGTAGAAGAGTCCGCTGTTCTCATCAAGAGTCAATGGGGTTCGATTCTGTTTGCCGTTATAGGCTTCCGTCACCTCATAACCATTGATACCGCGGACATAAACCCGCTACCCCTGCTTCTGATACATAAAGCCATGGGATTTTTCAGGTGCTGAACCATCTTCTTTGACCGCTTCGATTTTGCTTTCAGAATCAGGATCGATTTTGATGATATATTTGATTTCCGGTTCTACGGCTTCGGCAGCTGAACCGTCCGGTTTCACCGCGGCATGACCATTGCCGGATTCGATCTTCCAGACTGTCAGGTCAAAATTATTCGGAGCGGCATCTTCACTGACTTCAACCCCTGCCTTAGTCCCGGAAATCGTTTCCGTAACCAGAATATCGGCTTTCGCATTTGTTTTCTCAGTGTCAAACACCAGGCCTTTGGATGTCCCTGCCAGGTTTCCTGTGATCTCCACATTTGACTCCACGGTAGCGTTCTCTTCGCTCAGGTTTGAAACTTCCATTCCGACAGCACCGGGTCCCTTTGCAGTCACATCATTACCGACCGCAACGGTGATTTTGCCGCCAATGTTATACAGATCGATGCCATAGGTATCTGTTTCACTGTTTTCAGAAATGACCTCAATACCGTCCTTTACGGTGATCGCCGTTTTTCCTGTGCCCATTGATGTGGCATCGATCCCGGCAGTATCCAGAGCTTCATCGTTTTCTTCTGCCACGATACTGTCAACAAGAATTTCAATGTTCCCGGAAGCCGCAAATGTTTCCAGTGCTTTGCCGCCGGCATCGATATCCTCACCGACAGTGAATTTCACGGTTGCGCCATCAGAAGAACTGATACGGTTGCCATAGTCTGTATAGATATATTCATCAACAGAAACATTCACCTGTGCTTTATCATAGGCTTCGATCTCATTGCCATAGGACATGCTGATCTCGTTGCTGACGCTGATATCGATATTGCTTTCAGCTTCCGCGTTCACAATAATACCCACAGAACCTTTCGCTTCGGGGTTTTCAGGATCCTCTTCACTGCCGGTTCCTGAGGCATCCTTTGTGAAAGAAGAGCTTTCATATCCATCCTCCGGATCCGGCTCCGGTTCAACATCCCAATCCACTTCCGGCATGGTCATATCAATTTGATCCGTGATGCCTCCGTTAACCGTGATTTCAACTGTCGGCTTGGATCCGGCCGTATCACCGCTGTCAGCACTTCCCTGTGTCCCGCTTCCGCTTCCATTTTCATCCGGATCATAGGGTTCATAGGGATCCGGGGCATAAGTCCAGACTGAAACCCCGTAGTTTTGAGCACTGATATCACCGGTGCTGACTGTGGTCGTACCGCCGGTCGCTTCGACATAAACACCTGAATTGCCGATCAGGTCACCGCCCTCTGGCAGGGAAACCGTAC
This sequence comes from uncultured Chloroflexota bacterium, assembly GCA_902791025.1. Lineage (GTDB taxonomy): Bacteria > Chloroflexota > Anaerolineae > Anaerolineales > Anaerolineaceae > Flexilinea. The sequence continues at coordinate 125,538 of CADATZ010000010.1, read as the reverse complement.
CGCCTTCATTGGTGATTTCGATCGCGGAATTCGCATCGATGTAATCATTGTTCTTTACAGTGACCTCCCCGGCAGCCGCGGTGATCACAAGGCCCTGATTTTCCGCATCAATGATCGGAGTATCCATTGTGACCGTTCCGCCCTGATCGGACAATTCGATTTCCACGCCTTTATCGTCTGAAAAAACAGCTTCACCGTTCAGCGTGACTTTGCTCGCGTTGTTCAGCTCGACATCGACACCGGTTTCCTTCGAGTCAACACTGAGGAAAGTAATTTTTGAATCGGAGGTTCCCTCTGCTGTATTCTGCTGATCAGAACCGTCATCCGCTGCAGGCTCATTATCTCCTGATACTTCCGGATCCGGTAAATTCACGGAGGTCGGGTCGATCCAACCATCGTCACCCGGATCCGGAATCGGATCCACGGGATATGAATCATCTTCTGTACCGGTCAGAAGCGTCACACCATAGGAATCGGAGATGATATCTCCCCCTTCAAAATTCAGCGTACCGGCTCCGGGAATCACAATATCAAGACCGGCATCTTCTGCTGCGAAGATATCCTCCACAAGTGCTTTAATGGTACCTCCATTCCGGATTATCCCAAAGATACCATATCCGCCGTGAATGTTCCCCGCAGTCAAATCCGCAGTATCGGCATCTGCTGTGATCCATGCACCGCCAAACTCAGAAAAGACCTCACCGTTTACTTTAGCGGTACCATTCTTATTTTGGGCGGCCATATCGATCCCGAGCTTTTCATCACCGGTGACATATACATAATCCCATTCGACCGTTGTGCGCCCTTCGCTGTCCGGAACCTTCAGCGTATCTGTTTCTTCATATTCCACCGGGTCAGGAAGTTCTTCTTCCTGAGCCAGAACAGGCAGGAAGGCAGCTGAGGCTATCAGAAGCATGGTCAAAAAAATAATCGCCAATTTTTTCTGTATCATTGTATTTTCCTCCTTTCCGCTCCTAATTTGATTTAAATTTGTCCATAATTATGGATTGTATAAACACCGGGTGAAAAATAGATATTATCTCCATCTTTCTTATAGCGCATTACCAGATAGGACTCTTCGCTGCCGTTTCCGGTGCAGGCCCGTTGATTTGCATTACAGAACGGAACAAATTCCTCATCATTATCCTGCGCCAGTACCACGATCCCTTTCGAACTGCCTAAACCCGCCATGGAAACAGTCACGTTATCTTTATTTTCCGTAAAATAAATAAGCGGCTTTTCGGGTCTGGGTATCAGGACATTTTTGCCGAGACGGGTAAGTACGGTACTTGAACTGTTCCAGATCTGTCCCTTCACATCCAACTTGTACTTCATGATGATAAACTGCTGCGCTCCGCCCTGTAATAATGACGCATCCATGATTTTACAGGAGAAAGTTCCCGCCGCTGAGGTACATCCGTCTTTTACGGTAAAAGTATTATCCAAAGCCCGGTAAAGTACCCGGATCCCGGTTGCAGCAGGGTCTTTCGGACAATTGATCGTTACACCTGTTTTATCGGCGGCGGTTTTGCAGACAAAAGAATCATTCAGGGGGACAAAACCGACCGGATCAGTTTCCATTCCATAAAAACGCTGGCTTCTGTTATTGACCTTGATATCCCGGTAAAATTGTGCCGTAACATAATACTTCTGTCCATTAACCAACCCGCTGACGGTTTGCGCGAGTTTCTTTTCACCGGCATAAACCGTTTTCACGACCTTATTTGTTGTCCAGTCAGAATAAACTCTGTATATCACCTGGTTTTTCTTTTCATTTGAAGCCAGATGCATATTCAGGGTCACACCGTTGTTTTGGATTCCCGCGGTCAGTGTTTTTGGCAGGGGCAGGGGATAGAAATACTTTTTTTCGAGAGCCTTTTCAGACGAATCATTTCCGAACCAGCGTCTAATTTCCAGACAGTATAATTTACCTTCCTTAAAATCTCCGCTGATATCAAGCTTTCTGATGCCGTCATTCTCACTGGTGGATGTATATTTTATATCGTTCATCCATTTTTTGCCGCCAACATCATAAACCTTGATCTGATAGTGTTCCTGAATTGTAGGATCTGCAAAAGAAACAGAAACCCGTCCTTTCTGCGCTTTGACCATACTGTCGGAAATCTGGAACCATCCGGGTATATCACTCAGATCCAGCACCGGTTTGCTGAAATCAAATTTAAAATTTATCCATTTGCTGTCATATGTGACCCGCTTGGAAACTGTTTTCCCGGATGTATCCAACAGGAATTTTTCCACCTCCCCCGGCAGCATACCCGGATAAAGCTGCTTGACCAGCGCAGCGGCACCACTGACCATGGGAGCAGCAGAAGAAGTACCGTCCATATAGCCATAGCAGTCTTTTGTACAGGTAATTTTCATGGTTTTTCTGTCTATGGAAATGGCGTCAGATGCATAGGTTCTGTGTCCAGGAGCAGCAATGTCAGTATTCGTTTTATCAAAATTAGAATAAGATGCAAGGAATGGTTCTTTATAGTTTGTAAGCGCGGCAACCGTAAACCCATTTGAAATACATGCGGGCTGCCCGACACTGTCGGTGAAAGATTCATTCCCGGCAGCAACGACCGGAAGCATACCGGCAGCGATCAGTTTGTTAAAATAGTTTTTATAAAACGGATACACACTGTCGCAGAAGGTTTTGAACCCTTTACCATCACTTTTGGGCCCGCCAAAGCTCATATTGACTGCATCGATCTTTTTTCCGCTTTTCGCCAGTTCTTTGGACAATTCAAGCAGATAATCATAAGCCCTTGCCACATTCGAATTCACAAAACGGGGAGCGCAGCATTGATTTGAATTTTGGCTGCATGAATAAGTCTCTTTTTCTTCTCCGGAACAATTCCACCGGACCTCACTTGCTGCCTGGATCCCGATGATCTTCACATCCGGAGCGACGCCGTCCCGTCCGGCGGCGATCCCGGCTACATGCGTGCCATGGTTAAACCTGTGCTTTCTGATAATTTTGTTCAGATCCAGAGACGCACCGTTTCCATCATCGATCACACCATCGGTACAAGCCGAATAATAGTCTTTCCTGTTGATTCTTTCAGTTATGGAAAAACATGCTTCATGGATGAAACGGCCTTTTCCGTTTCTGTCCATGAACTGCTCATGGCTGCTTACAAATCCGGTATCAATGATGGCGATTATTCTTCCCTCTCCGGTCAGTCCCAAATCATGGGCCTTTGTGAAACTCGACAACTCATCCGCGGCAGCCTTCAGATTAAATCTGTTCTGAACAGTCTTGCTGATGAGTTCTTCTTCGTCCGGATCCGAAACCGGTTCATCGAACCATGTATTACCAAGTTCAATGATCTCTATCAGATCACTGTTGTCTCTAATAAAAGCGAGCAGCTGCTTCACGGTACCCCGGAGCGTGACCGCCTGCAGATTCCGCAGCGGCTCGGAGCCTAATCCCAGTCCGACCGCCTTCCGGCTTTCAGCCTCTTCGCTTCCCGGCCTGACGACCGCCAGCACATCATAGAATCTGCCGGCAATCCCGTCAAAAGCCTCTTCATCCAGTGTTGAATCCGCGGCAAAATCAAGATAACGCACCAGGGTCGGCGCGGTGATCTTGCGGATATCACCCCGGGAAAGGCCGATAAGGTCGGCACCGGACTTCATTACAGACGCGTCCTTCGCCTCAGAGGTCCCGACTTTTACATTGCAAACCGCATAGGAAACCTCATCAAAGCTTTCCGCAAAAATGCGTGCTTCTCCGTCGGACAGGGCCGTTACGGTGTTTGTCAGGGGATCAATGCTGATCACACGCTCATCCGTCACATACCAGTCCAGGGTCTTAAGGATGGTATTTTCCGGCTCAAATGTCACATGGAACGTGTAGCTTTCACCCTTTTCAAGCTCCAGTGAGTTTACCCCGAGGTCAACCTTCGTAATCGGTTCATAGCGGTAATGATCCTCGTTCTGTGCAGAAACAGGAAAAATAAACAATGCAAGGCACAGCAAAGCCATCCAAATGAAAAAACAGGGAAAACGATGGTTTTCTTTAGTCATAGTCTCTCTCCTCAACTTTTGCCGGAACTGCCGATCAATTCTCCGCGGTTACCGGGGCTGTTTCGGGTCTTGCGGAACGGGACCCGAAGCGATCCCTTGAACACATTAATCAACTATTCCAATTTTATTCTATCATGTATAACTTATAGTAAACGACAAAATAAATTATACTTAAACGAACACAGCCTCTTTAACTGATCATTCGGTTTCGCCCATTCAGAAAATGCTGCATCTACAGTATTCTCGAGAGTGGATAAGCTTGGAAAAAACACGTTATGTGTATTTCCTTTTCTGGTAATTCTCCATACTTGCTCAATCGGGTTAAGATCGGGTGAGTATGGAGGCAACTTAACGAACATCACATGCTCATTAATATCCTTGTATTCAGGTTGCTTTTCCGTTTCAATTAAGCGAATCGTTTTTTTATGCCAAGGTGCATTGTCCATTACAAGAGCGTATTTCTTTCCTTCAGGAACAGGATGCTTTAACAAAAAATGCTCTGATTGAATCAATAGTGGTCTCGAAATTGAAAGTTTTTGGTTTGTCAACGAACAAAACGCCATTGTTTGGAATCACAAATCCGCTATAAGAAGCTTTGTATCGTCCAGGATAAGATTTTACCGTAGGTGAACTTCCCTTCTTATACCATCCAGACGTAATTGTTGTCTGTATCTGGAAATGAACTTCGTCCTGATATACAAGAATTAGTGAATCGTCTGATTCGAGTATATTTCGTTTTTTTTAAAGTTCTCACGCTCCTCTGAATCTTCATAACCTTTACTTGGATATGGCTGAGGTCGAATAAGGGAATACCCAAGATTATGAAACAATCTTTGACATTGTCTAACACTCAATTCTACCCCAAACGTATTTTTTATATGTGAGGCCAAGGTTTGGCCATCCCATACTTTATAGCCATATTCCTTCGGGTCGGTTTGTAGCAAAGCATCAATTTGTTGAATATTTTCTTTCGATAGCTTCGATGGACGTCCTGATCTCTGTTGTGATCTGAGCGCATCGAAGCCTTGCTCATCAGCAGTTTTTACCCATCCTGTTACAGCTGCTTTGCTAAGTCCAGCTAATTCTCCTATTTGAGATGCTGTACATCCTGATAGGACCATATTAACAGCAAATACTCTAAATAGAAATCTCGACTCCTCGGATGACGACATTATTGCTTTACCTTCTTCCAATAGCTTATTAGGATCAGTTTTGTATCTCCTGTTATTCATAATGGCTACTCTCCTACAAGAGGATTATAGCATACCACTATTTTATTGTAAAGTAAAGTTATTAATGTCGTTTACTATAAGATCAATAGCTGACATACAATTTCTCCTCATTCATTGTATATTTATGGATACTGATTCTCAAGACCGGTCAAACATCTGTAGTACTGAACAAAGAAAACCGTTTACTTTATCTCGAATCGCTATCATTTATTTACACAACAAGATAGTTTTATTATACAAGACAATACAGGAAAACAACCGCGATTAAGAATAGTTACTTCGAAAAAATGATTTTCCTATGAGATATGATTGATATATACAATAAAATTATAGAGAAATTATGAACACCTATGTTCAGAAAGGATCAGCATTATGACTTACGAAGAATTCATCGAACAACTTAAAAAAAGAGCCCATGAAGAGCTGGGATACCCACTGGAAGGAATGGATTTTTTTCCGGAAGGTTATTCTTCGAGCGACCAAAACATGATCGAATGGATCAAAGACAGCAATCTGAAATTCGCGGGAAACGAGAGTGAAGCACTCCTGATGGATATTATTACGATGGAAATACCGAATACAGGGAATATCAACAATGTACAAAGGATCGCTGTCCATAAAATGTACGAAAACGCTCAAGAAAACGGTTTTGATGCCGCTTTTCAAAAGATTCACGACCTTCAAAAAGATGCTGTTAATGCGAATATTGATTTAGACAGACTTGAAGCACGGGGAAAGAGCGATTATGAAAAACTCGAGGATCAGCTGACATTGCGGCCTCTGAATTATCGTCTCCATATGCTGGATCTAAAGAACTGCATTTACCGAAGAATCAATGATTTTGTTCTTTACCTCTATCAGGTCATATCCGATGACGGGCATAACCTGCTTACCAGCAAGATCAAACGAAACGAAATGGAAAAATGGCGGATCAACGAAGACGAAGTGATGCGAAGCGCATTGGAAAATACAGCACGGCTTTATCCGGCAGCCGTGTTTGACCAGCGGACACAGAAAGAAGAAAAATTTATGGAGAAAGAATTCACCAGGGCAGACATCACCATGCAAGCACCCCACGGCAAAATGATATTGCTCTCCTCAACCAGAACAACCAACAGTGCAGCAGCGCTCTTCTATCCTGGTGTAATACAAAAAATGATAAAAATCATGGGCGGTCCATTCCAGGCGGTATTCATGAATACAGATGACGTGCTCATCTTCGACAAAAACGATAACAGAGCTTCCGGTTTTGCGAGAACAGCAAAGGAAGGCAGCATGATGGGAGAAATGCTCTCCGGAAAGCCCTATTTATGCGATGGGAAACAAATCATCCCGGGAATCATTGTCAATCTTTATTCTGATGGAAATCTTGAAATCGATAATGATTAAAACGATTTGGGGCATACTCAAAAATCTTTTCCTTTTCGTTTTGCAGTCTGAGCTGACATTTTTGATACTCACCATTAGAGGAACAGGTCCAGGGAGCAACACCACCCGAAATCAATTCTGTAGCTGTTTCAGGTACAAATAAAACCATGTATCCCCGGTTGGTGAAAGCATTCTGGATCCAGTTCATAGCAGTGGTTTTTCCCGCGCAGGGTCCGCCTGTAATCACAATTTTACTGATTTTCATCGTTTCTATGCCTCGTTAAATACCCGCTCGATCAATTCACGGGAGGCGACAGCATTGTCATTGCAGGTGTTTTCCAGAGAAACCTGGATGAAAGGCTTGCGTGCTTTCAGATAGCGGATGATATTGGTATAATCCATCTCTCCGGTACCGGCGGCAACGCTCACCAGCTTGCCATCTTTACGGACAAAGTCCTTGATATGCATCATGGCGATGTGGTCACCGAGCAGGTCCATGGCTTCCGCGAAGACGTTTTCGCGGTCATCTGCGTTTTCCATGCAAAGCAGATTCACCGGGTCAAAGATGATGCGCAGATTGCGGCTGCCCATGCTATTGATGACCTGTAATGCCCGTTTTGGATTGTAGACGATATGGTTCCATACCGGCTCAATTGCCATCGTAACCCCATAATCTTCAGCTGCCGTTATCACATCTTCCAGGTTGTGCATAAAGATGTTCAGTGCCTCTTCCGTGTGTGTATTAGGGTCCAGCTTGTATTCCGCGTTCGGTGCACCGGTCTCGGTCCCGACCATGGAAGCACCGCAGAGTGAGGCTACACGCATATTGCCGTAATACTTCTCTTTGATCTCCCGCAGTTTATTTTCATCCGGATGGGCTAGGTTCAAATAGCAGCCAAGCACCGCGATATCCAGGTCATATTTACCAAAGACCCGTTTGAAATAAACACCCAGCCCCTCTGTCATTGCAGCTGGATCATAGGTCATGCCTTTGATGACCTTCTGCGGAGCCAGATGCACACAGCAGAATCCTTCCTGCTGTGCTTTTTCCGCCCGTGCTTCCAGTGTTTGCAGTTCATCTGAAAGTCCGCTGTTCACGTCATGAAGTCGAATACCGATTTGTAACATTATGCCTCCGGTAGTTATCAATTAACAAATAAGGGCCCCCGGAAGGTCCCTTTTAACATTTACCAATACTTTATAATTTTACAGAAATCCTTTCAATCTGACAGGTGTGCTGTTTTGAATGTTCATCATAAGTAACACCAACCAGAAGGATATCTCCGCCATAGTCTTTCAGAATGGCAGGATAATTTCTGTTTTTAATTTGATCGATCGCACCTTCTGCCGGTTTATTCCATTTCAATTCAACGATCATTGCCGGGAGCGGAGATCTTCTTTTCGGAATAAAAACCACATCGGCAATACCATGACCGGAAGGCAACTCTTCAACTCTTGCGTATTGATCAATACTGGAAATGTATGCCATTTTGACAGCATATCGGAGACTCTGCTCATCATTGTAATAGGTCGGTGCGTAAGACAGATCTCTGACATCCTCAAATGCTGCTGCGACAGAGGCTTCATTTCCGTCAATCGTATCTTTCAAAAGCTGATCGGATCTTTTTACCAGTTCAATGAGTTGTTTATGACTGGATTTCCTCAGAATTTTCTCAAATTCCGTACGAATCTCTTCATTCGGGATCCACGCATAACCTGTATAAATATCTTCATCGCCATAGGAATCCTCAACCTCTTCATAAGTCAGATATCCCAGATGGATCAGTAATGTCAGAACGTCATCTTTACTTCTGAAAGTCTCAATATCATTTTGGAAGAAATACGGATCGACCTCGATTTTCTCTCCGGCGATCAGTTTGGCAACATCCTGCTGCAGACCGTCCTCATCCATATCAATATAGGTCAGCAAAGATTCTACCGCGGATGTATTCTTCCAATATGAAGTGTACTTTCCGCTTTCCAATGCACACATCACCGAATATGGATTATAGATGGAATGTTTTTCGCCCACGGTATAACCGTCATACCATCTTTTTATTTTGGTAAAACTTCGATTCTTCTGCTCACACAAATGCCGGACTTCCTCTTCTGTAAAACCGACATACTCCGAATATTCCCGGGGATCAAGGATCGTATATTCCCGAAAATCAGAAATTGCAGATTGGGAAGCATCCTTTTTGATAGGAAGAATCCCTGTCATATAAGCAGCGGCAAAAATTCTTGATGTTGTTCCGCTGTTTTTGAATAATGAACGTAAAAATTCAAGATAATCTTCCTGTATCGCCGGATTTTCTCTGATGGGGGCATCCCATTCATCAATAATGATGATAAACTTATTCCCGGTTGTTTCAACGGTATCAACCAGAGTTGAAGATAAATCTTCTCGAATGTTGACTTGAGAATACTGTTTTTGTATCTCCTCGCTGATAATTTTTATTAGGAAAGGAACAAGAGTTTTATATTTTTGTGTATAGGGTTTGATTCCTGTCATATCCAGATAAATCACGTCATATTTATTAATGTGATTTATATAGGAACTATCACTGGAAATTAAATATTTTGAAAAAATCCCGTTGGAATCACAAGTTTTGTCATAATACGCGCAAAGCATTTGCGCAGCATAGGACTTTCCAAATCGACGAGGACGACTGACACAAATCAAATTATCGGTTGTATCAATAGATGAGTTGATCAACCCTATCAGTCCGGTTTTATCAACATATTTTTTTTGTATGATTTTTGCAAAGCTGTCATTTCCCGGATTTAGATAAGTGCCCATAGAAAATCCTCCAATTTCATTCTATCATAATTTAGCGCAAACTGTTCGGATCGGTCCGGTCAGTATTTCCGGCTGTAAAACAAAGGTACAGTCTTCTTGTACCGGGTATGCGGCAGAAAGAAGACTGTACCTGTCTCAGATTGTTTGATATTAGAGATTGAAATACCGTTCCGCGTTCTTATAAGAAACACCTTCGACGATCTTTTTCAGACTGGCGTCGATGTTCGGATATTCGCCATTTTCAACCCAGTTCCCGACCAGGTTGCAGAAGATACGGCGGAAATAATCATGCCGTGCATAGGAAAGGAAGGAGCGGGAATCCGTGAGCATCCCGACGAAGTTTCCGATCAGGCTCAGGTTCGCGAAGGAACGCATCTGTGCTTCCATACCGGATTTGGTATCGAGGAACCACCAGGCTGAACCAAGCTGCATTTTACCGATCATCTCATCGGACTGGAAGCAGCCAAGCAGGGTGCCCAGCTGGTCAAAATCGGTAGAATTCAGAGAATACAGGATGGTCTTCGGACATTCGCCATTCTCATCCAATGCAGAAAGCAGATCGGCGATATCGCCGCCGCAGCTGTTCTGGGAGATCATGTCAAATCCGGTATCAGGACCAAGCTGTCTGTACATGCGGGCATTGGCATTGCGCTTGCAGGAATAATGCAGCTGCATGGCGATGTTCAGGCGATGATATTCTTTTCCAAGATAAAGCAGGATCGCGGTCTGATACTTTTCCGCTTCTTCCTTGCTGACCGCGCCGCCCTTCATCACTTTCTGATAAATGGCATTGACTTCGCTCTCATCCGTCGGGCGGAAGGGGATATAATCCAATCCATGATCGGACGCGCGGCAGCCGAGGGAAGCAAAATATTCAAGCCGTTCGGTCAGCGCGTCAAAGACATCTGTGATCTTCACCAGGCTTTCTTTCCCGACGGAAGCAGCCAGCTTCTTCATGTATTCAGCAAAACCGGGCTTGTTGATGTTGATGGCTTTGTCGGGGCGGAAAGACGGGCAGACCTTGACAGTGATCGTCGGATCCGCTGCGATCTTCTTGTGCCATTCGAGGGAATCCACCGGATCGTCTGTAGTGCCGATCATAGCGACGTTGGACTTTTTGATGATCCCGCGAACGGTCAGGTCCGGATCGTGCTGCAGCTTGTCATTGCAGAAATCCCATGCCTCTTTAGCGTTTTCAAGGGTCAGCGGTTTTTCATAGCCAAAGAATTTGTGCAGCTCCATATTGCACCAGTGATACATCGGATTGCCGATGGCCATTTCCAGTGCTTCAACGAATTTCAGGAATCGTTCATAATCCGGTTTGTCTCCGGTGACGTAATCCTCGCTGACGCCGTTGGAACGCATCACACGCCATTTGTAGTGGTCTCCGAAGTAGCTGCCATCGGGCATCTTGCCGCCCAGCCAGACCTCGCAAATGTTGTTGAAGCGGCGATCTTCATAAATCTCCTGCGGGCTGATGTGGCAGTGATAGTCTACCAGCGGCTGGCTTTCAGCATAATCATGGAACAAATGCTTCGCGGTCTCGGTTTCCAGAAGGAAATCTTTATCCATAAAGGGTTTCATCGTTTTTACTCCTGTCTGATTCTTCATTCTTCATTCAAAATTCTTCATTATAATGTGACTCCATCCTTGAAGATGGCTAAATTCTTCTTACTCAACGCTTCACTGGCGGGACAGGCCTCACCGGAAGCGATTTTCAACACATAAGCGAAAAGCTCTTCCGTCAGCTCAGACATCGGTTCCCCCTCCAGCAGCTTGCCGGCATTGAAATCGATCCAGTTCTTCTTACGCGCAGCGATATCAGACTGTGTGGAGACTTTCGCCGTTGGAACCGGGCAGCCGAAGGGTGTTCCGCGTCCGGTAGTGAAAAGGATCAGCTGCGCTCCGCTGATGGCCAGACCGGTCGCGGCAACCAGATCATTTCCGGGCGATTGCAGCAGGCTCAAGCCGGGCACCTTCACCTTATCACCGTAGCGCAGCACGTCGCGCACGGTGAGCCGTCCGCCCTTCTGCACACAGCCGAGAGATTTGTCTTCAAGCGTGGTGATCCCTCCTTTTTTATTGCCGGGAGAAGGATTTTCGTTGATCTTTTCGCCATAGCGCATGAAGTATTCCTTGAAGTCATTGATGAGCGAAACGGTCTTTTCAAAGATTTCCTCATTCTCTGCCCGGTCCATCAACATGGTTTCCGCACCGAACATTTCCGGAACTTCGGTGAGCATCACCGCACCGCCCTGCGCGGAAAGCTTTTCCGCAAAAGAGCCCAGCAGTGGGTTGGCGGTAATTCCGGAGAATCCATCCGAACCACCGCATTTCAACCCGACAATCAACTTGGATGTGGAGACCGGTTCCCGCTTGAAAGAAGCGGCATAATTCATCAGTTCTTTGACGATAGCGGTACCATCGGTGATCTCATCAGCGACCTGCTGGCAGACGAGGAATTTCACCCGATTCGGATCATATTCACCCAAAACCTGCTTCAGGTCATCGATCTGGTTATTTTCACATCCCAAACCAAGAACCAAAACACCGCCCGCATTCGGGTGGCGAATCAATCCACAGAGCGCTTTCTGCGTCATCAGATGGTCACCACCTAACTGGGAACAGCCATAGGGATGTGTATAAGCGCAAACACGGGTCACGCCCTCGGGCATCATGGCTTTTGCGTTATCTTCGATCGCCTCGGCAATACCATTCACACATCCGACTGTCGGGATGATCCAGACTTCATTGCGGATTCCAACACTGCCATCCGGACGGACATAGCCCATAAAGGTCTGCGGTTCTTCCACCCGGTCACTGCCGGCTACCGGGTGATAGCTATACTCTTTCAATCCGGAAAGGTTGGATTTCACATTATGTGTGTGGACATGTTCCCCGGCATGAATATCCACCTTGGCATGGCCGATCGGGAAGCCATATTTGATGATGTCCACGCCCTCAGGAATATCAACAAGCGCGATTTTATGACCGGCAGGGATCTCCTCTTTGCTGACGACAGAATAACCTTCCAAATCGACCGCTGTTCCGGCTCCAACGGGCTGAAGCGCGACCGCTACATTGTCATTTTCATGAATTCGGATAAAATTTTTCATAATAATTCTCTAATTATCCAGGACGCGGCATCAGTTAACCGGCCCGAGTGCTTCGTTATGCTAAGAGTGCTTCAACAGCGGCACGAGGATCCTGACGGATCGCAGTCAGGGATGCATAAACCTGTTTGCTCAATCCACTCAGGTCAGTTCCCCACAAACTTTCATCGGAAAGGATACGCTTCACATCATCTTCGCTTTTCACCTGTACAGCTTCAACAACCTTGCGGTCTTCACGAATCGGATAAAGACTGCCATCCGGGCGTTTCCCGTAATATTGACCATCCTTATCCTCAGCAATGGTATCAAACGCCAGCAACGCGGCGAGAGAGAAAACCAGCACCTTTGGATTCTTCCCGGCAGCCAGGGTATCACAGACCGTCGGCAGGTCACGGGCACGCCATTTGGAAACGGAGTTCAAGGAGATATCCAGCAGCTTATGATTGAGGAAGGGGTTCTCAAAACGCTCCATCACCTCATCGGCGAATTCGCGGGTCTCCTCGATAGGCTGCGGCACAGCCGGTGCCAGTTCTTCGTAACTCACATAGTCAATATATTTCCGCAGGAGCGCATCCGCCATAGCATCCGCGACGATATCCACACCGCAGAGGTAGGAGATCATCGCCATCGCGGTATGTGTACCGTTGAGCACGCGCACCTTACGTTCACGGAAAGGCTTCAGATCATCGGTGAAAATCACCGGGATACCGGCCTTAGCGAGCGTGAATTCGCCGGAGATATCCTTATCGGAAGCGATGATCCACAAACCAAAGGGCTCCGCCACGACATACATGCTGTCTTCAGGAAATTTTTCGCTCATCGACTGGCTCTTGCCGGAGACAATGCGGTCCACCAGAGTGGATGTGAAGATATTGGCTTCTTCGACCCATTTTTTGAAAGCCTCATCAAGCTTCCAGAGGTCAATGAATTTCATGCAGCACGCTTTGAGCGCTTTCCCGTTATCTTCGATCAATTCCACAGGGAGGATGATAAGCCCCTTTTCGGGGTCGCCATTGAAGGCCTGCCATCGTTCATACAGGAACTGGACCAGACGTCCCGGATATGTAGCGGCGGGGAGAGCATCAAATTTGTCGGTTTCGTCATAAACGATACCGGCTTCGGTAGTGTTGGACACCAGAAAACGCAGCGTATCCAGCCGGGCAAGTGCCTGATAGGCTTCATAATCAGTATAAGGATTGACTGTGCCGCGGACGGCAGTGACAGTACGAACTTCATCGACGATCTTCCCGTCCTGCTTACCCTGCAGGATCACGTGATACTGACCACCCTGGGCAGCCAGCCGGTCCGGTCCCGACCCGGGGACCTGCTTGACCATCACGACATCGCCGTCAAAAACGCCTGCTTCATTTGCCACATCGATCATATAATCGGTGAAGGCCCGAAGGAAATTACCGGTACCGAACTGAGCGACCCGAATGGGATGCTTGCCGGGAGCCATTAAATCATCAATATTCATGAGCTTTTCCATTCTGCCGTTAAACGGCGGCATTTATCCATTATTAAATAAATTTTATCGGGTCTTTAACCAAAGTCAATATAGAATACAGACATTTTTATACAAAAAAACATTAGCATATAAACAGAATCAAGCACGCGTGGACAGTTTTTTACTGGCGAAGCTCCTGTAACAGTGATTTATTTTGTCATTATACGGGTCATACAGGCAGACATTATTCGCGGCTCCAGCATTTCGTTAAAAAAGGGTGCCGTTAAAGGTACCCTTTTTTTGACAGATGATCGAGGAAATATGGCAGCTGCTTGCGCCACCAGGGCCAGTCGTGGTTGACATCCCAGCCCCAGTAGTCGGACCAGTGCGGAATGCCCTTTTCCGTCATGATGGCGTCCAGCTCGCGGGTGCTTGCCAGCAGCTCATCCTCCCAGGCGCCCTGACCGACACAGGTGATGATCTGACTTTCGGCATAGAGCTTCATCCAGGGATGATCAAGCGGCATATTGGGCAGAAAATGGATCGGTGAATTGGCGTAGACCAGGTCGTCGCAGTATTCATGGAAAAAGGCCTGCGCATTATAGACCCCGCTCAGCCCCACCAGACCGTCAAAGAGGTCTGGGCGGCGGAAGAAGAAATTCGCCGCATGCGTCGCGCCCATGGAGCAGCCTGTCGTCATGGCTTTTTTGCCATCACCGGTATACTCCGGCAGCAGCTCATCCACTACATAATGGAACCAGAGCTCCTGCAGCTCGATCCGTGCCCTCGGATCGCCCTGCGCATCCCAGGTTTCCCAGTCAATACCATCCACACAGATCAAAAACATCTGACCGGATTCGATCCAGGGACGGGCACACTCCACCATCTCGAAATTTTTGAAATCATAATAACGTCCGCTCTGCGGTGGGAACGCCAGGCAGACCTTGGAGCGGTCAATATCAGAAGGGGTATCCGCACGGAACACCGCGCACATCATGTCACGTCCGAGGTTTTTGCTGTACCGAACCGGATATTCTTCTCTCATTAATGCTCCTTCCGTGCCTGGACAAAGCGCATAAACTCGTAAACTTCTTTTTCGCTATACGCATGGGCGATATAGCTGACATTCCCCATGGTCGCCCAGGTGACTTCCGGACGGTGCTGGAACAAAACAATACGGTCGCCATACTTTTCCATGATCTCCTCATGGGAGTGCTCATATTCGAAAAGGTATTCCTTCCGCCCGGCATAGACACACCAGTGATGGTCTTCGCTTTCCGGCAGGACGCGCTTGTCATAAACGACCATATCCGCCCAGATCTGGAACACATCTGTCGAATGGGCGTAATTCATCATATCCGGAGTCTCGCCGCCGGCAGGGCGCATGTTGACTTCCAGTCCGACATAGTCACCCACTTCACCCAGACCTTCGCGATCCTTTGTCATCTTAAAGAATTCCATGTGGACAAAACGGCTGCGGACGTTGAAAGATTTCAGCGCGGCACGACCCAGTTTCTTCAGTTTCGTGGGTACCGCAGCACCGGTGAAATAACCGAGATCCAGGTCCTTGTTGACAATATCCGCAATAGAAGGCGGCCAGGAGGTCATGGACTCGTACAGCGGTTCACAGTGCGAATCAACAATTGCGTCGTAGGAGAAGATGTTGCCTTCCACGAATTCCTCGATCAGGTACGGGACATCCGGCTTGATTTTAAAGAATTCTTTCAGATCATTCTCGTTTTCCAGTTTCCAGGTATTGGCGGCACCCACACCGACATCCGGTTTGGCGATCATCGGATAGCCGCCGTTTTTGGTGATGAACATTTTCGCGGCGCGGATGGTGCTGACGTGATGGCAGCGGGCAGTTGGGATCCCCGCGGCAGCATAATGCGGCTTCATGGAAGATTTACGTTTCCATTCACCGATCTCACTCGCCTGAACGCCGGTCGTGATATGGAAATCCGTACGCAGCTGAGCGTCCTGCTCCAGCCAGTATTCATTGTTAGATTCCACCCAGTCGATTTTCCCGTAACGGTAAGAGAAGTAGGCCACAGCGCGGAAGACCTGATCATAATCCCCGAGGTTATCGACTTTGTAATACTCGGTCAGTGCGTTTTTCAGGTTCCAGTCCAGACTGTCATAGTCGGAATCCCCGATACCGAGGACATTGACGCCGTTTTTCTTCAAACGATCGCAGAACAGCCAATAGGTCTGCGGAAATTGCGGAGAGATAAAAACAAAATTCATAAATTCATTCCTGCAAAAAAATTTCGCACCCATTATACCATAAAAAAAGGACGGTTATACTATGCTGCGCACAGTATAACCGTCCCCGATAAATTATTATTAATTCACTCGTCTCGCGGCGACGGCACGGCGGGAGGCGTAGCCGCCTTCGGCGCGTTCGTCTTCACAGGTCAGCAGCGTGAGGGTGTTGTCGTATTCCGACGCTACCTTCCACAGACCGTCATAGTCATGGGAGCCGATCTTCTCGTTGGCGTAGACCTGGAAGATCAGGATGGAGCCATCATCGTCGGTGACGAAGAAGCGATCACCCTCTTCCATATTCATGATCAGCGCAAACGGACCGTAATCCTCGCTGTTGAGTGTGTTGTGCGCGGCGATGACGGAGATACCTTCACCCGGCTTCGCGGTGCCATCCAACAGACCGGCTTCATAGCCCAGCCATTCGACCGGGTAGCGGCCATCGATCGGTTCGATCGTCACGATAGAGCTCATGATATCGAGCGTCGGCAGCTGCAGTTCCATGGTGGTCGGCAGGTAGTTCACCGAAGCAGGCTTGCTGCTCAGCGGATAGCCGCCCACGGTGGTGATACCGGTTTCCGGCAGCTCGCCGGTGAGGCGGAAGAAGTGCGGCGGTTCCGGCGGAGTCGGCGGCGTCTTGATCTTGTTCGTCACCGTAAAGCCGGTCTGAGCCGAGCCGCTCACTGTGCAGGTGTAGCCTTCCGGAACGTCAAGTTCTTCGACGCTGTAGGTATTGCCCGCAGCCAGACCATTGAAGGAACCGGACCAGCCTTCCGCTGCCGTCAGCACGATCGTCTGATCACTGCGGACGCCATTCACGACCAGGGCGATGGTCAGGGATGCCGGTTTTTCACCGACACCGGACCAGACCTTGCGCACCGGGATGTCGATCGTCTCCTGGATGCGGACATTGTAGATGGTAAAGCCCTGCGTCGAGTCACCGGACTTGCGGACGGTGTAACCCGGCACAGTCACTTCAGCGACATCATAGGTGATCGGACCACTCGCATCCGCGATCGGCAGATTCTGGAATGTATGTGTCCAACCGTTACTATCTCTCAGTTCAGCATTGGCGAATACCGTACCGTTGCTCAGCAGGTTCACCATCACGTATTCCGGACGCAGACCTTCAGCATTGTTGCTGTCGTCCCATTCCTTGCGGACGGTGACATCGGTGTGACTCGGTGAGTAGGTGTTGGTGATGTTATACCCATCAACCTTCGCCGTATAATCCGTCACCGCATCTTCACTGATGACGTATCGGATCTCTTCACCGTTTTCGTACTTCCACAGGTCAGTGAAGCTCCAGCTCCAGCCTTCCGCTTCTGTCACCGTGCGGTGGTCGATCTCATTATTGCCATTGAACAGGCGGACCGTGATGCTTTCCGGCCGTGAATCAGCCGAACCGCCGGACCAGGTCTTGGTACCTTCCACGTTGATCTTCACCGGGGTGTGGCGGTTGATGACCGTCCAGCCTTCCTGTGAACTGCCGACATACTCATCAGCATAAGTGGTCTCAGTGTTCTCACCGGTGATGACATCCGTATGGACTTCCTGTATCGTATAAACGACATGCTTCTTGCCTTCAGCCGCGCAGATATCTTCATAGCTCGGCGCCTTGCTGACCAGCCACTTCGGGTTGGCGGAGCAGATAGGCAGATCAGTGAAGCGGTCTCTCCAACCGTTGGATTCATCCAGTACCAACGTCTTACCGGTATCTTCGCCGTCAGCAAACAGCTTGATGGTCACTGAGCCCGGGCGGAGGCCGTCACGGTTATTCTGATCCAGCCAGGCCGCATCGATCGGCAGCGAACGTTTGCCGCTGGTGTAATTGTTGGTGATATTGTACCCATCCACCGACGGAGTATAGTTATCGACCGGATTTTCGTGGATCGTGTAAACGATCTCTCTGCCGCCCTGATACTTCGGCAGGCCGCTGAAGCTCCACTTCCAGTCATCTTCCGCTGTTACACGGATCTCATGCAGGAGTGTTCCGTCAGAATTCAGGCGGACAACGATAGCTTCCGGACGTGCCTGGGCGGAGTTGTTATTATCATTCCAGGTCTTCTGACCGCTGACGGTCACGGTCTCCAGTTCATGGACATTCGTGATCATGTAACCTGTCACAGGATCACCCTCGACCACAGCCTTGTAACCCGGGATGGTTTCCTCAGCCACTTTATATTTCACGCGGACGCCATCCACGGTCAGCGGCAGGTCATTGATGATCAATTCCCAATCCGGACCGGTGATCACACCGCTGTATTCAGTTTCGACATAACCATTTCCATCACCATAATCCGCAAGGACCTTCACTTCGACAGATGCCGGACGTTTGCCGTCATTGTTATAGAAATCGGTCCAGTGCTTGGAGACGAACATGCTGGTCTTGTTCTCCGCATAGGTGTTTGTGATCGTGAAACCGTCCTTCGCGTTACCGGTGATTTCAGCGGAATATTGTTCCGGTGCGTCTTCGGTGATCGTATAACGGATCTCACGTTCATCAGCATATTTCGGCAGGCCTCTGAATGCCCATTCCCAGTTGCCCTCTGCATCAGCATGGACGGACTGACTGTCGATTTCGACCTCGTTGGCGTGCAGACGGACGATGATGGACTCCGGACGTACGCCGGCAGCGTTGTCATTATCATTCCAGACCTTCACACCGCGAACGGCGATATTTTCCGGTGAATGAGCGTTGACGATGGTATAACCGGTCGCGGCCTCACCTTCGATGGTGGTGGTATAGCCGGTCACCGCATCTTCAGAGACGCTGTATTCGATCTTCACACCATCAGCATATTCATCGAGGCTTTCGAATTCATGACGCCAGTTGTTTTCAACATTCAGCTTCACGACCTGGTCAGTCGGTTCGCCATTGGCGAGCAGGGTGACGGTCACGTCCTCCGGACGGATACCGTCCTGATTATCCGCATCCTCCCAACGTTTTGCAACGCTCAGGCTGGTCTTACCCGGCTCGTAGCTGTTAGTCACAGTGAAGCCAACAGAGGCGGTGCCGATGATCGATGTGGTATAGTCATCCACACGGTCTTCAGTCAGCGTGTAGGCAATTTTCTTACCGCTCTGATAGACAGGTTTTCCGGTGAAGACTTCCTCCCATCCGTTACCTTCGTTGAGTTCTTTGTGTTCGACTTCCGCGCCATCGGCAAGCAGGCGGACCGTCACGGATTCCGGACGTTTGCCGTCCTGATCCTCACCGTCATCCCATACCTTGGTCACAGGGATATTGATGGTCTGCGGATGGTAGGCGTTGATAACGGTAAATCCATTCTCCGCGTCACCCTTGACAACAGGCTCACTGTACCCTTCGACCGCGTCTTCCGTGACGGTATATACGATCTTGACACCGTCTTTGTTGACCGGCAGACCCGTGAAGGTGTGCTGCCAGTTATTGTTCGCGGCGAGCGTGATGGAATTCACTTCATCGCCATCTGCCAGCAGGTGGATCACAGCGGAAGCAGGACGTTTGCCGTCACGGTTGCTGTCATCTTCCCAGCGCTTTGTAACAGTCAGGCTGGTTTCGCCCGGTGTGTAGCTGTTGGTGATGGTATAACCGGTGCTCGCGTCACCACTGATGATCGTGGAGTAATCCTCGATCGGCATTTCTTCAACGGTGTAGCTGATCGGTTTTCCGTTTTCATTCTTCGGCAGGTTCGTGAACGAAAGCGTCCATTTCCCTTCCTCATCCGGGCGGATGTAATCCTGATCGATCTGTACACGGTTGGCATACAGGCGGATCAAAACCTCTGCCGGACGCTTTCCATCGCGGTCGTTACCGTCATCCCAGAACTTGGTCACGCTCACACTGGTGGTGACCGGTGTGTGCTTGTTGGTGATGACATAACCTTCCGCTGCATTGCCGTTGATGATGTAACCATAGGTTTCGGCGGTATCAGTGTCACTCAAAACGCCGCCAAGCTCTTCAGCAACGGAATAGCTGACAGGCTGTCCGTCTTTGCTCACATCCAGATTCGTGAAGGTGTGCTTCCAACTGTTGCGTTCGTTGAGAACAGCCATCATGCCGGACTCTTCGCCGTTTTCGAGCAGCTTGACCAGGATCCAAGTCGGGCGCAGATTGTCACGGTTCTCACCGTCATCCCAAATCTTTGAGACAGACACAGAGGTCTTGCCCTGAGTATAGGTGTTGGTGACATCATAGCCGGAATAGGACGGTGTATAGTGCTCCACCGCTTCTTCCTGGATGGAGTATTTGATCTCCTTCCCGTTAGCGTACTTCGGCAGGTCAACAAAGTTCCAGGCCCAGTCGTCAGCTTCCGTGACTGCAACACGATGCAGCAGCTGTCCATCGCCGTTAAGCTTGATGAAGATCGACTGCGGACGTGCCTGGTTTTCATTCTCATTATCGTCCCAGGTCTTGTGACCGCTGATAGTGACTGTTTCCGGCGTATGGATGTTGTTCACGATGAAGCCGCTGGTCTGGTCACCCTGGATATCGATCTTGTAGGTACCCGGACCGTCTTCTCCGGTAATGCGGCTGTTCTTTTCCTCATCCACGGTGTAAACGATCGCCTCACCGCCGGCCATTGCCGGGAGTCTGGTGAAGGTGTGTTCCCAATGGTTGGAGTCACTGAGGACCGTCATATGTTCGGTCTCTTCGCCATTGGCGAGCAGCTTGATGACGACCCAGTCACGCAGACCGTCCTGGTTGTTTCCATCGCTCCAGACCTTCTTGACGCTGACACTGGTCACGCCTTCTTCATAGGTATTGGTCACATTGAAGCCGTTGATCTGCGGTGTGTAGTTCGGGATCGCGTCTTCGGTGATGGTGTAGGTGATCAGCTTGCCGGCCTTATATTTCGGCAGACCGCTGAATTCCCACTTCCAGTCATCGGAAGCGGTGACTTCTTTATGAGCCACTTCTGCACCGTCGCCCAGCACACGGATAGTGATGGACTCCGGACGCGCGGATTCATTACCCTCATCGTTCCAGGTCTTCGCACCGCTCACGGTCACGGTTTCCGGCGTATGACCGTTTTCGATCTCAAAGCCGCCGGCGATCTCACGGACCCTGATCAGCCGGTAGGTACCCGGACCGTCGGTTTCCTTTGTGATCACATTGTCGTAAACTTCCTCAACGCTGTAAGCGATCTTCTGACCGGACTCGTCGAACTCTTCCACGCCATCGAAGCGCAGCAGCCAGTTGTTTTCCGCAGTCAGACGGCCGGACTGTACTACATTGCCGTCACCGTCCAGCAGGTTCACGAGGATCCACGGCGGGCGGATGCCGTCCTGATTGCCGTTGTCAGTCCATTCCTTCTCAACCACGATCGAGGTCGTGCCCGGTGTCCACTTGTTGGTCACATGCAGCTTGAGCTGTTCCTTTTCTGTATCCGTTTTTGGCGTCACAGACCGCTCAACACTGCGGGAATACTCACCGGAATCATTTTCAACGATGGTGTAGGCAATCGCGGTACCGCCGTTCTTGAATTTCGGCAGATTGTCGATTTCCCACTTCCAGCCTACCGCGGCAGTTTCATCACTTGTGAACTGTCCGTTCCGGATCGTGGCACCATCAGCCTGCAGATAGAGGTTGACAGTCTCCGGACGATTGGCTTCATTGCCCGCGTCATCCCAGGTCTTGGTGACGACGATCTTGACCGTTTCCGGATTGTGTGTATTGGTCACGACCAGACCCTTATCCTGATCACCGCTGTAAGAGGCTGTATAACCGGCCGGCACAGGATCTTCCTCAACGGTATAGACGATCTTCTTCCCGTCTTTCATCACCGGCAGTCTGCGGAAGTGGTAGACCCATTCATTGGCAGCGATCAGGATACCTTCGTCGCCCGTCCGCTCGCCATCCGCAAGCAGATAGACACGGGAATGATCGGTGCGGAGTCCGTCCTGGTTGTCTTTATCATTCCATGCCTTGCGAACGGTCACGACAGTTTCATCCGGTGTGTAGGTGTTCGTCACATTGTAACCGGTCACAGTCTTGGAATAGCCTTCGACATTTTCTTCGTTGATGGACCAGGAAATGAGCTGTCCATTTTCATACTTCGGCACCTTCTTCCATTCCCACTTCCAGCCGTCAGCTTCGGTCACACTCAGTGGTGCACCGTAAGCGACGCCGTTCTTGTTCAGCTGGATCTTGATAGCGGACGGACGCATACCGGCAGCATTGTCATTGTCATTCCAGGTCTTGGAACCAGCCACATCAACCGTTTCCGGTGTGTGCTTGTTGATGATGGTGAAGCCATCTTTGGCATTCCCATCGATAGACTCGAGTTTATAGGTACCAGGGCCATCGGTATCTTCCGTCACGGTACGAGTGAAGACTTCCTCAACGGTATATTTGATCTCCTGCTGGTTTTCGTCATACTGCGGGACGTCGATGCTGACACGCCATTCATTCCCATCATTGAGGAACTCGGAGGCGACAGTTTCACCGTTGCCCTTCAGGTTAACCAGCGTCCATGGCGGACGGATGCCGTCCTGGTTGTTATTATCATTCCAAACCTTGCGGATCAGGATCGTGATCTCATCCGGGTTGTAGGTATTGGTCACATTGAAGGTATCACCTTCGCGGACGACACGCTTGGTATAGTCGGTGTCTTCCGACATGGTGTAAGTGATCTCACGGCCGTTGGCGTACTTCGGCAGGTTGGTCCACTCCCACTTCCAGCCATCGGCAGCGGTAACGGTCTTCGCCTGAGCGGTCACCTCGGTACCGTTCGCATACAGGTGCACCTTCAGTTCGGTCGGAGCGTTCGGATCAAGTTCCGTACCGACCCAGGTCTTGGTACCCTTGAGCGTCACCGTTTCCGGTGTATGGGTGTTGGTGATGGTGAAGCCGGTCGAGACATCACCCGTCGGAACATCCTGATAGGTACCCGGACCATCGACGCCGGTGATGAAGGCAGTATGCAGTTCTTCCACCGTATAGGTGATCGCCTTACCGTCTTTATTGCGGTCCTGGTTCTTGAAGACATAGGACCAGCCGCTGGCTTCATTCAGTACGCCGGTAGCGACTGTTTCACCGTTCGCCTTCAGGAACACGGTCACATTGAGTTGGCGCAGGCCATCCTGGTTATTTTCATCGTGCCAGACCTTGTTCACACGAATGTTGATCTTTCCCGGATTATAAGTGTTGGTCACGTTATATCCGCTGACAACCTTTGTGTAGTCGGTAACGTCATCTTCGGTGATGGACCAGGTGATCTGCTTGCCGTTTTCATACTTCGGCAGTTTTGTCCATTCCCATTTCCAGTCATCAGCAGCGGTGACAACCTTGTGGTCATGTTCAACGTTGTTTTTCATCAGACGGATGGTGATCGAAGTCGGGCGTTTGCCGTCCTGGTTACCGTTATCGTCCCAGGTCTTGGCGCCGCTCACGGTCACCGTTTCAGGTGTGTGCACGTTTTTGATTGCGAAGACGCCTTCAATGTCAGTGACGCCATCAAACTTATAGGTACCCGGACCGTCAGTCGCTTCGGTAATTGTGCGGTCATAGACTTCTTCAACGCTGTACTGAATCGGATTTCCGGAAGCATCATATTGAGCAATATTCTCGAAACGCAGGATCCAGTTCGGCGCCATCACGCGGTCAGAGGCGACCACATTGCCGTTGCCGTCCTTCAGGTTGACAAGCACCCAATCCGGGCGGATGCCATCCTGGTTATTTCCGTCAGTCCATATCTTCTGGACAGCGATCGAGGTCGTACCCGGCGTCCACTTGTTGGTCACAGCAAGCGTTTGTATTTCAGGTTCGGTATCCGTCTTCGGCGTCACAGAATGACTGACAGTGCGGGAATAATCCGGATATGTATTTTCACGGATGGTGTAAACGATTTCCGTACCGCCGTTCTTATATTTCGGCAGATCGTTGATTTCCCATTTCCAATCAGCAGCAGCGGTTTCAGCGCTTGTGAACTGTTGATAGCGGATCTGTTCACCATCGGCATGCAGGTACAGGTTGACAGTATCCGGACGCTTGTTTTCATTTCCGGCATCATCCCAGGTCTTGGTCACAACCACCTTCACCGTCTCCGGTTTGTGGGTGTTGGTCACCGTGATGTTGGAATTCATATCACCGCTGTAGCTTACGGTATATCCATTCGGAATGTCTGCATCCTCTTCCTTCACGGTGTAAACGATTTGTTTTCCATCCTTGAATTTATCCAGACCCGTGAAGCAGTAAGTCCATTTATTAGAGGCAATCAGGATCGCGTACTGTTCTGTCTTCACGCCATCAGCATAGAGATAGACACGGGCATAGCTTGGGCGCAGTCCATCCTGGTTGTTATTGTCATTCCAGGACTTTACAACCGTCAATTCCGCAGAATCCGGATCGTAGGTATTCGTCACGCTGCTGCCATTCCAGGTTCTTGTATAACCTTCAACAGGCGTTTCCGTCAGGCTCCATCTGATGAGTGAACCATTATTTTCATATTTTGGCAGATTCGTCCAGCTGTAAGCCCAGCCGTCAGCTTCCGTTACCGTTTTGCTTTCATAGGTTGATCCGTTCTTCAGCAGGTTAATGGTGATCGAAGCCGGGCGTTTGCCGTCCTGGTTACCGTTGTCATCCCAGGTCTTGGTACCACTGATACTTACAGTTTCCGGCGTATGCGTGTTTACGATCTCGAAGCCGCCTACAATTGGATTGACGCCGGAGAACTTATAGGTACCCGGACCGTCAGTCGATTCGGTAACCGTACGGTCATAGACTTCCTCAACCGTGTAGTTGATCCGTTTACCGGAGGCGTCGAACTCATCGATATTATTGAAGCGCAGGATCCAGTTGTTGGCCTTTGTCACGCGGTCGGAAGCGACCACATTTTTATTCCCGTCAAGCAGGTTGACCAGCACCCAATCCGGACGGATACCGTCCTGGTTGTTGTTATCGGACCACTTCTTTTCGACCATGATCGAGGTCTTACCCGGCGTCCATTTGTTGGTGACAGCCAGGTTCAGCTGTTCCGGTTCGGTTTCCGTCTTCGGCGTCACCGTACGGGAGACAGAGCGGGTATAGTCCTCATAGCTGTCTTCGATGATGGTGTAAACGATTTCCGTACCGCCGTTCTTATATTTCGGCAGATCGGTGATTTCCCATTTCCATCCCGGTTCAGCGGTTTGAGCAGATGTAAATTCATCATGGTCGATCCGAGTGCCGTCAGCATGCAGATACAGTTTGATGGTTTTCGGACGATTGCCTTCATTTCCGGCGTCATCCCAGGTCTTGGTGACCACGATCCTGACCGTTTCCGGCGTATGGGTATTGGTCACAACAAAGCCTGCTGTGGCTGAACCGTTGACTTCAGCTGTATAGCCAGCCGGTACATCCTCAACAACCGTGTAAGTATAGTTTTTGTCCAGATCCTCAAACAGGTAAAACCAACCCGGAGCGGTCAGGACGCCTTCTTTGCCGGTATCCGCACCGTTGGCAAACAGGTGCACACGGATGAACTGCGGGCGGATGCCGTCCTGGTTGTCCGCATCTTTCCATGACTTGCTGACACGGATACTGGTCTTCCCCGGATTATAGGTGTTGGTCACGTTGTAACCGCTCACCTGTCTGGTGTAATCTTCCACATTATCTTCCGTGATGGTCCAGCTGATCTGTGTGCCGTTTTCATACTTCGACAGGTCTGTCCATTCCCATTTCCACTCATCCGCTCCGGTGACAGTCTTAGAAGCATATTCCTCATTGTTCTTATGCAGGCGAATGGTGATGGAATCCGGACGCGCGCCGGCGGTGTTATCACTATCCACCCATGTCTTGGAACCGCTCACCGTCACCTTCTCCGGTGTGTAGGAGTTTGTGATGGTAAAGCCGGTCTCAGCCGTTCCGGTCGGATCCGCAGTGGTATAGCCCGCCGGGAGCGTGGAGATTTCCTTGACAGTATAGGCGATCTTCTGACCGACCTGACCTTCTTTATAGATCGGCAGTCCGGTGAAGGTGTTGGTGAAGTTGTTGCTTTCACCCAGCGGCAGGGTCTTGCCGGTTGCCACACCATCAGCATACAGCGCAACGGTGACAAAGGAAGGCCGCTTGCCGTCCTGGTTATTGCTGTCATTCCAGGCCTTGGTCACGTTCACAGAGGTCGTGCCTTCATCATAGGTGTTGATGACGTCATAACCGCTGTAGCTGGTTTGATAATTCTCAACAGCCGTTTCCGTCACAGACCAGGTGATCTCCTTACCATTCTCATACTTCGGCAGGTTGGTCCAGGACCACTTCCAGCTCTCTTCAGCGCTGACGGTCACCGGATTGCCGGCGGCTTCGTATTTCACACCGTTCTTGTTCAGCGTGATTTCGATGGATTCCGGACGTTTGCCTGCGACATTGTCATTGTCGTTCCAGGTCTTGGTGCCCTCTACCGTGATCACTTCCGGCGTGTGCGTGTTGGTGATGGTGAAGCCGGTGGCCATATCTCCGGTTTTTTGCATGGTATAACCGGCATAGGTACCAACTTCCTGAACGGTGTAAATGATCGGCGTTGTAGAACCATATGGATAGATATCCAGGTCATTGAAGGTGCCGATCCAGGAGTTACCGGTTCCATGCAGAACCAGGTAGCGTTCCGGCACCGGTGTACCGTCAGCAACCAGCTGCACTGCTACACGTGCCGGACGGATGCCGTCCTGATTGTCATTGTCACGCCAAACCTTTGTCACAGAAACTGAGGTCTTCCCAGGGGTATAGATATTGGTAACACCATTCGTATAATCCTGTTCATTTGTACCGATATAGCCGTCAATTTCTGTTTCATAGTTTGGAACATTCAATTCCGTCACTTCGTAGGCATTGGACATATCCACGCCATTCACATAGCGAGGCTGCAGCGGGAACTCCCATTCCCAATTGTCCGCAGCATACGCGACCGTATAGGCGATCGTTTCATTATTACGCTTCAGCACAAAGGTCACGGATTCCGGACGTGTTCCGGCAGGCGCATTTTCATCGCCCTCCCAGGCTTTATTACCATGGATATAAACCGTCTCCGGTGTATGGACGTTGGTGATGACAAAACCGTTTTCAACATCACCGGCAATAGGTCCCTGCATATACGTGCCCGGTCCATCAGTGGATTCCGTCAGCACGTCGGTGAAGGTTTCCGCGACTGTATAGACGATCTTTCTTGTCCCATCATATTCCGGAACATTGAAGCGGGCATGCCAGGAGCCTTCCTGCGGCAGGGTCGCGGTGGCAACCGGATTTTCAGTTTTGCCGTCAGCAATAAGTTTGACTTCCACAGAGGTCGGACGGATGCCATCCTGGTTGTTATTATCTTCCCAGACCTTCTGAACACGGACGGTGACCATGCCGGGATCATAGGTGTTGGTCAGCACAAAGCTGATGCTCTTCCCGTCAGCTGCCGGTGTACGCTGTACGGTAAGCGTATAGTCGTCGAGTGTATCTTCAGAAACGGTATAAGTGATCTCCTGACCGTTCGCGTACTTCGGCAGGTCTTCCCATTTCCAGGTCCAGGCTTTGCCGTCAACCTGCGCGGTTGTTTCAGTAACGGTAATTGTTTTATCACTGAGAGCAACACCGTTTGCCAGCAGATGGATAGTAACTGATGTCGGCTTGGTCGGGTTATCATCATTATCCCAGACCTTTTCACCGGTGATGGTGATGGTGTCCGGCGTGTGCGTGTTGGTGATCACGTAAACACCGGAGTTTTGATCCAGGATCGGCTCAGAGCTCGTGTAACCGGAGATGGTGCCGATTTCCTTCACACTGTACGTGATCGGCTGACCGGTGGATGTGAAACGGTCCAGATTATCAAAGGTATGGACACGCCAGAGGTTCGGTGTCGTGGAGTCCGGTACCAGGATCGCGGTCTGGCCGGTCGGGCTGAAATCAGCAGTACCCACCTTCGAAAGCAGGGCGACTTCCACATGACCCGGACGGATCCCGTCCTGGTTATTGCCATCTTCCCATGCTTTCCGGACAGAGAGTGATGTCTTACCGGGGCTGTAGGTGTTGGTCACGTTCGGCGAATTCAGCGTCGTGTTATAACCGGTGAGCGGTGTTTCACGGACCGTATAAACGATCTCTTTCCCGACTTCACCTTGCTTGTATTTCGGCAGGCCTTCCCACTTCCAGCTCCATGGAGTTCCATCTATTTCCTCAGAAGCTTCGGTGATCGTCTTATCCTTGCCATCCACGAGTGTACCATCGGCATACAGGTGGATCAGGATCTGGCTCGGAGGATTGGTATCCAGCTCACGCTGGACCCAGGTCTTGGAACCCTGAACCGTAGTAGTTGCAGGCGTGTGAGTGTTCGTGATGGTGAAGGTGTTGGTAGTACTGTCAAACACCGGCTCGGAAATGGTATATCTGCTTACCGCATTTGCTTCCTTGACGGTATAGACAATTTCCACGCCGGTTGCACCTTCCTTATAGATCGGCAGGTCGGTGAAAGTGTTCAGCCAGTTGTTGGCGTCCGCCAAAGCCTTGGACTGTGTCGTCTTCACACCGTCGGCATAAAGATCCACATAGATATAGGTCGGGCGGATCCCGTCGCGGTTCTCATCATCATCCCAGACCTTCTTGACAGAAATGCTCTTCGTGCCTTCGTTGTAGGTGTTGGTGACATTGTAAGCGCTCGGATAGGAAGCCTGATAATCCGAAACATTTTCTTCCAAAACAGACCATTGGATCTCCTGTCCGTTTTCAAACTTCGGCAGACCTTCCCACTTCCAGCTCCATGGGGTTGTCCCGTCAAGTTCCTTGCTGTTGGCAGTGATCGTCTTGCGGGCATCTGAACCGGTATAAAGAGAACCATTCTTCCACAGCTGAATATAGATCGTTCCCGGGCGTTTGCCTGCGCGGTTGTCATTATCCACCCAGGTCTTGGAACCCTGAACCGTGACCGTTTCCGGTGTATAACTGTTGGTAACCGTCAGCGTAGTCTGATCTATAGACTTCGTATAAGGACGCGGAACCGTTGGCTCATCGACAGTGTAAACACAGGCCGAACCGCCGCAGTTTGTCGGCAAATCAGTCCAGGTATAAGTCCACGGTGAGGCGATCGAGTCACTGGTAACGGTTCGGTAAATGTTCCCGTTCTGATAAAGGTTGAAGGTCACATTGTCCCTGCGCAGACCGTCCTGATTATTGGCATCATCCCAGACCTTGGTGATGGTAACATCCCGGACAGCCGGAGTATGACTGTTGGTGATCGTAAAACCGGCCGTCATGTTGCCAGTAACCGTTATTGTGTAAGGCGTTCCGGTCACTGATGAATCATAGGTGATGGTTTCCTGAACCGTGTAAGTGATCGCCTGACCGCCATCATATTTCGGCAGTCCGGTGAAGGCATCGCTCCAACCGTCAGTTTTTCCAACCGTCAGCGTTTTGCCGCTCACCTCCGCACCATTGGCATATAACATTACTGTCGCGGTCAGTTTAGCACGCAGACCGTCCTGATCATTTTCATCATTCCAAACCTTGCTCACCGGAACATTGACAGTCTCCGATGAATAAGTGTTGGTAATGACAAAAGACTTTTCTATTCCATTGCCTTCAGCGATGGAAGGTGTATACCCGGCAGGTGGAATTTCACGGATCTCATAGTTGATTTCAACCCCGTTCTGATACTTCGGCAGACCGGTGAATTTGTTATTTTCAGTCCAACTGTCCGTCACCGGTACTGTCAGGGTCTTGCCGGAAACCGCTGCACCATTGGCATAAAGCTGCACAGAAGCCACAGCACGTTTGCCGTCCTGGTCATTATTATCATCCCAGACCTTACTGAGCGTGATATCAATAAGCTCCGGCGTATGTGTGTTGGTGATGGTATACCCCTCAGTCATGGTACCTTCTTCTTTAATCGCATAGGTACCGGCACCATCGGTTCCGGTCAGAACATCGGTCGTTTGTTCTTCAACAGAATAATTGATCGGCGCGGAAAGATCCGGAGCACCGCTCACCGTTTCGTATTTCGGCAGGCCGGTGAAGGAACCGGTCCAGCTGCTGCCTTCGCTCAGCGTGAGCGTGACATCCCGGCCTTCTTCATCCTTGACCTGTGTTTTGGAAGAACCGCTTCCCTTGAAGAGATTCACGGTGACGGTCGCGGGACGGATTCCGTCCTGGTTATATTCATCTACCCAGACCTTCGTGACATCTACAGAGACCTGAGGTACGTTGGTAACATTCAGACCGTCCACGAAGGAATCATAGCCATCCATTTCTTCACTGACAGTCCAGACCACCGTCTGATTGTTCAGGATACGCGGCAGCTTATCGACTGTTATCGTCCAGGTGTTGTCGCTGTTATCCACAACTGTTACCAGAACATTGGGATGGGCGGCAATGGTGTAGGTCCAGACCTTGCTGCCTTCTTCATGACTGTTCAGCGTGAAGGCGCCGTGATGATAATATTCACCATTCGCGTAAAGCTTGATCCCTTCCATCATTTGCATTGGGTCAGTCGGGCGTTTACTGTCTTTATTGTTTTCATCTTCCCAGACCTTGGTCAGAACGCCGCGCTGCATGTTCAGGAAGTTATTGCCGGTAAAGACAAAAGTGTTTTCCTCAGTCGAGCTTTCCTTTGTGCGGGTGAAGGCATAGGTATCCGGATTTTCCGTAATGTCGTAGTTGATCACGGAACCGTTCTTGTACTTTGGAAGTCCGTCGATTTCGATGGTCCATGAATTCGAGGTATCCGTCACACCGCTCGCGGTGATCGTCACGGGGTAACCCTGTACAGATGCTGTATAGAGATAAGGTGTGGAAGCATCTCCATGCTGCGTCATGTTCAGGTTATCGAGTGAATACTGCACCGTGCCGAGAATGAGCCTGAAACGCTGCAGGAGTTTCAGCGGCTGCTCACCGCGCAGGTTATACATATTGCTGAAGTCATCCCAGGTCTTGGTCATACGGATCTTTACAGTCTCATAATTCCGGGAGTTAGTAAAAACAAGACCGTTCAAAATCGAACCTGATGGATCGCCGGATTTCGGCGTGTAAGAGTTCTTTCCGTCTTTGTCAACGACTGTATCTTCCGTGACGGAATAATTGATCGGTGTACCGGATTCGTCCGCATAAGGCAGCGGACCGAAGACGCCGGTCCAGGCCGGTCCGGTCACAGTCATAGAATCCTGCTGCACACCATCCACCAACAGGTTGAAGGTGACAGAATCCGGACGTTTGCCGTCACGGTTATCATCGTCATCCCAATGTTTGTTGACATTGATGTTGATCATCCTTGTGTCTGTCCAGGTGTTGGTAATGGTCAGCTTGTCAGCAGAAACGGTACTGATATAGTGATCAACGTTGACTTCATGGGAATAGTAAGTGATCTCCGCACCGTTGCTGTCGTATTTCGGCAGGTTGGTGAAGGTATAGGACCAGGTATTGTTGTCACCGGAAACAGCATTCGCGGCTGAGATCGCCTGCTCACGCAGTGAACGATCCTGCGAGCCATGCAGATGGATCAGGACAGACTCCGGACGGTCGCCGCGGGAATTGTTATCATCCACCCAACTCTTGGTGACAGTAACTTCCGTCACATTATATTTGTTGGAAATGCGGAAGCCGTTTTCGGCGTCAAACGGTTCGCCATATTCTGTATAGTAATTGGCGATCGGGTCTTCAGCGATACTATAGCTGATCGCAACCGGCTTTTCCTGTCCCGCGTCCCATTTGTTCTTCGGCAGGCCGCTGATCGTAACTGTCCAGTTGTCGGTATCCGTACCGGTGGCTGTAATAGTGACAAGAGTGCCGTTCACAACTGCTGTGTATCCGCTGCCGGAAGTCTGTACATCAGCAAAGTAATATTTGTTGCCATCAATGATAACCGTGATTTTTGCAAGGAACTCACGCAAAGAGAGTCTCGCGGTGGCCGGCGCATTGTTATAGACCCAGGTTTTGCGGATCACAAGCGGTTGTGTCTGTGCGGCATAGGTGTTGGTAATGGTGTACCCATCTTCCGGATGATCGGAAGGAGCAGGGACACTGGTTTCGTAATTTTCAACAGTATATTCCGCAAGCGAATAAACGATTGCCGTACCGCCGTCCCTGTACTTAGGCAGCGCTGATGAAGTTCCGGTCCAGGCCGGGGTAGAATCATCACTCAGCGTGATCGTGACCTTCGGATCAAGTGAGTCACCATCAGCCAACACTTCCACAACCACATTTTTCGGACGACTGTCATCAGTGTTGTTCATGTCATCCCACTCTTTGGTTACCGGGATCGTGATCATTTCCGGATCATGCTTATTGGTGATGGTACAGCTGCCGCCGGTCATTGCAACACAGGAGACGTCTGTCTGGTTGTTGATCATTGTATAACCCTGCGGCACCTGCGGTTCGGTCACGGTGTATTTGCACAGCTCGCCCTCACCGCAGTATTTATCCAGTCCTGTGAAGGTATGCGTGGTCTGTGTACCCGACAGTGTTACATCGTCAACAACTTTATTGTCATTCGTGCGCCGTACAATAAAAGTCACGCTATCCGGGCGGATGCCGTCCCGGTCATTGTCATCATCCCAGACCTTGGTCACCGGGATGTCGATAGTTGCCGGTGTATGGGTGTTTGTGATCGCATAACCGCCCACATCGGTCTTTACCGGACCGCTCTTGACATATCCGGCCTTCGGGTCTGTGCCGAGACAATTCTGGATGGCATTGCAGCTGAATTGTTCTTCATCGACGGTATAGCTGATTACCTGCCCTTCCGTGTTGTGGATCTTCAGATCGGTAAAGTAGTCACTCCAATTGTTATCCTCACTCAGTGTCATTCGCTTCACAAGTGTTGGAGCGGCACCGGTGCCGCCGTCAGAGTAGAGCGTCACAGTGATTTCATCCGGACGGAGTCCGTCACGGTTTTCATCATCAGTCCAGATCTTGATGACCCGGATCTGTGTATTTTCCGGATTGTAGGTGTTCGTCACCACAAAACTGAGCTCTTTTCCATCCGCAGACCAGGTCCCGGAAGTCGGTACATCTTTGGGGAATTCGTCTTCAGCCCGACTGTATGGTCAACAGCTTTGTTGTTCGCCTTCAATTCGATCGTGATGCTTTCAGGAAGTTCATATCCTTCCGGAACATCGATCCATTCCTTCGTACCTTTTACCGTGATCTTTTCCGGATTGTGTTTGTTCGTGATCGTGAAACCGCTTTCGGCGCTGCCGGTGTTGCCGGTCTGCTGATATCCGGTATCCGGATTCCCGGTCAGGCAGTAATCATCGATACGTTTACAGATGAAGTCCGACTCTTCGACAGAGTAAACGATCGTCTGACCGTTTTCTTTCGCGAATTGTTCCGGGAAGGTGGCTTCCCAATCGTTTCCGGGATTGAGCGTTACGGTTACCGGATCATTATTATCATCCCGAACAACAGCCCTGCTGCTGCTTTCGCCTTTATAGAGAGTGACAGTGATGTTCCCGGTCGGGCGGATGCCATCCTGATTCTCAGCATCATCCCAGACCTTTTCCACCTTCATCAATACTTTTTCCGGTGTATGGCTGTTCGTGAGAGTACAGCTGCCGCTTGTCATCTCTGTACAGCCGGCATTGTCCATTTCATAGCCTTCCGGCACCTGCGGTTCGGTCACAGTATATTTGCAAAGCTGACCGCTGCAATATTTGTAGAGCCCTGTGAAGGTATGACTCGGCTGCGTTTCCGTCAGCGTCACCGCGCCGGCGACAGCGCCGTCATTTGTTCTGCGTACGACAACACCCACATTCTGCGGACGGATGCCATCACGGTCATCATCATCATCCCAGGACTTGGTCACCGGGATCGAGATCGTTTCGGGGTTATGTTTGTTGGTGATCACATAGCCGCCTGCATCGGTTTTCTTTATTGAAACCAGTTGGTAGCCGGTATCTGCGGCACTTTCATTCGTTCCCAGACAGTTTGCACCGACACGCGGGCAGCTGAAGTTCTGTTCTTCAACGCTGTAATTAATTTCCTGACCATACGCATTGTACTTCGGCAGATCGGTGAAGAAAGCGCTCCATTGATTACCGGAATTCAATGTCACAGAAACATCATTGCCCGATCCATCTTCCACATAGTCCGGCGCAGCGCCTGTACCTCCATCGGATTTAAGCTTGACTGTTACACTGTTCGGCTGCAAACCATCACGATTGGTATCATCTTGCCAGATTTTACTGACATGCAGCTGTGTTTTTTCCGGATTGTAGGTGTTCGTCACCACAAAACTGAGCTCTTTTCCGTCCGATGACGGGGTTCCCGAAGTCGGTACAGATTTTGTGAATCCCGGCACCGTATATTCATCCACTGTGTAGGTGATTTCACTGCCGCCGGGGGAATTCGTCTTCAGCCCGACTGTATGGTCAACAGCTTTGTTGTTCGCCTTCAATTCGATCGTGATGCTTTCAGGAAGTTCATATCCTTCCGGAACACCGATCCATTCCTTCGTACCTTTTACCGTGATCTTTTCCGGATTGTGTTTGTTCGTGATCGTCCAGCCGTTCACTTCGGTTTGCAGGACAGAAACCTTCTGATATCCACTGTCTGCCGCACTTGCTTCTGTTCCCCAGCAATTTTCTTTGTCGATCCGTCGGCAGGTGAATTGTTCCTCATCCACTGAGTATTTAATAGTAATACCGGCCTCTTTGGCAAACTGTTCCGGGAATTCCGCCGACCAGCCGTTCGCAGCATTCAGTGCAACAGTGACAGGATCTCCATTACTGTCCCGCACCTGTGTTTTGCTAGAGCCTTCTCCTTTGTAAAGAGTCGCGATAACTTCACTCGGGCGGATGCCGTCCTGATCGTACGCGTCATCCCAGTCCTTGGTCACCTTGATCGTGACCTTTTCCGGTTCATAGGTATTGGTGATCTCCCAATGGTTGTTATACGGGGATTCAGGATTTGTGATATCTTTAATAACTGTTTTCTTATAATCCGTCATATTCGGCAGATACAATTCATCTGCGGTATAGGAAATAACGCTTGGATCACCAGTTATTTCGTCGTACGCATATTTCGGAAGATCACTAAAGACAACCGTCCAGAGTTCTTGTTCTTCACCTGTATTCGTTTCAGTAACCTGTGCAAAACCTACAGGAATCCCGGTTTTTTCCGCATTATCATAAAGCAGAACATAGACTGTTGTCGGACGGATGTCATCACGATCGCCATCATCATCCCAATTTTTGGTAACAGCGACTTTTTTATTCTCCGGAACATGTGTGTTTGTAATTGTATATATACTTCCGGTGTTGTGGTTAGTATAAATTTGTTCAACTTTATATTCAGTATAAAATGGAAAATTTAGTTCCTTGACAGAATATTTTATTTCGACACCATTTTCATCATACTTGTCAAGACCGGAAAACTTTCCTGACCAAAAATTATGTTCATCAAGTACTATCGTTTTTTTAGGAGTAAATGAGACTCTATTAGCCAAAAGCTCTACTGTAATTTCTTCAGGCCGTAATTTATCCTTGTCATCCTCGTCCACCCAAACCTTTTCCACTGTAACATTTACCAGAGGTTTCGTATATGTATTCGTAATTGAAAAATCAACGGTTCCCGATTCATTTTTATCAGCATAAATTACAAAATCATCCTCTTTTGAATCGACAATTTTACTCGTTTTCGTTTCTCCGGTATTTATATCTTCCGCTTCCACAGGGATGACTGTGTAACCGCCTTCAGTATAGTTAGTATGTACTTGTTTATAAAATGCTTCATCGTTGTGATAACCGAAAACCACTTCTTCTTTCACATTGGGGTTCAGCATACCGTTTTCATCAAACATATCCTGAACTTGACCGTCTTCGTAATAGGTGTAGTTGATCCCGTAAAGCTTGACCGTGCGCTTCCACATCTCAAGAACGGAAACGTCCCCGTCCTTTAAACCATAAGCGGAACCTTCCATCAGGTCCACGGTTCCGGTGTGTCTCGGATCGATCGGCTTGTTGCGGGAGCGGCCACCGACAAACTGGTTGCCGGGGTCGATCTCATAAATCGGGTCACCGTTTTCTTTGGTCCCCTTCCAGCGTGCCCACCAGGTCCACTGCAGTTCATCGCCATGGGATGGTTCATGAGCGGAGAAATATTTTAATATATCACCCACGCCTTCATCTTCGACCAGGCGTTCGTAAAGGTTGGCGCCCTGTTTAATAATAATGGGAGCTTCCGGAAGAACGGGGATCTGCGCGTCACCGGTGGAGAGGACCGGGGCCGCAGGATCAGCGTCATTGTGCGCCCGCAGGGAAATGGCGTAGCGGTCACGGGAATAAAAAGCCAGCACAACGGAAGAGCCATCCGCCCGAACCGTCGGAGCATTCATCGGGATGAATTCATCCCCGCTGAAAAAGCCGCTGACAACCCGTCCCTCAATGAGGGCACCCATGGCGTCCGCTTTCATGCTGCCATCAGATTCGTAATGTGCAAAGAGAAAAGCCGGGGAAGATTTTTCGGAATAAGTTCCCGCTTCTTTCGTGATGTCGTCGTTCGGCTGATACCCGGTGATCTCGGCGCCCGTGCCCGTCAGGTGGAAGCCGCTGAATTTGCTTCCCAGCTCCGCCGCGTTCAGCACGTCCGTGAGCGGTGTACCCACAGCGGCGCTCCTGGTTTCCGTCAGCTCATTCCGGACAAGGAACGTGTCATCATCCGCGTTTTCCTGGTTGATCAGCAGCGTGTAATTCGCGGTCTGCGCCTGCGCTGTCCCGCTGAAAGGCACAAAGGCCGCCAGCAGCGCCAGACACAGGATGAAGCACACGAAGTCTGCCCTGCTGCTGCCGCGAAGCCGGCACGGCAGGACTGAATTCTGTGGTGCGCCCTCTGCTTCGCAGAAATAGCGCATCATTTTAGATACCGAACGATATACATTATTAATAAGGGAACTTATCTTCATATCTCTCTCCTCAGACATAAGATAAAAACAGCTCACAGACGCCTGTCATTTTCCGCCTCCGGATTCCTCTCTTCTCTCTCCTGAACCCGGAGCCAAAAGCTGAAAGCTTCTGCTGCTTATAAAGTTTTTAACATTAATTGGTTATTATATAGCAAAAATTTTTTTTTCACAATCATTTCATTAAATTTTATGTATTATGATAAGCTAACTTTCTTAAATTTTTTTTAAAAATATTTGATAATAAGTTAAACTGATTTCAGCAAAATTTATCACGAAATTTAATCTATCTTAAGAAATTTCAGATAATAGGTTTATTGAAACTTAAAATTCCGTGGACAAGTTTTCTGCCACTCAGCAGAGGACAAATCCTTGCGTCAGCTTTTGCAGCAAAAGGGACTGTTCCCCTTTCACGATTGTTTCCTTCTCCGCCACGAGATCACCGCCGCCAGCACCAGCCCCACGTAAGCCGCAATGATCACCACCGCGACCTTCAGCGAAGGAGCCAGGACCTCAAACAACCCCAGCAGCCCGCCGCGGTAAAATGTCACGCTGATCTCATGCGCGTCCTGTATGTTCTCAAACGCCACCGAAACAACCCCATTCCGGTCCCGGGTAAATCGATAGCGAATCACCTCCGAAAGAGTCCCATATTCATCCGCAGCCTCAAAATCAGCCAACTCCATTCCTTCCTCACCGGGGACCCATATCAGTTTGTCAAACCGAATCGGCACTTCGTCAATACGGACCGAATAGATTTGATATCCTTTTTCCGGTTCCATAGAATGAACCGAGCCAGCCCCGCTGCCGACAACCTTCATCGATGCGGTGTTCTCCACGGTCCGGCATGAATCCCGGAAAGAAACATCTTCTGCCCATATACGGCCGCCTTTCGATGCGGATTGTTCGATTTTACAACCCACACCCGGAACAAAAAAGGGGATCGAAACACTGCCGCGGGCTCCCGCAGAGCCTCCGGCTATCAGCGTTCCTTCCGGATAAATCAGCATCGAAACCCCGGTATCAGCCGTATTTCCATCATTTCTCGCCTCATACCCGGAAGAAGCGGTTATATTCGCGCTGAAATAAAGCCCATTTGCCGTTCCGTCTGCTGTCGTATTTTCCATCCTGGAGATACGGACCAGAGAGGAATCCCCGTTCACACTGTTGACTGAAGTCCGATAAACATTCGGTATCGTGTGATTATAATAAGGCAGTACCGCAAAACTTGCCGCACCGCGACGGACGCCGAATCCTTCCGCCCAGCGGAAGTCTTGCCCAAGCTCGTTGCAGCCCCAATCCGCATCCGTTTGTAAAAAGGGAGCCATACTTGGATTATCCAGGTCATTGATGGAAAGAAGATAGACGCCTTCCGGTTCCTCGCCGTTTTGATTTTCCATACGGTAATCAAATTCAACTCTTGCCCCAATGCGGATACCTTCTCCGTCAGGATCGATCGCATAACTGCCATTTTCCGTGAGCAAGGGCGCGAGAAAAATATTACTGCTCTCCATCACCGCAAGCGCACCCTCAACATTAGCTTCCGCAGCAAAGGTAAAACGTGTGAAGCTCAATTCCAGATCAAAATGCTCACCGTACCTGTCCCGCACTGCATCCCGGTAACGAACCGTAAAAAGCGGACTTCCATCAGGCATCTGAACCGATGTCTCCGTTATAGCTCCATCCTCATTCCGTATCGTTTTGGCAATACCGCCGGTATAAACGATCCCCGTCCAGTCCTTTATCCGGTCGTCACCGGTCTCTCTGAGCTGATAAGCTGTGACTTGATCCTTTCCTTCACGGATCAAAATGTTCCGGGGAAGTTTTCCTTTCGGACAATTAAGCGCAAAATCATCAGAATAAAAATTATATTCAAGCGAGCCACCGGAAAAACCCAGCTTTTCCGGTTCAATATAAATTGAAGCGTAAGGGAGAATACGGCTGAAATCGTTAGGATCCGTGTCAAGAGTCTTCCTCTCCGTCCGGGAGGCCGCGTTTCCACCGATCAGTACGCCCGCATCCTGACGAAGAGCAGTACCTTTCCATACTTTTGTGATCCAGTCATAGCTGTAATAATCATTAATGTTCCGGTGAACATACCCAAATTCATAGGGGAGAAGCGCATTCTCTTCAATGGAAAAACGCATCGGGTCATCCAATGCGATCGGCAGTGCTCGGCAGTACTGAGGCATATCCGCGTACAAATAATAATCACAGGATTGCTTTTCACCGAAGGTAAACGCGCCGGTATCTGCCTGTCCGTGAACAGGAAATGCGAACAGAAAAACGCCCAACAGAGAAATGACCTTCCAGATAGTGTTTATTTTAAATTCAAAGGTATAATTTAGATATATGACAGAAAATTTTTTTATCATAATACTGGAATTATATCCCATTTCCGTTTTATGAGAATCATTGAGGTAAAGTCCCCGATGAAAGGAATGATTAACATGAAGAAAAATAATATCATAATAACGATGATGATAGCTTTTCTCCT
This sequence comes from uncultured Chloroflexota bacterium, assembly GCA_902791025.1. Lineage (GTDB taxonomy): Bacteria > Chloroflexota > Anaerolineae > Anaerolineales > Anaerolineaceae > Flexilinea. The sequence continues at coordinate 85,956 of CADATZ010000010.1, read as the reverse complement.
CATCCTAATCCCCGCAGGCAACATTTCCGCGCAGGAACGGATGACTTTCAACGATGAACAGAAAAACGTCGGAATCTACATGAAAGTATGGAGCGATCTTGATAATTTCCCGATCACCCCGGACATCATCGCCTGGTTTGAAAACTGGTACGGGCCCAACAGCTTTCTCAAGCTGAACCTGTGTGCCGAAAACCACACCGCCATCCCGCTGATCACCTGGCAGCCGCAGAATGTCCCGCTCTGGGAAATCGCGGACGGGATCCACGACGGATATATCATGAACTTTCTGCAAAACATCACAAATATGGTGCCGGATATCGATGTTTTGATCCGCTTCGCTCATGAGATGGAAGTGCGGCCTCAATACCGCTTTTCCTGGTACAGCTGGCAGGGGGAAAGGGATCCGGAGGCATATATTGAAGCCTGGCGCCATATCGTGACGCTGGCCAGACAGATCAACCCGAACATCAAATGGATCTGGTCACCCAACCGGGCTGATCAGTTTTCCGATCCATATTATCCTGGAGATGAATATGTGGACTACATCAGCGTCACCATGAATCTGCGGGAAGATGACGCGAATTACACGCAATACAATGATTTCCGCTCTTATTATGAGACAATCGGCATTCGGGAACATCTGGAAAAATACGGGAAGAAAATCTTTATCTCTGAAGTCGGTTACTCGAACCCAAAGGAAGAAGAGAAACAGGCATATATCGAAAGTATTTTTGATTATTATCTGCAGGATCCGCTGATCACAGCCATGATCTTCTTTGACGAAAACAGCAGCGACAACAGTCAATACAAAATCACGGATAATCCCAGGCTGCTGGAAGCATTCAATGAAGGATTCCGCAGGATCCTTGATGAGAGAAAGTAGTGGTTAGGAATAAGGAGTTAGGGATTAGGGTTTAGGATTTAGGAGTTTGGAAATTAGAAGTAAGGATGTGATGGTAGAGAGAAATATGAAGAAGCAGATAAACCTGATGTTTTTGATTTTTTTTGTTTTATTCACTTTTTCTGTCTGTATAGCACAGACGGATGAGACAGATCAGCTCTATTTTGATGATTCACGGAAAAATGTGGGCGTTTACATGGACGAAATGGCTGAATTCCGAAATTTTCGCCTCAGACCCGACATTCTGGGCTGGTTTGAGAACTGGTATGGCAACACCATGACCAACAAACTAAATGTATGCGCGGCCGTGCAGTTCGCGGTTCCGATGATCAGCTGGCAGCCGAACAACATCCCGCTCCGGGAAATTGCAGATGGTAAGCATGATGCCTATATCATCAATTACCTCAATACACTCACCGAAAACGCCCCGGACATTGACATTCTGCTGCGCTTTGCCCATGAAATGGAGCTGCGCCCAAAATATAAAATTTCTTGGTATTCCTGGCAGGCAGAGCGGGACCCGGACGCCTATATCGCTGCCTGGCGCCACATCGTTGACCTCGGTCACCAAATCAATCCCCGCATCAAATGGGTGTGGTCGCCCAACAAAATCGATGAATACGCAGCCCCGTTTTACCCGGGGGATGAATATGTTGACTACATTGGTATTACATTAAATATGCGGGAAACCAATGATCTTTATTATTTCTACAAAACCTTTGAAGAATATTACAAAACCGAAGGCTCGAAAAGAGCGATCGAAAAATATAATAAAAAAATCATTATCTCTGAAGTCGCATATTCCGGTAAAGATCAGGATGCAAAACGACTATTCATTCGCAGCATTTTTGATTATCTGCTGAAAGACCCAAATCTGGCAGGAGTCGTCTTTTTCAACGAAAACAAGCCGGATCATAACGGGAATTACAATGAATTCAATTTTACAGAAACCGATGTCTATCTCGAAGAATTCAATCAGGGTCTGCTGCGGATCCGAGATTACCGAATCGAAAATGGGATTGATTAGTTGGTGGTTGGTAGTTAGTGGTTAGTGGTTGGTAGTTAATCGTGTGAAATATGAAGAGTGAAGTGTGAAGTTAAAAACCAGATCAGATTTTAAACAGCAGACAAACGAAAAAGCTGAATTTTAAATGTTATCATTTAATCCCTAACCACTAATTACCAACTACCTTCCACTGAATTTCGATACGTCTCAAGCATGGCTTCCGCCACCTGGTCAGACTCCCAGGCTGTGTCCCAGGCTGCCATTTTGTTGTCCATCAGCGCATAATCTCCGCCATCATCCCACACGATCATCGGGATCCCGAACTGATATATTTCCGAAACATGTTTTTCCATAAATGCAAGCTTTACAGACATTTCCTTATCCCGGGGAATTCCAAATTCGCTCATCACCAGGTTAAATGAAGAAAGCCACTCTTTATCACTTTCAGCGAAAAACTCCAATGAACGCAGAACAGTTTCATCCTCAGTCAAATAATCATGAATTTCCGTAAATATTTTATTTTCAGCCTTATCCAACGGTAATTGATAATATTCTAAATTTTTGGGAAGTGCGTACCAGGTTCCAATCATCAAAAAACGGTTTGTATTTCCATACCCTGTACTGCGTACTTCATCAACAAAAAGCTGATTGATCCGATTGCATGTTTTAACCTCACTTGCAGGGGCAGAAGGATATACTATTGAAGATGACCGATAATTTGTGATTTCATTCGGACCGGCAAGGATCAGCTTGCTTCCATAATGCTTGAAGTTTTCCGCTATCTGCAGCACCAGATAGCGGTAGAGATATTCATGCAGCTGAAAATCAAATTCGTCCGCCTTGATCCAGCCTTTTCTGCCGCCGTCATGGTGGATGTTGACGATCACATAAAAGCCATGACTCAGCGCCCGGTCAACGATCCGTTTCACCTCATCGAACCATTCCGGATCAACGGTTCCGGTTGAATCCATGTGAGCATACCAGGTAACAGGCAGCCGGATCGTACGGAAACCCTGTTCCCACAGAAATTCAAGTTCTTCATCCGTCGCCGGTTCACCATTATAGGTATCTTTATACACCAGTTCCGGGTGATTTTTGTAATCAGAAATAAAGTTTTCCAGCTGAATTTCAGCAAAGAATTTTTTTTCCTCATTGTAAAATTCGCCAACTGTCGTTTCCAACGGAATCGATATTACATTGAGAAATTCCGGACCTACTGGAGTTACTACTCTTTTCCTAATATCTTCCCTTTTGATCAGATTGGTCCCGTTTTTATTTGTCAGCATTAAATATTTCATGTTCACAACTACATCAGATTTTGATGCTTCAGGAAACTGATTTAATATCGAAATGCGAAGGCAGTTTATTGGGTCTGAAGGTTTCGGATCATAGTCTTTATTGGGATTCAGCTGTAATTCCGCATATGGCAATGTGGAAACGGGACGTGTTTTAAAATCAGAGAGATTACCGGTCATATTCACATAATCTTCAAAATAATAATATTCCGCTTCATCATAACCAACGGAAATTCTGATTTTATACCGCCGCACCTTTCCGTTTTTAAAAGCCCAGTCCAGCGAATTGCCGAAATTAAATCCGATGCCCATTTCACGCTTGACCTGTTCGATATCCGGGGTGGAAAAATCCCCGCTGTCTTTTTCCGGGTCAGCTTCGATGGATTCCTTCAGCGCAAGATAGTTTGCCTTGATGGTATCTGCCATGGAATCAGCAGCTGCCGGGAATATTCCCGGAAAAAGGACATAGATAAGAGAAATCAATAATATCGTGGTTTTCCCGAACATAAAGTTTTCTTTCAGCTCCGTTTTTTTTTCGCGGATGAAGCAAAGCAACTGCTTCGATAACGAGAATTATAACGTACATTTTCGTTTTTATTATTTCATTTTTTTTGCGAAAATATACGCCATAATAATTAGATTAAGACAACATTTTGTTGTATAATACAGACAATTTACGCTGTGTCAGGAAATCAGTCTGGATTTTTTGAAAATTCAAATATAACTTGCGTCTAATATCTAACCTTAATATAATTTCCAAAGAAAACTATATTTTGGTTCAAAGGAAAGAAGGAAACCAATGTATACCTACATACTGATGTGCATGGACTTTTTTAAAACAGGCCGTTTGCATTGGTATATGATATTCATCACCTTCATTCTCATCCGCTGGCTGACCATCCGCCTGTTTGCGGACAGGTATAAGCCATACACTTGTCAAAACAAGCCTTTCTTCACCAGTATCATCATCCCCGTTGTTGATGAACCGATCGATATTTTCACCCGGGTCCTCACTACCATTGCGGATCAAAATCCAAACGAACTCATCATCGTTATCAACGGACCGAAAAACGAAGGTCTTGATAAAGCCTGTCAGGACCTGAGAGATAACCGGCAAAAAAACGGCAAAGACACTACCGAAATAAAAATCCTTCACGCGGGGCCCGCAGGAAAACGCAATGCCATCCGTCTTGGCGTAGAAAATACCAACCCATTCAGTGATATTTGCATTCTCTGTGACAGTGATTCAATCTGGACGGGAGGAACGTTGGAAAACCTGCTGATGCCCTTTTCAGCAGACGATAGAGTCGGAGGCGTAACCACACGGCAGAAAATTTACAAACCGAATCGGAATCTCGTTACCATGGTGGCAGCTCTTTTGGAAGAGATCCGCGCGGAAGGGACCATGAAAGCCATGAGCGTCACCGGAAAGGTCGGCTGCCTGCCGGGAAGAACGATTGCTTTCCGGACAGAGATCCTGCGGGATGCTATGCATGAATTCATGACTGAAACTTTCATGGGCATCCACAAAGAAGTATCCGATGACCGCAGTCTGACGAATCTCACTCTGAAAAAGGGATATAAAACCGTCATGCAGGACAGTTCTGTCGTGTTCACGGATGCCCCGACGACCTGGAAAAAGTTCGTCCGTCAGCAGCTGCGCTGGGCAGAAGGATCCCAATACAACAACATCAAAATGACAGGCTGGATGTTCCGCAATGCCAGGCTGATGTTTTTTATCTATTGGAGCGACATTCTGATGCCCTTTCTGCTGATCAGCACCTATACGAATATTGGATTGTGTTTCCTTTATCGAAAATTGGGATACCCAATGTATTCACTCCCTTATTCACTGCCCCCCTGGCTGATGCTCCTGCTCATTTTGCTCGGAGCAGCCGTTGGAATGGGAATCAGGCATTTTATTGCCCTCACCAAACTGCCCCCTTATTACATGGCTCTCATGCCGCTGATGACACTCATTCTCAGTTTCGTGATGACACCGATCCGCATAGTTGGCCTGTTAAAATGCGCCGATGGCCTTTCCTGGGGAACAAGAGACCTTGAAGAAGAACAGTCAAAAAGCAGAATTGAGTATAATGGCGGAATCCAATCTCCGGGAGAACATAAGTCTCATCACAAATGGAACCGTTATCAAATCGGGATCAGAACTTTCACTTTTGGCCTAATGCTGTTTTTCATCGTATTCAGCTTTGCACTGGAACTGTTGTTCAATTCCATTTCCTGATCACGCACACACAGCCATAGCATTTTCTATGCTGAATGAATGCGGAGAAAACAGGGACAGGGGGACGTATCTCGTGTGTCCCGCAGCGAAGCAAGGGACACCGAGGTACGTCCCCTCAACACCTCATTCCATTCTCCGGAAGATGGGCTTATCTGTCAAGCACTTCTTCCCTATTTCAGCAAGGTATTGAGGGGACGCCTCCTGATGTCCCTGAACGGGACATGCAGGAAACGTCCCCTGCCCCATATCATTTATAACACCATACACCTTTCATTCCTGCTCGAAAGGTATAATAAAGCTATGGACTACAATTTGCTGGAAACCACAAATCTGTTCAGCGGGCTCAGCACCGGGGAGATCCGGGCATTGCTTGCCTGCCTCGGATCCCGGGAAGTCCGTTTTGCCAAAGACGCGGTGATCTTTCGCGGGGGAGATGTTGTGACGGAGGTTGGCCTGATCCTGGATGGCTCGGTGAACGTGATCGCCTACCATTATTGGGGTGGGAGCAGCATCTTCGGCCACGCGGAAAAAGGCCGTCTTTTTGGCGAAGCATACGCCGCTATTCCCGGAAAAGAGCTGCTCTGTGATGTGAAAGCAGCGGAGGATTCCCACATCCTGTTCATGAATTGGGAACGTCTGGTAACAACTTGCGGCAAAAACTGCGATGCCCACCGGCGCATCATCCGCAACCTGCTGAGCATCTCCGCTTCCAACACCCTGGCACAGATCACGCGCATGATGCACACCGCGCCGCGCACGATCCGGGAACGGCTGCTTTCATACTTGTCCGAACAGGCTGCCATGAATGGAAGTCCTTCCTTCCGCATTCCCTTCTCCCGCCAGCAGCTCGCCGATTACCTCGGCGTAGACCGCAGTGCACTTTCCAATGAACTGAGTAAAATGCAGAAGGAAGGATTGATCAGTTTTCGGAAGAATGAATTTCAGCTGAGAAGTCGTTAGACTATAGGAGATAGGATATAGGATATAGTGAATAGTGAATAATAGGAGATAGGAATTAGAATTTGATACCTTCTACATCCTACCTTCTACATCCTACATCCTGCCTTCTATCTGCCGTTTTCTTCGCCAGCGGATGAGTGGACCGAGGAGCTTGCGGAGACAATATTTGGCGTAGATCACTGAAAAAACTGAGCCGCCGTTGCGTTTGTGAATGCGCAGCATATCGGGCCAGCAGCGATCATCCTCCGCGATGGTCTTGGCATCCGCATGGAGCCGGAAGGCTGCCCATGGTTCCGCCGCCGGCAGGTATTGGATCCTTGAAACCTTTGCCAGCCGCAGCCAAAGATCATAATCCATGGCGAAATAAATACTGTCGTCCAGCGGCCCCACCTGCCGCCACAAATCAGCCCTCCAGAAGGAAGCCTGCTGAGGGATGTGGACATAACCATGTGTCAGCTTTTTATAGTCCGTCTGAAGCGCGTTGAAATGTCCGATCGTCCGGTCTTCCGCATCAATGAAATCACAATTTCCATAAACCAGCCCACAGTCCGGATGCGCCGTGAGATAATCCACAGCTTCCCGCACCGCGTGGGGATAGAGGATATCATCCGAGTTCAGCCAGGCAAGGATCGCCCCATGAGCATGGGAGAATCCTTTGTTGATGGCGTCCGTCTGGCCTTTATCCTTCGACGACTCCCAATAAGCCAGACGGTCCGCATAACGCCGGATAATATCCGCGCTGCCGTCTGTTGAGCCGCCATCCATCACAATATATTCGATGCGGGGATAATCCTGCCCCAGCACAGATAAGATGGTCCGCTCCAGGTAAGCAGCCTGGTTATAGGAAGGTGTAACAATTGAAACAATCGGATTCTTATCCATAGTCTTTTAAAAGTTATAAGTTATAAGTTATAAGTTATAAGTTGTAAGTTGTAAGGGTTCAGCGTGTAGATATAATACCGCGCAGCGGCTGCCTTATCTGAACTCTGATCTCTACGCTCTTAACTCTCAACTTTCCCCTTCATTTCTAATATTCAGCTCATATATAATATAGTCCGGCTCCTGACGGCGGATTTCCGCAGTTTCATTCAGGTAACGCTGCAGACGCGGTTGTTCGTAGAATTTGTTAAGGTTCGTCACGACCAGATACTTGTAGTTCCAGAAAGTTGTGTTAAGCTTGATGAGCGCGTCCAAATCATCAAGTCCTTCTACCGATGTGTCCCAGATGCCCGGGTTGCGCAGGCCCCAATATATCATTCCGCCGCCATAGTCATCCATGATGCCAATGGTACTGATACGCCCCGCAAACGGCTCCAGTTCCGGCATCCAGGTCTCCCAACGCTCCGGCCAGGCGCGGTAATCCGTGCGGTGCATCGTCATGATGCTGTCCGCTGCCCACCATCCGCAGAGGAGAACCCCGCAGAGAACAGCAAAGACCGGGACAAAGCGGCTCTGTTTCCGTGATGCCTTCATCACCGCACGAGCGCTGCTCTTCACGAGCGACCCGAGCCCCAATGCGATAAAGGGGAAGATCAGCAGCTGATAGTAATTGTGCGTCCCAATGTGATGCGGCAGGCTCAATCCGTAGAGGATATATCCGGCTAAATACGCGAGGAAGGCCGTGCGGGTACTCTTTTCCCGGATCATCAGGATCCCGAACACCCCGCAGAAAAACAACGGGATCGTGAACACCTGATCGATCATGCGCAGCCAGCGGACATAGAAGGTCGGGTCCGCCAGTTCGGAGATAAAAAATCTCCCCTGGTACTGCTGAACCAGAAAGCCCTTCACAAAATATCCCCAGTAATTATACACCAGCATCGGCGCCAGTGCCAGCACCGCCGCCAGCCACACACGCCAGTTCTTCAATGTTTTTATGAGACTGCTGCCGGAGATCAATTCCGCAGCCATCGCCAATCCCAGTGGGAAGGCAGCCACCTGTTTAATAAGAATGCACAGTCCGGCGCACAGTCCCGCCGCCAGCGCTCTTTTGAGTGAATCAGGTTTTTCAATCCAATGCCTGAGTATATACATCGTCCAGATCAGCAATCCGGTCATGATGATGTCCGGCTGGAAGGAGCGGGAGGCAATCACGCCATAGGGGAAGAACAGGTACCAACCGAGCGCTCCGAACATTCCCACCGTTCCGAGCAGTTCATCAGTCAGTAAAGCCAAACCAATGGCTCCGATGAGCCAGAATAAGATCGAAGTGAAGCGCGGTATACGCAAATCAACGGTACCGAGGAGGTGATAGAGTCCCGCAGTCAGTTTTTCATAGATCGGCGGCTCGATCCAGGCCTCCAGCCCACCGAGGATCTTCGCTTCACTGATATATTCAGGCGTCCGGTCGTCCATGCGGCCGCCATCCTGCAGGTAAAATCCGCGGGCCAACAATGCAGAGTGCATCTGCCGTGCCGGGTGAAAGTCCAGCGGAGGGTCGTCAAAATCGACCATGCGGAGAGCGAACCCCGCCAGGAACATGAGGATCGTTAAGATGATTTTATAGCTCTTCTTCATTTGTAAAGATAGTGTTCAAATTCTTTAAGGTTCTCCAGGCGCTTCGCGGCGCGGTTTTGAAATACCCGTTCCGCAGCTTTTGGGCTGAGAGCCATCAGAGCCGTCAAGGCAAGGCGATTTTTATCTTCGATTACCCGTTCCGGAAACAGGCTGAACGCCTTTGCATAGGCTTTCAGGCTTTTGCCTGCCTCGCCGCCATCGGAAAGATAATGCGCATCCAGCCATGCCGCACCACCCCGTATCCGGTTTTCGATGGGTTTGGCGAGGTCTGCGGTGAGCGGGTCAGTAAGCAGCCAGTCCGCCAGCCGATAGGCTTCCTTCCCGAAATCTTCCGTATGGGCACGGTTCTTGGCAGCCGGGTGAAAGCGTGCCGCCGCCAACGGTTCCGGAAGATAGGCGAATTTTCCCCCGGCGGTCATACGCAGCCAGAGGTGGTGATCCAGCAGGTAATGATAGCTCAGGTCCAATCCGCCTGCCCGTTCCCATGCACTGCGGCGGAAGAATACCCCAGGCTGCGAGATCACGCAGAAGGACATCAGGTCCTGCGGGCTGTATTGGGCGAAGCGCATCACATTCATCAGCTTTCCCTCTCCGTCGATGGAAAGCACATCACCATAGACCGCGTCAACTTCCGGATGGTCACGGAGATAATTCAGCGCCTTCCGCACCGCACCCGGCAGATAAAGATCGTCCGAGTTCAGCCAGCCGATGATCTCTCCATTCGTCCGTGCCGCGCCTTTGTTGACCGCGTCCGCCTGTCCCCGGTCTTTTTCCGAGACCCATCCGCTGAGGCGATCTTCGTAGGAACGGATCAGTTCCACAGAACCGTCTGTCGACCCGCCGTCAATGACGACATATTCCATACCCGGTATGTCCTGGGCCAAAACGGAATCTATCGTCTGCTTTAAATAGGAAGACTGATTGTAGGAGGGTGTTATAATGGAAATCGCGGAATTATCTGTCGTTTGCATGGCACACCGATCCCAGAATCAAAAAGCTTTTGCTTTTTCTGGTGTATCAATTACAATATTCTGGAAAATATTAAATGCTGCCATAACAATTCGCCTTTCATAAACAGTTATCTTTAGTTTATAATGAAATTATAAATATTATTATCTATTAAAACAGCGAATCATAGCTTACCTTCGGGTAGACCTGAAGCTTGCCGCCGATGGTGGCGTCGATGATCTCACGGCCATCAGCTTTATAGGCTTCCCGCGCCATGATGTAGGCACGCTCGGAGGTGTCGAGGTCCGGCAGCTGCCAGCGGAACCCCTTGCCGAAATACCCCGCATTGAAATGGTTCGGATCATCCCCTTGGGAAACCACGGTTTCGTTGGGCTTGCCCTTGGTGGCGAAGCTGTGGTCGACACCGATAAGGATCACCTGTTTGAAGCCCAGAAAATAAGCAGTTTGCAGGGCCATATAGGTCACTGTGGCACCTTCCCACATTCGTTTGCGGATATCCTTCGCGAAGGTTGGTCCGGTATAGGTGCCATAGAGGTAATAGAGGTTTTTCGCCGGGCGGACCCATTTTTTGTGGCGAAGGGAAACAAAGCGCGGCATGGTCAGCTTTTCGATATCCTCATGGGTCTGCTCCGCAACCAGGTCATTGACACAGAGGTAGTAGGAGGTCTCAAAACCCATCTCGGGGAAGGCAAGGTAGATGCGGTTCAATCCGAAAGTGTATTCATTCTTCAGCTTCGTGAGGTCCGTCTGCTTGAGGCTGGGACCGTTGCCGATGATAAAACAGCGTTCACCCTTGTGAATATCCTGCAGGGCACCCAGTCGTTGAATGGTGTCCAGACGTTCGGGACTGAAATAGGCATCCGGAATATCCTTTACCCGCTTAATAGCGTCAAAGCCCTCTCTTGCAGCATTCAGCACCGGTTCCGGTAATAGTTTCTTGATCGTATCTTTCAGCATTTTTTTCCTTATCAGGACTTGAGACTTTAGACGTTAGTCCTTAGACTTTAATCTTTAAGCATCAGAAGATGAAATTGAAGAAAGCTCGTATATAACTTCCTGCTTTCCTCGAAACCCAACACCTAACACCTAAAGTCTTATGTCTAAAGACTATCGTCAATCATCTCCTATCCAATTACATGCTCTTACTGAGTTCGTCCAGATCCTCATGCGGGATGTCTAACCCGATGAGCAGGTTCCGGATGGTGTTCCAGTGGACCCGTTCACAAGCCACAGGACTGTAATTACAGTTGTGCGGCGCGATCAGCACATTCGGCATGGAGCGCAGCGGTGAATCCATCGGCAGCGGTTCTGTCTCGAAGACATCCATAGCCGCTCCGGCAATCTTTCCGGCAGCCAGTGCTTCCACAAGAGCTTTTTCATCCACGACCGGCCCGCGGGAGGTGTTGATCAGCACAGCGCCTGGCTTCATCATGGCAAGCGTCTTTTCATTGATCAGGTGACGCGATGTCGGGTTCAGGTCTGTGTGACAGGTCACGTAATCGGACTCGCGCAGCAGCTGTTCAAGCGGAACCTGTTCGATGTGGTTTTCGATCAGGAAATCCGGTTTGACCGGGACGATATCATTCACCAGAATGCGGGTGCCGAAGGGGCGAATGCGGCGGGCAACAGCCTGTCCGATGTTGCCGCAGCCGATAATGCCGACGGTAGTCTCCGAAAGTGTGGTGATGGCGGGTTTGTCCCATTTGCCTTCATGCATGGTGCGGTCCATAAACGGCAGCGAGCGTGCGAAGCTCAGCATATAACCGATGGCGGTTTCCGATACCGGAATGGTGAAGGCGTTGAGTGTGTTGCCGATCATCACGCCAAACTTTTTGCAGGCTTCTTTGTCGATGGCGTCGATGCCGGTGCCCCATTTGGAAACAACCTTCAGCCGCGGGGAACAAGCCTCGATCACGCGGGCACTATATTCATCGTCTCCGCAGATGGTGCCGTCGAACTGTCCGGCATATTTGATAATATCATCTTCCAGTAATTTCTGTTTCACATCCGGGACGATCATCTCGATCCCGTAATGTCCTTCCAGCACCCGGCGGAACCGTTCCACCGAAGTCATCATATACGGTGCAGAAAAAATGATAGTTTTTTTCATATATCTTTACCTTTGTTTTTACCTTTTACCTGAACAAGCTCCGCGGCAATGGAGAGGGCGATCTCCTCAGGGGTTTCCGCTCCTATCTCCAGCCCGATCGGTGCATGAACGGTTTTCAGCTTTTCATCGGGAACACCCTGTTCCCGCAGATGATTATAAATCGTTTGTACCTTATATTTGCCCGCAAGCATGCCGATATATGCACTTTTCCGCTGCAGTAACTGAAAAAGGATCTTCTCATCCTCTTCAAAATTGAAAGCACAGGCAATCAGATACTGATCTTCCCGTTCCGGGATCCGCGCAAGACCTTCCGCGAAGGAAGTCGCGAGGATGAACTCATCCGCTGCCGACGCGCGCTCACGAAAGACAGCCTCACCGCGGATATCGAGAACAGTGACACGGAAACCGAGCATCTTTGCGAGAGGAATCAGCTTTCCTGCTACATGGCCCGCTCCGCAGAGAATCAGGTGAGCGGGAGGAAAGACCGGCTCAATATAAATCGTCTCACTGCCGGAAATCAACCCGCCGGACTGTATCACGTCCCAGGTCTTCATCACAGGAGTACGGGCAGCAATGCAGCGCAGCGCTTCTTCGATCACATGCTGCTCGATCTCCCCGCCGCCAATGGTGCCGGCGATTGCTCCATCCTCATAAACGATCATCTTCGCCCCGGTATGACGCGGCGTCGCTCCTTCCGTTTCGGTGATGACGGCAAAAGCATAAGCCTTTCCGGATGATTGTGCAGAGTTCAAAAGGTCGGCAAAATCCATGATCAGCGGCTTCCTCCTGCCTTTATTATAAACCATATTCAGCGGGCAGGCTTCAGGTGCAGGATTTCAAGGCAGGGGAGACGAAAAACCGGTGCGGTTTTCCGTACCGGTCTAAATTCAATTTTATAAAATCCGGGATTCACTGGCGCCTGACCCCTGAATCCTGACCCCTGACCCCTGATTATGCGATTTCGGGCTCAATAACGCCGTAGGAATCGTCAGAGCGTTTGTAGAGAATATTGATCGCGGCGGTATCCGCATTGTAGAAGACAAAGAAATCATCGTGAGACGTGAGCTGCATCTGCTCGATAGCTTCCATCTCGGTCATCGGCAAAACTGCAAACTTCTTATGGCGGGTGATGCGCGGAGCTTCTTCTTTCTCAAGATCAATGCTGTGATCCATCTCAGCCGGGATGGTCTGATGAACCGCGGTACCGTCACCACGGCCGCGTGCCCGCTTGCCCTTGAAGCGTTCGATCTGGCGGGACATTTTGTCCATGGATGAATCAAAAGCTGCAGAGAGATCGTCGGCCTTTTCTTCAGTCCGCAGGATATACCCCTTGCCGCGGATGGTGATCTGGGATGCATAACGGTCTGCCGCGTTGCGGGCGTTCTTCATATGGGAGAGGTCTACGCGAATTTCATCAATATCCTGAAGGAAGCGATCCACTTTGCTGACCTTCTGGACTACATAGTCATTGATTCGGTCTGAAATCTCGAGATTCTTGCCATAAATTGCGATTTTGTCTTCCATAATTACCTCCAAATTTATTATATGAGTACGCTGTTATGAATCCAGCGTTTTCTGCTTTCCGCGATCGACCGGGGTGGTTGCCACACTCAGACACATCACGGTGCTCGCACCAGCCTCCAAAAGAGCCGCGGAACATTCCGCGAAAGTGGAGCCGGTGGTCATTACATCATCGATCAAAAGGATCCGTTTCTCTCTCACCAGTGAAGGTTCAGCTGCGAAAGCCCCGCTCAGGTTCTCCCTGCGTTCCTCTGCATTCAGCCCAACCTGTTGAAGTGTCTCACGAATCTTCATCAGTGCCCGGGGATCATATTTCAGCCCGGTGTTTCTGCAAAAGGCTTTCGCGATCAGATCTGACTGGTTGAAACCCCGCTGTGCCTTACGATCTCTCGCCAAAGGGACGGGAACGGTAAGGTCTGTGTCCCATTGCAGGTTCGTCCTCCAGAAATCCGACAACTTTTTTGCCATGATCGGTACCAGAGCAAGCGTCCCCTTGTACTTGAGTGCTTTGATCATTGCCTTTGCCGGACCTTCGTATAAATAAGGAGCCCGACTGGACTGAAACGGGAACTCGGCACCGGAGCAATGACGGCAGAAATGTCTGGGTTTCAGCGGCTTGCCGCATGTCGGACAAAAATGCTCTCCTACCGGTTGGAGCTGCGAAAGACAATTCTCACAAATCAATGCCCCGGGTTCGCCGCAGTTCACACAGTGAGGCGGGTAGACCCAGTCAACAACCTTTTCCAAAAGTTTCCGGATTTTTTCTCCGGTCATCACACGGATGCCATCAGGTCAGCAATGAACTTGGAAACGGCAGGACCTAACAGGGTGATCAGCACGAAGATGATGATCCCGACGAGAATCAGGATCAGCGCATATTCAATAATGCCGGCACCGTCTTCTTTGGATGATAAGTCTTTCATCGGTTCCTTCTTTCTCTTTACAATAATTGTATTGAATCTTTTCTCAGTTGTCAAACAAATTCGTCTTAGAAATGTATTAATTTCAGCCCTTTTTATTTGAAAATTCCAATTTGGTTATATTTGTCACTTTTTTGATATGACATTTTTAGAAGTTAGAAGTTTGAAGTTAGAAGTTTGAAGTTGGACTGCAGACGTAAGATGTTAGACAGAAGAGGTAAGCAGAATGCTATCAAAAAAAACAGGATGGCCGTCTGGGTCATCCCGTTCTAACTATCAACTACTAACTACTAACCAATGCATCCTACTTCGACACATTAAACCGGATATTGAGGATATCCCCATCCTTCACCGGGTATTCTTTCCCTTCCAGGCGGAGCTTGCCTTTGGCTTTAGCCTCGTTCATGGAACCCAGCTCCATCAGGTCATCGTAAGCCACAACTTCAGCGCGGATAAAGCCCTTCTGCAAGTCGGTATGGATCACACCGGCGGCTTCCGGCGCGGTGGCATGACGGGAAGTGGTCCAGGCTCGGCATTCATCGGCACCGGCAGTGAAGAAGGACTGCTGGTCCAGCAGGTCATAGGAAAGGCGGATGACCTGTTTGAGTGCCAGCTCGGTGATGCCGTATTCTTCCATGAACATCGCTGCGTCCTCTTCCGGCAGCTGAGCGATTTCCATCTCGATCTTCCCGCGGATGGAAGAGACCATGGTTTCCGGTCCCTGATCGGGGACTGTCGGAGCATCCTGAGTTTCATCCAGGTTCAGCAGGATAAGGATCGGCTTGAGGGAAAGCATCCCGAAACCGGACAGGGAACGTTTTTCCTCATCGGAAAGTCCCAGCGACCGCAGCGGTTTTTCATCCCCGAGGCACTCGTGCATACGGTCGAAGAGAGCGATTTCGCGGTCGATAATAGCTTTGTCACGTCCGCCGCCCTTTTTCTTTTCGTCATGCAGGCGTTCCAGACGGCGCTCTACGGAAATCATGTCATTCAGGACAAAATCAGCTTCCATCGAGGCGATGTCGCGCAGCGGATCGATGGAGCCGTTGGGATGTACAACATTATCATTTTCGAAGCAGCGCACCACGTGGATAAATCCATCCATCTGCGCCAGTTTGTTGAGCAGTTCGCCGGAAATGCCGGATTTGGCGGAACCGTCAAGGCCGGAGATATCATCATAAGTGACTTTTGCGTAAATGGTTTTCTTCGGGTTAAACATTTCAGCGAGTTTATCGACCCGGTCATCCGGGACGTCCACCACTGCTTCATGGACTTCGATTTTTCCGGTAACGGTTCCCGTTGGCTGGGTCCCGCGGGTCAGTGCATTGAAAATCGTGGTTTTACCGCTCTGCGGCAATCCAACAATACCTAATTTCATGGATCTGTGTCTCCTTAACTATCATTCAGCGGTTTTATTCAGAAAACCGAACTCTCTTATTATAGCAAAAATTCATCCAGGCGAAAGAAATTTGCATTTTCATCGTTTTCTTGTTTTGAGTTTCAAACACAATATCTGCAATGAATCCATCTCATTCACAAATCAGCGGCTGCTTTGAATTCTTCTATAGTCATATCAGCACGTTTTGCGGCTTCAGTGATGTCAAGAAGTTTATCCTTAACCAGATTCGCCAGAATATAAAAGATACCTTCTTCCCGGCCTTCTTCCCGGCCTTCTTCCCGGCCTTCTTCCCGGAACATGTTCATTGTCTTTGTTTCGTCATATTCTGTTATGCACATATTCTTCACCTCCGCTTTATGTTTCATCAAAAACGGTTTGAGCACTGAATCTTCAGCCAGTTCGCTGATTGCCATATCTACCGCAGTTTCGATATTCTCAGATAAATCTCTGTCCAGGCTTTGTTTTCCGGATTTCCGAAAATAAAGCGAAATAAGCGGTCTTTATTATGATAATTGATTTCTGCCATCATTATCTCCTGTCTTAATTCTACACGTTTTTAGCTTGAAAATCAATAGCAGGAATCCGGAGAATATCATAAAAGGGGACGGTTCGTGACGCCGTTTGATTTCCGGCCTTCCATGGCATTTTTCGGCGTCAGGAACTGTACCCTGGGGAAACGGCACTGAATCAGGGAAAATCGGTGATTTTAAAACTTTTTCTCTTTGTTTAGACTTCATCTCATTACGGCTGCCGTTTTCCTTGATTGTGCCTGGCTTCCCCCGGGTACAGTTCCCATCGCCGAACGGAGCTTAAGACGTTCAGCCGCCGGGCGGCGATGCGAACCGTCCCCGTTTTGTAAGTTGGCACGGGTCTTGCAACTATAGAGAGTGAATGGTTATTCGTCGGATTGGCTTGGAGAGGCCATGGAGGGTCCGACGCCCATCCGGCGAGAGTTTTCCCTTGGAGAAGGGAAGTAAGGAGAGGATAAAATGAAATCCCGTGTCGTTTTAATGGCACTATTGTGCCTATTGTTAATATTTACCGGGGTGTACGCAGCTGACCCTGTGCCGCCAACCGGTAATACCCTCACGTACACCGGAGAGCCGCAGGCACTGGTCAATACGGAGGGTGCGAGTTATCCCGACTTCAAGTATGTTTACTGCAGCAGTCCGACGGGAACAACCAATTGGATGTCATGCGGTGACATAAGAGCCACGGATTCGGGCACCTATGTAATCGATTATATCTGGTCAAATAACCCGAACGTCGCTTCATCGGAATTCAAGAAGACCGGTTCTGTGACCGCCACGATCAATCGCGCTCCGGTGACAGTCATCTGGCCTGACGACTCTCTGCGGACTGTACCCTATGATGGTCACACCCATGGTCCGAAACCGACAGTAACAGGTATCCTGGAATCAGATGCCGAGAACTGTAAATGGGAATATGATGTTCCACTTACAGCGGATGTCGCAGGCAACCAGAACCGCCAGGTTACGATTTCCTTCAGCGGTGAGAAGTGCGGTAATTATGATTTTTCAGGTGTTAAGCCAACTTACTTCACTATCAAACCGGCAGAATTGAGCTTTGTTTGGGATGAGAATAAGGTCAAATTCCCATATGATGGTGAACCACACAATGCAGAAGTAACAACCATTCAAGGCTGCGTTGAAGGAGAATCCTGCGAAGCGTTTATAAAATACAGCGATGCACAAATCAAGGCCGGTAACTACACAGCCACTGCCACGATTGACAGCACTGTTTCCGGTGCTTCCAATTACAAAATCGCTGCAAATGCTCAGAGCACTTGCGAATTCAGTATTGAAAAGGCTGCTGTTACGCTGAGCTGGTCTGAAGATGAATTAGTTTATAACGGTGAAGAACAAAGGCCTACTGTTACCAGCATTTCAGGCATTACGGATGCTGACAAGGCTGTCTGCAAGCTCACTGTTACAGGTGCCAAGATCAATGCCGGTGAAGGTACTGCCCGGGCAAGCTTTGAAGACACGACCTGTGATGAAAACTACACCATCACCAATGCGGAACAACCTTTTACGATCGGACAAAAGCCTCTCGTCATCAACTGGGACAGTGATACATTCCCTTATGACGGAAAGCTCCACCCCTCAGCAACACTTACAGGTGTTCTGCCCGCAGATGGCGACATTTTGATCATTGAAGGTCAGGAAAGCAATGCCGGGGAAAACTATACGGCAACTGCTTCCCTTAGCGACAATAACTATCGCTTCTATGGCGATCAGAAGGTTACACAGCAATTCACCATCACTCAGGCTGAAGGTAAATTCATTGAACCTGCATCACTTGAAAATTCCAGCCTGGTTTACACCGGCTCAGAACAGAATCTGCTCAAAGACCTCGGATCGATCACAGCTCCGGAACAGGGCCGCTGGATCTTCTTTGTGACATATGAAGGCGATTCTAATTCACAATACGCTTCAAAAGCCACAACTACAAAGAAATTCGTCCATGAAATGCCAACCGGGAAAGATGTGGGAACCTATACCGTTGGTTATTATCTCTATAATAACGGAAATAATAACTATCCGAACTTTGGTTCTGAATCCAACCTGAAAGGAAACCACAAGGTTGAGATCACTAAGGCTCAAATCAATAATGTGACCTGGATGGTTGACGGAGCTGAGCAAACATCGGGTAGCAAGACCATTGCGTTTGATGGAAATGAACATCCAATCACATTCAAAGCTGTTGACAGCAATGGAAACGATGTCACCAACAAATTTGAGCTTTCCATCAAGAAAAACGGTGAAGCTTTTTCCGACGCGATCATCCCTGCCGGTACATATACTGCCGAAGCCAATATCAAAGCAGCTGAATCGGTCAATTACACATTTACGGATGATCAGCCAACTTCTGTATTTGAGCTGAAGATTTCTCCTGCTAAAGTTGTTGTAACGATCTCAGGACAAAAACAGGAAGTTCCTTACATCGGCTCTGATTATAGCGTTGGCTACATCGTCAAGAGCATCCAGATCAATGGCGAAGACACGACCCTCTACACCGAAAGTGATTTCGGCCCGAAAGAAGGCGCGACTGCTGTACTGGTCCGCAAGAATGTCTATAACCACTTCCTGGAACTCACTCCAGATTTGTTTGAAGACTACAGCGGGAACAGCAATCTGGATGTCACTTTTGCAATCGATCCGAATAATTCCACTATCTATCTGACCATCACTCCGGCTGAACTCAAGCTCGAATGGACCGGAGCTGATTCCTATGTCTATAACGGTCAGAAACAGGGTAAGGAACTTGTTGTCACCGGTTGTTTCCCGGGTGATGACGAAGTTTGCGGTTCCAAAGTGACCGTCAGCGGTCCGGGAACCGAGAACGGTAAAGGTGTCATCGCCAACTCCAATGGCAACCAATATGTCGTGACTGCTGAACTCGATCCCGAAGTCACAAATTATGTCCTGCCGGAGAAGAAATCTGCCAGCTTCACCATCACCCCGAAGCCTATCACCATCACCTGGAAGGGCACCGCGAATGATGCCGGCGCTTTTGAAATGGTGTACAATGGCGAATGGCAGCAGCCTGAATATGAAGTTCCGGCAGATGCTTTCGTTGACGCATGCACATTAGAGGTTGCCGGATTCAGCAGAGAAGTCAATGGAATCACAGCGCCTGCTGTTGCTTCCCTGACCGGTGGTGACTACTGCGAACAGGATTACACCATCACCAATCCGGAACAGCCTTTCGTGATCGTGCCGTTCGAAACCACTCTCACATGGACAAAACAAGGTCCGTTCGTTTACAATGAATCCAACCCGCAGTATCCGGAAGCCACTTATCTTGACTACAAGGGTGAAAGTGTTGGTGCTTCCATTACCATCAAAGATGGACAGGTCGGTGCTGAAGTCGGTAATTACATTGCCGTAGCCTCACCGCAGGACAACAACCATGTCTTTACCGGAAGCAACGAACTGCCTTACGAAGTCACGAAGCATACCCTTACGCTGAAGCCCAATACACTGAGCAAGGCATATGGCGAAGATGACCCGGCACTGAGGTACAACATTTTCAACATGGATCGTACCGATGTGACCGCTGAAGCACTCGAGCATATGACCAGCAGCATGCTCACCCGTGAGTCCGGTGAGGAAGTCGGTGAATATGCATACAGCATTGATTCCATCGCTTTTGATGCCGCGTATGAAAAGAATTACGAACTGGTCCTGGATGAAAGCATAAAATTTGAAATCACCGAAGGCTTAAACGCGATGACCGTTTACGCCAATCCGCTCGACCTCACCTACAACGGTGAAGAACAGACGCTTATCGAAGCAGCGAAAGCCAAGGGCGGTACGGTGATGTACTTCCTCAAAGGACAAACTCCTTCCACGGAGCTGCCGAAGGCTACCGATGCCGGTGATTATGACATCTACTATTATGTCGTCGGGAACGGCAGCTATGGTGATCTGGGCTCCCAGGATGCTCCGCGCGGACCGATCAAAGCCAGTATCAAGAAACTGACCGTAATGATCATCCCGGATGAAGGAAAAACCAAGGTCTACGGTACAGAAGATCCTGAATTCACCTACACTCTCGATCCGGAATCTCCTGCGCCGGTGCTTACCGGTAAGCTCAGCCGTGAACAGGGTGAAGTTGTGTCCGGTTACTATATCCAGCAGGGTACACTGAAACTGGATAAAGATTCCGAGAAGAACTTCGAGCTCTCCTTTGCCGGATGGATCCCGTTCTGGATCACCAAAGCAACCGAAGGTGAAATCACCGCTCCTGTTGCCGCGGAAGGTCTGGTCTACAACGGTAAGGCACAGAACCTGCTCAAGACACTCGCTGTTCCGGCAGATAAGACCGCCACAGTTGTTTATCAGATTGGCAGTGCCACCACAGAGGGCAACCCCAATGCGAAGGACGCCGGCAGTTATGAGATCGAATACTTCATCAAGGCTGACGCCAACCATGAAGAGATCCATAACGACAGCTGGAAGCTGACCGTTTCCATCGCCAAAGCCCCTCTGACCGCAGTTCCGAACAAAGGCCAGCAGAAGGCTTACGAAGCAGATGATCCTTCCGTCTACTACTTCCACTTTGACGGTCTCGTCAACGAGGAAGGCAATCCGGAATTCACCGGCGGTATCAAGCGCGTTTCCGGTGAAGAGGTTGGTACCTACGATTATGAACAGGGTAGTCTGGCGCTGAAGGAACCCGCCAACTATGAACTCAGCTTTGATGCACAGGGCGTAACCTTCGAGATCACCAAAGCCGAAGCTAAGGTCACCAAGAGGATCTCTGCGATCCCGAACCTTGTCTTCAATGGTGAACCTCAGACGCTCATCAAAGCCGGTAAGGTTGAAGGCGGTACGTTAATGTACTTCATCGGTGACAACGAACCTTCTGAGACACTGCCTGCCGAAACCAATGCAGGTACTTATACAGTCTGCTGCTATGTCGCGGGCGACGAAAGCCATAATGATCTTGGCTCTGTTGATGAACCGTATGACTGCGTGACAAACGCTGCTATCGCAAAAGCCCGTGTGAAGGTCACTCCGGATGAAGGTCAGTACAAGATCTTCGGTGAAAAGGATCCGGTATTCACATACACTTATAAGCCAACAACATCTGTTGCTTCCGTTGAACCTGCTTTCACCGGCAAGCTTGACCGCCCGGCAGGCGAAGATGTGAACACCTACGGACTTCTGCAAGGGAATTTGGATCTGACTCCGGATTCTCAGGAAAACTTTGTATTCAACCGTGTCAATGATTTCTCCTACGGCGTAGAATTCGAAATTCGTGAAGTTGAAGCTGAACAGGAAAGCAGCCCGGTTGCCGCAAAGAACCTGGTTTACAACGGAACTGTTCAGAATCTGCTTTCCCGCGTTGGTGAAACAGCCGATGGTGAATATGTCTATATCCTCGAAGCAGAGGACGGCTACACCGGTACGATCAAAAATGAAAGTCCGCGTGCCAAAGACGCGATGAAATACACCATCAAGTATTACATCAAGGGTGACGAGAACCACAGCGATAAAGGTTCAAGAGACGAACCGCTGGGTACACTCGAAGTCGAAATCGCAAAGGCTCCGCTGACCGCTGTTCCGAATGAGAACCAGAGCAAGACCTTCGGCGACAAAGATCCCAAGGTGTATTACTTCCACTTTGAGGGTTTGGTCAATGGCGAAGAAAACAAGGACGCAAAATGGTCCGGTGCAATCGTCCGTGATGCCGGTGAAAATGTAGGCTTCTACGGCTATGAACAGGGTACCCTGAAGCTGGCCGATGACAGCAACTATGTGCTCACCTTCGACGATCAGGGCGTGAAATTCGAGATCACCAAGGCACCTGCTGAAGTTACCTGGGCCCCGAGAAAGATCGATGGGCTGAAGTACACCGGTGCGGCTCAGGACCTCCTGATCCCCGGCGAAGCTGAAGGTGGTACGATCTTGTACTTCTTCGATGGACAGAAACCCTCTGAAGAAATTCCTCAGGGAACAGAAGCCGGTGATTATCCGATCTACTGGTATGTCAAGGGAGATGACAATCACTCTGACCTGCTGCCTGATAACGGATCCCTGCGCTATCGCGGCTTGACTGCGACGATTGCCAGGACCCGTGTAAAGGTCACTCCGGATGAAGGACAATTCAAGTATTACGACGAAAAGGATCCGGTATTCACCTATACCTATAAGCCTGAAGTTGAAGTTGTCGTTGAACCGGAATTCACCGGTAAACTCGATCGTCCTACGGGTGAGGAAATTGGCTTCTACAATATTATGCAGGGCAGCCTGGACCTTACTTCCGAATCCAAGAAGAACTTCGTCTTCAACCGTGATAATGACTTCACATCCGGCGTACAGTTCGAGATCAGGGCTATTCCGGCTGAACTGGTTGAAGAACCCGTGGCTGCTACCGGACTGACCTATAACGGTACTGCACAGAATCTGCTGAGCAGGCTCGGTAAAGCGTCCGGTGGACAAATGAAATACGTCCTGGTTGGTTATGGTACGATGACTGATGAAAGCCCTCGCGCGAAAGATGCGATGACTTACACAATCAAGTATTACATTGCCGGTGACTCAAACCACAGTGACCAAGGCTCCGAAAGAGAACCGTTGGGTACACTGGAAGTCGCAATCGCCAAGGCTCCGCTGAAGATCAATCCGGATGCAGGTCAATTCAAGATCGTCGGTGAATCTGATCCGCAGCTGACCTATATGCGCGACAGAAGCACTATGTTTGGTGATGACAACCCAATCCCGAGCGGTGCGCTTGCCCGTGAAGAAGGGGAGGATGTCGGTACCTACGAGATCACTCAGGGTACGCTGACCCTTGACGAAACAGGTGTCAACAAGAACTATTACATTGTTGTCGCCGAAGGCGTCACCTTCGAGATCAAGCCGTATCAGGGTTTGGTTGAGGTTGTGCTCCAGGCTAATAATGAAACCAGAGAGTACACCGGTCAGGAGATTACGATCCCGGCATACACCATCAAGACTGTGTCCTATCCTGCCTATTCCAACAATGACTTCACCTGCACGGCTATGAACATAAGCGGTAAAAATGTGGGTGAGTATACGAAGGATCTTTCCGGAGAAGTCAGCACGATCTGCAGAAACACCAGCAGAAACTACATTACGGAAAATGTGTCCTTCACCTTTGAAGGGGATAAACAGGCGAAATTGACGATCGTCAAGGGAAAAATCACTGAGGAAGATTATACCGCGCCGATAGCAGTGGAAGATGCCACCGGTGTGGAACTGGTCTACAACGCACAGCCGCAGCTGCTCGTCGTCCCAGGTGAAACCTCAAAGGGTACCTTCATGTACGGTCTTGATCCTGATGTTGATACTGTGACCAAAACTCTGGAACAAACCAGCTTCAGCCCGACGCTCCCTGCCAAGACAAATGCCGGTGGTTACCTGATCTACTATTACATTGATGGCGGCGCCAACTACGAATCTGTCGGAAGTGCGGAGGAACCTGCAGGTGTTCTGCTCTCTGTGATCTATCCGAAGGAAATCACCGAGGATATGATTGAGATCGAAAATGCTTATTTCGATGACAGTCTTCACACTGCCAACGTCAGCGTTACACTGAACGGTGTGGACATGACAGGTAATTACGAACTGTCCGGAGAAACCAGCGGTACCGAGGTGGGTTCTTACAATGTGACAGTGACCGGTATCAATAATCTGACCAGCAGCGTCACTGTGGCCTGGCGTATCCTGGAAGGTTTAAATCGCATCAACATGTTCCGCATCGGTGAACCTGACAAGGTCTGCCTGCGCTGCGGTGTGTTGGGCGGTGAACTGCCGGCAACCGGCTTCCCGACCCGTGTGAATGTGCCTCTGGCTGTCAAACCGGAAGGTCTGAACTACACCAACCTCAACATGCGCATCCAGATCCCGACCCTCAATGTGGACGTGGAACTGGAAGGCGTCCCGACTATGGATGGCGCATGGAAGGTTGAATGGCTTGAAGACCGCGCCGGTCTGCTCTCCGGCACCGCGCTCCCGGGTGATGGCTACTCCATCGTGGCAGCCCACAACACCCTGAACGCTGAAGAAACCGGTCCGTTCGTCCTGCTCAGCACGATGCAGAACAACGACACGATCTTTGTCAACGCTCCTGACGGCTCCCTGCGGCTCTTCCGCGTGTACGCGAATGAACTGCTGGCGCCGAATGATATGGAAAAGTTGGCTTCCATCGCTGAACAGGAATCGAACACTCTGGTGCTCGTGACCTGCGAAAACGAATCCGTTGATGGCGGATATCTCAACCGCCGCGTGGTATTTGCGAAGCCTCTGAACTAAGCTTTCTCTCCAAAGCATTACCCTAATGAGAAGCCCGGGCAGTTGTCCGGGCTTCTCCCTTTAGGAGATATGAGATGAGAGATTCGAGATGCGAGAGGCAAGATTTGAGATATGAGAGGCGAGATGTGAGTTACGAGAACGATAAACAGCCGAAATCAACCGATTTCGGCTCACTATCTCCTATATCCTATATCCTATCTCCTATATCCTATCTCCTAACTCCTATCCCCTCTTTTTCCTCTTCCGCTTTTCCCGCAGGGCTTTTCGGACTTCATCGGAGGGACCACCGCGGGAGCCTGATCCCCCGGGATGATGATGTGACGCCTCGTATTCCTTTTCAATGCGCTCGAGATATTGATTCCAGCGGTCAAGCAGCTGATACTGATCCTCTCTTGGAATATCCATCAGGGCCTGCTGATCACCCCGACTCATGGCGTCTTCGATCAGGGTTTTCCTTGCCTCGGCTTCCGTAATCGTCCCTTCTTCGGATTCCTGTGCCGAGCAAGAAGCGGATTCAGAGCGCTCCCGCTCCTTTGCCTGACGCTGTTTTTCAATTTCAGCCATCCGATCGATTTCCTGCCAGTCAAATTTTTGTCCCCAGATCTTTGCGGCGTCTTCAATGTCTTTGCGGAAAGCCTTTTCTCTCTTGGCGGCAGCTTCTTCCTGCCGAATCATTTCCCTGGCAACAGATCCGCTGAGCGGCAGCGCGCTGGAATGCGCACGAAGACTTTTTGGCTCTAACGCAGGAGTATTGTTTGTGCACCCTTCTCCCTTGAAGGTCTCTGCCTGCTCCAGCATGGAATCGACATTGAGATTTCCGTCTTTGATCTTCCGGATCTTCACTTCGGTAGCCTTCAGACGGTTGCCGAGACCGAACCAGCGAAATTCCCAGTTGAGATAGGTGACGCCGAGGATGTTGTTATCACGGTAAATACCGTCAAAGGCGGCATGGGCTTTGCGCAGGTGGAAGGAAACCATTCCTACCAGTTCCCTGATACTCAGGTCCGAGAGTTTGGGACAGGCAATGCCTTTTTGTTCTAATACTGCTTTTGTAAGACAGAAGCTGCCAAGCTGCCGGATGTTCTTTTCAAGCTGAGTGCAGAGTGTCAGATAGCTTTCAGAAAAACGATTGGCCGTGCAGGCGTGGTAATAAGATTTCTGTGTATCTTCCCATAAATCAAGGACAGTATCTTCAAATTCGAAAGGAGCGTTGCTGAATTCATTCCATGCTTCACCGGGAAGCTCCGATGCCTTGACATCCGTGATGATCCCGCGGTGAAGGTGTGTTTCGGTATTCATATTCAGCCACTCCTTTCTGCAAATTGAATTACGTTTGCAATATAAATTCTATAATGATTATTATATAGAAATATTTTAGAAATGTCAAGTAATTGTGTAAAATAAATAATAATTTCTAATATAAAACTTTTTATAATTATTGAAAAAATTACAAAAAAAAAGACCGCAACGCGGTCTTCATTATAACCTTAGAACTTTAAACTTTCAACTTTGAACTTTATTAAAATTCTCAGCACTCGCTATAGCCGCAGCTGTAGCATTTGCGGCAGCCTTCCTCGTTGATGACAGTGGCCTGACCGCATTCGGGACAGATGTCGCCGATCCGCAGCATGGGGGAAGTGGCTGGTTCAAACGGTTTTTTCTCCGCCGGTTCCTCCGCATGGACATGTTTGTGTCCTTCGCGAAGCTCCTCGAGCAGTGCCTGTTCCTCCATCCGTTCTTCGCGTTCACTCAGATATTCCTGGAAGGTATGTCCCAGTCCGTCCGGCAGGGAGAGCACACGCTTGGCACCAAAACCGAGGGAACGGCTGCCGCCGATGCCGCGTAGCTGGGCAGCAACTTCTTCCAGACGGGCTTTCGGTTCGATCGGGGAAGCCAGACGAAGCACATAGGAGACCAGACGTCCGATCGCTTCGGATACGGCAGAAATCTCGGTACCGGCTTTTGCAGTGTTGATGAAGATCTCGAAGGGCTGGTTCCCTCCGTTTTCATTGATCGTGATAAAGGCCTTGCCCACCGGTGTATCGGAACGATAGGTGAAGCCATGCAGGGAATGCGGACGGGCTTTCTTTTTGTCATGCCACAGCGGCATCTGAGCCTGTTCCGGTTCAGAAACTTTGGTTTCCGCCGGGAGCACTTCCGCGCCTTCCTGTTTGCTTTCCATCGTGGATTTGGTCTCCAGGACGACCTTGTCACGGGAGCCGGTGACGTAAACCGTGGTGCCCTTGCAGCCGAGCTTCCAGGACTGCATATAGACTTTCGCCACATCATCGGTGGTAGCACCTGCAGGGAGGTTGACGGTCTTGGAAAGGCTGTTGTCTACAAATGCCTGCAGAGAGGCCTGCATACCGACATGTTCTTCCGGTGTGATATCGGAGGATACGACGAAGGTATTGCGGATGTTTTCCGGCAGATCTTCGATGTTCTGACAGGTGCCGTCGTTCATCACCTGTTCCACGATCGCCTGGCGTTTTGCTTCGTCCATGCCGCTGGCTTTTAAAGCCTTGTCAAACAGCGGACTGGCATAAGGCAGCAGCACGTCTTTGCCGTTATCGTTCATGTGGCGGATGTAAGCCAGGGCGAATGCCGGCTCACAGCCGTAGCCTTCACAGCCGGTGACTGTCGCGATGGTACCGGTCGGAGCGATCGTGGTCTGAGCGGCATTGCGGATACCGTGAGCCTTGATCCCTTCGGTGATCTCGTTCCAATTGACATTGGGTCGGCCGAAATTGCGGGTATAAGGTTTTAACGGTTTCGGCTGAGACCAGCGGAAGTTGTCCGCGTCATAAATAGAACCTTTGATGGCAGGGAAGGACCCACGAGCCTGTGCTAAAGCGACGCTTTGCTTCATGGCGTGATAACGCACAAATTCCATCACCTGTCCGGCGAATTCCTGTCCCTCATCGGAGCCATAACGGATGCCGCAGTTGAACATCAAATCGCCGAGTCCCATGATGCCGAGACCGATGCGGCGGGCACGCAGGGCTGCTTCCCGCAGCTGCGGGACACCGGAGACATACCCGTTAGCGTCGATGACATTGTCCAGGAAGAGCACAGCGGTTTTGGTCGTTTCTTCGAGTTTGCCCCAATCGACTTTGCCGTCTTCTGTGGCATGCTGTGCCAGATTAATGGAGCCGAGACAGCAGTTTTCATAAGGGCCTAACCATTGTTCACCGCAGGGATTGGTGGATTCCAGCCGATAAAGATGCGGGACAGGGTTATAGCGGTTCGCCTGGTCAATGAAGAGCACACCCGGTTCACCGTTGTGATGCGCCTGTTCAACGATCTTGTTGAACAGATCGCGGGCTTTGATGGTCTTATAGACTTTGATGCGAATACCCGCTTCACGGGCCTGGTCAACATCACCGTCAAAATCTTTGGATTTCGGGTCATCAAGATCCGGGAATACCAAATCCCAATCCGCGTCCGCTTCAACAGCCTGCATGAATTTATCGGTGATACCGACGGACAGGTTGAAGTTGGTGATGGCGGTTTCGCTGGTCTTGCAGGTAATGAAGGCCTCGATATCCGGATGGTCCACACGCAGAACGGCCATATTGGCACCACGGCGGGAGCCACCCTGGGCTACTTCACCGAAAGCGTGGTCATAGACACGCAGGAAGCCGATCGGACCGGTGGCCTGTCCGGCGCTGGAACGTACGATGGAGCCTTCCGGGCGCAGACGGGAGAAGGAGAAACCATTGCCGCCGCCGGTCTGCTGGATCAGTGCGGCATTGCGCAGGGTCGTGAAAATACCGCTTTCCTTTTTGCCCATGTCGTCGCTGATGGGGAGCACAAAGCAGGCGGCCAGCTGACCCAATGGGGTACCTGCACCGGTAAAGGTCGGAGAATTCGGGAAAAACTGACGGTTCGCCAACATTTTGTAATAACGAACCGCGGTCTGCATAACGTCACCGCCATAGGTTTCTTCCGCGCGAGCCACATGATATGCGACTCTCCAGAATGTCCCATCGATCGTTTCCGCTGGTGTGCCGTCCGCTTTGCGGCGGACATAGCGCTTTTCGAACACTTTGCGGGCGTTATCGCTCATTTCAATGGACGGTAAACCCTCCGGCAGCGCAGGAAATTCCAGCATGCCGTCAATATGCAGCCCTGTATCCATACTCTCTCCTCATTTTTATGGGATATTAGAAGAATATTGTCATTTTCTCTAAATCCCAACTATTTTTATTTATTCTGCCAGCAATTTATCGATCTCACTGCGGAGCACATGCAGGTCATCCATTCGCAGGTAAACGATGGCGTACCGTACGTAGGCGATCAGGTCCAGCCCTTTCAGACCCTCAATTACCAGATCCCCAATCATGCGGGAAGGGATTTCGTATTTTCCTTCCATTTGCAGGCGTTTTTCAATGCTGTCGACCAGCTCGCTGATCTTTTCCGCCGGGACAGGACGTTTCGCACAGGCGATTCGGATCCCATGGGCAAGCTTTTCTGAGTCGAAAACCTCACGCTTCCCGTCGGATTTCACAACCATGGGCGTACCCAGAAATGGGCGTTCATAGGTGTTGAAGCGTTTTTTGCAGTTCGGACAGTAACGTCTGCGCTGCAGCTTTCCATCTTCCGGTTTCCCTGTAAAAACCACATTTGTTTTTGGATTCCCGCAAAAAGGACAGTCCATATCACCTCATATCTGGTAAATTCAGCAATAAAAAATCCCCAGCCGGGGTGATAAATTGCTTGTTATTAATTACTTTATAAATAACTACATTTAGTGCTGAATAAACTATGTATTCTCTAAATGTAGTTCTATTCTAACATAAAAAGCAAAAAAAGCAAGGAAAATCTGACATTTCAATTTCTTGAAATCCGTCCTCAAAAAGGATAGAAATCATGATAATGATTCTGTACATGACACACATGGGGAAAGGCTCGCTCGTGTTGCGAAACGTGATGCCAGTCCCCATGTGCTTCATTTTAGCTTTGAAATTTACTTCCTATTCCACATTATATTCAATATAAAGATCCCCTCTGCCGCGTTCTCCGAGGCCGAAGGTTTCTCCGTCGGTATTGGCAAGGACGAAGGAAATATGCGTTGAACCCTCACCCTGCACCGGGAATGTCACGCTGATCTCTCCCCGTTCGCCGGGCCGCAGTGCGGTGCCGATATCAAACAGCTTTTGAGAGTTACTGTAATTTTCATCACTCCAGACCACCTTATAATTTTCGCTCCAGGTGCAGGTGCCGTAATTCTCCAGCTCCCAGGTCTTGGTGATCCACTGTCCCCGTTCCACCGGGGTTCCATCGGGGATCGTGATGTCACTGACAAAACGGGCCCTGTTCGTGCAGTCAGCCGGATCATCGAAGGTCTGAACCTCCGCCGCAAGGGTCAGCGGCTGATCCTCGGCAGCCTTTGACGTGTCGACCTCATCCGCACTGACAACGCAGCGGAAGCCGTAATTCTGTCTGGATTCAGGTGCGGCACCGGATCGGTAGAAAGTAAAAGCAGCGGCTTCCGGTTCCGATGAGAGGAAATTACCACCTTTGACCGTGTGCATATTACCGGAGATCGGTCCGATGGGGTTGACCATTTCGGTATCGGTGATCAGGCGGGTTTCGGAATAAAAATCATTGACCCATTCGCTCACGTTCCCCGCCATATTCCTCACTCCGTAGGGACTGAGATCCATCGGGTCATCGCCGGAGCGGTGAATACGGTTGGGGTATTCTCCGACACTGCGGGAATTATTTCCCCAGGGATACAAACGTCCATCCGCACCGCGGGCAGCTTTTTCCCATTCTGCCTCTGACGGCAGACGTTTGCCTGCCCATGCGCAGTAGACCTGTGCATCCGTCCAGCGGACATTCATTATGGGCAGGTCGTCCCCGATCAATTCATCCGCGATACGCTCGATTGGCTGGCAGACGTCCGCAGAAACACATTCCGCGTACTGTGCCTGCGTGACCTCTGATGTGTCGATCCAGAACCCGTCCAAAGAAACACTGTGTCTGGGCAGAATTCCATCGAGGTCAAAAAGAAAAGAATTATTTAATCCCATGGTAAAAGAGGAAGCCGGGACAGATGCCATCAGGCTGCCGTCAGCGTTCCAGCGGATCGCTCGCCCGGCTGCCGGGCTGATGGGCCGAGGCGGCTGTGTAGCTGTCGGTTCCGGTGTCGGTGTTGCGGTCGGTACTGCTGTTTCGGTAGGCAGCACTTCCGCCCGTTTTTGGGATGACTGCATCATGATTGCAGTTTGTGTGACATGCAGCAGATCCAAAGTCTGTTCATAAGCCGGTGTTCTTTCCGTTTCCGAAGACCGTTGATATTGCGGCAGCTTCGGCAGGTCATTGAGGAAATCCGGTTTGTTCAGATACAGGTAAGCCCCTGCGCCAATTAAAACCAATACGATCAGAAGGATCGGCAGCAGACTTGATTTTTTCTTCTTCTGGGCTGTGCTGAATCCTGTCTGTTTTTTCTCAGCTTTTTTGGATTTGGATTTAGTTTTTTTCTTTGGCGCATCGGTCTGTTCCGGCAATTCCTTTTTCGGAACTTCCTTTTCGATCAGTTCCCGTATCGCCCAGTACAGGTCTTCTCCGCTTTGGAACCGCCGTGCTTTGTCATCTGTCAGACAGCGGGAGAGGATCGGGACCAGCTCCGGTACTTCCAGACCGACAGACTCGTTTACACATTCCCGATAATACGCGAACCTGTGAGAATATTCTTCCACGTCGGTCTCATCACCGCTTGCCCTGTATGGGGAGATCATCGTGCACATCTCCAGCAATAACACACCGAACGCGAAAATATCCACGTCCCTTTCCGGTTCCGGCGGAGGTGTGAGATTCGGCATTTCATAGACCGAACGGTCTGCACTGAAGGCGGGAGGAAGCGCGAGGAAAGAGAGATATGTTTTCCCGTCGCTGTCCAGCCAGATGTGAGATGGATCCAACTCACCATGGACCAATCCTTCGCTGTGAAGAGCAGCTATAGCTGATGCGGTATCAAGAGCAATTCTGTAAGCCGTATGCAAACCAAGCGGACGTCCCTGCTTTTGCATCAGTTCTTTCAGTGACATTCCGGGAATATCCGTCTGCCGCAGCAGCATTCCTTCCGGCATCAGTTCCGGTTCATAAACACTGATGGCATTTGTATGGCTAAACTGCGTCAGCCGCTGCATCCTCATTTGCAACCCGAAAAGGGTTTTCGCGCTGAGACTGTTGTTGTCAATTTTGATAAGTTTTGCGTAATATTTCTTTGAATCCGCGGAATCCTCCAGTGTGAGGTAATATCCGCTTTTATCCGCACCGATGTTGGCGGCGATTTTATATTTATTATTGATCATCTGCTGAGCTGCCATAAGCTCCCCTCTCTCTTTTCTAACCTTATCTATTCCATTCTACTATAAATCGGAAAGTTTAGGAAATCAGGTGTCAGGTATTAGGTGTTGGGTGTTAGGTGTTGGGTGGCAGGTGATTACGAATGGATACTATTCAGAACGGAGCACGTGGGGACTGGCATCTTGTGCTGCAATGCAAACCCAAGTGTGCCTGTCCCCATGTGCGTCGCTCAAGTTTTATACTGCGCCGCCGGGATCTGAACAGATACATCGAAATTTTATAAAATTCAATACACATGGCCGGCTTGATAATGTTATAATGATAGTGGAGTAAAAATTAATGGGGCGAATCAATCGATTTATCTGGTTTTTGATCATGATCATCATCGGCGGCGGTGTCGGTCTTTACTATTCCTGGTACGTAAAACCCGCGGAATTTGTTGATGCCGCCCTGTATAACATGCGTCCCGATTACAAAACAGACTACGTCCTGATGGTGGCCGAGATCTACGACCAGGAACATGACCGCTTCCAGGCGCTGGTCCGTCTTGACAAGGTCCTGGCTCCCAGTGACCCGAGCCGCGAAAGTGTGGTTGAAGCAGCCATCGAAAATGCACAGAATCTCGGTTACAACCCGGTCGATCTGCAAAAGATGTACCGGCTGCAGGAAGTGATCTCCGGTGAAAGGATCATCCCCACAGAAACGATCGACCCAACCGCACTTTATGTCTTTGAACAGACGTCCACAGCCTCAGCCGGCCAAAGCAGGCAAAGCAGTTCGGATGATTCCCCTCAGGAAACACCTACCCCGACACCGAACAACAGCGGAGTTCCGGAGGCAGACAGTGATCCATTTAACACCGGAATGCAGATCACCACAGATCCGAATGCAACGCCAATGCTTGACCTTCCGCCGGCTCCGTTCCCCATTTTTAATAACAATAGCGGCAGTGGGAATACTGCCGGGGGTAATTCAAGCCTGGATGATTATTTCGGAGGAGATTAGCGTATGTTCCCAAAACGTAAACAGGCTCCGCTTTATTTGCTGACCGGCTTGATCATCGGCCTGGCGATTGGGCTGCTGGTAGGATACCGCATCTTCCCGGTTCAGTTTTTTGATATCACTCCGGTTTCCCTGCATGAAGATTTTCAGCAGGACTACCTGACGGCTGTCGGGCTGGCTTATCATGCCGATAAAGATATGGGCCGCGCTTATTCGCGGATCTCGCAGATGATGTCACCTGTTTCGATCGACACGCTGCGGACTATGAATTTGCGGATGGAGGAGGATGCTGACAACAAGCCATATTTTGAGCAGATCCGATCCTTTATCAATGAGCTGCAGGCTTACATGAATAACACTGGAAAAAGATAACGCCTGATGGCGTTTCATCAGAAATTATTACTAAATTTTGGAGGTAAACATGATCAATGACATTCTCAATGACGGCGAAGGCAGAATGAAAGGTGCAATTGCCGCCCTGCAGGAAGAACTTGACGGAATCCGCACCGGACGTGCTACACCGGCCCTCGTTGAAAAACTCACCGTTGAGTATTACGGCGTTCCGACCCCGTTCAACCAGGTTTCCAACATCACGATCCCGGATGCCCGTACGATTATGATCCGCCCCTTTGATCCGTCACTTATCCGTCCGATGACAAAATCCATCCAGGCTTCTGATCTGGGCCTTACACCGAACGATGACGGCAAAGCTATCCGCCTGATGCTGCCTCCGCTGACAGAAGACCGCAGAAAGGATCTGGTGAAACAGGTCAGCAATCGTCTGGAAGAGGCCCGAGTTGCCATCCGCAACGTCCGCCGCGACATTATCAAAGATTTGAAAGATGCCGAAAAGGAAAAGCTCATCACGGAAGATGACCGCAAGAAGGGTGAAGACAAGATCCAGAAGCTGACCGATACCTGGACAGCCAAGGTTGAGGAAGTCGGCAAAAAGAAGGAAAAGGAAATCATGGAGGTCTGATCCGCCATGGCAGCTGAAAAACTTGATATTCGTGATATTCCCGCGGAGCGCATTCCGCGGCATATTGCTGTCATTATGGATGGAAATGGCCGCTGGGCAAAGAAACGCGGAATGCCGCGGCTCTTCGGCCACAATGCCGGCATGGAAAGCCTGCGGGCTGTCATCAAGGCGTGCGTCTCTTTTGGCGTAAAATACCTGACGGTTTATGCCTTTTCCACGGAAAACTGGGGACGTCCTCAGGATGAGGTAGCTGGATTGGAAAAACTCTTCCATCAGGCATTCACCAATGAACTGCTGGAACTGCACAAGCAGGGCGTCCGCATCATCCATCTCGGGCAGCGGGAGGGCATTCCGCAGGACCTGCTGAATGAGATCGATCAGGCTGTGGAGCTTTCAAAGAACAATGACCGGCTGATCCTTTCCGTTGCGCTGAATTACGGCAGCCGCAATGAACTGAAACACGCGGTGCAGCGGATGATTGCCGATGGACTGAAGCCGGAAGAGATCACAGAGCAGAAAATCAGCGAGTATCTGTTCACCGCTGGTATTCCGGATCCGGATCTGGTGATCCGAACCTCCGGAGAACAGCGGCTGAGCAATTTTCTGCTGTATCAGTCCGCATATGCCGAATGGGAATTTCCGGAAACATTATGGCCGGATTTTGGCAAAGAAGAACTGCTTCAGGCAATTTATGAGTATTCCAAGCGGGACCGCCGGTTCGGAAAAGTTTAGTTATTAGTGGTCAGTGACCGGCATTCAGTGGTCAGTGAGCAGTTATCAGATTCCAGAATAAAAACAGAAGATCGCTCTTCTCGTTTGTTCAATGAATAAATCACTTCTGTCATCTGATCACAAACCACTGGCCACTGATAACTGATCACAAACCACTGAAAAAGAGGTTTTATGAAAAAACGCGTTATCAGCGCGTGCGTGCTGGTTCCGGTTATTATTGGAACTGCGCTCATTGGCGGCCTGCCGTTTTTGGCTGTTGTTTTAATCATCTGCGGTATCTCCGCATGGGAATTCGGACATATTTTTGACCGGCATGACGGGATCCGAACCCCGCTGATCCTGCTGGTTCTTTCCGTCCTGCTGCTGGTTCTCGCCAGATACTATATCGGCATTGATGCCTCTCACCGCACCCTGACATTTTGTATTATGGCGGCAATGCTCTGCGGAACGATACTCTGTGAAAGAGAAGTGCCGAAATCCGCGCTGAGCTTTGTCGTCCTGACCACGGGCATGGTATATATTGGCTGGCTGGGCGGTTATATGATCTCCCTGCGGCAGCTCCCTGACGGAGCGGTCAAATTTCTGATCGTCATGTTAATGGTCTGGACCAATGATGTTGCAGCCTTTACGGTCGGACGTGCCATCGGGAAGCATAAGATGTTCAAAATTGTCAGCCCCAAGAAAACCTGGGAAGGGTTTTTCGGCGGAATAGTGTTTACAATGCTGATCGCGGTTCTGGCTCAGCGTTTTATTCCGCCGGTCCATGCCGCTGTAGATACATTGCAGATCCTGATCCTCGCCGCAGCTGTTTCCATCAGCGGGCCGTTGGGTGATTATGGAGAAAGCATGATCAAGCGCTGCTATGGTATAAAAGATTCCTCCAACCTGATTCCAGGGCATGGAGGATTTTTCGACCGCTTTGATTCGTGTTTCTTCGCGATGCCGGTGGCTTATTACGTTTTTGAGCTTATCCGATATTTATGACCTGCACACTGCCGCCGGACATGCTGATCTCAACCATAATCGGTGTCTGAGTACCGCGGCGCGGTGAGAGAATATTGCCGGAGAGTGTGTAGTCCCACTGAGGGTAATCAATAGAGTCGGCACCTGTGATGACGCAGGAAACTACAGCACCGGATGGGATATACAGCCGGACATTATCCCCTGAGGCTTTGATATTGATCTTGGCTGCAGTGGCGTGGGGAACCATCACATCCACCGGTCCATATTTGTTCTCAAGAGAAACATCACTCAGGTTCAATGAACGAAGATCTGCTTTGATGTAGCCGCTGTTCAAAACAGTGCTGACGGAAATACTCCGCTGCGTGGTCAGGGAGAGATCCCAGTTGGAATTCTGCGGAGAAGCCGCGTTTCCCTTGCTTGTGAGTGTGTACTGTGCGGTCTGTCCTGTGAGTGCAGCATCGGGAGTCAGCTTTTCAGCCGCGTCCAATGCGATCGTACCGCCCAGGAAGGAGCCGTTTTGGTCCCCTGCCTTGATGGAGATCTTCCCGGAAGCCGCATTGATCTTCAGTGCTGCCGAATTCAGTGAAGGCATGACTGCACTGATCGAACCGTTTGAGTTGAAAGTGATGGGCTCCTGTACCGCCGGAGGCTGTTCCTGAACGGGTTGACTGAAGAACTGCACAGGGTTCTGCTGTTGATTCTGCTGTTGGTTTTGCGGCGGAACAGGCTGCGAAGGGAATATGCCTTCAAATGTTGAAGTCGGTATGATCTTGGACAAGTCAATGTTGATCGGCAGCTTTTGGATAGCCGGAACATTCAGAACGGTGAGCAAAATATACACCAGGATCAAAACACCCGCAATAATTACAGCGGTATTGATCAAGCGCGTACCGGAGAAAATGCAATCCAGGCCGAAAAGAATCAGCAGGATCGGCCAGATTTTCATAAAAAAGGTCCAGATTTGATTATTCCACCCTTCCGGCATGAGCTGCGTGCTCAGGAGCGCTACGCCGAAAAACAGGATGACGATAGCACCGATGAGCCTGCGGTGGGAAAGGAGCATATCCAGCCCCGCGAAAATCAGAATCACAGGCCAGAATTTCAGCAAAATCTCATTCGGCAGGAAATTGCCGATCAGGTTCAACGAGTTAAGCTCCAGCACAACGCCGGAAAGAATTGCACAAACAGGCAAAATAATAGAATATCTGGTACGCATAATACTCAATTAAATTGCAACAATTATGCCATACTGAATAAAAAATTAATTATTGGAAAATAACCATGGAAGAATTACTGAAACTGCACGCCTCACGATATCCGCTCATGCAGTCGACCGATGCGGTGAAGCTGATTTATCAAAATGAATTCGGCGTCGGTCACCTGATCTCCGACCGTTCCCTTTTTATGGAACGATTGCGAAGGGAGGCTGATGTAATTCGTGAAATTCGGGACATCCCGCTGACGGAATCGATCGGGAACGGACTTATCCGAGTGATGCTCAACAGTCCGAAAAGCTCCCTCATTTCTCTGGAGGGCCTTGCGGCTGCCTGTATCAAAACCGCGGAACAACACCGGGGCTGCCTGGACTGTTTCCTTATAAAAATCGAAGAACTGGAAGCCGTCTGTAAAAAAGGCATATTCCAATTCTCCGAAAATGATCTTACTGTTTATTTACAAAGATACCGCTCAGAGGGATATCCACCGGTTTCCCACAGCAGTCTCTACCGTGAAGCCTACCATCCGGCTTACCGGGTTATCAGGGAAGAACTGCTGTCCGAAGTGATTCAGTTCTCACCAAAAACATCCCGATAAGCACGGACGCCATTGCGGACACAGTCTTCACAGGGGCAGAGCATCACGCCGGTATCAAGCCCTTTCAGCTCACGGCAAGTCACGGCACCGGATCGCTCACGAAAAATCTCATAGAGCTGTTTCGAAAAGCGGGGCGTACCGGACCCTCCGGTCTTCTTTCCTGCCGCGATTACCGCACCGGCCAATGCCCCGCAGGGTCCCTCACGGTTTCCCATACCGCCACCGAAGCCTCCGCCGGCTTCGATCAGTGCCGGGTCTTCCGTCAGAGCGGCTACCACAGCTTGACAGCAATTGCAGCCATGGGAACGCCGCAGTTCAACGGCTTTTTCATCTAAAGGCAGATCTTTGAGTGCGTCAAAATCGATCATTTACTGCTTTGATTCCTTCAGGACCTTTTTCCATTCCTTTACAATCGAACGATCATCGAAGTAATTGATTCTCATAGCTGAGCGGACACGCGCAAGAGTTCCATTGGTCTTTTCAACAGCTTTCGCGGTGCCGGCCTGGAGAATATCATAGACGGAATCGATATCCGCCTCCCATTTGGCACGTTCCGCGCGGATCGGGCTCAGGGTCTCTTCCAGTACATTGATAAGGAACTTCTTGCAGACGCCATCACCCAGACCGCCGCGCTGATAATGTGCTTTCATTTCTTCCAGGTTCGCGTATTCCGGGGCAAATTCCGCGAAATGTTCATCGGTGCAGAGAGCGTCCAGATAGGTGAAGACCACGTTGCCTTCAATATGGCCGGGGTCTTCGATGCGCAGATGCAGCGGGTCGGTGAACATCTTGCCGTTGACCTGTTTCTTGATGGTTTTTGCATCATCGGAAAGGTAGATGCAGTTGCCGAGGGATTTGCTCATCTTGGCCTTGCCGTCCACTCCCGGGAGTCTTCGCTGGGTCTCGTTTTCCGGGATCATGGCTTTCGGCAGAACGAGCGTTTCGCCGTAGATTTTGTTGAATTTCTCAACGATTTCCCGGGTCTGCTCGATCATCGGCAGCTGGTCTTCCCCAACAGGAACCACGGTGGCGTCAAAGGCGGTGATATCTGCCGCCTGAGAGACCGGATAGGTGAAGAACCCGGCAGGCAGCCCTTCATCGGCAAAGCCGCGCATCTGGATCTCCGCTTTCACAGTAGGATTGCGTGAAAGACGTGCTGTCGTTACCAGATTCAGGTAATAAAAAGTCAGCGCGTGAAGCGCGGGAAGAGCGGATTGGATGCAAATCGTCGTTTTGTTCGGATCAAGTCCGACGGAAAGATAGTCCAGCGCGACCTGAATGATGTTGTCGCGGATCTTTCCGGGATTGTCCACATTATCCGTTAATGCCTGGTCATCTGCGATCAGGATATTGATTTCGTCAAATTTACCGGAGTTCTGCAGCTCCACACGGCGGCGCAGAGACCCCACATAATGTCCAAGATGAAGCCGGCCCGTCGGACGGTCGCCGGTGAGGATGATCTGTTTTTGCGTCTTTTCTTCCATTTCGCTAATTCCTTTCGTTACCCCGTTAATTCTATCGTTATAATCATAGCCTATCACGAAATAATTGCAAGTTAACGTTACACTTTTTTGAAAAATTCAATTAAATGTAACGTTAACTCATGATTTCTTTAAGATTAGATCACTTTTCATTCATCTTCTGTTTCCGGTATGGATTATCCGCTGTGGCATTGAAGCCGTCCAGCAGATAGTCTTTCGGAATGTATTGTGTGTAATCCAGGTCCATCATGTAATTGCAGAAGATCTGTTCCGCGTAAACGATTCGGTTTTGGCCAAGTCCCAGCGCGTAAACAAATCCCTGATAAGGGTCCGCGTTGATGGCCAGCAGTTCATGAGTCTTTTCTTCCGTTACGCTGTAGTTCCCGATATATTCAGTAGAGGGATAAGCCCGCAGCCGTTCAACCTCCGCGGTATAGTCCTCCGGTGTATATTCGACCGTCAAATATCCCAGATACTGTTTATCCCAGGGGTCAAAATAGACCATCTTATAGTCCAGCACCTTCATGGAATCGGTGATCTTCCGCGGCCAGATGGACTCATCCATGTCCCATTTGCTCCATTTATTTTTATCGTTTTTATCCGCACCGGCAAGATAGTTCTCATAGGATGCAACATCGTCGTAAACTTCGATTTTCGCGTTCATGGAGCTGATGACCATAATGATGACCGGCAGCAGCTGGACAATAAGGCCAACTGCGCCGATTCCCAGCGCGATCAATGTAATTTTCAACCATTTTGGCATATCAGGTTCCTTCTTATTTATTAAATAAGGTCACTATGAGTTCCTGTCCTGGAGAGTGTCAGGATTAGGACATCTTCGGAAATATAGTAGATTAGAAGCCAATACGGTAAAACATGGAGTTCTCTGTGACCTTGTTTTCACCTTGTTTTACGTCATTTTTTTGTGCATGATCCTTGACATGTTTGGTTTTCGGTATAAAATAGAATTAGTGTTGAGCCGAAGTGGCGGAACTGGCAGACGCGCACGACTCAAAATCGTGTACCTTGTGTATGTGGGTTCGATTCCCACCTTCGGCACTGAAATCCCGTTTTATGAACGGGATTTTTTCTTTAAGGTGATAGGTGTTAGGTATTAGGTGTTGTGTATTAGGTGTTAGCGCGAAGCTGCAGACTAATGTCTACTCACTACTCACTACTCACTACTCATAACTCCTATCTCCCATCCCCTATTCCCTATCTCCTATCTCCTATCTCCTATCCCCTAATTCTTCTTCCGAAAAATCAGCAGTACGGCGCCGCCGATGGCCATGGCGATGACGACGACGAGCATCATTTTGTCTTCTGTGGTTACGGGAACCTTCATGATCGCGGGAACATTGAATAAAGCCCCAGCGAGCAGGACGATACCCAGCAGACCGGTAAACCCGAGGGTGGTTTCGCCCTTTTCCGGTTTCTGTCCGGTCTGCGTGGTTTTCTCTTTCGGTTCTTTATGCTTTTGAGCTGTCATCTTCGTTCTCTGTGGCGGCATCGGTTTGTGCTGTTGATTCTGATTCGGTTGATCCATCCGTTTCCGGCATCGTTTCGGGTTGATCAGTGACAGCGGCTTCAGTCGTCTCTGTCTCTTCCGGGGTTTCAGCAGCTGCGGTTTCTTCGGCTGTTTCTTCAGCCTCTTCCGGTTCCGGGAGACCGCGCAGTTTGCGGTAGCCCTTCTTGATAAGCGGCCAGGCCATCATCACACCGGCAATGAACCAGATCGCCTGGGAACCGTAAGCCAAGGGAACGTT
Source organism: uncultured Chloroflexota bacterium (assembly GCA_902791025.1). GTDB lineage: Bacteria > Chloroflexota > Anaerolineae > Anaerolineales > Anaerolineaceae > Flexilinea. Next base: position 45,251 of record CADATZ010000010.1, on the reverse strand, counting down.
CACCACCTGCCCTTCAGCTTCAGCAGCTTTGATCTGGCGGCTGATGTCGAAACAACCGGTAATAGCGTAATAGATCAGGTACAGACCAAGCCACGGCATCACGCGGCGGAACCCGCTCTCCTGCTTTTTAGCAGGTTTCTTTTCTTCCGGAACGGCTTCCCTGCGGTTGGCTTCCAGATCTGCGGATTCCTTTTTTATGAGAAATTCATCCGCATCCGCGCCCTGGTGCAGCGGCATCCCGCAGTATTTGCAGACTGCCAGATTGTCAGTGTTAGGTTCCAGGCAATTCGGGCAGATATCCAGATTGTGGGTGTCTTCTTTCACATCCGCTGGCAGCGCCTCCATCACGGGAGCGGTTTCTGTTTCCGATGCTTGATTTTCAGTGTGAGAAATCTCATTTTCCGTGTTCTGTTGGCTGATTTTTGTCTCTTCACTTTCCATGATTCATAATTCCTTTCTCTCTTTTCTTATCCAGTAAAGATTCAGAATCTGAGCTACGCATACATGCCTCTAAAATATCAAAATCCCGAGGACAACCAACACGATCACAACCAGAACCAGCGTGAGGCAGCCGGAGGATTTCTTTCCGGAGCCTGAGGGTTTGGGAATCGGGCGGGCGTTGGGATTGAAGCGCGGATCGTCCGGTTCCAGTCCGGGGATCTTGAAGCCGCCGGAGCTGACTTTCTTTAAGGTTGAAGCAGCCGAACCGGAAAGCAGCGTCCCGGCGATCGCGGCAGCCTTTTCCACCGGGTCATTGATGCGGATCGTCTGCCCGTTCGGCAGGTTGACATTGACGTGCTGGTCATCCTTGCTGTTCAGATTGAACTCGACCACATCCTTTTCCCGGTTTGCCTCGATCCAGGCGGCGCGGTCAATTTTCGCCTGTTCCCGAGGATCGATCGATCCTTCGGGGATGGTATCTTCGCCAAATCCCATCCCGCAATAATCACAGATGCGGTTTTCCGGCGCATTGGGTCCGCCGCAATGGGTGCATTCTTTCATATCAGACCTCCTTCTTTCGTGTTCACACGGGGATAGATCTGTTCTTCACAGAAAAATTGATTGCCGTCAGTCACATAGCCATAGAAGATTTCTGTAACGTGACTGCTGACGGCGTAAAACTCGATCATGCCGTGGGTCAGAATATATTGCAGCTTCTGATCCGCGCGTTCATTGACGTAAAAACAAACCAGCGGTCTGCCATCTTCCACGATCAGGATCCCATAGGAAAATCCGTGATAAGCCGGATGCTGGGCAACCCCTTCCATTTCAAAGATGTTCTCATAAATTTCTTCAAGATCCATAAGCCCTCACAGATTTGGAAAATTGAGCAGCAGATTTTCAGCAAGCAGCTGCAGGTTGGCATTTGCATTGAGATACATGATCATACGATTGATTTCGGAAAGGGACTTTCGGAATATCTCCGGAGACCCCTTCCCCGCCAGTTGTGTCAAACTGTCCCGCAGGTCTGTAAAACTGATCGGCAGTTCGACCTCATCACCGGAGGCGGAAAGGAGCAGCAGATCGCGGAAAAGCGACTGCCAGATCCGCAGCGTTTCCCGCAGGACCGGACGCTTTTTGACGTCTTTGAACGCCGCCGCGTAGGCGAAGCGCTGGAGGGTATCCGCGTTCAGCATCTCGATACCATCAGAGGCTATAGAGACGATGCGATCGACTTCATCCGGATTGTCGGCAAGGCTCAGCGCATAACCGGCACGGCCGGCGGAAAGATGCGCCAGTCGCAGTGCGTCATCCGGGAGCATCATACGTGCGGCTTCCAGTTTTTTCGCCAGTTCCGGCAAGGCCATCGGGCGGAGCCGGATCACCTCACAGCGGGAGCTGATGGTCGGGAGCAGTGCGTTTTCATTGCTTGCGGTCAGCAGCAGCTTGGAGAGCGGCGTAGGTTCCTCGAGCGTCTTTAGCAGAGCATTCTGTGCGTTGAGATTGGCCTCTTCAAAGCGCAGGAACAGAGCTGTCCGCCAGGGAGCGGCATACGGCTGCATGTTGAGGTTGTGCTGGATCTCCCGGACGGTGTCGATTTTCAGCGTCTCTCCGGGAGCCGCGGCCTGTCCGATGAAAAGATCGGTGTGCTGCAGCTTCTCCAGCTGTTTGCAGTTGCGGCAGCTGCCGCAGAACTCGCCGGGTTCCGGCGGATTTTGGCAGTAGAGTGCCTTGACGAATGCCAGGGCAAGGGTACGTCTGCCGATACCGGGTGCACCCGTGAAAAGATACGCGTGGCGCGTCAATCCGCCCGCGATATGTTTCTTCAAAAGTGCTTCGGCCCATTCATGGCCCCAGACGTTCCAGCTCATGTTATCCTTTCGTTAGGTGGTAGGTGGTAAGTGGTAGGATGTAGGTATAGGATATAGTGAATAGTGAATGGTGAATAATACCAATCATCTGATATCTACCACCTACATCCTACCTTCTACATCCTACTTTCTGACCCCTGGCCCCTGGCCCCTGAATCCTGCCCCCTATTTTTTCCCTTTCTTCTTCCCCGCGGGTATCTTTGCCGGTTCGGGTTGTTCTGGTGCCTCCACCTTCGGGACGGTGGTCAGCATACTGACGCGCGGGAGACTGACGAACATCCGCTCCACAACGGACTGGCGGATATCGTTCAGCAGCTCAGAGAACATCTCCGCCGCCTTGGTCTTATATGCCACCAGCGGATTCCGCTGTGCGTAGCTTTCCATAGAGATCGAAACCCGCAGCCCCTCGATCTGGGTCAGGTAATCCACCCACTGCTTGCTGATGGACTGCAGGAAGACCGAGCGGTTGACCTCGTTCTGGATCCGTTTGCCAAAGACATCCCGGATCTTTTCCGCATCCGCTTCCGGCATTTCCGTCGGCAGCACGGAACGGACTGATTCAAATTCACTGCTGCCGAGAGCCGAGCGCAGCTTCTCCTGCTGCTCTTCCGGCAGTTTATCCAGCGTAAGGTTCGCGGTGCGTACACGAGACCAGTCGATCTTACCGAAGATATCCTTCAGACCCTCTTCAGATTCGATATAGTGATCCCAGATTTTTTTCTTCAATTGATCGCGGCTCAACCCTTCGAGCATCTTGCCGCAGCAGAAGGTGAAGTTGCAGCGGTGGTATTCCTTCGCCTTTTTCTGATGAGTCTTGGCGTCAAAGGTGAAACGCTGCCCGGTGGACATCACCCGCGTCAGCTGGGACCATTGCTGGTCGCTCAGTTCTGTGGTCTTGTAGTTGATCAGAGCATTGGAGAGATCGGTGCGGACCTGCATCTGTTTGCCGTAGAGCCGTTCATAACGTCCGTCATAACCCTCGCGGACTGACTGCATGATGCGGTTCTCCAATTCCTTCCAGTTCCCGGTCTCGATCTCACCCTCCACCGGGACATAGTCGCCTTCCATGCGATTGAGGACCAGCAGGTTCAGCCGCTGCCGGTAGGAATCCCACAGCAACTCCTCGACTTGATCGCGCAGTTCTTCGATCACCTCATCGTCACCTTCGGAAAGGCGGCGCTGTTTGTCGTTGGAGAGCTTGAACTGTGTCCGGGCAAAGGAACAGGCGTCGGCGAAGACTTCTGCGGGTTTCAGGCTTTCCACCACCTGTCCCATCTCCGCGGACTCGGAATTCTGCTTGAGCCTGTCTTCCAGTGTTTCCGTGAAGAGGTCGAAGTTGGCGTTGCGTTCGGCAAGCTGCGTCTGATAATTTTCGGCTGACCCGCTCACGAGCTTCTGCATCAGGTCCATACCGTTTTCGTTTTCAGCCTGATAGGCTTCCTTCCCGAAATCGATCAATCCATCGATCAGGGCATCCTTCTCCGGTGCGGAACCGATCCGTTCGCGCAGCGTATCGATGATCATCTTCTGCGTGAAGGAGGGCAGGAACTGGGTATCCATCTGCATGGAAGGCTGAACACTGTCGAGATAAGCCGCCAGCTTCCATTTTTCTTCCTTCTCAGCCTTCTCCAGACGGTTGTCCAGATCGGTGCGCAGCATGTCCAGAATATCCTCGCTCAGGTCATCCTTCAGGAATGCCTGATCGCGCTGGGAGTAAATGCGCTGACGCTGAGTGTTCAGCACATCGTCGTATTCGAGCGTATGTTTGCGGACGTCAAAGTTGGTGCCTTCCACCCGTTCCTGTGCCTGTTCGACCACACGGGAGAACATGTTGTGCTCCAGCGGGACATTTTCATCGAAGAGATTGACGCGTTTGAGCATCCCTTCCAGACGTTCCCCGCCAAAGAGGCGGACGATTTCGTCTTCCAGGGAAAGGAAGAAGCGGGAAGAACCCGGATCACCCTGACGGGCGGCACGGCCGCGCAGCTGGTTGTCGATCCGGCGGCTCTCATGCCGTTCGGAACCGATGACATGCAGCCCGCCGCGTTCCCGCACCTTGAGCATGTTTTCGTAATATTCTATATAAGAACGGATGGATTCTTCATACACGCCGTATTCAGCCGGGTCCACCTTCTGAATGGCGTTGTAGCGTTCCTCAATGGTCATGTTATACGGATCCTGTCCGAATTTGGCAAGGACGCGGTTGGTGTCGCGCAGTACGTCTTCGTCCAGTTCACCGCCGAGCTTGATGTCAACACCGCGGCCCGCCATGTTGGTGGCGATGGTCACGGCACCGAAGGCACCGGCTTTGGCGATGATCATACCTTCTTCGTCGTGCTTGCGGGCGTTCAGCACCTGGTGAGGGATCCCGCCGTTAGCGGCTTCCAGCAGGCGGGGATAATCCTCTTCATCAAGCCGGAATTCCTGCAGCAAGAGGCTCTTGTTTTCAGGGTCTTCGACACTCAGCTGAATGCCGAGATCTCTCGCCATCGGGCGCAGATCACCGGGCTGGATATCCTTCAGGGATTTGTTGAAGGGTGTGAACTCCTTCAGCGGGGTCTCGTAATCCGTGATGTTGTTCTTATTCATATAAGCGCGGCGCATCATCTGGATCTGCATCAGGCGGCGCAGCGGTTCACGGGTGAGCCGTCCGGAAAGGAATTCGGAGTGCTCCACCGAGGCGGTACCGATCAGCTGCGGGCGGCCCTTGACGTAGTTATACAAAATCTCCTGTGTGATGGCGCGGAACTTGGCTTCCTCGGAGCGGTAAATGACGTCCGGGTAGTCCTTCCGTTTGTAATAGAGCGCCTTGCCGGGGTTTTTCGGGTCGGCGTAATAGGTGTATTTGTAACCGTCAGCATCCTTGGCTTCCTTTTCAACCAGCGGAGAGCCTTTCTGCCGGGCGGTATATTCCAGATTGGTCGGGATCGGGATGACGTCCAGGCCGTAGATTTTGTAAAATTCTTCCTTTTCCGTCAGTGCCGTACCGGTCATACCGCAGATCTTGTCGTACATGCGGTAGTAGTTCTGCAGGGTGATAGTGGCGTAGGTGACGTTTTCCGGTTCGACCTTGACGCCTTCCTTGGCTTCAATGGCCTGGTGCAGACCGTTGGACCAGCGCCGTCCGGGCATCAGCCGGCCGGTGAAGGAGTCGATGATGATGACCTTGCCGGATTGGACGAGGTAATCTTTGTTGCGTTTGAAGATGAACTCGGCTTTGAGGGCCTGTTCGATGTAGCTCATCATGCGTTCCTGTTCGATGGAGATCTCTTCCGGACGGGAGGGGTCGCGCAGGACCATGCCGAGCAATTCCTCGATGTGGTCCAGACCGGTATCATTTAAATATACGTTGCGGTCCTTCTCGCTCACTTCGTATTCATCCGGGCGCAGCTGTTTGATGACACGGGCGACGCGGTAGTATTCTTCCACATCGTCGGATGCGGGTCCGGAGATGATGAGCGGAGTACGGGCTTCATCGATGAGGACGTTGTCGACTTCATCGATGACGGCATACACATGGCCGCGCTGGACACGTTCGTCCAGGCTCATGACCATGTTGTCGCGCAGATAGTCGAAACCGAATTCGCTGTTGGTGCCGTAGGTGATGTCGGCGTCATAGGCGAGCTTGCGCGGGACCATGCGCAGCTGGTCCTGGTCTTCTTTCGTGGAGGTGACGGTCGGGTCGACGAGGAAGGCTTTTTTGCCGTTGTCGGTGCGGGCGGCCATCTGCAGCACGCCGACGCTCAGGCCGAGAAAACGGTAGACCGGCGCCATCCAGCGGGCGTCACGGCGGGCAAGGTAGTCGTTGACGGTGATGAGGTGAACGCCTTTGCCGGTGAGTGCGTTGAGGTAAACCGGGAGCGTTCCCACGAGGGTTTTTCCTTCACCGGTGCGCATTTCGGCGATGTTCCCGGCATGGAGCGCCATGCCGCCGATCATCTGCACGTCGTAATGGCGCAGTCCCAAAACGCGTTTGGAGGCTTCCCGGACGACCGCGAAGGCTTCGGGAAGGATTTGGTCGAGCGTCTCGCCATTTGCGAGGCGCTGCTTGAATTCCGGTGTTTTTGCCGCCAGCGCTTCATCGCTCAGGCTTTCGTATTGTTTTTCCAGTTTGTTAATATCAGCGACGCGCCGGGTATAGGCGTCGGATTGATTCTTGATCGGGTCCAGCCCCAGGGCTTCTTTCAGTTTTTTAAACATTCCAGCCTCTTGTTCCTAATAATTTCCAATTTAATCATACCATTATATCCGCAGAACACGAGGAATGTTGTATTTATTTTTTATAAGAAATGAGATATCTATTTATCATAGAGCACCGAGCCGGAAAACTGCTGCAGCAGAGAGTGCATATGTAATCAGCCCGGTGCTATTTTCTAGTATTGAACAGCTGCCATTATTTTTTGGCTTCTTTGATTTTTCGGATTTCCTTGAGAACAATCTTAATATCGACAGGCTTGGCGATATGTCCGTTCATACCAGCTTCCAGACATTCAGCGACATTTTCGGAGAAGGCATCCGCCGTCATGGCGATGATTGGTATAGCAGCAGCCTTCCGATTTTCTGAAGCTCGGATTCGCCGAGTTGCTTCAAGCCCATTCATAACCGGCATCTGGATATCCATGAAGATCAAATCGTATTTTTCAGACCCAGCTTCGGCCATCTCCACCGCAATTTGACCGTTGACAGCCCGCTCAGTTTCTATACCATACATTTCCAGCATCATGGAAATGATCTCCCAGTTGATATCATTATCCTCCGCGACCAGAATATGCATTCCGGCAATATCAGAATTATCCTCATCCGGGTCCTGAATATCACTTTCTATTCCCAGCAGCTCCGTAATTTTTGCATACAGGTTGGAACGGAACAGCGGCTTGGAAATAAAACCGTTAGCACCTGCTTCACGGGCAGAATCTTCAATATCAGACCAGTCATAAGCGGAAATCAGCAGGATTGGCAGCTTTTCTCCCGCGATTTCACGAATGCGGCGGGTGAGCTCCAAACCATCCATTCCAGGCATCTTCCAGTCCACAATGACTACATCATAATTTTTTCCGAGTTCTTGCCGCTGACTGATCCGCCGCAGCGCTTCAACGCCGGAGGAGGAAGTCTCCGAAACAGCACCGAGAGAATTCAGTGTATCCCGAGCAGTTTCCAGCAGAACATCATCATCATCCACAACCAGCACATCGATCGGATCCAGTTTCATCTCATCCAACTGACGCTCCGCAATAGGAATTTCAAGATCAATCGTGAAACAGGTACCTTTATTCACTTCACTCTGACAGTCGATGGTTCCACCCATCAGATCAACCATCTTTTTGGTGATCGACAAGCCCAGTCCGGTACCCTGAATGGTATTGACACGACTGTCTGTCTGACGGGAAAACGGCTGGTACATTTTCTCCATATATTCCGGCGTCATGCCGATGCCCGTGTCGGTCACCTTATACATCAGATGAACTTTTCCCGGTTCATCGCCCGGCGTTTCCTTCATGTCGATCGTGACCCGTCCCAACGGATCCGTGTATTTGATAGCGTTGGAGAGAATATTGATGAATATCTGGTTCAGACGCAGCTGATCCGCATAGAGGTATTCATACTCAATCGGGCTGATACGGAAGTTGAAATCGATATTCTTTTCCTTGACCATCGGTTGGGAAATATTCACAAGGTTTTCCGCAGTTTCCGCAATAGAGAAGGAAACCGGACTGAGCGTCAGCTTACCGCTCTCCACCTTGGAAATATCAAGGATATCATTGATGAGTGTCAGCAGGTGATTGCTTGCCATGGAGATCTTGTGCAGATTCTCACTGACCGCCTCAGGATCATTCACATTCTTTTCCGCGATCGTAGTAAGACCGATGATGGCATTCATCGGCGTGCGAATATCATGAGACATGGTTGAAAGAAAGTCCGTCTTGGCACGGTTGGCAGTCTCAGCCTCCCGGGCAGTGGTTTGAAGCTGATAATTGATCCGCATCAGCAGGCTCACATCAATAACCATCAGAAGAACCAACCCTGCAGCGACAATACCAATAAGCAGCAGATCGATTGCCCCATGGTCGATCTCACTCAGCGGGATCAGAGAAATCAGTGCCCAGCCTTTCGAAGCGTTGACCGGCGTATGCGCGATTTGACACTCCACATTGCGAGAGTTCAGCATCGTAAAGGTCCCACTCACCTCACCGACTTCATCTTTCATCCGCTGCATGGTCGCTGAATCTGCCCTGTTATAGGATTTATAGAAATCGTAGAAATTATTGTTTTTGAAGGTTTCACCCTTGATGATATAATTTCCCACCGTATCGATCAGAGCAATTTCAGCATTTTCATATTCTTCTGTTGGGAAGACCCACTTGCGTTCAAAGGTTTTGAGGGAAAGAATGCGCATCAGGATCGCTTTGCGCATTTCACCTTCACCATCTCTTACCCAGACCTGGTTGCAGAAGGCAATGGAGCGGATACCATTAACCGGGTTGGCATAGGCACGAGTCATATTGATCCGCTCCCCGGGGGGACCTAAGGAATCATAGTTATCGATCAGGTCAAAAGTCATGAAAGACACGGTGTAATCATAGGGATTCCGCATCTTTCCAACAGTAGAGAGTCCGCTGACCTCCCCCCGGTCAACAAAAAGGATCTGAACCATGATTTCCGGTTTCTGGGAGGCTTTGACAAAGGAAATGGCTTCCTCAATGGTCATATCTTCGGAGTTGATATAACGAGCCCAGGCATCACAAATTCCCTGTTCCGTTTCCAGATAATTGGCGGTCACCCGTTCCATAGCGACCGTCATTTCCAGAAAGGTATCGACCTCGTTTTTCAGGACCGTCTGCCGTTCATTCCGGGAATACAGGAAAACATAAATAATGATTTCCAAAATCAAAAGCAGATTTACCAAAAGGAGCCAGTTTTTCTTCATCGTTTTCTCTTGTTTTTATATACTTACAATCCAAACTCTGCCAGAAAATTATAAAAGCTTCCTCATAAAATTAGCTTTCATCAGTTCTCAATAACAGAATTTTACCTTTATTATTTGTAAATACCTATCAAATTATTTTAGAAAAGGCTGACTTGCAAACAAGTCAGCCCGTTTCTATAATCCTAATTTGCTTCCTCGAGAATCTTATCGAATTCAGCAAGGAAGAGCTTTGCGATGTCTTTGCTTTGGATCACCAGGACCTGTTCATCGTTGCGTTTGTCTGCGGAGCGGGTAAAGTTGTAGGAACCGGCGATGACCACAGAGTCATCCAGGATAATGACCTTTTCATGCATCAGGTTATCCGGATAACCGTCCACATAAACCTGCACGCCGGCTTCAGACAACGGACCACACTGCCCGCCGCCATCGGTATAGGCCTTGGAATCCTCGCATATCACGATAACATCCAACCCGTCATCATCCGCAGCTTCCAGCCGTTCGGCAATATCGCGGGAGGCAAAGGAATAAGCCAACATATAAACACTGTTATTGGCAGCCTGGATCAGGCTTTCGATCATGTCATCAATGCCATCATCCGGAGAAAAGCGGATATAAACTGTTGTTCCATCATTCAATTTGATTGAGGGAGCTGCTTTTGTTTTTGGACTGTTCTCACCAAAAATCAAATCGAGATACATTTCTTCAAATTCAGCGGTAAATACCTTTGCCGCGTCCGGAGATTCCATACGGATCATGAAGTTGTTGTCATAGGAAAAACTGGCAAGAGTCATATTAGCGGAGCCGGAGATAACGATTTTCCCGTCAATGATGATGTATTTCGCATGCATCAGTCCACTGGACTTCGCGGAAATAATCTTCACACCGCCATCATGAAGCTGGTTAACGACCTTTTTATTGTAATTGTCCTCATCAATCACCATTCGAACTTTCACACCGCGGTGAACAGCATCGATCAGAGCCTGCGCTGTTTTTGTGTCGGTATAATTGTAAGTCGCCAGATCTATGGTATTTTTCGCTCCTTTGATATCCTTCAGGATCATATCCTGAATGGTTCGGTCTCTTTCGTTATGATACGGGTCATTAAAATAAACCTCGATCGGATTTGCCCAAACAGCCGCAGCATTCAGACAGATAATTACAAATACAAACAGCAGAACTTTTTTCATTTATAACTCCTTTTCAAAAAACAGGAAACAGAAAAATCAGCAGCTCAACTCAGAAAAAAATTCAAGAATCACCTCGATGCGGTTTTCAGACTCCACTATTCCCTATCTTCTATATCCTATCCCCTATTTGCTGATTTTCATCATCATTTCCGTGATAACAAATTCCAATTCATTATCAATATCCTGTGCTTCACGAGCCGGGATTGGGAACATCAGTGGACGCTCTCCAATACGGGTATGCTTTTTTTCCAAAACCTCTCGTGTAAAAATATAAATGCAGGAATTTTCTTCATAAATCGGAGGCAGATCCTGTGTACGCAGCAGGATATTCTGGTTATGGTTGATCGGACGTGTGAGCTGGTCCCAATAGCGTTTTTTCACCTCGGTCACGGAAAAAAGCGAGTCGTACATATAAGCTTTGTCCAGAAGTGCCTTAATTGCTGCGGAAATGGTTGAAGACTTGAGCAGCGGATTGGTGCAATGGGTCTGCAGATAGTAATCCGCCTTGATCTGTGATGTGTCATACATCAGGATCTCATTCATGGGCACATCATCCGCCCGCAAATTTTCCGGCCGGAGTAAAGTTTCAACCTGTGGGAAATCCTTCGCGAGACCTTCAATCACAACGGAACTGTCTGTATCAACGACCACGCGTTCAATTTCCGGAACATTCAACAGGGATTCCATGATGTAATGATAGAGCGGTTTTCCGTCCATCAGCCGGTAATTTTTACCAACTACACGCACAGAATGATGGCGCATCGGCACAAAAGCAGCAATTTTCATAAGTTTTCCGCCTTTTCTTCCTGGTCTTTCTCTTCTTTTTCCAATTTACCTTCGTCCGGCAAGACGAATGGTTTTCCTTCCAATATACCGTCATGGATCACTTTCAGATTGATGTTTTGTTCCGGATCAAGCGCTTGCAGCGGGAAATTTTTGATCTTCACATATCCCTTCCACGTCTCATCCGGAGCAATAAAAGGTTCGAAGGAAAGCGCGGTATGGAAGAACTGGTAATACATAAAACGCCGGGCAGTTTCCTTGAATAAAGGCGGAACCGAGACCGCGTCGCAATTGAGCAGCTCTTCACACTTTTCGAGATAGTCTTCCTTTGTTTTCGGGAACCAGCAAAGCGGAACCTGTGTATAACGCGACTTACCGGCGCTTAGAACACCGGCACCCATGATGGCAGCTTCCAGACCAATGGTCGAGTTGTAAACCATGGTAAACTTTGACGCCTGGATCAATTCGTAGGAACTGATGTACTCCTCCGGCGGCACATAGATCACATTCGGCAGCCAGCTGAGCTGATTCTTCTTTACCCAATCCGTGACAGTCTCATGGCTTTCCTTCCCGGGACGCGACTCATCCGGATGGGCGCGAATCACAAACAGGGTATCAGAATGGTTTTCAATGATCCGCTTCACCTCATCCAGCCAGGCAAACATATCAGAAAAGACAATATTGGCATGTGCCTGACTTGTATCAAAAATGACGTTGGTAAACACCGGAACGATCTGCCGGAAAGTCCGGGCTTTATCCCAGAATTCCGGCGGCAGCGCTTTCATTTCCGGCCAGAACTGAACCCCGGCAGTACTGAAGGTACCCTTCATGCGTTTTGAGAGGTAATCATCCAGTTTTTCATTCCGCTCAGGAGTCATTTTAAAATCATCGGGCAGATCGATCGGGCACGCAGTTGCCTCACCCTCGGTAAAGATCGCAGTGTTGGGCATCAGTCCAATCTCATGGGTAAAGGTCGGAATCCCGCGGGATTTTCCCAGCCATTTAACAACAGCTTCCGGATACTGCAAACCATTAAATACAACCACAGCCCGCGGTTCTGTTTCATCCATCAGTCTGCGTGCCTGCAGATAAGTGCTCCATGCAGAACAGATGAAAGAACGCTGAAGTTTCACCGCTTCCGGATCGCCATCCAGATGATGTTTGCGCAGGATCCAGCGCAGTGATGGCAGCGTCAGCTCACCAAGGGGAACGCCTTCATGAACATAAACAGAGAGCCCGTCATGATCCAGTCCCTCAACATCGTTGGCTACTTCATTATCTTTCTCATAATGAAAAACCGTATGCGGCAGACCATCATACATTTTCTGCGAAAGTTCCATACAGGATGAGCAGAGTGCATCTCCGCCTCTTCCAACGGAAAGCAGACAGGGCTTAAGCCCCTGTCCGCAGGAAATAAAGTGGATCGGGCAGCCCGAAAACCGCAGACTATTCGCCGTGATCCAAGCATAAGCTGCGTTCAGGCTGGTTCGATTGAGCCGTGTGGAAGCATTGAAAAAGAGTACCGGATGTCCAGTCTCAGACAGATGCGCTTCAGTTTCCCGGTTAATTGTACGGAATCTCCAGGCGTTGGACGAATCCGTCACCCCCATGGAAACATGCTCCCGCAGGATCGTAAAAAGTGAGCGTTGTTTTTCTTCTGCCATAACTTTGCTCAATGAAGAAAGAAGATCAAGAATTGATGGTCAAAACGTTTTCTTCTTCATTCTTCCTTCGTAATCCTTCATTCACTTCACTCTTCTCAGTTTGTTCCAACTTGGACGTTCCGAGTCATAGACCTTTTTGACACCGTCACCCAGTGCCTTTTCAGTCACACGAATATACTTCACCAGTCTTTCCATCCCACCGGGCTCAACTGAAGCGGACTGATCTGTCCCCCACATAGCACGGTCCAGAGTGAAATGACGTTCAATAATCTGTGCACCCAGTCCAACTGCAACTGCGGAGGGAACCAACCCCGTTTCATGGCCGGAATATCCGACCGGGCAATCAAATTCATTCGCCAGCGTCTGGACCATACGCAGGTTCAGCTCCTCCGGTTTGCAGGGATAAGCACTGGTCGCGTGGGTAATTGCCAGACGATCAATATCAAAATGACTGACCGATTTCCGGATTTCCTCCATCGTGGACATACCGGTGGAAAGGATGATAGGGCGTCCGGTCGCGTTCAATTTATCTACAAGCGCTGTATCTGTCAATGATGCGGAAGGAACTTTGTAAGCAATGGGGTCGAATTGTTCAAGAAAATCTATTGATTCCTCATCCCAAACAGAGGCAAACCAGTCGATATCCAGAGATTTACAGAGTTTATCAATTCGGGTGTATTCTTCTTGTCCAAATTCGACATGCTCGCGGTATTCCAGATAGGTGATGTAGCCCCAGGGAGTTTCACGCATTTTATTGCGTTCCTCCGGGGGAACACAGAGCAGCGGTGTTCGCTTTTGGAACTTCACAGCATCTACACCTGCTTTTTTAGCAGCACGGATCATTTTTTCCGCGATATCAATATCTCCATTGTGATTGATCCCGATTTCCGCGATGATGTAAGTTGGATGCCCGGATCCGATTATATGTTTACCGATTTTCAATTCTTTTGCCATAAATTTTCCTTAAATATTCATTATTCATTGATCAGCATGTCGCAGAGTTCACGGACAGCACCCTCACCACCCTTATGTGTAAGTACGATATCCGCTTCATTTTTCACACGGTCATGGGCATCAGCAGGAACAATAGCACATCCAACCAGCGGGAAGCAGGGCAGATCATTGATATCATTGCCGACATAAATAACACTCTGTGGATCAATCTCATTTTCTTTAAGGTAATTGGAAAGGGTCTCACCCTTTTTCAACACCCCGTGGATACATTCCAGATTCAGTTTTTTGCAGCGCTGCATAACGACCGGGTTGCGTTCCGAAGAAAGAACCACCGCCGGAATGCCTTTCTCGCGCAGCAGTCGGATTCCCATACCATCTGCACGAGAACAGCGAACCGATTCCGTACCAGCCTGGTCAACATAAACCGTATCGTCTGTCATCACGCCGTCAAAATCAAAAACGACCAGCTTGACATCCTTTGGCATTCCGCGGCGCCGTTTTCCCGGCCATACCATATCCAATCCCGCATGATAAACCATCCATTCATAACGCACCCAGTCAAATGGAGTGTCGATATCAATGGTAAATGCTGGATCAAGGAAGAGCGGCAGAATATTCTTCCCGCTCATACTGTCACCAGCCATAAAAGTCCGTTCCGGACGAATAGCGTCAATATGACCGGTTTGCCAGTACACCGGAGGAAGCTTTTGCCGCGGCGCATTATATGGCTCATCAATTCCATCCACTTTGAGCAATCCGTTCATCAAGCCTGTCTTTGGATCAACGCGCCACATCTTATGAGGATTTTCGTCAGCAGGCACCACACCACGAACTGAATCAGCTTCGGGATGTGCCATCAACAACTTTACTGCCTCATCCACCAATGTACGGGGACGAGCAGGAGATGTTGGACGAAGCTGCAGAACGATATCGGGAACATAGTTTTCATGTTCCTTCAGCCAGGAAAGGGCATGCTGAAAGACCGGCAGATCCAGGGTATTATCCGCAGCAAATTCCGCAGGACGGAGAAAAGGCGTTTCAGCCCCCCATTTACGGGCGATTTCCGCAATTTCCTCATCGTCTGTGGAAACGATCACACGAGTGGTTAGTTCTGACTGAAGTCCTGCTGCGATACTATAGGCAATTAAAGGATACCCTGCGAATAATTTTATATTCTTGTGTGGGATACCTTTCGAACCACCACGCGCCGGGATAATGGCAAGAACTTCAGGCCTGGCTACCATGCTGTCCATCCACCGTCTACAACCAGGTTAGCGCCGGTCATGTATGTTGAGGCATCAGAAGCCAAAAACAGAATCGCACCGTTCATTTCATCTTGATGCGCCATACGTCCCATCACCGTACGATAGGAATAATGAGCGACAAATTCATCATCGTTATTATTGAAAACGCCGCCCGGAGTAAGCGCATTAGCGCGGATCCCGGTGCCCGCATAATAGGTCGCCAGATAGCGGGTCAGACCCAAAACACCCGCTTTGGTCACGGAATAATAGACCGGTTTATACTGACGGTTATTCGGATCCTGTCCTTCTTTTTCATAGATGCGCTGGTCAGGACCGGCAAGCCCATAAGTTGAACAAATGTTGATGATCACACCATGATTCTGTTTCTTCATCGGCTTCACTGCTGCCTGAGCGCAGAGGAAAAGCCCTGTCAGATTCACATTGACAGCTGCCTGCCACTGATCCAGCGGATAATCTTCAAAATTGTTGGTGTTTCGGGCATGAGTAGCATCAAACTTCGGATCCATGGCGGCACTGCAAATCAGCGCATCCAGACGTCCGGTTTTTTCCACAGCAAAATCTGCCATTGCCTGAGTAGAAGCAGGGTCTGTCACATCCAGTTTGAAAGGATAGCACTTTCCGCCATCTGCACGGGCAGTTTCCGCAGCTTTTTCAGCAAGTTCCATGTTCAGGTCAGCCACAATAACATCTGCGCCAGCCTGCGCAAGGGTCTTCGCGAACTGACTGCCAAGCAGGCCTGCACCGGTAACTACTGCCGTCTGTCCATTCATCCTAAATTTATCAAAAATATTTTCGTTCATCGATTCCTCATTTATTTCTTCGCTATTATTCATGATGTAATTATATACCATCCTGCGGTGTTTGTCATTTTTTCAATAATAGTAACATTCAAAAAAATATAGCGTTATAACGGTATAATAAAGTAGCAACTGATTAAAGCTTTTATGGTTAGTAGATTATGGAAATTCTGCATTATCCTTTCGATTCACAATTGATTCTTCGAACGAAGAAAAAGATCCGCAGAGAACTGTTGGCTGAGAATACCGCACGATTAAAGAAGAAGATTGCGATCCTTTGCGGATCAACCACCGCTGAGATCCGTGTGGTTCTGGAGTTGTTCCTTCTGGACCAGGGAATCGAAGCGGAATTTTATGAGTCCGAATACAACAACTACTGGCAGGATGTGATGTTCGGAAATCCGCAGCTGCTTGACTTTCAGCCTGATCTTATCTATATCCATACCACGTCCCGCAATCTCAGCCTCCTGCCGAAAATTACGGACTATCCGGAAGCTATTGAACAAAAACTGAACGAAGAATTTGAAAGATTTCAGTCGATGTGGGAGAAAATCGCAGAGAGCTTTCACTGTCCCGTGATCCAGAATAATTTTGAAAGGCCTTTCTTCCGCTTGATGGGCAACCGGGATATCTCTGATGTACATGGCCGCAGCAATTTTGTCTCCCGGCTGAATCAAAAGCTTTACGAGTACGCGCAGAGCCATCAGAATTTCTATATCAACGATATCGATTTCCTTTCCGCTTGTTTTGGCCTGGAAAAATGGAACGATCCCTTTTACTGGCATATGTATAAATGCGCTCCGGCTGCTCCCGCTGTTCCGGAACTCGCGTTCAACCTCGCCAATATCATCAAATCGATATACGGGAAGAACAAAAAAGCGCTTGCTCTGGATCTGGATAATACCCTGTGGGGAGGCGTCGTCGGTGAGGATGGCCCTGACAAAATTGAAATCGGTCAGGAAACTGCTGTCGGACAGGTGTACAGCGAATTCCAGTCCTATCTCAAGGATCAGCAGTCTCTTGGTGTGCTGCTGACGATCAATTCGAAAAACGATATGGAAAACGCGCTCGCCGGCTTGAACCGTCCGGACAGTGTGCTCAAACCGGAAGACTTTTTGATCATCAAAGCCAACTGGCAGAACAAGGATCAGAACCTTAAAGAAATTGCGGAAGAACTGAACATTGGGACTGATGCGTTGGTCTTTGTGGATGACAATCCGGCGGAGCGTCACATCGTGCGTTCGCAGGTTCCGGATGCAGCTGTCCCTGAAATCGGGGAGCCTCAGGATTACCTGATCACGCTCGACCGCTCCGGGTTTTTTGATGTCACGGGGCTTTCGGAGGATGATCTGAGCCGGAATGAGATGTACAAGGCAAATATCCGGCGGGTCCATCAGCAGGCTGCGTTTACAGATTATAAGGAGTATCTGCTCTCTCTGGAGATGAAGGCTGAGATCAAGCCTTTCAGCAGTGTTTATATGGCGCGCATCGCGCAGCTGACCAACAAATCGAACCAGTTCAATCTGACCACCCGGCGCTGTACGGAAGCGGAGCTTAGCCAAATCGCGGCGGATCCGGGGTATATTACGCTTTACGGAAAGCTCTCGGATAAATTCGGCGACAACGGGGTCGTCTCTGTTGTCTTTGGGCATAAAGAGTCGGATGTATTTCATATCGACCTCTGGCTGATGAGCTGCCGGGTATTGAAACGGGATATGGAATTTGCCATGATGGATGAACTGGTGCGGCGCTGCCGGGCAGCCGGGGTCAAAACGATCCGCGGTTATTATTACCCGACGAAAAAGAATGCCATGGTGAAGGATTTTTATGGTATCTTAAGTTTTATTAAGATTGATGAAAATACAGATGGATCAACGATCTGGAAGTTGGATATTTCCGAAGCATATGAGCGGAAAAATACGGTTATAACCATCGAGGAATGATGAAAGACAACATAAGCAGAGAAGAAATCTTAAGAAAATTGAATTCTGTATTTTGTGATGTGTTTGACGATGATACGCTTGTTATCACCGAAAATACTACCGCTGATGACATTGACGATTGGGACTCACTTGCTCAAATCACCCTCATCGCCGCCATCGAAAAGGAGTTTGGTGTCCGTTTTGATGTTAAGACTGCACTTACCTTAAAGAAAATCAGTGAAATTATCGATTTCATTGAGGTTTGGTGATAATTTATGCCTGTTGTGAGTATGACGCCGTGAATCGTGATTCATTTAGAGCAGTGATGGCGGATCGACTTCGATGCGGACCCAGGGCAGGTCAAGAGATTTTACCAGCCGGACGGGATCGGCACCTCGGAGGATGATGTGCCAGCGGTATTTGCCGCTGAGTCTCGGGAAGAAGCAGGGAGCCGGACCGATGAGGCGGATCCTCTGATCCATTTCACGGATCTTCGCCTTCAGCAGACCTGCCAGTTCATATGCCCGAATCCGGGCATCTTCCGGATCCTTCTCCCGGATCTCCAGCCGTACCATCCGGCTGAAGGGCGGATAACTCATCATGCGCCGGTAAGCAAGGTCGCTCTCATAAAAGCGCTCGTAATCGCCGGAAACCGCCGCCCGGATCGAGTAACGGTCCGGCTGAAAGGTCTGTAAAATCGCCAGTCCCCGATCCGCTGCCCGTCCGGCACGTCCGGCGACCTGGGTGAGCATCTGGAAGCTGTGTTCATCCACCCGGTAGTCGTGAAAGTTCGCTCCCACATCCGCGAGCAAAATTCCCACCAGACGTACATCTGGGAAATCCAGTCCCTTCGCCACCATCTGGGTCCCGACAAGGATATCAGCTTCGTGACGGGCAAATTGCGAAAGCAGCTTTTCATGGTTTCCCACACCCTCCGCGGTATCCGCATCCAGCCGGATCACCCGCGCTTCCGGGAATTGTTCGCTGATCATTTCTTCGACCTTTTCCACCCCGGCGCCAAATTGTCGGATCTCCCCGGAACCGCAGACGGGACATTCCGCCGGCAGCGGGATCGTGGAACCGCAGTAATGGCATTCCAGTCGGTTCCGGGAGGCGTGCCAGGTGTAGGGAATGTCGCAGTTGGGACATTTGAGCGCTTCTCCGCAGCTGTGACAGAAGGTGTAGGAAGCCGTGCCACGGCGGTTCAGGAACAAAATCGACTGTTTCCCCATCTCCAGCGTTTTTCCAAGCTCCCGTATCAGGGCGCGGCTGAAGATCTCTGAATTGCCGCTTTTCAGCTCTGCCCGCATATCCGCCAGCATGACCCGCGGGGGCCGGACACCGGTCGCGCGTTTTCTTAAGGTTACAATTGGCCAGCCGGAGCGCTGTGCTTTGAACATCTGTGCGGTTGTTGGGGTGGCGCTGCCAAGCACCAGCTGCGAACCGGTGATTTCCGCGTAATCCGAAGCTGCTCGTATGGCGGAGAAAAAGGGACGTTCATTGGATTGATAGTAAGCATCCTCATGGCACTCGTCTACGAGGATCAGTCCCAGATCCGGTAAAGGCACTGCCAGCGCGGAGCGGGGCCCGACGATAATGCGGAATTCTCCGCTGCGTCCCCGCCGCCAGGTGTCATAGCGTTCGCCGTCACCCAGGCGGGAATGATAGACCCCGACCTGACCGGGAAAACGCCGCTCAAACCGTGCCAGGATCTGCGGTGTCAACGCGATTTCCGGGACCAGCATCAGCACCTGTTTCCCCAGACGCAGAGCTTCCGCGGCTGTCCGCAGATAGACTTCCGTTTTCCCGGACCCGGTTACTCCGTGCAGCAGCACCGGTTTTCCGGGACCGTCTGAACACAGCCCTTCCGCAATTGTCTCATAAGCCGCTGTCTGTTCCGGCGTGAGGTCAAAAGGCTTTTCTGCCATTTCCTGCATGTAATGCTTGTGTGAGCGCCAGACTTCCCGCCGCTGCAGTGTGAGCAGTCCTTGTTTTTCCAGTGCGTTCAGGTCATCCTTACGCGCTCCGGTTTCGCCGAGCAGCTCCGCAAGGAAAACTTCTTTCCCGTGCTCCTGTAAATAGAGCAGAATGGATTTCCGTCTCTCGTTCACATAGGTGTAACGGCTGAATGTCATCCTGTCGATTTCTTTAAGATCCGCTGTAAGCGCGGCTGTTGGTTCAAACTTTGGGGTTGTGCCGCCCGGATCCAGTCGGAGCGATTTTTGCACCGCACCGGAGCGTGTCAGTGCGTACATTCCTTTCTGCCAGCCGTTTTTGCCAAAAGTGCGGTTGAGTAAAGTCTCATCCAGTTGGCCCCGGTTTTTGCTGAAAAGCGCTAACAGGGAATCTTTTTCCGGTTCCGCTGTCTGAACCAGAGATGTTTGATAAGCAAGATCCTGCTTGATCAATTTGTAGACAGGGTTGGAGATGCGGCGGACTTTATCCGTCAGCAGCAAATTGACAGATTCATACAGCGGTGCGAGAAATCGTTCTGAGATTTTTTCCGCAAGCCTCATCTGTGCTTCCGTCATTACAGGGACAGGGTCCGCGATTTCCTGGATGGGCAGGATGTTTTTTACTTCCGGGGTGACGTTGACATTCCAAACGATTGCCTGGTGAACACTTCGGTTGAAGGGAACGATCACCATATGTCCGGCCCGCACCTGTCCGGTAAGTTCCGGAGGCACCATGTAATCAAAAAGCCCGGATTTTGCCGGCGTATTAAGAAGAACGCGGATGATTTCAGCAGTCTGTTCCATAATTACTATTATAAAATTTTATTGCTCAATGATGAAAACTCTATATGCCAATTTTGAGTACAGTCAACAAGGAACCAGGATCACCTCGACGCCGGCATTTTTCAGCTTTTTAATCGATTCCTCCGGGGCAGCAGTCCCTGTGACGACCAGATCAAGTTCTTTCATCCCGCAGACCTTATGTAAAGTCGGGATAGAGAACTTTGTGTGATCGATGGCTGCATAGACTTTGTCGGATTTTTCAATCATAGCCGCCTTCAGAGCGCGCATATCTACATTGAAATCACCAATACCGTCTGAAAATCCGTCTGCAGTCAGGATAGCGGCATCTATGTGAGAAAAATTTTTGAGGAATTCTGTAGCAAGAAAACCGGTGGTGATTTTGTCATCTTTCTTTAATGTTCCGCCAATCAGATAGATCGTATGGTCAGTGTTGCGGCTCAATTCTGAGGCAATGTGAATATCATTGGTGATGATGTTCAGGTTTTTTCGCTGGTCAAGGAGTTTGGCTACTTCCAGCACCGTCGTTCCGGAATCCAGGGCGATGGTCATGTTATCATGGATAAACTTGAGAATTACCTTTGCCATATTGACTTTTTCCGCGTTGTTCAGAATGAAGCGCATGTCCCAGGGTTTGATTGGATTCGGTACGGAGGTGTTGTCACTGAGGACTGCTCCGCCATAGACTCGTTTTATTACCCCTTCTTCTTCCAGAGCGGCAAGATCGCGGCGAACGGTTTCAATGGATATGCTGAAAATATCACATAATTCAACACAGCTGATACGCTTTCGGTCAATAAAAAGCTGTTTGATTTTTTCCTGCCGGTCGTATTTCATAACTTTTCCCGTTATCCTGCAATATGGTCATTCATATGATGAATTTTATCAAAACATTAGCAAATTTTGACCGTTTTGCAGGGTTTATGACAAATTCTGTTTGACAAAAATAACAGTTTATGAATAATAAAGTTACAGTAAGTAGTTTTTGTTTGATTTTATTTTTGCTTACAAAAAGCCACACCTTATGGCTAAAAATAAAAAGGAGAAAGTCACAATGAAAAAACTTATTATTCTGTTGTTTGCAGCGATGCTGTTTGTCTCAGTTTCTGCGGTTTTTGCTCAGGAACCGGCCAATATGGAAGAGTTGAAGGCACTTGATGCGGCTCTGACTGAAGACATTCATATTGAGATTTGGGGTAAAGATGGCACCTCAAGCGAAAATTCCCGCGGTACGATCTTTACGAATTTTGCTGATGAATTTTCAGCCATGTTCGATCATGTGACGATTGAATACATCCACCAGGGTAGTTATGATGATGTCCGCACAAAAGTTATGGCTGCGTCTGTTGCCGGTGACCTGCCGGGAATTTGGATGGCGGAAGAATCTACCGTCAAGAGTTTTGCTGCAATCGCAGCTGATCTGAAGCAATGGGTTCCGGAAGAGACGGTCAATGACTATCTGCCCGGTCTGCTTTCCTCTTCCCTTTATGATGGTGACCGTCTGATCGGCGCACCGGCTGCTCGTTCCAATCCGGTCATGTTCGTCAACAACGAAGTTCTGGCCGCAGCAGGCTGGACCGGTGACATGATCAAGACAAACGATGATCTGTTCCAGTGTGCGAAAGATATTTACGAAAAGACCGGTAAAGCGGGTCTGGCAGCCTGGTGGGACACTGACCTCTGGCATTGGGAATCCGAAATTTATGCAGACGGCGGTCAGGTTCTTACCGATGATGGTTCCGCTCCGGCTTTCGGTAAAGATTATGATTATGTCGGCGCGAAATATGCACTGCGCATCCAGGAAGGGTTGAAGGAAGGGTATGTCGTCAGTTACTATACCGAACCGAAACCCTATGATAGCATTACTTTGAATCTGACCTCAGGTGAACTCGGCATCGCGCTCATTTCCTCCAATTCAATGAAGAGCCGCTACAAAGCTGCTGCGGAAAATGGCTATACTCTGAGTGTTTATGTCCAGCCTGCCGGTGAAGCCGGAGTTCCGTCCGTGACCGGTGGTGGTTCCTGTTGGGTATTGGCGGATAGCGCAAGCGATACCGAAAAGACTTTTGCGGGAGGATGGCTTTCTTATATCGCTTCTGTTGATAAAATCGTTGAACGCACCAGCCGCAATGGTGATATGATGGTCACGCAAAGTGCTCTTAATTCCGAAGGCGGTAAGGCGCTGATTGAAGAAGTACCGGGACTCCAGGCAATCTATGATTCTGTTCCGTATCTGCACGCTCGTCCGAATACTCCGTATTGGGCAGAAATGTATAGCTATGGCGCAGATAAGCTTGCTCAGTTCTGCCTGAACTATGAGACCACCGATGTCTATGCAGTGATCGATGAAATGGAAGCAAAATTCCAGCAGATCATTGACGATAATGCATGGTAATCCAAAGTTTGAGAGAAAAGGGAAGGCAACCAGCCTTCCCTTTTCAGAAATATTCAAATTCAATGGAAACTGTTCTTATCCGGATCCTGTAAGATACGTGTAAGAACTGTCCTCATTGAGACATTATATTCAGTGCATATGGAGGAAGTGAAGATGCCGATCATTTTGAAAGATATAAAAAAAATATATCCGGGCAGCAAGGAGCCGGTCATTGAAGGATTGAATCTAACCATAAAAGACGGGTCGTTTACTGTCCTCTTGGGCCCTTCCGGTTGTGGAAAAACAACAACACTGCGAATGATTGCGGGTTTAGAGGATGTTACTGAAGGTACGATCACTGTAGATAATACAGACATCACCAGAATGGAACCGGGAGACCGTAACCTAGCTATGGTATTCCAAAACTACGCAATTTATCCGCATATGTCCGTTAAAGGGAACATAGAATTCGGTCTGAAGAATTACAAGATGACGAAAGAGCAAATCGCTCAGCGTATCAAAGACGTTCTGGAACTGACCGGTTTGACCGAGTTCGCCAACCGTATGCCGAATCAGCTCTCCGGCGGACAGCGGCAGCGCGTCGCCCTCGCCCGAGCTATTTCCAAGTCACCGAAGGCCTTTCTGATGGACGAACCGCTCTCTAATCTGGATGCAAAGCTGCGCAATCAGATGCGCTCGGAATTGATCCAGATGTTTAAACAGATGGAAACCACCTTCGTCTATGTTACCCATGACCAGGTCGAAGCACTGACCATGGCGACCGATATTGTCGTTATGCACAATGGAAAGATCATGCAGCAGGGCAGTCCGAAAGAGATTTACAGAAACCCGCAAAATATCTTCGTTGCCCAGTTTATCGGCGATCCCGGCATGAACGTCTTCCTGCTGGATGACGGAAATTATATTGGGTTTAAACCACGGGGGCTTCGTTCGAGCGGTTCAGACAGGGATTTCAGCTTTGAAGCAGACCTGTTGACCAGTGAATTCTTGGGATTTGATTACCAGTACACCTTCGAGACAGGGATGGGCAGGATCGTTATGCGCTCTATTGATGAGTTGGAACCGGACAATCATTACAGGCTCTATGTTCAGGACGCTGATTTGTTTTTCTTTGATAAAGACCAGAACGTTTGCGAGCCCTTTGCCATTGGCGGACTGAAAGGAGTTTACCATGCGGATGAATGAGCGGTATGAATTGAGGCAGCACGGAAAGGTTTATAACTTTTTCAATAAGCTCTTGAAAAATCCTTATTTTTTGATTGCGCCGGCAGTGATCTTTGATCTATGGCTGACGATTTTTCCCATGTGCTTTGCGGTCTATATGAGCTTCTTCAAATGGGACCCAATCAGCGGACGGAAAAAATTTCTCGGACTTGGCAATTTTCGTTATCTGTTTCAGAGCGAAGATTTCCGGAAAGTGTTATCCAATACGATCATTTTTATGCTCGCGATTCTCTTTGTTGGCTTGTTACTGAAGATCCTGATGGGTGTTTTTCTGAATAAGCGGACTCCTTTACATAATATTGTCCAGACGGTCTCCTTCACACCGCACATCATCGCTTCAGTCTCTATTGCGGTGATTTTCATGTGGCTGATGGATCCGAACAACGGTATTTTCAATATGGGGCTGCGAGCATTAGGCCTTCCGACATCCTACTGGTATAAGGGAAGGGACAGTGCACTGTTTTCTATCATCATTGTGTCAATATGGGCCGGGCTTGGCAGCGGTGCGCTCCGCATCATTGCAGGGCTCCGCAGTATCCCGGAATATATCTATGAAGCCGCCAAACTTGACAAATCTTCCCCCATGAAAACCTTTTTCAAGATCACCATTCCACTGCTCTCGCCCACACTGCTTTACATGGTTGTTACAACAACAGCAAGCGCTTTCACCAGTTTCGATACAGTAAAGATGATGACGAATGGAGGACCTGATAATTCAACCAACCTGATTGCCTTTTATATTTATCAGCAGGGTCTCGGGTTCAATCAATACGGTCGGGCAATGGCCGCCGCAGTGATCCTGCTGCTTATTTCCGGTGCCCTTGCTGTGATCAACTTTACAGTACTGGATAAACGCGTACACTATCAATAAGGAGGCAGGATCATGTCAATTAAAAAAAGAATTTTCCGGGTCCTTGAATGTGTCCTTCTGATTATCTTGTTTGTGATGTTTATATTCCCATTCTACTGGACACTTATCACATCGGTAAAGGGTTTGTATGAGGCTGTAGCCTACCCACCGACTTTCTGGCCGTCAGAATTTCATTTTGAGAACTATGCTCAAGCCTGGAAACACGCAGATTTCGCTCATTTCGGGAAGAACTCTATCTTCATGAGTGTCGGTGCAACCATAATCCTGATGCTTTCCTGTACCATGGCTGCCTATGGTTTTGCCCGCTTTGAATTCAAGGGGAAAAAGGGTCTCTTTTTTCTGATGATGGCGGATATTGTGATCCCGGCACAAGTCATCTTTCTGCCGATCTTCGTAATGTATTCCAAAATGAAGCTCCTGAATACATACGCAAGTTATTTCTTCCTATTTGTTTACAGCGGGGGGGTTATTTTCTTCCTGCGAAATGCTTTCAAACAAGTTCCGGCAGAATTGGTCGAGGCTGCCAGACTTGACGGGGCGAGTGAGTTTTCAGTAATGTTTCGGGTCATGCTGCCGGCGGTGAAACCTTTCATGATCACGCAGATCATGCTCTCTTTTATCAGCAAGTGGAACGGTTACTTCTGGATTCAGACATTGACAACAAATGATCATATCCGCACACTGCCGATTGCGATGAATCGCCTTTCCAGCATTGGTGAGGAATTTATTTCCGCCTGGAATGTGACGATGGCGGGCAATGTGATGTTAATGGCACCGCTGCTGATCCTGTATATTTTCGCCAACCGTCAAATCAAGGTGGCGTTTATTGGGAATGGGATCAAGTAGGAAATTGGATATAGGATATAGGATGGTAGGATGTAGGATGCAGCTGTTAGCAGTTAGTGGATAGTGCGTGGCTGGTGGTTTGATACATCACCTGTCTGCTGTCTGCATCCTGCATACGCACGAAAGGAAACAATGACGATCGATCATACGAAAATCACGGAAGATTGGGCTTTGAAATTCGACAAAGAAACCAACGATCATGCCCGGGTTTCAAGTGCGATTGGCTATCTGTTTTTCTTTGTGCCGATCGTCATGCACCCGGAGAGTAAGTTTGCCCGCTATCACTGCAATCAAGGGCTGATCCTTGCGATCATGCTGTACTTGGGAACTTTTATGATCGCTGAAATTCCTAAAGCGGGTGCTTTCCTGTCCATGCTTTGGCTTCTGTTTTGTTTTGTCTGCATGATTCGCGGTATCATTCTCGCGCTGAAAGGCAAAGCGAAGCGGATCCCGTTTTTCGGAAAACTGGTAATTGTTGATTTTGACAATTTGTATTCGATGGATATGTAGGGTATGGGATATAGTGTGGAGTATATCGGAAATAATATTCGGGGAAAATGTAATTACCCACTACCTCCGATTCCAGATATCCTATCACCTAAAGTAAAGGAGAATTTGTGACTGAAAACAAAGTATTGTTAGTTCTTGTGGATGGAATGCGTCCGGACAGTATCCCTGTGTGCGGGAATCCGGATTTTCAAGCATTTTTTGAGGCAGGTGCTCATACCTATGGAGCGCAGACGACTTTCCCACCGGTGACGCTGCCGGCCCATATGTCGCTGTTTCACAGCGTGAAGACGGAACGTCATGGCGTCTGGACCAACACTTTTGTCCCGATGAACCATCCGATCAACGGATTATTCGAGACGATTGACGCGGCAAAGAAGCGCAGCGCAGTATTTTACAGCTGGCAGCAGATGCGTGATATTTGGGCAAGCCGAAATAGTGTCTCCTTTTCCTGGATGATGAACCTGCACAATTACTGGAAAACCATGAATGTTGATATTCCTGAGACCAAGGCTTGTAAAGAACATATTGCTGAGTTTGCTCCGGATTTCGTATGGCTGTATCTTGGCATGGTGGATGAATTTGGTCATGGCTTTGGATGGATGTCACCGGAATATCTGGAGTCTGTACGTGCGGCTGCTGATTGTATTATGGATGTGGTGAACTTCCTGCCGCCGGAATACAGCGTTATTGTCACAGCAGATCATGGCGGACATGACCGCAACCATGGTGAAAACATCCCGGAAGATATGACGATCCCGGTCACCTGCCATGGACCAATGTTTGAAAAGGGGAAAATTTTGGAAAATGTCAATATCATAGACATAGCCCCGACCATCACAGATATTCTCGGAATCGAAGCCGATCCGGATTGGGAGGGGCGAACCCTAATCGGCCGGTAGGCCGATTAGGGTGAAGCTCCTGTCCCGAATCTAAATCGGGCGCAGCCCGTACCTTACGGGGCAGGCTATATCGGCCGGTAGGCCGATTAGGGTGAAGCTCCTGCCCCGAATATAAATCGGGCGCAGCCCGTACCTTACGGGGCAGGCTACAACGGCCGGTAGGCCGATTAGGGTGAAGCTCCCGCCCCGAATCTAAATCAGGCGCAGCCCGTACCTTACGGGGCAGGCCTGCATTCTGCGATACATAATACTTGGGCAAGAGGTGTGAAAATGATCTTTTTAGGAACAGGTGCATCAGAAGGAATCCCGGATCCTTTCTGCAATTGTGAAGTCTGCCGAAAAGCACGGGAATCAGGTGATCCGCGTGAGATTCGAGGGAGATCAGCCTTTGCTATTGACAGCCATAACCTGATCGATTTCGGACCGGATGCTCATTTAGCCTCAGCAAGGTTTGGAGTACCTCTTTATGAACTGAAGAATATCTTCTACACCCATTTTCACAGCGATCATTTTGACCTGATTAATTGGGAAAGTATCCGTATGAGTCTGACTCCGCCTCATATCAGCGTTTATCTTTCAGAACCTGCTTTCCGAGGCATGCAACACTATCGTGAATTGCTTTCTGCGCATTATCCTGACCGTGACAGAGACTTCCGTTTTTATGATGAATATATTCACATGATCCCGGTAAGGCCATTTGAACCTTTTGAAACGGATAATATGAAGGTCTGCGCGCTGCGAACGATTCACGAAGGCGCCTTTATGGGCGAAACAGCTCTGAATTATCTTTTTGAACGGAAGGGGAAACGCTTCCTTTATGCTTCTGATACCGGCCTTTATGAGGAGGATAATTACAACTATCTTCAGGGAAAACTGTTGAACACATTAATTATGGAGTGCTCTTTTGGGAATGCAGTGAGACAGCCGGGGTTCAAGCATCTGACCTGTGAGTTTATTTCACAAATGATCGAAAGATTCTGTGAGGACGGAGTCGTAAATAACCGTACGGAAATCTATCTGACTCATATCGGTCATAAAGGCGGACTGAACCATCTTGAACTGCAGCAGAAAATGCGGGATATGATTGGTATGCAAGTTGAGGTGGCTTACGACGGTCTCCGGATCGCTGACATTTAGATATTTATATTGACGCAAAAGAAAAATTGTAAGATGAATTCAAATAAAGAAAAATACGGACCTCTATTCATATTTCTCTCGGCCTTTCTGTGGAGCCTGAGCGGCATCTTCACCAAAAGCGTGGCGTGGAACGGTGTGTGCCTGGCCACTTTGCGGGGAGTCATTGCCTTCATTGCTGCCGGATTTCTTCTGCATTGGAAAAAAATCGAGCTGAACCGGGTCAAGATTCTCTGTGCCATCTGCTATTTTGTCCAGGGTGTCCTTTTCATGTGTGCCAACAAATACACTACTGCCGGGAATGCCACCGTGCTGCAAAATATGTCGCCGCTTTACATTATCCTGATGAATGCGGTTATCAACAAAAAAGCTCCCAAAAAAGATGAACTTCTTGTCTGTGGGCTCCTTTTCATTGGGGTTGGCCTGGCTTTCGCAGGAAATCTGGGCGGCGGAGCAGCGCTTGGAAATATATTTGCCATGCTTTCCGCTCTGTTTTATGCCGGTGTTTATTTTTTCAGCAAACAGGATGGAGCGGAACCGTTGGAATCCCTGCTGCTTGGAAATGCCTGTTATCTGTTTCTGATCCCGTTCCTTGTAACCAATCAGACCGTATTACATACGAGTCTTCAGGATTGGATGTTTCTGCTAATATTTGCCTTTCTTTCCGGGTTTGGCGCCTGGTATTGTTTTTCGATTGGTATCAAATATGCCAGTGCACTGCAGGCGAGTTTCATTGCTCTGGCAGAACCGGTGATGGCACCGATGTGGACTTTCATTTTTCTTCACGAAAAGATATCATCGCTTTCACTGATTGGTTTTGTCATTGTGATCGTCACGCTTCTTGTTTATAATATAAGAACAGCAAAAGAAAAACATAATCAACAGGTAAACAATAAATAAACTGCGGCTCCTCACTTCTGCCTCCTGGCGTCTAACTTTTGCTGACGTGATATAATAAAGAACAGGAGCAAAAATATGAATAATTTTCCTTATCGAATTAATGTCGGTTTTTTGATCAACGCCCCCGTTGGTACTTACCGTGAATTCACTTTTGCTGAACCTTCTATGGAGCTTGCAGATGATTTGCATGCAGATGAAATTCAGTGCAAAGTCCGTGCTTCCAAAGTTCAGCAGGGCATCCTTGCTGAAGCAGACTGCAGCTGCAGGATCGAGCTGGAATGTACACGATGTCTCGAGCCCTTCTCTACAACACTGAATACACATTTTGAAGAGCTGTTTTACTTCCATTATCTGCGTGAGAATCAGGATGCGGAACAATTCCTTCCGGAAAATGGATATATGGACCTGGGAGAACTGATCCGGGAATACCTGGTCATGGAGGTTCCATACGCCCCAGTCTGCAAAGAGGACTGCAAAGGTCTCTGCCCTGTCTGCGGGAAAAACCTGAACTTCGAACCACACAAACATTCTGAAGAAGAGGAATGAAGGAGAGTTCCTGATGGCCAATACAAAAGCTACTTTCGTCAATAATTTCACAGTCAGTGTCCAAAACCTAAACCTGATCCTCGATGCAAAATGCACCGCTCCAAATATTGAAAAAACGGGATACGGCACACCGCCGGTGTTCGACGCACATAAAATTGTTGATGAAAATTACCTGTTTATGCCTATTGGCGTAGCAAAGGAATTAGCGATTTCCCTGCTTCAGGTTATCGGAGATGTTGAAAAGCGCTCCAATTTCAAAGTGCAGCTCAACGGTGACAAACAAATCTACTGGGAAGAAGCCCTCCGTGCTATCGATGAATATCGTCAGAACAAAAGGGATGAGTAGAAAAGAGACGTTAGATGTTAGACGGCAGATAACAGCTATCAATACAGATCCATAAGCCCAGCTGTCTCAAGTCTATGATCTAATATATGCCATCTGCTGTTTTAAGTCTAACGTCTGAAATCTGACTTCTAATGTCTAACATCTAATCCCTAATCCCAAACTCCTGCCCCCTTTTTGTGATATACTCTTATTTGGTTTTTCAAGGCAAAGCCATTGAATTTTAGACCTGCAAGGGGGCATAGGATGCTCGAGTATTTTAAAAACCAGGAATTGGAATTACAGCGTATCGATGAAATCGTTCCGAACTGCTGGATCAACGCCATCAACCCGACTCAGGATGAGATGAAACAGATCGCGGCACTGGGCATTCCGCAGGATTTTGTATCTTATCCTTTGGATGTTGATGAACGCCCGCGTATTGAAGAAGAAGATGACGGGACCATTCTTATCGTTGTCCGTATACCGACATCCAATGCGCAAGATCCTGAAATTCCTTATGGAACCATGCCAATGGGCATTATCCTTGCTGACAAATATATCGTCACCGTATGCTCCAAACCCACATCCATTCTGGATGCCTTTGCTGCGGGAAAAATCTCAAAATTATCAACAACAAAACGCTACCGCTTTACACTCCGTCTGCTGATGGCAGTCACCACACGTTTTTTGGACGCGCTGCGTGACATCAACAAACTGACGGATGAACTGGAAGACCAGCTTTCCAGCACCATGAAAAACGACGTACTGATCCGCCTCTTCAAATGTCAGAAAAGCTATGTCTACTTTTCCCAGGCATTGAAACAGAATGAGCTGGTACTGGTAAAAATGTCCCGTCTGAGTGGATTCAAGCGCTTTGAGGAAGACGAAGACCTGCTGCAGGACGTCATTACAGAAAATACACAGGCTATCGACATGACCTCCATCTCCTCCGACATTTTGGCGGGTATGATGGATGCCTTTGCCTCTGTGATTTCCAATAACCTGAACGTGGTCATGAAGCTGCTGGCCTCTGTGACCATCATCATGGAAATCCCGAACATTCTCACCGGTTTTATGGGAATGAATGTCAACTTCCCGGGAGTTGTGGACAAAAGCGAAGCGATCCCCTTCATTATCCTTGGGCTCATGATCGCGGCGACTGCAGTTGCCATTTATATTTTCAATAAAAAAGACTGGTTCTAACCTATGCGCTTTGTCCGTTATCAGGAGAATGGTGAAACCCAGGTTCACTACGGCTGGGTCTATAATGATTTAGTCGGTGAAATTGAAGGCGACATTTTCGGAGAATTTCGCAGGCTGGAAGCCAATCTGCCGATGTACACCGTCAAATTGCTGCCGCCTGTCGTTCCGGGCAAAATCATCGCCTGCGAATGGAATTACCTGGATCAGATTCGTGAATTCGACCGTATGGTTTCCGATATGCCCACGGTGTTCAGCAAACCCATCAGCTCCGTGATTGGGATGAACGATCCGATCATCCTGCCGGTTGTTTCCAAACGGGTCGAACAGGAATGTGAGCTGGCAGTAGTGATTGGAAGAAAAGCCAGAGGCGTACTTCCGGACCATGCTTTTGATTACATTTTCGGATATACCATTGCCAATGATGTGACCGCCCGCGATTTGCAGCTTTCCGATGAAACCTGGACCAGAGCCAAAGGTTTTGACAGCTTCTGTCCCATCGGACCGGTCATCGAAACAGATTTTGAACCTGCGGATGCCTTGCTGACATGCCGCGTAAATGGTGAGCTGCGGCAAATGGCATCCACACGGGATATGCTATTCCCTGTACAGAATCTCATTGCATACATTTCATCCATCATGACGCTTGAACCGGGGGACGTGATCCTGACCGGGACACCGGTTGGCACTGCTCTGCTCACCCCGGGGGATGTGGTTGAATCTGTGATCGATGGCATCGGACAGCTGAGCAACCCGGTTCGTGCACAAGCGGTATAAACGGAAACGGCGTTATGCTTTTCAATTCGCTCCATTTTCTGCTTTTTTTCCCTTTTGTCGTTGGAATTTACTTTATCATACCCCGCAAGATCCGCTGGGGCTGGCTGCTTGCCGCCTCTTATTATTACTATATGTCCTGGAACGCCAGATACGCTCTGCTGCTCGCGGCTTCCACCGGTATCACCTGGCTGAGCGGTCTGTTGATCGACCACTGTGATAAAGAGACTGAAAATGTCAAACACAGAGAAGTTTATAAAAAATGGCTGGTGGCGCTCAGCTTTCTTTTCAACCTCGCTATTCTCTTTATTTTCAAATACTTTCACTTCGGTCTGAATGCACTGAACAAGATCCTGCGAGTTTTCCATATTTCCGCGATTCAATCTTCATTCAGTGTTTTGCTCCCGGTTGGGATCTCCTTTTACATTCTGCAGGCGCTGTCTTATACCATGGACGTTTATCGCGGTAAGGTAAAGGTGGAGAGAAACATATTCAAATATGCCCTGTTTGTCTCCTTTTTTCCCCAGCTGGTAGCGGGACCAATTGAACGCTCTCAGGACCTGCTGCCGCAGATACTCATCCCGCATGATTTCGATTTTGATCGGGTCAAACGGGGACTTTGGCTGATGTTATGGGGGTATTTTCAAAAGCTTGTCATCGCAGACCGATTGGCGATTTTTGTCAACACGGTGTACGGAGACCCTTCCAACTATCTCCATGGCGGCGTTGTGAACCTGACAGCGTTGGTTTTCTTTGCTTTTCAAACATATGCTGATTTTGCCGGCTACTCCAACCTGGCACTTGGTGCGGCTGAGGTGCTGGGGTTCCGTCTCACAACGAATTTTATCCGGCCTTTTTTCTCGATCAATATAACGGAATTCTGGACCCGCTGGCATGTTTCACTTTCCCGCTGGTTCGTGAACTATCTTTACATTCCGCTCGGCGGAAATCGGGTTGGAAAATTGCGCTATTACTGCAACCTGATGATCGTCTTCCTTGCCTCCGGACTTTGGCACGGTGCCAACTGGACTTTCCTGGTCTGGGGCGGATTGAACGGTATGATTTCCATCGTCGAACGGCTTTTGACTCCGATATGGAGAAAGCTGCGAAAGCTTACAGGCTTCAGCGACCGCTCCGGACTGATGAAATGTGTACAATCGGCTTATGTCATCTTCATGTTTGGCCTGGTACAGGTTTTTTTCCGCTCCGAAACTTTATCCCAGGCAGTGGATTTTCTGAAAGGGATGCTGCGATTCGATCCTTATGACCTTTTCAATGGGAAGCTGCTGAATTACGGCATGGATCCGGCTAACTTTATCATCACCGAATTGAGTCTGCTGGTTTTGTTCTGTGTATCCTGGCTGCAGCGGGATGGGCTAAGCCTGCGCTCGAAAATTGAAGCTCAGCCGCTCATTCTCCGCTGGGGTCTGATCATTGCAGCGATAGCTGCTGTGCTTTTCTTCGGTGTATATGGGCCAGGATTCGACGCGAGTCAATTCATCTACTTCCAGTTTTAGAAATGGAATGAAGAAGTAAGAATGAACAATGAAGTATGGAAATGATGAAAAAACTTTTGTCTTCAATCTGTTTTATTGCACTGATTTCCTGGCTGTTTCACCTGAGCAATGTCATGCTGTTCGAAAAGCAGCATTTCGGGACAGCCAAAAATATCGACCATGAAGAAGCAGAAAAAATCGATGTCTTTTTTATCGGAGCCTCCCATATCTTTTATGGGATCAACCCAATGGAAATATGGAATGATACCGGCATATCCGGATATAACCTGACGACCCATCAACAGCCGCTGTGGTCTTCAAAGCTGCTGCTGCAATATGCCCTTCAGCATCAACACCCCAAACTGATCGTTTTTGACGTCCTCATGGCAACGAATTTCGGCAGACCTTTGATTGGTACCGACCAGGGAACCAACATGACACACCTGGCGTTGGATCCCATCCAGCTTTCCTTTCAGAAAATCAAAGGCGTACTTGAAACTGATTCCATTACGGAAAAGGGTGAAATGCTTTTCCCCATCATCATGAATCACTCCCGTCTTCAGCAGGGATTGCTGACTTACGACGATTTTCATTTCTTCACCGGCGACCGTTCCCACCCGATGAAAGGCTATAACTACACGGAAAGTACCCTGTGGTATGATCACCCGGACATTCCGGGAACTGATGTGCTGTACGAACTGCCGGATGGAATAGAAGCGGTGTTGATCGACTTTATTGAATTCTGCAGAAATGAAAAACTCCCGCTCCTTTTTATCAAGACTCCGATAATCGGAAATGAAGAGCTGTATGGGCAGGTCAACAAGATCGGAAAAATTGCAGAAAAATACGAAGTGCCATTTCTTGATTTCAATCAGCTTTATGACGAACTTGGAATGGATGGATATGTTGATTTCGCCGATACCGGACACCTGAATGTTCATGGTGCAAAAAAGGTTTCTCAATACCTGGCCGAATATCTGAAAGCAAATTATGACCTGCCGGATCATCGCGGCGACCCGGATTATGCCGGCTGGGACCGGTCTGCCCGTCATTTCGCATCCCTGACCGGATTACCGAAAACAACGGACGTGATGGATTTTCTGTCTTCAGCCTCTGACCCAAAACTGCTGACAATAATCTTATCCGGTGGGGCTATGGAACGTCCGAATGTCCTTCCGGAGGAATTTCGCAGTGCGGCAGCCGCACTGGGCCTTCGCCACCTTCCTGAATCGACCGGTGAAGGTTCATACTTTGCGATAATCGACCGGGGAAAGGTATCAGCAGAACAATATTTTGCTGATGGGGTTCATGAAGAAGAGCTCATGGTCAAAGATACCCGTTTCATACTTCAGGTATCATCACGTAAACCTGATGGCGGCTCTTACATGACTGCTCTGCATATTGAAAAAGGTGGATATTTCTCTCTCGAGCCCGGAATATTGATCGCCACCTATGATACCGACCGCATGGAACCAGTCGCCGCAGTCCGCTACGCATTCGATGAAAGCATGACCCTCGAACATCTGCAATACTGACCACTGACCACTGACCACTGACCACTGACCACTGACCACTGACCACTGACCACTGACCACTGAAAAAGTGTAACAAATTTTCCGCTCATTTTCATGTGGGGTTTTACAAAATGAAAAAATAAAAGTATAATTTTGACGTTAATCATTTTAGAATCGGCAAAATGGTTTTGTTTTGATTAAACTTTTTTGAAATTTTTATTTTATTCAGTAAAGGAGAATGAAATATGTCAGGCCATTCTCATTGGGCGACAATCAAACGTAAGAAGGGTGCAGGCGACGCAAAACGCGGCCAGCTCTTCACTAAATTGGCGAAAGAAATTACCTTAGCAGCACGCGACGGCGGCGATCCCGATACCAACTTCCGCTTACGTTTGGCCATTGATAAGGCACGTTCCAACAACATGCCGAAAGACAGCATCGATCGTGCTCTCAAGCGTGGTACCGGTGAATCCAAAGACGGTGCAGTATTTGAAGAAGTTGTGTATGAAGGTTACGGGCCGAAAGGTGTCGCGCTGATTATCGAATGTGTGACTGAAAACCGCAATCGTACCGTTGCCGACGTCCGTCATGCACTTTCCCGTGCAGGCGGCAACATGGGTGAATCCGGTTCCGTTGCATGGCAGTTCTCCCGCAAAGCCTACTTCATGCTGGAAGAATGCTCCATGGATTTCGATTCCCTCTTCGAACTGGTTCTTGACGCCGGTGCTGACGACATCGAACAGAACGATGACGGGACCATCGAAATCACCGCAGAAGTTGAAAACTTCAAATCTATCTCCGATGCGCTCATGAACGCCGGTCTGCATGTTGCGGAAGCGGAACTGCGTTATATCCCCAACCAGGAAATGGAACTTTCCAAGGAAGATACACTCCAGGTTCTGCGTGTTATTGATGCGCTGGATGAAATGGACGATACGGAACACATCTTCCACAACATGGCTGTCAGTGACGAAATTTACGCTGAAATGGAAGAATAATTCTGCATGGTTGTTTTGGGAATTGATCCCGGAACAGCGCTGACCGGGTACGGATTCATTGATGTTTCCGATCGCGGAGATTTGACCGTCATTGATTACGGCGTCATCTCCACCCCGGCCAAACAAAAAATGGAATATCGTCTGCTGACGTTATTCGAAGAATTACAAGCCAAAATGCTTCTCCACAAACCCGCTTACGGGGCTGTGGAGAAGCTGTTTTTTTCCAACAATGTGACCACAGCCATTTCCGTCGGACAAGCCCGCGGTGTCGTACTGCTCTGCATGGCAAAAGCCGGTATTCCGATTGCGGAATTCACTCCGATGGAAATCAAGCAGGCTGTTGTTGGCTACGGAGGCGCGGAGAAAAAGCAGGTCCAGATGATGGTCAAATCGATATTGGGACTTGACGAAATACCAAAACCCGATGACGCTGCCGATGCCCTCGCAGCAGCAATCACCTGTTCCAGCAGCCTTGCGTATCTGCGTCTGATGAATCGTGAGGAATGAAGTTTTCAGCAGAGGCATTCTTCATTCTTACCTCTTCATTCTTCATTAGCAAAGGAGTCCTATGTTGATTACGAGTGTTTCCAATCCCCGTGTGAAAGAGATCCGCAAGCTTCGCGAACGCAAAGAACAGAAGCGGACGGGTCTGTTTTACATGGAAGGAACCCGTATCGTCGGTGAAGCTTTTGAAAAAGGGGCTGAAATTGAAACGCTGGTGGTCTGTCCGGAGCTGTTAAAAACGGATTACAGCATGGAACTGTGGCAGAAAGCACAAAAGCAGGGACTTGACATTTTGGAGGTCAGCCGCCCGGTTTTTGAATCTCTGGCTGTCAAGGAGAACCCGCAGGGATTGGCCGCTGTGGCTAAAGCACGTTTTTACACCCTGCAGGATCTGAATACCTCTCACGGGATCATCGTAGCCCTCACGGAAATCGCAGACCCGGGCAACCTGGGCACCATTATCCGTACAGCGGATGCGGTAGACGCGCAGGGCGTTATCCTCATCGGTGACTGCACCAGTCCCTACGATATCGGCTCGATCCGCGGAACGATGGGCGCGATTTTCTCCACAAAGATAATCCGTACCACACTTCCCGAGTTTCTGGCATGGAAGCAGCGGACCGGACTCCAACTCATCGGCACATCCGATAAATCTGCCACAGACTATGTGGATATTGCCTACGCGGATCCTGTGATCCTGCTGATGGGGTCTGAACGGGCAGGAATGTCTCCTGAAGAGTTTGAAGCCTGTGACGAAATCGCCGCTATCCCCATGATGCGGAGCTCTGATTCGCTGAATCTGGCAGTAGCGACAGGAATCATGCTTTATCAGATATTCAACCAGCACAGAGCCCGTAAATAATAGACCTGACAAGTAATCAATGAAGAAATTGTTTGATGAGATTCCAGTGATTGAAAGTGATCAGCTTATCCTAAGCAAGCTCACTGATGCGGATGCCCCCCTGATCAAAGAGATGAGTCAGAACAAGCGCATTTACCGTTACGAACCAACCTTTCTGTTTGAACGGCAGTATACAGATATGCATCAGATGATTCGGGATGTTTACGGCGAGATATTCGAAACAAAGCAAAATCTGATTCTTGGTATCCATTCCATCGATGATCATCAGTTCTGTGGACTGGCTGAGTTTTATGGTTATAAGGAGTCACTCCACAAAGTCTGCGTTGGTTACAGGCTGCGCGAATCTTACTGGAAGAAAGGTATTGCCACACAGGCAGGATGGTTGATGATGGATTACCTGCTGAACAGTACAGATGTGGAGATCATTACTGCATCGACCATGATTGAAAACAGAGCTTCTGCTCATGTGCTGATAAAAAACGGCTTTACGCTGGTGAATTCCGCTGTTCCCGAGGATTGGGGATACGCGCAGCCAACCCTTGCTGACA
The DNA here is from genome assembly GCA_902791025.1 of uncultured Chloroflexota bacterium. GTDB lineage: Bacteria > Chloroflexota > Anaerolineae > Anaerolineales > Anaerolineaceae > Flexilinea. The sequence continues at coordinate 7,140 of CADATZ010000010.1, read as the reverse complement.
AATGGATTTTGTAATGGTCGAAAAGAAAGGCTCGAGGACCGGAGGTTTTTATGATTTCAAGAATTGAAGGAATTGCTGCTGAAGTTGAAAGTGACGGTGTTGTCGTGATGGTTGGCGGATTGGGGCTGAAGGTCTTCACACCGCAGCCGCTGCTGAACGAAATTGAAGCAGGAAAACCCATCGCCCTGCGCACACACCTGATCGTCAAAGAAGACCTGCTGGCGCTGTATGGCTTCAAAAATGAAGATGAATTAAACATGTTCACACTTCTTCTGGGCGTCAGCGGTGTCGGACCCAAACTGGCGCTTTCCATCCTCTCCAACACCACAACCGACGCCATCCGCCGGGCGGTTGTCCAGGAACAGCCGGACTTCCTTGCCCGCATTCCGGGACTGGGCAAAAAGACCGCTCAGAAGGTTGTTCTCCACCTTCAAGGAAAGATCACAGAGCCCGCCGGAGGCGGCATTGCCGACCTGCACAATTCCGACTACGAAGTCGTTGAAGCCCTCACCGCACTCGGCTACTCTATCGTTCAGGCTCAGACAGCAGTCCAATCCCTGCCGAAAAACACCCCTGACGATGTGGAAGAAAAGCTCCGCCTGGCACTCCAGTCTTTGGCATAGGAAAACGATATGAAAAAGGAAGACGCAAGCGCCTTCCTTTTTTCATACTAAGGTCTAAAGTCTGATACCTAAATTATTTATTCGTTAGAAGTAATAAGCCCCTTCCTTTTCCGGTTCCTCTTCACGTTCACCGCCGAGGTAGGCACGTTTGATAACCGGGCTGGCCAGCAGCTCAGCCCCCGTACCTTCGGCAACGATCTTGCCGGTCTCAAGAACATACCCGCGGTCAGCGATGGAAAGCGCTGCCTGCGCGTTCTGTTCCACCAGCAGGATGGTCGTGCCTTCCTTGTGCAGGTTCTTGATTATATCGAAAATCTGCTCCACCAGGATCGGTGCCAGGCCCATGGACGGTTCATCCATCATCATCAGGTGCGGTTTGGACATCAGCGCACGTCCCATGGCAAGCATCTGCTGTTCACCGCCGGAAAGCGTTCCGCCGATCTGTGTGCGGCGTTCCTTCAGCCGCGGGAAGAGTTCAAAGACCCGTTCCTTTTCCGCATCCATATTGATATTCTTCACTGTAAAGGCACCCATTTCCAGGTTCTCTTCTACCGTCATCTGCAGGAAAATGCGGCGTCCTTCCGGACACATCGCCAGACCGTGTTCCACCACCTTGTGCGGTGGGATGTGGTCGATAGGCTGCCCGTTCAGGGTGATGGAGCCTGTCCTGCTGCGCAGCAATCCCGAGATGGTGTTCAGCGTGGTGGATTTCCCCGCACCGTTGGCGCCGATCAGCGTGACGATCTCACCTTCTTCCACATGGAAGGAAATTCCTTTAATGGCATGAATGGAGCCGTAATAAACATTGATATCATCGACCTTCAGGATCGTGCTCATTTTCTCTTTCCTCCCCTGCGTTATTTATTATCGGACCCGGTGTCTGAATTCTCTTCCACGACCTCATTAACCGCCTCATGAGCTTTTGTGCTGTGGGATTTCCCGAGGTACGCCTCAATAACGGTCGGGTTCTTCTGGATCTCAGCCGGGCTGCCCTTGGCGATAATGCGGCCAAAGTTCAGCACGCACAACCCTTCACAGACATTCATGACCAGGTTCATGTCATGTTCAATCAAAACCACCGCGATCTGGAAGGTATCGCGGATCTTGCGGATGTTCGCCATCAGGTCAGCGGTTTCCGAAGGGTTCATACCCGCTGCCGGTTCATCCAGCAGCAGCACCTTCGGGTCTGTAGCCAAAGCGCGTACGATCTCCACACGGCGCTGCGCACCATACGGCAGAGAACCGGCTCGATGATTTGCCACGTTTTCCATATCAAAAATATGGAGCAATTCCAGTGCCCGCTTATGTGCTTTCTTTTCCTCCCGGAAATAAGAAGGCAAACGCAGCAGTCCGGCAAACAAACCGCACTTTATGGATTTATCCATGGCGACCATGATGTTTTCTTCCACCGTCAGGTTATTGAAAAGGCGGATATTCTGGAAAGTACGGCCAATTCCGGCCTTGCTGACCTGTGCGGTGGACATGCCATGGGTATCCATCCCGTTCAGCAGGATCGTCCCGGTTGTAGGCTGATATACGTTTGTCAGCAGGTTGAAAACAGTCGTCTTTCCCGCACCGTTCGGACCGATCAAACCGGCGATTTCGGTGCGGCCAATGGTAAGGTTGAAGTTTTCCACCGCATGCAGACCGCCGAACGTGATCCCCAGGTTCTTACATTCCAGCGCGGGCATATCATTGATGTCACGCTCCGGAATGACCGCGTTTGAAGGAACCGGTACAAGATTGCTTCCCTCTGATTTGTAAGCCATATTACTGTTCCTCCTCTTCTTTGTTTCCGCCAAGCTTGGCCTTAATGTTGCTGATCAGCATCTTCGTCCCTGACGCGTTAGTGAAAAGCATGACAACGATCAGGACGATCGCGTAAACCAGCATACGATAGGTCGCGAATCCGCGCAGTGCTTCCGGCAGAATCGTCAGCAGTGTTGCGGAAATGATAGAACCGGTGATGTTGCCCAGTCCGCCGAGCACCACGAGAACCAGGATCAGGATCGAGGTGTTGAAGTCAAATTTATTAGCCGTGATCGTCGAATAATTCATCGCGAAAAGTGTACCGGCAGCACCGGCAAGAGCCGCAGAGATCACGAAAGCGGTCATCTTGTATTTGGTCACGTCCACACCGACAGATTCAGCCGCAATGCGGTTGTCGCGGATAGCCATGATCGCGCGTCCGTAACGGGACTCAACCAGGTGATAGACGATGAAAAGCGTGAGGATGATCAGGATGAACCCCGCGGTAAAGGTGGAGATCTTCTTGATCTTGGAAATTCCCATCGCACCCTGGATCAGCATGCGTCCGCCTTCCTCCAGCTTGATGCCCTTTTCTGAAAGGAGCTGAAAATTTAAGCCGTATTTGTCGAAGCCAACGTAGAGATTGTTAAAGATAGATTTGATGATCTCACCGAAGGCCAGCGTTACGATGGCGAGGTAGTCACCCTTCAGACGCAGCACCGGGATCCCGATCAGGAAACCGGCAATACCGCCAAAAATGGCACCGATAACCATGGAAATGCCCAGCCGCAGCCCTTCATCCGGAACGCTTTCCGTCATCATCAGAGCCGCACAGGTTCCGGTGAAAGCGCCCATGCTCATGAACCCGGCATGACCAAGGCTCAGTTCACCAAGGATCCCGACCGTCAGGTTCAGGGAAATCGCCATAACAATATAAGCGCAGATCGGAACAAGCATCCCCTGCATGGAACGGGTGATCTTCCCGCTGGCAGTCAGGATCATCATGATGGCATAAGCCGCGATGACCAGCGCGAAAGAGACGTATTTGTTGGTGTTTTTCCGTTTCATCCCTTCCTCCTTATACCTTTTCGTTGATGACCTTGCCGAGCAAACCGGCAGGACGGACCAACAGGACGATGATCAGCACGGAGAAAACGACCGCGTCAGAAAGCTGTGTGGAGATGTAAGCCTTCGCGAAGGTCTCGATCACACCCAGCAGCAGCCCGCCGAGGAAAGCGCCGGGGATGGAACCGATGCCGCCGAAAACCGCGGCGGTGAAGGCCTTGATACCCGGCATGGAACCGGTGGTCGGAACCAGCGTCGGATATGCGGAGCAGAGCAGCACACCGGCAATCGCCGCCAAACCGGAACCGATAGCAAAGGTCATGGAAATTGTTCCATTGACGTCAATACCCATCAACTGAGCTGCGCCTTTGTCTTCCGAGCAGGCTCGCATAGCCTTGCCCATTTTTGTGCGGCCGGTAAACCAGGTCAAAACCGCCATGATCACCAGACAGACCGCAACGGTAAGCAGTGTGACATGGGAAATCGTCAGTTCACCCAGCTGGATCTTCCCGTTGCCGATAATGGACGGGAACACCTTCGGTGAGGAGGTCCACAGCAGCAGCGCACCATTCTGAAGGAAGTAACTGACGCCGATCGCGGTGATCAGCACTGCCAGAGAGGGAGCCTGCCGCAGCGGCTTGTAAGCTGCCCGCTCAATGACCATACCGAGAATCGTACAAACGATCACTGCCAGGATCACACCTACAACAGGCGGCAGATTGTAACGCATCATCGCGAAGAAACAAATATAACTTCCCACCATGATCACGTCACCATGAGCGAAGTTCAGCATTTTGGCGATCCCGTACACCATGGTATAGCCCAGCGCGATGATTGCGTAGATGCTGCCAAGGCTCAGGCCGCTGATCAGAAAACTTAAAAACCGCATATTTTACACCTCCCATTCAAAGTAAGAAGTAAGAAGTAAGAAGTAAGAAGTAAGAAATTTTGTATCTGGATCAAGGCAAATATTTCTTATTTCTTATTTCTTACAACACGATTCAACACGGAGCACTTGGGGACTGGCAGCCTGTGACGCGAAGCCGGCACGGGCGTGCCTGTCCCCATGTGCGTCTTTAAAAACCGGAAAAGAGGGGAGATTATCCCCATCTTACTCCGGTTATACTCTTACAGATTAGTCAAGACCGACGTAAGCGCCGTCCTGAATGATCATACCCTTCGGGTCCTTGTTCACTGCACCTTCGTCCCAGGTCATGTTTTCACCGGTGATACCATCAAAGGTGAAGGTTTTGAAGACTTCGATCAGGGCGTCGTTGATTTCTTCAGCGCTCATATCAGCAGTAACGCCGGCTTCTTCGCAGGCTTCGGCCAGTGCCCAGACGACATCGTAACCGTCAGCAGCGAACTGGTTTGGAGTTTCGCCGTAAAGTTCCTGATATTTAGCAACAAAAGCAGCGGTCTTTTCGTCTTCAGAGTCAGCGTTGAACGGGGTCAGCAGGATGACGCCTTCAGCGAGGGAAGCATCGAAGCCTTCCATGGTCAGGATACCGTCCATACCGTCAACACCGAAGAAGATCGGATCATAACCGGCAGCGTCAGCCTGAGCAAGAATCAGGGAAGCAGGAGTGTAGTACATCGGCAGGAAGACCAGTTCGGCACCCTTTTCCTGGGCGTCAGCGATCTGGACAGAGAAGTCAGTGTCGTTGCCATCGGAGAAGGTGGTGTCGGAAACGACTTCCAGACCCAGTTCTTCAGCTTCTTCCATGAAGGTGTCATAGACACCCTTGGAATAAACATCGTCGTTCTTCCAGATCACGGCAACCTTATCAGCCAAATCATTGTTGGAGATGTAGGCAGCGGAAGCGGAACCCTGGTTCGGGTCGGTGAAGCACATCTGCAGGACGTTGTCTTTGCCTTCAATGACAGCAGTGGAGGAAGCGGACGGGGTCATACCGAAAACGCGTTCTTCCATGTTCAGTTCGGAGGTGGCTTCTGCCGGCTTGGAGGTGACGGAGCTCATGGAGATCTGCATACCCCAGTCGAGCAGAGCGTTGAAAGCGTTGACAGCCTTTTCAGCATCGTGGGCATCGTCTTCATAGCGAAGTTCGAACTGCAGACCGCCAAGTTCGTTGATTTCATCAACAGCGATCTGGGCAGCGTTAGCAACAGCGTTACCGTAAATAGCAGCGCCGCCGGTCAGAGGGCCGGTACCACCGATTTTGATTGCATCCTGTGCAAAAACACCGGAAACGCAGACAGCCATCATCAGGACAGCCAAAACAACAGAGTAAAGTTTCTTATTCATTATAAAAACTCCTTTTATAATCTCAGCAGTCTCATTTCAATCCTGCCGTTTATAAACTCGTTTAAGATCCTATATCCTATTTCCTATTCCCTAATGAAAAGGGCTCCGTTTTTCAAGCAGAGCCCCGTTTGATTACCTTCTTATCGTGTTCTGCTCACAGGTTTGATTTTGCCTCGTACCATGAGAATAATTACGCCCAAAATAATGGAAATGAGGCCATCTATAACCAGAGGATTGCGGACAGCGGCAATAAAAATAACAGCCATCAAAGGAATGATGGCCGCATAAAATTCAGGAGAGGTATCAGCAGACATGGCGCAAAATGCCGGAGCATTATTTTCGGCTTTCCATGAATATTGCTGATTGGAATTCGTCCCCATCCGTTTTCCTTTATGACTTTACTACACTAAAATAAAAGTTGACTAAGATTATAGTTTTTTTTCAAATAATGTCAACCGCTCAAACAAAAATCACCCGAAAAATATGACAATTGTACAAAAGGTACCCCGCACCCGAAGGCAGCGCTCCTGTGCCATGAGTGTCGCGGAGTCCTGACATTATTTCTGACCAACACCCATCCCGGATCCCTGACATCCCAGAGGCACAGGAGGAATGTCTTCGCGTGTTTTTGCACCAAATCCCCGGCACGGTGGTCGCCCCATGCTCATTGCCGCACATGGGGGCGCAGCTCCTGCTCCGCATCTAAATCGAGCGCAGCTCGTAGCTTACGGAGCAGGAGCTTTCGCAGGCACGCTTGTGCTTCGCTCGATTCGATTCGAAGCAGAAGCTTCGCCAGACTTCACCGAACCAAATCCCCGGCACGGTGGTCGCCCCGTGTCATTGCCGCACATGGGGGCGCAGCTCCTGCTCCGCATCTAAATCGAGCGCAGCTCGTACCTTACGGAGCAGGATCTTTCGCAGGCACGCTTGTGCGGGCTGCGCCGCACAAGTTGCCAGACCCCATGTGCTTCGGGCTGCGCCGCAACGGGAAAATGGCCCGGTGCGTCGGCCGATGCTTTTTTTAATAGGAATGCCCGCGAAGCGGGAATCCTTTTCTTAACTCTTAACTCTGAACTCTTATCTCAGACCCCTGAATCCTGAATCCTGGCCCCTGAATCCTGGCCCCTGACCCCTGATTCCCCCTAATTCACGATCTCCCCGATCACGCCGGTGGCGGTGACGAATGGGTTCTCATAGGGGCTTTCCTTATGGAAGCAGCGCTCGTACCCACGGCAGAGCTCATCACTGCCCAGCCACCGCATGCAGATATCATAGGTATGAAACAGCAGATATTCTTTCGTCCCGTCCTTATGCAATCGGTACGCACCGATCTCATCTTCCGGCAGGGCATAGACCTTGATCCGCTCCGGTTCCGAAGTTCTCCCATCATTCCAGGTCACGTAGATATTGATCACATCCTTGAACGAAGCCTTATAG
>CADATZ010000009.1:123162-146647 GCA_902791025.1 uncultured Chloroflexota bacterium | reverse complement strand
CCCTTGCTTCGCTGCGGGACATGCAGGAAACGTCCCCGTGACCCTATCGGGTCACACGAGATAATTCCTCAGTATTCTGGCTGCTCCGTGAACAGTAACTATCAAGTTAAATTTTATGCATTGCTAACATTTTTTTGTTTGTCATATTATTCGTAATAAATTACAATTTATTAAAATGGGAATTGATCAGAATGGAGCACCGGCGAACCGCCTCCATTTGTGTAATTAGTTTAGCTAATTCGTTTTTCTGAGGGAAATCGGCAATGTATAGAAAAATCGGCAGTTCTAACCCAAAACAGCAGCAAATAGCACCCGATAAGCAGGTTGAAGAAGAGAAGAAACTCCAGGAAAAAACCGCGCAGCTCGGTCCGCAGATTGGGAATGAGGCGGTGCTTCAGCTTCTTTCCGGGGATGATGGTGGGAACAATGGGGGAGCCGGCAAAGGAACCAGCCTGCTGGTGGATGCACTGACCGATCCGAAAAGGTCAAACGGGGAAATCAAAGATATTGTGCTCCCTAATAAGGCTGAAGCTCGGAACCAGGCGCTTCCGCAAGCATCTGAGCCTCCAAAGCAAAAGCAGTTACTCTACAAAGACCCAGATGATCCAAAACAACGGGATAAATCGTATATCGATGCTCCTGAGAACATCCTGCCTCCTGATGACATGGCCGTAGAAATGGATGCGAGTGACTTGCAGAATGTAAGTTATGTGGAAAATAGTCCCAAGACCCTGGATGAGGATGACATGCTCATTCCTCCCGACCCAAAGAAAAAAAAGATCAAGCATTCCCTCGACCATGAAGAAATAAATGCCGACATGTACCCGGTGAAAGGCTGGAATTTCACTCCGCAGAAAATGGAAGACGTGAAAAACACCAGCGGGTTTGCCAAATTCAAGAACAAACTGGCCCACATCTTCGGCGGTGTTTTTGATTTTCTGTCCTCAGCATTCGGCATCAAAAAAAGCATCAGCGCGATAAGACGCTACGCCGCGGGTAAGAAAAAAAGGAAGCTGAATGCGAATGAGAAAACAAAAATTCAGGACAGACGGGATCATTCTGCCATTCCCGGTTGGGAGGGTGCGAAATTTGACCCAAATGCCACTTCCGGTGAGGATATTCTGGCGGATTTCCGCCGCGTCCCGACGGTTTGGTCCAAATTGACCGCGGATAAAGCATCAGAGGGAGAGGGTGAAGAAGAGAAGCCGCTGCCGCCGACGATTTCGATCTACATTGACCAGCCAAAAAATAATTCATCCCAAACCATGGCAGGAGTGGAAATGGGGCATAGCATGATCGGCATTGAATACAGCCGCTTCAGCCAAATCTCAAAGCGGTATGAACGCTATAAGCTTCAGTATGGGTTTTATCCGGTAGTGGGAGGAGCAAAAGTAGCCAATACATTAGGTATGCTTTCACAGGATGCCATAATTCCGGGACAATTGGTGGATGATGCCGGACAAAAGTATACCGTGAGCCGCCGATACCCTGCTACAGCCAAACAGGTCAATGCCATTCTCAAAGCATCCGAAACGTATGCGGACGGTGGGTATGGCTATTATACCCGCAACTGTACGACCTTTGTCAAAGATATGGCTGAGATCGCGCATCTGCCGGTTAGCGATAAACTGTTTGAAAAAGATGAAGTCGCGTTTTCCGACATGGCGAATTTAGGCAGGATAGGCGCGGAAATTTCGGGAGAACATAACCTGAATGGCATAGAAGAGAATTTACTGTCACTCAGTCAGCAGGAAGATAAATCTTATGCAAAATTTGGCAATAAGCGTGCGACAGAGCAGGATTTCGAAATTTTTAAAAATTCGATAAAAAACGGACCTGCTGAGATAAAAGAAACGTATTCACCTGCGTCCACCGGAGAGCATCTGCGCAGAGAAACCACCGGAGAGATCGGTTCCTATAGTTACATGGGAAATATCCAACCCGTTAAAGATGTCGCAAGTATCACGTCGCAAAATATACAAACGATCAGGGAAGAGATACACCAGCACGCAGACGATCTCCGAAAAATCATTCTCTATCAGATATTAAAGGGAGTCAGGGATCCTGTCAAAGAGCTCCCGCCTGAACTGAAAAAATTAATCAGTTCTTTCTCAAAATACGGCGATGCGCTTTCCCCGGTTGAGAAGGTCCAGGATGGAGAAAAATACCCGCCGATCAAAACACTCCAAACCGCCCGTCAGAAGCTGTCCGCAAATATCAGCGATCTGAACAATCTTTATTTCCGCTATTTCAAAGGGGACAAAAGGCTGCACGAACCTGTAATGAAATTGATCTCACTTTTGAATGTCGGTATCACAACACTGGATAATGAGTATTCAGAATCCTTTGAAGAAAGAGATCCCGACGAGGATCTTGGTCCTTTGACACAGATGATGAATCAACCCCAAAAAATTCAGGCGGGAGGAAAAGAAGAAGAATTGACTCCCAGTTTTTATGAAGCTTATCTGCAGATTTACAAAACACCGGATAAAGCGGTCCCGGCTGCTCATCGCTTTGCGGAGCTGAAAAAGATGAACGACAACGGCTATAAGTGGTCTTTACATCCCATAGACAAAAAAGAATGGGAAAGGGCAAAGCGGATCAATGGACTCGCAATGGAGTTTGTAAAATCTCACCGCTATATGCTGGAAAAGGATACTTATAATCAGCAGGATGTCGATTATGCGTTTATGCAGCTTGACCGCGAAAACGACAAACAGGCGACTGGACGCTTGTTGGAAACATCTTCGGGAAAAATTTATCTTGCATTGATATTGAAAAAGATATTCGGCGGAGTCTTGCAGCGTTTCAAAACGTATATAAATCAGGACGAACAAAACAAACAAGAGGGGAACCTGATCAAATGGCTGGATGAAGATATGTCCAATGCTCTTTCGAATAATAAAGATAAGATGCTCACTCTTGTGCGGGGACAGAAAAAATCACAGGAAAAAAAGAACGGGATGGAAGTGAATGTGGACAGCCTGTCAAGAGATATTCAAGACACGATCTATTCAAATTGGATTTCTGTGGTTTTTGATGAAGAAAAAAAGGATATTGATGAGGATCTTCAGGAACAAATGAAAAATATTTTCCTGCACATCACCAGCGATGGGTCCTCTGCTAAAAAATTTCAAAATCTGCTGAAAGTTCTCGTCAAGCAGGTGATGACAGAAGACCAGATCGCCCAGGATGACCTGGTGAAGCTGTGGAATAAAAAGAAATCCTGACCACATCTGACAGCAGAAATCTCTGGGACGGTTACAATGTAACCGTCCCATGATGGTTTCATTTGGATACAAAGACCGTTTGTAATCAGCCGAAGCCTTTGTACGAAACCTTGGAAATACCGTCAGCACACTCCTCCGGTACCCGGCTATTATGAAGGACCTTGTCCTGCCAGCAATTCATCATACCGTCCGGTTTCCACTACGGAAAAGGTATCTTCTTCGAGCTTCAGATAACAGTAATCGAATTCCCGGTAAGGTGTGTGATTCACGTAAGCCACAATATTGCTGATAGCAGCGCCATGGGTAATCACAAGAACTCTGGTATAAGAATAATTGTCACGAATACCCTTCAAAGCACCGCATAACCTTTCTACCAGCTGATTGATGCTTTCTCCACCGGGAATTGGAGAATCGTAGTCAACAAAAGCCTTCCTGACTTCCTCATGCTGCAGAAACTCTTCTATGGGTTTTCCAAGAAACGCACCCATGTCCATTCCCCGGAGGCGCTCAGAAAAAAACACCGGTACTTTCAGATACGCATTGATATAATTTGCAGTTTCGGTAGTTCGGTAAAGATCAGAAGCAAATACTGCCTGAATACCGGTATTTTTTAATAACTCCGTTATGTACTTTATCTGCTCTTGTCCGGCTTCCGTAAAATATGTACCGGAATCATCCATGTGGCTTTTGATAATGCCATTCACATTCCAGTTCGTTTGTCCATGTCGAAATAAGCAATATTCCATGTGCTTCCTTTCCTCTCTATACACTCTATTGTCCCACAATTCCAAATTTTTCACGTAAAACATCCAGCATAATATCATTCCACGAAGCGGTCCAATACTCTTTTCTGAATTCAGCCATATTCCTGCGGTATAACGGCACATCGCTCAGGAAATCATCAAATTCCTTTTTCTCAAATCGTTTTATCACTTTCCCTAATTTGTATTCTTCCACCATTTTTGCACAGTAATTCTGGTCATAGGTAGAAAAACTATAAATCAAAACAGGGGTATCCAAACTGATGGCCTCACTGATCAATTGATGTCCAGCTGAAGAGATTATACAGCTGCAATTTGAAATATCCTCTGTGAACTCTCCGCCTATTTTCTTAAAGACAAACTGCGGATATTTTTCATAGCCTCTGAATTCTAAATCTGAATAAATAACAAAATGATAATCGCTTCGATCCGTCAGCATCTGCAGAACTCGTTCAAATTGATTCATATCATTCGTATATGGTGAGAAATAGATGACTATTTTTGAATGATCGATTTCACTTTTTGTCAATTTCCTGATGATCGGAGGAAGAACGGTAACGTCTTCCTGGTCTCCGATGTCAATCGGGTTGAAAGTTGAAATAAACCGATGATTTGTTTTAGGAAAAAAATATCTCAGTCGTGCTGCTCCTTCATTTACCGTGAACCCGTTTATATCCTCACTGTTTAAAAATAAAAACTTGGAATGCTGATCCATACAGATCAGAGGAATATTCATCGCATACGCAAATTGCGCTACATTGGGTTCATAGTCAGTCATTATCAGATCCGGCGGTTCACCATCAAAACAATGCCGAGCCTGGACCGCAAATTCCAAAAAGGATTCAAACTGATCCTTTTTCCTTCCGCGATATTTTTCTAAAGTATCTTGAAAGTCAACGCCTGCATTATTGCAGGTTACCCATGGGATATGGATCAATAATTTTTTTATTTCAGGAAACTCAGAATCAAAATTTTTGGTGCTGTTTTCAGTCAGGGCAAGAACCAGCTCAACATTGCACTTCAGCAATTCCTTTATGATGCATTTTTGCCTGTTGGTATGCCCATTCCCGATATCACAGACACCCAGTAAGATTTTTTTTGTATTATCCATTTCCATCCATCCTCAGAAAACTATATCAGGTTTGTTTCATCTCGCTAATATATAAAAATCGAAAACACAGGTTATAATCTTCCCGCGTAATTGTCAAAAATCTGATCAAGTTCCTCATTCGTTTTGATTCCGCGAACAAGGTTTCCTACATTGAGTTTAGCCATATCCAGGCGATAGAAATGCTCTTTGTGATCCGGTTCCCGCATTTGGCGGATCAACTCGATACGTCCGAATTTATCCCAATGATCGATCAAATATAATTGGTTCCCAATAAGAATAATAAACACAATTCAATTATAGTCGAAATGAGACTATTTTTTCCAAGATAAAACATATAAACATAGCTAATTGTTCATAAATCGCACGCAGGGGGCAGTCTTACTGTGCGGGCTGCACCGCAGCAGCAAGGCAGACCCCGATGGCTCATGAACAGTAACTAATATGACATTTGACAGTAAAAATGATAACGAACAAAAACGCTTTTTTTCCTCAGGTATGCGGTACAATAATAGAGCGAAGCGGAATGGAATTGTTCCGTTTGTTTTCATGGAATAAAAACCGCTTCGGGACTGTCCCTTTATGGGATTGTCCCTGTGATTCAACGTTATGTGGGAACAGTCTCATAAAGAGACAGTCCCCGGTAAGTAACTAAAAAACGCCCGGTGAAGGAGAAGAAAATGGGAAAGAGCCTCGCGGAATGGAAAATCGGGGATCCGATGATCAATGAATGGGATTATTGGCAGGACCCGAACTATGTTGCCGAAGACCCTGAAAAGGAACAGCTGGTCAAAGCACTGGCTGAAATGATCACGAATCGCGCTGTCAAGAAGCTCCTGAAAAAGATCAACAACCGCGATCCGGAATACTGGATGCTGGACATGATCCTCACCAAAGCCGAGGTCAAATTCCTTTTGAGCTTCAAAAAGACCCGTGTCCCTTACTCCGTCCCCGAACTGGCACAGATGAACAACCTCTCCATGGAGGAAACGCAGAAGACCATCGAGCATCTGCGCTGGATCGGCATCATCGAACAGAACCGCGCCAAGACTCCGGACAAGCATTTGCAGTATGAAGTGCCGCTCTTCGTCCCCGGCAGCGCTGAGTTCATGATGATGCAGGACAAGCTGACCGACGAATTTCCGCAGCTGGCAACCTTCTTCAACCTCATGACCCAGCTCCCGCTGATCGGCATCACAGAAATGGTACCTCCGGGAGGCTCCGGCATCGGTATGCACGTCATCCCGGTGGAAAAAGCTATTCAAATGGAAAACAAATCCGTCCCGGTGGAACACATCTCCCGCTGGCTGGACATGTATGACAAATACGGTGTTCACGAATGCTCCTGCCGCAAGCAGCAGATGATGCGCGGTGAAGGTTCCGGTGAGATCCGCGGGGATTACTGCATCGGTGTCGGTGACATGGCTGAATACATGAATGACCGTGGGATCGGGCATTATGTCACCAAAGAAGAAGTCCTGGAGATCCTGGAACGGGCGGAACGTCACGGTTATGTGCACCAGATCACCAATATCGACGGCGAAAACAAGATCGTCGCCATCTGCAACTGCGCACCGGGCGTCTGCAATGCCCTCCGCACTTCCCAGCTTTTCAACACGCCGAACATGTCCGCTTCCGCCTACCGCGCTCACGTTGACAAAGACAAATGCGTGGCCTGCGGCAAATGCGTGGAAGTCTGTCCGGTCGGCGCGGCAAAATTGGGGCAGAAGCTCTGCCGCAAGGACGGGAGCGCGGTGACCTATCCGAAGACCCAGCTCCCGGATGACGTGCCGTGGGGTCCGCACAGATATAACTACAACTATCGCGACGACGCGAAGATCAATTGCTACGATACCGGCACCGCGCCCTGCAAGACCGCCTGCCCGGTTCATCTTTCCGTGCAGGGGTATATCAAGATGGCTGCGGAAGGCCGTTATGATGATGCGCTGAAACTCATCAAACAGGACAATCCGCTCCCGATGATCTGCGGCGCGGTCTGCAACCGCCGCTGCGAGGACGCTTGCACCCGCGGCACCATCGACCAGCCTCTGGCGATCGACGAGATCAAAAAGTTCATCGCTTCTCTTGAACTCAAGAAGGACAAACGCTATGTGCCGCTTTGCGAAAAGCATGACGGCGGTATGTGGGGTGATGAATATAAAATCGCTGTTATCGGTTCCGGTCCCGCCGGCCTTTCCGCGGCTTATTTCCTGCGGCAGGACGGCTACCCGGTGACTATTTTTGAAAAAGAACAAAAACCCGGCGGGATGCTCATTAACGGTATCCCGAGCTACCGTCTGGAAAAAGACATTCTCGATGCTGAGATCGACGTGATCCGTCAGATGGGCGTTGAGTTCAAGTGCGGTGTGGAAGTCGGGAAAGACGTCACGATCCAGCAGCTGCGTGAACAGGGCTACAAGGGCTTCTTTGTCGCCATCGGGATGCAGGGCGGACGGCTTGCCGGTGTGCCGGGTGAAGACGCTCAGGGTGTTGAGACCGGTGTGGATTTCCTGCGCCGCATCAATCAGGATCATTCCGTTCGTTTGAATGGACAGACCGTTGTGGTCGGCGGCGGCAACGTCGCTATCGATGTGGCCGGTTCCGCGCTGCGTGCCGGTTCCGACAAAGTCACGATGCTCTGTCTGGAACAGCGTGATGAAATGCCCGCCGCGAAGGATGAAGTCGCTGAGGCTTTGGAAGACGGTATCGAACTGATGAACGGCTGGGGCCCGAAGGAAGTCCTGACCAAAGACGGAAAAGTAACGGGCGTTGTCTTTAAGAAGTGCACATCCGTTTATGATGCCGATCATCGTTTCAGCCCACAGTATGATGAGAATGATACGATAACGGTTCCCTGTGACAATCTGCTCCTTTCCATCGGTCAGTCCGTGATCTGGGGTGACCTGCTGAAGGGGACGAAGGTGGAACTCAACCGCAACGGCACCGCGAAGGCCGATGCGCTGACCCTGCAGACTGCTGAACCGGATATTTTCGTTGGCGGCGACGTCTTTACCGGCGCCCGCTTTGCCATTGATGCTATTGCCGGCGGACGGGAAGGAGCTGTTTCGCTGAACCGCTTCGTCCATCCGGGCAACCGTCTGGACCTTGCCCGTGACCGCCGTGAGTTCATTGAACTTGACAAAAATAACATTGAAGATCAGACCAAACTGGAAAGCTTTGACAATGCCCAGCGCCAGATACCCGGAAAGAAGGCCGGTGTCGCGGCGAAGACATTCGATGATCTGCGCCTGTGCCTGACAGAGGAACAGGTCAAGAAGGAAGCTGCCCGCTGTCTGGGCTGCGGCGCGACAACGGTCGATACCAACCGCTGCATCGGCTGCGGCCTGTGCACGACGAAATGCAATTTCGACGCCATCCATCTGCGCCGTGATATGCCCGCTGCCAGCAATATGTGCCGGGCGGAGGATAAATTAAAGGGTGTTGGAGCCTACGCTCTCAAACGCGCCGGAAAGATCCTGATCCGGAAGATAAAAGGGAATTAGTGGCCAGTGGCCACTGAACACGAGGAATTATGTCAGATATCATTGAAGTGAAAGCAGGTATTGAGGCTGAGAATGATAAGTTCGCAGCCGATGTTCGAAAATTATTGCGGAATACTCATACACGGTTGATCAACCTGATGGCTTCTCCGGGTGCCGGAAAGACTTCTCTCCTGGAGCAGACCATTGACGGGCTGAAAGGCGCATATAAGATCGCTGTCCTGGAAGCTGATGTCGATGCCGATGTGGATGCCAAACGGATCGAAGCTCACGGTGCGAAGGCTGTGCAGATCCATACCGGCGGGTCCTGCCATATGGATGCGTCGATGACGCTGCAGGCGCTGCAGACCCTGGACCTGAATGAATATGACCTGATATTTCTTGAAAATGTCGGGAATCTGGTCTGTCCGGCGGAATTTGACGTTGGTGCGGACCTGAAGGTCATGATCCTTTCTGTTCCGGAAGGCGACGATAAACCGCTGAAATACCCGCTGATGTTCCAGGTGACGGACTGCATTCTGGTCAACAAGATCGATACGGACGAAATTTTTGACTTCGACCTGCAGAAATTACAGAAGAACGTCGCTCCGCTCAATCCGAAGGCACAAATCATCCCGATTTCCGCCTTCACCGGTTCCGGTGTGGAAAACTGGATCGTTTACCTGCGCGAAAAACTGCTGGCGTGGAACTACAGCTGTCATTGATAGTCAGGAACAAGGAGCAAGGGACAAGTGGAAGGGTCATATTCCCCTCCCCCTGTTCCTTGTTCCTTGTTCCTTGTTCCTTGATCCTGAAACCCTATGAAAATACTTGAGCTTAAAGAAACATTTACCGCATCCAACGACCTGGATGCTGAGGAATTACGGACTTATCTTAAAGAAAAGTCTGTAATTCTTTTTAATCTAATGAGTGCGCCGGGCAGCGGCAAGACCACGCTGCTTTCCCGTGTGATCACTGACCTTAAAGAAAAAGTCAATATCGCGGTGATGGAGGCGGATATCGCTTCAGCGGTAGATGCCGAGCGGATCGAAGCACTGGGCGCTCAGGCTGTTCAGGTCCATACCGATGGCATGTGTCACATGGACGCCGGGATGACCCGCGAAGGGCTGCTTTCGATGGACCTGACCTCCACCGATATTGTCTTTCTGGAAAATGTCGGGAACCTGATTTGTCCGGCGGAATATGACACCGGCGCGGTCAAAAACATCATGATCCTCAGTGTCCCCGAAGGTGATGACAAACCGCTGAAATACCCGCTGATGTTCCGTGAGAGCGATGCGCTCGTGATCACAAAAACCGACGCACTGCCTTATTTCAACTTTGATATGGGAAAAGTCATCGAACGGGTGCGCAAACTGAACCCGACCATCAAAATCTTCCCCGTCTCTGCCAAAAAAGGCGGCGGCATGGCTGCCTTCGAGGCTTGGCTGCTGGAGGAAACAAAGGTCTGGGTGACCCATGCATGAACTCGGAATTGTAACCCATGTTATGAAAACACTGACCGATGTGGCGGCGGAAAATGAGCTGACGCGCATCGGTTCTGTCACGCTTGAAGTCGGCGAGGTCTCCGGTGTGATCCATGAACAGATCCTGGACTGCTGGGATTACATGTGCACCAAACGCGGCCCGCTCTTCACCGGCTGCAAACTCATCCTCGACACGATACCCGCTGTCACCTATTGTTCCTCTTGTGAAAAAACCTATCCCACCGTCCAATACGGCCGCACCTGTCCCCACTGCGGCTCCGGAGAAACCTGGCTGCTCGAAGGAAACCAGTGCACGATCAAGGAAATCGAAGCGGAATAGAAATCATATCAGTAAGAAAAGTGTTTTTATTGAATCCGGACCAAAGAAGCTTGGTATAGGAAGAAAAATATTATGAAAGAAATTGCCAAATATGAACAAGCAGCTGCAACCATAAAAAAGGCCATTGAATACAGCCGTTTACGAGCATCTCAAGCTGGAAATTCTGAATTACTTTCGCTTTATTATGGTATTGGTAGATATGTTTCTTTGAATACCAGAACAGGTACATGGGGTACAGATGCTATCCGGCATATTTCAAATAAATTGCAGCAACAGCTTCCGGGATTGAGGGGATTTTCTGAAACGAATATTAAATATATGCGGCTGTTTTATGAAAAATGGTTCCCGGTTGTAAATCGTCAGCCAATGGCTGACGATTTAGAAATAGATGGGAAAATGTTATTGTCTGAAATACGTCAGCCAACGGCTGACGTTTTGGATTGGAAGGATTTTTTATCTTTATCATTTTCACACCATATTGAAATATTAACAAAAACCAGCAGTCTGGAAGAACGTCTATTTTATATTCATGAATGCGCTGCTCATGCATGGAATAAATATACACTGCGTGATTATATTAAATCAAATCTTTATCAGAATAGAGGAACAGCACCGAATAATTTTCACCAGTCAATTCCAGATGAAAAATTTGTTATCAAAGCAACAATGTCATTTAAAGATAATTATCTTCTTGATTTTATCAATATTGAAAATATTGGTGAACCGGAAAAAGATATAGATGAACGTGTAATAGAAAATGAAATAGTTAGAAATATCCGTGATTTTATAATTCGATTTGGTACGGATTTTATTTTTATGGGTAATCAATACCGAATCGAATACGCAGAAGAGGAAATGTTCATCGATTTACTGTTTTTTAATCGAGAGCTGAATTGTATGGTTGCAGTAGAATTAAAAACGGGACAATTTAAACCAATTTATCTTGGACAGATGAATACATATCTTTCTATTCTTGATCGAACGGTAAAAAAACCACATGAGAATCCTTCGCTTGGTATCATCCTTTGTAAGGACATGAATAAATCCTTTGTTGATTATGTGATTCGGGATTTCACAAAACCAATGGGTGTGGCGACCTACAAAACATCCAAGGATATGTCTGAGGAATTGAAGAAAGCCCTTCCGGACATTGAAGATCTGAGACGACTTTTGGATAATAATTCGGAATTCTGATATTAATTTTTGAGATACTAAATGGAAGCGGTTCAAATATTTCAGCAAATCTTACATTACGCCACGCTGCCGGGAGCGGCGGGGTTGATTTGCGTGATCGTTTTCATGCTTGGAAAGCGGCGGCGGGGACAGCTGGTGATGCTGAGCCTTTCCGCTGCGGTCAGTCTGTGTCTGCTGCTCAAGGAATTCTTTAAGGTTCCTCGTCCGTGGCTGCTGCATGCGGAAACAGCGCCATATCTGGCGGAGGGTGGGTATGCCCTGCCGTGCCTGCATACCATGCTCAGCGCCGCTGTTTTCTGCTCACTGGTGCTGACTTCCAAACATCGATGGTGCCGGTTCCTATGCGCTGCCGCTGTCTGTGTAACCGCGGCATGGCGGATCCTGACAGAACTTCAAAGCGTGGCTGATGTCCTGACCGGTCTTGTGTGCGGACTGGGGATCGCATTCCTTCTCACCCGGTTTTATTACCGAACCTTAAAGAAAACTGCAAGACAGATCGCAATGACCGCGGTTCTTTTCTTCGGTCTTGCCGCGGCTGTTTTTTTACAGGATGGATGGGGATTGGGTCTGAGCCTGACAGTGATTTTGACGGAACTGCTGGACAAGCCGTACGAAAAAGCCGAGGCGCAGCGGACTGCGTTCGGCAAGATTTATGGGACAGTATTTGCTGCCGGGATCTATGCCGGACTGATCATCTTTCTGCCGTTTCTTGTTGAATGGCTGATCACGCCGCTCTGGCCGGGTCAGGTTCTGATCGTCTTTCTGATCACGTCCATTCCCTGCCTGCTGCGCCTTATCCCGATTTTTTAGCACCTACTGGACACGGCGCAGGAAACGCCGATACCATTTATTTTCGCTCTTTTCCGGCGGGACCGCTTCGGCAAGTTTGCGGAGACAATAGTCCATATCGTAATAGTTTTGAATAGCGATGTAAGGCTGAATGTTCCCGATAAAAGCGGCAACCGCCTCATCCTGAATATAGTCGACGCCGACTTCATCCTGAAAGCGCTCCCCGAAAAGCTCTTTGATACATTCCGCTGAAAAATCACAACCGGCTTCCGGGTCTTTCACGCATTCCAGCAGCAGGGCGGGGTCGTGACTGTTCAGAATGCGGGTCTCCAGATTTTTCAACAACGGTTTCCAGGGATTCTCGACACCGTCTTCAATGGCGATACTATTGCGGAAGGCCTGTTTGCAGGCTTCTTTAAGATTGTGCCGGGAAAAGATGCGTCCGGCAATCGAACGGGAAAAGGCCTCCGCGCGCAGATCTTCCCGTACAGCTTCATGATAGATGCGGCCCAGCTCGTCATAACGCTGGAAATAATCCAGGTTCACTTTCGCGTCCTTTTGCTCTTCCTTTACCACGATTTCGAGGTAGCGGTCATGCCAGGCATCTGTTTTTGCGTCATTCGGCCGCTGCCGCAGCAGTTCATCGAAGCGCTTGAAGGCTTCCGTGATGATAAAGCGTTCGGAAGTTCCTTCCATAATGTTCAGCAGCTCTTCCGGGTCTGTCATGCAGCGGATAGCGGTGCGGCGTGCGTCTCCCTTTTCACCTTTTTCCGCTATTTCTTTAAGAATCTCCTGATCGGTGATTTTATAGACGGCTTTTGACTGTTCCCAGCCGTGTTCACTCATCGCGATTTTCTTAAGGAGTTCAGGGTTTTCCAGTTTGGCGATGGCCTCTCCGTCCGCGGGATAAGCCGAGCGCTGCTCAGCGATCTCCGCGAGGACGTTCTCATCGTTGATCTTTTGAACGGCGGCTTTGCGTGCGTCGAAATTGGTGTTTTCGCCAACCACGACCTCGCGCAGCAGTTTTTCATCCGCAAGCCGGTTCACAGCCTCCAGACGAACCTCAGGCAGCAGCGCATTCATGGCCACATCCCGCAATTTTTTCGGGTCTTCGATGGCCTGCACCGCGCTCATCGCCTCGTTCAGCTTCTCTTCCTTATTTGTTTTCCAAACCGGTTCAAATAGTGACATATGTCATTCCTTTATACTGATATTATATACCATTTGTCAGCGGTTCGGTGGTAACAGACATTAACCAGTGAGTCGTTATTGTTCACGGAGCACATCGGGGACTGGCACGTTATTGTTCACGGAGCACATCGGGGACTGGCATCTTGCTGTCGCGCAGCCGACACAAGCGTGCCTGTCCCCATGTGCGTCATAACAAGATCATTTAACATGTATCAGCAGTAAACAATATAGTAACATTTGTCACCCTGAATCCTGACAAAAATCAAAATTTTTCGGTATTATTAAATGTCAAAGTGTCATTATTGTATCTATTCAGAGCCAGTAGAGACGCACATGGGGACAGGCACGCTCGTGTCGGCTTCACGACACAAGATGCCAGTCCCCATGTGCTCCGCTCCGGGACTGAACTTTTATAAAAACATGCCTTTTGAAAAGCCTCATCGCGAACTGCCGAAGTTAATTGCAGCATCAGCGATGTTCATTTCATGTATTGGTATTAAGGATAGGGTCATATGATAAGACGATTGCTTTCGTGTGTACGGGAGTACAAAAAACTTTCAATCCTGACATTTTGTCTGATGGTCGGGGAGGTGCTCATTGAGTGCCTGATTCCCTTCATCACCGCGGAACTGGTCAACCGCATGAAGGGAGACCTGGAGATCAGCCGTCTGCTGACGATCGGCGGCATCCTGGTCCTGATGGCGCTTGTTTCGCTGACCTGCGGAGGCCTGGCCGGATATACCAGCGCAAAAGCCTCTGCCGGGTTCGCGAAGAACCTGCGTTCCGATTTGTTTGACCGGATTCAGGGCTTTTCCTTCCGCAATATCGATAAATTCTCCTCTTCCTCCCTGGTCACCCGCCTGACAACGGACGTCGCGAATGTGCAGATATCCTTCATGATGGTGATCCGCACAGCGGTCCGTGCTCCGCTGATGCTGGTGTTCGCCGTCACCATGGCTTTCATCATGGGCGGCAGACTCGCTTTGACCTTTGTGTTCGTGCTGCCGGTGATGGTTCTCGGCCTGATCCTCATCACGCGCAAAGCCATGCCCGCTTTTCACCGGGTATTCCGCAAGTACGACAAACTCAATGAGTCCGTCGAGGAAAATGTGCGGGGTATGCGGGTCGTGAAGGGGTTTTCTCGGGAAGAATACGAAAAGAAGAAATTCGCCAGAGCGGCTGATGATATCTGCAGTGATTTCACCAAAGCCGAGCGCATCGTCGCGCTCAATGACCCGCTGATGCAGATCTGCTGGTACTTCAATATGGTCTTCGTCCTGACAGTCGGCTCCAAGCTGATCATCGAAAGCCGCGGGTTGGACCTGGATGTGGGACAGATCTCGGCCATGCTGACCTATGGTATCCAGACGCTGATGTCGCTGCAGATGATCTCCATGATCTATGTAATTATCACCATCTCATTGGAGTCCATGCGCCGCATTGATGAGGTGCTGCAGGAGAAATCCAACCTGACGAATCCGGAAAACCCGGTCATGTCGGTTCGGGATGGCTCCATTGACTTTGAAAATGTCAGCTTCAAATACTCGGAAGAATCGCAGAAATTTGCCCTTTCCGATGTTGATCTTCACATAAAATCCGGAATGACCGTCGGAATCATCGGCGGCACCGGGTCCAGTAAAACTTCCCTGGTTCAGATGATCCCGCGGCTTTATGACGCCACAGAAGGGAATGTTCTCGTTGGCGGGATCAATGTTAAAAATTATGATCTGGTAACCCTGCGTGATTCCGTTGCCATGGTGCTGCAGAAAAACCAGCTGTTCTCCGGAACGATCAAGGAAAACCTGCGCTGGGGCAATGAAAATGCCACCGATGAGGAGCTCATCGAAGCGGCAAAGCTCGCTCAGGCAGATGAATTCATTTCCTCTTTCCCGGATGGCTACGACAGCTTTATTGAACAGGGCGGTACCAACGTTTCCGGCGGACAGAAACAGCGGCTCTGCATCGCGCGGGCACTGCTGAAAAAACCGAAGATCCTGATCCTGGATGACTCAACCAGTGCGGTGGACACCCGCACCGACGCACAGATCCGCAAAGGCTTCCGGGAATTCCTTCCGGAAACCACCAAGATCATCATTGCCCAGCGCATTGCATCTGTACAGGACGCCGACATGATCATTATTATGGATAACGGAAAGATCGTCAATACCGGCACCCATGAGGAGCTGATGGTTTCCAGCCCGATCTATCGGGAGACCTATGAGCAGCAAAATAACAGCGGCACGCAGGAACCAGTGGTCAGTGACCGGGGAACAGAATTCATGAGCGGCGAATTGACAGAAGGAACGGAGGCGTAAGATGGAAAAGAACACAAACAGGCGTATCAAACCCAACAGTATCAAACGTCTTCTCAGCATGCTGATCAAAGCATACCCGGTTCTTGTACCGATCGTTGCAGTATGTATCGTCATTGGTGCGATCACAGCCACATTGCCCGCAATTTTCCAGCAAAAGATATATTCTATCATTGGAGAATGGGTGGAGAGCGGTGACTGGGCCGGTGCTTCAAAACTCATCATTCCGCTGGTTTCAACCCTGGCAACCTTTTATGTGGTCTCCCTGCTGGCGGGTTTCACCCAATCCCAGATGATGGCAGTCATCACACAGGGCTTTTTGAACAAAGTTCGCCAGCAGATGTTTACGAAAATGCAGAACCTGCCGATCCGTTATTTCGACACCAACAAGCACGGCGATATCATGAGCCACTACACCAATGATATCGACACACTGCGGCAGATGGTCTCGCAGGCCCTGCCGACCGTGCTGCGCTGCTGCAT
This sequence comes from uncultured Chloroflexota bacterium, assembly GCA_902791025.1. GTDB lineage: Bacteria > Chloroflexota > Anaerolineae > Anaerolineales > Anaerolineaceae > Flexilinea. The sequence continues at coordinate 130,273 of CADATZ010000009.1, read as the reverse complement.
CCTGCTCACCAGCGTGATGTGCATTATGCTTTATTACAGCCTGTGGATGACGCTGGTGGTGCTGCTTGGTGTTTTCGCCATGCTGAAAATCTCCAAAAAAGTCGGCAGCGGTTCGGCAAAATATTTCATCCGTCAGCAGAAGTCCATGGGGAAAACCGAAGGCTTTATTCAGGAAATGATGACCGGGCAGAAGGTCGTCAAGGTCTTCAACCATGAACCGCAGAGCCGGAAAGATTTTCAACAGGTCAACGATGAATTGTTTGAAGACGCCTTTCGTGCTCATGCCTATGCCAACGTTCTTGGACCTATCATCAACAACATCGGCAACACGCTTTATGTGACCATTGCTGTGGTTGGCGGCGTCCTGCTGCTGACTCATACGCCGAATATCGGCATCTCATCTCTGGTCAAGGGAAGCATTACCGTTCTTTCCATCGATATCGTGATCCCGTTCCTGAATATGGCCAAGCAGTTCACCGGAAACGTGAACCAGGTCGCCCAGCAGATCAACTCCGTTGCCATGGCAATCGCCGGTGCGGAACGGATCTTCGAGCTGATCGATGAGAAACCCGAAACCGATGAGGGTTATGTGACGCTGGTCAACGCGAAAATCGATGCGGATGGAAACGTGACGGAAACCACCGAACACACCGGTCAATGGGCCTGGAAACACCCGCACCATGACGGGACGCTTTCCTACACGCCGCTCAAGGGGGATATCGTGATGGTGGATGTAGACTTTGCCTACGTTCCGGGCAAGCCGGTGCTGCATGACATCAGTCTGTACGCTCACCCGGGACAGAAGGTCGCTTTTGTGGGCGCGACCGGTGCGGGAAAGACGACCATCACCAACCTGATCAACCGCTTCTATGATATTGAGGACGGCAAGATCCGTTACGACAATATCAACATCAACAAGATCAAAAAGAACGATCTGCGCAATTCTCTCGGCCTCATCCTGCAGGATACGAACCTGTTTACCGGCACAGTGATGGACAACATCCGTTACGGAAAGCTGGATGCCACGGATGAGGAATGCGTCAAGGCCGCCAAACTCGCCGGTGCGGATGATTTTATCACCCGTCTGCCCGCAGGGTACCAGACACTTTTGGAAAACAACGGTGAAAATCTTTCCCAGGGACAGCGGCAGCTGCTGGCGATTGCCCGTGCGGCTGTGGCGGATCCGCCGGTGATGATCATGGACGAGGCAACTTCCTCCATCGATACCCGCACCGAGCGCATTGTACAGCAGGGGATGGACAAGCTGATGGAAGGGCGCACGGTCTTTGTGATCGCTCACCGTCTTTCCACAGTGCAGAATTCCGACGTCATCATGGTGCTGGATCATGGCCGCATCATCGAGCGCGGCTCCCACGATGACCTGATCGCGCAAAAGGGACAGTATTATCAGCTCTACACCGGAGCCTTTGAACTGGAGTAAAAAACCCAATTAATACGGAGCACAAGGGGACTGGCATCCTGTGCGGCAAAGCCCGCACTGGTGTGCCTGTCCCCTTGTGCGTCGTTCAAAGTAAGGAGCATATGAGGGATTAGCATCCTGTGCGGCAAAGCCCGCACTGGTGTGCCTGTCCCCTTGTGCGTCGCTCAAAGTTCTGAAAGAAGCTATTGTTTCTCATACACCACATCCGTAAAATGGATCGTGCAGATGCGTTCCCCATTAGTAAAAACTGTCGAGCATCGGTATTGTCCTATACTCGCCGCTTACCCATTTCCCAATGAGCTCCTCCCCATCACCTTTGTACCGGTATTCACGCATAACATTATTGGAAGCACCGTTCAGAGGCGGATAGCTCTCATCATAAGCATAAGCCCGTGTCCACCGCTCAGCACCTTCTTCCGGAACCTCAACGGAAGGAGTTCCTGTCAGATTCCCATTTACACCAATCATCGAAAGAACATCCGGTATAAAGCAATCCTGAATGGTGATCGGTGCGGTGCGGATGTGCATTTCGTCATGAGCTTCGCCGGGCATTTTGACCATATAAATCGGCTGGTGATCCGCTCCCGATTCCTCGTTGCTGCCATGGTCGGCGAGGATGATGATGCCGGTGGTATCATACAGCCCCATTTCCTTCAGCTGGCGGATGTAGTCACCGATCAGGAAGAAAAAGCCGGAGAGCTGCTCTTCCTTTTCGGAATAATTCGTCAAAAATCCAGGCGCAAGCTCGCTGCTGATAAGGCGTCCCCGTTCGTCAATGCGGTAGGGCTTATGCGTACCGGCCAGGTAGTAGAAGGAAAAGACATTTTTCGCACTGCCCGTTGAAAAACGCTCCTCATTCATACGGAACACCAGCTCCCATTCATTGGTCATCGCATCCCCGGCGGTGAGCAGATTACTGATATCCATCGTATAGATCACGAAAAAGGGCTTCAGTGCGATCGGAAAATAGCGATAACAGGACAATTTCAACAGCTTGAGAAAGGCCTGCCGGTTGATCTTTCTGCCGCTGTCTGATGATTTGAGATTGGTAAACCTGTCCCGCAGCACTGCCGGATCATTGGCAGCCTCCGATAGCAGCATGTAAACATTGCGGTCAAACCCTTTCTCCTTCAATTCCCGATAAAAGGATATGGCCTCTTCCGAATCCCAGGCCTTGTTCATATAGTCCCGTATCGGTTCATTCTCACAATCCCATTCCTGTCCGGTGAGCAGATTGACAAGGGAGGGAACGGTGAACATGTAATGGGTGTTCGCGTTGGTGTACATGGTGAAGTCATGCATCACATTCAGCTGCTCGGGAAATTTTTCTGCCATAGCCGCGATATCGCTGTTGGATACGGTATCGAGGAGAAAGACGGTGATATTTTTCTCACTGCCGGTCTTGAGCATGTCCTCAGCGGAAAGATACCAGGAGACCGGCCGATCACGGTCGATTTTTGCCTGATCGATCAGCTTCCCTGCGAGAGACCCTGCCTGCATCAGCACCAGCGCGGCTGAAGTCAGAATAACAAAGCGCTGCCAGACACGGTTGCTGAAGTAATGAACGAGATGCGGGAGCAGCAGGATCAAGCACCAGATAGCGAGGTTGACGATCATTTTGGTACTGAGCCCCGGCCAATTGATCGTCCGTCCGTCCAGTGTGCCCAGATCAGGATTCAGAAAGCTGCCCTGCAGATAAAAGGCAAGGCTCAGCCCGCTGTAAACAGAGAGTAAAAAGGCATGGACCTTCCCACCGGGGATGGAGGCCGCAAGGAGCAGCGCGAGAAAGGCGGCGCTCATGACGAGTGCTGTCTGGGGCAGGATTTCCAGAGCGGAATAGGTTACATAGTCCCGGCTGATATAGCTGAGGTCCAGCGGTCCGAAAAACAGCAGTGTGAAACTTAGCGCCAGGCTCGGCCCAAGCGCAAGCAGCAGCCGTTTCCGAAAAGACCGTTTCCCTGTAAAAAGAGCTTTGCATTTTGAACCGAATGTCTTTTTCTCCGCCATTTTACCTCAGTTCCCAGTTACCAGTGGTTGGTGGTCAGTTTTGCTTCACGAAACAACTCTATTATAAATCGAAAATGACCTGATTCGATGTTTTCCTAAATACAAATCCGACGCGAATCGTCACCTTATCTAAACTTCTAATTTACCAACATTCAACTTCCAACTTCTAACTTCTAACTTCCAACTTCCAACTTTGAACTCTGGCACATTTATTGCAACTTATGATAATGGTTAGAGGATTTTGGAGAGATGGAAGCATACGGATTTTCAGCAAACCGCAAATCAAAAAAACTTGGTTTTCATTATTATAAAGATGCCGGTCATTTTGATGACCCGAGCCTGGATTATTGGCTGCCAAAATTACAGGCCGCCGGGACGTCCTGGCTGGTTGTTTACGCACCCGGAAACAGTGAGATCCCTGAGAATTTCATTCAGCGGCTGCGGGACGTCCGCATCGAACCGATCGTTGTTCTGAATTACTCCATTTCCGAACCCCCGTCCATACAGATCTTCCAGCAGCGTATGGCTTATTTCCATAGCATCGGCATCCATATGGTGCAGTTTTTCAACCGCCCCAACATGCGGAGCTCCTGGAATGCCGAAGACTGGATCAAACCCGGACTGGTGAGCCGTTTCGTCCGCCGTTTTGCGGACTATGCCACCGCCTGTGTCCGCGAAAAGGTGATCCCGCTTTTCCCAATGCTGGAACCCGGCGGCGATTATTGGGATCTTGCTTTCCTGCAGAGCAGCATCAAGCAGATCCGCAAGGAGTTCAGTGACTCCCTGCTTTCGAACCTGGTTTTCACCGCCTCTGCCGGACTGAACCGTCATCCGCTGAGCTGGAATGAAGGCGGCCCATCGGCTTATCCGCCGGCCGCACCCTATTCCGATGGACAAGTGGATCACCGCGGATTTTATCTTTTCCGCTGGTATGAAGAAATCCTCAAGAAGGAAATCGGCAAAAACGTTCCGCTTCTGCTGATGAACGCTGGGCTGTGGGACCCTTCCACCGGCATTTTCGACGTGGTCACAAAGGAATCCAAACAGCAGTATCTGAACATTCTGAACCTGCTTCAGGATGTCACGGTGCGTCCGGACAATGCCATTCCTTCCTACATCCTTTCCTGCTGTGTGTACAAGCTGCCGACGGCTGAATCCTTGAGCGCGTCGGTACCGGCAGCCACGGGCAGTGTCTCCGAGAATCTTTTCGGAAAAGACCTGAAAAACAAATCGGCGGAAGGACTTCCATTCCATAAGAAAATTCCCGAAGCATTTCGGAGTTTTAATTCAAAAGTGGTCGGGTCAATTAAGCAAATTGGCACGAATCTTGCAACTACATATAAATATGCAGCAAGACTCTTTCAAGGGGGGAGACTTAAAGAGTATTTCCTGCTGCCCGAGGTGAACAGCCTGTTCACCGAGGAACAATTGAACACGATCCGGCAGTACATCAAAATGCATAAATGTTCTTCCGGAAATGATTTGAACGAAGCATTAGCGTCAAAAAATGTGATCATGATTGACGATCAGGCTCTTTACCCGGCTTATATGCTTCGTCAGCTGCAGGATAGAGGCTGTGCGGTTCACACAGTATCGCTGCAAACACAGGGAGATTGAGAGAGAGGACCCTATGAACAACAACTATAATCAACAGGATATCGTTTACAATAAACCGGTTATGAAGGTAATCGGACTCGGCGGCGGCGGATGCAATGCAATCGACCGGATGCTGACAATGGGTTACGGCACGGATGATGTCGAATTTATTGCTGCCAATACAGATCTGCAGGCACTGCAGCGCTGCCAGGCCAACACAAAAATTCTCATGGGCCCGCAGGTGACCAATGGTCAGGGCTGCGGCGGCCGTCCGGAGATTGGCGAAAAAGCTGCCCGTGAATCAGAAGACACACTTCGCAAAGCACTTTCCGGCGCGGACATCGTTTTCCTGACTGCCGGTATGGGCGGCGGAACCGGTTCCGGTTCCATCAGCGTTGCAGCTGAAATCGCACGTGAACAAGGCGCGATCACCATTGCCGTGGTCAGCACCCCCTTCTCATTTGAAGCCGGCAAACGCATCACCAATGCCCGCACCCGCCTTTCCAAGCTCGCAACACACTGCGATACGCTCATTACGATCCCGAACGATCAGTTATTGAAGGTTTCTCCTTCCAATATCACCCTGCGGCAGGCTTTTGCCTACGCTGATGATGTCCTCCGCCAGGGCATTCTGGGCATCACCCAGCTGCTTTCCGGCACCGGCGACATCAACGTCGATTTCTCTCATATCCGCCACATGATGGCAAACGGCGGCGGTTCCCTCCTTTCCATCGGTTACGGGAAGGGTGAGGACAAGGTTTCCACTGCCCTTTATCAGGCTCTGAATCACCCGCTGCTGGAGCACCTGCCCATCGAAAATGCCACCGGCATTATCGCCAACTTCACCGGCGGTGAGGATCTTTCCTTCGGCGAGGTTATGGAAGGGCTTTCCCACTTACAGCAGTTCACCGGCAACAATGCCGAAATTATCCCCGGTCAGATCGTTGACCCGAACATGAAGGATGAAGTTCAGATCATCCTCATCATCACCGGCATCGCCTCCACACCGCTGAATGCGGAATCCACAAAAGCTCCGGTTACCAACGAGACGATCTCCAGCGCTCCGCGTGTTTATGCGGAAGAACGTGTCCAGTACAATACCGAAGACGCTCACGAAGCGGAACCGGAAATGGAAATGGCCTATGTGGAAGCTGAACCGGCAGCGAAGAACGCCGGCTCTTCCGATCGCCTGATCCCCACGGAAAGGGTCGATGCTCCGTCTTATACGCCGTCACCGGCTGCCAAGGCTGCCTTTGACACTATCATGCAGCCCTTCGGTTTGAGCGGCATTGAGCCCTCTTCCCGCAAAGTGACGGGAAAACGCACCAGCATGGAAACGATCGATCTGGATACTCCGACCTTCCTGCGCCGCCGTCTGTAATAAAGCACACGCAGACAGCCTTCCTGCTGCCGCGAATCCGGCAAAGGAAAACTGTGCTCGTGCTGTGCATTGAACTCGTGCTGCACTGACTAAAGGAATAAACCATGAACAGCCTCGTCGACAAGATCAACAAAACCATTTATAAGGATTACCCTTTCTATAAAGGTGTAAAGCCGAAGGTTTCCGAAAACACCAAAGGCGAGCTGCTTCTGGTATATGAAAAGAGTGAAAAAACCGAAGACGGTCTGACCCTTCCCATGCTGCTGCGCGTCAAAGCGGATGCACAGGGAAACATCAAGTCCGTCTCCGGATCGCGATAACGTTTTTTCGAAATGACTCCTTTTAAAAAACATCGGAAGCGAAGGCCTCCGATGTTTTTTATCTGATACCGATTCGTATACGGGGACGATTCGTGATGCCGTCTGATAGCCCTATCGTCCTAAGCCTCGTTCGGCATCAGGAACTGTACCCGGGGGTTACGGCACACAATCAAGGGCTCGTCGCCCTCTTCCGCGCGATTGAGTGCCGTGTCCCCGGGGTACAGTTCTCATCGCCGCGCAGTGTTTAAGCCAATCAAATCTTAGACGGCGATGAGAACCGTCCCCCTTCCCAAACGGGGACGGTTCGTGATGCCGTCTGATAGCCCTATCGTCCTAAGCCTCGTTCGGCATCAGGAACTGTACCCG
>CADATZ010000009.1:0-123150 GCA_902791025.1 uncultured Chloroflexota bacterium | reverse complement strand
CAATCAAATCTTAGACGGCGATGAGAACCGTCCCCTTGACCTCTTCACAAATAAATTAGAATATGATATGATTTTCTCAGGAGATCAAAACCATGCCAAGAATTGCAAGACAAAACAGCTCCACCGGCATATATCACGTAATGCTCAGAGGAAACAACAAGGAAACGATTTTCTTTGAAAAAGAAGATTTTGAACTGTTTTTCTCTGCGCTGAAAAAATATAAAAGCGCATGCGGATATACAAATTACGCATGGTGCCTGATGCCCAACCACATTCATCTTGTTTTCCGGGAACGAAACACATCGTTAGGGCAGTCAATGCAAAAGATATTGATCTCATTTGTCTCCTGGTACAACCGGAAATACGGTCGGATCGGACATGTGTTTCAGGATCGGTTTCGATCTGAACCCATCGAATCTTCAGATTACTTTTTGAGAGCGATTCGTTATGTTCATCTGAACCCGGTAAAAGGGGGTATCTGTGATTTTCCGGGAACTTATCCCTACAGCAGTTATGCTTATTATTTTCAAAGCGGGAAATATTCAGACAGCGACATGATTTATAATCTGATCCGGAAAGATGAATTCGAGAGATTTCATTTTGAGGATAATGAAGACCGTTTTATTGATATCGATGACCCGGATGATCATAAGTTTTCAGATTCTGATTTTGTGAAGACAGTACACAGCAATTCCACATGTGAACAGATGCAGGAAATAAGATTTCTCCCTGAAACGGAAAGAAAGCAGCTGATCAAAGTTTTGCTAAACCGCGGTGCGGATATCCCGCAGATCAGCAGACTTACACGAATGACTGTCAATCAAATCAAGCGTGACGGGGACGGTTCGTGATGCCGTCTGATTTTCCTATCGTCCTAAGCCTCGTTCGTCATCAGGAACTGTACCCGGAGGTTACAGCACACAATCAAGGACTCGGCGCCTCCCTCCGCGGGATTGAGCGCCGTTGCCCCGGGGTACAGTTCTCATCGCCGCGCAGTGCTTAAGACAATCAAATCTCAGACGGCGATGAGAACCGTCCCCTTGAGAACCGTCCCTCTTACAAAAAAGAATTATCCATTAATAAATATAAGTTGGCACGAAAGTTGCTCCACCTAAAGAGAAAAATTAAATTTCTTTGTCTTACGAAGGGAGAGAGAATATGACACCACGCAGTGTTTCCTCTTATAGGGGAAAGTTTTTCCGTATTTTAATACTGTGTATCATCACAGCGGTATCGTTATTCGCTCCGGTTCTGGCAGCAGAACCGGGGACAAATATTTCCTGCAACACATCCAGTTGTATGCCACACAACGTCAACGAAGACGAAGTGTGGAATAATAACCATACACTTCAGACCCAGGTCAAAGTGAACCAGCCGGGTGTGACTCTGACAGTCAACAGCAAATCCATTACAAACAATTCAGTTGAAAATCAGTCACCGGCTCTTGGACAGTATTATGCTTTTGGCTCAAGAAGAGGAAATATCATTCTGAATGGTGTAACTGTCACCAATGGAACCGGAACAAAACGGATCGTATCCCTGCTCAATAACACAGATGTCACCTCCGATAAAAAGGCATCTCTGACCGCAAAGGACACAACCTTTAATTTCGGATCATCAAACGGGGGTACAGACAGCACCAACGGTATGTTCCGCATCCAGACCGGAACCTCCGCTAAATTCACCAACGTGAAGATGAACGGGAATGGCAGCAATCAGAACGGAAACATCTTTGTTGTTTCCGCAGACGCATCCGTCACCTTCAGCGGAAATAACACACTTGACAAGCTGAACAGCGCTTATTTCAGGCTGTTCGGGGATTTTACAATCAAAAATAATGCTGCGGAAGGCAGTGATCCTGACCTGACCACAATCTCAAACTCCACCATCTACCAGTACGGTGACATTATTGTCGATGAAGGTGCCAGCCTCACGCTTGATAACGTCAAACTCTACATGTACTATTACAATAACGCCAGCAGTTCAATCATCGTCAAAAAAGGCGCAACCCTGACGATCAAAGGCAGCACTTATCTCTATCTGAGCAACAACAGCTCTACCAAGAGTGCCATTCAGGTAGAAGAAGGCGGCAAGCTGGTTATGGAGAACTCATATTTCAGCTATCCGTATATTTCCGCTATTAAAGTCACCGGTGGTGAAGTTGAACTCAAGAATACTTCCGTTTCCTATGCTTATGGATCAGCCGGAGAAGGTTCTATCATTCACGCAGAAAAGGGTGAAGAAAATCAATCAATAGTTACCATCAGCGGTGGCAGCTATCGCTATGGATATTCCAAGAACGGCGGCATTATCTATGCCAAAGATTCAGAAGTCGTGATTAAAGACAATCCTACTTTCTCCAGTAATTACATCAGCGACAATAACGGTTCCACAGATGGAAAAGGCGGTGTTCTCTATGCAGAGAATTCCACTGTTGAGGTTACTGGCGGTACATATCAATACAATCACGCTTATAGCGGTGGTGTATTTGCTGTAAAGAATTCTGAATTGTCAATTACCGGAGGTACATTCTCTTATAACTATGCCAACACTGGAAATTTGAATTCAGGTTCTGTGATTTACAGTGAAGATTCCAAAGTGACAATCGAAGGCGGAGCCTTTAATTACAACAATAGCACTTATAACTACTACACCCGTGCCGGCGTGCTCTATGCCAAAGGCGGCAGCGTGACCGTTGACGGAGAAAATGTTGCCTTTTCCAACAACTATGCCATGGATGGCGGTGTATTCTATATTGAAGGGGATACAAAGCTTTCCATCACAGGCGGTTCTTTCAGCAATAACACTGCGTCCAATTTCGGCGGTGTGGTTTATGCTGCATCCACTGAAACAAAGTACCGCTCCAAGGATGGAGAAGAAACTGATCCAACGGAAAGCAGTAATCAGCCATCCGTTACAATCAATGGCGGCACATATCAGAACAACAGCGCAAAGGCCGGGGGCGCAATCCGCATTATGGGCGGAACTTTGACAGTTGACGATGAGGCACAATTCACCCGTAATTCCGCAACCAATGCTGACGCCGGAAGCTGGACTGACTGGGTTGGCGGCGGAGCGATCTTTGCCACTGATTCCACTTTGTACGTTGTCACCGGTAGTTTTGAAAACAACTCAGCCAATCTCATTGGCGGCGCCATCGTCCTCGAAGGCGGCAACATGGAACTTGGCAGCCAGGAAGATTCCCAGAAGAAACCGGTCTTCAAGGGCAACACTGCCGATGTCGACAGCGACAGATACACTGCGGCACGCGGCGGCGCTATCGCTGCGGATATTTACTGCGATGGGACCAGCTTTGATACCTGCAATGCAGCGGCAGTCCCCGCAGATATCGTGATCCATAACGCTGTATTTGACGGCAACAAATCCCGCTTCCAGGCCGGCGCTATAGCCATCGGATACGGTCCGCAAACCGGCTACCGCCGCCGTGCAAAGACTGAAGTAACTGTTGAAATTCACAGAGGTACTTTCACCAATAACGAAGTAACCGCCAACCACAACCAGGGTATGGCCGGCGGCGCCATCATGATCCAGCAGAACGGTTCTCTTTCCATGAAGGACGCCCTGATCACCGGCAACTCCACCAATGCCGCAGGCGGCGGTATCGCCTCCTGTGCAACCGGTCAGACACTGGTCGGCGAATATATTCTGCATCACAAAATGGCAGAAGGCGCAGCTGTATTTGGCAACACCGCAAGTGTCCCACCCTCAACCATGCAGGATATTTACATTTTCGATAACTCCCGTCCGCATCCGATCGGTGAGCTGATGTTCAACGGCGGTACGCATCACTGGACGAAAGACGAAACTGTGAAACGCAGCGGCAGCCGCGATGGCGAGAGTGTCGAACTGACCGGTTCCTACTATGGATCCGCACCGGAAAATGAGCCCACCGAAGCACAGGCAATGATCGTCTTCAAAGGCAACAAGGCAACCGGTACCAACTGGTCTGATCCGAAGTCTTCCAACGGTAATGGCGGCGCTATTGCCAATAACGGTATCCTGGTGATGGGTACTTACTCCACTGAGATCGATATCACGAAGACCTGGCAGGATGACAGCAATATACTGGGGGAAAGACCGGATGCGGCAACGCTCATTGCGGCGCTTGAACTGACCGGACATGCCGAAGCTCAGCAGCTTACCGATGTAGAAGAGGTGACCTGTACTGGTGATGTTGATCGCGGCGTTTCCTGCTATACCGCATACTGGAAGCCTTATAATCTTAATGTTCAGGTAACAGGCTTCAACAAAGATAACAGTGTTAATGAAGATAAGTGGACGATTAAGATCCTCGGTCTGCCGATGAACGTGTTTGACAATGACACAGATCAGGTAACACCAATCACCTGGACGCTCAGCGAAGTGATCCCGACCTTTACCGATGAAGATGGTGAAGAATACAACCTGTATGTGGAGGATCCGAATAACATCAAAAAAGTCAATGATACAACGTTCACCATTACTAATGAATTGAACCTCGTTGAAATCCCCGTGAAGAAGATGTGGAAGGGAGAAGATGACCAGGATGACCGTCCTGCTCAGATCATTGTCCACCTGCTTGCGGATGGCTACCCGGTCCGCACGATCAAAGTTCCGAAAAATGGGAAGGATGATCAATCCTGGGCTGAAAATGAATGGACATTCACCTTCACTGACCTGCCGAAATATGATGATGAAGGAGTTAAAATCAAATACACCATCGATGAAGAATGGATTCCGAATTACAGCGAAACAATTGATGATTACGTTATCACAAATGAGCACACACCCGACAAACGCAACGTTGCAGTCACCAAACGTTGGGATGATGATGACAACCGCGACGGTCTGCGCGAAGAGCTCGAGTTTGCCCTGTATCTGAGCGGCAGAGAAGACCAGCCGATTGCCAGGTTCACGCTGCCACTGACCTATACAGAAGGCGCCGAAGCAACAGAGTGTGGCCAAAACCCCGGCGCGCTCAGCACGATCTACTGCCGGCAGACATCGGATCTCAGCTTCCAGTTCAGAGATCTTGATTTGTATTGCGGTGTTGATAACTACTGCTCCTACATCGTGAGAGAAGAAACCAGTATCGATGGCTATGAAAGCTCCCTCGGAACGATCGAAATCGATGGCGTGCCTGATCCATCCAACGCAAATACCGGTTATATCTTCATCAACACCCACAGTCCGGAAACGACTGAAATCAAAGTCACCAAGACCTGGGTCGATGAAGGTGCTGACCATCGCACAAGTGCTGCGGAGCTTCTGCAGAAGCTGGTGCTCAAGGCCGGTGAAAAGACCTATGAGCTGAAGAATATCGAACTACAGGCAGATTCCGTTTCCACTTACACTGCCGACGCCTCAGCCGGCAAGGTCACTATCGAGGTTACCGAGAATGACAACATCTGGACGATCAAATATTCCGGCCTGCCGAAGAATGATCTGGAATCACATCAGGAAATCACCTGGTCCGTGGAAGAGATGGAAATCCCGCATTACGTCGCGGAAGTGAATGGCTTAAATATTACCAACACCATGAACCTGAAGAGCATTGAGCTGACAAAGGTCTGGGATGATGGCGGTCAGGTGAACAGCCGTCCGACACCGCTGGAACTGGTTCAGTCCATCCGTCTGTATGCAAATACCATCAGTGAAGAAACCTACATCACTCATGGCGAGATCAGACAGAGAAGCCAGGAAGGGAACACCTACACCTTCGGCATCGAAACTCATCCGCTGATTGAAGTTGTTCTGGAGACCGGTACTGACAGGTGGACAGCCACCATCTATAACCTGCCGAAATATGACAGTAACGGCAATGAAATCACCTATCTTGCAGAAGAGGTGTTGGATGAATCATTTGGTTATACTGTCAGCTATAGTGAAGATGGCAGTACCATCACCAACTTCAAAGAATCACCCAATGAAGGGCCTCATTTCTTCCGCCTGGATGAACTGCCGAAGACCGGTTTCTCCTCCGTACGCCCGACCGCTTTGAGCGCCCAGCCAAAGGAAATCAGCTACAAGCCTGAAAATCTCGTGCTGCAGATCCCGTCTCTGGACGTCAAGGCTGACATCGTGACAGTCCCGTTTGTAGAGGGTGAGTATCCGGTGGAATGGCTGGGTATGCAGGCCGGTATGCTGGAAGGCTCCGCGAAACCGGGTGAAGGCATGATGGTCCTGACCGGACACAACACGCTGAACACTACGGAAGTCGGTCCGTTCGCGTTCCTCTCCTTCATGCAAGAGGGCGACATGATCTTCCTGCTGAACAAGTATAACCAGCTGAAGCCCTACTCCGTTTACGCGGTAGAGAAGATATCTGCCAATGACAGTGCCGCTCTGGAACGCATCGCAAGAGGGGAAGATAATTCCCTGACGCTGCTGACCTGTGAAGACGAACGTCCGGAAGGCGGCTACGCCTCCCGCCGTGTCGTGGCTGCAAAGCCGGTAGGAACCTGGTAATATTTTCGGGGAGTGGACCCCGCAGGGTCCTGAACCCGGTTACCATAAGTAAGATGAAGGCGGCGCTCACGCGCCGCCTTTTTTCTAACGGGGACGGTTCGTGATGCCGCTTAATATCCCAATCGTCCTGAGCCTCGTTCGGCATCAGGAACTGTCCCCGGGGGTTACGGCATCCAATCAAAGGCTCGGCGCCTCCCTCCGCGGGATGAAACGCCGTTGCCCCGAGAATCTTTTGCTCTCTTCCCGGGATTTAGCGCCGCTTTCCCGGATAATCTTTTACCCTCTTCCGCGGGATTTAGCGCCGCTTTCCCGGGGTACAGTTCTCATCGCCGAATAGAGTTTGAGACAATTAATGCTTAAACGGCGATGAGAACCGTCCCCCTTTAATTTTATTTATATTTGTTCTGTTATCTTGACAATTTTTTATTTTCTATATAATATTATATCTATCTTTATATTATTTTAGAACATTCTATATTAAGGAGAAGGAAATGACACACGTAATTATCGCATTGGACGGAAATACCTACATTCACAAAGACTTCGCCAAAACCGTGGATGAGCTCTGCCGGGAGATCCGGCTGGGCTGCTTCCAAAGTCCGGTTCCCATGAAAGACCCCACCGCCGTGCGGCTGCAAAATTACCTGCTGGTGACCGAACGGGACACCGCACCGCTGCTGAGCACCAATCAGCTTTCCATCCTGGAGCTGCTCTCCCAGGGTGCCACCGAAAAGGAAATAGAACGCGCCATGCAGCTCTCCCAGGGCGGCATCCGCCATCATCTCGACAGCCTCAAGCAGAAATTCAACGTAAGAACAAAAGAAGAGCTGATCGCGGTGTATAACAGAAGGGGTTAGTGGTTAGGGGCTGGGAACTGGGGATTCGGGGTTAGGAGTTAGGGGAAGAAAGAAGCCTTCGGAACAACGCTTTCTTCCGCTAACTACTATCCCCTATATCCTATATCCTATTTCCGATTTCCCACTATCCCCTATATCCTATATCCTATCCCCTAAATTCCCTTGCAAGTTGGCACGAGTTGTGCAACATATTAAATGTAAATTTTGGCAAACAGATTTTTCTGATTTGTCAAGGGAAAAAGTATAACTAATTTTGCCTTTTCGCAAACTGGCAAAACCTCAAAATCAGGGGCGGGTGTTTCAAGTTTTAAGAAACCACTGTTTAGAACACCTGTACTCTACCTATGCGCAATTTGTACCTTGCTTTAGTGAGGAGCGCTCTCCAAAAGGTCCAAAAATCCATTTTTTGAAACGGATTTTCAGGAAATAATTAATTCTTTAAGGTAGCGAATCTTAAAGGATTCTCAATTTTTAAGGTTAACAGCTTCCGCTCAGCCCCTTTTCTCCCCTGCTTTTTTTATGTTAAAATAATCACACTTCGGACGGACAAGACCGATTTTCCAAATCGGAGCCCAAAATCAAATCCGGAAAAATAAAACAGCGTCTGGTTTCCAAACCGCCACAGCAGCGGCGGACGGGAGAGCTTTGCGTCCGCATCGGGGACCGGGCAGAATGTGACTGAACAGACAATGGTTAGAAGAAACGAGAACCCACAACCTCATATTCTCAACGGCGCGGCAGCTTCCGCTCAAAATGCCTGGAAGGCCGCTATGGCACAGATGAAGGGAAGCATGGACCGGCAGACATTCAGTACCCTGCTGGGAAACGCGGAACTGCTCGCCTGCGAGGATGGGGTGTACACCATCGGCATGGCCAACGGGTTCACCCGGGACTGGGCCGAACAGCGACTGAGCAGCACGATCGAAAAGATCCTCAGCGCCATGGCAGACGCCCCGCAAAAAGTCACATTCGTTGTTGCTTCCTCCTGGCAGCCCGTCCGAGCGGAGAGAGAAATCGCGGAAGAGGCTCTGCAGCCCGCCGCACCGCAGCAGACAGCAGAGCCGGCACCCGCTCCCAAAGCGGCTGCCAAACCCCGCAGCGAGTCGATCCTCAGCCGTTTCACCTTTGACAGCTTTGTCGTATCCAATAACAACAATCTTGCAGCCGCTGCTGCCCGCGCTGTCGCGGAAACCCCGGGGACCGCTTACAACCCGCTTTTCATCTACGGCGGCGTCGGTATGGGCAAGACTCACCTGCTCCATGCCATCGGCAACCACCTGAACGGCTCAGGTCTGAACGTGGTCTTTGCCTCATCCGAGGAATTCACCAGTGACTTTATCCGCTCCATCCAGAACCGCGATGATGAGACCTTCCGGGACAAGTACCGCTCCGCGGATGTGCTGCTCATCGACGACATCCAGTTCATCATCGGCAAGGAAAGCACTCAGGAAGCCTTCTTCCATACCTTCAACAAGCTGTATGAGATGAACAAGCAGATCGTCATCACCTCTGACCGTGCTCCGAAGGCCATGGCAACGCTCGATGAACGGATGCGCTCCCGCTTTGAATGGGGGCTGACCGTCGACATTCAGCCGGCAGATCTGGAGACCCGCATCGCCATCCTTTCCGCCAAGGCCAAACAGGCCGGCAAACAGGTGCCGATGGAAGTCCTCGAACAGATCGCCCGTCAGGTGACATCCAACATCCGCGAACTGGAAGGCGCACTCAACCGCGTGCTGGCCGTCTCCGACCTCTGCGGTCATTCCCTGGATCGGGAACTGGTACGCATGTCCCTGACGGATATGTCCAGCCCGAAGCATACCACCTCCGCGGACGATATCATCCAGTCCGTCTCCGGTGTCTTCGGCGTCCCGGTGGAAAAGATCATGAGCCGCGACCGCACCAAGGATGTAGCGCTCACCCGTCAGGTCATCATGTACCTGATGCGCGAAGAGGCCAACGCCTCCCTGCCGCAAATCGGTCAGGCCATGGGCGGACGTGACCACACCACCGTCATCCACGCCTGCGAAAAAGTCGCTCACCTGCTCCAGACCGACAACCAGTTCCGCACCCGCGTCTTCCGTGCGAAGGATCAGATATTCGGGTAGAAGTCAGTGGTTAGTAGTTAGTGGTTAGTGGTTAGTGGTTGGAAGATAAGAATTCAGAACATAAGATTATAAGGTTTGTCATAAAAAGGCGGCGCGAAAGCACCGCCTTCATCTTATTACCTGACCACTGGACACTGACCACTGCCCACAGGCCACTGACCACTGACCACTGACCACAGGCCACTGATCACTGAGCATTGCTCAGCGGTCTGGCCGCCACCACTCGGCGGGAGGCATAACCGCCCTCTGGCCGTTCATCTTCGCAGGTGAGGAGCGTGAGAGAGTTCTCATATTCCATGGCGATCCGTTGAGAGCTGTCTCTGTGACTTTATAAGTCACACCATCAGGTAAATTATCAAAAACGATGTATTGCCCAATATCATTAATTTGCAGCACTGACTGCTTTCCCTTGTTCGGTTTCGCACATGGGGACGAAGCACTTGGGGACCGGCATCAGTGCGGCGAAGCCCGCACTGCGTGCCTGTACCCATGTGCGTCTATCATTAATTTGCAGCACTGACTGCTTTCCCTTATTCGGTTTCGCACATGGGGACAGGCACGCTTGCGTCGGCTTCGCGACACAAGTTGCCGGTCCCCATGTGCTTCACAACAGAATATTGGGCTAAGCATAGATCATCCCGATAAGGCCCGGGGCTTCACCACATGCGGTTAGGGAGGTTCCGATGGGATAGAACGAATAATTGGACCAGAACGCCAGGGTATAGCGGTGAAAACCCTGAAAACTGATTCCCCGGTTTTGGATCCGTACCGACATCGGACTACTGCCGTTCGTGTGGGTAAAAACTTCCGCACAGTTCCGGTTGCCGGTGTAAGGAGCCGTCTTCATCATATCCCGGCAGATCCCAAGCGCAGACCCTCTGCCGTACCCGCGGTCACTTTCACTGACGGGCGAACCCAGCCCTGCACCTTCCAGTGAAAATTCACAATCCGCAGACGGGATAAGTACACGCACCTCCGGTGCATCCTCGTCATAATAAGGCGCCCAGCTGTTCATATGTGCGGAGCCCTGTGTTTTTGTTGTCTCCAATTTCGAAAGCAGCAGACGAGGAAGACGGTGATATTCATTCCAAAGCAGCCGCCCCGAACAGCTGTCTTCACCGTATCCGGACGCGTTCAGAGCGATCGTCCCGAGGTACCTGGCGCCGCTGTTTCCTCCGGAGACCCGCACACCATCCACCCGTGCAAGCATTCCTGCCGGACGGGCAGACGAGGTTCCCCAGGTGAGCGTGCTCAGCCTCAGGCCGTTTTCATCCGCTTCCAAAAACACATCATATGGAATCTCCCGCAGCATCCCGGAAAGTGGAAGGGAAAGCTCCGTAAAACGAAAGGTCTCCCAGGAACCGCCAAGGTACAGCGAAACAGCATTCCCGTGATAGGGAGTGAAATACAGCGTCTCCCCCAGGCTGATATCAGCATCCGGGACCGGCTCTCCCGGTACAAGCGTCAGCCGGCCTTCACAGATGGAAGGACTTGCCGCGTCCTGCTGCCGTTCCCAGGCATTAATTTCATAAAGGGAACCGGGGATGATCCCGCTCCCGCTCCAAAGGAAGGTACCGATCCGACGTGCGTTCGCCGGAGCGGTACTGCTTGCCGCACGCAGGGTGAAGGCCGCACCCAAACTGCCGACTGCATAAAGAAAATACCTTCCGGACGAGGGAAAAGCGTCAGAACCGAGGCTGAGTGTCAGTTCTTCCGTGACAGTGCAGATCTTTCCATCGATCATCACCGCACAGGGAGCCTCGGCGGAAGCCTCCAGCCGGATCGAGGTCTTTGATGTCCGATTGAGCCGGACACCGCTCATGCCCTGATACAGCAGATCCCGCAGCGTTCCCGATGCAGCGGGGTCACCGCCCAGACAAAGCGCGTCATTGCGCAGAAAATTATACTGATCCGCCTCCGTGGCCTGTCCCGCCACGACAGCAGTACTCATTGGATATATCATGATTTCCTCCGTAAAAGAGTTAAGTTTTAAGTTCAATTACGCAGCACTGTTCAAAATTCGGCGACGCAGCACACAGTACAGTTTTATGTGCGGGCTGCCTGCTCTATAAAGAACGAGCTTATGCTCACAGATTCAGAGCACTTCGCCAGCAAAAAAGCTGTCCAGATGTTCTCCTTCCTAACCCGCCGCGAAGCGCAAATCCTTAAACCTGAAACCTGAATCCTGAATCCTGATTCTTCATTCTTCATTCTTCATTCTTCATTCTTCATTCTTCACTATTCACCATTCACTATTCACCATTCACTATTCACTATTCACCATTCACTATTCACCATTCACTTTTCACTGCCAGACAGCGGTGTTCCACCTGCTCACGGGGTCGAGGATGCTGCGGGGGAGCCACATGTTCTGCTGTGCAGGACCGATGGGAATATCCTTGAGCATCCGAGTGGTCAGGTTGATCTCCAGGGTATGCGCGTCCTGGTAGATCGTGTCGATCACCGCGTGCTCATCACAATACAGGCCGGAGATGATGCCGGACTGAGTGTACAGCGTGATATCCGTCAGTTCCAGCAGGATCTCATTGATCCGGGAGCGTACCTCTTCCGGTGTGAAGGGGTACCAGCCGCCATCCGGGCAGAGCATTTCATCCGTCACGAGCACCGTAAACCAGAGATGCCGAACCGTTTTTGGTTCCGTCTCCCGGCTGATATCTTCATCTTCCGGCCAATAGGTTTCGAAATGGATCCGCACCCGCGGCCCGATCGGGTCGGATTGGATACGGTAACAAACCAGAGGAAGCGCCTCATGCCGGTAATGGGAAAGGATCACATCACAATTCTCCCCGGCAGACCAATTCATGTTGTTCATCATTTTGTATCTCCTTATTTTAGGATGTAGGAAGTAGGATGTAGGATGTAGGTGGCAGATGACCTCCCACCTTCTACATCCTACCTCCTACTTCCCACTTCCTACCTCCTACCTCCTACTTCCTACTTCCCACTTCCTACCTCCTACCTCCCACCTCCTACTTCCTACCTCCTACATCCTACTTCCAACATCCTACCTCCTACATCCTGATTAATCCCCCCTCGCTCATTCCGGGAGCGGCGATGTCGTCACCGTAGACGTGGATATCACAGTTCCGGTCCAGGTTCCTTCGCACCAGGGCTCCGCGAGCCAGCACATGGCGCAGGACTGTCTCCGTGATCCACAGCAGCACCTGCTGGCGCTGGCGGAAATTCCGGCAGGCACTGTCCTCCATCCCACCGCTTTCCGCCTTGGAGACACTACCCGGTTCCGCAAGGAAACTGACCGGGATCCCTGCACCGGCAGCGATGATCTTTTTGATGGCAAGACCATCTTCCCCCGCATCGGAGCTGTCCAGGTTCGGCTGCACCGCGTTCCACTCTTCATTCTCACCAACCACATAAAATGTTCCGGGCTTTGGAATGCCCTGATTGAGCTGCATATTTCGCAGATGCCGCTCTTCCTCATTCAGCTCTGGCGCTTTGATCATATAGACAAAGCTGCTGCGGTAATGATTCAGCGTCCAGCGGTCATTGAGCCATTCGCGATAACAGTCCAGCCAAAACAGGATCGGCGCCAGATCCGGCTCACCCCACTGCCCGCCGATAGGGCGGTTGACGGTGAAATGCAGCATACATTCCCCTTCAGAGGGATCCGTGAGCGATGCGGGCTGCACGGTCTTCTCCTCCGGGATGATCAGCCGGGTCGGATCACCGGCCTCGCGGAGACGGAAAAGCTGAGGCTGTTCGATGTCGTTTTCCATGGGTATGATCTCTTCGATCAGCCCCGCCGGGATCGCCCGCACATAGCTCATCCCGGAGCTGTCGGAGGCGAGCATGATGAAGAGGTTCCCTGTCCGGCACAGTTCATCGCTCCACTCCGTCAGCCTGGCATCCATGCGGTTCAGCGGATTTTCCCAGAACTCATGCATGAAGTCATCCACGGCGGGATCATCGGCATGGATGCGGAACCCTCGGCCAATGCTGAACTGGGTGGTCAGGTTCACAATGCGGCGGGCAAGCGGATCCTCCCGCCAGGCCTTCAGACTTTTCTCGATAGTCGTGCGGTAATCCGCAAGCGGCCGGTCACGGAAGGAAGCGGGAGACTCGCCGGGATAAAAGAAATTCTCATGGGTTCTTTCCGTCCCTTTCCCGTTCCGCGAAAAGAAACTGCGCAGCCGGCTGATAATGTTATTGGACCGTTTCACAGAAATCCTCCCCCTGATAACGCACCGCGACCCAGCGGTCTTTACCGATCTTCAGCCAGATGGTTTCAGCGGTGACCTCACCGGAAATCGCAGCGCCTTCCCGCAGGCTGTCCACGATGGGATATTCCGTACCCGGACCGGAGCGGACATAAAGCAGCGGGACCTTCACCCTTCTGTCACCGGATGCAGCGGCGCTGTCGGCAGTGAAGAGGGTTTCCGGATCGATCGGGGTGCCGCAGCGGCGGACCTCAAAGTGCAGATGGGGCCCGGTTGTGTTGCCGCTGTTGCCGGACCTGCCGATGATTTGTCCTTCCCGGACAAAATCTCCGAAGCTCACGCTGATGCGGGAAAGATGGGCATAGACGGTCTGCAGTCCGTTCCCATGGTCGATGATGATGTGGGTGCCATAGCCGCTCACGAGGGAGACGACACGGCTGATTTTTCCATCCATGGCCGCCAGTACCGGCGTGCCGGTATACAGTGCGTAGTCGATCCCGGTGTGTCCCGCCGGGTTGGTGATCTTTTCGCCGAAGCGCTGTGTAATGGGGAATTCCCCGTCAAATGGTATTCGCATATTTCCTCCTTTTTTGAAGGATGTAGGATGTAGGATGTGGTTGGTAGGTATCTCGCCATCCTACATCCTACGATCTACATCCTACATCCTATTTCACAATAAACGACTTCAGCAGCGCGAGCAGGGACATCGCGGTGCTGCCGCCGGAACTCACTGAACTCCAGAACCGGAACTGGGTGACGCCGGTTGCCACATCCCGCAGCCACACTTCATGGTCCTCACAGATCTTTTCAATGGCCTTCAGGCGCTGTTCGCTGAGTTCGCGGACATGTTCCATCTCCCGCCGCATCAGATTCACTTCCCCGCGGATGGATTCCAGCAGTGCTTTGCAGTCTTTCATTTCATTGTCTGTCATGTTTTCAACTCCTTTTGTTATAAGTTTTATTTTCTATATTTGAGTGTACACATTTTTCACAAAAAGAAAACCGCCAATATTGGTGGTTGACAAATGTTCGTTTTTGTGGTATAGGGGGACGGAGAAAACAGGGAAATTCGTGTGGGCGTTGACTTGGTATTTACACAAATTTATTACAGGTAAGGAAATCGGTCAGCCAACGCTGATGTGTCGCGGGAATCTAATATAACCCCCTATCCTCCTAAGCGCATTTTCTTTCAATGCTGACGTGCTCACCCCGGGTAACGGTTCCCCGTACGAAGTACGGGATAACCGTCACCGGGAACCGTCCCAGCCGTTACCAAAGTCTGCGGAGAAGCGAATCCTGCCTTGCGATAGATTTCAGCTCTTTTTTAAACTCATTCAGCAGGGCTTCCGCCTGGTTGGTGAGGGCTTCCCGGTCCTCCGGACGCTTCCCGAATACCTCCGTTACCGACCGCGCGCGGATGTGCATCGCATGTCCCGCCGCACCCGTGCACAGGATCATGCAGTGCGCATCCGGCACCGTCGTTTGCGTCTTCTCATCCAGCCCCTTGATCATGTGCGGCGTCCGGACCGTGATCTCCAGCATTTCCCCCGCAGCCGGCATCTCCGGCATGTTCAGGAGCAGCCTTCCCGGCTCCTTATACGACGAAAACGGGCAATATTCCCCGCGATACTTCACGCTAAGGACATCCGTATCCGCACCAAACAGCCACGGCACCACGGCGCACTCATTCTCCACCTCCGTGACACTTGCCCGCACAAGTTCCTTTCTGGGGAAGAAGTCCCCGTAGGTGCTCAGCGCCTTCCGCAGGCCCACATCCAAAATACTCTCACTGTATCGCCGCCCCGCCGCATCCCCGAGGATCGTCAGGACGTCGGCCCGATAATCACTAACCGCTCTCATAAACCTCCTATCATCAGGCAATAGGCATCAGGATATAGGGGATAGGGGATAGGATATAGGCAATAGTGCGCCCCCTGACCCCTGAATCCTGACCCCCGATCATTCCCCCAGGATCTCCGCACATTCCTCCGCCGTGATCCACCTGCACGTCACCGCACGCCGCACTCTCGCAGCCGTCCATAAATGCCGCTCATAATAATCCTTCACCACCTCATATTTCTCACTATGTTCCATCATTCCTCCTCTGTGATCATGAGCAGATAATCAATATCCGCCCGCGCCTGCTCCGCTTCCGCCGTCAGAGCCTCATTCTCCATCGTCAGGAAGTCAATATCAGCCTTGATATGATCCTCCATCGTCGGGATCACCTCCGGGTTTGACCACTCCCCGCCTTCGACAGAGATATGCTCCCACTCCCGCCCGTAAATATTTCGGATGGTGACGATCTCCGTCAGCTCCTCATCATACAGAGCCGCATAATCCACCCCCCGGACCGCAATCGCCCCGGAGTAAGCGTTATCGTACCAATGTAAAATCATGAGATACCTCCCAATGCGCGGATATTATCCGCCAATTCCAAATGCTGAGACGCGCTGAGCGTCACGTTATAAAAAACCAGCGCGGTTATGTAGCAGGACGAATATGTTCCTCCAGCATTCAGATGCCCGAAAATTTTTCCGCGTGCACCATATGTACTCCCAGATTGCGACAAAGAGACCGCGGCGCCGTCACGATACATCAGCGGCGGATTCGCCCAATTTCCGGCAAGCACACCGTTTGTACTGAAAGACCCGGCAAGATACGCAGCCGCCCCGCTATATGCACTCATCGCAGGTTTCCCCGTATAAACGCTTGTATATGCCGCCAATTCCAACACACGATTAATATTAGGCATAATACCCGGAGCACAGCTTCCGCTTGTACTCGCCCCGGAATACCCGAACGCAGCAGACAGCATATTTGCGTACTGACCTACAAGCGAAGCATTTGTCAAACCCGCGTTCACTGACCCCGGAATATAGAACCCTTTATCCGCCGACCATGTTTCCGTACCAAGCACCTTACTCAGCAGATACGACGTACCGTCATTGATGTTGGCCAGTGCAGCAGCTTCATCCCCCTGGTCAACGAACTGATACGCGGCGATCACATTACTTTCCGTGATCCCATCCAGCAGATACCACTTCTTTTTCGGCAGGTCCCGCAGGCTGTACCACCCGGCATCACCATCAGCATCGGAACGTTTCGCCAAAACCTGACCGATCGTCCCCCCATCAGGCACTCCGGAACCACCGCCGCCGGAAGGTTCTGCCCACGCCCCGTTCTTCCGCAGATACTCCTTCCCATCCGACGGAGCGTCATCGACAGCCGCCATTTCGCCAAGATCAGTGGTGTTCGCCTTTGCGTTCAGGGCGGTGTTCAGCGCACTGTTATCCGTCGGACTCCCCGTCAGCGCAATGAAAGGTACAGCCTTCGCCGGATCCGTATAAAAGCGCTGCGCGGTCCCGTCGTGGTAATAAATCGGATGGTCTTCATCAAGATACATCTGATAGGTGCTGTACGTTCGCCCCAGCCGGATATAGTAATACCCGTCATTCGTGGAAGGCAGCGTCTGCGTCCAGCAGGGATCAGCGGCAATGCGGAACTTCCCGCTCGACTGCCTGACGCATTTCAGATACACATACCGGTGAGCGGTGAGCGTCTGCCCGCAGTTCAGCGAATAGCGCAAATCGAAGTTGAACCGAGAATATAAAGTCGTCGTCATGTTTGCGTTGGCGGCAACGTTGGTTGTGCTGTTATAGTAGAAGATCTTCCCGAAAGGCAGGAAGTCAACGCCTGTCAGCATGGCTTTTGACGTACCCTGGTCATTATTCACGTTGTTCAGCGGCGTGAGCTTGTTATCATCCACCTGAAACAGCAGCTGATACCGATAAACCGCACTGTTCGCCAGATAAGCGGGACTGCCGTTCCGGATATTATAGGCAAGATCGTTATTATCCTGAGACCGGACCAGCCACC
This sequence comes from uncultured Chloroflexota bacterium, assembly GCA_902791025.1. Lineage (GTDB taxonomy): Bacteria > Chloroflexota > Anaerolineae > Anaerolineales > Anaerolineaceae > Flexilinea. Next base: position 105,642 of record CADATZ010000009.1, on the reverse strand, counting down.
AGCCGGAGTACGACGTTCCGGATATGGTGACGGTCTGATAAACCAGGCGCGCAATGGCGTTCGCGCCGATTTGCGTCGTCAGTCTGTTCGTACCATCCCGATAACAGTTCTTCGCGCCGGTCTTCGTCCCGCCCTTCAGCGTCAGGTTCAGCGTGGCATTCCCGGACCCGCCAAAAGGCAGCCAGTAATCGATCGTCAGCCCGTTATAAAGCGCGTCGACCTCCGGCAGCTCCCCCGTCCATGCCCCGGTGACTGCAGTCTGCGTCCCCTTGACATAATAGGTATGGTGTTCCACCTGGGATTCATCATGCGTATGTCCGGTATCGGATTTCCCGCTCAGCAGGGTGTTGACCTCCGACTCGGTATAATACCGCTCATCGTGATTATGACTTTTGGCCGCGTATGCGCTGTCATGATTGTGATTCGCAGCAGCGTAAACCCCGTCATGGTTATGATTCGAAGCCGCTTTCCCATCCAGCGCGGTCTTCACCCCGCCGGAAGTCACCGGATTCGTACTGTTCGCCGTCGGCGCACTGTCAAACGTCAGCGTGTCCTGTTTGGCGGCAAGCAGCGTGTTCATCTCCGTCTCTGTGTAATACCGCTCATCATGGTTGTGGGACTTGGCGGCGTATGCGCTGTCATGGTTGTGATCCGCAGCAGCATAAACCCCATCATGGTTATGATTCGAAGCCGCTTTTCCGTCCAGTGCGGTCTTCACCCCGCCCGACGTCACCGGATTCGCAGAACCGGCAGTAGGCGCACTGTCAAACGTCAGCGTGTCCTGTTTCCCGTCCAGCAGATCATCCATCTCCGACTCGGTATAATACCGCTCATCATGGTTATGACTTTTGGCAGCATAAGCCCCATCATGGTTGTGATCCGCAGCGGCATAAACCCCGTCATGGCTGTGATTCGAAGCCGCCTTCCCATCCAGCGCGGTCTTCACCCCGCCCGACGTCACCGGATTCGTACTGTTCGCCGTCGGTGCGGTATCAAACGTCAGCGTGTCCTGCTTGGCGGCAAGCTTCGTGTCCATCTCCGACTCGGTATAATACCGCTCATCGTGGTTATGACTCTTGGCAGCATAAGCCCCGTCATGATTGTGATCCGAAGCAGCATAAACCCCATCATGATTATGATCCGGCTTGGCAAAGGGCTCCCATGTCCCCTTCTGTGAAAGCGCCTTCGACGTCGAGCTTGAATCAAACTCGATCCCCGTCCGGTACAGCTTCCAGCCGTTCGTTTTATCCGCGATCACCAGCTTGTCACCGGCCTGGATCGCCATGTCCGACTTGATTTCCCCATCCTTCGTGATATTCCCGTGCGTGTGGGACAAATTCGCTTTCCCGTTCAGCCGCTCATACATCTCTTCCCGTGTGTAATACCGCTCATCATGATCATGAGATAACGGAGCTGTCTCGGAGAGCAGCGCATCCGTCTCCGCTTCCGTGTAATACCGTTCATCATGGTTGTGACTTTTGGCGGCGTATGCGTTGTCATGGTTGTGATCCGAAGCCGCCTTCCCGTCCAGCGCGGTCTTCACCCCGCCGGACGTCACCGGATTCGTACTTTCCGCCGTCGGTGCGCTGTCAAACGTCAGCGCGTCCTGCTTGGCGGCAAGCTTCGTGTTCATCTCCGACTCGGTATAATACCGCTCATCGTGGTTGTGACTCTTGGCAGCGTATGCGCTGTCATGGTTATGATTTGCCGCAGCCTTCCCGTCCAGAGCCGTCTTCAGATCCGTCTGATCCGCCAGATCCCCGGTAATATCTCCCCACGTGTTTACCCCCGGAGCGCCGTCTTCCCCGTTCTTCGTCCAGAACGTGAATGCATTCCCATTCGTCAGCACGATCCGGTAAATGTTGTAAAGCCCCTGGGTTTCCGCATACTCGACATACGAGACGCCGACACCGGTATCACCCTTCGCCCCGTTCGTCACATAGAAAGTTACCGTCTCACCATTCGTGAACGTGATCGTGTAGGTGTCCACCAGCCCGGAAGACCCCGTCTTTTCCAGCGAAACGATCCCGTTCCCGTCTTCCCCCTTCGGTCCGGTCTCTCCCTTTTCCCCCGGTGCGCCCGGAGCACCCGGCGCACCCGGCTCCCCGGTCTCCCCTTTCGGCCCCTGCGGCCCCGGCTCCCCGGTTTCCCCCTTCGGACCCACCGGCCCCGCAGGCCCCGCAGGTCCCCGCTCCCCCGCTGGAATCTCTATTACAATCGGATCGTCGATAACCTCAACCTCAATCAGATCATCCGTCACCTCGATCACAATCTCATCACCAACAATCTCGATCATTTCCCCGTCTTCCATACCCCTCCTCAGGGAATAGGATTTAGGAGATAGGGGATAGGGAATAGGGGAAAAAGGAAGCCGCTCCGCGGCATTTGATCTACAGATTTCAGGCGCCTCAGCGCCATCCTATCCCCCACTATATCCTATATCCTATCTCCTATATCCTATCCCCTAATTCTTCCTTCTTCCTTCTTCCTTCACTGCCCCCCGGCCCCTGAATCCTGACCCCTGAATCCTGGCCCCTGAATCCTGGCCCCTGACAGCGTTATTTCGTCACCGTCGGCATCACCTTCACCGCTCCCCCGGTATAATACCGCGCGATCCCCTCATCATCCGTCAGCCGAATGTCCCAGGAATAAATCCCCGCCCCAATCTCCGCAGTCACTGATAAAGGGATGATCATCACCACCTTCCCTTCCTCCGGCACGATCGTCAGCTCCATCTCGCACACCAGCTCCGCCGAATCCGGTTCCGGACGAATCTGCGCTTTCCCCGTCCATCCCGTCAGATCCATCACCTCCCCGCCCTTCTTCAACCGCAGCACCCGCCGGAACGTCTCCCCCCGGCGCACAACCAAATCATATCGCTCCATATTCATCCTTCATCCGTCACACCGGCCGCACCGGGCCGGGCAATCGTGCGGGCTGAGCCGCAACAGCTTCCGGCTCTTTGCGACTGGTGCGTCACGACTATTCCATCGCCGCAATATTCGCGGATGGATTTTCAAGCTCCGGGAAGAAGGGATGAAGTCCCGCATCCGTCAGCACACCCAGCGGGTCCGGGATCATCCGAACCGAACCATCCCCACGATCATAGACCACAGCATAGGGGTCGCAATCCACCCCGCCGGTCACCGGAGCCAAAGGCGTCACGGTTTCAGCCGAATAATCAACGGAAAGTGAAACAGAAACCGGTGTCTCTTCATCATCCTCCGTCTCGGAAGACTCGACATACGCGAGTGTCCCTTCATCCGCGGCAACCTCAACCACCTGTGGTTCTTCTTCGACTTCCGGCGGGATCATTTTTTCGATCACTTCCGGAATCTCAAGCGCTTCCTCAACGGATTCCAATTCCGGTTCTGCTGTTCCGGCTGTCATCAGGGAACGAAGGTATTCCATTCCGCTTTTCTGATGCATCCCGGCACGGACCTGACCGAGAGCCGGTTTGCGGGTGAAGATGGATCGTTTCGCCTGAGGCTGCGTGTTATTTTTCATATTTTGTCTTTTCATGTTTGTTCCTTTCGTTGTAACTGTTCAGAACTTGTGCTCCGTTCTGAATAGATATCCTTTTCGTTTGTTGAAAAAATAGTACAGCATAGGTGCCGGTCACCTGCGCAGACCGCCTGCCGCAGGCAACCGGCTCATGTACCTTGTTGATCAGCGGCCGCGGAGACCATCCTCAAGAGCGACACCGAGAATGTAGCTCACGATGGTTCCCACCACACCGATCACGGACTCTTCCGGGATCGGGAAATCCGGCCAGACGAGGTAGATCATGGAATAAACGATCCCGACAACTGCCGCCCAAAACTTGCGGCTTTTCAGCAAACTGTATCCAATTTTTTTCATAACTTTCTCCTTATTACTGCTTAGTCCACATTGGACTTATAAAGCGGACGGTGATCCGCTACCATGACGTTGAGAAAATGGCGTGCTTTGACGCGGATCTCATCATGCAGGAACAGCGCGCCTTCCGTTTGATTGTCCGCGATATAAATTTCCGGCATCAAGCCAAAACGTTCTCCGATCAGAATCGAGGGAGCAAGCGCCGGGTCCGCCACAGCTGCCCAGCTGCTCGCATTGGTGAATTCCGGACAGGTGATCACGTCTCCGAACTGACCGCGCTGCATGTTTTCGCTGGTGATATTCGCCTCATACGCGAGGGAAGGGTAAAGAATATGCTGTGCCTGCAGGCGAAGGGAGCGAGGCACGATCAGATAGCGTGCGTCTATCGCGAGCTTCGGTGCCGCACCGGACCCTGCTGTCAGCATATCCTGCATCCAAATCGCCTCGTTGGCAGCCTCCCAGGATGCACCGGAGAGAGACGCTGAGCCGAGATTGTGATGATCGGCATGGAAAACCGGTTTTTGATCCGCCATGGTCGGACCGGTTCCATTATTTTCCGTAAAGACAGAAGCGACCAGAGAAGAGATCGTGCGCAGTCCGGCAGTGGCCAGCTTGAACGGATACTGACGCAGACGCTGTGTATCGTCACGTTCGAACATTTCAATCGTCAGCGGCAGATAAGCACCGAACTTGCTCCAGGTCCCGACTTCCGGAGAGTCCGTAACCGGCAGCGCCTGGTAAGCAGCGCCTTCATTGACCTGCGGCATCAGGTTCAGCTCCCCGACGAGAATGCCGGTGACATCCTGGAGGTTGTCAAAGTGCTGGACCGTCACGATCTTTTCCCACCAGCGATAGCCGGAGGCACCCAGTTCATCCCAGCGCTGTGTGATCAGCTTGTTCAGCGCATTCTTCAGGATTCCGGGCAGATCCGCGGTCGTGGCAAAACGGGCACGTTCCGCATAAAAACCGCCATGGAAATCAACATCTCCTGTCATCATGCAGTACAGTTCCCGGATACCGGAGAGTTTCGCGCAGCGCACACCCTTCACTGCGGCAGGTCTTTCCGCGCCCAGCAGGTCATGAACGGCAGCTGTAAGCTGATCCTCCGCACTGTACATTCCGGAAAAGCTTCCCTTGACTCCGGAAACAGCCATTGGCGCGGTCAGCTGAGCATACAACGCCTTGCCATCCGCGATGGCTTTATTCAAATCTTCCGGATCAAAGGCTTTTCCGGCAAATTGAGCACGGACCCGTTCCTGGATCGGGGAAGGAAGTCCGCAGGTGGAAAGGGCATTACTGAGAAGCTGAGCGCACATCTCGCGGCGAAGTGCAGCGGTTTTTTCAGCTTCCATACGCAATTCGGAAAGGCTATCTAGCTCAGATAAAATGGATTTACTGCCGAGAAAAGAGCGATTCTTTGCAGCAGAGCGATGCTCCCGCAGGTTATAAAGCGCGCGCAGCACCGCACCGCCGCGTGCAGGATCGACCACAAGGTCAACCGAATAGATCTTCACGATCTCGGTCACCAGAGACCCTTCGTTATTGAATCCCAGGTCCGCAGAAAAACCGATCTTGGTCTCAGTTCCCGCGGCAAGGATCTCGTTGCAGGTCTCCCGCAGCAATTCTGCAGAGGGGCCAAAAGGCGTGAGCTTCGCCTTGATTCCCTGCGCTGCTTCATCGTAGACCGGATCGGTGATCAATCCCGCCACATCACGAACAGAATGACCGTCCATAGAATCCAGCGGAAGATGATCCACAAAACACTGCACCCCATCAAAAAGCGGAACTGCGTTACGAAGCACTTCCGGCGTGAACTCCCATCCATTACCGACACCAGCGGTAATGCAGAGGATCTCAAACCCGCCGCTGCCTGCATCCGGTGTACCTTCCATCGGGAAGGGCTGGCGGTTTTCTTCCGGAGAATTTCCGGAAACGGCATCAAAAGATTTTCTTTTGTTCGACATAATAAACTTTCTCCTTTTTGTTTGTTGATTTGCAATCTATTATTTAGGATTGCTTTTCTATTAGTATATAAATTAATTTAAAAAAGAAAACCGCCAATATTGGCGGTTGACAAATGTTCAATTTTATGGTATGGGGAGGGGTTAGGAGTTGGGGGCTGCAGGTGGGGCAGACGTTAGGTCTAAGACTTTAGACTGCTGTTAATGGAAGAAGATTACCAACGAGATATTAACAAAAAGGAGCCGGATTTCACCGGCTTCCTTTCTAATGTCTAACGTCTAATATCTGACGTCTTCCCTATTACAGCGTCGAATTATTATAGAAATAATTGTAGGAATAGAATCCGCACGGACCGTTATCGCTGATCCACAAAGCAATCGGATTGACATTCTTCAAAGATTCAGGGATATTGAAGGTCAGGGTCTGCGGAGTGCCATCACCGGTTTCAAATGTACCGACTGCAGTCCCGGAGAAGCTGCTGGTCACGTAACCACGCGGTGCCGGTGAGGGACGATGCGGCCAGTTTTCCTTATCCTCAAAATGCGGAACAGGCTTCGGGTCATATTGCGAGATCACATAAAATAAAGGATCAGCCGGCGGGACCGGAACAGGATCATGATGCGGTCTCGGTGCCGGATGGTGATGATGCGGCGGCATCGGATAACGTTCCGGAACCCAGGTAGAAACATAATATCCCATGGAAACCGTGAATGAAGAATTTGCCGGGAAATTGGCAGTTGTGAAGGTCACGGAATCATTTTTCACCACAGAATCAATAGAGACAGCAGGAATGATACTGAAATCGCAGACAAGCACAGGAATTTCAGCAGCCGGTTCTTCAGCTGTTACAGGCACAGCAGAGTCTTCAGTTATACCGATGACTGTGTCTCCTTCCTGTTCGTCAGCAATCGGTTCTTCTGCCGCTGCTTGTTCAACCGGTTTTTCCACAGATTCCTTTTCGACCGATTCTTCCACAGATTCTTTTTCGACTGGTTCTTCAATCGCCGGTTCTTCAACAGATTCTTTTTCGACCGATTCTTCAGCAGTCGATTCTTCCGGTTTCGTATCCTGATTTACCAGAGAAATCTGTGTATCAGCGGCCGGTTCTTCAACAACCGTTTCTTCCACGGATTCTTTTTCGGCCGGTTCTTCAACAGGCAATTCTTCCGGTTTCGTATCCTGATTTACCAGAGAAATCTGCGTATCGGCGGCCGGTTCTTCAACAACCGGTTTCTCTTCCGGAATGTTCTCAGCCAAACCACGGTAGATCATTCCGTTAGAATCTTCAAGCATGATGTAAATTGTGTTCAGGCCCTTGAACTTGTCACCGATTTTCACTTTCACGTTCAAATTTCCGCCGGTTCTGGAGTTGAATTTGGATACCTTGGTATAAGCATCCGGAGCATCCTCAGCAGCCATGCTGATGATGAAATCCGTATCAGCGGGGAAATTTTTCGTTGACAGAACCATTTCCGTGTCAGTTACAATACTGGAAACTTTGAAAGCGGGCTGATCTGAATCCTGGGCGAATACATTGCCGAAAACCGTCATCAGGATCACAAACATGCTTAGCATCAGTAAAAGTTTGGATTTTTTCATATTTTGTCCTCCTCAATACGCCGGTCTTTAATCGGCTGTATCCTAACACTTCTTAATGGAGCAAGAAATGAGCCAGTTTAGAAAATAGGGATTAGGATTTAGGGGTTGGGGATTAGACAGCGGTGCTGGCCCCTGCCCCCTGAATCCTGACCCCTATATCCTACTTTTTGAAAATGACGAGTTTGCTGGCTACGTAGTTGATGATGATGACGAGGACGTTGCTGATGAGTTTCCAGACGGTCGGGTTCATATGCGCAAGGTCTACAGCCAGATACATGATCACCACATCCAATATACCGGTTGCGAGCCTTGCACCAAAGAAGGTGGGAATCTCGTGCTTGAGTGTTTGAGCATCAAACGATGGACTGTCAAAAACCCATAATTTATTGGTGATAAACGCGAACAATACCGCAAGGATCCAGGCAATTACCGTCGACGGCACATTCGGGATCTTTAGCAGGTTGTAGCAAAGGAAATATGCCGCCATATTGACGACCGTGGTCAAAACGCCAAAGACAGCATACATGATAAAACTTTTATATTTGGTCCATAAATCTTTAATCATAGAATACAAAGCCTTTTATTACAAATATTTCTTGACTATTCAACGCTCAGGCAGCACATCACGCAGTACAGTTTTCCTGTACCGGCTGCCTGCTCTTTAAGATACGAGCTTACGCTCACAGATTCAGAGCAGGAGCTGCGCCAGAAGGAAAGCTGTCCAGGTATGCTTCAGGCCTGAATGATTACTGATCAACTAAGCTCAAACATACCGGTATAGAGCTGATAGTAGCGGCCTTTCTGCTCCAGGAGGCTGTTGTGGTCGCCGCGTTCGATGATGTTCCCCTTTTCCAGAACCATAATGGCATTGGAATTACGAACCGTGGAAAGACGATGAGCGATCACAAAGACCGTGCGTCCCTGCATGAGGGAATCCATGCCCTTTTCGATCAGAGCTTCGGTGCGGGTGTCGATGGAAGAGGTCGCCTCATCCAAAATCAACACCGGCGGATCCGCCACCGCAGCCCGGGCAATCGCAAGCAGCTGCCGCTGTCCCTGCGAAAGGTTCGCACCATCGGCGGTCAGCACCGTGCCATATCCCTGCGGCAGATGACGGATAAAGAAATCCGCGTTCGCCAGCTTCGCCGCGTGTACCACATCCTCATGCGTAGCATCCAGCCGTCCGTAACGGATGTTTTCCTCAACTGTCCCGGTGAAAAGATGTGTATCCTGCAGCACCATGCCGAGAGAACGGCGCAGGTCATCCTTTTTAATATCTTTAACGTTCAGTCCGTCATAGGTGATCTCCCCCTCCTGCACATCGTAGAAGCGGTTGATCAGGTTGGTGATAGTCGTCTTTCCCGCACCGGTGGAACCGACAAAAGCGATCTTCTGTCCCGGTTTTGCATAGAGGCTGATGTCGTGCAGGACGGTTTTCTCCGGATCATAAGCGAAGGTAACATCCTTGAACCGCACATCTCCGCGCAGCTCTTCATAGCGGAAGGAGCCATCCGTTTCCGGGATCTTCCAGGCCCAGCGGCCAGTCCGTTCCGGAGTCTCCATGATCGTTCCATCGGGAGAGATATTCGCCCGAACCAGTGTGACTTTTCCTTCATCCACTTCTTTCGGTTCATCCAGCAGGCGGAAAATGCGCTCCGCACCGGCAAGCGCCGTCATAACGGAATTGACCTGCTGCGACATCTGCGTGATCGGTTGGGAGAAGTTCCGGGAATACTGCAGAAACGCGCCGATCGTACCAATATCCGTAATGCCATGGATCGCCAGCACCGCACCTACGACCGCAAGGATCGCGTAAACGATATAGGAAATGTTGCCCATGATCGGGAACAAGATATTGGCAAAGGTGTTGGCCGAACTGGCAGCATGAAACAGGTCACCGCTCAGTTCGTTAAATTCTTTCTTGACAGCCGGTTCGTGGTTGAAGACCTTGATGACCTTGGCTCCTTCGATCATTTCTTCCACATACCCATTGGTCACACTCAGTTCCTTCTGCTGACGGATAAAGAACTTCGCACTGTTCCCGGTGATGAGCCGCAGCAGGAGGAACATCACCACGATCCAGAGGATGACAATGATGGTCATCTGCCAGCTCAGGACCAGCATCATCACAAAGACACTGACGACTGTGATAACGGAGTTGATCATCTGCGGAACAGACTGCGCGATCATTTCCCGAAGGGTATCCGTATCATTGGTATAGGTGCTCATGATCGAGCCATGCGTGCGAGAGTCAAAATAACGCAGCGGCATGTCCTGCATATGAGTGAACATCTCAATGCGGATGCGGCGCAGCGTGCCGTTGGTGATGGTGATCATCATGCGCTGCAGGATGAAATTCGCCGCGGCGCCTGTGAGATAAAAGGCAGCCATAATGCACAGCATCCGGATGAACCCGCTGAGATCGGGATTCTGTTGACCGATGAGCGGAACGATATAATCATTCAGCGCCGGTTTCAGGAAATAAGTCCCGCCTACTGTGGCAAGCGCGGTAACGACCATGCAGACCGCGGCAATGATCAGGCGAGCCTTGTAATGCTTCAAATAACTCAGAATGCGCAGCAGTGTTTTCCCGGCATTCTGCGGTTTTTCGATCCGTCTGCCGCGTCCGCGGTTTCCGGCCCCTTCAGACTGTTTGTATTTCTGTTTGTCCGCCATTATTCCGCTCCTTTCTGCTGTGATTCATAAACCTCACGGTAAATCTCGTTCGTCTTCATCAGTTCCTCATGGGTCCCGAACCCGTTGACGCGTCCCTCATCCAGTACAATGATCTTGTCCGCGTCCATAACGCTCGTGATGCGCTGGGCGATGATGATGGTCGTGATATCACGATAGCGGTCCCGCAATGCTCCGCGGATAGCCGCTTCCGTTGCAGTATCCACGGCACTGGTTGAGTCATCCAGGATCATGACCTTTGGATTTTTGAGCAGCGCACGGGCAATGCAGAGGCGCTGTTTCTGTCCGCCCGAGACGTTTGTCCCACCCTGCGTCAGCTCCGTATCATAACCATCCGGGAAGGACATGATGAAATCATGCGCCTGTGCAGCTTTACAGGCTTCGATGATCTCCTCGTCTGTCGCGTTTTCATTTCCCCATTTCAGGTTTTCTTTGATAGTACCGGTGAAAAGCACGTTTTTCTGGAGAACGATCGCCACCGCGTTGCGGACATTCGTCAGGGTATAGTCCCGCACATCACGTCCGCCGACCTGAACAGAACCCTTTGTCACATCATACAGCCGCGGGATCAGCTGGACAAAAGTGGACTTTCCGGAGCCGGTTCCGCCGATCACGCCGATCATGGAACCGGTAGGAATATCCAGATCGATATCAGTCAGGGTCGTGTCATTGTCATCCTGACGCGCGGCATAGTTGAAGGAAACATGGTCGAATCGCACTTCACCATCCGCCGGAAGCAGTGCCGGATCCGCATTCGTATCTGTCAGATCCAGCTTTTCATCCAGCACCTCAAGAATACGCGCGATGGACTCGCGGGAAATCACCAGTGTGACCATCACCATGGAGATCATCATCAGCTGGATAAGGATCTGATTGGTGTAGTTAATGAAGCTGATGAGCTCACCGGCCTGCATATTGCCGATGATAATGCGCTTCCCACCGAACCACAGCAGTGCGATAATGCAGACATTGACCGTCAGCATCATGATTGGACCGTTCAGCGTAACGTATTTTTCCGCCTTCATTGACATGTTCATGACGTCGGTTGCGGATTTGATGAACTTCTCGTTCTCATAATCACGGCGGACAAAAGACTTGACTACACGAATTGCGATCAGATTCTCCTGAATCGAACCGTTCAGCTTATCATACTTTTTGAACATCTGAATAAAAAATCCATGCGCCTTGGAAAAAATCAGAGCGATGGAAGCAGCGAGGAACGGGATCGCGATCAGGTAAATCACTGCCAGTTCCGAATTGATGCGGAAGGTCATGATGGTCGCGGCGACCATCATCAGCGGTCCGCGGATGAGCATACGCACAATCATCTGCACGGAATTCTGCACAAAGTTCATATCCGTCGTCATGCGCGTGATCAGAGACGGCGTGCTGAAGTGATCCGTATTAGCGAAGGAAAAATCCTGGATCTTGTTGAACATGGCCCTGCGGAGATTGCGGGCAAGTCCCGTGGCGGCAAGTGCGCCGAAACGGCCTGCCAATGCGCCGAGAACCAGCGAGATCACAGCGGCCAGTGCCATCAGTCCGCCGATACGGACTACATAATTTGTATCTTTATTTGCGATCCCGACATCGATAATATCCGCCATCAGATATGGGATCCAGATTTCCAGCAGGACTTCGAGGGAAACCGTCAGCGGGGCAAGGATCGCATACTTTTTGTACTGTCCCAGATAGCCTAAAATACGTCTGATGTTTTTCACGGGCTACTCCTCCTTCATGATTTTTTCAAGGTTAGCGGTCACCCGTTCTGAAAAAGCTTCCAATTGCCGAAGCTCTTCAGTACTGAAACCATCAAATATTTTTTCGTTCAGTTCGCATAAACTGCCTTCAAACTGTTCGAGCGCATCCAGTCCTTCCTTCGTGACATACAGCTTGTTGCGCCGCATATCCAGGTTATTGACTTGCTTCATCAGGATCCCGGAAGCCTGCAGCCGCTTGGTCGAAAAGGCAATAGATGCCGCAGAAACCCCTAATGCATTGGCGATCTCGGTCTGTGTGCAGCCCGGATTGGCACGGATATAATCCAGCACCTGCGGCTGTCCCACGTACAGCCCACATGCCTGACTCTGCTGCAGGATGCACTTGCGATGGGTAATAAATAATTTCGTAAGGGAATTCGTCAAATCCCGAAGCTGTTCTTTCATAAAACCACCTCTATGAGACACGGTAAAGATACTCTGTCTCAGCGAACTTGTTAAACACTTAATTATCAAGCACTAAATTATAGTACATGATGAGCTGTTTTCAGGTAATTTCATATGACATTGTGACCGTGAGAAAAACATTCCGAATTATGGTCCCGTCAATTTAGGCGCGCAACTCGGTGGCCAGTCACCCGTGCGGACTGCGCTGCAACGGATAACTGGCCCGGTGCTTAGGATCATCGGGAACGGGCTGAGACACAGAATCTCTCCCTGTTTCTCACCAGATAAACAGCAAGGGCGGCTGCGGTTATGATGGAGACCCATAATGCGATCCGCCAATAAAAAGGATCGCGGAAAACGATCGTAATTTTTCCATCAAACCCATCCGGCAGTTCAAAATTGATCCGGTTCTGGATACCGGGGAAATATGCATATTCATTGCCCTCTGAATCAAGGACATGATAGCCTTTATACGCATAAAGAGGCGCATCGACCAGATGATTTCCGCTGTTCTGATCTGTTTTGCAGTAAAGCTCCAGCCGATATGAATTCTGAGAAAGAACAGCCGCTTCAGCCATGTTTTCACCATAAACACCGGTCGTAATATTTTCCCGCTGTGACCCATCCAGAAGGTATTCAAGTCCGGTAGCAGTCGGGATCACCCCGGTCTGATCATAAACATAGGTAAAGCTGCCGCCGTTGAAATAATCGCTCATAAACCAGATGCCCATGACGACCGCTGAAAATACAACCGCCTGTTTCAGGTAAGGCAGCTTTTCATATTTCAGCACACATCCGCTCAGGATCGTCAGAAACAGGATCCCCGGGACAAGAAAACGGTATGGAAACTGGATCTGCACCAGAATGTTCCACAGGGGAAAGTGCAGTGTGAGCCAATTCCAGGGAAAAACACTCGAAGCCAGCCACATCGTCAGGAAAGAGAAAATTAGCGGAAAATCATAAATTTTCTGTATTTGTACAGGACAGAGCACATGGGGACTGGTACCTTGTGCAGTGTAGCCTGAACAAGCGTGCCCGTCCTCATGTGCGTCGCTCAAGCGCTGAATCGTTTTGTTTTTCTTATGATTTCTGATAACACGGAAATAAAGCCCGATGCAAAACAGCAGCATCAGCGGGAGTCCCGGTGTGAGCTGGATCCTGCCATCCACATTAGGCACAGCATGTCCGAACAGTCCCTGGAAAAAGGCAAAATATTGTGCCGGGAAGATTCCTAATATCTGGATCAGATTCAAATCACTGTCAACTACCTTGCGGATGGCAGTCGGCACAGTAAAATAATAGTCGATAAACGGCACAAGGAAATAGGCGTTCAGCAGCAAAGACAGGACAATTCCCATGCAAAACGCTCCTATCACCGGTCTCGTGAAAGTAATCCGCCAAAAATACAGACAGAACAGGATCATCAGGAAAACAACCATGATCGTTGTCAGCACATGGGAACCAATGATCCCGCTCATTGCCAGTGCCAGAAGCACACCATTTAAAACAATTTGACGAAGTGTATCCGCTTTTTCAAAATACATCCTATAGAAAGCCAGAGCCAGCAGCGGCAGAAAAGCCTGTGCGGTATATTCTCCGACCGCACCGCGCACATAAATGTTCATCATCCGGTAGGAAGCTGTCGAATATAACAGGGCAAGGATCAACCCCATGTTGTTGTCCCTGAAAATTTTCCGGAAACACCACCAGGCTGTCAGAACTGTCAGGAAATTAAAGACAACCACATACACTTTATAGGCAAGATCTACGGAAAAACCGAGCAGACGCAGCAGTGCGGGGAAATAGAGAAACAGATCATTATAATAAATTGAAAACGGATATCCGAGACCGTACAGCGTAACGGAAGATATCCTTGCCGGGAACTGCGCGGAACGGATCGCCTGCACGATCGCCTCGATCCGCAGGTAATGAACCCCCAGGTCATGCCCGTTGTGAATACCGCGCACAACCAACGGCAGCGAAATTAAAACCGTTGTGCCGGTGAGAGCAAGCGCAGTTCGCTTTACATTCCGCGGTTTCTCCGCATATACCAGCAGGATATTGATAAAGATCATAAAAGCAATGATTTCAGAAGCGATACGTTTCTGCTGATTTCCGTTCGGGACAATGGAAATCTCATGGACAGTAAATTCACCCATACCGCTGTAGTTAAAAACCAGCTGAAATTCATCCACATCATCCCGAACTTCAAACTGATAAGCCGCCTTGTTCAGGCGATAGGAGAGATGGGCATAAGAAGAATCAAAAAGCTCCGCCTGTCCACCCGCGGCAGTAGCGATGCAGCGCTGATCATATTCCGAGGAGTAGCGGATATTCGCTGTATACGATCCTTTCTTCAGCGGTTTATAGGGGCCCCAGAGGAAATCAACTCGGACATCTGTTCCTTTGATCTCATCATCCACGGAGAAACCATTGTTTTTATAAACGGCATATTCACTTTTCCAGTCATCAAGGCTGTAATCGTAATGAGGAAGATGACGAATGGAATTCACCGCCCACAATACAGCCAAAACGGAAACCAATACGCTCAAAACAAAAATGATCTGTCTCTTCTTTTGGTTCATCAGCACAATCCTCCGGACCGATTTTGCTGCTTTCTGGACCACAGTAAATAGAGGAATATGGCCAGCAGAGTTCCTACTGAAATCCAGATGGATACTTTCCAGTGGAACGGATCAGTAAAAGCAACGGTTATTGTCCCGTCAAACCCTTCAGGAAGAGTAAAGTTGATATGGTTTTCTTCTCCGGAAAAAAGCGGATATACATTACCATCCATATCCGTTACATGATATCCGGGGTAATTATAGATCGGTACATCCACCTGATGCGTTCCTTCTCGGTTTCCCGCCCGGCAGGTCAGCTGCATGGTATTTGCATTGCGGGAAAGGACTGTGACATTTTCCATATTCTCGCCTTCCGCTTCAGCTGTCAGATTATCTTTTGATGATCCGGCCAGCATATACTGCTCGCAGCAGGTCCATTCAGGACTGACACCGGAAGTGTCATAGATATTTGAAATACCTCTGACTTCAAACAAACTGCTCATAAACCAGAATGCCATTAATACAGACAAAGCCGCAATGCCAGCCATAACATATAATCTTTTCTCATTCCGCAGAACACATCCTGCAAGAAGGGTCAGGAACAAAATCGCCAGCACAAGGAAGCGGCAGGGATATTGGATCTGTGTCAGGATATTCCAGGATTTAAAGTGCATTGCCAGCCAATCCCATGGGAAGATGTTGGACGAAAGAAACAGCATCAGCGCGGAAAAAATCAGAAGAAAATTAGTCATCCGGCTGCGTTTTCCGGTGAAAGAACTGATCAGTGCATAAACGAACAGGAGCATCAAAACCGGACCGGGAGTCAGCTGCATTCTGTCCGCAATAACAGAGGATTCCGTACCATTTACATTCTGGAAAAAAGCAAAAAACTGCGCTGGATAGACACCCTGTCCCTGGATCAGTTTTACATCGTGATCAACCGCTTCACTGATTTGCGTTGGAACATTAAAATAATAATCCATGAACGGAGTCAGAAAATACAGGTTCAGCAGCACCGTAAGAACGACAGCGCCAATCAGCGTCAGCAGCGTTTGTTTTTGCAGCGTTTTCCGAATCAGGAAAAGGCACAATAAAACCAGCACAAAACAAACCATAATCAAGGTCAGGATATGTGAACCGATAATTCCGCTCATCGCCGCTGCCATCAAAAGCGCATTGTGAAAACCCGCCTTAAAGGAACTCGCCTTCTGAAACCATATCCGATAAACGGCAAGCGCCAGCAGAGGCAAAAAAGCCTGCGCGGTAAATTCTCCCACAGCAGCCCGGATATAGACGTTCAGCAGACGGTAGGATGCTGCCGCGTAAATCAGCGTCAGGAGCAGTCCGGTTTTTCTGGAGTTAAAGATATGCTTAAAGGAATAATATGAAATCAACACCGTGGCAAGGTTGACTGCAAACACGTAGATTTTATAAGCTGTAACGACTGAAAACCCCATCAGACGGAGAAATGCCGGAAAATACAGAAACAGATCATTATAATAGATTGAAAAAGGATACCCCAGCCCGTACAGCGTGATCGCTGAGATCCTGGCGGGGAATTGCCCGGAACGAATAGCCTGGAGAATAGCCTCGATCCGCAAATAATGAACGCCCAGGTCATATCCAGCGGTGATGCCGTAAATCCACAACGGAAGAGACACCAGTACAGTAATACCAACAAGCGCAAGAATTGTTTTTTTCCTCTGCTCTCTCTGTTCAAAGAACAAAACAACTAAATTGCACAACAAAACAATAGTGATAATTTCCACTGCGATTCGTTTCGGCTGATTGCTGTTCGGTGATATCGAAATTGAATGAACCGTAAAATCACCAATTCCGGAATAACGAATGACCAGCTGGAACTCGGGAACATCGTCGACTGTCTCAAATTGGTATGATACCGTATGGAAATACTTTGACAGAATTCCATCGGAAGAATTAAAAAGCTCCGATGCGCCACCGCTTGCCGTGGCAATACACATCTGATCCTCCGAGGCAGAATAGTGAATATTGGCTGTATAGGAACCTTTTTTCAGCGGCATATAAGGTCCCCAGAGAAATTCTATAGATTTCCCGGAATCTTTGATGCCGTCATCAATGGAGAAGCCATTATCACGATATACAGCATTCTCGCTTTTCCAGTCATCAATGGAATAATCATATTTTGGGAGATGACGAATAGAAAGGAAAGCCCATATCACAGCAGTTAAACAAACTATGACACTAATGAATAATCGTATGATCCATTTCTTCTTTCGCTGCACTGCGCCACGCTCCTGAAACTCTTACACGCCATTTCCTGCGCTGCGGATTTCACAGCCGCCGAATAATTTTGCGGCATCAGCAGGAAAGGCCCGGAATGCTCTGTGTTGAACAGATAAAAGTATTATATCACGCAGAATATTGATTCAACATCCAGCACACTTCAGATTATTGAAACGAATCGGTTATTATGTGTACTAATTCAAACCCTTCCCCCTAAGCCATTCACTATTACCCGTTCACTATTCACTATTCACAATTACCCATTCACCATTCACTATTCACCATTCACTATTCACTATTCACCATTCACTATTCACCATTCACTATTCACTATTCACTATTTCCAAATTTTCCCATTGACAGGAATGCGTCAATCCGGTAAAATAGAACGCGTTTGGGATTTTTACCTGAATAAGATTGCACGCACGAGAGGGGGTGAGAACATGACAAGCGTAGTTTTGAGAGCGAATGAAAGCCAGGATCAACTGCTGAAGCGTTTCCGCAAGAAGGTCGTCAAGAGCGGCGTCCTCAGCACTGTAAGACGCAAGCGTTGGTTCGTCTCCAAGAGCGAAACCGATCGTGTAGAACGGAAAAAGACACTGCGGCGCCTGCGCCGCCATTCAACCGGTCGTCCTGAGTAAGGCCAAGACTCAAGTGACGTCCTCCATTAGGAGTTAGAAGATGGCTAAGGAAGAAGATAGCAAGATCAGTGTAGAGGGCACGATCGTAGAAGCGCTGCCCGGCACACAATTTCGTGTCCGTTTGGACAACGGTCATGAAGTATTGGCTTATCTTTCGGGAAGAATGAGAAAATTCTATATCCGAATCCTGCTGGGGGATCGCGTCCGTATTGAAATGTCACCTTATGACCTTACGCGCGGACGAATTGTATATCGCCAGCGGAAACCCAACGAGGTTGGCGGCCCGGAAGAATTTATGTAAATAAAAAAATAAAAACCGCGGGGTTCCGCGGTTTTTTGTTTTTATTTAATCATCGTATGCAATATCCACCATATTGTGGAGAATGATCTCCAGCGCCATGGTGTGGCTGCAGCGGCCATGGGATTTACAAAATTCACAATCACAGTTCCATTTTCCATGATCATAAGTGACTACGTGGCTGTGATTATTTCCCTTCACTGTCACCTGAAAATTATCAAACTGAAAACGATCCCGCTCTGTGGCATAATATCTTGCCTTCTCCAGCTTACTGACCATTGCGTAATCCATAAAGCATATTCTCCTGTTCCTTAGATTTTAAAGTCTGATGACCTGACTTTATCTTAAATCCAAAACGCAAATCCGTCAACTGCCATTTGTCATCTTTTTAGAATTCATACAATAGCTCACAAAAACAAAGCATTGCATGTTGCGCTTTCATACGAAAAAAATCACTTCCGACTGATAAAATTACGATATAATTTTATTATGAAATCGGCGGTTAAGATATGCCAACCATTTCGATGTTTTTGGAATTATTATAAGAATGTATAACACAGGAGAACACAATCCTCCTCATTTCCACGCATCTTATCAAGGCTATAACGCAGTCTTCAACATGGATGGAGAAATGACAGAAGGGGAAATGCCGCGGAAACAACAGCGTCTTATCGCCGCCTGGACAGAAATTCATAAAGACGAATTGCTGGCTAACTGGGAGCTTGCTCTCAGCGAGCAGCCTCTCTATAAAATAGATCCTCTTAAATAATTTTTTCCCGAGGAATAATGAAAACACCAAATTGGGTCGTAAAAGACGTAAAACCGAACTCCGACTACACGCTGCATATTACTTTTGCTGATGGCGCAAAAAAAATTTTCGATGTACACCCCCTTCTCAAAAAACCAATATACCAAAAATTAAATAATCTTGCATTTTTTCTTTCAGCCAGAGCAGAATACGGAACGGTTATTTGGGATGATGAAACAGACATCGCTCCTGAATACTTATACGAAAGCAGCTATACTGCTGAATAATCCGCTTCACGGAAAAACAGACCTTCTTCCCTGATAAATGTCACTTTTTCCATGCTGAAAATCATTTATCAAGTAAGATATATAGTGACTTTATTGTGAAACCAACGCTGATTCGATATTGAATCAGGAAGAAGGATAAGGAAAAATGCAAAAGAAAATTTATGAAAGAGTCCCGGTCGCCAATCCGGAAGTGCCGGAACGTATCGGACGGCTGAACGAGTTAGCATATAACCTGTATTGGGCCTGGAATCCGGAAGCGATCAATCTTTACAGAAAACTGAACAAAACTCTTTGGGAATATGTCCAGCACAACCCAATCATCATGCTTCAGGAAGTATCGCAGGAAACGCTCAAAGAAGCCTCAGAAGATTTAGAGTATCTGAAGCATTATGACAGCACCATGGCAGATTTTGATGCCTACATGAACGATACAAACACCTGGTTCAATCAAAACTATCCCAATCATTCAGACAAATCAATTGCATATCTTTCATTTGAATTCGGTCTCCACGAATCCATCCCGGCTTATGCAGGCGGCCTCGGCATTCTCGCCGGTGACCATCTGAAGGAATCCTCCGACATGGGTCTGCCGCTCAACGCCATCGGTTTTATCTATAACCAGGGCTACTTTGTTCAGAAGATCAGTGAAGACGGCTGGCAGGAAACCTCAAACTTCTACCTTGATTTTCACAAATTGCCAATCATCCCGCTCTACTACGAAGATGGGAAAAAGGTTCTCGTCTCCGTCACCCTTCCGGGCCGCGAAATCTACGCTCAGGTCTGGAAGATGCAGGTTGGACGTGTTTCCCTTTACCTGCTTGACACTACCATCCCGGAAAACAGCTCCTATGACCAGCAGCTGACCGCCAAGCTTTACACTGCCGATCTGGAAACCAGAATCTCCCAGGAGATCCTGCTCGGTATCGGCGGCGTCCGCACCATGCGCCTGCTCGGCATTGATCCTGCCGTCTGGCATATGAACGAAGGCCATGCGGCATTCCTGTCACTGGAACGCTGCAATGAAATGGTTGCTGCCGGCAAGACTTTTGAAGAAGCTGCCGCAATCGTCCGCAAGAGCGATGTCTTCACCACTCATACACCGGTTCCGGCCGGCAATGACAAATTCCCTGTCTGGCTCATCGAAAAGTATTTCGCGCCAATGTGGCAGAAACTCGGTCTCACCCGTGATCAATTCATCGATCTGGCTAAAGAAAACACCGAATGGGGCGAACAGTTCACCATGCCGATCCTGGCACTCAAACTGTCCGAACACAACAACGGCGTTTCCGCACTGCACGGTGCCGTTTCCCGCAAGATGTGGCACTTCCTGTGGCCGGAACGCAGCGTTGACGAAGTTCCGATCACATCCATCACCAACGGTGTGCACAGCTTCAGCTGGCTTTCCCGCCGCATGGGTCTGGTATTTGATGAATACCTGGGCACCGACTGGCGCACCAATCCGGATGACCCGAAGAACTGGGAAAAGGTCGACACTATCCCGGATTTCGTTCTGTGGGATGTCCGCCGCCATCAAAAGCGCATGCTCAACAACTACATCACCCGCGCAGCCCGCAAGGCCTGGCTGACCGGTTCCGTTCACCCGGTGCAGATCATTGCCGGTGGCGTTATGCTGGAACCGGATGCCTTGACCATTGGCTTTGCCCGCCGTTTCCCGACCTACAAACGCGGTTATTTGATCCTGCGCGACTATGAACGCCTGATCCGCATTCTGAACGATATCGATCGCCCGGTCCAGATCATCTTCTCCGGTAAAGCACATCCGGCAGATGAACCCGGCAAGCTGATCGTCCAGCAGCTCTACCGCGCCATCAAAGATCACCGCACCGGCGGACGCATGGTATTCCTGGAAGACTACAATATGGATATCGCCCGTCACCTCGTTCAGAGTGTCGACGTCTGGATGAACACACCGCGCCGTCCGAATGAAGCTTCCGGTACGTCAGGAATGAAGGCCGCCATGAACGGTGCGCTGAACTTCTCCGTCCTCGACGGCTGGTGGGCTGAAGGCTACAACGGCATGAACGGCTGGGCCATCGGTACCGAAGATGAATACGAATCCAACGAAGCTCAGGATGATGCTGATGCACTGAGCCTTTATGAAACGCTGGAAAACGAGATCGTCCCGAAGTATTACTATCGCAAAGATCCCGCCGAACCGTCAACCGAATGGATGAAGATGATGAAGAACGCCATCAAGACCCTTTCCCCGATGTTCTCCACCCGGAGAATGGTCAGTGAATACGTCAGAAAACTGTACGTTCCCGCCATCCAGAACGACTAATCAAAGAAAAAGGGCCGGGAACAATGTTCCCGGTCTTTTTCGTTTAATAAAGTAGGTGATAGGTATTAGGTAATAATAGTGAATAGGGACTAAACAATATATTTACCACAATATCATTATTTCCTAACACCTAATACCCAACACCTAACACCTGTCTCTAAAGGAAGAACTATGAATATAACAGAATTTTTCAACACATTGACACCCGACGTCCTCCTGGGAGGATTTGTCATTTTTCTGCTCAGGCTCATCGACATGTGCCTGGACACGCTGCGCATGCTGTTTGTCGTAAGAGGGCAGCGCGTTATCGTTTGGATCCTCGGGGTAACAACCTCTATCATTTATGTTGTCGCCATCAGCAGCGTACTGACCGGGGCAAAGCACCCCTTCACCATTCTCTGCTACGGCGTGGGGTATGCCACCGGCAATGTGCTGGGTATGCGCATTGAAGAGCGGCTGGCTATCGGGTTCAAACAGATCAATATCGTTTCGAAAAACAAAGGCCATGAGATTGCAGAGGCCTTGCGTGAAAAAGGTTACGGTGTCACGGAACTGGTCGGACAGGGCAGAGACGGCACCGTTGATCTGGTCTCCAGCAGTGTCAAACGAAAGCATGCGAAGGAAGTCCGCAAGATCATCAAAGATATCGACGGAGCAGCCTTTATCACCGAAGACGATTTCAGCCCGGTCCAGTCCGGAACGTGGAGAAAATAGAGATAAGAGATAAGAGATTAGAGATAAGAGATAAGAGATTAGAGATTTAAGAAAACTGGCTGATTCGCAGGCGCTTTCTAATCCTCTCTGATCTCACATCTCCAATCTATTAAAAAACAGAGCGCCTGTAATAGACGCCCTGACCATCATTTTGGTTCCTTTGAACCAAAGACTTTCCCCATACCCCCTCCTGAAAGCCTTGCATATGATTAGTATAACTAACTGTACGAAAATCATACAGGTGTCTAAAGTTACACTATAATTATGACAAATGTTATTTTCACGGAGCACTTGGGGACTGGCACCTTGTGCTGCGAAGCCAACACAAGCGTGCCTGTCCTCATGTGCGTCACCGTCATTAAATATATAATAGAGATAGGTATCGAACCATGAGGAACCACCATGCCGGTCAACTATGAACAATTACGCACCCAACTAAAAAATGCCGGGCAGACCCTTCGCCTTCGGCATGATGCGTTCAACCGGGCAGCTAACCAATACGAAACGGAGCTTCGCGCAGAGGCAGAAAACGCTGACCTTCGGGAACGCATCAACGCAGCCTTAGCCGAAAAACCGGAAACCCGCTGTGCCCTCCCAAGGGAAGAAGCCATTGATACATCTCATCCTCTCCCACCGCTGCCGCCCGTGCAGATCCGACTTCTTGCCTGTGACGGTTCGCAGATCAGCCCCAGCCGCCATGATGAGATCAGCTTCGGACTCATCAATACCGCTGTAGTGGAACTCATCATTCACAGCGGCCAAACGCCCCGCATCATCACCCGCACCAAACTGCTTCCCTTTGACGACCTTCCTTCCGAGAATCTGCTCGGTGTACAGCGAGATGCAGCGGAAAAACGTTTTCTTGCGGAAATTGCCGCTCAAACCGCTCACGATATCACCACCTTTGCCCTCACAGACGGCCCGCTGGAGCTTTTTACCGACACACCCGAAATGCAGGGACAAGACCTGCTCAAAGCAGAATATCTCGAAGCCCTGATGGAACTGGCTGCACACAAAATTCCCGCCGCCGGCTATATCGACCGTCCCCGCTCCGATCCGGTTCTGCGGATGCTGGACCTGCTGCGGACCGGGTCCGCAAAGGAAGATAAAAACCCGGGAGCAGATGACAGCATGCTCTTCAGCCGCCTACTCGCGCCCGGTGAACGTTCCGCAGTTTTCGGCATGAATTCCCGGCTGAATCGGGATCTTGGGAAAGACCTGCGTCTTTGCTTTTTCTATATGAATATCGGCCGTCCCGGACATCCCTATATCAGCCGGGTGGAGCTTCCCGCCTGGGCTGCGGAAGAAAGCTTCATCCCCGACCTGCTGCATGCCGTGCTGATGGAACAATGCCGCGTACTGGGCGGACATCCCTATCCTTTCATCCTCCATCGGGCACACGAATCAGCCGTGGTGACTTTTGCGGAAAAGGAGGAGATCAAAACACGCCTCCTGAGAGAGATGACCACAAACGGTCTCACCCCGCCGGAGAAATCCAATAAACAGATCGCGAAGGATTTAATAGGGGACAGGTGACACCCTCCCTTGTTATATCATTTTTCAAAAACAATTACAGATCAAAATCACCTCTCGCCGAAAATATAAATATGTTAAAATAAAAAATGAACAGAAATGAAATATCAGGAAACGGACAAATAAATGGAAACAAAACACAGCTGCATTGGACGAATGTTGAGCGCAAATTCACGGGAGTGCGTGGTGAGCGCATTGACGCCGCAAAATGAGATACCCGCCTTCGGATCCATGCTGCGCATCCCGATGGGGAACGGACAGCCGGAAATTTATGGCGTCGTTACCGACATCACCCTGGAAGAGGACGGCTTTTTGAGGCAGATCGCCTCCAGCTCCGGAATCTCGGAGGAAGTGATCCGGGACGCCCAGGAGAACCGCAATGTTCCCATCGTCATCCGCGTCGCCTTCATCGGCTATATGGAAGGCGACCGAGTACTCCATCTGCTGCCGCCCCGTCCGCCGGTCACCCTGACGGAGATCTACCCCTGCACTGTCAGGGAGATCTGCGAGTTCACCCGCAAATTCGGCTATCTGCGGCTGCTGGTGAACGTGACACAACAGCCGGCAGGAGAACTTCTCGCGGTACATCTGCGCGAAACAGCGAAAGCGCATGTCCAGCTTGGCGAAAATGACTGGGCGGAACGGGCCGTCGCAGAAGTGATGGACCTCTACACAGATAACCCATCCGCTCTGATTGCCGTGCTGGGCGCCATCGGCGACGCCGACATTTTTGTAAATGAAGAATGAAAGTATCTATTCAGCACAGAGCACATGGGGTCTGGCATCTTGTGTCGCGAAGCCGACACAAGTGTGCCTGTCCCCATGTGCGTCGCCCATTATCACAGAACCTAACTGAATCTTGTGTCGCGAAGCCGACACCGGAGCACATGGGGTCTGGCATCTTGTGTCGCGAAGCCGACACGAGTGTGCCTGTCCCCATGTGCGTCGCTCATTAACACAGCACGCTAACAGCTTCGCCTTGTTGATTCAGAGCGAGAGCTTCGCCTGTCCCCATGTGCGTCGCTTCGGATTCTGAAAAGTTACAAATAAAAAACAGTAAATAATGAATGGTGAAACAATGAACAATCAAATCGGGTATATTACCGGCGGGAGTCTCAAAGAGGGATTCATCGCGCGGCTGACGGTTCCGCCGGAAGCTGTGCAGGAAGGCAGCTTTGTGGTCGTTGAAAACGGTCCGCGGGTCTTTTACGGCCTGGTAACAAATCTAAAACTATGCGCAATCGATTCAAAATTCACCGACGCTCACACCATGAACCGCCTCCCCGCCGCCATCCGCGATAAACTGACAGAACGGACCCTTTACACCGAAGTGGAGATCATGCCCGCCCTGATGCAGAACATCGGTTATGCACCCGGAACACCGGAATACGACCCCTTTGACCAAAACGTTGATCCCAATCCGCTGCCGGTCAAAATGGTCCCGCCGCACCATTCCCCGCTGCGTGCAGCAGAGGCTTTTGACGTAGCCGCCATCTTTGGCTCACCGGGCGACCCGAAACATTTTGAGATCGGCTCCACCCGCGAACAGGGACATCCGGTTGCCATCAACATGGAAAAATTCGTCGAACGCTCCTCCGGCATCTTCGGCTCCACCGGCACCGGGAAATCCTACCTCACCCGCATGATCCTCGCCGGACTGATTCGCTCCCGGCAGGCCTCCGCACTGGTCTTTGATATGCACAACGAATACGCTTTCGGCACCGCTTCTGTCGACAGCGGCAGCGGCGGGAAAAACGTACCGGGGCTCAAGCAAAAACTCCCGGACCGCGTTAAGGTTTGCGCACTCGGACGCGGGAACCGCATCAATGGCATGCTGCCGGATTTTGACCTGATGATCGAATACAGCGACGTCACGCCGACCGACGTGCAGATGCTGACCCGTGAACTCAACCTGCGGGAAACCACCGCGACCACACTTTTCGCGCTTGAACGCTCCTTCAAGGACAAATGGCTTCAAACCTTTATGGAGATGAAACCGGGGTCGGAATACGGGACCGTCGAGGAGTGGGCGGATGCCAACAACATCAACGTGGCAGCCGCGGAATCTCTGCAATCCAAGCTCAACCGGCTCTATCACAGCGACTACATGATCGAGAAAACGCCGCACAACGTCGTCTCTCAGATCATCAACGCACTGGAGAACGGCATTTCCGTCATCCTTTCCTTCGGGAAATTCCAGACCGACCTGGATTACCTGCTGGTTGCCAACATCCTCACCCGCAAGGTCCGGGCAGAATGGGAGCGGCGCT
Organism: uncultured Chloroflexota bacterium; assembly: GCA_902791025.1. Taxonomy (GTDB): domain Bacteria; phylum Chloroflexota; class Anaerolineae; order Anaerolineales; family Anaerolineaceae; genus Flexilinea. The sequence continues at coordinate 79,742 of CADATZ010000009.1, read as the reverse complement.
CGGAGGAATATTTCTCCGGGAAGGGTTTCGCCAAACCAACACCGCTTGTCGTCGCCATCGAAGAGGCGCACAAGCTGCTCAACCGCGAGATGGCTTCTCAGACGGCTTTTTCCCTGATCGCGCGGGAAATGCGCAAGTATTCCGTGACCCTGCTCGTCATTGACCAGCGTCCCTCACAGATCGATGATGAGATCATGTCCCAGCTGGGGACGCGTGTTTCCGGCTGGCTGGGGGACGAACTGGATATCGCCGCGGTCCTCTCCGGTCTTTCCGGCAAGGATTCGCTGCGCGGGATGCTCTCGCGACTGCAGCCTAAGCAGGAAGTTCTTCTGCTCGGTTACGGCGTCCCCATGCCGCTGCCCATCCGCTCCCGCCTCTACGATAATGAGTTCTGGAATCAGTTATTGAAAGATGACAGAAAATCACTGGATCTGCCCGAAGAACTTCCTGACGAAGAAGACGATTGGATGAGTAATTAAAAGAGAGCAAAGTTTAAATTTAAAATGTATAATACAAATACACGAATTCAATTTACACATTGAACTTTATACTTTGAACTTTGAACTTTCGACGAAGGAGCAACAAATGATCAGCTTTTACAACGACTATTCCGAAGGCGCACATGAGCGCATTCTTGACGCACTGGTCCGGACCAACCGGCTGCAATCCTCCGGCTACGGCGAAGACGAATACTGCGAGGAGGCAAAGACACTGATCCGCCGCCACCTCCGCAGACCCGAAACCGAGATCCACTTTCTCGTCGGCGGGACCCAGACCAACACCACCGTCATTGCCTCGATTCTCAAACCCTACCAGGGCGTGATCGCCGCCGATACCGGCCACATTGCCGTCCATGAGTCCGGCGCTATTGAAGCCACCGGGCACAAGGTTCTGACGCTGCCGCACCATGAAGGCAAGATCAATGCCGAACAGATCGAACGTCTGGTCCGCGCCCACTACGATTCCGAAAGTTTTGAGCATCAGGTCCAGCCGGGCATGGTCTACATCTCCCAGCCTACCGAATACGGCACCATCTACAGCAAAGCCGAATTGAAAGCAATTTCAGATATATGTCATAAATTCCACATGCCGCTTTTCGTTGACGGTGCCCGTCTGGGAGCCGCCCTGGTCTGTGCCGAGAACGATCTCACCCTCGCGGACCTGGAGGAACTCGCGGACGTCTTTTACATCGGCGGCACCAAGAACGGCGCACTGTTCGGTGAAGCGGTGGTCGTTTCCTCACCGGAGCTGATGCCCTGCTTCCGCTACATGATCAAACAGAAGGGTGGCATGCTTGCCAAGGGCAGACTGCTGGGCATCCAATTCGCAGAGCTGTTCCGCGACGATCTTTACTTCGAACTCGCCCGCCATGCGGTGGAACTTGCGCAGAAGATGCAGAAGGGCATCGCGGACCTGGGATTTTCCTTCATGCTGAACAGCCCGACCAACCAGATCTTCCCCATCTTCCCGGACGAGCTGATCTATCAGCTCGAGGACAAATACGCCTGTTCCTATTGGGACTGGGGCCGCACCGACCCGAAGCACTCCATCACCCGCATCGTCACATCCTGGGCAACAAAGGAAGAGGCAGTCGACGCGTTCCTGGAGGAACTCAAGAAGAAGAGTTCAGAGATTAGAGATTAGAGAAACGGAGCACATGGGGTCTGGCATCTTGTGTCGCGAAGCCGACACAAGCGTGCCTGTCCCCATGTGCGTCGCTCATTGACACAGCACATTTACAAACATCTTGTGCGACGCAGCCGACACAAGCGTGCCTGTTCCCATGTGCGTCACCGCATCATGCATTGTTTCAGAGCGAGAGCTTCGACTGTCCCCATGTGCGTCGGTGGATACTGAATAAAACACAATATAAGGAAAAAATCCTTTGAATTCAACACTACTTTACGCGGCAGCACGGCTCATGTTTTTCCTGTCCCTTTTGGGAATGCTGCCGAATAACATGAAAGTTCAAAACTTCATCACCACGCATCTCGAGGTCAACACCGGAAAGCTGGAAAATCCGGTCCGGGTCGCTGTTATTTCCGACCTGCACCTGCACGAATACGGACCGGACAACGCGGACCTGGTGCAGGCCATCCGTGAAGAACAGCCGGACATTATCGCCATCATCGGCGACATGGTGATCAAAAGGAACCCGGAATACGCTTCCGTCATTACCCTCTGCCGGCAGCTGACAGAGATTGCGCCGGTGTATTATGTGTACGGCAATCATGAATATGAGAATATCACGAAGCTGAGCTCCAAAATCGGTGAAGACCTCCGAGCCATCGGCGTACAGGTGCTGGACAGCGAATGGCGGACGATCACAGTCAACGGGAACAGCATCGATATCGCAGGCATTCCCCGCAGTCCGGGCAGATACAACTGGACCGACCAGATGATGATGGCTTCATACCTGCAAAGTCCGAATTTTCGTCTGCTCCTGGTTCACAACCCGGGTTTTTACGACCCGCGCATCACAACAAACCCCGACAAAGCCCTCGTCGGAAAAAAGATTGATGTGGCCATCTGCGGTCACCGGCATGGCGGACAGATCGGCATCCCGTTCGTTGGCGGATTGTACCATCCCGATACCGGCCTCTTCCCGAACCTCACCTTCGGCGATAACCTCATCGGAGAAACACACGTCATCGTCAGCCGCGGACTGTCCGACCACAACGGCCTCCCGCGTCTCAACGACCCCTACGAGCTGCTGATCCTCACCCTGCATTAACACGAAACACTCGGAGCACGTGGGGTCTGGCATCTTGTGCCGCGCAGCCGGCACAAGCGTGCCTGTCCCCATGTGCGTCATCGCATCCTGCAGATTCTGCACAAGTCCCGCTCTATAAGGAATTGGCTTCGCCTTGTTGATTCAGATCGAAAGCTTCGCCTGTCCCCATGTGCGTCATCTAATGTTCGTGAGCCGGGTCCAGTCCCCGCGGGGGACCGTCAGCGCAGCTCGCGCCAGCAAACTCCCGGCCCGGTGCTTTATTTCACCCTTGATTATCTTTCCGAATGATAGTAAAATACTATTATGGCAACGGCAATCCACATAGAAATCGACGCACTTTTCCTGCTGATCCTCTGCGTCATCGCCTGGCAGCTCACCCACAGCGTCAGCAAACAGATGAACAGGCTCCTCTTCCGCTATGTCGTCTTCGGCAACATGGCGATCCTGATCCTGGATATCCTCTGGATGCTCATCGAAGGACAGACCTTTCCCGGAGCCATTCCGCTGAACCGCGTCATCAACGCCGTCTACCTCGGCAGCGTGGTCGTCATGGCCGGGATCTGGTACCTGTACGTGCTGGAAAGCCTCGGCTACAAACTGACGAAAAAACTCGTAACCTGCGTCATGACCCCCGGGCTGATTTTCGTGATCCTGAACCTGATCTCCATCAAAACCGGCTGGATCTTTTACATCAGCGAGGACAATCATTACTTGCGGGGGCCACTCTTTTTCCTGCAGTCAGGCATCGCCCTGCTGAGCCTTTTTGCCTCGCTGATCCACCTGCTCGTTTTCTATTTCAAACCGCAGACAAAAATTCCGAAAACCAACATCCGCAAGCTGCTTTCCTTTTACATCGTTCCCTTTGTCGGGTCGATCCTGGCGCTGCCCTTCTCCGGAATGCCGGGCACCTGGACCTGTGCGGCAGTCTCCGTGATCCTGATGTACATGGACGAACAGGAAAACGCCATCTCCCGCGACAGTCTCACCGGTCTCAACAACCGCAAAACTCTGGAAGGGACCTTCAACGCCTACATTCATCAGGTCTCCGAGGTCAAAAACCTTTATCTCTTCATCATGGATCTGAACAATTTCAAGGGAATCAATGACACCTACGGCCACCCGGTCGGGGACCAGGCCCTGGTCGATGCCGCGCACATCATCACGCAGTCGCTCAGCGGGATGCAGGGGCTGGTGGTTCGCTATGGCGGCGATGAATTCGTGGTGCTGACCTTCTTCTATGGGGACCCGAACGCCATTAACTACGCGAAACGAGTCAAAGAAGATTTTGCCACATGGAACCGCGAACACAAAAACCCCTACACCCTCGCCACCTCCATCGGCTTCAGCCGCTATCAGGAAGGGCAGCAGCTCAAGGACCTGCTCAAAAAAGCTGACGAAGCCCTCTACCTCGACAAGAAAAATAAATAGGACCTTCTCGGGCACGGAGCACACGGGGTCTGGCATCTTGTGCGGCGCAGCCCGCACAAGTGTGCCTGTCCCCATGTGCGTCGCTCGTTGACACAGCACATTAACCGGACATCTTATGTCGCGAAGCGGGCGGAGCTCCTGCTCTGAATCCAATTGAGCGAAGCTCGTACCATACAGAGCAGGTCGCGTGCCTGTCCCCATGTGCGTCACCAAATGTTCGTGAGCCGGGTACAGGCCCCTTCCGGGTCCAGTCCCCGCGGGGCGCCAGCAAATTCCCGGCTCGGTGCTTCTCACCCTTGATTATCTTTCCGAATGATAGCGTACTGCGTCACGAAACTGATTTTCTCCTGAATGTAACGCAGTTTGACAAAAAGGGAAAAACAAGTTATACTATCAATAGAAAAAAGAGTGCCACCGGTAACGGTCCGGCCTCCTATCAGGCATTGAAATAGCCGCTCAAGTGAGCTAGACCGGGGCGGCTATTCCTGTTTTTTTATCTGAGTTATCTGATGACTTGTCGCGTCCAATCCGGTAACCAAGACTGATGCTTGCAATACACAGACTGAGCACAGCAATAAATTCACCTAACGTCAACATTTCATGGCCCTCCTTTCCGGTAAAACTCGATGCATTCACATCGGTCAATTTACAACCATACTCAGAGGGGCAAAACAGTCAGTCCCTCTGAGAACATCAGAAGGCCAGTCCGCCACCACGCTTTCGCGCTCGAAGATGACACCCTTATCCTCATTATATCATGTTTTTTGCGCCGCACGAAACACACGGAGCACACGAAGCACCGGACCGGGTACAGGCCCCTTCCGGGTCCAGTCCCCGCGGGGAACCGTTAGCGCATCTCGGTTGCCAGTGAACGGAGCACATGGGGTCTGGCATCTTGTGCGGCGCAGCCCGCACAAGCGTGCCTGTCCCCATGTGCGTCACCAAATGTTCGTGAGCCGGGTACAGGCCCGCAAGCGGTCCAGTCCCCGCGGGGGCCGCCAGCAAATTCTCAACCCGCTGCTTTACCAACCCCTAACACCTATCTCCTGATTTCCTCAATAAGACCGCCCTGCGCGAAGGGGTTCACGTAGGGATGTTCCTTATGGAAGCAGCGGTCGTAACCACGGCAGAGTTCGTCACTGCCGAGATAGTGCATGCAGATATCGTAGGTATGGAAAATCAGGTACTCCTTCGTCCCGTCATCGTGAAGCTTATACGCACCGATCTCATCCTCCGGCAGCGCATAGATCCGGATGATCTCCGGCTCGGAGCGTTTCCCGTCATCCCATGTCAGGAAAAGCGTGAGATTTCCTTTTTTATCCAGCCAGGCATTGGCAGACAGGCTATAACGCTGGCTGAGCGGCGGAGCGCTGAAGACCTCATGAGGCGTAATCATTACCGTGAAGGTGTAATAACCTTTGGTTAAATCGACCTTTCTGTCAAAATGAGCCTTTTTCTGCCCCTTGCCAGACCTTCCGAACACTTCCAATTCTATCTTATCCGAACGGGAGACGACCGTGTCGCCCTCCTTGATGAAGATCGAAAGCTCCAGGATCTGATGAGCGATATCCGCCGGAATCCCCTTGGAACCGGTGTTGGTGATGTGCGTTATATCCACGGGCAAATCCATCGGTTCAGCCGGCTGCGGATTGACCGTCCACTGGGCATAGAGCGTCAGATCGGAGTTGATCGTGACGGAAGCGCCATCGTCATAAGGATCTCCGGACCCATCCGGCATGGTATTCCAGCCGGTGAAAATATAGCCGGTCCGGTAAAAGGTATTCGCCGTCAGGTTGAGCGTTTGACCATAATTGAAGGTCTCAGCATTCATGGTTCCCTCACCGCCGTTGTTAATGAAAGTGACGGTGTGGACGTTGGCTGCCCACTGGGCGTAAAGCGTCACGTCCGACGTGACCGAGATCCACTGCCCGTCGGTGAAGGAAACCCCGATGCCGTTCGGCTCCGTGTTCCAGCCGGTGAAGCCATAACCTTCCCGTGTAAAAGTATGGGCACTGAGCGCCTGGGAAACGCCATGCGTGAAGCCCTGCTCACTCATGTTTCCCTCACCGCCGTTTGAATTAAAACGCACGGTGTAGGTGTGAGCTTCCCACTGAGCATAAAGCGTCAGGTCAGCGTCGATCGTGACGGAGGCACCGTCGGCATAACCTGTACCGGTTCCATCCGCGGTTGTGTTCCAGCCGGTGAAACGATGACCCTCGCGGGTGAAAGCGTTCGCCGTCAGGTTCAGTGTTTCACCAAAAGCAAAGCTCTCCGGCGCCATGTTTCCATCACCGCCATTGGAAATGAAGGTGACCGTGTGGACATTGGCGGACCACTGCGCGTAAAGCGTCACTCCCGCCGTAAGGGTGAGGGTCTGCCCATCGGCATACCCCGTACCCGTGCCGTCCGCGGCAGTGTTCCAACCGGTGAAGCCGTGCCCCTCACGGCTGAAGCTGTGGGCATTCAGCGCCTGCGGAACCTCATAAGCGAAAATTTGATCATTCATGACTCCCGTTCCGCCGTTGACGTCAAAATGCACCGTCAGCGGGTTCGGGGTCCAGAGCGCGTAAAGCGTCAGGTCCGCCAAAAGGTTAACAGGAGCCCCATCCGTAAAAGAACTACCGGAACCGTTCGAAGCGGTGTTCCAGCCGCCGAAGGTATATCCCACGCGGGTGAACTGGTTCAGGGAAAGGGTGGTGCCGATGCCCCGGATCACATGCTGATGATAGGCAGCTTCCGCCCCGCCGTTGGGTTCAAAGGTGATGGTCTGGGTGGGTCTTTCCGTCCAGACGGCATAAAGCGAAACGGTGTCCCCATTCAGGTCGGTCAGATTGTGGACGAGTTCCCCGTCCTCATAAGAGTCACCGGTCCCGTCGGGGTTGGTGTACCAGCCGACGAAGGTGAAGCCCTCGCGCGTGTAACCGAGCGGGCTTAAGGCCTGCGGAACATCATAAGTGAAGCGCTGGTCCGCCATGGTGCCCGTGCCGCCATTGGTAACAAACGAAACCGTATAGCTGTTGGCGGCCCAGACCGCGGTATATTCCCGGTCCCCTGTGGAACCGGACGGGATGGTCACGGAAGGAACCGTGCCGCTCAGCCCCGTACCCTGCCAGCCGCTGAAGGTATAGCCCGTGCGGGTGGGGTTGATGAGGGTGATAGCCGCGTCCGCCGGGGTGTATTCATCCGGGTTCGTCCCGCTCACACTGCCGCCCTCAAGATGATAGGTGATGGAATAAGTGACCGCAACCCACTGCGCGTAAAGCGTCTGGTCCGCGCTCAGTGTGACAGCTGCCTTGTCGGCGTATGCCGTCCCGCTGCCGTCCGCTGCCATGTTCCAGCCCTCAAAAGTCCAGCCTTCACGGGTAAAGGTGTTCGGCGTGAGAGAGGTTGGCGTGCCTTCCTCAACGTTCTGGGTATATTCATTCCCTGTCCCGCCGTTGGGGGCAAAGGTGACGGTGTGAATGGGGATCAGTGTCCATTTTGCGTAAAGCGTGATGACGGCACCCTGCGTGCTGCTCAGGTTTTTCAGTTCTTCCTGATCTGTGTAATTGGTGCCTTTTCCGTCCGCTGCCGTGTTCCAGCCCACGAAGGTATAGCCGGAACGTTCATAGGCATTCGCCGTCAGTGCCTGTGCTGCGTCATAGGTAAAGGTCTGGTCCGTCATGCTGCCCGTCACCGGGTCCGTGGTGTTGGCATCAAAGTGCACGGTATAGGTGATCGGTTCCCATTGCGCATAAAGCGTGACAATGCCGTTCGGCTCAGCGGTCAGGTTTTTGACTGCTTGATGCATGGTATAGCCCGTGCCGCTGCCATCGGCCGCCGTGTTCCATTCGTTGAAGCGGTAACCGGTGTAAGGGAACGGTTTGCCGTCAGTTCCTGTCGGGTTCCAATGCATCAGGCTTTGTTCCAGGTCATAGGAGAATTGCCCGGTATATGCTGACCCGCTGCCGCCATTGGGTTCATAGCGAACCGTATATGAATTAACCACCCAAATACCTGCCTCAAAGCTCCGGTTCCCGGTGCTGCCTTTCGGGATAGTGACGGTCTGTGCGCTTGTACTCCCGTCCCACCAGCCGTCAAAGCTGTAACCGGTGCGGATCGGGTTCACAAGGGTGAAGTCGTCGGTCTCGACGGTATAGACTTCCGGATTGGTCTGCCCTTCCGGAAGCTCGCCGCTGTTCAGATTATAGGTGATCGTATATTCGATAAGTTTCCACTGCGCGTAGAGCGTGAGGTCATCTTCGATGGTGACGGAAGCCTTGTCAGCATAGGACGTGCCGGAATTTTCCGCGGTCGGAGAGGGAAGAGTGTTCCAGCCCTTAAATTCGTAGCCCTTGCGAGTGAAGGCATTCTCCATCAGTTCTTTTGTAGTTCCATAATCGATCTGCTCGGCGTGCATGGTACCTTCCGCCTTTACAGATCCTTCGCTGTCGTTGGCGATGAAGCTGACCGTATGGACGTTAGCCTTCCACTGCGCGTAGAGCGTCAGGTCGCCCGTAATGGTGATCTCCTGACCGTCATCATAGGCTGTGCCCGGATTTTCTGATGTCGGTTCAGCCACGGTGTTCCAGCCTTCAAAGCCGTATCCCGTGCGGTGGAAAGCGTGCGCGGTCAGCGCCTGTTCCTCGCCTTCGATGAAGGTCTGGTCCGCCATGGCGCCGGTCACGCCCTCTGTGGCATTGGCGTTGAAACTCACGGTATAGCTCTTGCCCAGGAACAGCCGCTTGTCGGCGTTCAGCCCGACAACGTACTGCGTGTCGTCACTGAAGAAATAATCCTTATCCTCAGCCGTCAGGGTATGTCCGGAGCCTTCCGCGAAGACCCCGGAACCGTTTGCCAGTGTGATGCTGATGGATGTACCCTCAGCCGGCTGCTGCGGAATGGAAAGCATTTTCCCGCTGCCAAGGTAAACATTGTTTCCACTGCCCGAAGCGTTGTTGTTGCCACTGATAGTTCCGCCTCTGACAGAGAAGGTCGCTCCGGCAAAATAGACACCGCCTCCGTTTACAGACGCGGAATTATCCTGAATCACACCGCCAACAATGTAAAAGTTTCCACTTTCAGTGATATAAACTCCACCACCGTTTCCACCTGATCTATCTGAATATCGGGCTCCATTCTCATGAATAGTGCCATCGAAAAGGATAAAGCTGCCGCTGTCCACATACACACCGCCGCCTTCCGGGACGACTGTGTTTCCTTCCGCATAATTACCGGTGATATCCCCGCCGTTCATTGTGAAGACAGAATCTCTGCCGATGAGATAAACACCGCCTCCCTTGTATGATGCCTGGTTTCCTTCCACAGAACCATTATTCATTGTGAACTGGCTGTTATCAAGATAGACGCCTGCACCATAACGGGCAGAATTCATAGAGATTTCGCCGTTATTCATCTCGAAAGAAGAACCGTTAACGAGGCTGATACCAGCTCCTCTTCCATCATCATTTGCCGTCAGGTTGTTTCCTCGAATCTTTCCGCCATTCATGACGATTGCCGCGTTATCCGCATAGATACCGCCGCTGCCTTTGAGGGATTTATTATTATAAATTTCACCGCCGTTCAGAGTAAAGACAGCATTTGGATTGACAATCACACCGCCAGCTGATTCCCCAAAGTAAGAAGATTCAAAACCACCGGTGATTCTGCCTGAACCGACACTGTCTGCAAGCGTCAGGTTCCCGTTTACAGTGATGACATTGCCATTAGTGGCACCGCGTTCAGTGCCGCTAAGTCCGCGGTCAATGGTTTTGCCTGCGAGGTCCAAAGTGAGGGACTTGCCCGCGGCGATCTCCACAGGGGCACCGATGGTCACGTCTTTGAGCAGTGTGACCGTCTCCCCGGTCTGTGCGGCGTCCACCGCAGCCTGAACCGTGAGATAACCCGTCTCACCGATCGCGGCGGCAGCTTCTTCCAGTTTGGCATAGAGGGTGATGTCATCCGAGACCGTATCGCTGCCGAAGTTCCACGGGGTCGTATAGGTCTCGTCGCTGTACCAGCCGGTCAGGACATATTCATTTCCGAAAGCCAAAGTCGGTTCCGTGACCGTTTCGCCGGAGAGAACTTTCTGGCTGTCCGGCGCTGTGCCGTATCCCGCGACGTCAAAGTTCACCGTATAGGCGCGGACCAATTCGGCCTCGCCGTTCTCGTTCAGCCGGACGGTGTACTTCGGATCATCGCTGAAAAAGACAGCCGCGTCCGCTTCGGTGAGTTTGCCGCCGTTGTATGTGTCTGCCGCCCGTGCGAACACACCGGCGCCGTTTTCCATCGTGACGCCGATGGAACCTTCCGCACCGGTGAGAGGAGCGGTAACCTCGATGACCAAACCTCCTGGCAGATATACGTTTGATGGATTGCCGTCGCCGTTCGTGTTGCCGGAAACGGCTCCGTTTCCGCCTGCCAGCTTGAATTCCCCACCAAAACCATCCGGGGCAATATATATCCCGCCGGAGTGATCAGAACCACTTGCTGCGCTATTCTGGATAATCCTGCCGCCGGACATGGTAATATCGACATTTCCCTGCACAAAGACCGCCGGGAAATTGCAGCTTTCAATCGTGCCGCCCTCCATTGTGAATATACTACGGTTCGTGGCACCGGGATTTATGTAGATTCCGTGAGTGTCAGCCGCTCCGCCGACAATTTTGCCGGTTTGTCCGGAGCTGCTGTCCCTGAGGACCAAAAAGCCTCCATTTCCTACTTCAATAACAGCATACCCCCAATTCCCGCTGGTTCCGTGAATGGTGTGTCCGGCAAGATCGAAGAACACCCCTTTAGAATCAATTGTTATAGATTCCTCAGGCGTAACATCCTGCAGCAGAGTAACTTCAAACTGTTCCATAAGTGTCGGACCGGCGTTGATCGCATCCTGAACAGAGGTATAGAGTGTCGTATTCTGTTGATACGTGAGCGAAGCAACCGCTTTCCGGATGCGGGCATAAAGGGTCATGTCCACGTTCACGGTGTTTCCGAAGTTCCATTTTGTATTGTAGGTATTGTCCGTGTACCAGCCCTCGAGACCATAACCATAAGGGATGTTCCCAACTGTTGGCGCGATGATTCTGGACCCATCCGCGGCCGTTATCGCCGCCGGATCCTCCACGGAGGTCCCGCCCTTGTCCAGCACGAAAGTAACCGTCCATGCCGTACCCAGATACGCTTCTCTCTGAGAATTCAGCCCGACGGCGTATGCCGGGTCATCGCTGAAGAAATTAGCCTCACTGCCCCGTCTGGAAAGACCGGAGGTAAATACGCCGGGGTTCTCCATGCTGATGCCTGCTCGAGTATCAGGATCCAGCGTGCCGGAGATATTGAATTTCGAATGACTGGTCAGATAGATATTATTTTCTTTGCTGTTAGATCTATTGCCGCTGACCAGGAATTTACCGCTGATACCGACATTCATTTGATTATCAAAATAGATTCCGCCGCCATTGCCGTTTTCCGTTGTATTGGATTGAATGGATGTTTCACCGGTGATGACAGATGGGCTGTTGATATTCATATTGAGATATATACCGCCGCCGTTATTTTTGGCTGTATTTTCATTGACCGTGACAGTATGAATGGTAAAATCTCCTGCCTGTTCAATGAATATCCCTCCGCCGCTGTCTTCGGCTTTGTTCTTTGTGATTTCTGCGAGGCCTAAAGTGATAGGGCCATCAGTCTCAATATAAATTCCGCCGCCAATCCCTGCAGAATTTTCAGAGATCGTTATATTCCTGATGTAAAATCCTTCGGTCGTCCCCTTGAAATAGATTCCGCCGCCCCTCATGGAAGCTGAATTATTCCTGATGATGGCCTGTCTGATGTCAGTCTTTTGTATTGACACATTCTCTGCATAAATTCCGCCGCCAGATCCGCGTGCAGAGTTGCTTTCAATAACAGCATTTGCCTCGATCCACAGATAACCACCATTTACAGCGAAATAAATACCGCCGCCATGACGCTCGGATTTATTGCCGCTGATGGTCACATCCCAGAGCGTCAGAAAACCGGAATTCATGACGATACCGCCGCCATTCCCCGTGTTGTTACCGCCGGTGATGGTCCCGCCGCCGGCACTATCGGTAAGGGTCAGATCACCGTTTGCCTTGATCACATTGCCGTTTGCCACAGCAGCAGAGTCGGTAAGTCTGCGGTCGATGTTGTGGCCGTTCAGGTCGATTGTTGTGCCGGAATGGATCGTCAGCGGTCCGTCGGACGTACCCGCCACCGCATCTCCCGGCAGGGTGATGGGGGTCGTTCCCTTGTCCAGTTCATGCTGCACCCATTGCCAGACGGTCAGGAACTTCGCGTAAAGCGTCATGTTCCCGCTCACGGTATCGGTGGCAAAGTCCCATTTGTTCCTAAATGCCGCTTCTGTGTACCAGCCCTCCAGGAAGAACCAGTCCTCCGAAGTCAGTGTCGGTTCGGTGACCTTTACGCCGCTGCCGAGGATCTGATCGGCAGGTGCTGTAATGCCGGAACTGCCCGTGTTGAAGCTCACCGTATAGGATTCGGTCAGTGTTGCCTCTCCCGCGCCGGTCAGTCCGACCGCGTAATTTTCATAATCGCTGAAGAAATTGCTGTTATCCCCATTGCCCGGAAGCCCGGAGGTGAAAACCCGTGGGGAACTCATATGGACCCCGACTGAGGCCCCTTCCAGCGAACCGCCGACGTTGATCATGAGGTTCTGGTACAAATAAACATTATTCGGTGAATCCCCGATGGTGTTCCCATTGATCTGCACCTTCCCGCTGAGCTGGAAATTGTTATTTGTTTGTGCATATACACCACCGCCTTCGGAAACAGCGCTGTTGCCGGTGATCGATCCGCCGCTCATGGTGAAAGATTTTACGGCGTAAACACCGCCGCCGCCATTTCCGGTGCTGTTCCCTGTGATCGATCCGCCTTCCATCACGAAATTACTGTTCGCACCCGTATAAATGCCGCCGCCTTCTAATGCGGCACTGTTGTTTTCAATCACGCAAAACTTATCGATCTTCAGGGATCCGCTGTAGGTGTAAATGCCGCCGCCATCCGAGAAATCCCTATTCTGTGCATCATTGCCGCGGATAACAGTGGGATCTGTGGCTGATAACGGACTGCCCACAGCAATCATCGATTCGAAATTTCCGATTGTGGTATTTTGGGCATCGGAATAGATACCACCGCCATCACCGGTTCTGGCTATATTATTTTCAATAAGCGAACCGAAATCAATGCTGAGCGAATCCACGGCAGCTGCCGCGTTGATCCCGCCACCGCTGTCCGATGCTGTATTGCCGCTGATCGTACTCCCGGAAATACTGGCGGAAGAGGCAGCGTCAAGACAGATTCCGCCGCCGTTTCCCGCGCTGTTGCCGCTCACGGTGGCTATGGTCAGGGAAAGGCTGCTGCCTGCGGCATTCATATAGATCCCGCCGCCGCTGCCGGAGGCTTTATTGCTGCTGATCACGACGCCTTCGCCTACCGTCAGGTTCCCGGCCTCGACCCGGATCCCGCCGCCATTGCCGTTTATGTTGCCGCCGGTGATGGTGCCGGGGCCGGTGAGGGTCAGGTTGCTTTTGGCAACGATCACGCTGCCGTCATTGGTTCTCACCACGCCGCCGCCGAAATCTGTTGAATAATCCGGATTCCCGCGGTCGAGGGTGAAGCCGTTCAGGTTAATGGTGACCGCTGTACCGGGTTTTGTCGTCAGCGCCTGGTCATCCGGGCCCGCTGTGGCATTCCCAGGCAGGGTGATGGATGTCACACCCGCGTCCAGCTGGGCCTGTACCCACTGCCAGACCGTCAGCCACTGGGCATAGAGCGTCATGCTTTGTGGGAATTTGGCCATATCCGTGGCTGCGTAGCTCTCGCCGCTGCCGTCAGCTGCCGTGTTCCAGCTGCCGAAGGCATATCCCTCACGGGTGAACTGGTTCGCGGGAAGCCCGTAATAAACATTCGGATCCGAGGCAACCAGGTCGGCCATCGTACCGCTCCCGCCGTTGGGATCGAAGCTCACTTTAAACCCGAGCACAGCTTTGCCGTTATCAAGGCCGCTGCCGAGACCGACGCCATAGCTGCTGTCATCGGCGCTGAAATAATCCGCCGGGTTGAAATTAACCTTGCCATTTTCACCCTGTCCTTGTCCGAAAACGCCTCTGCCGTTTTCCATGATGATGCCGATGGAGGTACCGGCGGGGAGGGAATCGGCCAGGGACAGGTATTTCCCGGCAGGGACATAGACGTTGTTTGCCGCGCCGCTCACCGTGTTGCCGGTGATGGTCCCGCCCCGGATCGTGAGCGGGTTGACCGGTACGTATTCGTTATTATTCACATCGTGGGCATAAATGCCGCCGCCGCTTTCACCCGCGCTATTGCCGGTGATGGTGCCGCCTTCGATGACGGCACTGCCCTCAAAGTAGAAGGCAAGGGCGCCGCCCTTTCCGCCGGCTGTGTTGCCGCGAATCTCCCCGCCCTTCATGGTGAAAGACGTAGCTGCGGTTTTAGTGCCATCCGAGGCATAGACCGCACCGCCATGCCAAGCGGCTTTGTTGTTGCTGAGTGTCCCGCCTTCCATGATGAATTCCGTATTGGAATCGGTATAGACCGCCCCGCCGGATGAAGTGGCCCTGTTATCGTGAATGAACCCGTCCTTCATGGTAAAGGAAGCATAGCCGAAAGATCCCCGCAGGTACACCGCGCCGCCGAATGACGCGGTATTGTCCGAAATCGCGCCGCCCTCCATGGTGACGGTGCTTAAGTTGGCGTAAACCGCGCCGCCGTAGGATGCTGTATTATTTGAGATCATCCCGCTCTTCATGGTGAATGTGCTGCCGCTGGCGGTATCATTCCCGCCGATATTCAGATATACCGCGCCGCCGCTGTTCGTGCTGTTGTTGCCGCTGATGGTGCCGCCTTCCATGGTGAAGACCGCTTTGTTTTCCGCGTAAACCGCGCCGCCCCGTCCGGATGAATTGCCGGTGATGGTGCCGGAGATCAAAGTCAGGCTGCCGCCGTTGAGATAGACCGCGCCGCCCTTATCGAAGCTGCTGCCGCCCGTGAGCCTGCCGTTTCCGGTGAGGGTCAGTCCGCCTTCGACTTTCAGAATGCGTCCCGAGCCATCCTGCGCGATGGTGTACCCCGCCATATCCAGGGTGATGTTCTTCCCGGTAGCGAGATGCAGCGTCTTGTCAATGTCGACGTTCTTCAGGAGCGTGATGGTGTCTCCGCTCACCGCTTCATCCAGCGCGTCCTGGACTGTGTTATAGTTCGTGGTGCCGATAGCCGCGACCGGTTCCGCGTCCACGATTTTCGCGTACAGCGTGAGTGCCGCGTCAACGGTATCGCTGTTGAAATTCCATTTGTTGGTGAAGCTGCTTTCCTTGTACCATCCGGAGAAGGCCATTCCAGAAGGAACAGTGAGCTCCGGTCTGGTGATCAGGCTGCCGGTGGGTACGGAGAGCGCCGCGGGCGCCGGTGCCTGCCCGGCGGTCTCAAAGGTGACCGTCACGGGTGCGCCGAGATACGCCTTGCCGTCGCTCTTTACCCCGGCGGCGTATGCGCTGTTGTCTGAGAAGAAGCCTCTCGCGTCTCCTTCGCTGAGCTTCCCGCCGTTGTAGCCGCCGGTGCTTTCGGCAAAGACGCCCGCACCCTCCGCAAGGGTGACGCCGATATTCGTGCTGTCGGGAAGAGCCTGATGGATCGAAATCGTTTTTCCGCTTTCGAGGTAAAGGTTGGTGCTTGTGTTGTTGATGACCTTCCCGCCGCGGACGACAAGTGGCCAGGCATTGTTGGCTATATACACACCGCTATACACACCGCTGCCCTTCCCGGCTGCCGTGTTGCCGCTGATCTCGCCGCCTTCGAGGACGAGCGACCCGCGCTCTCCGATCAGGATGCCGCCGCCGTTCCCGGTGGTATTGCCGCCGGTGATGCGCCCGGTTTGCGCCGCGCTGCTGTCCTTGATGGTGAGCGTGTGGGCAGCGGTGACGTGGATCACATGACCGTTTTCGGTAGGGCTTGTGAGTCCGCGGGTCAGGGTTTTGCCGTTGAGGTCCAGGGTGATGGGTGTTGTGATCGGGTATTTGATCTCAATCGGCGCGTCGAGCGTCACATCCCGCAGCAGCGTGACGGTTTCGGATGGCTGTGCCGCTTCCAGAGCTTGGGGCAGGGTGGCATATTTCGTCTCCCCGATGGCCGCCGCCGCATCCACGATCCGGGCGTAGAGGTTCAGATTATCATTCGAAGAATAGACAGTATCCCTGTCAAAGTTAAATTTATCACCTGTATAATTATTCCTCAGATACCAGCCGTCCAGGACCTTGTCCGCTGGTACGGTGATCTGCGGCAGATCCTTGATCAGGCTGCCGGTGGGCAGGTTCTGGGATTGTATCTTGCCGCCAACATTAAAGCGTACATAGATGCTCTTTCCGAAGATCATCTCGCCATCCGCGTTCATCCCGACGCTGTATCCGTTCACGTCGCTGGTGAAGACGCCCGGGGTGTAATTTCCGTTCAATCCCGAGGTAAATACGCCGTTGACGGGAGTACCGCTGCTTCGTTCCGACCAGAAGCCGATGCGGGCGTCGCTGTTCAGACCGCTGCCGCTGATGTTGATCTTCTGATCGTTCGGGAGAAACCTGACATTCATGCCGCTGTTTCCCGTGATTTTCGGACTGCCGGAAATGTTCAGTCCTTTGGCATTGTACGAGACAAAAACACCGACGCCGTTTCCGCTGACTGTCCCGCCGGTCATGGTAAAAGCGCCGTTTTGGTCCAGTCTGACGCCGACACCATTGCCGGAGATCTCGCCGCCGGTCATGGTGACGCTGCCTCCGTTATACAGATACACCGCGTATCCGCTGTCTATACCGGAAACGCCGGTAAATCCGCGGATAGAGCCGCCGGTCATGAGAAAGCTGCCGTCCTCGGCGGCTGTGCTTTCGTTACCCAACACGACGCCTTCTGTTCCATTTGTAATATTTTTTGCAAGGGAAATTTCCCCGCCGGACTGGCGGAAAGTCCCGGAGAGAATATTCACTGTCCGGACAACTCTGTCTGCCTTGATGGAGCCGCCTTTCATATTAAAGACAGCATTTTTGTCATTCATTTGGACACAGGAACCGTTTGAGCAGGTGATGGTCCCGCCAAGCATTTCCACTCTCGCATTCCAATCATTCCCAGAATAACTCTGCCCCTGTTCAAAATACACAGAGCCACGAATTGCGCCGCCTGACAGCCGCGCATAAACCGAGCTGGATTGAAAGCCGATCGGCGTTAAATGGATATTTCCTTCAATGGTCCCGCTGTCAAGGTTCAGTATACCTTTTGTGACTTTGAGCGCTCCGGAACCAGTAAAACGGATGATCCCTCCGCCCTTTGCATCTGTGATCTGCAGCATGCCATCCATCTGAACGGCAATGCCGGTTCCGCCGGTAATGGTTACCGTGTGCCCGTTGAGGTCAAGGCTTGCAGAATAGCCGTTGACGGACCAATCTCTGATGGTCACATCCGTGGTCAGGCGGTAAACTCCGCCACTTGTTGGCAGTCTGGTCGGATCGATCCAGTCCTCCGCCATCACCCGTCCCGCCATCCCCGGCAGAACCAGCAGCACCATCACGATCATCCATACTTTCCATGCGTTACTTTTCATCTTCATCATCCATACTTTCCATGCGTCACTTTTCATCTTCATCATCCATACTTTCCATGCGTCACTTTTCGTCTTCATCATCCCATACTTTCCATGCGTCACTTTTCGTCTTCATCATCCCATCTCTCCCCTGAACACTAAGACCCGAAGCACATGTGGTCTGGCATCCAGTGCCGCGCATCCGACCCAAAGCACGTGGGGACCGGCAACCTGTGTCGCGCATAGGAACGAAGCACGTGGGGTCTGGCATCCTGTGTCGCGCAGCCGACACAGGCGTGCCTGTCCCCATGTGCGCCTCTGATACACCGCATCCCATCTGCGCCTCCGATATCCCTGATCCTCAGCTACGCCGCTCCACTGCCACAGCGTTCTTCCCTTGCTCATTGCCGCACATGGGAACGAAGCACGTGGGGTCTGGCAACCTGTGTCGCGCAGCCGACACAGGCGTGCCTGTCCCCATGTGCGCCTCCGATATATCGCATCCCATCTGCGCCTCCGATAACCCTGATCCTCAGCTACACCGCTCCACTGCCACAGCGTTCTTCCCTTGCTCATCGCCGCACATGGGGACAGGCACGCTTGTGCGGGCTCCGCCGCACAAGTTGCCAGACCCCACGTGCATCGAGCTTCGGCGCGTAAACTCAATTACTTGAGACTTTTCATCTCATATATAATTATATCACAATATTAGGAAAAAGTTTTTATTTTATGGAATCTTTATGGATGAAATTTTTGAATTATGATCGCAATCGTTCTCTTACTCGCTGCCGCACATGGGGACGAAGCACGTGGGGACCAGCATCCTGTGTCGCGGAGCCGACACAGGCGTGCCTGTCCCCATGTGCGCCTCTGTCGTGCAGCACCCCATGTGCGTCTCCGATATACCTGATCCACAGCTACGCCGCTCCACTGCCACAGCGTTCTTCCTTCGCTCATCGCCGCACATGGGGACAGGCACGCTTGTGCGGGCTCCGCCGCACAAGTTGCCAGACCCCACGTGCTTCGATCACTTCTCATTCAAATTCTTACTCACCGCGCGGATGACGGACATACTCACGCCCGTCAGTTCGCTGATCTTCCGGTAAGACACGCCCGCGTGCAGCATAAGCTCCAGCACCTTTGTCCGTATCTCCCGCGGGAGCGATTTCACCGCGGAAATATGCTCGACAAATCCCGAGTGTTCCACAATCGCTATGATTTCCGCCTCGGTCAGCTTCTTGATCCCATCATTGTCAATATCCAGAAAAACCGAATCATCCTCATCTTTTTCATAATGATACTGTTCCAACTCCTCACGGGACATCAGATTCAGGATCACATCCCCCGGCTGATACTTCCCCGAGCGGAAGTAATACGCGAAACTGCTCCAGCGATAGTCTTCCATCTTTTTGCAGAGGTTCCCCTCCAGCGGGTTCCGATGAATATAGCGGAAGACCCGCAGAAAATAGGTCCGATCCTGCACCGGCTCGGACCTGAACCGTGCCTGAAAGACATGTCCGACGCGGTTGTATTTGAGGTTGTACCAGTAGCCGAAGGGAGAAAGGATATCCCGAAAGATGTCTGAAATCGGCTGCTCTTTTTCTTTAATGAGCAGATGGACGTGGTTCGGCATCAGGCACCAGGCATAATTGTACATGCTCTTTTGGAGGACTTTCCCGGTAAGAAGCGTGAAAAATTTCTCATAATCCTCGTCCGCGTGGAAGATGGTCTGTTTGTTGTTTCCACGGATCATAACATGATAGATACCTGTTGCGCTTTTGCTTCTCGCAATCCTTGCCATGTTTACCCTTTCTATAATTCCCTCACGCCGCACATGGAACGAAGCACGTGGGGACGAAGCACATGGGGTCTGGCATCCTGTGTCGCGCAGCCGACACAGGCGTGCCTGTCCCCATGTGCGTCTCTGTAGTGCAGCACCCCCTTGTGCGTCTCTTCATCTCGCTGCACCCGCTCATCGGGAACAGCGTTCTTCCCTTGCTCTTTGCCGCACATGGGGACAGGCACGCTTGTGCGGGCTTCGCCGCACAAGTTGCCAGACCCCACGTGCTCCGTGTCAGTTCCGCCGCACAAGTTGCCAGTCCCCATGTGCTTCGTGAGGGCTTCGCCCCCTACGTGCTTCGGGCGGAATCAGGCAGCTCCGTACTCGCGGAGGATCATTTTTTTAAGGAGGATAAGTTCGGACTCGGGGGAGAGACTGTTTTCCGGGCGGTAGACAAGGCCGAGGGCGTAGCGGGTGGCGGCGGCCATCATTAGATGGACCGCAGTGGCGAACATCTCCGCCTCCGAGACGTCCGTTCGCAGGGTACCGTCTTCTTGTGCAAGAGTATAGACGTTTTGGAAGCGCTCTGCAACTGCATTGATCGCCTTCGCATAAGGAGAAATCTGCCGCGGAGCATCTTCCTGTCCCTGCACGTAGATATTAAAAAACTGATTGAACCGCAGAATATCTTTGTGATTTTTGTATAACTCGATAAAGGAATCCAGATAAAGTGCGAACCGTTGTGCCGCGTTCAGATCCCGGAGGTTCTCTTCATTGAAATTCTGAGAATAATCCTGATAAAAGTCAGCCCAAACCTTTGTACCGATGGCGATGACAAGCTCGGTTTTGTTTTCATAATAACGGTAGATGGTCGCGCGGCCGACTTTGCTCTTTTCTGCGACTTCCGGCATGGTGACGCTTTCGATCGGGCGGGTGGAGAAAAGTTTAAACCCGGCATCGAGGATGCGCTGCCGTTTTTCTTCCATCTGGATGGCGTCTTTTTGTTTGTTTCGCATGGGGATGTTCCTCCGTGGTTTCTTTAAGATACTGGTTTTCTCATATTATACCAGAATTTTCCCCGGAGTACAAGGATGAAGAACGTGAAAACGGAGCACGTGGGGACGAAGCACGTGGGGTCTGGCAACCAGTGTCGCGCAGCCGACACTGGCGTGCCTGTCCCCATGTGCGTCTCCGTCTTGTGCGTCTCCGATGTGTCGAATCCTCTTGTTCTTCTCCAATCCTCACTGTCCCGCTCATCGGGAACAGCTTTCTTCCCTTGCTCGCTGCCGCACATGGGGACAGGCACGCTTGTGCGGGCTCCGCCGCACAAGTTGCCAGACCCCACGTGCTCCATGTCAGTTCCGCCGCACAAGTTGCCAGACCCAATGTGCTTCGGTTCAAATTATTATTTCTGTTCGTTTACCATGTCGAGATAGAACTCGTAGGCCTGCTTGTCGGTGAATTTTTCGTGGACGATCTTACCAACGGCCTGCGCCATGATCGTGGCGTGATTGGACTGGAAGATATTGCGGCCCATATCCACACCGTTCGCACCGTGACTGATGGAGTCATAAGCGAGCTTCAGCGCTTCTTCTTCCGGCAGCTTCTTACCGCCCGCGACAACGATCGGCACCGGGCTGGCCGCGACGATCTCCTCAAAGTTCTCGCAGTAATAGGTCTTGATGATATTGACACCCAGTTCCCCGAGGATGCGGGTGGCCAGCTTGAAGAAGCGGTCGGTGCGTTCCATCTGCTTACCGACAGCCACAACGCCCATGGTCGGGACGGAATATTCGATCCCGGCATTGATGCAGCGGGAGAGGTTATCCAGAGAAGACAACTGCCCATCGGCACCGATGAAGGTCTGCACGGCCATGCAGTCCGCGTTCATGCGGATAGCGTCCTTGATGTCCACCGCCAGAACCTCATGGCTCAGGTCATCGTTGAGCATGGAAGACCCGGAGGTCACGCGCAGGGCGACACCCTTGCGGTTTTCCGGCGGAACACAGGCACGCAGCGCGCCGCGGGTACCCATCAGCACATCAATATAGGGGATCAGGGTCGGGATCAGCAGGTCCAGACGTTCCAGCCCCGCGGTAGAGCCCATAAAATACCCATGGTCAAAGGCGAACATCACGGTGTTGCCGCTGACGGGGTTGAAGATGTTGGACAGGTGTTTTTTCATGCCCCAATCGAGATGATTGGCGCCTTTGATATAAAAACCTTTGTTGTTGGCAAAAGGTTCGTCAGTATGATAATTCTTGGCGATTTTCACGCCTTCAAGATCTGCCATAATAACTCCAGGTGGTAGGATGTAGGATGTAGAATGTAGGAAGTAGGAGGAAGCGGGTAGAAAGCTATTGGCTTCTTCATGAAGTTTTCTTTGTCATCTACCGCCACAACTACCTACCACCTACATCCTACCTCCTACATTCTCAAAAACAAGACGGAGTACGGGTATTCCCGCACTCCATCCTTGATTCAAATCGAAAACCGATTAGAAGTTGTAGTTAGCAACGTTCTCAGCGGTGAAGACGACACGTTCCGGAAGCAGAACGACACCATTGTTGACGTCGGCGGTGGTGTCACCGGGGACGAGGGCTTCGTTGGCAACGATTTCGCAGTCGCCGATGCCCGGGACAGCGATGGTCTCGCCGGCCTTGACTTCGTTACCGGCAGCGAGGTATGCGCCGAAATAGCAGCCCAGAGCGCCCTGGATACCGCAGTCCCACAGACCCCAGCGGGTCAGGGTGCCGGCTTCGAGGTGGGCGGTCATGCCGGACGGGGTGCAGAAGCCGGTGATGGTGATATCTTCGGCTTTCAGGCCCTTGTTTTCGGCAGCGGTGCACTGGCCCGGAAGAGCGGTGGAGTCGTTGCAGATGATGAGGTCGACATCCGGGTGAGCTTCGAGGATGGCTTCACCGATGGTGACGGACTTCTGAGGATCCTGTTCGGAATAGTACGGATCAGCAACAGCAACCCAGGAAGGATAGTTTTCTTTGATGTATTCTTCACCGGCAACGTACCAGGAGTTCTGGTCAGCAACAGCAGCCTGGGAATAGTGCCAGACATACTTGACTTCGCCGGCCGGGTCCACACCGCGTTCCTTCAGGGATTCAACACCCATTTCGACCAGCATTGGGCCAAGGGTGGAAGGCATACCCTGGGAGACCATCAGGGTGCGGGAGTCGGAAGAGACATCGGAGTCCCAGGTGGTGACGACGATACCCATATCGCGGGCTTCCTGGAGTTTTTCATCCAGAGCTTTGGCATCCACGGAGGAGATGGAGATGGCGTCAACGCCTGCATCGATCGCCTGCTGGATTACTTCGAGCTGGTCGGTCACGGAAGCGACAGCGGAGCCCATGTAGCGGACTTCGATACCCCAATCGGCGGCGTACTTCTGTGCGCCGTCATTGGCTGCTTCAAAGAAGGAGTTGCCGGTGAGCTTCGGGATGAAGGCCACGACTTTTCCTTCGATGCTGTTTTCAGCAAAAGCGGAAACAGCACTCAACAGCATTGCCAGAGCAAGAACGACAAACAATACTTTTTTCATTTTAATTTCTCCTTTTTTGTTTTTATAATGGCATGTGCCACTATATTTACAAATTCACAATACAGGATGTAGGATGTAGGATGTGGGATGTAGGTTATATCAATCCCTCCGACTACTTTTCTCAATCCTGTTTACCTGCTTTAAGTTTTTCCTGCAAACTATTAATAAGTCCGCTTAGCATTCTTCCTATTTCTTCACATCGACTATAAATAGGTCCTGATATTTCATTATTCACATAACCAAGGCGTTCACATAATAATAATTGTGTTTCCAACTCTCCAAGAGAGCCTTTAGCGATGAAAAGAAAACGGATGTAGTCTTTTGTAGCACTTCTCTGATGTCCTTCCGCGATATTCGATGGTATGGAAACAACTGCCCTGCGCATTTGATCCGATAGTCCATAAAGTTCTTCTCTTGGCAAGAGTTTCACCAACTGGTAGATTTCTACAGCTAAATCCATAGATTTTTGCCATACTTTTAGTTCAGAATAATAACCAGCAGCCATTTTCATCTCCCTTTGCTAATAAGTTCCCATCCTACCACCTACATTCTACATCCTACCACCTACATCCTACGCATCCATATGTCTCACGATGCGGAGGAGCTGCCGCCCCGAAACCACCAACAGCAGCATGATGCCGACGGGGAGGTCGAGGTTTTGGGAACTCATTTTGAAGCAGAGGGTCAAGCCGAAACGGAGCATGCAGATCACCAGGGAAGCGAGCGCTGTCCCGATGATGGAGCCTTTGCCACCGGTGGAAAGAGTGCCACCTAAAACGACCGCGGTAATGATCGAAAGGGTATAGGTCGAACCCAGATCATATTTGGAAGAGTTCAGCTGGGAGGTCAGCAGGATACCGG
Source organism: uncultured Chloroflexota bacterium (assembly GCA_902791025.1). Classification (GTDB taxonomy): domain Bacteria; phylum Chloroflexota; class Anaerolineae; order Anaerolineales; family Anaerolineaceae; genus Flexilinea. The sequence goes on along the minus strand of CADATZ010000009.1, from coordinate 55,783 downwards.
CGATGGCGGCGCCGATACCGGTGAGCATATAGGTACTCATTTTGACCAGCTTGGTGTTGATGCCGGAATATTCAGCGGCCTGCGGGTTCACACCCACAAGGAAGATGCTCCGGCCATACTTGGTTTTGTGCAGCAGAATGTACATCAAAATGATCAGGATCACGTAAATCACGATCTGCACCGGCAGCTTGAGGTCGCCAAAGAGCTTGGCGTTGCCCAGCCAGCGGAAGGAGGAGAAGGTGCCGTCTTCATTCTTGGAAGGGAACCCGCTGATACCCTGGTAGGCAGGGATCGCGGACATACGGGAGATCACCAGACCCAGACCGGAGTACAGGAAGGAACCGCCCAGGGTCACGACCATCGGCTGCACACCGCAGTAGGCGACAAAGAACCCGGAAAGGGCACCGCAGAGCGCCGCCAGCAGGATGGCCGCGCCGACCGCTGCCCAGATGCTGAAGCCGAAGTCATTCCACAGCACGCCGATCGTGATGGAGGTCAGGCCGACGATGGAGCTGGCCTGAATGTCGATCCCGCCGGTGATCATGACCATGGTCACAAACAGGGAGATAATGCAGATGCTGATATAGTTGGTGATGTTGGAGAAAATACGAACCGGCTGCAGGAATTTATCGTTGATCGAGCCAAACACAACAAATTCCAATACCAGAATCAATAACAGGACGAATTCCCAACTTTTTACGATTTTCAGCATCTTGTTTTTCATAATTTTAATAGTGGACAGTTATCAGTGGAAAGTGGTCAGAGCGTTAATCCGATCTGAGTTTCTTACCTTATTTCTGATTTTCTGTTCCTGTTCCTTTCATAAATCTGCAAAATTTCGAACCATATCAATTACTGACCACTGATCACTGACCACTGACAGCCGCTCTTGCCAGCAGGCGTTCGCGTCTTGCGTTTTCGATCGCGCGCTGCTGGGTCAGGGCGTCGATGACGACGATGGCGATCAGCATGACGCCGGTGATGGTGTTATCATAGTCAGAGGAGAATCCCAGGAAGACCAGCAGACGGCTGATGGAGCTCATGATCACGCCGCCAATCGCCGCGCCGATCACGTTGCCCAAGCCGCCGGAAAGGGAGATGCCGCCCAGCACGCAAGCCGCAACAGCTGACATTTCATATCCGTTCCCGGCAATGATGGTGATCTGTCCGTATTTGGAAGCGAAGACGATACCGGAGATCCCGGCGAAAATCCCGCTCAGGATATAGGCGAAGAATTTGACCCGTGTGGCAGGAATACCGACAAGGACCGCGCCGCCGATGTTGTCACCCACCGCCAGGAAATACTTCCCACGCCGGGTGTTTAGCAGCACCGCCAGCACCGCCACGATGACGATCATCATCAGGAAGAAGACGCCGATGCCGGTGTTCCCCACAGTGGAATTACCGAAGCGGGTGAAGCTGCCGGAGAAGTTTTCGATGGTGCGTCCGCCGGTATAGATGTAAACGATACCACGAACCACACCGCAGGTGCCAAGGGTAAAAATCAGAGACGGGACCTTCAGCACCGCAACACCGATGCCATTGACAAGGCCGGTCACCGCGCCGACCAGCACGGCCCAGCCAAGCATCGGGAGCCAGCTGCCATTCTGCTGCGCAATCACGCCGGAGATGGCGGCGGTCAGCCCCATCACCGCACCGATGGACACGTCGATCTCACCGGTCATGATGGTGAAGGAAATGCCGATTGCCAGCAGCATGAACACACAGGAGTTGTTAAAGCAGGCAATGATGTTGGAATATGAGAAAAAGGTCGGATTCACGATCCCTGTGATGACAAACAGGGCAATCAGAAACAACAGGCTGGAAACCCATCTTACACCGCTGATTTTTTTGATAAATTCTTTCATATTTCTAAACCAATCTCTCCCAACTGATCACTTACTATTATTTTGCACCGCACATGGCTTTTTCATAAACCGTGACGCAACGCGGATGTCAGTCACCTGTGCAGGCTCCGCTGCATCAGGTACCCGGCCCGGGTGCTCCATTCTAAATGATTTATTCACTATTCATCATTCACTATTCATTATTCACTAATCCGAAGGATGCGGCTGTCAGATTATCCTGATTGATCTCATTGCCGCTGAACTCACCATTGATGTGGCCCTGGAAGACCGTAACGGTACGGTCGCAGAGCTCCATGATCTCTTCCATATCCGAGGAGACCAGCAGCACCGCGACGCCATCCTCCCGCAGGTGATGGATAATGCTGTAGACGTCACCGCGTGCCGCCGCATCGATGCCGCGGGTCGGCTCATCCATAATGACCAGCTTCGGTTTTGTGGAAAGCGCCCGGCTGATGACGACCTTCTGCTGGTTGCCGCCGGAAAGGCTGCCTGCCAGTTCCTCACGGTCCATGGTTTTGATGCGGAAGTCGCTGATGTATTTATCCGTAATGCGGTTTTCCTGCCGTTTGTTGAGCAGAAGCTTTCCCATAACGCTGTCTTTCAGCAAGGCGGAAGTTGTGTTCGCGGCAACCGAACTGATCTTGAACAATCCATGCAGATGGCGATCTTCCGGCACATAGTCGATGCCGGCTTCAAGGATATCTCTGGTCTTCTTCCCGGTAATATCTTTCCCGTCCAGGATCACCTTGCCGGAAAGCACTTTATCCCGGCCGAAGATGGTGGAAACCAGTTCCGTCCGTCCCGCACCGACCACACCGGCGATCCCGAGGATCTCACCGGGGTAAACCTTGAGGGAAATATCCTGAAACCCATAGCCGCTCAGGTTCTGCAGCTCGAAGATCGGTTTCAGGTGGGTATAATCTATTTTTGTCGTATTTTCTTTGAGTTCCGCTTCATGCGTGGCATCCGGCGGCAGCAGCCCCTGCACCAGCATTTCCCGGGTGAAATTCGCCACAGGACCTTCAAGGGTGATCTGGCCGTCACGCATAATGGCAACGTGGGTGGCGATATCAAAAACCTCCGCAAGGCGGTGGGTAATGTAAATAATACCGATTCCCCGACTCTTCAGGTCTCTCACAACCTTAAAGAAAGCTTCTACCTCGTCAAAGGTCAGGGCGGAGGTCGGTTCATCTAAAATCAGGATCTTGGAATTCCGAAGAAGACCGCGCAGGATCTCCACCAGGGTCTGTTCCGCGATGGAAAGCGTAGAGGCCTTGCGGGAAAGATCCATTTTCCAGCCGATTTCTGACATGATTTTTACGAGCCGATTACGGAGGGATAAGGTTGATTCCTTAAACCCCATCGTGATATTTTCCAGCACGTTCATGTTTGGGAAAAGCATCGGTTCCTGCGGGACCATGTAGACACCTTCCGCGAGAGCCACGGCAGGGTTCGTCATCTGCACTTCCTTGCCGTCAATGAAGATTTGACCTCCGTCGGGCTGGTAGATCCCCATGATGATCTTCATCAGCGTGCTCTTTCCGGCGCCATTCCCGCCGATCAGGGCGAGAACCTCACCGCGGTCCACTGCAATATCAACACCTTTCAGGACCCGGTTTTGACCGAATGCCTTGGTGGTTCCCTTCACGACGAGTAATTTTTGTTTTCCATCAGAGTGCATATTTTAAGTTCCCTGTTCCCGATTGCCAGTTTCCGGATGTCGGTTACCGGTGATATTTTTTGTTTTCACCTTTTCTGGCTACGAACTCACAAATTCATACTTTTGTAAACACAATTACAAATTTGTTATTAAGGTTACCAGTGTCTTTTGTATTTGTCAATACTTTCCAATCCTGCCATTTGTAATATTTTTAATTATTCTTTTCGTTACGAAAGGGTGTAAAATGTCATATTTACAAAAATAGGGAAGTTTTCCTATTGACAGCTGAAATTCAGATGATTATAATGGTTTATACTTTTGTAATACTACATCACAAAAGTATAAAAACATTTTCAAAAAACAAGTGTTTTTGAAAATAAAAACGGGAGTCTGTGAGAACAGATCCGATAATAAGCAATACTTGAGAACATCTGAATTATACTCCTGTTCCGGTAAACGTCAATCTGAGAGTTTATAAATAAAAATGATGACTGAATATGGAATTTGACAGTAAACGCGCCTCATACGAAGAAGAACTGATGGCTAAGATTGCCTGGTATTACTATATCGACAATCTGACCCAGCAGCAAATTGCGGATCATCTTGGGATCCCACGTCTCCGTGTTATTAAGCTGCTTGAAAAAGCCCGGCAGTATGGTATCGTCCAGTTCAAGATCAGCGAAAACAACGCTCATACTTCGATGGAAAACGCCATTGCCAAACAGTTCGGACTGAAGGATGTATTTATCGTCCCCTCAGCCGCCGGTATTGAAAACCGCAACGATGCATTGGCACAGGCAGCCGCGATTTACATCTCCAACCGCATTTCGGATAACGCATATATTAATATAGGGTATGGTGACACCACCTGCCGGATCCTGAACCACCTGGCGAACAACAGCGGGTTGCGGATCTCGGTGGTCTCTCTCACCGGCGGAGTGAATTACTACCTGCCGAACACCTTTTCCAGTGTGTTCAATGCCCGGCTCTACCTGACGCCGGCACCCTTTGTAATGTCCAACAAAGAGATGGTGGAAGCCATTTGCAGCGAGCCGGCAGTCCGGGAAATCGCGGAGATGGTGCCGCTTTCAGCCATGACCATCGTCGGCATCGGCGGTATTGATGACAATGCCACCGTTGTCCGCACAGGCATTATGTCACCAAAGGACCTGCGCTATCTGGCGATGCAGGGAGCGGTTGGCGATGTACTCTGTCATTTTTTGGATATCAATGGCAAACCAGTGGAATCACCCATCGATGACCGCCTGATTTCCACCCCGCTGGAGACACTGGCAGTCCAAAATAATGTCATCGGTGTCGCCGGAGGAGAAAGCAAGGTCAACGCCATCATCGGCGCATTAAATGGAAATTTTCTGGATATCCTGATCACCGACCGGGATACCGCAGAGTTGATTATAAAGAGAAGCAGTTAGGAGTTAGGAATTAGGATTTAGGGATTAGGGAATAGGAGTTAGGGATTAGAAGTTAATTGTTGATAGTTAGAGGCATGATCAAACCCCAGCCCCTAACCCCCAAACCCCAATTCCCAATCCCTAATCCCCAACTGCTAACAAAACCGGAGGTTTTATATGTCAAACCAATATCTGATGGCAGTGGATGCCGGTACCGGGAGCGTACGCGCGGTACTGTTCGATCTGGACGGCAATCAGGTCGGCTGTGTGCAGCATGAGTGGGATCACAAGGAAGATCCCCGCTTTCCCGGCAGCATGGACTTTGATTGGGTCTACAACTGGCAGCTGGCCTGTCAGTGTATCAAAGGGGTGATTGCGGAAACAAAGATCGATCCGAAAGAAATTGCTGCGGTTTCAACGACCTGTATGCGCGAAGGGATCGTTCTGTATAACGCGGAAGGCGAGGAAATCTGGGCTTGCGCCAATGTGGACGCCCGTTCCAATGATGAAGTCGGTGAACTGATCGCCATGAACCCGGAAATGGAGAAGGAAATCTACCTGCAATCCGGGCAGACTTACGCGCTTGGCGCGCTGCCGCGCCTGTTCTGGATCAAGAACAAAATGCCGGAAGTCTATGAAAAAATCGCGGCAGTCGGCATGTTCAATGACTGGCTGATTTACAAAATGACCGGCAAACTGGCCGTGGAACCCTCCAACGGGTCCACCACCGGTATCTTCGACCTGAAATCCCGAACCTGGGACCCTGAAATTGCCGCGAAATGCGGTCTGCGGACGGATATCTTCCCGGAAGTCGCGGAGTGCGGCTCCGTGATCGGTGAAGTCAACGCCAAAGGCGCCGCGGATACGGGGCTTGCGGAAGGCACTCCGGTCGTTGTGGGCGGCGGTGACTGCCAGCTTGGCACCATCGGCGTGGGCGCTACATCCGTCGGGGAAGCGGCTGTTTTCGGAGGGTCCTTCTGGCAGTACGAATTCAACACTGCTGATGGCAGCACCGACCCCGGATGCCGTGTTCGTGTCAATTGTCACGCGGTGCCGGGTGTGTGGCAGTATGAAGCGCTGGCTTTCAAACCCGGCCTGGTGATGCGCTGGTTCCGTGACGGGTTCTGTCAGTTAGAAAAGAAGCTCGCGGAAGAACAGGGCTGCGACCCGTATGACCTGATGAATCAGGAAGCGGAAAAGATCCCGGCAGGGTCCTATGGGATGATGTGCTGTTTTTCTGATGTGATGAATTTCATCTCCTGGAAGCACGCATCTCCGACCTTCACCAACTTCGAGCTGGATCCGGAAAAATTCAACCGCTACACCTTCTACCGGGCGATTTTGGAAAACACCGCCCTGCTCGCAAAGGGGCACATGGATCTGGTCGAGGAAGCCACGGGCAATAAGCCTCATGAGATCATCTTTGCCGGTGGCGCTTCCAAGAGTGCGCTCTGGAGTCAGATTTTGGCAGATGTGATGGGACTGCCGGTGAAGGTGCCGGTGGTCAAGGAAGCTACTGCCCTGGGTGCGGCGATCCTCGCCGGTTATGGTGTGGGAATCTATCAGTCCATCCCGGAAGCCGCACAGCGTGTTGCCCGCATCGAAAGGACCTTTGAACCGAACATGGAAAATCACAAGGTCTATATGGAAGAATACAAAGTCTGGCGCAAGGTCTACGCCGTGCAGCTGGAACTCAGCAATCAAGGCCTGACCAATTACATGTGGAAGGCCCCGGGAGTGTAGAGTTAGGTGTTAGGTGTTTGGGGATTAGGGTTTCGGGATTAGGAGTTAAGAGTCAGGAGTTAGAAATTTCACCCCTTGCCCCTTGTTCCTTGTTCCTTGTTCCTGCCCACTGACCACTGCCCTCTGCCCCTGACCACTGAAAGGAGATATATGTTCATCGTACACGAAAATGATTTTGAATACCGCTTCGGCGACAGCGGCCCGAAGTATTTGATGAAGGGCCCCCGCATGAATTTTGCGCTGGTCCGTTTCAAGCCGGGTGAAGATTTCGACGCCCATTATCACAATATTATGGAGGAGAATTTCTACATTCTCGAAGGCGAAGTTGATATTTATGTCGATGGCGTAAAGAACCACCTGACGCCGGGACAAATGATCCACATTGAACCGAAAGAAGTTCACTATGTGGTCAACAGCTACGACCAACCGGTCAAGATGGTCTCCACCCTCGCCCCCTTCCAGGAAGTAGACAAGGTCGTTGTGGAGAAGCCGAAGATTGAGATTAGAGATTAGAGATTAGAGATTAGAGATTAGAGATTAGAGATTAGAGGTTGGAGATTAGACATCAGACGTTAGATGTTAGGGTAAAAAAAAGGCGCAGCCGCGCCTTTTTTATTTTGCCATTCCCGAAGCACATGAGCACGAAGCACATGGGGACGGAGCACTTGGGGACTGGCAACTTGTGCGGCGAAGCCCGCACAAGCGTGCCTGCCCCCATGTGCGTCTTTCCCTTGCTCGGAGACGCACATGGGGACAGGCACGCTTGTGCGGGCTTCGCCGCACAAGTTGCCAGTCCCCATGTGCTTCGTCCCCATGTGCTTCGGGTTTTCCATATACATCCAAAATCAGGTAAAAGAGGGAAGTCATGAGTATAATTGTATGATAGGAATTGTGTATGGAAAACCTGACCGGGAGACAAATCGATCAATACAAACTCACCGCCCTTGTCAACGAAGAGGGGATGGGGTGGGTTTACCGTGCCGTCGATACCCTCACCGGGCAGGAGGCGGCGGTCAAGATCATCAACACCGAGTCCTTTTCCTACTCGGACCGGGCACGCTTCAGTGAGAGCTTCAAGCAGTCCGCGCAGGGCGTGATGACGCTGCGGCACCCGAACATCGTCAGCATTCTCGGGTACGGCGAATACAACGGTCTGCCATATCTCGCCGCGGAATGGGTGGAAGGGAAAAGTCTGCGGGAGGTGCTCGGCAGCCGGATGAACTACAAGGCAGCTGCCACGGCACTGGTACCCATCGCGGAGGCAGCCGCACACCTCAACAACAACGGACTTTACCACCGCGACCTCAAACCCTCGATCATCATGATCCGGGCGGACGGCAGTTCCGTGCTCACGGATCCAGGAATCACCCGCACCGCACTGGAAAGCGCCCAGGCGGCATCGCTCACCAGCAGCATACACGAAACCGGAAACCCGGAATACATGGCACCGGAGCTTTCGTTCGGCGGAACGATCGACGGACGGGCGGATGAATATTCCCTCGCGGTGATCTACTACCAGATGCTCACCGGCCGCAAGCTTTTCCAGGGACACTCCGCGCTCGCGGTGATGATGCAGCATGCCTCCAGCCCTGTTCCCTCCGTGGCGGAATCCGTCGCCGGTGTACCGGAACAGGTCGACCGGGTGCTGCGCACCGCACTGGCCAAAAGTCCGGAAGAGCGCTTCCCCAATACGCAAGTTTTCGCCAACGAGCTGTGCGCCATTGCCGGACTCTCCGTCCCGGATTCAGACGATGACCTGCTGCCAGGCGAACTCCCGCCCCTGGGAAAGCGTTTTTCCACCCCCGAAAAAATGGACCGCGAGGTTTTGCTCCGGAAGCTGCGCATCCCCGCCATAGCGCTGGGGATCCTTGCCATCATCGCCCTGTTCATCATCCGCTTTTACACCTCCGTCCGCATTCCGGCAGCACTGCGCAGCCAGGCAGCCACCGAAACGGAGGCCTGGATCACTGCCCACCTGCCGACAGATACATCTACGCCCACCCTCACACCAACAGCAACCGACACACCCACACCGACCCTGACACCGACGGAGACCTTCACGCCTACCTTCACACCAACAGCGACCGACACCCCGACACCGACAGCAACACCCACCAATACCGAAACGCCAACCGTCACCCCGACCCCGACGGATACGCTCACGCCCACCATCACGCCGACGCCAACGGATACATTTACCCCAACCATGACCTTCACCGCGACGCTCACACCGACCGCCACCAACACACCAACCGCCACAGCGACCGATACACCCACACCGACGCCGACCAATACCGACACGCCAACACCCACCCCGACAGATACAGCAACCCCAACGCCCACCACGACGGATACACCAACGCCGACACCAACCAATACCGACACGCCTACACCAACCCCGACAGATACAGCAACCCCGACGCCCACCGCGACGGATACACCAACGCCGACCCCAACCAATACCGACACGCCTACACCAACCCCGACGGACACGGCAACACCGACACCCACCGCGACCGACACGCCGACACCAACGCCGACCGATACGGCCACGCCTACACCGACAGCTACGAACACGGCGACGCCCACGCCCACCGCGACGGACACCCCCACACCAACCGCCACAGCGACCAACACACCGACGCCTACGGCTACCGATACTCCCACGCCGACAGCCACCGCGACGGACACACCTACACCGACCGCGACCTACACCGCAACGATCACACCGACCGCTACAAACACACCAACGGCCACGATGACCTTTACCCCCAGCGCGACACCCACCAACACGCTGACGCCAACCGTCACGCCAACGCCAACAAAAACACCGACTGCCACCATCACGCCAACTGCGACCATGACCTTCACGCCGACCATGACGCCCACTGCCACGCAAACGCCCTCCGCTACCCCGACACTCAACCCGCTGCAATCCGCGGCACGCGAGGCAGAGGGATCCAACCGCGGCCTCGTACGGGTCAAAAATGACGCTTTTGTCCTGATCCGTGACAAAGCCGGCAGGAATGGAAATGTCGTGATATCCGCCGCCAACGGCAACACGGTTGAGCTGCTGGGTGAAAGTGTATTTAAGGATAACCAGTCCTGGATCCGGGTGCGGACAGACAACGGTTACGAAGGCTGGATCCCGCAGTCAGCGGTGATCCCGGTGACCGCTTCCGTGAACGTCAAAGGTGTGGAAATGATCTACATCCGGGCCGGAAACTTCCTGCTCGGCACGGACGCGTCAGTTGATCTCTACGCCAACCCCGGCACCGACACGCCGATGACGGAGATGTTCCTGGATGCCTATTGGATCGGGAAGACTGAAGTCACCAATTTGCAATATAGAGCCTGTGTCAATGAAGGCATCTGCGAATATGAACCGCTGCGCGATCTTCCTGCCGGCCGTGATAACTATCCGGTGACCAACATCACCAATGATCAGGCGGAACGTTTCTGCACCTGGCTCGGCGGCCGTCTGCCGAATGAGTATGAGTGGGAAAAGGCTGCCCGCGGAATCGACGGACGCATCTACCCCTGGGGCGACGCCTGGCCAACCGTCAGCAACAACCTGGCGAACATTCCGCTCTACTTGAATGCTGCCGGACGCGGACGGGATCTGTTCCCTGTCGGAACCTTCCCGAACGGGCAGAGTCCCTATGGACTGATGGACATGGCAGGCAACGCCTGGGAGTGGATGTTCAACACATCGCTCCGCGGCGGTTCCTGTGACCCTGCCGAGTCCTGGGATCACCGCGTCCTGCTGCGTGCCGCGAACCATGCCGACACGGATCTGGAAAAGGGCTATTACATCGGCTTCCGATGTATTCTGAAATAAGCACATGGGGACTGGCATCTTGTGTCGCGCTTCCCGAAGCACGTGGGGTCTGGCATCTTGTGTCGCGCTTCCCGAAGCACGTGGGGTCTGGCATCTTGTGTCGCGCAGCCGACACAAGCGTGCCTGTCCCCATGTGCGAAAATGAGCAAAGGAAAAATGCCTGTCCCCATGTGCGAAAATGAGTAAAGGAAAAGCGTCGCCCTGATGAACGGGGTTTCGCGGGATTGAGCACCTCACATGGGAGTTTCCCCTCACTGAGCCGCACATGGGGACAGGCACACTTGTGCGGGCTGCGCCGCACAAGATGCCAGACCCCACGTGCTTCGGGAAAAAAGTGGTAAAATTATGATGTATGTTTATTATCTTCATCGAAAGAAGAGAATCGTAATATGCAGGGGATATTGCTGATCGCATCCAGTCCAACCATCAAGGAAACCTTTTCCTCCATGCTTTCGGACGCGTACGAGGTGTACTGCACCGAGTCGGAAGAGGAAGGCCTCACCGCGCTTAATGAACATTACCGAAAAATCGCCGCTGTCCTCATCGAGCTGCGGCAGGCACGCAAGAGTCACTTCGCTTTCGCCGACCACATGGTCCTGAGCACCCGCTTCTCACTGATCCCGATGATCGCCATCTCCGACGAGCTCCCTGTTCCCGAAGACATGGACTGCATGGAGCACGGCTTTTTTGACCTCATTACTGCCTACGCACCGCGCCCCCTGGTTTACAAGCGCATCGCGAACGCCATCCAGGTCAAGGAATCCCTTTCCTTCACCGAACTGGAAAAAATGCTCAAAGCCCTTCCCTCCTGCATCTTTCTGAAGGATGATGAGGGAAAATACGTTTTTTCCACTCAATACTGGAACCATCTGGACACCCACAATGACCCCAACTGGACCATCCGCGGCAAGACCGACCTGGAGATCCGCAAGGACAAGAAGAACGCTCTCAAAGCCATGGAAGCCGACAAAAAGATCCTCGAATCCGGTCAGGGAACCGACTACATCATCGAAGAAAACATTGACGGCATCCAGGAATTTTTGCAGCTCATCAAACGCCCGGTTTTTGACGAAGGCGGACGCATCAGCGGCATTATCGCCCTCATCAACAACGTCACGGAAAACCAGCTGCTGAAGATGGAGCTGGAGAAACGTGCCCGAACCGACACACTCACCGGGCTGCTGAACAAGAGCGCGGCGCAGACCCTGACCCGCATGATGATCTCCGGGACACTCAAGGAAAACGCGATGGGCGCTTTGTTGATTTTGGATATCGACCTGTTCAAACAGGTCAATGATACCTTCGGTCACGCCGAGGGCGACCGGGTTCTTGCTGAAGTCGGGCGCATCATCGGCAACAACTGCCGTTCCGAGGACGTTGCCGGACGGATCGGCGGGGACGAATTCATGATCTTTATGCGCAGCATCAGCGCACCCGACAATGCCTCCGCTCTTGCGAAACGGATACAAAAAGAGGTCGCGGATGCCTTTGCTGACGACCCGCTCGCGGGACATATCAGCTTTTCCATCGGCATCGCGCTCTGCCCGGAGCACGGGAAGATTTTCGATGACCTGTTCAAATCCGCCGACCACGCGTTATACTGTGTCAAAAAGAACGGAAGAAATCAATGGAAAATAGAAGGAGCCTCATGACGTCATCATTTTCGCCTGAGAATATACGATTTTTTGAGTCACTGCCGCTGCCTTTAGCGCTCTATCAAAAAAAGGAGGGCAGGATCCTCTGCATCCTCGTTTCCGATGGCTTATGCTCGATGATGAAAACAGAGCGGGAACAGCTCATCGACATCCTCAACAACCGCCTGTTTGAACGCATCCATCCGGATGACGCCGGACGGATCACACGCATCGTCAACGAATTTGCCCAGCATCTGTGCGGCTACGACGTGATCTACCGCAGTAAATATGACCCGGAGGGCGACTATCACTACGTTCATTCCACCGGGAAAATTTTCACAGCGGAGAATGGCGAGGAAACAGCCCTTTTTGCTTACAGCGACGTTTCCGAAAGCGAAAGCGAAAGCCGGATGCTCATCGAAAGCTACAAAATGTTCCAGAATGACCATTTTTACTCCGACCCGATCACCGGTCTGCCGAACATGAATTTCCTCATCGAATTCACCGATGATATCTATAACAAAGCGCTGAAAAACGAAAAGAACCCGGCACTTTTCTATTTTGATGTGAACGGGCTGCGCTTTTATAACAACCAATACGGCGTCGGCAAAGGGGATGACCTGATGCGGCTCATCACGGATGTTCTGAAAAATGAATTTCCGGGAGCGTTTATCAGCCGCGGTCCGGATGATCATTTCATCATGATCACCAATCTCCCGGACGATGATCACTTCACCAAAAAAATCAATTCCGCCAACGCGAAAATCAAAGCCGGAGCCTTCGGCAATACACCGGGCGTCAGGACCGGGATCTGCCAGTTGGAAAGCGGCACCAAAATGTCGGACGCTCTCGACTACGCGAAACACGCGCTCAAGCAGATCGGCAGCGACATCAACTGCACACATTTGTACTACACGCAAGAACTTGACGACAAATACTGGGAACAGCGTTATATTCTGGAATCCTTCGAAACCGCTCTGCGCGAGGAGTGGATCAAGGTCTACTACCAGGCCATTGTCCGCCTGAAGACCGGGAAAGCTGCCGCCATGGAGGCGCTCGCCCGCTGGGTGGACCCGCTCCGCGGCATCATCATGCCGGGAACCTTCATCCCTGTGCTGGACAAATACCACCTGCTCTACAAGCTGGATCTCTATATGGTCGAACAAATCTGCAAAGAGATCCCGCTGAGGGAAAAGGTCGGTCTGCCCCTCATCCCTGTTTCCGTCAACTTCTCCGCGCAGGACTTTGACCACACCGATATCGTCAAGGCGCTCAACGAGATCTTTGAACGCTATCCCGTCGAGAAAAAGAGCATCATCATCGAGATCACCGAACAGGATATCGCCAAGGGCACCGACGTCTTCAAACAGCAGCTGATGGACCTGCATGCCAGCGGCTTTATGGTCTGGATCGATGACTTCGGCAGCGGCTACTCCTCACTGAACATCTTCAGCCAGTACAAGGTGGACCTCACCAAGTTCGATATCGACTTTCTGCGTCACCTGGATGACAATGAAGGAGCCAACCGCCACATTCTGCAGGCGATGGTGAACGTCACTAAAAAGCTCGGCATCCGGACGCTTGCGGAAGGGGTTGAGTCCGAAGAACAGATGGACTTTCTGAAATCCATCGGCTGTGATTTTGCCCAGGGGTATTATTACTACCGTCCCGAATCGCTGGGGTCGATCTCCTATAAGATCCAAAACGGGAACCCGATCCTTGCCTGCGAGACGCCTGAGGAATATAAACAGATCCGGAAAGAATATGAGGAAACTTACAAGAATAAATGGCGTGAGCCGTAAGTTTCCAATTGCTTTTCTGTATAAACAATATTTCCCGGTATTATTGCCGATTATCTTATTAAGTGATATAATAGACGTACAAATACTATAAACAGGCAGTACCGGATAGGACGAATCACTCTGTTCATAAGACAGGCTTATATTTGTTTGTGCCAAACTGTCTGCAAGATAAATTATATGAGGTCTTGCGATGGAGAAGGTCGGAAAAAACGTAAACGGCCATAACAAACAACTGATATTGACAATTCTTTCAGCCCTGGCCATGGGCTTTTTGATTTTTCTGGTATTCCACATTAACGTACCGAACCCGAACATGATTTTGATCACCGCCATGGTATTTTTCACCAGTGTCGGCGGTGTGCTCCCCGGCGGGGTGAGCGCCCTGATGATGCTGCTGTATTCCATGTACTTCTTTTCCACGAATCACAGCTTCTTCCAATATACCGAGATCAACTTCCAGAAGATCCTGGTCATCGTTTTCGGCATCGTCGTGAACTTTGTCATCGTCGCGCTGCTCAAACGCAAACGCGACAAAGCCGAGCGGATGCTGATGGACACCAACAAATACCTGCTGATGTCCAATGAATACCTCGCGGATAAAGTCGATACCGCGGAACGCATCACTGAACTGACACAGTCCGTTTCCGCCCTGCTGACCAACATGCCGGCACTGACCTTCACCAAGGATATCGCCACCGGCAAATATCTGGCCTGCAACCAGAACTTTGCCAAATATGCTCACAAGGAATCACCGGACCAGGTCATCGGTCTCACAGACCTTGAGATCTTTGATGAAGAAACAGCCCGTCATTTTATGGAAGATGACAGAAAAGCCGTCTCCATGGACAAACCCTACATCTTCACGGAAGACACCCCGGACGGGAAGGGCGTGATGCATCACTTCCAGACCACCAAACAAAAGTTCACAGACACCACCGGCCGGCAGTGCCTGCTGGGGATGTGCATGGATATCTCCGAACTGGTCGACACACGTCAGGAATCCGCCAAGGTTCAGGAAGCCCTGGAAGAAGCGCTTTCTGAGAGTGTCACTTTCGGGCATATCGCTCAGGCGCTTTCAGCCGATTACTCCTATTTGTATTATGTCGACATGGAGACAAATGAATTCACCGAGTACCGACCGGATCCGAAACACGGCAAAATGCACGTCATCCGTCATGACAGCGATTTCTTTGAAGCCTCCCACCGGGACGCGCAGCAGATCATTTATGAAAAGGATCTGGAAGAATTCCTGAAGGCGTTCAACAAAGAAACCATCATCCAGAAGCTCTCCGACCGGACCCATTACACGCTGAACTACCGGCAGCTCATTGACGGCGTACCGGTCTGGTGCAATATGAAAATCACCCGCATGGGTGATGACAGCCGGCATCTCGTCGTCGGGGTCCGAAACATCGACAAGCAAATGAAGGAACAGGAAGAGGCGGAACGGCTGCAGGAGGAGCGCATCACCTATGCACGCATCCATGCACTGACCCGCAATTACATCGCCATTTACTCTGTCGACCCCGATACCGAGCGTTATGAGGAATATTCCAGTTCCAGCAAGTATGATGAGCTCGGCATCAAAAAAACCGGAGACAATTTCTTCGCTGAATCCCGGAAAAATGCCGCCTTTTCGATTTATCAGGAGGACCTGCCGAAATTCTACGCGCTTTTCTCCAAGAAAAATATTCTGAGGGAAATCGAAACCAACGGTGTGTTTTCATTGGACTACCGCTTGCTGATCGACGGGAACCCGGTTTTTGTCAACCTGAACGCCGGTCTCGTTGAGGAAAAGGATGGCAGGCAGCTCATCATCGGTGTTAACAACATCGACGCCCAGGTGAGACAAAACATGGAATATGAACGTTCACTGGCAGCCGCTCAGATCCAGGCGCACCGTGACGAACTGACCGGGGTAAAAAATAAGCTTGCTTATGCCGAGCTGGAGGAAGAACTGAACCAGCAGATCCGGGAGAAGAAGGACGTGCACTTTGCCATCACAGTCTTTGACGTGAACGAACTGAAGCAGACGAATGACAACTACGGCCACCATGCGGGCGATGAGCTGCTGCGCGATGCCTGCGCGATGATCTGCCACGCTTTCGCCCACAGTCCGGTGTTCCGCATCGGCGGTGATGAGTTCGCCGCCATCTCCCGCAGATATGATTATGACCATATCGATGAGATCGTCAAGGGTCTGAAAGAGGAAAACCGCGTCGCCCGTGAAAACCACACGGCCAATATCGCCCTGGGCATGGCACGCTTCTCCGGTGAATCCACCGTCGCCGAGGTCTTCGAAAAAGCCGACCATAATATGTATTTGAATAAGAAGGAATTGAAGGTGGGACGATAGGAGTTAGGTGTTAGGTGGTAGGTTTTAGGTATTAGAAATGAGAATCAGCAGTTAGCAACCCAATTGCTAACTGCTTTTTAATTCTAAAGTTGCGAATGGATTTCAATCCCTAACACCTGATATTTGAGACAATAATCGCCAGACCGGAGATGATGAGCATGGCCATCACGACGATTTTTGCCCGGCGTTCATCAAGGAAGGAAGCAGATTTCTGGCCCAGGAAAAGTCCCAGCCAGACAAAGGGCAGCGTGATTGCCGCGTTCTTCAAAACGGATGCTGTGAAAAGTTTCAGGAAAAGGTACATCACCAGCCGGACCGCATTTTCCGCGAAAAAGATCGCACAGATGTTGCCCTTGAAGGCGCTCATATCATGCGTCGTGAGGCTGACATAAACGACCAGCAGCACGCCCACCCCGAAGAGCCCGCTGCTCACCCCGGCGAGGATGCCAATCGTCAGCAGCAGTGCTTTCGAGGGCTTCATCTTCCTCTTTCCCACCTCGTTATAAAGCATGATGATCCCGACGAACGTAATAAAGACGCCGAAGATCAGCTTTAACGTAGTCGTGTCGACGTTCTTCAGCAAAAGCGTCCCAGGGATGGATCCGGCAACCAGCAGCAGTGCCATCGGCAGCCAGACCTTTGTCACAAGCGACTTCCGGTTCTTCCAGGTGATGAACAAATTCGACGGGAGACTCACCAACAGCGCAACCGGCGAGATATCCACATTATTCTCCGCGAAAGACATGATCGAAGAAAACACCGGGGCATCCCCCACGCCGCAAAGTCCCTTGATAAACCCGGAAATCAGTCCGGCAATGATCCATAAAGCCATAAGTAAACTCCGTAATTTATCTTACCACCGTTTCGATGACTTTTATCAATATGAGGTATCTTTTTGGAAACTGATTGCCGCATCCTGAAACCGGCATCCAATATCATTTGCACTTTGCATTTTAAACTTTGAACTTTTCGATTATCATTAAGCAGATTATGTCAAACGGAGCACACGGGGACTGGCATCTTGTTGCTGCGAAGCCAACACAAGCGTGCCTGTCCCCATGTGCGTCACAATAAATAAAGTAAACCATAATGAAACGAGAACGACCCTACATTACAAAACGCGAATTGAAACGCCGCTACCCGTGGCTGACAGAAGTCATGATCGTCCAGTTCCTGCCCCCGCTGGAAAACGGACTGGTCCCCGGTCATCACGGCACTCTCGCCTGGCCGCGGCGCAAAGTCATTAATATTTGCGAAAATGATAAAGCACTGAAGGCGGAAAAGGAACGCATCGCCAAACAGACCGAACGGGACGCCCGCCGCCGCGCGCAGCGTGCCGCCTTCATCTCCCAGTTCACCCCAGACCGGAAATTCGAATACGCGCAGCACCTGAACCGGCACTTCATCCTGCACATCGGTCCGACGAACTCCGGCAAGACCTACACAGCCCTGCAGGAACTCAAAGCAGCGGGGAACGGTGCTTACCTCGGACCGCTGCGTCTGTTGGCATTGGAAGTCTTCGACAAGCTGAACGCCGACGGCTGTCCCTGCTCGCTCCTCACCGGGGAAGAATCCATCCCCGTCGCTGGTGCCGGCATCACCTCATCCACCATCGAAATGTCAGACTTCCGCCCCCGCTACAAGGTCGCGGTGATCGACGAAGCACAGATGATCGCCGATCCCGACCGCGGTTCCCGCTGGCTGGACGCCCTCTGCCGCATTGACGCGGAGACTGTGCACGTCTGCCTGGCACCGGAAGCAGAAGAGCTGATCTGCGAGCTCATCAAGCTCACCGGCTCTGATTACGAGATCATGCGCCATGAGCGGCTCGCCCCGCTGCGCGCTGTCCCGGCACTGGAAGGGCTGAGCGGCATCCGCGTTCACGATGCCATCATTGCCTTTTCCCGCCGCGGCGTCCTGGGGATCGCCGGCGCACTCGAACAGCGCGGGTTCCGTCCGGCCGTGATTTACGGCTCCCTGCCGCCGGAAGCCAGACGTTCTGAGGTGTATAAATATACATCCGGCGTGTGCGACGTGGTCGTGGCAACCGACGCTATCGGCATGGGCATCTCCCTGCCGATCCGCCGCATCGTCTTCTCCGAACTGCGCAAATTCGACGGCACCAAGGTCCGCGCGCTCACCCACACCGAAATTCTGCAGATCGCCGGACGTGCCGGACGCTACGGCATGTTCGATATCGGCGAAGTCACCGCCATCGGCGAGGTGGAACCGGTGATCCATGCTCTGCAGGGCACCCCGCCCTCCATCTGGCGCTACCGCATCGCCTTCCCGGGACAGGAAGCCATCGAGTCCGAGTTCTCCCTCCGCGGCCTGCTGGAGGAATGGCAGCGCCTGCCGCATGAGGACTGGTACGACCGGGAAGACATGAGCGACTCTCTCATGCTGCTGAAATCCTTCCCGACCAAACGCATCCGGGTGGAAAAGGAACTGATGTACAAGCTCATCACACTCCCTGTTGACACCGGCAACCTTGCCATCGTCGATTACTGGGTCAAATGCGCCGTCGCCATCGCCAGAGACGAGGAGATCCCGATCCCTAATTTCGGCATGACCTCCCTCGAAAAATGCGAAACCCAATACCGGGCTCTTGATTTATATCATCACTTCTGCCGCCGCTTTAACCGTGACGACCGCTGCGAAGGCTTCCGCCGGGACGTGATCCGCCAGATCACCCGCCTCCTCACCGCACCGAAGGGCGATTATATCCGCACCTGCCGCCGCTGTGGGAAGGAACTCCCCGTCACCAATTTCTTCGGCATTTGCGACGAGTGTTTTCAACAGATGAAGTGATTATTTATAATGAATAAATGAAACCAAAACTGATCTTTCTTGATATCGACGGGACGCTAACGCTGCCGGGATCATACATAATTCCCGAGAGCGCGATTACGGCTATACGCAA
The DNA here is from genome assembly GCA_902791025.1 of uncultured Chloroflexota bacterium. Lineage (GTDB taxonomy): Bacteria > Chloroflexota > Anaerolineae > Anaerolineales > Anaerolineaceae > Flexilinea. The sequence goes on along the minus strand of CADATZ010000009.1, from coordinate 36,544 downwards.
CGCGCAGACCAACGGTCATAAGATCTTCCTCTGCAGCGGGCGCAACCTGCCCATGCTCAAGCCGCTGCTCGACAAATATACCTTTGAAGGTGCGGTCGGCGGGTCCGGCAGTCTCGTTATGCTTGGAGACCAAATCCTCTACGACTGCCCGATGGAGATGGAAGATTTCCGGACCGCGATGAAGCTGCTCGAAGAGAATCATGTCTACCGCACCATTGAATCGAAATACGGCGCCTGGTGTGACCGGGGCATCGGAGAATTTCTCAAAAAGCAAAGCGGCGGGAACAGTGAACTGGAGCGATGGCGCAAGGCCGTCGAACATGATCTCGGCATGCAGCCGATGAGCGAATATCCCGGCTGCCCGATCTACAAGATCCTGTTCGTTTGCGAATCACTCCGGCAGATCGCACCCGCCCGGGAAGCTCTGGGTGAGAAGTATCACTTCGTTATCCAGGACACCAAACAGGAAGAGGCATGCGTGAACGGAGAGATCATCGGCAGGCAGTACGATAAAGGCAGCGGGATCCGCATGATCATCGAGTCACTCGGGGCTGACCTCCGGGACACCATCGGGATCGGCGATTCCATGAACGACCTGGAAATGATAGAAACCGTCGGCACCTCCGTCTGCATGGCAAACGGCAGCGAAACACTCAAAGCAAAAGCCGACTATATCTGCCCCGCGGTCGATCAGGACGGTCTGGCGAAAGCCTTTGAACATCTGGGACTGTTGACATACAGGAGATACACATGAACCGATGGCATATTTTCTTTGACGGACGCGTACAGGGCGTCGGCTTCCGCTTTACCGCGCAGATCTTTGCCGCAAATCTCGGCCTCACCGGCTGGGTCCGCAACCGAGACGACGGCCGGGTGGAAATGGAAGCCCAGGGAGATGCCGAAAATCTTCAGAAACTGGTCGACCGCCTCAAATCCACCCCGCCGATCCTCATCACAGACTGCGATATCACAGAAATCCCGCTCAGGGAAGGCGAGAAAAAACTCTCGGTCCTGCCGTCATTCTAAGAAACATACAACCGGTCATAACGCAGCACACAGTACAGTTTTCCTGTGTTGGCTTCGCAACAACAAGAAAACTGTACTGTGTGCGATACTTCCGGCGCTGAATAGAGCCAAACCTAAAGCTTTTCGAGCAGCCGCTGCAGCACCATACGGTACTCTTCCGGCGTCATCTTCCCTTTGCCCTTCATCTGCTTCTGCACCTCCTGAACCGTCTCCACATACATCTTCAATCCGCGGCGTGAGATCCTGCCAATCGATGCCCCGCGAAGGATCTCATCGTTCAGGTGATAGATCCGCAAACCGTCAAAACGGCGGATCAGTTTCAGCATGCTGTTGAAAGGCTCGACATCCTTATCTTTCTCCGAATCCGGGAGTGCTGCATAATGATCAAACACCTCATCCTCAGTCGGATTTCCCTCCATCGTGAGCTTATGCATGCGCAGCTGTTCCCGCACCATTGCCCGAGCCGCCTTTTCATCCGCAGCCTCGGGCAGTTTTTCAAGCGGCAGTGTCTCGTAATCACTTCCCGTCTTCCAGCCCATGGCAATATGTTCACGGACCCAGCGTTCATGCTCCATCGGCCCGATGATTTCCATCTGATCGGGCATAAATTCATATACCATATCATAATCAACCGGTTTATCGGTAAAAAAACAACCCAGCGAATTCAAGTATTTTCCAAAACTTTTTGCCTGATTAATATTGGACAGCTGATATTCCAGAGAAAGCTTTTCAAATTCACCCTCAAGCACTTTCGTGGGGATCGTCATCTCTTCTCCCTTATGATTATAGCGGGCATTCAGCGCAACCGCGAAATCAAACAAATGGAGAAAATTGGAGTTGGAAAGATAGGTATGCTTATTCGAACGGTCAACCACTTCCATATCCTGCGTGACATACAACGGGATCCCGGTCATATCAACGATTCGGCGGATATCACCGACAAATCGCTGGGCAGGAGCGGCCATATCGCTGTAATCCTTCAAACGCGGTTCATCCTTTTTCAGACTGCCGTTTTTTACCCATTCTTCATATTGGTGGTTATAGCTATCAATGCGTTCCTGTTCGCTTTTATCAAAATGATAAACCGCTTTGATGGCATTATTACTGAAATCGAAATCAACATCCGTAGGATGGAGCTCAATACGCGAATTACGTCCGTAAGCCGTCCGATCCCAACACTGCAGTTCATCACAAAGCATAAGCAGATAAGCCAACGGATGCAGATCCATCGGCAGCGGATTGTCATCGACCTTATAGAAGGCGATCGCAAATTTATACAAACTGTTGTGAAGCAGAATCGCCGTCAGTGCATCCAAATGTTCCCAGCTAATGATATCTGCATTGATTTTTCCAGGATCATCGGAATCCTTGACGATCTCATGATACAGCCGCACCGCACTGAAATAAGCATGGTCCATATAATAACCGAAACTGTCCGGATGAACAGGCTTGGAATGGATCTTGTCCAGGAGATATTCTTCGGTAAATCCATACTTCGCACCTAATTTTTGAGTAATACCCCAGGCAAACAATTCTTCGGTAGTAGAAAAAGTCCTGCCGAAAAGCTTCCGCAAATGGACCTGCTCTGCCAGGCTCAGGCTGACAAGCTTGTCCATATCACAATATGCCAGATACGGCTTACCTTCTCCGCGTTTTTCACCTTCCACCTCATAATAGGAAATCGATTGTTCAAACGGCAGCTCAAAAGGATAACCGATATCATGGAAAAGTGCAGTCAATCCCCAAAATTCCAGGAACATATTCGCAGCCTTGCGGTCCTGATCTTTATCAGATTCATCGGTATTGAAACCGTAATGCTCTTTAAATGTCCGGCGGAAATGTTTATTTGTCTCATAAATCGCCAGTCCCAGAACAAAAACATAAACGGAATGAGAATAATGGTCGCGGTGCTTCATCAACAGCGAACTGCCGTTGGCTTCAAATTCGGAAAGCAATTCCACCATCTTTTTAGATTTTCCGTATCGTCCGAAAAACATTTCCAGATAGCAGTAATAAACATCATAAGCATCCTCTGCAACACCGGAATCAATGAAAACTTCCAGCTTCCGTTCCAGACATAAGCGGTTGATGTCCATCTGCATGTTGTAAGGGATCTGCCCGCTTTTGGCACCGATTCCTTTTAGAACATTGCTTTTGAGTTCCAGTTCTTCAATCTGATCATTAAATTTCAACCCTTCACAGCGGTTATGGATAAAGCGAAGTGCTGCGGATTTTAAATCATTTTCATTTTCTTCAGATCTACTCAAATATGGTTCAGAAGGACTGTTTTCAATACCGTAAGCGGCAAGATTCCGCTGCCGCATTGTTTCAAAATATGTATAAGCCATAACATCTCTCCCGGCTGATAAAAATCATTATCTCTGCTTATAATTATACACGAAAGTAGTTAGGGATTAGGGATTGGGAATTGGTGGTTGGGAACCGGGGAATGAAGGGTATGCTTGATATTTCTTTAACTCCTGTCTCCTAATTCCTAATATCTAAACCCCAGCCTCTAACCCCGAACACCTAAACCCTAATTCCTAATTCCTAACTCCTGCCCCCAGCACCTAACATCCAAAACACCCCCTCCGGCACGGAACCGGTTGCTTCAAGCGCGAGCTGCCGCAGCGCGTCATTGAGATCAATATCTTCATAAAGATCCGGATTGGCTGTTTTCGCGAGCACCAGCATCGCGGTGGTCTGCAGCCAGTGTTCCGTAAGCAATTCTTCAGAAAGAAGAACGACCCGTTCCTGACGGATGGCATCGATTCCATTCCATCCATCCCGGGAACGTAATTCAGACAGGACGATGTCCGCCGCATCCTCAGAAGAAACCGAACTGCTAAGCACATCACCCGGGACAACCTTTACGATCACACCGGGATTTTTACGAACCACCCAGCCGTCATCAACTGTAAGGTTCTCTTCCATCAGCCGGGCAGAAACATCATACGCCCCCGCGTTCAGGATCATACTGTGTTCCGGGGAAGTTTTGAAGATCGTCACATGATCCTGAGGCGTTTCCCAATAAACATTCAGCCGCTTGCATTCGAACAAGGAGCGGTTCCGATCCTGCAGGAGCACAGTATAATATTCCAGCATGCTGTCAGCTTCTTCACCATCTTCGGAAACGCCGGTCTCTTCCGCTTCATCAGCCGATACAGTCAGAAGAGCTGTATCATCAGCATTTTCTTTAAGCTTAAAATTATTAGAAACAGAGTCTTCTGAATCCTTAAAGGATCCTTCACCCTCCCCCTCTTGATGGATCAAACGGTCCGTACCGCCGGTAATTTCAACCGAGGCGTTTTCATCAAATTCTTTTCTTAAAGAATCAGGATTTTCTATTGTTTCTCCATTGTTATCAATAATTTCTTTAAGCTTATCTCCGGAATTATCATCCGTCTGGCCGGTCGCATCCTCAGCGAGCAACGCACCATCCGAAGACAGCGCCTCAGTCTCAGGAAGAACCGCTGTTTCCGCCACTTGAACAGAAGTCAAACGGACACGGCATCCGCACAGCAGCGGCAAAATCAGGCAGCACAAGAAAATACTCCACAGATTCTGCCGCCAGGAACGAAGCACGTGGGGACTGGCACCTTGTGTCGCGAAGCCCGAAGCACATGGGGACTGGCATCTTGTGTCGCGCAGCCGACACAAGCGTGCCTGTCCCCATGTGCGGAAATGAGCAAAGGAAAAATGCCTGTCCCCATGTGCGGCATTTCGAGTTCTGAAAATACACATAATTATTTATATCCTGATACCGCGGCAGAGCGGCGCTTAAGTGCTTCCGTCTCCTCCAGCAGCGACATCACCCGGGACCAATCCTCTTCGGTTGTTTGTTTCCCACTGTAAAGCGCGGACTCAAAAACCGGCACACAGCTGCTGAAACTTGCCGCATACGCTTCCGAAAGTTTAATTCCAAGACTCACAGCCCATTCCCGGAAGGGCACATTTCCTGCCCCATATCCGAATGCTTCCAATCGGTCTGCAATATACCGGAACATGACACATACTGCCGCGGATCTGTCTTCCGCGTAAAACATCCGCCGTTCCGCCGCAGCCTTTCTGCTCCTGATGACTGCCTTTCCCAATAGAAAACAAAGAAAAACGGCAAAAACCGCTATCAGGATAAATGGCAGAAGATCAGCAAGCGGCTCTGCCCATTCCGGGAGTGAGATCTGCTCCTGATCCTTCGTGATCAACTGAAATTCTCGCTGCGTCTGCGACTCACCCTCCCCGCTGATCAGGGAACGCGAATTCACATGCCGCGTTTCGATCAATTCATCCGATTCCGTTCCGGAAAGACCGCCAGCCGGTACAGCGGATCGTGTCAGCTGATCCCGGACAAACTCCGATTGGTTTTCGATCCAGCTGTCCACACCCGGATACTGCGTCAGGATCACCCCGATGCACAGTCCTATTACAACCGTATAAAAAACCAGACTTCCCGGGGTTCGCTTCCCGCGCATCAGCAACAGCCCCAACAGTGAAAAAAAGCTCACATTCACCCATGCGGGCAGGGAAAGTCCGAAATATGCCTGAACGCCGGCGGTCAGTGCAGCGCAGAGAAGAAGAAAAACAGGCTCCTTCCAACTGAAAGCAATACCGGTCAGTCCGAAAAGGATCAATCCCAAAAGAACCACTGCCGTCCCTACCGGTTGATCCGGAACCGTCTCAAAGTGAGCATAGGAATAAGCATTGACAGCTTCACTCATGTCAAACAGCCGGTTAATCAGGACTTTCGTACCGTCCCGGGCACCCGGAAGGAGGAAAAGCAGCAAAACGGAAACAAGAATAAGCGCCAGAAACGCGGCGCTTATTTTGCTTTTGATACTCATTCTCCCAGCAAGATCTGAGGATTTCAAACTGATCCCGCTGATATTTTTTGCTGCCTTTTCCATAAAATTTACGCAAATGCCGGATCTAAATATTTTTCAGCCTGCTCTCTTGAAAGCTGGAAATCACTCATGATTTTCTCCATGATCTGAGCGTCACTTAAAGAGGTCAAATCACGGTACATTTTTACAGCCTGAAAGACCATACCTTCCTTTCGTCCTTCCGCCCGAATCTCGTTATCTCTCATGTTGAGCCACATATACTTCCTCACTGGCTTTCACAGCATTCACAGCGTCATCCAAAGCCTGACTGAACTCACCGGATACCTTCTCAATGACATCCTTCAGTTCTGCACTGATATTCCCCTATTATATTTATTCAGGACGAAGCACTTGGGGACTGATACCTTGCTGTCGCGAAGCCGACACAAGCGTGTCTGTACCCATGTGCGTCTTCGGTCTCTGAACAGTTTCCTCCTCTTATTATTTTACTCAGAAATAGGAAGAAAATCAATAGTCTGAAGACCTCATTTCACTGAAACTGCTTTCTAATGTTACGATACACGAACCAACCAGCGGGGACGGACCTGAAGGTCCGCCCACATCATCTTGCCGACTGATGATCATGTTGTTTGGCCATCCCGCTATGCTCGTGAGACGGGTACAGGTCCCTTCGGGGCCAGTCCCCGATGTGCTTAGGATCGAAACGGATCACCTTGCCGGAGGGAATCTCTTCTCCCACGGCAGACTTTCCACCTGCTGCCGACCTCGCAGACAACAGAGCTTCCTGCATGGACTCAAAATCCGCCGAAGACCGCACAACCATCTGCTCCACTTCCTCCCGCTCCTGATCAAACCAGGCTGCTCTGTGCGGAACATTTTCCAGACACAGCGAATGAGAAAGGGAAAGCAGCCCCTCTGCTGCCTGATCCATAGCCGCAGGATCCGCCTCCACCGGTGAAGTTTCCAGCCACAACAGCAGACCTTCCGAAGCCTCCCCCTCGACTTCCCGGATCAGCATCCGATCCGTCTTGACCGAAAGCTTCCAATGGATCTGCCGCACCGGGTCACCCGGGACATACTCCCGGATACCGCTCCAGGCGGAAGGATCCGTTCCGCGTCCGGCAGCCATCCCAGCACCATCAATGCCGCTCTCGTCCCCTTCTATACCGGGAAAACTCACCGGCTGAAGCTCCGGACGGACGATAACCCTTTTCTCGATCTTCACAGGCTTCGGAAGCGGAAAACGGAACAAACCAAAACGGTCCTCAATCGTATTGAACTGAAAACAAATCAACAGACTGCCGCAGTATGCGCTGCTCAGCTGAATAGTACGTTTCCCATCAACCGAAAGGACACCGCTTTCAAAACGATCCCCCACCAGCGAGTTCTCAACAATAATCGCGCAGCAGGGAATACATCCGGCGAGCAATACAGATCCGGAAGCCTTGACCTCACACCCGAATTGCTCACCTTTCTGCACCACATTCGGGACGGAAAAGTCAAAGCGGACCCGATCCGCACACCACAGCGCGCAAAGCATGGAAGACAGGGGCACCAAAAGCGAAGCGGCAAAGACGATCCGTGTCCCGCTGTTGTTTTCAAAAAAATACAAACCACCGGTGGCCAGGAGCCACAGCAGCCAGATCAGACGTCGTTTGATCACCTTCCTGCCCTGCGGTCCGGATTCTCAACCGCCCCCAGAATTTCCTGAAGGAGAAGCGCTGCGGTCATTCCGTCCGAAATTCCTTTCCGGCTCAGGATCACCCGATGCGCACAGACATCCAGAAAGACATCCCGCACATCCGCACCGGTCACATAATCACGTCCATCCATCCAGGCCTTCCCCATCGCGGTCCGGCACAGGTAAAGCGCACCGCGCGGACTGATGCCGATCTCGATCATCTCATGCTCACGAGACGCGATCGAAAGCCGGGAAATATAGTCCAGCACATTCTCCCGAACCGTGACCTGATGCACATTCTCCTGCATCCGCAGAAAATCCTCTTTGGATAAAACAGGACGGATCTCCTTCAGCGGATCCGACTGACGCCGGTCCCGCAGCATGGCAATCTGCGACTCATGATCCGGATACCCCAGGGAAAGCCGAACCAGAAAGCGGTCAATTTGCGCATAAGGCAGGATCTGTGTACCGCTTGTACCGACATTGTTCTGTGTAGCGATGATCAGAAAAGGCTTCTCCAACGGATAAGTCGTCCCGTCCACTGTCACCTGACGTTCTTCCATCGCCTCCAACAAAGCTGATTGCGTCCGGGCGGAAGCGCGATTGATCTCATCGCAAAGGACAAGGTTCGCCCCATTCAAAACTCCGGGACGATAGATAAAATCACCGCTTACTTTCTCATAAATCGAGAAACCGACGATATCGGAGGGCAGCACATCAGGAGTGAACTGAATACGGCGGCTGCTCAGCCCAATCGCATGGGCAAGCGCAATAGCCAGCGTGGTCTTCCCCATACCGGGAATATCATCCAGCAACACATGCCCATCCGCCAGCATCGCCATCAGCGTCTTTTCAATAACAGCACGCTTCCCGACGACAGCCTTTTCAACTTCCGAAACAACCGCTTCCAGTTCACTCCGCATAAAATTCTTCCCTTTTGGGACAGGGGGACGTATCTCACTGTCCCACTATTAAAGACCGCGCAGCGGTCACCTTATCGTTACCGTTCTCACGTCAGCCAATATTGCAGTGACGCACATGGGGACAGGCACACTTGTATTGGCTGCGCAGCACAAGGCGCCAGTCCCCATGTGCTCCGTGAATAGTAAACTCACTGACCTCTACAGAGTCAGTCTTCCCTGCGTTTCGGCATAGCTTTCACCGATAACGTTGTTCAGCTCCTCTGACAGGTACATCCAGACGATATCACGAACCACCGCGGTCGTAATCGTGCTGTGGCCGTTGGCTTCCGCTGCAGCTTTGAAGACATAAGACGAATCCATGCCGTTAAAATTGGCATTGGAGGTGATCACCGCGTAAACCGCTTCCGGATCAAAGGGCTGACCATTGACATCTTCAATAGACACACGGCTCAGGCTTGCCGCGGTGAACCAGTTATCCCCGTATGCTTCACCCTTGTCATATTCCTTTGATGTATCGACTGAATACGTCAGGCCGGAAACCTGCATCAGGGAAGCGCAGGCGGCAGCGGTTTCTTCACTGTAGGGCAGGCCCTGAGAGGCGGCTTCCAAAGCTTCCACCAGTTCCGCGCCGGTCATGTAAACAACAGCTGCTTTGTTCGGGTAAGGCAGCACCTCCGCCAGCTTTTCGGCATTGAATTTGCCAATTTCGATATCAGCCCGCAGATTTCCGCCATTCCAGAGGGCGACAACATGATCCGCGTCTACATCAAGCGCTGTGATGCCGGCGGCCACATCATCCTCTTCAAAATATTCATTGATCTTTCCGGAAACAGCGAACCAGCGCAGCGCGTCCGCCCAAAAGTCACCGAGGTTCGTTTCACCTTTACGGGCAGCGTCATCCGCACCATTCAGCAGCACCTCACTGTACGCCTCAAGGGAGTCATCCAGTTCGATCACATTTCCATGAGCATCGGTATATTCAGATGCATAAGCGCCAAAGCAGATCCCGCAGAACATGCAGAAGGTCAGCAGAAGGACAAACAATTTTTTGGACATATTTTTCTCCTTAACGAATAAAATTGCCGGTGTAACCACCCGGCAGCTTTCTTCTGAAAACTGTCAGTACCTTCTGATACTGTAATTGATTTGGGTTATGGATTCGAGATCCGAAGCCGGAGAGAGAATTTCACGCTGAAATGCAGCAAAGTAATCTCTCACAGGCAGATTTCTGAAACCGATTTCAACCGGCTTTCCGCTGACGCTTGTCAACGGAAAAATCATAACATTTTCAAGGTTCTCTGTCAAGCAATTTATGACGTGAGAAACGGGATTATAATCAACGCATGAACGTAAAAAATTTTTTCGGCCATCTCAACAATGTTCTGACCCATCGTCACATGGTTTTCAAATTCTGCTGCCGGGTCGGGATCCCATGGCAGGGATTTACTCACGATTTCAGCAAATTTACATTAACTGAGCTGATTCCCTCTGTCCGCTATTATCAGGGCACGGCTTCTCCCATCGGGGCTGAACGCCGTGCAAAGGGATACTCCGAAGCCTGGCTGCATCATAAGGCAAAGAATAAACACCATTGGGAATATTGGGTGGAATTCCGAGATGACGGAACCGAATATTACGTGAAAATGCCCATGAATTATGTGAAGGAAATGCTCTGCGACTGGCTGAGCGCCGGAAAGACCTACAACCGCACCACCTGGCAGCCGAATTATCCGCTGGAATATTTCAGGAAACATGAATCATACTATAAGCTTCACCCGGAAACCAAAGCCTTCGCGCTGAAGGTCCTGCATATGTTCGCCGAAAAGGGTGAAGACGAAACGCTCAACTGGCTGGCAAAGCAGAAAACCTATTGATCAGTCGGGCACTCGAAGCCGGGAATGATGTGCCAATGGCGCTGTGACGGAATAACATTGAGGCTGATGAGTGAGTGCTTCGCAGGAATGTGCGCCGCCGAGGGGCAGCATGCCCGGACTCGTGTGCGTAATACCACAAAATTTCACATTTGTCAACCGCCAATATTGGCGGTTTTCTTTTTTAAAATAGTGCATATACTTTGATTAACAATTAGAACGATACCGGGGACTGGACCCGCAGGGGACTGGACCCGCCTCACGAACACTGGGAACACCGGGTACAGGCCCCTGCGGGTCCAGTCCCCGAAAAAAAGAAATAAGGAAAGAATCGGAAATGACTGAAATGATGGAAACAAAATTCCTGGGCTGTGATCTCCAGATCCCTCAACCGGAGGATCCGGAAGATGCCGTCATTCCCGATTACGGCAATTATCTCTACTACGTAAAACAGGCTGAAGAAGATTTTGTAAAGAAGATGCGCGAATTCTTCAACCACACGCTCAAAGACAAAACCATTGAAAAGTCAGCCTGGGAATGGGAAAAAGCCGGCGCGATCCTGGCAGGATACGCCACTACCATGTTTAACGTATGTAAAGACAATGATGAATTACGCAAATACGCTCTGGACATGCTCGACAAGGTGACCAAATCCGCGGGTGCCCGGGTGATGAACCTGACCAAACGCCGCGAACGCGTGATGGCTGAAAACCCGGATGACAAGGATGAAGAAGCCAGACTTACCAAAGTCAAACAGGATGCCGACGCCGGTTTGATCCGCGCCATCAATACCCAGAACAGATACAAAGAGCTTTATGAAAAAGGGGAAAGCCTGGAAACCTCCCGTCAACAGGAGGAGGCAGAGCTTTCCGCTGAAGCTGAAGAGCTGCGTAAGATGATCCCGGCAGGACATCTGCACATTCCGGGACGGATCTATCCGCCGATCCCGATCCCCACGGGGAAGCGAGTCCCCTACGCCCCGAAGCCTTATCAGTTGTATCGGGAGCAGCCGGTGGAAGCCTACATCTTCGACACAGAGCTGGATGAGTTTGTCATCAAGCCGGGGTACGTGAGTGAGGACGGACTGATTGACCGATCATCTGGGAGGAATGGAAAGCCACCTGGGCTGGCGACATTCCCGACGAGGATAGCTGGATGTGGGAATACTACGGAAGGCTGGGATACCAGATGAGGGAAGACCAGGAGATGCGGATTTTCGAACGCCGCCCGTATGAAGATTAGTGAATGGTGAATGGTGAATAATGAATAGTAGCCGGGGTCCGGGTGGATTTCGGCTGTCTTGGGTTAAGATAGCACCGGGCCGACGCACCGGGCCGGGAATCTGATGCAGCGGAGCCTGCACAGATGCCCGGCCACCGAGCTGCGCTTCGGGTCCAGTCCCCGAAAAAGGAGGAGAAAAATGGACGAGAGGTATATACACAAAGAAAATATTTTTGATCCGGTGATGCGGGCGTTTCTGATGAACAACTGCCGGCTCCGTTCCTATCAATCCGACGCGCTGCGGAATATCTTTGACGCGGCGATGAGCGGGCGGGGCGGGCGGTTCGCCGTGATGTTCCCGCGCCAGTCGGGAAAAAACGAGACGCAGGCACAGCTGGAAGCGGCTCTGATGGCCGCCAACCAACATAAGGGCGGGAACATCATCAAGATCATCCCGACCGAGAAAAATCAGGGGAAGATCTCAACCGAGCGCCTTGCCTCTGTCCTGTCAGGTACTCGGGGACGGTTATCCCGTACTTCGAACGGGCGGGGACGGTTATCCCGTACTTCGTACGGGGAACCGTCACCTGAGCAGGACCGCCAGCGAGAGTGGGACGAGACTTCGGAAGGGAGCGAAGCTCCTGCTCCGATTCGTAATCAGGCGGAGCCTGCACCTTACGGAGCAGGGTATTGTCGCCAGCGAGAGGGGGACGAGGCTTCGGATGGAATAGGAGGCTTAGCCTCACGGGATTCCATTCGAAGAAACGATGCCGTTGATTCAGGTGACGGTTCCCCGTACGAGGTACGGGATAACCGTCCCCGTGTGCGGGTAAAAAAAGATGAAATAACATATGGGAATACTGCCGTGCGCTGTCTCTCGGCTTCGCCGAACGCGGCGATCGTAGGAGCTACAGCGGAGCTTCTGCTCGAGGTGGACGAAGCCCAGATGGTGACCGCGGAGAAATTTGACCGGGAAGCCGCACCGATGGCAGCTGCCAATAACGCAGTGCAGGTATTCTGGGGTACCGCCTGGGATGACCAGACCCTGCTCGCACGGGAGACGCGACTTGCCCAAAAGGAAGAAGAAATGGATGGGAGAAAGCACGTTTTCACCACCACCGCTGTCGAAGTCGGCAAGGAAGTCCCGGAATACGAGAGTTTTGTCCGTTCCCAGATCGAGCTGTTAGGACGGGAACACCCCGCGATCCGCACGCAATTCTTCTGCGAAGAGATCACCGACCTGACGTCCATGTTCACGGAAGAACGCATGAACAAGATGAAAGGCGATCATGACCCGCTGTACCGTCCTGAGAAAGATAAATGCTACGTCTTCCTCATCGACGTCGCCGGGTCCGATGAAGTGCAGGCGAAGGACAAACGCGCCCACGGCTTCTCCGACCGCCGGGATGCTACCGTCGTCACCATCTGCGAGGTCATCCTGCCGAATGGAAAGAAATATGATCCTAAAAACTTCGTCTGGAAGGTCGTCAACCGCCGTCTGTTCCGCAATGTTCCCTCGGATCTCCTCGAAAAAGAGATCTGTGGGGATATTGACATATGGAAGCCGCGCCGGATCTTCATCGACCACTCCGGTCTCGGCGCCATGCTGAGCGATATTCTCGTGACGAAATATAAGACCAGGGTCTGCCCGATCGATATCACCGCCGCCAACAAGACAAAGATGGCATGGGACTTCCTCGCTATGGTCGATACCGGAAGATGGCTCGAGCACAAAGGGAACGAAATCGACGTACTCAAATCCGGATTCAAACCCGGAAAAGAGCGTTATGAGATCCTCAAGGAGCCGGAGCTGCTGCAGCAGATGTTTTACCGTGAGCTGCGCGCCTGCCGCATTGAACCGACCGGCAATTCCTCTAACGTGAGCTGGGGCGTGAAGGACGGCGACGATCTGGTGATGTCCGCGGCGATGGCGGTCTTCGAAAACGGCAAGCTGAACGTCCGCAACGACCTCTCCCATGACGGCCTGATCGATCAGATCAAGTTTGTGCAGCAGCTGCAGGCGGAACAGGAGCGGAAACGGAGGTATTTTGGCTGGTAGGATGTAGATAGTAGGGGTTGGGGTCTGGGGATTGGGGGTTAGGAGTTAGGAGTTAGATGGTAGGATGTAGGATGTAGGCAGCACAGTTCAGAGATAAGAGATAAGAGTTCAGATAAGAATTTCAGCGATTAGCAATCAGCTAAAAACTAATTCCCAACACCTACACCCCAATCCCTAATCTCTAATCCTCATTAAGAACACGGATGTAAACGTCACAGGGGGGAAGCTCTTCGTTATTGAGATCATAGACAGTGATTCGCAGCACGTAGTCACCGTTAGCCACCTGGGTGGTCGCCCAAAGCCCAAGGTCTCCTTCCAGGACGGGAAGGTTTCCGGCTGAAAGAACCTGCCAGTTCTGCTGATCCTCCACCGGGGAAAAGGCCCAGTTATAGAAGGCCATATCCCGCACATTGACAGTGGCTTCAAGTGTGTAACTGCCGCTGATCACATCACCGGTAGAAGGAGCCAGCCATTCCAGCTGACCGGCAATGCAGCCGGAGGATAACGCAGCAACTGCCGGAGAACTTCCGCCAACGGCGCCTTCCGGTGTAGAAAGGATGGTCAAACCGCCTTCGGCAGCGGAATTGGTGATCATCGGCATCGCCTCTTCTGTCGAAGCAGCGTCAGGCTGCGGCGTTGGCGTCATCATCACCAGCGGCCATTCAGGAATAACAAAGGTAACGAGTGTGAACTCAGCACCGATCAAAAGAAGGAGCAGGATAAAAACAGCAAGAGCAGAATTCAGCCGCCGCTGCGCGTCTTCGCGTTCCAGGCCAAAAATCGTGGAATATCGTTCCCGGGCTGCACTGATGATGCGAATCAGATAAATGAATGCAAGAACGCCCAGGATCACATAGATCCAGACCTGGTAATCAACGAGGAAACGGAACAGTTCGAGCATTGGTTTTCCTTCGGCGGTTCGCGATTACCGCCGGCTGTTATGTGTCAGTATAGTTTTATGCCAAATTTGCGGTTCAGTGCTTTCAGCAGGACTGCCCTGCGGGAATAGTAACGGACCCACGGAGAGGACTCTTTCCCGATAACTTCCGCGGAGCGGATCGAGACACGCAGTTCTTCGCTGTTATGAAAATCCGGCAGGCGAAGGCACATGGAGCCAAGTTCGCTGACACCGTGCGCATCGGACCCGGCTGTTCCGCAGAGACCATGATTTTTGGCGAATTTGGCTGCGGAGTGATTCATGTCCGGGATGTTGCGCGCATTCGCGATTTCGATGGCGTCAAGATAAGGCAGATATTCTTCCATCTCCGCCTCTGTCCAGCCATGGCGCATGGGAGCGTAAGGATGGGAAAGGGAAATAAAGGCGTTTTGATCCTTCAGCCGTTTGAAGGCTTCAAGCGGCTCGAGACCCTTCGGGATCTCTTTCTCTACAAAGATCGCCAGGATCTCGCCTTTTGTGGTCAGGATCTCCTCACCGACGATCACGAACTCCGGATAGGACTGCTGCAGCTCAACCGCTCCGGAAATGGTGTTATGGTCTGTGAGGATCAGCTTTCCGAGGCCCAGTTGCTTCGCCCGGGTCAGGAGCTCTTCTCCTTTGGAAAGGGAATCTTTGGAGGCAATGCCGTGAACGTGGAAGTCTGCTGTGATCATTTGGCTCATAAGGTTATATTATACGACGAAATAAGGTGACCATTCATAACACATTTACGCACATGGTGACAGGCGATGCCGATTCCTTACAGAGCGGGTTTTGTGTCGGTTTTGAGACGCACATGGGGACAGGCACACTTGTGCGGGCTGCGCCGCACAAGATGCCAGTCCCCACGTGCTCTGTTTTACTTGACGATACTGCAGACAAGCATCCAGGATTTGCCGGGACAGAGGCGATAAACACAGGCATAATCGTCTGCGGTACACAGATAAGGGGTGCCGGTGCCTTTCTGTTGGGAACATTGTTTTTTGTCGAACTGCGTTCCCATCAGGGCATAACCGATATCCGCGAAACTTCTGGACAGGTCTTTGGTATCCTTACCGCAGGATTTGTATTCCGGAAAGGGGGTAGTGATTTGAAGCAATGCAAGTTTGTTGTCCTTGAATTCAGCCGAAAGGTAGATTTCAACGCCTTTGATTTTTGTGTAATCAAGAAGGTAATTGTTGTCGGAAAGCTTTTCAAACATCGGTGCATTGCGCTTGACGGTGGTCCGGGTTTTCCCTTTGTAATAGTTCCAAAGGCCATCACCGGAGGATTCCAGGGAACCTTTTGCCGGGAATACGTTCTGGGCAAGTGTCGGGAAAGAAAAAAACAATATACAGAAAAACGCACTGATCAACAAAAACAAGCGGGGCTTTTTCATAAACCTGTCCTTTCCTGTCATTTCTTTAGAATTGAACTGAGAAAACGCTGATTAATGGTGAACTCACATTGAATGAGTCAACGATAACGGGTCACTTTTGACTCAGACTGAATTAATCCGCGCTGTTTTAATTCTAACACAGGAAAGTAGAAAAACCGGCCCCTTCTGTTCGGACATTCGATATAATAATAACTGATATGAGAAAAAGGAAAATCATAAATTCAAGTATTATCTTAGTCATCCTGTTACTGCTGGCAGGCAGTCTGTATCTGGTAAACCGGGATCTTTTTCAATTTACCTATGATACGCTGCTAAGGCGGGAATTCACTCCGGAAACGGATGTCAAGCGGGATTACCTGCTGCTAGGTCCCATTACGCTCAAACCGGGTCCGTATACGCTTTCTCTCGAATTGAGTTCTGAGGGATACGGCAGCGGGATCATGCTGGTCGATGGGGATGAAAAGAATTTTTACTCCTCAGATTTGCCATATGAGGAAACTGATCCATCCTTTGATTTTGAAATAAGCGAGAGTTCAAAACAGATCCGCTTTGGCATCCGCTACGACCCGGAAACTACATCTTACCTGCGTCTGGAGCGTGTCCGTATCACCGCGGACCATATCTTGTACAAGGAGTCGATCCTCAGACATGGGACGCTTTCCCTGCTGCTGGTTTTGACTGCTCTCTGGGCAATCCTCCGCATTTCTTATCCAAACCTTTTATGGAAGCTGTTCCCCGCTTTCAGACAGCGGAATAATGAAATTGCGCTGCTGATGCTCATCGGACTCACGGCGGCAGCATGTTATCCGCTGTTTGATCCCTCAACTTACGTTCGGGGAGAGGACATGTTTTTCCATATCACCCGCATCCGGGGACTGGCGGACAGCCTTCAGGCAGGATATTTTCCTGTCCGGGACCAGCTGTATTGGCTCAACAATTATGGATATGGGGTGGGGTTTTATTATCCCGATACATTCTTATATTTACCGGCACTGATGGTGCTGCTTGGTTTTGATCTGCTCACGTCCTATAAGGTATTCCTTATCCTCTGCAGCTTTTTCTCCATTGCCTCCGCCTGGTACGCGGGACTGAGGATCAGCCGGAACCGTATCGCGGCAGCAGCGGCAGCGGTGTTCTTTGCCTTTGCGTCATATCGGCTGAGTAATGTTTATTACCGAGGCGCTGTCGGGGAAACCCAGGCCGCAATTTTCTACCCCATGATCATTCTTGGGCTTTATGAAATTTTCTATGGAGAGCGGAAGAATTGGCCCTTTTTCGCCTTCGGTTTTCTCGGAATTTTCAGCTGCCATATCATCAGTCTGGGAATAGCTGTCTTATTGACATTTCTCTTTCTGCTTATGCAAATCCGGAAAATTTTTCGACAGCCGGGAATTCTGTTCATCCTGTTCAAATCAGTGCTGCTCGTCGCAGGAATCGGAGCTTTTTTCTGGATGCCTATGCTGGAGCAAAGCCTGACCAATCCCGGTTTGAAGATAAACAATGTACTGGAGGGCAGCGTTTCGCTGAACACCACAAATTACGCTTTCCCGGTTCAAAACCTTCTCAGCCGCTTCAAAACCTGGAATTTTGCCTGGCAGGCGGATTGCATTTATCCCGGCTGGAGCCTGCTTTTGGTTCCGGTTTTGGGTCTGGTACTTCGGTGGAAACGGGATAAATCCGTCAGAGCCGCGGATTTTCTGCTCCTTTTCTCCATCCCGGTCGTATGGATGTGCACAAGGGCTTTTCCCTGGCATTGGAAGGTTTTCCTTCCGTTTGTCGTCCGCATCCAATTTGCCTACCGCCTTTTGCTGCCGGCAAGTGTGATGCTGAGCCTGAGCGGAGGCATCTATTTTGCTGAGCTTTTCAAAGACAGAAAGCCGCTATTGTGGATGGGACTGCTCACATTGTTCTGCTTTTTCAGCACAGCCTTTCCTGTGCTGCGGGAATCGGTGCAAAACCGGTCCGTTGACAAACGCTTATTCGTTATGCAGGACAACCGCGTCAGCGGCGGAGAATATATGCCGCTGGGACTTGATAACACATTTCCCGGGAAAAATGCTGATACCATATTGATTACGGAAAGTGATACAGCATTAGACGTAATAATGCACAAAAGACAGAGGCTCGGTTTTACATTTGAATATGAATTACCGTCAGAAAGCGGAACGATCCATTTCTCTGTTCCTCTGATTTATTACACAGGATTTCAGGGTACATTGACCACAGAAAACGACATGTTTATAAAGATGCCCGTCACGTGGGACAGCAGAGGGCTGGTGAGCTTGTCTAATGAAGGATACTCCAGGGGAAGAATTACTGTACAATATCAAAAGACCGCTGTACAGAGAATCGGTGAAACTCTGAGCCTGTTGTCCATTTGTTTTCTGATGTTCACAGGGTTGAAAAATCGAAAGGGTAAAATGCGTTCCGGAAAGGTATAATCTTATTGACCATGAATAATACTTATACAAAACATATTCTCGATAACGGCTTGACTGTACTGCTGAAGGAGATCCATACCGCGCCGGTGATCAGTCACTGGGTATGGTATCGCGTTGGATCCAGAAATGAATTACCCGGGAAAACAGGACTTTCCCATTGGGTCGAACACATGCAGTTCAAAGGAACCCAAAAGTTTTCTTCGGAGATCATGGATCGTCTCATTTCCAGACAGGGCGGGCACATGAATGCTTTCACTTATCTGGATTGGACCGCATTCTATGAGACCATGCCGGCTGATAAAATCGGATTGGCCATCGAAATGGAAGCTGACCGGATGACAAATTCCCTGTTTGACCCGGATGAGGTAGAATCGGAACGCATGGTGGTGATTTCTGAGCGCGAAGGGCAGGAGAATGAACCTACCTATCGTCTGAACGAGGCTATCCGAAAGACGGCCTTTCCCAATCACCCATACGGAACAGAGATCATTGGCGAAAAGGAAGACCTCTATAAAATCAGCAGGGATGACCTGTATGAGCACTACCGGAAATATTATGCCCCCAATAACGCAGTGCTGACAGCAGCCGGCGATTTTGATACAGATGAAATGCTGCATCTGATAGAAAAAACATATGGGGTGATCTCGGCAAAGGTGATTCCGGAACATTCCATAGAACCTGAAGGACCGATCACTTCACCGATCACACTGGAAGAACACGGTCCCTGCGATATTACCACAATGCAGATGGTCTGGAGAGCACCCGCCGGAGACGATCCTGATATTTTTCCGCTGACGATTCTTGACAGCATTCTTTCCGGTCCTTCTTCACTGAATATGTTCGGACAGGGATCCATTGCCAACAGAACGTCACGCTTTTATCAGAAACTGGTCAAAAGCGGTCTGGCTGTGGGGATTGGCGGCGGTTACGTGACCACGATCGATCCTTATCTCTACATACTCTCCGCCTTTGTGAGACCGGGAATAGACCCGGCTGAAATCAAGGGAAGTGTTCATAAGGAAATTGATACCATCATTCGTGAGGGGATTTCGGAATACGAAATGGAAAAGGCCCGAAAACAGGCACGAGCGATGTTTGCTTATTCCTGCGAGAATATCACCAATCAGGCATACTGGCTGGGATATTCTTCTATGTTTGCGGACCCATCCTGGTATACCAATTACATGAAGAACCTGGAAAAGGTTACAATCGAAGATGTAAGCCGCATAGCGGAAAAATATTTTCAGCCGGAGAATTGTCTGACCGGGATCTACAGCAAATGAGAGCGTATGCTATGAAAGAATATAAACACAATCACATGCCGAGTTCTGATGATATCCTGCGGAAAAAACTTTCCAACGGGGTCACTTTGCTGGCAAGGGAAAACCCTTTCAGCCAAACAGCAGTTATCAGGGCTTCAATTCCCTGTGGTTCCTATCTCGACCCGATGGATAAAACGGGATTGGCTGATTTTGCCGCGAACTGTTTGAACATGGGTACTTTTTCCCATAATTTTCAGCAGATCAGTGAACTTCTTGAAAGTTCAGGGGCATCTCTCGCAATCAATTGCGGTCCCCGAACCTACACCATACAGGGTACTTGTCTTGCTGAAGACCTGCCGATGATTCTCGGCCTGATGAAAGAAATACTGGATGAGCCGTCTTTTCCGGAAGATCAAGTCGAAATACACCGGCAGAGGGTCCTTTCCGCTTATGAGCTTCACCTCCATGATCCGGAAAGCATGGCGGACGAACGATTCGATAAACTTTTATTCGGAGATCACCCCTACGGAAGGCCGGAACTGGGAACAATTGAAGAAACCAATTCCATCACCCGCGATGATTTGTTTGCGTTTCACAAACGCTTTATCGGTCCGGAAAATATGATCATTTCTGTCTCAGGAGGAGTGCCAGCAGAAAAAATTCTCGAGGCATGTGAGCGGGAAATCGGCACATGGCATAAAGCACAGGAAACCATTCACCCCGAAGACTACTTTTTCGAAATTGCCTGTCCGGATCATAGCGTTTCAGAACACATCGAGATACCGGAAAAGAGCGAACTTTCGATGATCCTGGGAACCCTGGCCCCCCGCCGCGGCTCTCCGGATTTTACTCCCGCGGTGCTGGGGAACAGCATTCTCGGAGAATTCGGAATTATGGGACGTATCGGGAAAACAGTCCGGGACGAAAATGGTCTGGCTTACTATGCCGGTTCCTCTCTCACATCTCTCTCTTACGGAGGCTGCTGGACAGTCGAAGCCGGTGTCAATCCTGCCAATCTCGAAAAGGCAGCTGAATTGATTATCTCCGAATTGAAACGCTTTACCGCTGAAAAAGTGACCGAGGAAGAGCTGAATGATGTAAAATCCTTCTATATCGGCAGTCTTCCTCTTTCGCTTGAAAGCAATAACGGAACAGCGGGGCTGATGCTAAACATGGAAGCTTACAACCTGGGACTCGATTACCTGGTTCAATTACCGGGCCGTGTGAAGGCAATTACAACAGAGGTTATTCTGGAAACAGCCCGCAAATGGCTTGATCCGGGAAAGCTGATCCGTGTCACTGCGGGAACATTGGGAGTATAAACATGCTGCGGAATGGTATCGACCTCATCGAAGTGGAACGCTTCCGCTCGCAGAAGCCGGAAATCAGGGAGCGATTTCTTGCACGAGTATATACCGATGCGGAATTAGCCTATTGCGCCGGGAATGATCAGCACCTCGCGGGTCGGTTCGCGGCGAAAGAGGCCGTTTCCAAGGCGCTCGGCTGCGGTATCGGCGAGATAAGCTGGCGGGAGATCGAGATCCTCAATGATGACCTGGGAGCTCCCGTTCTGCATCTTCACGGGAAAGCCGCGGAACGGGCTGAACAGATGGGCTTGTCGGAGTGGTCCGTTTCCATCACAAACTTGAAGGAATATGCCGCCGCATCTGTTGTGGCGTGCAGCGGGAATCTATGAAGAAACAGATAGCACTTCTCATATTCTTACTGATCTGCGGTGTGATCGTTCTCGCAGCTTGCGATACACTGCTGGAAAGCTTCCAGCAGGTCGACAGCCAAAGTGCAACGCTCACAGCTATGGTCACGCCAACCAGCATTCCGCCGACACTTGATCTGAAAGGCAACGAGGTTCTGGAGATAGAAAACCTTGAGCCATATGAGGTCGTCTGCGTCTCTATCCTCGAAGACCGCATACATGGCGGGATCATGGAATGGGCACAGGACGCGCCGATTTTCGCTTATGTTGCGCCTTCCAACCGCTATTGGGGCTGGTTTTCCGGTGATGCGGTTGTATTGGACTTTTCTGACGAAGCAAAAGTTCCGGATGAGTTCGGGAACATTCCAGAAGGGTTTTCTCCTTATGAAATATCCACAACCGACCTGCATGTCTTCGGTGATTTCGGCTTTAATTCGGATCATTCCCGCCTTGCCTTCACCGCACTGCGCCAGAGTGAGAAGCTTTATACCGTTTTCGTGGCAACTTATGAGTCCGGTCTGAAAGACGTGGTCGATCTTTTCCCGGATGCGCAGGCAGAAACGGATGAATTTGCTTCCGACAAGTCTGTCATTGAATGGGTCAATAACAATGTCGTGCGTGTGGCATCCAGCTGCGGAATAGACTGTGAACGAATCTATACCGCAGACGTCCGGAGCGGAACACTGACTTTTGAGGAAGAGGTCCGCAAACATGGTCATTCCGGCCGAGAGCAGCCCAACAACGTGATCGAATACGATGACCGGGATTATCCGGCAATGAACAACGCCAACTGGTCACCGAATGCAAGTCATCTGTTTTATACCGACGCCCGCTATCAGACCTGGATCATCCGGGAAGATACCAAACAGCAGTACCAGCTGCCGGTAGACGGGCGGGATGTATTGCAAACGCTTTGGTCGGCGGATTCGCGCTTTATCGCCATCCGCTTTGAGGAAAGCATCGAAATTTACCAGATTCAATAAGAGGGCCTATATGGATATTCTCAGCAGGGCGGAAAGCCTGGAACCCTATATTATCGAAAGACGCCGCTTTTATCACAGCTGCCCGGAACTTGCCGGTCATGAGGTCGAAACCACCAAAGCTATCGCTGAAGATCTGCGGATGATGGGGCTCGAGCCGAAACTCTTCGAACATGTCAACGGCTTGATTGCGGAGATCCATGGCGAAAAGCCGGGGAAGACTGTGGTTCTGCGGGCGGATATCGATGCTTTAAACGTTAAAGAACAAACCGGACTGTCCTTCGCCAGCAAGAATGACTATATGCACGCCTGCGGTCACGACTGTCATATTGCCATGCAGCTGGGCGCGGCGCGCATTCTCAGCGAGATGCGGTCCGGACTCAATGGAACTGTCCGGCTGCTTTTCCAACCTGCTGAAGAGGGAGGATATGGGGCGCGTGATGTTATTCAGGAAGGAGCTTTAGACGGTGCTGACGCGATTTACGGTACCCACGTTTGGGGAACTGTCCGCGCACCGCTTATCGATATCACACCGGGGTTCCGTATGGCCGCAAGCAATCGGTTCAAGCTGCTCATCCACGGTGTTACCGCCCATGGCAGTGCGCCTCATCTGGGTGCAGACGCCATCACCGCAGCCTGCGCAATCGTGAGCAGTCTGCAGCTGTTGGTAACCCGTTTCAACTGCGCCACTGACCCGATGGTGCTGACCATCGGTAAGATCAACGGCGGAACGCAATATAACGTGATCCCGGACCTTGTCGAAATCGAAGGTACAGTCCGCCATTTCCGCACAGACCACAGCATTGAAGAGGAAATGCGGCGGATCATTGGCGGCGTGGCGGAAGCATTGAAGGTCACCTGGGAGCTTGACTACATTTACCTGAACTATCCCGTGAACAACAGTTATGACGAGGTGACCGATATCTGCAGAAAAGCAGCCACTTCACTTTTCGGAGAGCAGGTTTTCGCTCATATGCCAACCCTGATGAGTTCTGAGGACTTTTCCTGGTATCTGCGGGAAATCCCGGGTGTTTTCACCTTCATCGGCAGCTCCAATCCAGAGAAAGGGATTACCGGGACAAATCATCAGAGCACTTATGATGTGGATGAAGCTGTCCTAAAACGGGGCACCGCACTTGCGGCACAATTTGCGTATGACTATCTCTCGGTTTAGGGTTTAGAAATCAGCCAATTGAAGGTAGTTCTTCATTTCTTCCTGAGGAACCATACCGCCGCCGGTGGACCAAATGATGTGGGTAGTATTGGGTTCAGTTTCTTTAGCAATGTATTGGAGACCGGCAAAGCCTGCACAGGCGGAAGGCTCGATGCGGATGCCGCAGTTTTCATTCAGCATGCGGAGATACGCAAAAAGATCCTCATCCCGGACAGTGAAGCAGCCGTCGAGATTAGTCCGCATTTCCCGCCATACCAGCTCGGATGCCCGGGTGACGGCTAACCCGTCCGCGGCGGTGATGCCGCTCAGGCCATAATCCTGCGCACTTACCCGCGACCCTTTACCGGTTGCAATCGCAAGGAGCATACAGGGCGCCTGGGTTGGTTCGGCAAAATAACAACGAACATTGCTGCCGAAAATAAGTTTTAATCCAAAGGTGATCCCGCCGGGTCCGCCGCCTACGCCGCAGGGGAGGTAAACATTCAGCGGATGATCACTGTCAACCGGAATCCCGGCTTCTTTCAATTGGGTCTGGAGGCGACGCGCTGCCACCGCGTAACCGATGTAAAGGTCAACCGAGCGTTCATCGTCGATAAAATAGCTGTCCGGATCCGCTTCCGACTCCGCGCGTCCGGCTGCAACAGCAGCCTCATAATTCTGCTCTGACTCCACCACACGGACACCCTTCGCCCGCAGCAGATCCTTCTTCCATTGGCGCGCTTCCCGTGAGATATAGACGGAGGTCTGATAACCAAGCGCAGCGCCAATGATACCGATGCTCAGTCCCAGGTTGCCGGTAGAACCGACCGCGAGTTTCTTCCTATGCAAAAAGCTTTTGATCGAATCCTGTGAAATCGTGCGGTAATCACCATCGGAAGTGAGAAGATTTTCATGGAATAACAAATCTTCCGTGTGTTTCAGTACCGCATAGATCCCACCGCGGGCTTTGACCGATCCGCTGACAGGAAGACTGTCATCCCGTTTGAGCCAAAGATTTCCGCGTATGGGCTTTCCGAATTTTTTCGCGAGCGGTTCTGCCATCTGCGGGATCGGGGTGAGGGGAGATTCGATGATACCGCATGCAGCCTGTGTCTCCGGAAAGCACTGCGCGATCCAGGGTGCAAAGCGCCGGAGCCGTGATTCCGCATCCGTAACGTCCGACTCGGTGAGGGAAAAGTTCGGGATTGGCGACAGTTCCGGGTTCTGCCAGAAAACAGGTTCCGCTGAACGGATCAAATCAAAGAGGGATATGTCAGGATTCATGAGAGCCTTCTATAAGAAATCATACCGGGGAACAGTTCCGGGGGAACCATCCGCGGTTACGCCTTCTATAATAAAAAATCCACCCGACGGTGGATCATTGAGGCGACGATCGGATTTGAACCGATGATGAGGGTTTTGCAGACCCTTGCCTTGCCACTTGGCCACGTCGCCATATCGGAGAAAACTCCCCTATAAAAAAAAGAGCGGGCAGCGAGACTCGAACTCGCGACCTTCTCCTTGGCAAGGAGGTGTTCTACCAACTGAACTATACCCGCGCACTCTCTTTTTTTGTTGATTTCAAGCTCTCTTGTTCATCAACAATGGTAATTATACGACCTTCTTTTATTCTGTCAAGAATTTTTTGAAAATTCGTTATTTTTAATTTTTATCTCTTATTGACAAGGAAAATGCGCAGTGATAACGGTTCGGGCTTCGGCATTGTCGGCGGACTGGCTCTTTTTATAGATTTCCGTCACTGCCCCGCAGTTCATCAGCTCCGAGGTGTTCACCCATGCATCTGAACCCGGATCGGATGCCAGGGAGCCCATATACACATATTCCGCGGTACCGGTCGTGAGAATTTCCAGACGGGAAGACTGATTCATCTTTGTAATTCCGCCATTGAGAGCAAAATCACCTGAAAAGGCGGAGGCTGCGCTGCCATAGAGCAATGCTTTGGCATTCTCCACAATTGAGGTACTCCCTTTTCCGGACGCACTGCCGCCGCTGAACAGGGCGACGCCCGCTCTGGCATTTTCCGCCATTGTGACAAATGTCTGCTCACACTCCGAAATCCCGCCGTCTTCCCCAAACCCGCCGCCAAGAACATAATCCGCTGTGCCATTGATTTGGACATTTGTATTTACAGAAGCAACGCGGCTGCCGGACCCATAAGCATGTCCGCTGCCAAAGGCTTCGAAATAGACCGATCCCGTCTCGCTCACCACCACTGAGGGTTCATCGACAACGGAGAGAGCCCCATTTTCCGCAAAACCGCCGCCAAACACGAAAGCAACTTCCCCTTTGACGGTCACTTCGGAGCGCTCCAGATGTGCCTCACCTTCGGACACACAGGCTCCGCCGTAGATATTGCCATTTTCGAAAACCAGTCCTTCGCTGAGGGTAAGGGGGATACCGTTAGCGCAAATGCGGAACAGTCCCGGAAGAGCGATATGCTCGATACCTTCGTCGGGCTCAAAAATGATGCCAGTGATTCCGCGGTCCGCGGGGATCTCAAGGATGGCGTCGCTCTCTTCAAAAATACTGCGCCAAAGGCGGAGCGTCACCAAACCGGCATTCTCCGGAATAGCATTGATCATCTCCGTGATCGATCCGTAATCCCCCGCACAAGCCGTAAAATCCGCCTCAGAAGGAATGACAGTCAGCAACAATAAGGAAATGACAAATAATGAACAAAATAAATCTCTCAATATCTTAGTACCTGTTTTCATCAATATATAACCCTGTAAATGTTCAGAAGCTGAGTTCCGAACAGCCGCTCATGAGAACAGGCGAAGCCTTTTCCTTGCAGAACGGGTCTTGTGTTGGCTTCGCTACATACATGAGGACAGCGACGCACATGGGAACAAGCAAAGCTCCTGATCCGGCTACACAAGGCGAAACCGATTCCTTACAGAGCGGGTCGCTCCTGATCCGGCTACACAAGGCGAAACCGATTCCTTACAGAGCGGGTCTTGTGTTGGCTTCGCTACATACATGAGGACAGCGACGCACATGGGAACAAGCACGCTTGTGTCGGCTTCGCGACATACATGAGGACAGCGACGCACATGGGGACAGGCACGCTTGTGTCGGCTTCGCTACATACATAGGGACAGCGACGCACATGGGGACAGGCACGCTTGTGTCGGCTTCGCTACACAAGGTGCCAGTCCCCATGTGCTCCATTAAACAAGTGCATTCTAACTCATCATCAACTCCAGGATCTTCTGATCGGTTGAGACCATGCCCTCCGCTGCCATCCGTCCGACAGAGGTGATCGTCGCCTCGATATTCTCCTTTACCAGCCCGTCACCGGAGTGGAACAGTTTCCCCGCCATTGCCATCTCGTGAGCGAGAATCGCAGTATCGACCGCGGAAGCGATCTTGCTGGCACAGGATGGTTTCGCACCATCGCAGACCATTCCCGAGATCGTCCCCAGGGTATTGGTAATGGTCGCGCAGATTTGCTCATACGTCCCGCCTGCCAGCCAGGTAATTCCCGCACCGCTGCCGGTAGCCGCACTGACCACACCGCAAAAGGCAGAAAGTCGCCCATAGGAGGCTTTGATATGGATCGCGGTTAAATTCGCCAGCAGCAGCGCCCGAACCAGTTCATCTTCGCTTTTTCCAAGTTCTTTGGCATACTCCACCACCGGCATGGTGACGGTAATCCCCTGATTTCCCGAACCGGAGTTGATAACCACCGGCAGTTCGCAGCCGCTCATGCGGGCATCCGACCCGGCGGCGGCTGCCGCGGTAGCGCGGATCGGGACAGTGTTCCCGCGGCGGGAAATGATCTTTCCGACGGAAGCGCCCCAGTCGCCGCGAAGACCCTCGTCCGAAATCGCCGTATTGCAGCGGACCTGCCGCAGGATCACCTCACGCAAGCCTGTCTCATCCAAATCCACATTTTCGACATAATCAATGATCTTCCGGATAGAAAGTCCGGCATAAAGCGACTCCGCGTTTTCATCCGAAGGGGTAAAGGATGCACTGTCACAAAGATTATTGAAGGGGTAAGGCTTTCCATCCCGTTCCACAC
This sequence comes from uncultured Chloroflexota bacterium, assembly GCA_902791025.1. Classification (GTDB taxonomy): domain Bacteria; phylum Chloroflexota; class Anaerolineae; order Anaerolineales; family Anaerolineaceae; genus Flexilinea. The sequence continues at coordinate 9,009 of CADATZ010000009.1, read as the reverse complement.
GGCAGATATTCGTATGTGTATATTTCAGCTCCGCTTCGGCTGTATGACCTGCCGCTTCACCGCGGATAATGACCTGCAACTTGTCGTCCTCATGCTCCAGCAGGGAGACCTCACAGATTTCTTTCTCAAGGAGAGCTTTGGTATGAGCTATCTGTTCCGGCGTCACTGTGGTCAGAAGCTCAAGCTGTTTGGCAGGATCACCGCCCACCGCACCGAGGATGGCAGAGGCGTCAATACCCTTCAGTCCGCCGCTGTTGGGCACCGTGGCGCCTTTGGCATTTTTGACCAAATTTCCTGAACAAAAAGCATGGATTTTTTCCGGCTCCGCACCAAGGGCCTGACGCATCACCGCACTGCAATACGCAATGCAGATCGGCTCGGTGCAGCCCAGCGCGGTGAGCAATTCACTCTTCAAAATAAGGGTAAAGTCACTATAAAATGGTTTTGGATTTGCCATGATCATCGCTCCGTAATTCCTTGTTATCATACAGACATCATTTTTTGTCATCCGGCTATGGACAAATTCTGTTCTGAATCGACACTCTAATTGTAATTATAATTCTTGAATCATGCCAATCAATTTTCAACTGCCTCGATGCCTTTTCATCCGGATTTCCAAAATTCTGAATCATCCCTTTCCGCTTAGCGTATATCAGCGCCTTTGAGATCCGGAAGGATGAAGTTCAGAAATTCACGGGCAGCCGGCGAGCACTCTTCGGCAGATTTCGCCGCGATGCCGATCTCAAAATCCGAAGAACGATCCAGCGGCAGCGAGACTACCTCACCCTGCCAGCGGTGCGAAAGCAATGTGTTGATCAATACCACACCCAGACCTGCCTCCACCATGGCGTAAGCCGCGTATATATCAGATGTAGCGGCGCAAACCTTGGGATGCAGGTCGTTTCTTTCGAGGAAAAGGGAGTTATCCGTTTCGAGATCCGGGTAAAGCTCAATATAATCATCAGTCCAAAGGTCCGAAGCTTTGTATATGCCGCGAACCACAGCCGGATGATTTTTCGGGACCCAGGCGGTGATGCTGTCGCGGCAGAGCGGATAGAAAACCGGGATATTTTCACGCTGACTGATGATGCAGAAATCAAGGGCATGCTGGCTGAGCTGACTGCTGAGAGCGCTGGAAGTTCCTTCAATGAGGCGGATGCTGATATTCGGATGGATCTTGCGGAAAGCTACGATCCCTTTGGAAAGGATCTGGTCATAGATCGGATAAGCGGTCCCGACCGTGATCGATCCGGTTTCAAGACTGCAGACCCGGTCCGCGGTCTGCTGCAGCTGGTCCTGGATATGGAGCAGACTGCGGATGAGCGGCAGCAGCTGTTCACACTCCTCCGTCGGGGTCACTCCGCTTTTCGCCCGGACCAGCAGCGGAAAACCGAACTGTTCCTCTACCGAAGCAACACTGCGGCTGATGCCGGAGGGCGTATAGCCCAACTGCTCCGCCGCGGCCGTCAGGCTGCCGGTATCAATGGCACAGATCAAAGCTTTATATTTCTCGGTATCCATAATCGTGTCCCTCTTGAGATGATTTCGTGACAGTTCCCCGTACCGGCTTCGCTGTACGGGATAACCGTCCCGGGTGTCGTTTATCTTTGCTGTATTTGCAAAGTTTACATGATTTTCTGTCGCTTTTCTCAATTATAAAACAAGGGTATACTCTTTGTCAAGAGAGAAAGGTGGGAACAAAATGAACAATCAGCAAAAAAGTGAACTCTTACTGGCAGGAGTGATCCTTGCACGAAGCACATCCTTCGTATTGTCCAAATCCGCGATGAATTCGCTGACACCGTTCAACCTTCTCGCGGTACGATTTTTGACTGCATTTCTCTTCCTCGCGCTCATCTTTGGGAAGAAACTGGTCCACATTCAGCGGACTGAACTGAAATATGGTTTTCTCCTTGGATTGCTGTTCACGATCATGATGGGATGTGAACTGACAGGGCTGCGCGCCACCGATTCAGCCACCACTTCCTTCATTGAGAATTCCGCAATGATATTTGTACCAATCCTCCAATTTGTATTTATGAAGAAGAAGCTGAAAGGTGCCGAAGGGCTCCGCATCGTCCTGGCAGTTTCCGGGATTGCTTTCCTGACCCTCGGAGGGAGCGGCGGACTGCTCCGTTCCGGCTGTGTTTATCTGCTCGGCTCCGCCATCTTCTACGCCTCTGCGATCCTCCTCACCAACATCGCCTCCCGCAAGGGTGACCCGCTGATAATCGGGATCACCCAGGTCTTCACGATCGGCTTCCTTTCACTCATCATGTCCTTCATTCTCGAACAGCCGCGCCTGCCACAGACCGGTTCGGAATGGGGAATGATTCTCGGGCTCGCCATCATCTGCAGCGGTTTCGGCTTCACCCTGCAGCCTGTCGCCCAGCGCGGCACGACCGCCGAACGCGCCGGGATGATGTGTGCACTTTCACCGCTCAGCGCTTCCCTGCAGGGCGTAATGATCCTGAATGATCAGATGAGTCCGTACAAGCTGGCAGGCTGTCTGATGATCCTGCTGAGCTTGCTGGTGCCGGTACTGCTCAATTCCCTGCGCAGACCGCTCAGTCAAAGGCCTGTATTCAATCACTCCTGATGAAACACGTGAGACACGTGGCCGGGACAACTGTCTCAAAAATGAGGCAGCAACCCTCTCCACGTGTCTCATTTTGAACAGACATCTTACGGGACGATCAGCCCTGTGGCATGTTCTTCCGGTTCATCCGGAACCGGCGTCCATAAACCTGTTTCGTGTTCTTCCGGTACCGGTGTGATCAGTCCCGTCGGATGCTCCATCGTGGTAAAGGTGAATGAGGACCAGGCATCAGTCACTGAATTCACCGCATGAAGCTGTATTCCATGAGCTCCGAAATTCTGGACTTCTCCGCAGAATTGATATGATCCATTCGCCGGACCATACTGATAGGCCGGATAACCATCGATGAGAATCTCAACCCAATCAGCCCCATTGGCCGACCAATAAACGTTCATGCAGTTTTCCGGATAATTTTCATAAGCATCCGGGTAAAAGGAAGTGATATTGACCGGAGTATAGGGCTGCGGCTCAGCGGTGGGATTAACCGGCTGCGGTTCCGGCTGGCTTCCAACCTGTATCTTCACCCAGATTGTCTGACCGAAATTAGTTCCCTGCGGCGAGCGCATCTGCCAATAGCCTTTATAAGTGCCGGGAACTGTCGGGGCAATCAGGTCAACGGAAATATCGAAGGTCTCGCCCATGGCAACAGTTGTGGGAATGCTGATGTTGTTTCCACTCATTTGGTCCCCGGAAACATAGACAAAGGAATACTGCGGGGTCCAGGCACAGGTCCCGTTATTATAAACACGCCAGGTCTTCCGGAATTGATCACCGGGGAGAACATAATGCCCGTCCGTGATCGTAACATCCGCGACAAAGGACATGGAGTTGATGCATGCTGCCGGCGCGGGTTGAGTAGGATAAATAATAGGAGCGGCAGTCGGGACAGCCGTCGGATGAATAATAGTCGAATCATCCTGCGTGTAATCCATCGAGAAAAAGCGGTTGGCGATCTCCTGTGCGGTACCGTCTTTCATCATATCTGACAGGTGTTGATTGACCGCATCTGTCAGAGTGGAGCCTTTCCGCATACCGAAAGCGTAATCCTCTTCCAGAAAACCGTCATAAAACATCTGGTAATTCCCGGACGGCATGTATTTCAATTCATAAACATCCTGGTCAAGAACGATCAGGTCCACGCTCTGCTTGTCCAGGGCTTTGACCATATCATCCGCATTGGAAAAAAGATAGATGTTTTTCAGGTCAACATATCCGCCGCTGACGAGATTGTCACGGATCCACTGCTCAAAACTGGTCGCTTTCTGGACTCCGATTTTCAAACCGCTGAAGCTGCTGTTATCCACAGCTGCCGATTTGGGAAGAGAAGCCAAAGCAATGAATTGCGCTTTTCCTTTGTAATAGACTTGGGAAAAGTCAATCTGTTCCCGGCGTTGTTCGGTGACAGACATGCCGCGGCCGATGAGGTCCACCTGTCCGATAGTCAGGGAATCGATCAGACCGTCGAAGGCGATATCGACCGGCTGTACGGAGACACCCATACGGCGCCCGACTTCCTCGATGAGGGCGATATCGATCCCGGTCATATTGCCGTCATCGTCATAAAAGATGAAGGGGACATATTCCGGCGCGGACCCCATCCGCAAAACACCGTTCTGCATCACGTCAGCCAGATCATCCGCCTGAGCGGCAGAGGCAAGGGCTGCAAATAATAGCATAAGAATAATCAACGCTTTTTTCATCAAAATTTCCTCCAGAATCCTGTACCCATATATCATGACACCGAAATAAAACCGAATATCCGCTTGTTTATTTTCGATGCCGCTGCCCCGGGGTACAGGCCCGCTTCGCAGTCCAGTCCCCTGCTCACACCGGTATTACAAATTTCCGGAAAGGCGGACGGCATCGGGGAAAACAATCGCGATTGCATCCCGGACCAGGTGGATGATATAGAAGATCTCTACTGCCATTTCCTTCGGATCTCCATCAGTTGGCATCGGATAATTATATTTATGATAAAACTGCCGCCCTTGCCGAAAGATCCCAAAAGCTCCGATCGGACAGATCAGGTTCCAGTCCAGCAGCATTTCCTTCAATGCTTCGTAGCCCGGCCCAATCTCCGCGATCATCGTCGAATAGATCTGAACAATATGCGCATCATCCGTGAATGGAAGAACCATGACCTCCAGCAAAACCATGTTGCCCGCTTCATCCACCGGCACCATTGCCCGCAGGGTATCACCCAGCTGAATTTCCTCACCTTTTAGTGTGGCAGTCTCATACTCCATTTTCTTCAGCAGCGCTTCCAATTCGGTAAAAAAAACATTAATATCCATGATTTCATTCCTTATTTTTATGTAACTATTATCCAACCAGCACAGCACGGGAGGCAGTCCCGCTGTGCCGGCTATGCTGCAGCAGAGCTGTCTTCGTGTGTTTCATTCTGAACAGTTACTTTCTTATTTCTGATTAATAATTTTACCCCAGTTTCTCCGCCAGCAATTTCGCCGCACCGGCTGCATAATCTTTTCCGTTTATCTTGTGAACACCCATGGCTTCGATCACCATATCAGCCACCTTCCGGAAAGGGTTCCCTTTACTCGTAGCAGTGTTGATCAGATATTGCGCACGGTTCAATTTGATCGTATTGTAAGCTGCTGTCCGCGTTGCAGCATCAGAGCCATGAGCCTTGAGGATAACTCTCCGGACGTCCTTATCACGGACCTTGAAACTGGGAGCCTTTTCTTTGAGCATATCATAGACATATTTCATTTCATTCTTCCAGTCAATGTTAAATTCCTCTGCCACGATCGAATTGCGCATCTTACTCTTATAAACCTTTTCAAATATCGATCTTGCAATATTTAAAACTGCCACAACCCCCTGAATACCTGCAGCCACAGGCGCGGCGCCTGCCAGTGACGCGATTCCGGAAGCAGCAGTAAGGCCGCCGGAAATGGCTTTCAGTCCACCGCTCCACATGTTGAATGTAGCGGTTTTTTGGCCCTGCTTCATGATCATCCATAATTTCTCCTGATCAGTCAGCTGTCCGTGAGGACTGGGGTTTATCGGTTGTGATGCAATATTATCAAGCATAGTCTTTGCGGCATTCAGCTCACTCCTGGTTTTTCTTCCCCGAATTGCCTGAGCGGTACCGCTTACGGCATTCGCGGCTCCTGTGACAATACTCAGGCCGGGGATCGCATGAGCCGCATCACCGAACGTGGATGTTGCCGCATGCCCGATACTGCCAATACTCTGTGCCATGCCCCAGGCACTTGACATGGTTGAAGAAGTGGCGGCAACCGCATCCAGACCGGATTGAGCAGCATCCCAGCGGCTTGCTCCGGCAGCAACATTCTGCCGCTGGCGAACTGTGTCATGGATCCCGTGAACCATCCCCGCAATTCCGGTACCGACTCCGAAAGCGCCAAGCGCCGTACCGGCAATCGGTGCGACATAGTTGACATAAGGATTAAACTCGCCCGAACTTACAATGTTTCCGTTGCTGTCTTTAACCGGATTACCGGAGGTCGGCAATTTCCATTTACTTTCATCCCAGATAGGCAGATTATCTTTTGCACTCTGGTGTACATGATACTTATAATTATTCAGTAAGACGCCCTGGCGGCCGAAAGCACTTGCCCCCATACCGATATTTTGTGCTATTGAGGCATTACCGAGATGCCTCTTTTGATTTTTCCACCGATCACCCTGGTCACGATATCTCCCATAGGGAAGCACAACGGGAACTTGTTCTGCTTCCAAATCAGGTATCAGACCGGAGCGATCTGCCCCCGGTTCCGGTGAAGAAGAACGGGAAGAAGGTGATGAGTCAGATAAATGGGATGAGCTTCCCTCATCCACCTGATCAGCACCACCGGAAACATCTTCAACAGCGTCTTTCGCTGCATTCAAAGCACTATCGATCGGCTTTGCAACGATGTTAGGTGAAGTCGGAAATTCAATATGAATTCTGTGATGGGCAAGGTAAGCTTTATAATATGCAACCAATCCGAGGATCTGTCTCTGAGTTAACTCTTTCGAGAAGAATCTCCATCTGTTCCCGCTTCCAAAAACCTCGTTAAATGGCGGCAAGTCAGATGAAGAATCAGTCTGTTGTTCAGACCCTCCCGATAATTCTTCAGCAATTTCATTCCCACCGCTTAACGATTTTTCGGTAGGATCAAGCTTGTGTTCAGACAAGTCACGACCGCTCAAGTCATCACCCGATCCTTTCGGTGGTGAGTCCTGTTCCTTTGCCGCAAGCCATTCACCGTCTATATACACAAACAAATCCTGACCGGCTCTTTCAACCCATAAACCGGTTATCGAATCGCGCAGGACTTCCCCGCCATGTTGACTTTCAGGCGGAACATTCGGATCCTCTTCATGAACTGTCGTTGATGTTGTTGGAGAATTGCGTCTTGCTTCCTCATTTGCGCTCCTGATCATCGTCTCAGCTGCTTTTGCGTCTGTCCATTTCTCATCGACCATTACGGATAAGCCCTTGAAAGGTTCTGACTTGACGGATTTTTCTGACGTGGAACCCGGTTTTGGATCCGGTTTTTCGTCTTCATCCTCGGGGTCCCTTTGTATAATGCTTGATGACACGGACAGGGTGATACGGTCGGGCGCAGACTCTCGCCGAACAGTGTGAGACAGCTCATGGGCGGGAAAAGGAGAAGAACCACCGTCTTTCCCGAAGAAAGCGACATCTTCCAGAAAATAAGGATTGCGTGATTCTCTTTGAAGGATATTTAGTGAATTGCTGTGTGAATGAATGGATGAATAATCCTTATCCGGGAGAATCTCCATTTCTCTCATGACCGAATTAGGTGTACCGGAGATATACCTGGCAGAGAAGCGGTCCGCTCCCGATGCATCGGAAAGCATTTGCGGATCCATCATCTCGCGCATCACGCTGTTGGGCGCATCCGGAGGTGGGGGAGGCGTCGGCATGGCAGCCATCACGCTGTTGGGAAGTTCCCAGACAGCTGATTCCGGAGCAGATTTTTTCTCCTGCTCGGGCTGCTCATTCGAGCCCTGAACCTGTTTTTGTTTTTCGTCCTGTTGGGCCATACCACCGTCTTCCTTTCAGCAGAGAGTCCAGATTTCTTTATAATTTAGTAACTGTTCAGAACCTAGAAACGCAACACATAGTACAGTTTTTTCGTGCGGGCTGCGCCGCAGCAAAAAGTTGTCCAGGTATACTCCATTCTGAATAGATACATAATTTATTATAGCACACTTGTTTATTTTAGTATATCCGTATCATCTCATTTTTTCAATAAGTCTTGCAACGATTCAGCACGCCCGGCGACCGAACAGTTACCATTCACAGACCCACAAGAGCATCGGGAAAGAAACGGGAACGTATCTTATGTGACCCGCAGTGAAACAGGGAAAGCTCCCTTGCTCTCCGTGAAATGTAACGATTATAATTCAAAAAGTACATCACTTCGCTGAGTGAAATTGTCTAAGGAGGTGCTGATTAATGAATACCCCTCTGTCAATGAGTCAAAATGACCTGTTCTGTTGACTCAAGTCTGAGTCAACGAAAACAGGTCACTTTGACTCATTTTAAAATAATCAGTGTCTCCCTAACCAAATACAGCCGAAACCATCCGATTTCGGCTCACCGGCCCCTGGCCCCTGAATCCTATTTTCTCTTCTTCCTCTTCTCCCTCAGCTTTTTCCGCGTCTCATCGGATGGACTGGTCCCCGGACCTCTGACCATTGACCCCTTGCCACATGCTCCTTGATCCCCAGCCTTTGTCCCCTGCTCCCTGCTCCTTGATCCTCGCTCCTTGATCCTGTAGAACCTCCGGATATTTTCCTGTACTGACTCTGCAGCGATAATCCCTGCCTCGGTCATATCTCCCCGGCTTTTTGCCTCATCCATCAGGAGCTTTTTGAGTTCAACCTCATTCAATCCGATTCCCGGTATTTTCGGCAGCGGCATCGGCGGGTACGGTTTTAGATCGAAAGTTGCCGGTCCAAAGATCCCGCTCTTTTCGACTCGTTTGGCGGCTCGTTCCATCTCACGCAGCTTCGCCTTTTCCTGTTTTTCTAATTTCTGCTTTTGGCGCTTCACTTCTTTCGCGTGAGACTTCATGACCGGCAGGGAAGAAGGATTTCGCAAACCGGAAGAAACTTTCCGGTTACTGACATCCCGGCGGATATTCGGTTCGCCTTTGTAGACCTGCGACTGTTCCAGCAGTTTTTCGCTGTCGATCTTACCGTCTTTGATTTTCTGAATTTTATCTTCCGTGGCTTTAAGCCGTTCGGCAAGAGCTGCCAGGCGGAACATCCAGCTGACCAGGCTTATGTCAATGCTTTTTTCGTTCTCTTCAATTTCCCGCGCTGCCAGCCGGCATTTGCGGAAATGCAGCGAAACCATGCAGTACAGCTCATGGATAGACATATCACCCAGGTTGGAAAATTCCGTT
>CADATZ010000008.1 GCA_902791025.1 uncultured Chloroflexota bacterium | reverse complement strand
TCTTCGGAAGTAAGCTCGTGAGGCTAAGTTTCCTTTTCCCTCAGAAGCCTCGTTCCCCTCTCGCTGACGGTCCTCCTTAAGGTGACGGTTCCCCGTACCAGCTTCGCAGTACGGGATAACCGTCCCCGTTTTGATCGTTAATCAAAGTATATGCAAAAATTTAAAAAAGAAAACCGCCAATATTGGCGGTTGACAAATGTGAAATTTTGTGGTATAGCGCACCGGGCCAGTTACTTGATGCGGCGCAGTCCGCACAAGTGACTGGTAACCGAGCTGCGCTAAGACCTTCCTGATATTTGACGCAACTCGTCGGCCTGGCCTTTTATCCCTTCACAGCGCCTGCCGTCATGCCCTTGACCAGGGACTTCTGGGCGATGAAGATAAACAGCGCCGTCGGGATCGTCGAAAGAGTGATGGCAGCTGCCATGTTCCCCCACTCCACCGCATAGGACGTGATGAAGAAAGAGGTGCCGACCATCGCGGTGACCGACTTCTTGAAAGCCAGGATCCCGCTGAAGAGGTACTCATTCCAGTTGGTAATGAACCCTAAAATGGCCGTTGAACCGATCCCCGGGAGCAGCACCGGGATCAGCACCGGGATCAGCACCTGAGTGAGGATCTGGAAGGTATTGGGCCCATCCATGGTAGCCGCTTCCAGCAGTTCCTGCGGAACGCCCTGCATGGCAGAGTACATATTGATAAAGACAAAGGGCATGCGGTTGATGGTGTCCGCTCCGATGATCGTCTGGTTCATCCAGGAAAGCCCAAGCAGGGCCGTTGTCCCGGTGAGTCCCGAAAGCAGGTAAGCGATCGGACCGACAGATTCATTGAAGAGCAGGCGGAACATCGTACCCATCAGGAAAGGAGCGACAACCATCGGCAGCAGAATGAGCGTTGTTGCCAGACCCTTACCGGGAAATTCGCGCTGGAACAGCCAGGCGATCAGAATGCCGAGCAGCATCTGGATAAAGGTAGCGACAAGAGCGAATTTCAGGGACCACCAAAGCGACTGTCCGAACTCCGAGTTGCTGAAGAGCTTGACGTAGTTCTGCAGCCCGATGAAGGTCGGATTGTCGATGTTGTTGATGCGGGCATTGAAAAGGCTCAGCCGCAGTCCGTACAGAATTGGGTAAAGCGCAAAAGCCACCAGCCAAATCGTCAGCGGAAGCAGCAGCAAAATTCCGGTCAGCTTTTTATTTTTTTTAAGTGATTTCATGAAACCGCCCTTTCTCATGTAAAAAGTAGAAGGTAAAAGGTAAAAAGTGATCAGTGAGCAGTGGTCTATGTATTATTCTGACTGCAATATCCTGAAAACTATATTTTTTACTCTTTACTTTATACTTTTTCCGTATTTAGAACCCGCAGAGATGCACATGGGGACAGGCACGCTTGTGCGGGCTGCACCGCACAAGATGCCAGTCCCCACGTGCTCCGTTTTGAATAAAAAATTCGATTATAATTATTGATACAACATAATTGCTCATCGGATATTTATTTCGGGACAGTCCCCATTCAGATAAGGAAGTACTGCCATGAAAAAGTCTTTTGTTTTCTTTATGATCGTTGTTCTTTTGTCCGTCATCACAGCTGCCGCGGCAGCTCAGGAAGGGGAGGATTGGCTCTGCCTGATCTGCGGGACCGAAAATACCGCACACATCTGCGGGGAATGCGGTCATGAGGAAGGCAGCTGGATCTGTCCTGACTGCCACACTATCAACAGCGGTGAGATCTGCTCCGAGTGCGGACGGACGAAAAGCGATGTCTTCTTCACGGATGAAGCCGGCAGAGTGTACTTCGTAAAGAAGGGCGACGTTCAAAACGGGGAAGGGATCCTGATCCTGCCCGAAGGTGTTTTCTTTGAAGGGAAATGGGAAGACGGTCTGCCGACAGGTCTCGGACTCATGCGCTGGCCCTATGGCGGTACTTATGAAGGCGAATTCGTAAACGGTGAACGGAACGGTCACGGCAAGATGTACTGGGAAAACGGATCGCTTTATGAAGGCAACTGGGTCAATGGAAAACGTACCGGCTACGGTGTCTATACCTGGTCCAACGGGGATGTGTATAAAGGGGAATTCAAAAACGGTGTGATTTCGGGCATCGGGAAATTCATCGTGATCAACGGCAATCAATATGAAGGGGAATGGAAGGACGATCAGAAAAACGGTTTCGGCACCTACCGCTGGGAAAACGGTGACAGCTATACCGGCGAATGGATCAATGGACGTCAGCATGGCCGGGGTACAAAAACCTGGGCTAACGGTGACGTCTACGTCGGGGAATGGCGCAATGACCGGATGAGTGGGCATGGTATTCTGACCCGCGCTGCGGGTGACTCTTACGACGGTAAGTGGCGCAGCGACAGCATGGACGGTTTCGGGACCATGTCCTGGGCGAACGGTGATATCTACAAAGGCGACTGGCGCGCCGATAGCCGCGAGGGGCTTGGTACCATGTCCTGGAAGGATGGAAGTGCGTATGCCGGTGAATGGAAAAACGACAAACAGGACGGCACCGGTTCCATGACCACCACCGATGGTGAAACTTACGGCGGTGAATGGAAGGATGACGTCATGATTGCCACCCACACCCCGGAAGTCGTGCAGAAGCCATAGAACTATTTCTGAACAGATTCAGAAGCGCCGCACATGGGGACAGGCACGCTTGTTCGGGCTGCGCCGCACAAGATGCCAGTCCCCACGTGCTTCATGCTGAATAGATACGTTTTATCAAAAAAATAATTAGGAAATTATTCAGAAATGCCCGGCTGATCGGTGCTTGAGGTATCTGGTATTGTCTCCGGGTTCGGCTTTTCAACGGGTGGTTCTTCTCTGGCGATTTTGCAGGCTCTGCGGACGGTTTTGACGGAATATACCACGCCGAAAATCACCATTGCCGTAATCAGGACAATACCGATGACTTGCAGAGCGGTCTGGGGCTGTTCAAGCAGGTGTGCCCCGATATCGAGACCGCTGTCCCAGAGGCCGTGGAAGAAGAAGGGGAGCAGAACCGCCAGCCGCCATTCCTTTTGGGCGGTTTTCTCGTCACCGGCTGCTTTCGCCTTATCATGTTCAAAGTAATGTCCGCCCTGGTTCATCTGCCAAATGATGTGCATCGGGCACAGCAGCCCCACAATGACCGCGGCGATATTCCCCAGCACGATTTTCTCAAAGAAACCGTACATCAGCCCAATCAGACCGGCGACCATGATATAGTCGATCTTCCGATACAGAGCGTATTTTTTCTTTGCAAGGATAAAGCCACGGAATTTGAAGAACTCCTCGAGCAGCGCTGCCCGGAAGAAGTCCGAGACGAGATTCAATGCCAGACCGGAAAGTCCTGTCCGTTTCACGATGCCGTCCCAGACGATTTCTGTCACCATGATGAGCAGGCAGGTAAACGCGAAGCCGTATTTCAGCGCGATCACCAGGTAATCTTTCCGCGTTAAAACCTGGTTGTTTCCCTGCGCCTTGATGGCGGGCAGATACCAGGCTAAAGAAATCACCAATGCAAGCGGTATTGTTATCAGTAATATCACAGTTTTATATACTCACCTGCTCCAGTAATTCCGGATGTTCCTTTGCTATGACATCGAGCATCCGTTTTCCGTTTCCCTGTACGCTTTGGATGGTCAGCAGGTAAGCTCTTTCGGTATATGTTGTTATTTCCGTAACACGAGCCGTGTGCCAGTTGTGAGATTCTCCGCCCCAGCGCATTCGGAAATAGCTTTGAATAAACTTTTTGGTACTGCCTTCGATCCGTTTTTTCATGGTGGAGAAATCCATGAACTGCAGATATCGTCTCTGATCCACCGTCTCAACCTCTGATTTACAGAACTTTTCCACGCTTCCGGTAATGGAACTCTCGTGGTCATAAATCGGGAGGCTATTGGCTGTGTACAAACGTACTGACCTGTTGCTGTCCGGAAAGATCAAAACAGCCAGTTCATAAGTGGAAAACAGAGCGCTGCCGTAATTCAGCATATCCCGGGCTGTTTTGACTTCCTGCTCCGAGTCAAAGGTGACCAGACGCACGGCCATCATCACCCATCCCTTTTTTCGGGAGAGAGCCTGCACGCTGAGCCGATAATATACATCTTTGTTTACATATTCTACCGTCTGAACGGTTCCATACTGGATGGCATCCAGGATGAGCTTCCTGATCATTAAAAACTGATAGCTCTGCTGGTTGGAAAATACCTGCTCCAATCCATTCAATGAGTCAAAGCCAAGCTCACGAACCTGTTCCTGATAGCCGGTAGTCGCGTAAACATAATTAAACTCTGTCTGGCTGCACTCCATCAGGGCAATCGAGTTATCATAGCCGCCCAGAGCAATATCAGAATCACTTCTGATTTCTTTCTGCTTGGCGAAATCCTTGAGAGGATTGGGACTCAGGAAGTTCAGCCGGCCGATTTGGTCCCAATAGAATTTGTCTTCCAGGCTCTCCAGAATATCCGGCTGTCCGTCAATCAAAGCAATCAGATTTTCCTGCGGGATCGGTTTGGAATAATAAAACCCCTGCTGCGCCTCACATCCAAGTGCCATCAGGAATTCCCGCTGTTCTTTTGTCTCCACACCCTCGACAAGGGTGTGGATTCCAAGCGTTTTGGCCATGCTGATCAGGGAGGCAAGCAGCTCGCGCCCCTTGATGGAGAGATTCCGCAGGAAGAGAATATCGAATTTGATCACGTCAAAGCTGTAGCTCTGCAGCACGTTCAGCGAGGAATATCCGCTGCCGAAGTCATCCAGCCAGACGGAAAAATGAGCATCCGTAAACTGTTTGAATATCTTTTGGAAAGTCTCGGTATCCTCAAGCATATGGCTCTCGGTGATTTCCAACTTGACCGCCTCATGAGGCACGCCATATTTTTCGAGGGTGGAAGTTATTCTTTCAAACAGATCGGCGTTTTTGAAATCCTTACGGGAAAGATTTACGGAAAAAGCATTCAGCGGCGTTCCGCGGTCATGCAGGTCTTTGTAAAGCGCACAAGTCTGACGAAGGATCTCCATGTCGAGCTCATAGATCAGATTTGTTCGCTCCAATACGGGGATAAAAACGTCCGGAGGAAGCATTTTCCCGTCGGGTGTGAACCATCTGGATAATGTTTCCACACAAAAAATTTTCTCTGTATATGAACGGAAAATCGGCTGAAAATATGCCTGAATGCGTCCGTTTTCAACTGCCTCGTGGAATTGGTTCACAAGATAGTCTTCGTCTATGTGTACCATATAGATACTCTCTTTCCAGGTAAATCTTTGCAATGAATGCGCTTTCAATTATATCGAATTTTTACATTTTCGGGGAGTCTTTTTAAAATAAAGTTTTTTACAAAGACCATATCTTCCGCGGGAACATAAATGCGGTTGGTTGTGTGAGGTCCGGCAAGCTCGATGTATTTTGCTGTAATGACCGCTTCTGTAGTTTTATTAAAATTCGAAAAAATTGCACTGCGGGAATATCCGGATTTTACATATTCTTCCGTCAACAAGTACTCTTCATGCGGATTTTCGGCTGAGTACATAAGATAAAACAACGGCAGAGCGATGAGCAGGACCACTGCGATAACAAGCAGCGGGATCCACAAATTCTCCCGCATATTACTGCCATGGGAGGCAACAAGGAAGACAATGATCATCACCGCACAGAAGATCGGAACACTCCACAGCCCTTTCCGCACAGACTTCCGGTGAAAGTCCCTGTCAATTGGGCATTCCCAATGATAGCTGCCATCCGGATTTTGTGTGATTCTGTTCATCATTATTCCTTATATTCTAAACAGGAACGATGCACTTTTCATCAAAATGTTGGATCATTTCGTCATGAGTCATGAATCGATAGTTTTCGCTTTTCGCCTGAGATAACAGAAGACGATCATGGACAGAAACAGAACTGAAATATATCGTATTGTCAGGGTTAAGCAACAGATTTCTTGCTTTCACTGACAGCCGGGGATCATCAACAATTGCCCATACAGCGATATGTGTATCCAACAAGATGTTCACAGAGATTCTTCCCCCATAAGCATTGCGGCAGCTTCATCGTTGTTTGCGTCAAAATCTTCAGGAGCACGGAATTTCCCTTTTGCAATTCCAATTCTCCGTGTAACAGGAGACTCATCCACGAGTGTCATTTTGATAACCGGTCGTCCGTTTCTCGCCACAATGATGGAATCCTCCCGTTTTGATTCCAATAAACGAATCAATTTCGAAAAATCTGTTTTGGCTTCCATTACATTCACCTGCATAATTTTTACTCCTTTGGTCATATGACTAATCCGGTCATGTGACTATATAGTAACATATTTACAACAGAAAAGCAAGAAGAGTTCTGAACACTTTATCCTATATCCTATTTTTTAAGTTTCTTAGCTGATTTGCGGACTTCTTCGTGGTAGAAGTAGTTGCAGACCACCGGCGGTTCACCAAAAGGAGAGCGATGCTGGTCGTCATCGCGCAGGTAGAGCATGTTTTCCGCAGCACAATATTCGCGGATCTCCTGGTCCAGCGCGGTCCAGTACTCCCGGCTGCCTTTGGTATAGACCTCGCGGTAGAGCTCGTCCAATTCCGGATGATGTTCATGGATCCAGTTCAGGATGCGGCCTTTGTAATCCCCGCGCAGGTTCAGGTTTTCCAGCCAGACCAGGTTGCATTGGTGCTTCGCCCGTTCGATGATGACTTTGACATCGGTGATGCCCGGAAAGATCGGCGAGATAAAGCAGGTCGCCTGGACCCCGGCGTCATAGAACTGCTTCATCGCTGCAAGCCGCCGCTCAATGCTGACGCCCCGGTCCATCTCTTTGCGGAAGTCCTCGTCCAACGTGTTGATGGACCAGGAGACCTGAGCTCGCGGAAAGGTCTTGATGAGCTCCAGGTCCCGCAGGATCAGGTCCGATTTTGTTGAGATGCTGACGCTCACGCCGCTCCCTTTCATCTGCTCCAGTACCATCCGGGTGCGCTTGTATTTTGCCTCAAGGGGCTGGTAGGGATCGGTGACTGAGCTGAGAAAGATCTCTTTTCCGGCGTATTTCTTCGGATTTTTGATAAGGGGCCAGTTTTTGACGTCGACAAACTCCCCCCATGGTTCAGGATGATTGGTGAAGCGCTTCATGAAGGAAGCGTAGCAGTATTTGCAGGCATGGGTGCAGCCCACATAAGGATTGACCGCGTAATCCGAAACCGGCAGATTCGTCTTCGTCAGCACGTCCTTGACATCAATTTCCTGAATGATCATGTTTTCCCCTTTCCGGCCCCCTGGATCCTATTTTTTCGCGTTGGCGATAACAACGTTGATGGGTTCAACGATGATGTCCTCCCACACGTTGACCTTGATGTAAGGCTCACTCTTCAGATATTCATCGAGCTGATCCCGTGAGTCGAAATCCATGATGAGCACAGAGCCGATCAGCTTGCCTTCGCTATCGGTCATCCCGCCGGCGCAGATCACGTGGCCGGCTTCGTTATATTTGGTGATATTTTCCAGATGCTGCGCGCGGACGCTCATCCGCCGTTCATAAGCATCTTTCCCGTCATGAGCATTGATCACAAATTGCATTAGTAACCTCCCTGCTGCGATGCAGCAAATAAAAAAATTTTTTTATTCAGAACCCGCAGCGACGCACATGAAGACAGGCACGCTCGTGTTGGCTGCGCGACACAAGTTGCCAGTCCCCATGTGTTCCGTCCTGAATTGATACATTTTTTCAATAAATGAGCGAATCATGATCTTTCGAATGAAAACCCCGCTTTAAAGGCATGAGAAGAAAAAGCTTTTTCAAAATCTTTAAGATTATATAAATCTACAGTCGAGAAATAAACTTTACCTTCCTTAAGAAGTTTTAATGCTGGTTCAAAGGGACCGCAGCGGCTGCCCACTACCGTGATCTCATTCACCGGGATCAGGCTCAGGTCAAGGTGGGCGGAACCGGCATAGGTGCTCTTCAGGATGATGGTTCCCATCTTGCGGATGATGTGCATGGCCAGGTGAATGCCGGACTCATTGCCGGAGGCTTCAACTACATACTCAAAACATTCTTCAGCCGAAAGGCTGCGGTATCCGTCGCCTTCACAGTAATCGGAAAGCAGTGTTGTCTTCGCAAAAGGCTCAAAGAGCTTCAGTTTCTCCGGATGTTTCCCGATGACGGTCAGGTCAATGCCGGTAAGCGCGAGCACCTGCGCAATCATGAAGGCCAACCGTCCGTCACCGATCACCGCGGCATTAAGGGCGGGATCGATGTGCACCTGTTTGGTGATCTCCAATGCTGCAGCCAGTGGTTCGGTGAAGACCGCCTGTTCCGGTGCGAGACCTTCCGGTACGATATGGATCAGATGGGTGGCGAGTGCCATATACTCGGCAAAGCAGCCGTCTTTGGACATGCCCGGTGTTTTCCGTGTGAGGCAGTGCTTTTCGCGCCCGGTGCGGCAATAGATGCACTTTCCGCAACCTTCATTGATCTCTCCAACCACAATCTTCCCGACCAGTGAGGCATCCGGGCTTTCGACGACTTCGCCGACAAATTCATGACCCATGATGCCGCGGAAATCCGGACGGTAGCCCTTGAGGATCTCCCGGTCCGTGCTGCAGATATCCGCCAGCATGATCCGGATCAGGCTCTGCCCTTCCCCGCACACCGGTATCGGCATATCTTCGCGGTAAACCGCCTTTTCTCCATCAAAATAAAGAGCTTTCATCAAATATACTCCTTTATGCGCCAAAGCAAATACAGCGGAAGACTGATTTCATGAGTTTTCCCCTTTTGATTATCTCCGATGTTTTTTGTTGAGACACGAAATCCAATCGCCGGATCATACTTTTTCAGGTAATTCATAAAACTTTTTGCCTTTGTGTTGTCTGCGGATTTTGTCTCCATGGGAATGATCTGATCACCTGATTCAAACAGGAAATCAACCTCCGATGTGTTTCCGCTATGCCAGTAATATGGGGTGATATTTTGGACAATAAGTTCCTGTAAACAGTAATTTTCAGCCATAGCTCCTTTGAAACCGACATAAGATTCCGGTTCAGTCAAAATTGTTTTATAGGAAACACCAGCTTTTTTTCTGAGTAACCCGGTATCAGCCATATAAACTTTGAATGAAACAGCATCTGAAAAGGTACTGAGTGGAATTTCGGGATGCTCAACTTTTTCCAATTTATATGCAAGTCCGGCATCAATCAGCCAGGTCAGAGCGTCTTCCAGATCCCGTGCACGAGCTCCTTCTTTCACATGTGAAAATACAAATTTATTGTTTTCCTTTGCAAGCTGCTTTGGCAGTGAATCCCATACCCACCCGATTTTTAATACATCTTTTATTTCAGCATGATTGGAAAAGTCGTCTTTATAGTCTCGCAGGATCATGTCCTGTTGTTCATCTACAAGATCATAATTCTGTGTATCAATCCATTTCTGAACAACAGCCGGCATCCCGCCAATAATAAAATATTGTTTCAGGTAAGTTAACATTGGTTCTGTGACATAAGACGGAATTTCCTGATATAAATCATATGAGGAAAGAAGCTGTAGATACCGCTCCCCGCCGGCTGCTTTCACAAATTCACGGAAGGACAATGGGAACATTCGGATTCGTTCGATTTTTCCCACCGGGAATGAGATTCCTTTTCGTTTTATTTCCACGCCAAGAAGGGACCCTGCGCATAAAATATAATTTTCTTTGCTGCTTTCCGCAAAGTACTTTAAAGCTGTGATTGCTCTGGGGCATGCTTGTATCTCATCAAAGATTACAAGTGTTTGTTCAGGATCGATCGGTTTCCCTTCGATCAGGTAGCCAAGTTCCTGAAGAATTCTATCCGGGTCATAATCCCGTTCAAAAACCTGTCCAAAAACTTCATTTCTCTCGAAATTTATTTTCAAGATATGATCGAAATGCTCTGCTCCGAATTCCTCCATCAAATAAGTCTTTCCGCATTGTCGAACACCGGTAATCAGGAGAGGTTTTCGCTGTTTTCTGTTTTTCCAATCAATTAGTTTTTGTTTGGTTTCTCTGTACATGGTTATTATTCCTATGAATAATCTCAAAAAATGGTTATTATTCCTATGAATAATCTCCAAACGTGGTTATTATTCATAGGAATAATAACCATTATAAAACAAAAAAACAGAATGTCAATGGCTTATTTCAGGTATTTTTTCAAAAAGTCAGGCGCATTTGATACCATTCGGCGCCGCCGTGGTTTGAGTTTTTGCTGATCCCTTCATTGACAAAACCGAATTTGGCGTAATAGTGAACCTTGGCTTCTTTGGCTGTGAGAACCAGACCCTTGCGTCCCTGAGCTTTTGCATCTGCGATCGCCCGTTCGATGAGCTGTCCGGCATAGCCCTTTTTCCGTTCCGACGGGATGGTGTTCACCCCGAAGATCATCTGCCAGGCGCCGTTTTCGTTGTGCAGTGAGGCATCGGCAAACATTTCGTCGGTCAGGTCCGGCTCATCCGTGACAAAGCCATCCACAAAAGAAATCAGTTTTTCTCCATCGAACATGAGCCAGAAATGGTTTCCGTAAACCTTCAGCCGCTCTTCAAATTCCTCACGGGTTGCGGCTTCCGCCGGTGGAAAACATTCTGCTTCCACTGCGGTCACTGCGTCCAGATCATCTATTGTGGCTGTGCGGATCAACGCAACTCGGTTGCCGGTCAACCGTGCGGACTGCGCCGCAGCGGTTGGCCGGCCCGGTGCATTATTTTTACCTGTCAGGAGAGCATCGGCCTTACGGAGGATCTCCTTTCGGCTTTCTGTCGGCAGCAGCTCCAGTGCTTCCTGAAATGAACAGAGCCGGATTTCCTGTATCTCCTGAGTAACAGGCGGATCGAAAGACTGTCCGTCATATTCCGCAAGGAAATAAAAGACGTCCTTCATCGTTCCCGGGTTTTTTGACACCTCATAAGATTCTGACTCGCGAAAACCCGGAAGGATCTGCGGACGGATGCCGGTCTCTTCCCATATCTCACGAAGCGCAGTCTGCTGTTCTGTTTCTGCCCCTTCCACATGCCCTTTCGGAAAACAATACCGTCCGCTGCGCTGCTTTACGAGCACATAGCGGATCTCACCGTCATCCTTTCGTGTAAAAACAACCGCCCCGCATGATTTTTCTCTTTCCATTATTCATTCCTTGATTAAAACTTTTTAATTTATTATAGTCAAAAAACGAACGATTCGCGAATCGTTCGTTTTTTCGTTCGTTTTGCGATCGATTATCTATTAAATCGCCCGCACGATTTTATCCCGGCGTTTTCACTGCCTGCAAATTCTTCATTCAGGTTTACGACCATAATATATTCTTCTTCTGTTTCCCGCAGGATCTCAAACCCGGTTTTCAGGTAGAGCTTCACCGCGTAATTGGCCTTTTGTACGGAAAGAGATGCCTTTTGATACCCGGCTCCTTTCAATTCCTGCAGCATTTGCTGCAGCAAATCCCTCCCGATACCAAGCCCGCGGTATTCCGGATACAGCGAAATGGCGAGAGAAGGCGTCTCATTGTCAATATGGCCGTAATCATTCATGATTCGAGCCCACACTGCCCCGACGACTTTCCCGTTCACCTCAGCAGCCAGACAATGATCATTTTCTTTTTTCCCGAAATCTGCTATATAAAGGAAAAGCTCCGGCTGGTCAATGATGCTCTTCTCCGGAGGTTTTACTACTTCCGGGATGAAAATCGCCTCGTACAGAAAATCCCGAAGAACAGGATATTCCGATTTCTCTAACTTTCTGATGATGTAATTCATTTTTCCATATAAAATCAAGGGAATTTTCTGCAAATTTGAATATTTTTCCAGGGAGTTTGCATTTTTACAGCAGGTGAACCGCATCCAGGGATAGTTTGAGCGCAATTTCTACGGAATCTTTACCCCATCCGCGCTGGTCGTATTGGTCTGTATCCGCAAGGGTGTCAGCCGTATAGAGCAGCTCACCCCATACAATTCCCCGCATCTGCGCACAGGCAGCCAATGCGGAACATTCCATTTCAACCACTTCACAGCCTTCACTGATCCGGTAGGCGGTTTTTTCCCTGGTTTCCCTGAAAAAACCGTCAGTGGACCAGGTAACGACTTCTTTGTATTTCAGACCATGATGGGTCAGTGCCTTCTCAATAGCCGTACGGGCTTCGGAAGAAATGTCAATAAAGCGGGAGGGTGCCGCGTAGTGATAGGACGTGCCCTCATCCCGCAGGGCTTTGCAGGGAACCAGGAAAACGTTTTCATCAAAATGCTGAAGTGCCCCGCAGGAGCCGCTGCTGATGACCTTTTTCACTCCATATGCAGCCAGCCAATCCAATATCTGCACAGCGGCCGCAGCTCCCACAGGAGCCTGCATCAAACAGATCTCTTCCCCTTGATAATTCAGAATATAAGCAGGAAAGTTTTTCGTAGCGGATTCAAAGTATGAGACTACAACGGCGTCGTTTTCTTCAGCATAACGGTCAACAGCATCACCGAGAAAGGCAAAAACCGCTTTCTCGGGCAGTTTGATCCCGAGCTGTTCATGGCCGGGCATAATAACAGCATCCCCGTCTGTGTCAAATTCAAGAATCGGTATTATGTTTTTGAGAATCGACATGATTTGATTGTTCAAATTGCAGCACATAAAAAGAGGCAATGGAACATGCTCTGCTGACTCATGATCAGGTCAGCAAAAACAGGTTCCATTGTAACTTTGTTTCAAAACCCGAGGTTATCGTTGACCAAAATCACGTGAATACGACCGGCGTGACGGGAAAAGCGAGTGATAAGGAACTGGCAGCAGATGGTATCCGGTGATTTGCAGTCCATACAGGTGCCGGTTTTGGTGCAGGGCGTATTCAATCCAAAGCGCTGCGTATTGATCGGGGCAGCAACATTACGGGCACGCTTCATGGCGCCATCCCAGTCATCACAGACCTTGTTCATACCGACGATCATGACAACTTTTTTCGGTCCCTGAGCAATCGCGCTCACGCGATTGGCGTTACCGTCAATATTGACCAGAATCCCGTCCTGCGTAATAGCATTGGAACTGGAAAGGAATACGTCTGCGTCATAAGCCGCCAGCATGGCTGCACGTTTGTCCTCGTAAGCATCGCGGTCAATAAAGTTGTAGTTTCCTTCCTGCAATGCTTTCACCAGACCGATCTCGTGTACGCTCATTCCGCCGCCCATCGTTACAGAGCTGCCTTCCGGGATCAGAGACAGAGCAATTTCCTTCGCCTCTTCCTTTGATGCGGCATAATATCCGGTCATATTGCGGGATTTCAGCCCTTTGATGACAGTCTGAGCCAGGAGTTCATTACGTTTTGTGATATTTTCGTTCATGTTTATCCTCTCAGTATATTGCAATTAATCCCGCAAAAAATCCCTGAGATCATCAAAATCACCATGCGGAAATTCATCAATATCGACATTTTTCTGATTGATCAGATTTTCTGTCATAAGGAAAACCTTCATGCCAAGCTGATCCGCAACCATATCTTCGCCCACATCATTGCCTACCATCACACATTCATGTGGAGAAAGTCTCATCCGACTGAGAAGTTCACGATAATAAGCAAGGTTCGGCTTGCAATAGCTCATGTTTTCATAACTCGTATAAAATTCAAAATCTTCCGGTTCCAGACCTGCCCAGCGGATCCTGCTTTCCATCGCAATCGCAGGAAAAATCGGGTTCGTAGCCAATACAATACGGACCCCGCTTTCTTTCAGGTCTCTGACAATCTTTGCGGACTTATAATTAAACCCGCAGATATCCTTTAATTTTTGAAACTCCTTTTTATAAAAATCTGTAAATAAAGTTTCATGAGACCTTGCCTGAGGGCCAAACGATTTTGTATAATCATTCCAAAAAACGACCTCATTCGTTTGAACGCCGTTATTTCTCACCATGGCTTCAGTGGCATGCGTTATCGCCTTGATCAAAGCATTCGGTTCCAAACCAAAAGAAGCTAACTTCTTCGCTAACATGACAAAGTAGTTCTCTATAAAAAGCTCCTGATCCATTGGAAGCAGCGTACCATCCAGATCAAAAAAAACTGCTTTCAGCATCTGCTCTCTATACTCCTTTTTTAATTTCATGCGCTAAAATCATCTTTTTCTGCCTTGTACAGCTGAAGCTGAGCCATCGCAAATTTTAGATATAATTCCAGTCAATATTATTTTAACGCTTATTTTCATTTATTTTGCTAAAAACATATTTCAAAATTTATTTTGTAACACCATCATTTCAAACAAGAGGGTCTTAATCCCCTGATTGAACCGGAGCTGAACAGGGTTCAGCAAAAACCACCCGGCGGTTCAGGTACCCACCGGAAACAGACTCATCTTCACAAGTAATCAAAACCAGCACATTCTCCCGCAGATCTTCAGCAATGGAAGCGAATCCATTAGAAGCGATCTTATAGCTGCCATAGACGCGATAAATTCGCATCGTATTGTCCGCGTCAGTGACCATAATACGGTCCCCTGTTTTCATCGTTCTGATGAAAAGGAACGGCCCAGCTTTGGTGGTGTTCAGATGGTTATGAGCTGCAAGGACTGTTATTCCCATACCCGGCAGGCTGCTCTGTTCAAGCATGCCAATGTTGTTTTCAAGCCATTCAACCGGATACGTTTCCCCCTCAAAGGGAACGGTAAGGATCGGTTCCATTACATCCAGTGTCGGAAGCTGAAGTGTAAAACCGGTTGTTCCGTAAGTCAACCACTGCGGACGCGCGGGCAAAGCAGTTTTATGACTTGCCGAAAAACCGGTTGCCGGCAGCGGACCATCCATCAGCCAATCAAGTTCCGCAATACGCTCGTAATCGATTTGGTGCAGAGAGGTGCTTATAGATGGCTGCACCTCAGAATGTTTTTCCACGGAAAGCCATACAGCTCCGCCCTTTGGAATGTCAAGATAAAAACGATTCTGTCCATCCCTGCGCAGGGGAATTTGAATCTCCTTACCATTATAAGCCTCTTTTAGCTCAAATGATCCGATTGGTTCAAGATATAAGCAGTCTCCTTCTTTCATGTAATGATACGGATCACCTGAGAGAGGACCTTTGATGACCGGCAGTTCATTCCCATTCCCGTCAACAACCCTGATCTTGCTTTGTGAGTCCGGGTCGATTTTTATCAGATACTTGATGGAACCTTCAAATTCCGAAACACCGCCATCCGGAGTCTCAGAAGCATGACCATTGTTTTTCTCAATTTTCCATACTGTTAAATCCAGATTTTTATCTGTTGTGTATTCGCTGATCTCAACGCTGCGGTCTTCCCCGGAGATCGATCCGGTTACAAGAACTTTCGCGACAATTTCACTGTCTTCAGGTATATCGAAAACGAATCCTTTCAGACTTCCTGTTAAATCACCGCTGACTTCAATATTAGCCTCATGAACATTTTCTGCCGATTTCGCTTGAGAGGAATGTATTGAGTCATCAATGATCTCCAGTCCGATCAACTCGGTTTCATTCACCAGGATGCTTCCTTCTACGCTCATTTCGATATTACCGTCCGGGTTTTCAGGAACGTTGGTTTGCGCTGATACGGGAAAGAATTGAAAGCAGCAGCAAAATAATATTAAAAAGCTAATGAACCTGTGAAATTTGTCAGACATCAACTCTCTCCTCAATTCTATAAAACAACCGTTGTCAAACGCCGTTATAAATGCAATCTCTCTATATCACATCATCAGAAACACAGCGTTTGTATAATTATAATGAATTCCTTCTCTTTTTCCATAATTCTCAGACTTTTCTCTCTAAAAGTTTTCTATTTCTCAGCCAATCCGCCATTTCATCACGGGAATGAAAGGTGATAATATCGATATTTTCATTGTATCGCTCCAGAAGTTCATAGATTCGCGGCAGCTGATCACGGGGAAAATCCAGGATCCATTGCCGGAATTCCGGGTCAAACACCTCTTCCACCCAGGGAAGATCCTCCCGTACAGTTCCGATGCGGGAAGCAGCACCTTCCAGACAGAGTTCTGTCGGATAGTCCAGAAAGAAAACCGTGTCACAGTTCTGCAGCCGCATCTCCAGTGTGCGGATATAGTTCCCGTCGATGATCCATTCATCCGCAGCCATAGCTTGCGTGAGTGCACGGTCAAACTCATCCCTGGTGACAGTGGTGCGGTCCGCTTTATGCCAAAGGCGGTCCAGGTAGATCAGCGGCAGTCCGGTCAGGTTCCGCAGCTCACGGGCAAATGTACTTTTTCCCGCACCCGGGCATCCGATAATGATTATCTTTCTCATCAACAGTTTAGTCCTTGAGTGACGCACATGGGGACAGGCACACTTGTGCGGGATGCTCAGCACAAGGTGCCTGTCCCCATGTGCTCCGTTCATAGACTTCGCAAAGTCTTTCCCGAGCCTTTTTTGCTTTTTTAGTCCATGGCAGCATCATGTCAAAAGCATGGGCATTTCCCGGATAGACATCCACTGAAGCATCAATACCCGCTGCCTGCAGATTTTTGATGTAGGTCAATGTCTCATCATAAAACGGCTCACCGGCGCAGACAAAGGTATAAGCGGGCGGAAGTCCGGCATAATCAGTTTCCAGGGAAGGAGAGGCATATTTGGGAATGCTGTCTGTTCCATGCAGCGCTCCGAGATATATTTTCCATGCCAGATGATTTTTGAAGGTATTCCAGAAAATCCCGTGATTATTCGCAGAAGACGATGTATCGTAACAATCCAGCATCGGATAAAGCGGCAGCTGGAAAGCTACCGGGATCACACCTCTGTCCCGTGCCATCATGCAGACAGCCGCCGTCAATCCGCCGCCTGCGCTTTCCCCGCCGACGATAATGCGGCTCCTGTCGATCATCAACTCTTCCGCCTGTCCGTACATATATTCCAGCGCAGCGTAACAGTCATCCACCGCTGCCGGATACCGGTCCTGCCAGGACAGACGGTAACCCGGAGAGACCACTACCGCTCCATACTTTTCCGCGAGCATCTTTCCGATGGAAACATGAACCATCGCAGCAAATCCGGTCAAATATCCCCCGCCATGGATCCAGAGGATTCCCGGCAAAGGCTGCTGCTGATCTTTCGGCCGCAGGATATAAAGTTTTATCCTGCCATTTTTTGTTGGAATTCTCTGTATTCGGGTAATCAGTTTCATAGGAAAAATTATACTATTAACAGAATGAATTCCTAATCTTTTCGAATTTGCCAACCGAAAAGGCATGCCTGATTTGAAAATTACCAACCAAATTCCCTTTAAAACAGGTAAATAATATAATTCTAAAAACTATCTTGAAAAGTAATGCGGTTTACATTACAATATTGTGAAAGGTGGTAATATGGAAAAAACAGCTACTTTGAATATACGTGTCAACCCGGACACAAAAAGACGGGCAGAAGATGTTCTTTCTCTTTTGGGAATTTCAATGTCAACCGCCATCGATATGTATTTAAGACAGATCGGTATGACGGGGAGTATCCCATTTTCTATTTCAGTCCCCAATTATCCAAAAACGATCAACATGGATCTAATGACAGCTGAAGAATTTCATAAAAAACTGGATCAAGGTTATCAAGATGCTCTTTCCGGAAATGTTATCGACGCAAAACAGGCATTCGAGGAGTTTAAAAGGGCCAATTTCAGATGAAAGAGTATTCTGTTGTCATTTCGCATGATGCGTTTCTGGATTTGCAATCGATATACGAATATATTAGATATTCCCTTCTGTCTCCGGATACCGCTCAAAACATATATGAGCGTATTACGAATCAAATTCTTAATTTAAATCAGATGCCGGAGCGTTTTAAATTGCTTGAGACAGAAATAGAGAATAAAAGAGGTATTCACCGAATGAATGTGGATAATTATGCTGTGTTTTATATTATAAAAGATCAGACAGTAATTGTTACCAATGTCTTATATGGAGCATCTGATATTATTCAAAGGCTGAAGTTATGAACAATGAAAACTGGTACCCATTAGAAACGTCCGCGCTGATTTATCCGGCGATCATTTCTCCGCGGCAGCCGAGTGTCTTCCGGCTGTCCTGCACCTTCAATGAAGAAATCGATCCGGAGATTCTGCAGACTGCATTGAATGTAACGATGGTCCGCTACCCCGGGTTTAACATGACCCTGAAACGCGGTGCCTTCTGGTTTTATTTTGAGGAAATGGAGAAACATCCGACGATGAAGCCGGAACAATACTATCCATGCCAAATGGTCGACCCCGAAGTGGAAGACGGGTTTCTGTTCCGCGTGACCTGGTTCAGGAACCGCGTTAATCTGGAGGTTTTCCATGTGATCTCTGACGGAACCGGTGGACTGGAATTTCTGAAAACGCTGGTCTATTATTATCTGCTTCTTTCCGGAAAAGATGTAAAACCCGGTGAAAACGTCCGTACATTGGGACACAAACCGACTGATGAAGAGCGGGAAAACAGCTTCCTGCGCTATTATGATCCACAGGTTCCTTCCGACCGGGCAGACAACAGTGTCGCCCTTCACTACAGCGGGACACAAATGCCGGTGGGACATTCGAGAGCGATTCATATCCGTACCAAAACAGCACCGCTTCTTTCCTTATCCCATGAATATCAGGTAACGATAACCGAATATCTGACAGCACAGCTGCTTCGTTCTTTCCTTGATGTATTGAAAGAGACAGCAGAGTCCGATAAACCGGTCAAGATTTCCGTTCCCATCAACCTGCGCAAGCTATTCCCCAGCGACACACTGCGGAATTTCACTTATTTTGCCAATATCGGCAAACCGCTTTCCTGTGCGGATGAACCGCTGGAAGAAACGCTGCAATACATCAAAACACAGCTCCGCGCCACCTGTACCCGTGAAGCACTGGTGCCGCGTCTCAATCCGAATGTGAGCAGTGAGAAAAATCCATTCCTGCGGGCGGCTCCGCTGAGCCTCAAACAGCTGGTTCTGCGTCAGGCACACCACATTTTAGGGGATAACCTGTTCACCGCATCCTATTCTAATCTTGGGATCATCCGTCTGGATGAATCTATTGCGAAACATATCAATAATTTTGACTTCGGACTGAGCTGCAGTGATTTGATTCCGCTGAACCTAAGCATGCTGAGCTGGGATGACACAGCATATTTAACCTTCTCGTCTATTGTGGAAGAACGGGATGTGGAGCGGACATTTGCACGAAGGCTCAATAACGCCGGATTGGAGCTTCAGGTCTGGTCCAGTGATCCGGAAAACGGAGGTAAGCATGAAAATCTGTCCTGAATGTAAGATCCGGGTTGGCGGTCCGGCGAAGAACTGCCCGCTTTGCGGAAGTGTATTGACAGCGGAAAGTGATAATAATGAGATCAGCCTGTACCCGGACTTTTCGAAGCCGGTCAAACCGCGCAGCAAATTTCCGTTCCTGGCAAAAATATTTGCCTTTATCTCACTGATTACCGTTCTTGTCTGTGGATTGATCGATCTGATCATCAATCATCAGTTTACCTGGTCCCTGTTTGTCATTGGTGGTATCGCGATGCTCTGGGTTTCTATAGGTACCCACCTGCTGACAGACATCAACCTGAACTATAAGCTGCTGTTGGATCTGTGTGCCCTTTCATGTTATCTGGTTTTGATCGATAAGCTCACCGGATGGAAACAATGGTCCATTGACTATGTGATCCCGATCCTTTACATCGGGGTCATGATCACAACGATCGTCCTGGCATTGGTGTTCCGGGAATTCTGGCGGGAATATTTTTTGTCTCTGGTTGCTGACTGTGTGCTGGGACTTGGCCCGTTATTTATCTTTTTCAACAGCAAATCCCCGATGCGGTATCTCTGCCTGGCTGCTGCTTTAATGGCCGCGGTGCTGCTGCTTGGGCTCCTCTATTTTGCCAGCGGAAAGTTGTCTTCCGAGTGGAAACGCAGAATGAAAGTATAAAGGAGAACTTCATGAAGAAATCTTTAATGTTACTCATAGCTGTACTCTTGTTGAGTCTTTCTAAATTTTCCTTAAGCTTTGCGGATTTTGCCAACTACGCCGGTCCGCAGCTGGAATATATCTCCAACAGCTTTCCTCTTCTTTGGAACAAACCGAAAGAAGAGGTTTTTCGCATTATGAGTATCTTCCCGGATTTCAAATGCAGGGATTATGGGGATCAATTGGCCTGTACCAGCAGATTCAACACTGACAGAGACGATAATATTTATATTAATTACTTCATGGACGATTACGAAGAGCATCATGACAATTTATGGAAAGTTTCCGTAACGGCTGATGTACAATCCGCTGAACAGATCCAGTCGCTTTTCAGGGCACTCTGGATCGATGGCCTGACACCCTTCCACGATGCGGATGATGAATTTCACTACGAAGGAGTTGTCCCGCTTTATTTCAGCAGGGAAGATACGACCATGATCGCCTGGTTCCAGCCATATAAGCCCGGTAACGGATCATTTTTTCTTGCAGAATACTATAACGGTTATATGCGGTAAGGAGTTTTTCTATGATCCAGGACATTCATCCGGTACATTACAACAATCACTATGAACCCCTCACGCCCGGAGCATCAGATCACATCATCTGCTTCCATGACAACAAATTCTATGTTCACTACAGTGAAAAGGATCAGAAGCTTGTATTCCCGAAATGGGGTGAATTTTTGGGAGGTAGCGAATCTGTTTATCTGTTTTCGCTCGGTGAAGATAAATTTTTCCTGATAATGGATGCACAGACCCTTCCCGATGGTTACGAATGGTACAACACGCAGGAACTGCGAAGTATGAAAAAGCAGGGGAATTTGGATATTTTCATCATCTATACCGCCTGGCATCTTGCCAAATGGTATCAGAGCAGCCGGTTTTGCGGGACCTGCGGTGAAAAGACGGAGTTCGATAAAACAGAACGGGCCATGGTCTGCCCCAAATGCGGAAATAAGATCTACCCGCGCATCAATCCCGCCGTTATCGTCGGTGTGACAAATGGTGACAGACTGCTGCTGACAAAATATAATCGTACCTATGCCTACAATGCCCTGATTGCCGGTTTTACCGAAATCGGTGAAACGATGGAGGAGACGGTTCAGCGGGAAGTAATGGAGGAAGCCGGTCTGAAAGTCAAAAACATCCGCTATTACAAGTCCCAGCCCTGGGGAATTGCCGCGGATATCCTGATGGGGTTTTACTGCGATGTGGATGGAGATGACACGATCCACCGCGATAATACGGAACTGAAATATGCCGAGTGGGTGGAACGGCAGGATATCGAACTTCAGCCGGATTCCCTCAGTCTTACGAATGAAATGATGATGATGTTTAAAGAAAACCGTCTCTAAGAGTTAAGGTCTGAATAATATGCGATTGACGACTTTATGTTATATTGAAAAAGACGGACGGTGGCTGATGATGCACCGCGTGAAAAAGGATCAGGACGAAAATGCCGGGAAATGGATCGGCATCGGCGGTCATCTGGAGGAAAATGAATCTCCGGATGAGTGTATCCGCCGGGAATGCCGGGAAGAGGCAGGTATGGAGCTGACAGATCTGCGGCTGCGCGGGATCATCACATTTATCCTCCCCGCCTGGGGTAATGAGCTGACCTTTCTTTATACAGCAAAAACAGAAAAAGAAGAGCTTCCAGCCTGTGAAGAGGGCGTTCTGCAATGGGTCCCCATTCAGGATGTTCTCTCCCTGCCCTTATGGGAAGGAGACAGGATATTTCTCCCATTCCTTCAAACCAAAAATGAAGTCTTTTCTCTCAAATTGGTCTACGATACAGAGGGTAGTTTAGTTTCACATCAATTTGAATCATAAAAGTCATGCTTGATAAAGAGTTTTTTTCACTATAATATGATTATGCAGTGAACCCTACTGTGAGTGGGAACTATAAAAGCGGTGAATCCTACCGTAAGTGGAAACCATCAGAGGCTGAACCTATTTGCAGCCTCGTATTTAATGAGCATTATGAAGCAGCAAAAAATATTTCTTTACACTTATGAAAAATGATGTTGACTTTTCCCGTATAGTTGTTGATGAAAAAATAATAGATGTATTGAATTTTAATAGTATGATCCCGGTTAATAATGCTGTGATTACAAAAATGAATTTACTCATTACTCCTCAGGATACTGGTACAGTTCTGCTGTACCAGCAGCCTGGCAGCATCAGAACTGTACTTCATGTGTTGTATTTGAACTTTGAACGTGTCTATTCGGAATCCGCAGTGCTGCACATGGTGACAGGCACGCTTGTGTCGGCTTCGCGACACAAGATGCCAGTCCCTAAGTGCTCCATTCTGAATAGATACCTTTAAACTTTTAATTAATTATCCGCACGGTTATATCCGTTTTTCATATGCGTGCTGGCTTCAAGCAGAACCTTATTCAGGGTCTGGATGGTCTGTTCCTTCGCCATGTCGCAGAGCTTCCGGTTGGCTTCTTCCATCAGGCTGAAATCATTGGCTTCGATCATCTTCCGGTCATAATCAAGGATCAGCTGACGGCCTTTGACGGTAATAGCATTGTGATAGCGTTCAATATTCTGGATGCTGCTGCCAAACCAGGGATCGGTAAGCGCGCCGATCAGGCGGCTGCCCCAGTAGAAGTTTTCCGTGGAAGTGTCCAGAGTGACATCGCTCAGGTAACGCGGCAGCCGGGAGACGTTGGTATAGACCGGCAGCATGGCACTGAAGGTGGTCGAACCGAAACAGATCCATTCAATACCCTTGATCGCATCCGGCACATCACCGCGGATCTGGCAGATAGAGGTCACACCGGTACGGTTGATGCCGATCGGGCGGTAAATGCCGCGCTTTCCGCTGTCATGTTTGGCATAGGGATCATAAGGCGTACCCTGATAGTGTGAGGAAAGCATGTATTTCACATCCTCAGCCGCAACTTTCCGGTCCGGAACCATAGACCAGGGGATATTGTCACTTTCCGGCGTAAAGTCCGCATTTTCACCATCCCAGTTGTATGTATGCGGCAGCAGATAACGGGCCATGAACCAGGCTCGCGGGGTGTTATAGATGTGATCCATATCGGTATGAGAGCCGAAAATATCGCGAAGATTGTGATAAAATTCATTTTTTGCCGGATTGTTGAGGTCCAAGTGATTTTCTGTGATGAATTCACGCATATCCTCAGAGCAGAGATGGGCCTTCTTTTCGCCAAACGCGTCATTGAAATCAAAATCATCTGTACCGAACTGGTTGGGATTGATCACGACCCTGTCATCCGGGACACGGCGGGCGATCCAGTGATGACCGCCGATGGTTTCCAGCCACCAGACTTCATTTTCGTCATTGAAGGCAATTCCGTTCATCTCATAAGTGCCGTACTGCTCCAGCAGAGAACCCAACCGCAGAACGCCTTCACGGGCTGAGTGGATATATGGCAGCACCAGAAGGACGATATCTTCCTCACCGATCCCTCCGGGGACCTCTTTGTTTCTGCCTTTGGCCTCCTTCAGCTCCACCAGAGGATCCGCAGCCAGCACCCGTGGATTGGATGTGATGGTTTCTGTAGCTGTCATGCCGACATTGGCTTCATTGATACCGGTTGCCGGCCATACACCCTTTTTCGGGTCCACACTCGGGCAGGAGGTATACCGCATCGGGTTGTCGGGGAGTTCAATTTCCACATGGGAAAGTACGCTCTTATATTTCCGCGGCTGTTTTTTCGGCTCTACCACGATCATCTTTTTTACGTCAAAATGCCCGTCATCCGTGCGGGCGATCATCGTTGAGCCGTCATTACTGGCTTTTTTTCCGACTAAAATTGTTGTACAAGACATTTGTTTTCTATTCCTTTCGATTATCAAAAATAATACCTATTCAATCCAGAGCCCACTTGGCCAATTTTTTGCTGCGGGAGCAGTCTGCACACAAAGTGTACTCCGTGATATGGTAAATTAAAAGTTACTATTCACGCCTTAGCCAGAGTGCTGAGTGGGAAACGGGGACGTATCTCATGTGCCCCGTCGCGAAGCAGAGGCGAAGCTCCTGCTCTGAATCCAATCGAGCGAAGCTCGCACCTTACAGAGCAGGTCCCTTGCTTCGCTGCGGGACATGCAGGAAACGTCCCCGTGACCCTATCGGGTCACACGAGATAATTCCTCAGTATTCTGGCTGCTCCGTGAACAGTAACCAATTATATTTTAATCTTTATAGACTGCCTAATCATTTACAATATGAACATCCAGCTGCGGATAGGGTATCTCGATGCCGGCTTTGTCCAGGGCGCGTTTTCCCTTTTCCAGCAGGGCATAGCGTATATCCCAGTAGTCCGCACTGCTGCACCAGATCCGCAGGATGAAAACCAGGCTGCTGTCGCCATATTCAGAAAGGTAAACCGCCGGAGCCGGGTCACGGAAAATACGTTTATCATTTTCAGCAAGGTTTTTCAGCACGGCAAATACCTCGTCAATATCCGCGTCATAACTGACTGCAAAATTGAGGTCCTGACGGCGTGTCCCTTCCCGCGAGAAATTGACGATCGGGGTATTGGTCAAACTGCTGTTAGGAATGGAAAGACGGCGATTATCGGGCATCGTGAGCTCTGTGTAAAAGGCACCGATCGCTCGGACGGTTCCTTCAATGGAACTGTTGGCATCATTGATCTTGACATACTCGCCAACCCTGATCGGCTTCAGAACAAGCAGCATGACACCGCCGACCAGATTTCCCAGCGCGCCCTGCAGTGCCAGCGAGACCGCTACACCTGCGGTACCGATCAGCGTGATGATCGAAGTCAGCGGGATCCCAACAACATTGGCTGCGGTCAGGATCACGATCAGGTAAAGGACCAGCCGAATCACGTTATTCAGGAAGGAACCAATCGTCGGTTCGACTTTGATCTTTTTCAGGTAGCGTCCGGAGAGCTTTTGGATCCAATGGACAATAATAAATCCGATAACCAGCACCACCAGGCCGCTGAGGAGTTTCATCCCCTGGGCCTGGAGAATTGTTCCTAAGTCAGTCCAATTTATGTTCATATTAACCTCGTTATGACGCAGCTCGATGGCCGGTCATCTGTGCCGGCTGCGCGGGCAAAGCTCCTGCTCTGAACCTAATTGAGCGAAGATCATTCCTTACAGAGCAGGCATAGCCGGCCCGGTGCTCGTTGGTTATCCTTTTGCTGCTTTGGCCGCAGCGGCACGTTCTTCGCAGAGTTTTGTCCAGTTGGGCAGCTTCGGCATCAATTCTGTGAATTCAGCCATTGCTTTCGGGATGTCGATCTTCTGCGGACAGATTTGGGCACATTGACCGCAGCCGATACAGGCAGAAGGCCGTTTGTCTTCCGGCAGAGAATCAAGCATCATCGGGACCGTGAAGGATGTGGGATGCAGCCGGGCATCGTTGAAGGCGTTGATGAGCTGGGGAATGTTCAGACCCATTGGGCAGCCGTCACAGCAATAACGGCAGGAAGTGCAGGGAAGGGCGTTTTTCATCCCGTCAGCAATTTCCATAAGCGTTTCAATTTCTTCACGATTCAGCGGCTTTGATGTTTCAAAGGTGGCGATATTTTCCTTCATCTGCTGCATAGAGGACATCCCACTCAAAACCATCGCGACGTTCGGAAGACCCTGCAGAAAACGGAACGCCCATGCAGGAATACTTTCAAAAGGACGCAAATCTGTAAGACGGTCCTGATCTTTCTCTGTAAGGCTGCAGAGCCGTCCGCCATGCAGCGGTTCCATCACCCAAACCGGAATTCCCCGCTCTGTCAGGATTTCATACTTTCTTTTTGCGTTTTGCAGCGTCCAGTCAAGATAATTGAGCTGGATCTGACAGAATTCAATATGCTGCCCCCACCGGTCAAGGAATTTCTCAAGGTTTTCCGGCAAGGCATGTGATGACATACCGAAATGGCGGATTTTCCCTTGAGCTTTCTGCTCGAGAAAGTAGTCGATGATTCCCCATCTTGGATCTTCATAAGCAGGAATGGAGATCTCGCAGACGTTATGAAGCAGATAGAAATCAAAGTAGTCCACCTTGCATTTATGCAGCTGATCAGTAAAAATTTCAGCCGGATCATAGGTTTCAGCAAGCTGATGTCCAGGATATTTGTCCGCCAAATAAAAGGATTCGCGCGGATGCCTTGCCAGCGCTTTCCCGATCACGATTTCAGATTTTGAGGCATGATACGGATAGGCTGTATCGAAATAATTTACGCCATGAGCAAGGGCGTAATCCGTCATCTCAAAAACCTGAGCCTCATCGATACTTTTATCCGGATTTAATGGTAAGCGCATCGTACCAAAACCCAATGCGGATAACTGTAAACCCTGAAAATCATGATAAATCATAATGCCTCCTGAAAGAAGAGTGAATCATTGGAATACTATATCAAGTTTTTTCTGCGACAATAATTATACTATTAACAAAATACATTCGTTATTTCATGAGAACATTAAAAGTCAACTGCCCGGAATCCGGGCAGTTGGCCATTATTCGTACGAATAATAAATTATCGTTTATTTAGGAAAACTAAAGGTGCGGAAATCCCACGGTGCCGGGTTACCATGCAGATGGCAGCCCTTGCAGGTGCTTCCACCGCCAGCTGCGCCGATGCAGATAGCTTTCAGTTCAACATCTTCTTCCGGCATTTCAAATTTATCGTAATTATAGCCGAAATCAGCGATACCATCATCATCGATATCCCAACCGTAGAAGATCAAATAATCTTTGTACTGGACGGGTTCAAAGAGAACGGTAACTTCTTCACCGGCAAGATAAGAATTTTCGTCGGTGGGAACTTCAGCCAGGCAGTCATTTTCGAGATAAGTGACTTTGTAGTCCTGGGCAGAAACAGCGGCAACAGCGAACAACATCACGAAGCACAGTGCCAAAATAAGAATGGATTTTTTCATCAGGATACTCCTTTTCTCCAATCAAATTGATGATTTTCAAACTTTTCCCCGAAAATCGTAGGGATTTCAAAAATTCATCGAATCGGCTACCGACAACATTTACGCTTCAACCAGCGTACCGACCTTTTCACCCGTCAAAGCCTTTTTCAGCGATCCTTCTTCCCAAAGATTCAAGACCATCAGGGGCATGTGATTTTCCATGCAGAGGGAAATGGCAGTCGCGTCCATGACCTGCAGCTGTTTGTTCAGCGCGTCCATGTAAGTCAGACGGTCAAATTTCTTTGCGTCCGGGTTTTTCTTTGGGTCGCTGTCATAAATACCGTCTACCTTCGTAGCCTTGATCAGCAGATCAGCATTAATTTCAACAGCCCGAAGAGCTGCAGCAGTATCCGTCGTAAAGTACGGATTGCCCGTTCCCCCGGCAAAAATCACAACACGGTTTTTCTCAATGTGACGCAGCGCACGTCGACGGATATATGGTTCCGCAATCGCGCGCATTTCAATTGAGGTTTGTACTCTTGTGGTTACACCGATATTTTCCAGTGCATCCATCAGCGCGAGTGAGTTCATGACCGTTGCCAGCATCCCCATATAGTCTGCTGTTGCGCGGTCCATCCCTAACTCAAGGCCGACTTTTCCACGCCAAATGTTGCCTCCTCCTATTACTATTGCAAGATTCGCGCCTAATTGCACTACAGATTTAATTTGCTCAGAAATCATCTTCGCAGAAGCGGGATCGATCCCGTTTTCATTTTTCGGTGCAAGAGCTTCTCCGCTCAGTTTCAGCAAAACACGCTTGAATTTTATGTCGGCCATAGATTCCTTTCAGTTTAGAATTAAAAAAAATGCCAACGGAAACCGTTGGCATTTTTACCTCAATTATTCTTCGCTGGATTCCGTGGATTCACCGAGCGCATAGCGGGTGAAGCGGCGGACAACGATGTTTTCACGCAGGCTCACAACGTTTTCGTTGATCAGATCCTGGACCGTGATGGACTCATCGCGGATATAGGGCTGGTTCATCAGGACCATTTCGGTCTTGA
The DNA here is from genome assembly GCA_902791025.1 of uncultured Chloroflexota bacterium. Lineage (GTDB taxonomy): Bacteria > Chloroflexota > Anaerolineae > Anaerolineales > Anaerolineaceae > Flexilinea. The sequence continues at coordinate 98,868 of CADATZ010000008.1, read as the reverse complement.
ATTTCTTCAGAGAACCTTCAACGATCTTCGGGATGATTTCTTCCTTCTTGCCTTCTTCACGAGCCTTGGCAGCAGCGATTTTTTCTTCGCGTTCGAGAACTTCAGCCGGGATATCTTCTTCCTTGATATAAAGGGGATCAGCAGCAGCGATCTGCAGAGCAAGTTCGTGGGCAAGTTTCTGGAAAGCTTCGGATTTACCGACGAAATCGGTTTCACAGTTCAGTTCCAGCATGACGCCCATGCGGCCGCCCATATGGGAATAGAGTTCAATGATACCTTCGGAAGCCTGGCGGGTAGCACGTTTCTGAGCCTGAGCAAGACCCTTTTCGCGCAGATAATCCAGAGCAGCGTTCATGTCGCCATTGGCATTTTCAAGTGCTTTGCGGCATTCAAGGATACCGGCACCGGTGTTGGCGCGCAGTTCTTTAATCATTTCGGTGGTGATAGCCATTATTTTAAAAGTCCTTTATTCTCAAATTATTCAGCAGCTTCTGCGGCTTTGCTGTTGATTTTTTCCAGGGTGGAAGCACCGAAGAGGTCTTCATCTTTGGTGTCGCTGTCATCGGCAGCCAGACGGCCGGCAGCGGCAGCATTGGTGTCAGCGGAGAATTCAACGGAAACGGTTTCGCCGCCATCGCGCATCATTTTACCTTCGATGGCTGCATCAGCGATCTTGCCGACAACCAGCTTAATGGCACGGATGGCGTCATCGTTGGAAGGAATCACGTAGTCAACATTGCGGGGATCGCAGTTGGTGTCAACCATGCCAACCACCGGGATGTTCTTCAGGTTGGCTTCGTGAATGGCAGTGGCTTCGCGCTGTACATCGATCACGAAAATCAGGCCCGGCAGTTCTTTCATGTTGCGGACGCCGCTCAGGCGCAGCTGCAGACGGTCGATATCACGTTCAACGATCAAACCTTCTTTTTTGGTCAGTTTTTTAATTTCGCCGGTATCGCGAAGTTTTTCCAGACGTTCAAGTTCGTTGATACGCTGAGCAATGGTGGCCCAGTTGGTGATCATGCCGCCCAACCAGCGTTCGGTCACATAGGGCATACCGCAGCGGATCGCTTCGTCGCGGATGGTTTCCTGAGCCTGGCGCTTGGTCCCGACAAACATGATGTCTTTGCCGGAAGCGACTGTGTCGCGGACAAGAGCGTAAGCCGCATTCAGGCTTTTCGCAGTCTGCTGCAGGTCAATGATATGGATCCCATTGCGTTCGGTGAAGATATACGGCTTCATCCCCGGGTTCCATTTGTTCGTGCGATGGCCAAAGTGCACACCGCTTTCCAGTAACGCTTTCATAGAAATAACGTTAGTCATAGAAAATAAAACTCCTTTGCGTTTTGTTCCTCCGCCTTTCTCTTTTCCCGTCACAGCTGTCATTTCACACAACAGCACGCCAGCCGGGATCAAAAGGCGTGCGGTTTTTAATCCATGCTATTCTACCACAAAAATAGCGAACAATGAATAATGAATGTTGAATAGTGAATATTATTTTTATCTTGCACGGAGCACATGGGGACTGGCATCTTGTGCCGCGAAGGCGACACGAGAGTGCCTGTCCCCATGTGCGTCATTACTTATACTTGTCTTCCGGAAGAAAAATCTCACCCCAGGGCGGGCAGCGATGATCTGCGGAGATTTCGGGAATCTCATAAAACAAGGCGGCTGCTTTATTGAACTCATCGGCAGGATCCATCAGAATGTCCTCACGGAAACTGCCCGGTGAGGGAAGTGAGCAGGTTTTTACAGGTTCGCTTTCGCCTTTGTATTGTTCCAGCAGTGTATTCCGTACATTCCAACTCCAGCGGATATTGCGGATTTCACTGATATTTTCCGAATAAAAGCGATTCATCAGAAAGCAAAGCAGAATCGCGCAGAATATCATCTTGACATGACCGTCCCATCGTGGTTTTCCCCGCACCAGCAATGCTCCCAGCAGCATGGAAACCAGTGCCATAGCGCTGACGAACCAGCAGATCCCCACTGTAATCACCCGTGGCGGGACATAATTCAGCAGTGTATTGATCAGCAGCACACAATGACCGATAACAGCCAGCAGAACCGCCAGGATCAGATAGTTACGAAATCCCTCTTTATCAAGAACAAGACTTGTTCCAACCAGAAAAGCAATTCCAAGAAGCATCAGCAGCTCCCGGGATTTAATAAAAGTATATCCATACAAACCATCCAGAGCCCATCCCACAGCACCCGGCAGCCATTTGAGCATTCTGACGAACACATTCTCATTAGCTGATAGCTCCGAATTCCCCCAATTTCCGGCATAGCTCAGCGTACCGCTCAGCAGCAGAATACTGATAAAAAGAAGACAGATCTCACCGAGGAAGAAAAGAACCCGTCGGTTCCATTTTTTCGTTATCACGCGTTCACGGATCAGAATGATCAGAAGAAAAGCAGTCAGAGAAGCGGTGCACAATTCCGAGCAGCCGCAGGTCAGGAAGCAGGTCACAGCAGGCAGGATCATCCTTGCTGTTGTCGGTTTGTCGATAACGTTCATCACGAGGGCCACGGTCAATACACACATGGCGATTCCAAACCCGTAAATCATGGTTCCGGAACCCCAGAACCAGAATTCCCAGATATTGGAAGACATCAGGACAAATGAGAGGGTAATGCCAATACCGATCAGCAAAGCCTTTATCCGCTGACCGGAATTCTTTACGGCAACAGACGACTGTGACCGCAGCAGCCGATATGCCAGCATTGAGGTGCCAATCGTCAGTAAAATCAGCGTTAGAAACAAGAAGATATCTATATAGGGAATATTCGGCAGTACGGCATGCAATGACCGCAAGCTCCACCCGGTGTAGCGGCCATTCCACCTTCGGATCTCATAAAATATGGACCCGGGGAAACCATACTTCCTGGCATCCGCGATCTCCCAGTAATCGTCCCTGCGCAGCACCTGGTTGGCGCATATCACCATCAGCTGAACAGCCGGGACCGTAAGGATCAGCAGAATCATACCATCCGCGAGACGGGTATATTTTGAATTCCGCCTGATCAGCCGCTCCAAAAGGATTGGAAGCAGAACACAAAGCAGAAAAAGTCCGCCAAAAACAGCAATTTGGACCAAAACATTCCGCCCTGTCAGGTTCTTCCCAAACAGTGACAAAAATAATTCGTCAGTTTTCTGAATGATTGCAGTCCGGTTATACAGCCACAACCCACAAACCGCCAAAAAGGAAAAGAGATCGCTGATTTTAAAGAAAAACTTTTTCATTAATTGAACTTTGAATTTTTCTCTTTGTATTTATTCCCACTCGGCGTCTTTCGGCCCCTGGATGACCACCTTCGTCAGGTCAAAGCTTTCCAGAAAGTTCCGCAGCTTTTCTTCACTGAATTCAGGCGTCTTTTCAAAGATCCATACCGGTGGGTGATCATAGATACTGAATGCCTCCTCAGCCGCCCAGCTGCTGAGATTCACCACCGGCAGCTCCGGGATTTCCGTCGTCACCGTTCCGGCGAGATCCGAAATATAGAATGGCCCGATCTTGATTGGACGCTGATATTGCCCGATCAGTTTAAACCCGAGAGAGCCGTCAAACAATGCCTGATAATATGCCATTGTCATCGGATATGTCTTGGGAATGCGGCAGACACTCCAGATCCCGCGCTGGGAAGGCAGGATCAGATAATCCGCCTGCGGCAGGACCCGCATGAACATCTCTACCTTGTCCTGTGTGTCATACCAGCGGACCTCATTCGTCACGCCTGTGTACATCTGTCCGAAGGGATCCATGCCGCGCATACGGAAGGGCAGCCCCTCATCCCAGTTTTCATTCGCGAGAACGATTCGGCGCAATTGCAGGTTCGGTCCTTCTTTTACCGACACGCTCAGGGAATAAAGACTGTCCGCCTTCAGCTTCGCGGCACGGATCGGCAGGTTCAATTCAGTTTCATCAACACCCACAGCAACAGTCTGTTCTGAGTGAGAAATACAGGCACCGCCGTTGTCTTCAGCGCATAATTCAATGATCAGCGTTACCTCTTCGGGTGCAGGTCCGCCAGTCAGCAGCCGTGCCTTCGGGATGCGAAGCGTATTGACGGTCGCATCCGTATAAGGACGGAAGCGTTTGTTGATGGCTGCGCCCTGCTGCAGGATCTCTGTCGTATCCGCCGGTACCGGTATGGCAGTGACCAGCGAATCTCCATCCATTTCAGCCAGCTGGAAGAGGGAAGGAATGTTGTCATAGATCCATTCCACGGCCTCCACCCGTGAATGTTTTTGCCCGTAAACTGTTTTCATAAAGGCAGAAGACCATACGACTGTGCCGCCGATAATGATCAACCCGGAGAGACAGCAGAGAAACCGGTTCAGGCCGCCTTTGGAGCGCCGGTACCATGCAAGCAATCCCCAGGCTGCACCCAGACAAAAGCTCGGATAAACCGGCAGAAAATAGCGGTTATTCTTTACGAAGCGCGTGCTCATGAACAGGAAAAACAGCGTCGCCCAAAAGAGCGGCAGCAGCAGCTTTTTCCATAAATCTTTCTCCTTGGAACGGAAAATATTGATCCAGCCCATGATCAGAAAAGCCCAAACCGCAATTCCCAGTGGAAGACCCATACCCCATAGCACCTGATTTTCCCAGGCGAAGAAAAATGCCGGACGATGAGACCATTGCTCTGATGGAGGACCACCGCCGATGCCGCTGGATTCTGTTGCGGCGACATTCATGGACCGCACCCAGTCCGGATTGAGCGCAAAGGTGAAAAAGAATGTGTTTCCGGTCTTGGCCCGGAACATCATCGGTTGGAACAGACGGCAGGCAAGAACCATCACGGCAATTGCGGTCAATGCACTGGCAGCGGCGAGCGTAATGATACGTCCGAAATCCTTGCGGCTGCTGAGTTTCACATCCGCGAAACTGATAAACACCGCCGGAGCCAGGATCAACCCAAGCATCGCCAGGTTCACCTTGCAGCAGATCGTCATCCCAAGGAACAGACCGAACCGCATCATGGCAAACCAGCCATTGCGTTTCATCTTATAGACACCTCTGGTATCCCGCTCCAGATAATTGTTTTGCGCGATGTTGACCGCTGAAAGCAGCGTGAGCATCGTGAAGAAAACGGCAAAATTGTCGACAGTCATAAAGTGCGACTGTTGAATCGACTGGACGCAGAGACTGAACAGGGCACAGGAAAGCAGTGCGGCAGTCCTGTCCAAAAGCTTATAAGCGATCACAAACAAGATGATGATCGAACCGACATCCATCAATGCGGAAAGATAGCGGCCCAGCGTTCGCAGCTCCTGATACCCGGTCCGGTTCAGCGCTTCCGCGGTCGTGCGGATCAAAAGCATCGGCAGCTGCCCCCAACGCATGGTGTTGTCCGGCCCGTTGGCAATAGTTTCTCCGTTCAAGTCATATTTGTTGTACGGGCTCATCGGAGCGATCCGGGTATTGAAATAATCTGAAATCGTTGACGGCATACGGAGCTGTGTCAGGGTATTCGTCAGCCCGTATTCGTCCGGATGCAAAAGTGCCCCGGAATCCCAGTTCATGTTATAAAAGCGGAAGAAAACACCCAGCCCGATCAATATCAGTGAGAGTACTTCTATAATTCTTTCAAAAATAATTCTTTTCTTCATAATCAGTTTCTGTCCGTCTCTTTTTCCATCTCTAACGCGTCATGTCCGTTCAGATAATACGCCTGAAGCACACCGGTCTGAACATATCCGTTTTTCCGATAAAGCCGAATGGCGGAGTGATTTTCACAATCCACCATCAGATAGTATTTTCTTTGTTTGAAAGCCTTTTCACAGCTTTTCAGGAGGGCTGTCCCAATTCCCATATTTCGGAATTCCGCTCGGACAGCCAGTGTCATCAGACAAACCGCCTTCCGTTCAGGATCATATTCCGCGGCTGCAAATCCGGCAAAAGAGCCGTTCACCAGTGCCGTAAATTTCTTTACGCCGCCGAAGGAAAACACACCGGCATAATCCAGGATCGACCACGCATCCACGCCGAAAGCTTCCCGGTCCAGCTGCAGTGCCGGGTTCAAATCACTGAGCACCGCTTTCCTGATTTCAAAACACATGAGCAAATTTTATCCTGTTTCAGTCCTTTCGTGTGAAACGAAGCAAAGGACTATGATTGATACTTTTCGCTTCTAAGCGGAAGCCGGGTATCTGCTGTGACATACCCTGCAATGCTGAAGTACATCTGAGTTGCGTAATTTACCCGATTCTTTTCCAAAAAGAGTGTATACTCATTGGTATGGACAGCAATACAAACATACGCGGCGCTCAGGTAAAAGACGCCTCCCGAATCGCGGAAATACTGGTTTTTTCCAAACGAACCCACTACCGGCGGATCTTTCAGGATGACACCTTTTCTTTCGGTGAGCTGCAGGTTCTTTCCATCGCGCAGGACATGCTGGTTCGACCAAAAACCCTCTCTGCTTATTCGGTCTATGATGACGGATTCGTAAAAGGACTGATCCGGCTCAAAAACGATGAAATCGCGGAGCTTTACGTCGATCCCTTTTTTGAAGGGCAGGGGATCGGATCAGCCATGATGACTTATGCGCTTGAGAATATCCTCCATCCCCGCCTCTGGGTCCTGGATGGAAATGACAACGCGGTCCGGTTTTACCAGAAACACGGCTTTCGATTCACCGGCGAAAAAATGTTTGTCCCCGGAACGGACAAAACGGAATCAAGAATGATCCATGCCGGTCCCGTCACCGGTGATTTATCTCAAAAACTTGTCCGCGTTACCATAGACCGTCCAATTGGCAGCGCACATCCGAACTATCCGGATTTGATTTACCCGGTCAATTACGGCTATGTCGAGGGCGTCCCGGGCGGTGACGGAGAGGATCAGGATGCCTATGTATTCGGTATCGACAAACCCATAACCGAAATGTACGGGAAAATCGCTGCTATTATCCACCGGGAAGATGATAACGAGGACAAATGGGTCGTCATACCTGACGGGGTAAAGGTCCGTACATCAGACATCATCAAAAACACCGCCTTTCAGGAACGGTATTTCAAGACAAGCATTATAATGCTTTGAATCCTCTTCGTGAACCACTTACAGTACCCGGGTGGTAAAAAAGCGGAAGAAGTTAAAGATCAGCAGCAATCCAAAAGTCAGCACAGGAATCAGGATCACCAGGATCACAAAAGTCGGCAGTCCATAAATACGCTTCAGCTTTCCGGCAAAAATTACCGATGTCGCAAGCGCGGTGACACACAACACCAGGATAACCAAAGCCCAGACCGCATTAGCTTGACCGGTCAGCAGGAAGAGCCAGAGAAGCCCAAAATATTTTGTAAAGAATACGGTTCTGGCCAGGATCCGCGGTTTCCGTCTGCCGCGGAAGATGATGATCGTAAGATAACCTGCGAGGAACTCGATCCCGTAAATCATCAGCAGTACCACAAAATTCACCAAAAAAGGATGGCTGCCTCCGGAATTGATCCGGTTCATGACGGTCCAGGTGCTGAGAAAAGTGATCAGGCCAATCAGGTATGCCGGACCGTTCAGTGTTTCGTTTTCAGCGATTTCCCGATAGGCAGTTGGTGAGAAGAAAATCGTTTTGGCAAGCGTAAAAATCCAATTCCGTATGTTGACAATTTGACTCAATAAGGCCTTGGGCGAAGTTGTGTCAACATCCTTTTCCGCGGCTGTATGATAAACCGGTGCGTTTTTGATCTGCGTCAGTACCGGATAAACTTCTCTTGCATTTTTGATCGGGTCCTGGATTTTGATTGATGAGGAATACATCAAAAACGGTTCCGTCTGCTCTCCGCCAAACCCGCCATGAGACCCGATCAGCTCTTCGTAAGCCGCAACGGTCCCATCCTCATAAACCGGGGAGATAATAACCAGATCCCCGCCGTTCGGATAACTCATCAGATAGCCGAGTTGTTCGGCACGCAATTCCGGATTTCCATACATAACCAGCGGATCTGTCCCGCTGATTTCACCGGTCCGCAGATTGCGGCTGCCTTCACTGCAAAACACAACAGGGCCTTCCTCTGTATGAACGCAAACCGTTCCCACCCCCGGGTGTGATGACAGTTCTGAGACAAGGCCGGGATAATATGTGTCAATTTCCTCATAAGTCAGCCGTTTCTCTTTGTCCTGAAAATAAGCGTTGACAAGGTTGCCGCTGGCAAGGACGATAATATCATTGACTTCCTTCTCTGCCTTTTCAATAGCATCCTTTTCTGTCTCGTTGATGACATTTTCCAGATTTCCGGCTGTCTGTTGGATCAGGCTATTCTCTTTTTTTCCGCCCAATGCGTTCAGGACCGCGACAACGTTTGCGCTGTTGTCGTCATTATCTTCCACACTGACGACCTTCAGTGCCTCGCCGGAACGGGAAGCCCTGTCTGCGAGGTTTTTGATATAATCCGAAAGAGAGATCCCATAACGCTGTTTAAATGTCGCACCGTAGGATTGTCCATGGTCGGAAAGGACGACCATCTCGTATTGACGGGCGTTGGTGATTTGAATCGCCTCATAAATTTTACGGATAGAGCGGTCAATACCACCCAGGGCATTGATCGCTTCATGACTGTCCGGACCGGAATGATGGGCAATTTCATCATACCCGAGGAACGTCGTATAAACAGCTTCCTTACCCTCGGCAACTGCATCTGCAATCATGGCTGTGGAAAGGTCCCGCAGCAGAATGTTGGTTGCACCGCGGACAATAGGATAAAACCCTTTCAGGCGGTTCAGACGGGGTCTCTTGTTCCGGATATAGTCCCAAAAATAGGTAAGCACTTCACGTCCTGCGTCAAGGAAGGTCAGCAAAAGCGATTTTGTCAGCAGATAAGGACGCAGCGAAAAGAAGAACATGTCCCGGTTTAATTTATTCATCTCTTCCCTGCTGCCGGGAAGCAATCGGGATATTGTGAAAATATTCTCGGAGGCATTTCCGGAGATGATGTTATTCACGCTCATCCCGTTGTTCAAAATTCCGCTTGGCTTTTCTCCTTTGAACAGCATCGTTTCCATATCCGCGGCATCCTGTGAATTGCTGGAGCTGAATACACGGCGGTTTTCCTTATCATACCAGCGGAAGGCACAGATGTTTTCGTTGCGTCCGTACATGATCCCGGCCTGGCAGGATGAGGTCTGAGACGGGATCGCGCAGTCATAAGGCTGCACTTTGAACGAGCCGGAGAGCAGCAGGTCCTTCAAAAAGGGCATCCGGCCGTTTTCGACAGCGGACATCAGGCGCGGGTAGGACAACCCGTCAATTTCCAGCATAACGATCCCTTTGGAGTTGGATTTTCTGCTGTTTTTTGCCGCTCGACGCTGGCCGATAATGCTGTAATAGATGATGTCATCGTCAATGGGAATAAGGGTTTGAAGGATCATGTTCAGAAAGGCAAATATAAAGACCGCAGCGATCCCAACCCAAAAACCTGACACTTCAAGGGAATTTGAAAACCTGTCCAACAGTAAGATAAAGATACCGTTGAGGAATATGGAGAGCAGCCCTACCGTCAATGCGTTCAAAGGGAGCAGCAGCATTAGCAGGATCGGGCGCAGCATCGTGTTCATAATGGTCAAAACCAGACCAAGTTCCATCACCAGCAGGTATGAGGGAACACCCGGCTGAGGATTGAGATTCATCCCGGGAAGCCACCGCGTACAGGCATAAAGACAAACTGAGTTGAAAAACCAGTTTGCGATAAAATGCAGAATTGTACGAATGAAAGTTCTCACTTTTCCCTCAAATAAGCCAGATTTTGTGTCATGCGTGTCGGCATCAAACCGAACTCACGCGGGAGAATATCCAACGCTGCGATCCTGTCCTCTGCCATGTAATCCAGCCAGAAATACATGGGGATCCTGTTCGGAAACCACTGCTCATTGGCAATATAGATGGAGCGTAAAAGATTCGCCTGAACAGAGACGATCCGTTTCTTTTTATGGATCGTTTCCAACACCAGTTCCAGGCATTCCCGGAAGGTGAAGGTTTCGATGCCACCGGTATATACCGTTTGATTCAATGTACTTTCATCGTCCATGCAGAGCATGATCGCGGTGATCAGGTCTTCGACCCAAATTGGCTGGATAAGCGTGGGATCACCGCCGGGAATCAGCAGGGGTCCGCGGGTTTTGAGCGCAAAATCCCGCAGTGCGGTGGTAAAATGGTCACCTTCCCCATAGACAATACCGCTGCGGATGATCGTGTAGGGAACGCCGCTTTCCCTAATAGAGGCCTCCGCGATGGCTTTCGCGCGGAACAGATTATAGGCAGAGGCTCGTTCCGCTCCGATGTGGCTGAGATAAATGAACCGCTCCACGCCCATTTGTTTTGCTACGCTTGAAAACATTCTCGCGGCGCGGATATCGACCTCTTCATATTCCGCGTGGATCCCTTTCCATTCGGTTCCGACAAGGTGAATGACGGTGTCGATATCCTTCATGGAAGCGCGGAGGTTACGCTCATCATTCATGCTGGAGATGGCGACCTCGACTGAGACGCCTCGTGGAAGCTTGGGATAGCTGCGGGATGGGTTCAGCAGCAGGCGGACAGGGTATCCGAGGGTCACGAGGTGACTGACAAGGATACGCCCGATAAAGCCTGTTCCGCCGGTTACGAGGATCATAGGGTTTCTTGTTTCTTACGCTAAGGGATTGTTGCCAAAGGCAACTGTCCCGAGCTATACGGAGCCGCAGCACGGATGCCGGTCCTCTGTGCGGACTTCGCCGCGGCAGAGGACCGGCCCGTGTGCTTTATCCTAATTGGTTTCTTCTTTATCTTCCGGTTCTTCTTCTGACTCTTCTTCCGGTTCTTCCGTCAGAAGCCGGTCGTAATGGTAATCAGCCTGAGCGATGCGCTCTTCCAAAAGATTGGCAGCTTTTTCGAAGAGCAGTGTGTCTTCGATTTGCTGTGCAATGCTGCCGGCTGGGTCGAAGATCCTGAGGTAATACCCGCTGATGCGAACCAGGTCGGCGAGGGTTTCCGCTGCTTCCTTATTGAACCAGGTGACACGGTCATAATAGTTAGTCTTGAGCAGGCGCATGGTATCGCCCTGTTCAAGAAGCTCATCGAGATCCTTATCAAGCGTGCTGGTGGACCACTCCTTCATATCATCCAGATGGAAGTAAAGCCATTGGATCAGTTCAGCCTGTTCGGCGGGAGAGATATCGTAAAGATCAGCATCCTTCAGACAGCGGATAAGTGTCTTGGTGAGATGACATTTCTCGTGAATGTTGGGACGATCGGGGACCAGGTCCTCTGTGAGAAGACGTTCCTGAGCAGCAATAAGCTCCGCGATCCAGAGAGCGGGTTTGGTGTGAATGATCTCAGAAATGGCTCTTGCGGCATTGGCATTTTGCTCCATACCCGGGATACGAACCATGTGAGGATCCTTTAGGAACGCGGCAATTCCACTGATATACAGATTGAAGAGCGCATTTCCCTTCGTTTCCGGCCAGCCGTATTGACCGCGGAAAGCGTTTGAGAGATTCTCAAAATCATTCCATGTCCCGTTCCGCAGCTCATTCCAGGTTTCCGGACGGATCTTGGCGCCGATGCCGTTGTGCAGCCAGCGGAGTTTGTTCCCGTCAAAGGTGCTGCGATAGGGGTTCAGGATATGGCCGAAACGAATCTCTTCGAGAGCTTCCTGAATATCGGTTACGCCGTCACCATCAAGATAGTCGAAGAGGCGGCGCCAGGTGTGCTGTTCATCATCACGGACTTCGTAAACGTCATTGAATGCGTAATATTCATAAGCATGCAGCCGCATGAAGAGACCTTCACGGCAAACCTGCTCGGAAGAACGGATGTAATTGAGTCCGCGGATGTGGTCGTGCAGAATGAGGAAGTATTCGGAATCCGGATGGAGCCCGAGACTTTCAGAAAGGGTGGTGGAGGTCATGACCTTGTTGTCACCCTGTTTGCGCGCGAAGGTGACAGATTGTTTGATAAAGCCTTCTGTATCACCATAACGGTTGTTGTAAACGATGAGTGAGTGGTAGTTTTCGCCATAATTGGAGTAAGCGTAAACGTTTTCATCTACATTCCCGTAGTTGTTGGCGAAGTTGTACAGGACAAAATTGCGGACTTCCGCAAAGCGCCGGCGCTGGTGCAGGAGCGGGAAGATCTCCCGGCGATGGCGGTCCAGCAATCCCTGATTGACCTGTTCATTCCAATAGGCACGCTTGTATTCCATGCCGTATTTTTCACCGAAGCCTTCCAGCTGGCCGTGTCCGAAGAGCGGCAGGCCGGGCATGGTGGAAAGGAGCAGGCAGATACCGAAGTACTTGTCACCGGAGCCGAATTGTTCAATGGCGGTCTTTTCATCCGGGTTGTTCATGAAGTTGACATAGCGCTTGAGGATCTCAGGGTCAAATTCGAGCGTGTTTTTGAGAACCATGCGGTAGCGTCCGTTATCCTCGTCACGAAGCAGGTTCATGAAGGCGGAGTTGTAGACGCGGTGCATACCGAGCGTGCGGACGAAATAGTTTTCCATCATCCAGAATGCTTCCGCAAGGAGCAGCGTGTCCGGTGCTTCCGCGGCGACCCGGTCAACGACTTCACGCCAGAATTCTTCCGGAATAGCCCGGTCAAATTCTTCCTTGGTCATGCCATGTTCGGAACGGGTAGCGATATCGCCGCCGCTGCCGGGTTCCGGGAACCAGAGCCGCTGAATGGATTTCTTGGCCAGGGTCATGGCCGCGTCAAAACGAATGATCGGGGTGTGACGGGCAACTTCGAGAATGGTCTGGATAACGGTCTCGCGTACTTCAGGATTGAGATAGTTCAGCTGCGCAGTGTCATTCCAGGGCATTGATGTCCCGTCGTTGCCGTGATAGATGTAGCGGGTGTCGCCGGTGTTATAGTCGATACGCTGGAAGACAACGGCCGCGTCTGTCTGGTTGAAGTAATGGTCTTCGATGCGGATACCGATGTTGGGATCCGGAGAAAGGTTGCCGCAGTTGAACCCGTACTGCGGATAGGGACAGTAGGGCAGGGAAAGAAAACGGTCGGGATGATAAAGCACCCAATCGGAATCAATACCCATGTGGTTCGGCACCATGTCAGACGCCATGCGGATGCCGTGCTGCCAGGCACGCCATTTCAGGTTCTGGAAAGCTTCTTCTCCGCCGAGGTCCATGGCGATGTCATAGCTTTTAAGGGAGTAAGCAGAAGCCAGTGCTTCCGGATTGCCGCACCATTGCTTGATAGTCTGAGAGGCTTGTGAACGTTCCCACAGACCGATGAGCCAGAGACCGGTGAAGCCTTCATCGGCAAGAGCCTGCAGCTCTTCATCCGGAATGTCGTTCAGATGGCGGATCTCACGTCCGTATTTCTTTGAAAGCTGATCCAGCCAGACATAGGTGTTCTTCGCCATCATGACGAGGCGCGGCATCCATTCGGAATCGGCGCTGAAGTTCTCGTAATCCGGGTCAATGCCGTCAAAGGTCGGCACCTGTGTCTCGCCGGGACCGCCAAAGCCGTGCTGTTTGTATTCCTCACGCATGATATCCAGACTCATCAGCAGCCGGCGCAGGAAATCACCGAGAATGGCAGCCCAGTGACGGCGGATGTAGTCAAGCTGATCAAAGAGGGAATCCGGGTGTTTGATGGCAGGCTGGCGGAGGTAGTCGACAAAGGACATGCCCTCAATCGGTGGTTGGGTGCGGGCGAATCCGTCCAGCTGCAGAATCGCTTTGTTATAATCGCATTTTTCGATGAGAGGTGTTTCATCAAAAAGCTCACCGGCAAGCCGCACAGCCGCGGGGTTGCGGTTGGTGATCCAGAGCATCAGCAGCTCTTCGATGGTGTCGTAACGGTTTTTGAGCCCCTGCGGGTCGTTGGTGTCAAGATATTCCGCGACGGTCTGTTTGTTCTGAATGACGGCAAGCGGAGGAAATTCTTCACAGAAAGAGCGGAGAACTTCTTCCAGTTTTTCCGTGCCCATGTGCGCGTCCAGCCAGTCATAGGCGTCCACATTCAGGCGGGGCGCATATTGCTTGCGGTATTGTTCCAGAAAGGCGTGCATGATCTCGTCAAGCAGTCCAAGGGCGTTCATTTCGCCGATGGACATGGGTTCTTTGCCTTCCTTTGCGCGGACAACATTGATCTTTGCCGTAAATTCGCGGACTGCGCGGAGATCCGCAAAGACCACGTTGCCGTTGTATGTGAACAGCTTGTCAGAAAAGTCATAGCGTTTTCTTGCTCTGCCGGAAATGTGGAATTCCATAATTTACACCTCTTCTTTAACGATTAACTGACAACATTTTTTCCTATAGGGAAAAAATGTTAGTAATTACATTCGTACCCAGACCGCCGATGTTCTGCGTCATGGCGATCTTCGCATTTTCAACCTGTCCCTCACCGCAAATACCCTGCAGCTGCTGGACCGCTTCAACAATTTGATAAAGACCGGTGGCTCCCACCGGATGTCCGCGGGCTTTCAGTCCGCCGCGGGTGGAGATCGGGATGCGGCCTTTCAGCATGATTTCGCCATTGTCGGCCAGTTCCGGACCCTTGCCCCGTTCAGCGAATCCGCAGCCCTCCAGGCTCAGCGCGCTGATGATCGTGAAGGCGTCATGTGCCTCAAACAGGTCAATATCCTGAGGACCGAGGCCTGCCTGCGCATAGGCCTGTTTGGCAGACTTTTCCACCGCACTCAGCCACAGCGGATCTTTCCGGGAATGCAGCGCGACTGTATCGGTCGCCGCACCGGAACCGAGGATCCGCACAACGCCCAACTGTCCCCGGACATGATCCCAGGGAACGATCAGCACGGCTGCCGCACCATCTACGACCGGCGGAGCATCCATCACGCTCACCGGATCGTTGACCATTTCCGCACGCAGATAGGTCTCTCTGCTGATGGCTTTGCGGAAACGTGCGTTCGGGTTGTGCACGGCATTGGCATGGGCATTCACGGAGAAGTTGGCGAAATTCTCGCGCTTCCAGCCGTATTCACTCATATAGCGCCGCATCAGCATGGCGTTCATCGCTGTGAAGGTAACGCCCATATCCCGCTCATATTCGGAATCGGCTGCCGTAGCAAGTTCCGCGGTGATCTCTTCGGCAGGGGAATCGGTCATCTTTTCAGCGCCTACCGCGATAGCCGTATCCACATCACCGGAAGCGACCGCCATCAGTGCCTGACGGAACGCGGATGCACCTGAGGAACAAGCGCTTTCCACATGGATGCCTTCCGTATGACGGGCGCCAAGCCAGTCTCCCAGATAAGACCCCAGGTGCAGCTGATTATTGACCGCACCGGAAAGCATGTTGCCGAAAAATACACTGTCGACGTTATTCAGGCCGGTCTTTTCAAAAATCTGCAGCACCGGTTCACCGGCAATTTCCAGCAGACTTTTGTCCCAGTGGTCAGCGACAGGTATTTGTCCGATCTCCAAGATGGCAGTTTCTCTCAAGCATCCTCCGTGTAATTACGCGATATATTACAACCATCTATCATTATACTAAGGATTTTTGAAAAGTTCAAATTGCTATTGCAACATGTTTCCCGCTGAACGCGGAAACAGAATAATGTTGTTTATTCCGTTCCTGTTCTGAGAAAATCAAGATACTCCTTGTAATAAAAAAGCTTGTTTCGTTTTGTATCAGAGAATTTTACAAGAATATTCATATCGACAAGTTTTTTTACTCCGGAAGATACCGTATTAAAGGACAGATTCAGGATATCAGCTGTTTTTTTGATTTCTATGATCGGATTTGTTTCGAGGTAATGAAAAATTTGCAGAATATTCTTTGATGAACGGCCAAGTTGTTTGATCGCGCCTTCGTTTATCTCATGCAGATGCGATAAACAGTCCACTGTCTCTACGGCATTTTTCGCACATTCATAAACTGCTTCAAGAAAAAAGCGGACCCATTGCTCATAATTTCCTTTTACCCGTACTTCACTCATGCGATCGTAATATTCGATCCGATTTTTCTTCAAAAAATAAGAGATATAAAGTACCGGCGAAGTCATTACCTGTTTCTCCATCAGAAACAGCGTGATCAAAAGCCTGCCTATCCGCCCATTCCCATCAAGAAAAGGATGTATTGTTTCAAATTGATAATGGATCAGCGCTGTCTGGATTAAAACATCAATTGAATCGTCTGTATGAATATATTTTTCCAAATCAGAAAGAGCCAGAGACATATCCTCAGGGTTTGGTGGGATGTAGCGTGCATTCTTCAGTGTACTGCCCTCACCGCCTATCCAGTTTTGAGATCTCCGGAATTCTCCCGGATTTTTTTCCTGTCCCCTGACACCCTGCATTAATACAGCATGCGTTTCCCGCAGAAGACGGTTGCTTAAAGGCAGGGTCTGCATTCTTTGAATGGCAAAGTTAACAGCTTTAATATAATTGACCACGTCTGCAGCATCCCGGTTTATATTGGCGGAGAGATTCGGGTCAAGAATATCTTCAAGCGTTGCCTGGGTTCCTTCAATCTGAGATGACATCAGTGCTTCTTTGCGAACATACATGGAAACAAAAAGATCCATATTCGGTATTCTGCCGGAAACATTCTCCAGAACAGAAAGCTGTTGGTTTGCTTTTACCAGAAGTGCAATCATCTCATTATCCATATTGATCGGAGGAACGGGCGGCAACGGGGCCGGAATAAATGACCGGTAAGCTGTTTCTCCGCTTAGATTTGTTCTGTATTTTCCCGCCCTGTTTTCCATTGCAGACTCCTGAACTTGAAATAATATGTATAATTATACATCCTTATTTCAAGTTTATACTATAACTTGAAATAAGGATGTTGATTTTCGGGTTTTATTTCAATTTTCAAGAATATGTTAGTTGTCAGTTTAATATTTTTATCGTGAAGGGTATTTTTTATCGTCCGCTTCCTGTTCCTGGATGGTAAGGATGTGAGCCCAGGCTTCGGGGTCGATCTCGCGGCCGTCGAAGTATTTGCTGCGGTCGGCTTCGGTGATTTGACGGATCACACGGCAGGGATTTCCGGCGGCAACGGACCATTCCGGGATGCTGCGGTTGACCACACTGCCTGCCCCGATGACGGTGTTAGAACCAATCGTGACTCCGGGAAGGACCACGGTATTGGCACCAATCCAGACGTTGTCGCCGATGGTGATGTCGAAGCCGTATTCATAGAGTGTATTGCGGGTCGCGGGATGGACGGGATGCCCAGCGGTATAGATGCCTACATTCGGTGCGAATTGGCAGTTGTCGCCGATCCGGACCATGCCGGTGTCGATGATCGTGCAGTTGTAATTGGCGAAAAAGTTTTTCCCGACTTCGATGCGGTTCCCGTAATCACAATAAAAGGGCGGATTCACAAAAGCATCTTCGGATTTGCCAAACAGTTCCTTTACGATAGCTTTGATCCCGTCAAAGTCTGACCGATCGATAGTGTTCAGCTTCTGCGTCAGCCGCCTGGCATGCTTTTGCGTTTCAAAAATCTCATCATCGGAGATATAAACCAAACCCTGTTTCATTCTTTCAATATTTTTCATTTGCAAGTCTCTATTTTGCCACTGGGGACTGTTCTATGAAGGAACGACCCTCACTTTGTTCATCATAACACAACCCCGAAAGAAAATAAGCTCTTTCGGGGCTGCAAATTTACTTCTAACTTCTAACTTCTAACTTCTAACTCAGAAATTATACCGCTTGCATTCCGGAGCGTTGGCTGCGCTGGATTCTTCATCAAACCAGATCAGGTTGCGCTGGGTTTCCTTGTCGAAGAGCTGGATAAGTTCCGGCATGGTTGTGAAGTTCACCTTGGAACCCATGGAGACATCAGTCTTCAGGCCCATGGTCGGGATCACCATCACGACTTCATCTTCACCGCAGCGGGCGTGGATGTTGTATTCCGTACCCATCATTTCGCTCACTTCGATGGTCGCGGAAAGGTTGCCCTTGCCGACAGTGATATACTGCGGGCGGATACCGGCAACGATATCGCAGGGTTTCTGGTTATTGGCTTTCAAAGCCTTCTGCTGGAATTCGCTCAGTTCAAATTTTTCGCCGTAGATCTGGGCAAAATACTTGCCATTTTCAAGCAGCAGTTTGCTGTCGGCGAAGAAGTTCATCACGGGCATACCGATGAAACCGGCAACGAAGAGGTTGACGGGCTTATCAAAGAGTTCCTGCGGTGTACCGATCTGATTGACGTAACCGTCTTTCATGATGACGATGCGGTCTCCGAGGGTCATGGCCTCAGTCTGATCATGAGTAACGTACATGAATGTGGTGTTGATGCGCTTGCGCAGCTTGATGATTTCAGCACGCATCTGGTTGCGCAGCTTCGCGTCCAGGTTGGAGAGCGGTTCGTCCATCAAAAAGACTTTCGGATCGCGGACCATGGCACGGCCGATGGCGACACGCTGACGCTGACCACCGGAAAGAGCCTTCGGTTTGCGGTCAAGGTACTGGGTGATGTCAAGGATCTCGGCGACTTCCTTCACCTTTTTGTCGATCTGGTCCTGCGGTGTGCGCTTGAGTTTGAGCGCGAAAGCCATGTTGTCACGGACGGACATGTGCGGATAAAGCGCGTAGTTCTGGAAAACCATGGCGATGTCGCGGTCTTTCGGAGCGATATCGTTCATCAGGTGTCCATCAATATAGAGCTCACCGCCGGAAATATCTTCCAGACCCGCAACCATACGCAGTGTGGTGGACTTTCCGCAGCCGGACGGACCGACGAGAACGATGAATTCCTTATCTTTAATGTGAAGATTCACATCATGTACGGCGGTCACTTTGTTATCGTAGACCTTTTTCATATTCTTGATCAATACTTCGGACATAAGCTTGACTCTGATGATCCTGCCCACGCGGGGTCATCTCGCGGCCGTCCGCTGAATGGAACGATCCGCATTACGGCAGGTCTCCACGCTGCCGCACCGCGAGCCTCACGGTAAATAAACCTCCTCTTCCGATCAGCGCCCGTCATAGAGTGGAGTGAGCGGGCACCACGTGTATTCCCGTGCAGTGTTTTAAATTAGATTTACACGGTGTTTAAATTTTATCGATATATAGAAAGAAGTGGTATAGAATAATGTCGCTTCTGATTAATTTAATGTCAGATAATTTTTATGACGTTTTTTTGCAATTTGTGACATTTATCATGATTAATGTCACTATTTACGAGGAATTTAATACGGAACAAATATTGCACAAAAATCCAATAGTCACATTTACCCATCATTAGTTCACATTTTTCTATACAACATTTTTTCCATACAGTAGTAAATTTAACAACAAGTCGTATCCTGTGTTGGATACATTCAACATGGGTATCAAACTGATTGCATGCAATCGGTAATCACGGTTCTCCAAGGGAGGCCGGAACAATATTTTTGAAGGAGTTTTTGTAACATGAAACGCACTATTGCCCTTCTGGTTGTACTGATGCTGGCATTGACCGTCAGCGCTGCTTTCGCTGAGACATTGACTGTCTCTGTCTGGGATTCCAACCAGCAGCCCGGTATTCAGCAGATCGCTGATGAATGGTCTAAGACCTCCGGTATCGATGTCAAAGTCGAAGTTGTTGACTGGGACAACTATTGGACACTGCTCAGCGCCGGTGCTTCCGGTGGCACCCTGCCGGATGTCTTCTGGATGCACTCCAACACTGCCCAGATGTACATGGACTACGACCTGCTTCTGGACCTGACAGACTATGTCGCCAAAGATGATGCAATCAACCTTGACGACTACTATCAGGGTATCGTTGACCTCTACACCCGCGACTCCGATGGCAAAGTCTTCGCCCTGCCGAAGGACCACGACACCATCGCCCTGCTGTACAACAGCGCCATCTTCGACAAATACGGTGTGGAATACCCGACCGACAACTGGACCTGGGAAGATATGTATGAAGCTGCCAAACAGATCACCGAAAAATCCAATGGTGACGTCTACGGTATGGCTGTGAACACTTCCAACAACCAGGACGGCTGGTACAATGTCGTTTATGATTACGGTGGAAATATCGTTTCCGACACCCATGACAGCACCGCCATCGACTCTCCGGAAGGCAAAGCCGGTATGGAAATGGTCCGCAAGCTCCTGACCGTCGGTGCTCCGCAGTCTGTCGTTGCCGAAACCGGTACCGATTCCCTGTTCCAGTCCAACAAAGTCGGTATGATCACTCAGGGTTCCTGGATGATCACTTCCTTCTACAAGGCTGAAAGCCATGAAGATTACAAATGGGCTCTGCTGCCGTACGCTGACGTCAACGGCAACGGTCAGGCCGATCCGGAAGAACGCTGGTCCTGCTACAATGGTCTTGGCTGGGCTGCCGCTTTCAACACCGCCAATCCGGACGCTGCCTACTCCCTCATCTCCTGGTTCTGCGCAAAAGAACAGCAGGTCAAACAGGCTGAACTGGGTATCACCATGGCCGGTATGCCGGGTATCTCCGAAGCTTTCGCCAACGCTTTCCCGGGTATGGACATCACCCCGTTCCTCGAAGCTGAAAACTTCTCCCTCTACATGCGCCCGTACACCAAGATGACCACTGTTTGGGAAGACCCCATCCAGCAGGCCGGTGCATTCCTGGATGCATGGCAGAATCCTGAAGATCCCGCCATCATGGAAAAGGCTTGCGACAACGCCGCTGCCATCATCCGCGATGCCATTGCTCAGGGTTACTAATCAATAACACGCGATAATTTGGTTGGGGGTCAAAAGCCCCCAACCAATCTTTATTGAGTCAATCATGTCGTTTCCTTTTGACTCAATAGAATCAGGTAAAAGGAAACGTCCCGGTTGACTCAAGTTTTCCATTCATCATAAAGGAGGATCATGAACGAACCTTCCCTGAAAAAAATGACAGCAGCGGAAAAAACAGAAGCCAAATGGGCATGGGCATTCATTGCCCCGACCATGATCGGTTTGATCATCCTGAACTTTTATCCCGCCATCAACACTGTCTGGCAGTCATTCTTCAAATCCGACCCCTTCGGACGCAGCGGAAAATTCGTCTGGTTTGAAAATTACCAAAAGGTTCTTTCCGCAAGCGAAACCTGGCAGTCTTTGCTGAATACGATAAAATACGCACTCATCGAGGTTATCCCCGGTGTTGTGATCGCCCTGGTTCTGGCTGTGTTCCTGAACAAAAAACTGAAAGGAACATCCGTCTTCCGCACCATCTTCTTCCTGCCGATGGTCTGCGCCCCGGCAGCCGTCGCTATGGTCTGGAAATGGCTCTACAACCAGCAATTCGGTTTGTTGAACAACATTTTCCACACCAACATTGCCTGGATCTCCGACCCGAAGATCGCCTGGATCTCCATCGGTGTCATCGGCGTCTGGTCCGTTATCGGTTATAACATGGTGCTGTTCATCTCCGGTCTGCAGGAAATTCCGGGTGATTACTACGAAGCCGCGGAAATTGACGGCGCCACCGGCATCCGCCAGTTCTTCCACATCACCGTGCCGCTTCTCAGCCCCACGACCTTCTTCATTGTCCAGACCCGTCTGATCGGCGCATTGACCGTCTTTGACCTGATGTTCATGGTCATGGACAAGACCAATGTCGCTCTGAAGAGTGTGCAGTCTCTCGTTTATCTTTTCTACACCTATGCGTTCACCCAGAACAATAAAGGCCTGGGTGCGGCAGTCGTTCTCGTCCTTGTTGCCTTCATCATGGTCGTGACTGTCATCATGCAGAAGTTAGAGAAGAAGTTCGTTTTCTACAACTAAAAGGGAGGAGATCATATTATGGAAAGCGCACGCGCACAAGCCAGACTGAATAAGATCATCATGTATGTGATCCTGGTCATCATGGCGTTCATTATGATCGTCCCCTTTGCATGGATGATCCTGACGGCCCTCAAGACCAACCAGGAAGCGATTTCTGTTGATCCGTTTTATATTTTCCCCGCTCACGGTTGGCACTGGGAAAACTTCGCGGAGGTTTGGGAAAGCTATAACTTCCTGATCCTGTATAAGAACACACTGCTGATGATCTTCCTCCGTGTGGTATTTGCCTGTCTGACGGCAACCATGGCCGGCTACGCCTTTGGCCGTCTGCGGTTCCCGGGAAAGAATTTCTTCTTCTCCCTGATCCTGATCCAGATGATGATCCCGTCACAGATCTTCATCATCCCACAGTATGTCATGGTTTCCAAGCTGGGTTGGCTGAACACGACCATGGGTCTGGTATTCCCGGGCCTGGTGACAGCGTTCGGTACGTATCTGCTGAAAACAGGCTATCAGGGTCTGCCGAAAGACCTGGAAGAGGCGGCTGCGATTGACGGCTGCAACATCGGTCAGCGTTTCCTGAACATCATGATGCCGCTGACCCGTTCCTCCATGGTTTCTCTGGGCATTTTCACCGCCCTGTTCGCATTCAAGGATCTGATGTGGCCGATGATCGTCTGCACGAACTCCCAGACCACTACCCTTTCCGCAGGTCTGGCAAAGATGCAGGGTCAATATGGAAACAACTACCCGACCATGATGGCTTCCGCTGTCCTGGCAGTTGTCCCGATGATCGTGATCTACATCATCTTCCAGAAGCAGTTCGTTGAAGGTATCGCCACCTCCGGTGGTAAGCTGTAATACTACAGTTAGTAGTTATTATATAGTAGACATTCCGCCGGAGGCATGAAATCATACTTCCGGCGGAAACTTTAACAAAAAAAGATGCGCTTGAATTCAGAAAAAACATCAGCTCTTTATGAGACAAATTATTACCGCTGCCTGGTTTATCACGAAAAGCAGACAGATGATATCTATCTGACGTTCTGCGGTGTTGAACAATGCCTGCCCGGCTATGAATTCAACTGCGAAAACCGGTCCGGTTATCACCTGCATGTGATCCTCAGCGGCCGCGGAGTTCTGAATGTCAACGGCGTGACCTACCCACTGCACCGCGGGCAGATGTTCGTGACCAAACCCGGGGAACAGACCTGGTACCGTGCCGACGAGCTTGAGCCCTGGACCTACTGCTGGATGACCTTTGACGGCTATAAAGCCGCGAAATATATTGAAAACATAGGACTGCGCCCCGGCGTGAACTGGCGTGACTGCTACGCGGACCCCCGGGAATTTTATGCCCGGGTCAAGGACATCCTTGACCGTCCGGAAATGACCCTTGCCAATGATCTGCAGCGTCTTTCTATGCTGCTATCTTTCCTGTCACTGGCAATTGAATCCGAAGAAAAGAAACAGCCGTACCTCCGTCATGAAAATGACATCACCACAAACACCTACGTGGATAAGGCTGTAATATATATCCAAAGTAATTTTGCGAACGTAAAAATAGCGGAGGTTGCCAAAAACATTGGCATCAACCGCAGTTATTTGACAAAAATCTTTAAAACCAAAATGGGGATTTCACCTCAGGAATTTTTGATGGAATGCAAGCTGAATTACGCCTGCAAGCTGCTGCTGGAGACTGACGCGCAGATCCAGGATATCGCCAGACGCGTGGGATATGACAACTTGCTGACATTTTCAAAAATATTCAAAGATAAATACGGAATAAGTCCAAAATTTTACCGCATTCAGAACCGAAGCGGGAAGGAGCAATATTTATGAGTATTGTATACGATCGGCAGGAAAATTTGCTGACCCTGACAACGGAAAACACCGGTTACCAGATGTGCATTGATGAGCTTGGCATTCTCCGCCACCTGCATTACGGCAGCCGGACCGGAGCACAGGACATGTCCTATCAAATCATTGATTTTGATTACGCTTTTTCCGGTAATCCGATCCAGTACCGCAGAGAGCGGAATTTCTCTCTTGACATTCTGCCGCAGGAATATACCTCTTTCGGCGTCGGAGATTTCCGTCTGAACAGTGTGGCAGTGATCAATGCCGACGGCAGCCGCGCTGCTCAATTCCACTATGTTTCGCACGAGATCCGCAAAGGAAAATATGCCATTCCTGAACTGCCGGCATCTTATGATAATGGAGATGAGGCTGAAACTCTCATCGTCACGCTACGCGATGAGGTAACCGGTCTGACCGTGAAGCTTCACTATGGCGTTTTTGAAAAACTGGATATCATTACCCGCTATGCTGAAATTTGCAATGACGGCAAAGCGCCGGTCACACTGGAAAAGGCAGCTTCCCTGTGCCTCGATCTGCCGCATGGGAACTGGGACTTGATGCACTTCTGGGGCAAACACGCCATGGAACGCCAGCCGGAACGGCAGCCGATCGGACACTGCATCACAACGGTTGGCTCCACCCGCGGAACATCCAGTCACCAGCAGAATCCCTTTATCATCGTCTGTGACCATGAAGCTACGGAAGACCATGGTGACTGTTACGGCATGATGCTCGCTTATTCCGGCGGGTTCAAAGCGGAACTGGAAAACAGCCAGATCAACAGCGTCCGTGCGGTAATGGGGATCGATGATACCTACTTCTCCTGGAAACTGGAACCCGGTCAAAGCTTCCATACGCCGGAAGTGATCCTTTCTTTTGCCGATGGATTGACCGCTCTGAGCCATAATTATCACCACTTCATCCGCCACAACGTCTGCCGCGGCAAACATCACCTGGAAAAGCGTCCGGTGCTCATCAATAACTGGGAAGCAACTTATTTTGATCTGAATGAAGACAAAATGTACGCGCTCGCAAAGGAAGCCGCCGCGTTGGGTATTGACCAGTTTGTCCTTGATGACGGCTGGTTTGGCGCACGCTATGATGACAATGCCGGTCTGGGTGACTGGTTTGTCAATTATGATAAACTGCCCAACGGACTTGATTCATTGATCGAAAAGATCAACGGATTGGGCATGAAGTTCGGCATCTGGGTCGAACCGGAGATGGTCAATGAAGATTCCGATCTCTACCGCGCCCACCCGGACTGGGCTCTTTCCGCACCGGACAGAACCCCAACCTTCGGACGGAACCAGCTGGTTTTGGATATGTCCAACAAGGATGTCGTTGACTACCTCTACGGCTGCCTTTCGACCCTGTTGAAAGAACACAACATCGCCTATATCAAATGGGATTTCAACCGCTCTGTCTGCGATGTTTACTCTCATGCGCTGCCTGCGGACCGTCAGGGCGAAGTTTCCCACCGTTTCGTTTTGGGACTCTATAACTTACTGGACCGCCTGACAACCGAATTCCCGGATGTACTGTTCGAGGGCTGTTCCGGCGGCGGCGGACGTTTTGATGCCGGCATGCTCTATTACACCCCGCAGATCTGGCTCTCCGATGACACGGACGCTATTGAGCGCCTGATTATCCAGGGCGGAACTTCCTACGGTTACCCGGTCAGCACCATGGGCGCTCACGTATCCGCCGCCCCGAACCATCAGACCGGACGCACCACTCCGATCAACACCCGCGGCATCGTGGCCATGTCCGGAGCGTTCGGCTATGAACTGGACCTCACAAAGCTGCCGGAAAGCGACAAGGAAGCGATCCGCATACAGATCCAACGCTATCATCAGGATGAAGTCCTGATCCATCAGGGCAGCTATTATCGCCTCACCGATGTCACGAAAGGCTATTACACTGCATGGCAGATCGTCAGTGAAGACAAATCGAAGAGTCTTGTCAATCTGGTGATCACCAGTCCGCAGCCAAACCCGGAACCGCTGCATATCCGCTTCAAGGGCCTGGACCCGAATGCGAATTACCACATCGAAGAGAGTGACAAAGTCATCTCCGGTGCTGCGCTGATGAACGGCGGCTACACTTACCCGGTGATGCACGGGGACTATCCGGCCATGCAGCTGCATTTGTCAGTTAGAAGTTAGTAGTTGTATTCGATTCCACAACTCAGTCTTGATATGGGACTGTCACCGCAAGGTGACTGTCCCGTTAATTTTTGGACATAAAAGGATTACGCCAGAGTGAAAAAAAGGCTTTCGTTTCGTGAGTGGCTTGAGGAAGAGCGGACAAAATTATCCGGGATGAGTTTGGGAAAGGCTGTCAAATATATCTGGCAGTATTACTGGATCTTCATTCTCGGCATCATCGGGGTGATCTGGCTCGCCTGGTTTCTCGTTACGCATCTCCTCGCCGGTGCGCCGCAATATTGGATCTACGCGGTCTTTGCCAACTCAATGGCCAATGCCGGAAATGATTCACGCGTCTGGCGGGATTTTGCAGCGTATTCCGGGTACGATCTGAATGAAAAGCGGATCGAATTTTCCACCAATATGTACTTTGACTACAACCGCAACCAGGCGCGGGGAAATGAGTATTATAACAATTTCGTCGCCCTGACAGACACCGGAACGCTGGACCTCATCACGATGATGCCCGAACAGCTGGCGCCTCTCGGTCAAAGCGGCCGTCTCCTGAGCTGGGATCTGGAGGAATGTAAAGCTCTGCGTGAAAAATACGCGGACAGGCTGATCTGGTACACGCCGCCGGAGGACATTGAAACAGAGATTACGGAGCCGATCCCGGTTGGGATCGACATCAGCGACAGCCTGCTGGTCACGAAATATCAGATATATCCCGAATCCGCCGCACTCGGCATCGCCTCCGGTTCCACCCGTCTGGATGCGGTAGAGGTCTTTTTGAACTTTATCTTTGAATAGCACATGTGTTATAATAGAATAAAGAGGTGAAATTATGCCATTTGAACTCGTAAAAGAAATGTACGACACATTGCCATTTGAAAAACAAAACGAAGTGGCTGATTTTGTCTTTTTTCTCTATACAGAAAACAATAAATCAGCACAAAACAAACCAAAAAAGAATTTTCCTTTCGATGCGTTTGCCGGTGGAATGAATTACATTGCTGAAGATTTTGATGATACACCGGAAGGATTTGAAGACTATATATGAAGTTTCTCCTCGATACACATACTCTATTATGGGGACTTTATGACAGCAGTGAATTATCCTCAACTGTGATTCAAATCTTATCCAGTGAATCCTGTTATATCAGCATAGCATCATTATGGGAAATGGCAATAAAAAGCAGCCTCGGTAAAATCAATCTTGCTCAACCAATTCTTGCAATTTATTCGAAATGTAAAGAATATGAAATTGAATTGATTCCGATAAAACCGGAACATTGCCAGATTGTTACAACTTTACCATTCATACACAAAGACCCTTTCGATAGAATAATAATTGCACAAGCAATAACAGAAAATCTAACAATACTCACGAAAGACTCATATATACCAATGTATAAAGTAAAAACGATCTGGTAAGGGAAAATCTGTTTACTTTTACATACTGAATATTTACAAAAAAAGGTTTAGCCATGCATGAACTAATTCAAGGTCTCATCAGCAACGAAAGTTTATTCGGGCGCATCATGACGCGGATCGGCACTGTGATTGCCGCCAACATCATGTTCATCCTTTTCTCCATGCCTGTCGTGACAGCCGGCGCTGCCTTTGTGGCACTGCACCACACCATGTTCAAAATGCTGCGAAGCAAGGATGCCATCAACCCCTTCAAACAATTCTGGAAAGGGTTTACGAGCAATTTCAAGCAGGCCACGATTGCCTGGCTCATCGCGCTCGTCCTGATCGTGATGGGCTATTTCAACGTCCGCATCTGCCAGCAGGCCGACGGATTCATAGGAAGCCTGCGTTACGGCGTTTACGCGATGGGGCTGATTCTCTTCATCGGACTGATTTACCTGTTCCCGACCATGGCAGCCTTCTCCGACACACTGCCAAACCTTTTCCGCAACAGCCTCTATTGGGCATTGAAAAAACCGTTTAAACTGATGGTCATCCTGTTTTTCCACTTCTTCCCGATGTTCCTGACCTACACCGACCGTCATTTCCTTCCGCTGTACGCGTTCTTATGGACCATGTTCGGCTTTGCCGCCATCGTACTGCTGACCGACGTTCTGCTCCTTCCCGAATTTGAGCCTCATCTCCCGCTGGTCGACGAATGCGGCGATTTCATCCTTGACCCGGAAACGGGGAAGCCGCTCATGCCCGGCGAAGAATACAAACTCGATCCCGAAGACCTGGCCGGTGAAGCCCCGGAAATGTCCGAAGAAGAGATTTTAGAGGAAATGCGCAAGCTGGACGGGTTTTAAGTATAAAAAAACAGAGCACGTGGGGACTGACATCTTGTGCGGCGCAGCCCGCGCAAGCGTGTCAGTCCCCATGTGCGTCATCGGGTACTGAACAGTAACAACACAAAATAATATCCTTTTATTAAAAGTTATCGGCGTTCCCCCGATTTTTACAGGTGGAACGCCGAGTGAAAAACAAATAAATTTGTTACTTTACTTCTTCAGCAATGCAGTCAAAGCCTGGAGGTTGTCTTCGCTCATTCCGGCTTTCGCAAGAAGATTTCTGGCAGCTGCCGCGTAATTTTCCGGTGTCACGCTGGCCAAATCATAGGTACCGTCACCCATTGCTTCCAGGGAAGGATCAAAGGTCAAAAGATAGTTGATCATATCATTGAATTTCAGATCGACAATATAATCATAAGCTGTCTTGTCAGACTCTTCCGTGAGACCGTAATAATTATCATAGGTCACCATGTAATCATACAGCATTTCATCATAGGTAGCGCCGCAGAGACCTTCCAGAAGTACGCCAACAAAACCGGTTCTGTCTTTTCCTTCTGTGCAGTGGAACAGAATCTTTGTCGCATTGTGAGCCAGTGCACTGTTAAGGCCTTGTACAAGCGCCGCCTGATAAGCCGCACCTTCATAAGCTGCGGACATCGCCATCAGACAAACCTGATCATTATCAAGAAGCTGCTGTGAATAGTCCAATTCCGACCATACGTCATCGGTCTTATACTTATCGATCTTTGACTGGGAGTCAGCCAGGTTCAAAACATAATCGATTCCGTTTGCCTTCGCCAGATCGTTTACATAGGGGGCTCTGTTGTTGGCATTGTCAAACAGAGATGCGGATCTGAACAGAACGTTTTCTTTCATGGCATCGGACTTGACAGCTCTGAAGTTGGCAAAAACTTCTTCCTGTGAAATTCCGTTTTTGGCTTCGTAGTCTTCAAAATCCTTACTGTATGTCAAACCGCCAACGAGTTTCTGTTCATAATCGTAACCGCCCTTTTCAACGAGTGTAATCGTGCATTTCATGTCAGTTGTGAGGTGCAGCAGGTTCCACATTTCTCTGTTGTTGAAGCAGAAACGGAGATAGGGGTAATCGGTTCTTGTGTACTGATAGTCCTCTCCTCTGTTTTCTTTAATGGCATAGCCATAACCGCAGAGCAACGGATCACCCGTTTTTGTATAGTAACCGTTATAGAACGGAACTGATTTAAATTCATAACGATATAAATCATTTTCCAGGACAACGTCAAATTCGTCACCGAATTCAAAGCCCAGAGCAATAAAATCTTTGATTGAAATATTCACATCGCATCCATAAAATGCGTCCGCGCCTCTGTTCAGAACATCCAGTGTAACAGAAAGAGGCTCAGTCGTTTCAGCAAATGCACCAAAGGCGATCAGCATCAGGCACAAGGCTGACAGGAAAACAAAAAACTTTTTCATAGATTCTTCTCCTTATTTGAATGTAGATACACCTATATTTTTATCCGGTTATACGTTACCGGATATATATATTATATCTGAAAAGCGAAATTTTTTGTACCCGGATCCATTCAGGATTCTAATAATCACATAATATTATCAATTAAAAGAATCATAAATCTGTCACCATTCCCATTGACAAGCCTTGAAAATAAAATATACTTTTAGAGGTCAAACAATGATCCGCCAGGGATCGAACAGAGAAATTACATCGGGCCAGGAGCCCGTTTTTCATGCGCTGCACTCCCTGGTGGGAGGCAGTTTTTTTATAGGGAAGGAGCTCCATTGCAAACCCTGTTTACCAATGTCAACATCTATCAGGATGGAACGTTCCGCAGAGGAAGTGTTTCCATTTCCGACAGGCTTTTGTATTTTGGGACTGATGTTTCTGATTCCGATCAGATAACGATTCCCGGTGATGATTTCACCATTTTTCCCGGCTTTGCTGATGTGCATGTTCACTTTCGCGAGCCGGGTTTTTCTTATAAGGAAACGATCGCCAGCGGGACAAAAGCCGCGGCCCATGGCGGTTATACCGTTGTCTGCACCATGCCCAACCTGAACCCCACGCCGGATGACCCGGAAAAACTTCAGGTCCAGCTGGATATCATCGAGAAAGATGCGATGATCCCGGTTTTCCCTTACGGTACCATTACCGTGGGTGAAAAAGGAGAAGAACTCTCCGATATGGCAGGACTGGCTCCAAAGGTGATCGCCTTCTCGGATGATGGACACGGCGTTCAGCGGGTTGAAATGATGCGCAAAGCCATGCTTCAGGCGAAAGCCCTTGGAAAACTGATCGTCGCTCATTGTGAAGACAACAGCCTGCTGCGCGGCGGATACATCCATGACGGTGAATATGCTGCAGCTCACGGACATAAGGGCATCTGCTCTGAATCCGAATGGGGGCAGATCGCAAGGGACCTGGAGCTGGTCAGGGAAACCGGCTGCGGCTATCATGTCTGCCACATCTCCACCAAAGAAAGTGTGGCACTCATCCGAAAAGCAAAAGCCGAAGGACTGGATGTGAGCTGCGAGACCGCACCGCACTATCTGCTTCTGAATGACTCCATGCTTGAAGAAAATGGACGATTCAAGATGAATCCGCCAATTCGCTCAGAAGAAGACCGTCAAGCTTTGCTGGAGGGACTGCGTGATGGAACGATCGACATCATCGCCACCGACCATGCCCCTCATTCAGCGGAAGAAAAGAGTAAAGGACTTCAGGGCAGCCTGATGGGCATTGTCGGGTTGGAAACTGCTTTTCCGCTGCTTTATTCTCACCTTGTTCTGAAAGGAGAGATCACACTGCAGCAGCTCATCGAAAAACTGTCTATCAATCCGCGGAAACGCTTTGGCCTTCCGGAGACATTGGCAGAAGGAAAGCCGGCTGATTTCACTGTGTTCAACCTGAATGAAAGCTATACCATTGATCCTAACACCTTCCTCAGCAAAGGCCGCAGTACTCCCTTTGAAGGCTGGACTGTACAAGGCCGCTGCGTGATGACCATGGCAGGAGGAGAAACTGCGTTTTCGAGGACGGAGGAGATAGGAGATAGTAGGAGGTAGGAAGTAGGATGTACGATGTAGGTTTAGGGTGTGATCAATTACACCTAATACCTAATACCTAACACCTAACACCTTATACCTAACACCTGATAAACGAACTATGAAACAACAAATATTTACGATTATTGAGAATAAACCACTGACTGATTCAGTATATCGGCTGCGGCTTGGCGGAAATACATCCGCTATCACGGCACCGGGTCAGTTTGTAAATATCAAATTAGAGGGAAAGTTCCTGCGCCGGCCAATTTCCGTATGCGACCGGTCCGGTTCCATGCTGACGCTCATTTATAAAACCGTCGGGAAAGGAACCGAGCAGCTGAGTACCATGAAAAAAGGGGAACAGCTTGACCTGCTGATCGGCCTCGGCAATGGATATGACCTTACTCCCTCCGGAGAACGGCCGCTGCTCATCGGCGGTGGTGTCGGAGTTCCGCCGCTTTTCAGCCTTGCGGATGAACTCCTGCAAAAGGGCTGCAAAGTCAGCGCGATCCTGGGATTCAACACCGCGAGTGAGATATTTTACGCGGATGAATTCCGCATGCTTGGTGTAGAAACCTATATCACCACGGTAGATGGAAGTGCCGGCATCAAAGGCTTCGTGACCGATGCCATGAAGGACTTGGATTACAGCTACTTTTACACCTGCGGACCGGAACCGATGCTCAAAGCGGTCTACCGCGCGTCAAAGACCGATGGCCAATTCAGTTTTGAAAAACGCATGGGCTGCGGATTCGGCGCCTGCATGGGCTGCAGCTGCCGCACCATCTCGGGCTATAAGCGCATCTGCAAAGAAGGACCGGTTTTGAAGAAAGGAGAGATCCTGTGGGAAGACTGAGCGTGAATCTCTGTGGTATTGAGCTGGATAACCCGATCATCCCGGCTTCCGGCACCTTCGGTTACGGCTATGAATTTGCTGAATTGTACGACATCAACATACTGGGCTCCTTTTCCTGTAAAGGGACGACCCTTCATCCCCGTTTCGGCAATGAAACACCGCGCATCGCGGAAGCTCCAGCAGGAATGCTCAATTCCGTCGGGCTTCAGAACCCCGGTGTTGACGCGGTGATTTCGGAAGAACTGCCGAAACTGGCAAAATGTTTTCATAAACCGATGATGGCAAACGTGAGCGGATTTTCCATCGATGAATACACCTCCGTTTGCGAAAAACTTGATAAAGAACCACAGGTCGGCTGGCTGGAAGTCAATATCAGCTGTCCCAACGTCCATGGCGGCGGGATGAGCTTCGGAACCGATCCGGCAATGGCTGCTGAAGTAACGAAAGCTGTCAAGGCAGTCACAACCAAACCTGTCATCATGAAACTTTCGCCGAACGTCACGGACATTACGGCTATAGCCCGTGCCTGTGAAGATGCCGGTGCGGATGGCATCAGTCTTATCAATACGCTGATGGCTATGCGCATCGACCTCAAGACCCGGAAACCGATCCTCGCCAACGTCACCGGCGGTCTCTCCGGTCCGGCAATCTTCCCGGTTGCCCTGCGCATGGTCTGGCAGGTCGCCCACGCGGTTTCCATCCCTGTGATCGGTATGGGCGGAATTTCCTCCGCGGAGGATGTTCTTGAAATGATGATAGCCGGTGCCGCTGCTGTCGAAATCGGCGCGGCCAATCTTGCAGATCCGTTTGTCTGTCCGAAGATCATAGCCGATCTGCCGGCAGTCATGGACCGGTATGGGATCGAACGGTTAGAAGGTATAAGGTAGAAGTTAGTAGTTGTAGTTAGTAGTTAGTAGTTAGTAGTTAGAAGTTAAAAGTTGTGAGTTTGAATTTAGAAGTTAAAAGTTAGGAGTGAAATATGGGAAAAGACGTCATTATTGCCTGCGATTTTGCAACGGCGGAACAAACCTTCGCCTTTTTGGACAAGTTCACGGATGAAAAACCGTTCGTGAAAATCGGCATGGAGCTTTTCTACGCGGAAGGACCGGAAATTGTCCGGGAAATCAAGAACCGCGGACATAAGATCTTTTTGGATTTGAAGCTTCACGATATTCCCAATACTGTCAAAAAAGCCATGTCCGTATTATCCCGACTGGATGTAGATATCTGCAATCTGCACGCAGCCGGAGGGCTGGATATGATGCGCGGCGCCGTGGAAGGACTCACCCGTCCTGACGGCACCCGTCCGCTGCTGATCGCGGTCACTCAGCTGACCTCCATTGACCAGCAGCGTATGGAAAATGAACTGCTGATCAACCGCCCGCTCGCGGAGGTTGTCATGAAGTATGCCGCCAATGCAAAAGAAGCCGGTCTGGACGGTGTCGTCTGCTCTCCGTTGGAAGCAAGCAAGGTTCATGAGGCTTGCGGCAGCGAATTCCTGACCGTAACACCGGGGATCCGCTTTGCGGACGGACCTGCCGGCGACCAACAGCGTGTCACTACACCCGCAAAAGCCCGCGAAATTGGCTCCGACTACATCGTCGTCGGACGCCCCATTACTGCCGCGGAGGACCCGGTGGCTGCCTACCGCCGCTGTGTGGATGAATTCTGTTCAAAATAAGAAATCAGAAATAAGAGGAGATTTCATGGAAAAAAGAATTGCGAAAGACCTGCTCTCTATCGGCGCGGTATTCCTGCGTCCGGAAGAGCCCTTCACCTGGGCCAGCGGCATCAAGAGCCCGGTTTACTGCGACAACCGGCTGACCCTGACCGCCCCGGCCGTCCGGGATGACATTGAAAACGGACTGGCAGAACTCGTCCGCAAGTACTACCCGGAAGCCGAAGTGCTGATGGGCACATCCACCGCCGGGATCGCCCACGCTGCCATCACCGGTCACCTTCTGAACATGCCCATGGGCTACGTCCGCAGCGGCAACAAAGATCATGGACGGCAGAACCGCATCGAGGGGAAGCTGGAACCGGGTCAGAAGGTCGTTGTCGTGGAAGATTTGATCTCAACCGGCGGCAGTGTGATCGAGGTGGTGGACGCCCTCCGTGAAGCCGGAGCGGAAGTGCTCGGCATCGTCAGCATCTTCACCTACGGAATGCAGAAAGGCCTGGATCGCATGGCGGAAGCAAATGTGATAAATCACTCGCTGACAAATTTCGATGTGATCACCAAAGTAGCAGCAGAAGAAGGCTATATCAAACCCGAAGATGTAGAGCGACTGATCGCCTTCCGCAACAACCCATCCGACGAAAGCTGGATCGGAAAGTAAGATTTAGGGTATCTATTCAGTACGAAGCACTTGGGGACTAGCCGACACAAGCGTGCCTGTCACCATGTGCGGTACTGCGGATTCTGAATAGATACGATTTAGGATTTAGGAATCAGGAGTTAGGGGTTAGGAATTGTAAATACGATTGATATTCGAATCACTAACCAATATCAATTATCCGCTAAAAGCTGATTGCTAACGGCTAATAGCTTTTAGCTCAAAACAAAGGAAAAAGCATGAACAATCTGATTGACATCATGGAAATGAGCACGGAGGAGATCCAGGAGCTTATAGACAAAGCACTGGATATCATCGATAATCCACAAAAATACTCCGATGTATGCCGCGGTAAGATCCTGGCAACACTGTTTTTTGAACCCTCCACCCGCACCCGTCTCAGCTTTGAATCAGCCATGTACGGGTTGGGCGGCAACGTGATCGGCTTCTCTGACAGCAAAAGCAGCTCCACATCCAAAGGCGAAAGCGTGTCAGATACCGTCCGTACCGTCGGCTGCTATGCCGATATCATCGCCATGCGCCATCCAAAGGAAGGCGCTCCGCTGGTAGCTTCCCGTTCCGCAGGCGTCCCGGTCATCAATGCCGGAGATGGTGGACACAACCATCCGACACAGACGCTCACCGACCTGCTGACCATCTATCGGGAAAAGGGAACACTCGAAAACCTGACCGTCGGGTTCTGCGGTGACTTGAAATTCGGACGCACCGTCCATTCCCTGATCTCCGCCATGTCACGGTACAAAGGCATCCGTTTTATTCTGATTTCACCGGAAGAGCTGCAGGTCCCGCGTTATATCATCACCGATATTCTGGAAAAGAACAACATCCCCTATGAGGAAGTAACCAGCCTGGAAGATTCCATGCCGAAGTTAGACATTCTTTATATGACCCGCGTTCAGCGTGAACGTTTCTTCAATGAAGCAGATTATATGAGGCTGAAAGACACCTATATTTTGACACCTGATAAGCTCCGCAATGCAAAGGAAAGCCTTTCTATCTTGCACCCGCTGCCGCGTGTCAATGAAATTTCGGTGGCTGTTGACAAAGACCCGCGGGCAATTTATTTCAAACAGGTCGCAAACGGTAAATATATCCGCATGGCACTCATCATGAAATTACTGGAGGTGAACGCATGATCATCGGACAAATCAAAGACGGTATCGTTTTAGATCACATCACCGCAGGACGCGGTATGGAAATCTATAAGATTCTCGGATTGGAAAAACTGGACTGCAGCGTTGCTATGATCAAAAACGCCGAAAGTCCCAAAATGGGGAAAAAGGACATCATCAAGGTCGGTCAGGTCATCGATTTGGATTTTGATATTCTCGGCTACATTGACCCGGGCATCACAGTCAACATTATCCATAACGGTGAACTGAGCAAGCGGGAACACCTCACACTGCCGGAACGGGTAAGAGACATTATCAAATGCAAAAACCCTCGCTGCATCACTTCTACAGAACAGGAGCTTGTTCAGGAGTTTCGCTTGACTGATCCGGAAAAGAAAATCTACCGCTGCATCTACTGCGAACACGAAGCGCCGAAAGCTGAAGAATAAACTTGAATATCAGAGAATAAAGCAGCTGTCAGGCAAGAGATTTAGGACAGGAACCGGAACATACCGGTTCCTGTTTTTATGAGTTTCTGCACAGAATGATACTGAAATATTATAAAAAAAAGCCCGGATAATCAAATCCGGGCTAAACTTATTTTTCAGATAAATTAACTGTGGCTGCTAACGGGATTATCTTGACCGGTAACTTCAGTACCAAATACCAAGTTATTCATAGCATGTGCCTGAGTCAGCAAATATTTATAATCCTTGCTTGTAAGAGCCTGGGACGCATAGTTGATAATTTCCATTGCACGTGAATCATATGCATTGATGGAAGTCAGATATTTCATACCGGCATATACCTTCACACGGACATCAGCCAGCGCAGAATTTGCTGCTTTCTTGTCGCCACGAGCAATTGCACCTTCAAGATTATTCAGAGCAACATTGATGCTTGCCCAATGATCACCCTTTGACTCAGCTGAGACTGCCATTGTGATACCCAACAGCATCGCAGCAACCAACATAATAACAAAAATAGTAGATTTTTTCATATTCACTCCCTTTGCTTCTGAATTGAAAACAGAAGCTTTCCTCATATATCTATTACATTATACCCCATATCAAAATAATTTCAAGCATTTTGTTATGATATTATTGACTAACCTGACAGATTAACATCATAAAAAGTGACAAACGTCTATGATTCCAGCACATGGACGGAATCCGGCTCAAAGACCAGGCAGCATTTTTCGCCTACATTATATATACGCTTGTTCTTCGGATTATGTTCCTCAAGTTTAACCAACGTATCACCGACCATCACATGATAATTCTGGTAGGATCCCATAAAGCAGGACAATACAACGGTGCAGGGCAGACCGCCCTGATCGGCAAGGGACGCGGCTTCCGGACGGAGAACAATCGTATAATTCTTTCCAGCTTCCATACCGGGATCACCGACAGCTTTGACTGAATTTCCTTCAATATTCAGCGTCACATAATTTCCATCCCGTCCCGTCATCGTACCGCGGAGGAAATTCGCCTCACCGATAAAATCCGCAACGAATTCGCTCTTCGGATGATAATAAATCTCCTGCGGATTGCCCATCTGCGCAACAACACCCTTCTCCATAATAATGATCTTATCGGAAAGTGCCATGGCTTCGGATTGGTCATGCGTCACATAAATCGCAGTGATTCCTACCTCCTGCTGAATGCGGCGGATCTCGGTACGCATGCTTACACGGAGCTTGGCATCCAGGTTGGAAAGTGGTTCATCAAACAGCAGCACGGAAGGTTCGATCACCAGTGCACGGGCCAAAGCAACACGCTGCTGCTGACCGCCGGAAAGCTGGTTCGTCATACGACCTTCCATACCTTCCAGACCGACAAGCTTCAGCATACCCAAAACTCGCTTCCGAATCTCATCCTTCGACATTTTGCGCAGCTTCAAACCATACGCCACATTGTCAAACACGTTGTAATGCGGCAGCAGCGCATAGCTCTGGAACACCATGGCCGTGTCACGTTTGTTCGGGGTCAACTCGTTGATCGCCTCATCACCGATATAGATTTCCCCTTCATCCGGGCTTTCAAAACCGGCGATCATACGCAGTGTCGTAGTCTTTCCGCAGCCGGAAGGTCCAAGCAATGTCACAAAAGAGCCGGGTTCAATCTCCAGAGAGGTATCTTTCACCGCGTAAAAA
Organism: uncultured Chloroflexota bacterium; assembly: GCA_902791025.1. Lineage (GTDB taxonomy): Bacteria > Chloroflexota > Anaerolineae > Anaerolineales > Anaerolineaceae > Flexilinea. The sequence goes on along the minus strand of CADATZ010000008.1, from coordinate 61,398 downwards.
TCTTTACCGGTTTTTGGATCCTGATAGATCTTTGAAATATGATCCAGACGTACACCCTTTTTAACTTTTCCCATGATTAATCCTCCTTGATCTTTCTGCTGGTGCCGAAGTATTTCGTAAACAGATTCATCAGCAGAACGGCACCGTAGGTGATGATGATCAGAATAGTCGCAAAAGCGCAGGCCAGGCTGTAGGAGCCCTTTTCAGCAAATTCGTTGATCTGCACCGTGATGAGCAGGAACTGCGGTGTCACGAGCAGGATGATTGCGGAAATAGCGGTAATGCTGCGGACAAATGAGGTCACAAGACCGGAGAGGAAGGAGTCCTTGATAAGCGGCAGCGTGACTGTCATGAAGACCTTGAAGCTGTCCGCCCCCATGTCATAAGCAGACTCCTCAATCGATTTATCGATCTGCCGCAAAGCCGAAATACCGGAACGGGTCCCCGTTGGCAGCGACCGGACAATAAATACGATGATCAAAATCAGCCCCGTCCCGTAAATTCCCTGCAAAAAACCGGTATTGAACACGCCGCCGGAAAAACCGCGGATATACCCGACACCAAGCACAGTACCCGGAACGGCCATGGCCAGCATGGACACCGCTTCGATAAACCCCTTCCCATGGAAATTCCGCTTGACCACGAGATAGGAGATGATCATTGAAAGCAATGCTGTTATCGGAGAGGCGATGAGGGACAGGACAAAGGAGTCCTTGAAGGCCTTGAATCCTTTATACCGTGTAAAGACCAGTTCATACCATTTCCCCGTGAGCGGGAAGAATTTGCGTCCCCAGGTCGGGAAGAAAGAACCGATCGGTACGCAGATATACATCAGAATCACGAAAATCGCAGCCAGCGTGCAGAGAACCGTGAGCGGAATCTTGACACTCTTGTCTTCCATCAGCATACGGGCACGGGAGGCTTTCCCGGTGAGGGTGGCAGCCGTTTTGGCTTCCAGATAGTATTTTTGCACAGCAAACATCAGCAGCGTGATGCACAGCAGCACAACAGCCATGGCAGCCGCACCGGCTTTATCATAAGCGCCGGTAATTTGCAGATAAATGGTGGTCGCCAGTGTATCATACGAACCGCCAATCAACATCGGGTTCGCGAAGTCCGCAATTGACTCAATGAAGGTCACCAGGAAGGCATTGCCAAGACCCGGCAGCAGCAGCGGCAGCGTAACGTCACCGAAAACACGCCAACGGCTGGCACCCATATCCCGGGCAGCTTCTTCCAGTGAAGGATCGATATTTTTCAACAGCCCCTTGAGCATCATATAACAGACGGGGAAAAAGGTCAGGGTCTGAACGATCACGATCCCCCAGTATCCATAAACACTGTTGTCATAGATCCCGAGAATATGACGGGTGATGATACCGGCCTTCCCGAAGAGCATGATCATGGAAAGGGAAAGTACAAACGGCGGAGAAACGACCGGCAGCATGGAGACCACCTGGAACAGCCCGCCCACAAATTTATTCAGCCGAACATAAACTTCCACATACGCAAAAAGCAGCCCGACAAAAGTCGAAAGCAAGCCTACCACAAAGCCGACCTTGAGCGTATTGGTAATGGCTCGGATAAAGTTGGGCATGGAAAATATCCGCTGAAAGACGGAAAACGAAAACCCTCCGTCACCCACAAAGCTGTCCACCAGAAGGATAGCCAGCGGATAAAGAATAAACAAAGTCAGAAAGGCGATCAGCACACAGATGGTCGTGACCATGATCGGATCCGCCATCAGTTTTTTGCGGTCAAGATCTGCCCCCTGACGGGTTCTTGCTGCCATAGGACCTCCTTTTTTCTTAGTTAGTAGTTGGTAGTTAGCAGTTGGCAGTTGGATAACAGCTTTTAAACTACCAACTACCAACCACTAACTACTAACTTTGAAAAAAAGGATGGCGGAGTTACCCGCCATCCTTTTTGAAACATAAAAAAGCTATTTCGTCTGGAAACGATCTTCGCCGGTTTCTGCGCCGGAGTTAGAGAGAGCTTCCATGACTTCACCAACATAAGTCTTGATGTTGGCGGTTGCGTCTTCGAAGTCATAGTCCATGACGTTTTCCGGATCGAGACCGAAGTCATAAGCAGCCTGCGGCTGTTTGGCGTTGTCAAGGACGAGGAACTGATAGGAACCGTTTTCGGCACCGAGTTCAACACATTCCGGGGAAAGTGCGTATTCGATCCACAGTTTCGCAGCATTCGGGTGAGCAGCGCCCTTGAAGATGGCGGTGGCGCCGATTTCGAAGGAAGTGCCGGTGGACGGGATCACGAGAGCGATATTGTCATAGCCATTGTCCAGGATCTGGGTGATACCATCATGCAGGAAGCCGATACCGATAACACATTCGCCGGTACCAACGTTCTTGGACGGGCCGGAACCGGATTTGGTGTAGACTTCGATGTTCTTGTCAAGGTCAACCAGGTACTGGATGCCTTCGTCATGACCATATTTCTGGATCATGGTGTTGATGACCAGCTTCGCGGTGCCGGCGGTGTTGTAATTGGACAGCCAGATCAGGCCCTTGTATTCTGGTTTCAGAAGGTCAGCCCAATCCTGCGGAGCTTCGAGGCCCATGCGGTCCAGTTCTTCCTGGTTGACCATGAAGCCAAGGATACCCTTGTAGATACCGAACCAGTAATTGTCGGCATGCTTGTACATCGGGCCGGTCAGGTGAGCAGCGTTTTCAGCATCATAGGCTTCGAGAAGTCCTTCAGCAGCGACCACATTATAGGGGTCAGTCGTGCCGCCGAACCAGACATCAGCGGAAGGATTGCCTTTTTCTTCTTCGATCTTAGCCTGAACTTCACCGGTGGAAAGACGCTGATAGGTCGTCTTGATTCCATAGAGTTCTTCAAAGTGCTGGGTGGCCGCGGAGAGGTATTCTTCTTCGCAGGATCCATAAACGACCAGTTCGCCTTCTGCCTTGGCAGCAGCGATCAGTTCTTCGGACTGAGCCATGGCACCGTTAACCAGAACCATGAGCGCGATAAGTACGAGCGCTAAAACTTTTTTCATATTGCTTTTCTCCTTTATTTTTGATTGATCCGGCAAATGCCGGAAAAACCGCAATGCGGCTTTTCTACGAAATTTCATTATAGCTTTTGGGAGAAAAAAAGTCAATTCAGGAAGGGGTGAGCTTTTTCCTGATTATCACTGATATTTTTCATTCAATTTTTATTTCTATTCAGAACCTGAGCGACGCACGTGGGGACAGGCACGCCAGTGTCGGCTTCACGACACTGGATGCCAGTCCCCACGTGCTTCTCCCAGATTCTGAACTGCATCAACTTATCAGAGAAATAGTACGTATCGTTTCCTCAGAGAACAGAATCCTATTCTTCCGGCAGCTCGATACCGATATCGACATTCGCAAAGGCACCGATGATTTCCGGAGCTTTACCCTGGAAGAAACCGGTCTTGTAGAAGCCAATGGAAACCGTCAAATCACTGAAGACCGCCAGATCCGCTTCACCGGTATCACCGTTCATCCCGCTGTTGATATCAACCGCGATCACAAAAGAACCGTTTTTCGCACGGGCATAATTGATATCCCCAATCACCTCCGCGATCGGCTCCCGCGGCACGCCCTGAAAACCGGTACCCAGCATACAATCCACAATGATCCCGTAGGCATCGAAATTCACATCATCAGTACCATACAGCAATACGGGAACACCTTTTTCCACACATTGATCATAATAAAACTTCCCGTCTTCTGAAAACTTCTCCGAAACCCGCAGCACCGTCACATCCAGATCATGATCCTTCATAATCGAAGCCAGCGCGTAACCGTCGCCGCCATTGTTACCCGGGCCACAGACAACAAGCGTTTTCGCGTCCGCCCATCCGGGATAGGTATCAAATACACCCTGTGCCGCCCTGCGCATCAGTTCTTTGGATGGAGTTCCCTTCGCAATCGTGTACTGATCCGCTTCACGCATTTTTGCTACTGAAATTACCTGCATGTTTTACCTGCCTCTTCTTCTAATTAGTCTTCAGGACGAAGCACTTCGGGGACTGGCATCTTGTGTTGCAAAGCCAACACAAGCATGCCAGTCCTCATGTGCATCGATTGTGTTCTGCCCGTTTACCATCTTCTATCCATTTATACGATATAATCTTAATTAGAGGTAAGAAATCAGGAAGCAGTAAACAACCGGATTTGTGACATGGAAATACTGAAGTTTGGAAATGAAGAGGCGAATATTCTGCTGGTGCAGCCGGTCGATGACCATGATTTGAATGTTATACAGTCAGAGGTCGAAACGATCCGCAGTCTGACAGGAAAAGATTTCCTGCTTTTAGCCTGCAAGGTCGATAACTGGAACCGGGACCTTTCCCCCTGGGAAGCCGCACCGGTTTTCGGAACTGAGCCCTTCTGCGGTCAGGCACAGCAAACGCTGGACTTCCTTCAAAATGAAGTTCTCTCCCGATATAAAGACAAAACGCTGTATATCGGTGGTTACTCACTCGCGGGACTGTTCGCGCTGTGGGCTGTCTATCAAACCAATATCTTTCAAGGAGCCGCAGCCGCTTCCCCCTCTGTCTGGTTTCCCAGATTTCTTGACTACACGCATGAGCGTCAAATTCAAACCAAAGCTGTTTATCTCAGTCTCGGGGACAGAGAGGAAAAGACGAAAAATCCGCTCATGTCGCAGGTCGGTAACGCCATCCGCGCTCTGTACGAAGATCTTGCCGCAAAGGGAACAATCAGAACCACACTGGAATGGAATTCCGGCAATCATTTTAAAGATCCGGACCTCCGCACTGCCAAAGCCTTCGCCTGGCTTTTAGAGGAAATCGAATAAAAAAGGACACGACTATGAAAAAATTTCGCTGGGGACTTTTAGGCGCCGGGATCATCCTGGACCGCTGGATGAACGGCTTCCGTCAGGCAGAAGACGCGGAAATTGCCGCAATCGCCTCCCGAACCCTGACAAGCGCACAGAAAATGGCAGACAAATACGCCATACCGGAAGCCATGACCTATGATGAACTGCTCAAGCGGGATGACATTGATGTGATGTACATCCCGGTGCCGCACACCCTGCACAAGGACCTTGCCATACGGGCAATGGAAGCGGGGTTTCATGTGCTGGTGGAAAAACCCGCTGCCGTCTGTGCCGCTGACTGGGACGAGATGGTCACCTGCGCCCGGCAGAATCAGGTTTTCCTGATGGAAGCTGTCTGGACCCGCTTCTTCCCCGCCATTCAAAAGGTCCTTGATGTAATTCACTCCGGTGCTATCGGAGATGTACGCTGTGTGCAGTCATCCTTTACCTTCCGCATCCCGGATGATTATCAGGGCAGACTCATCGATCCGATGTATGCCGGCGGTGCATTATTGGACGTAGGCTGCTACAACCTTCATTTTGCGCAGATGGTTTACAGACGTTCTCCGCTGCGCTGGGCTTCTCTCGCTTCCATGGACACGGATGATCTGCACCTTCAGGTGGATGAGCAGGCAGCATACATCGGACAGTACGAGAACGGCGCACTCTCGCTCCTTTACAGCGCGATCCGCACCGAAACACCCGATACCGCCTGGGTTTTCGGCACCGAAGGGCAGATAGAGATCCCGACCTTCTGGAAGGCAAGCGGTTACAGGATCACCCGCGGTACAGAGACCGAAACCATCTCCTGTCCCATTCCGCAAAAGGTTTCCGGCGTCATTGATGAAGGCTATCAGTTCGAGATCCGGCATGTGCAGGACTGTATCCGTGCCGGACTGACAGAGTCACCGCTGGTCCCTCATTCCGTGACAAAAGAGGTTCTTAATCAGTGTGATACTTTAAGAAAACAATGGGGACTAAAATACCCATTTGAGAGGTAAACAAAAATGAGACAAGGAACCTGTCCCCTTGTCTCATTCAAAACTTGAGCGACGCACATAGGGACAGGCACGCTTGTGCTGGCTGAACCGCACAAGTTACCAGTCCCCATGTGCTCATAGAATCCTATTTCTTGTTCTTCTTTCCAAGAATATCGAAGGCAACGGCGCCGAGAAGGACTACGCCCTTCACGACTTTCTGCCAGTTGGCGTCGATACCCATCAGGCTCATACCAAGGTTGATAACACCGATCAGGGTAGCGCCGATCACCATGCCGAAAACAGACCCGGCACCGCCGGAAGCGGAAACACCACCGACCACACAGGCAGAGATGGCATCCATCTCGAAGTTGGTACCCGCGGTGGAGTTGGCAGCAGTCATACGGCCGAGAATCATCATAGTGGTGATCGAGGTCAGGAAAGCCATGTTCAGGTAAGCCAGGAACATGATCTTATTAGTATTGACGCCGGACATACGGGCAGCTTCTTTGTTGCCGCCGACGATATAAAAATGCCGGCCAAGCGTCGTCTTGGATGTGATAAAACTGTAGATCAGCACAATCACAACGACCCAGATGAGCGGGGTCGGGATACCGCCCGCATTGGAAAGCTTCCACATAACAAGCAGGATGGCAGCAGCAGAAAGGACACTCTTGATGACCGCACTATTGAAAGAATCTGCAGCATATCCTTTGCGGAGTTTCGTTGCCCGGGAACTGAATATCACGATAATCGTGATCACAGCGGCAATAATTCCCGCGATCATGCAGGGCCAATTGAACACTTTCGGTTTCGTACCGAAAATCTTACCGGTGAAAATGGTCAGAAAATCGCTTTTCGTACCGATTGAAATAGAACCGGTATTGGAGCTGTTGCTCAGAATGGAAGTTCCCAGACCGCGGAAAGCCAGGTAACCGGCCAGTGTCGCGATCCATGGCGGAATGTTGATGTAAGCAATCAGATATCCCAGCAGACAACCGTAAGCGATACCGATCAGCAGCATGAAAACAATAGCCAAACCGGTACTCATGCCGGCATTGACCATCAAAACACCGCCAATGGCCCCCAACAGACAGACAAAAGAACCGCAGGAAAGGTCAATGTTGCCGCCTGTCAGCATGCACATCAGCATACCAACGCCCAGAATATAGACATACGCATTCTGGTCGATCAGTGCCTTGAACTGCATCGGCTGGAAAATGTTTCCCTTGGTCGTAATGATAAAGAAAATGTAAACCAGGACCAGGACGACAAGCATCGCATTTTTCCTGAGTACACTTAGGAAGTTATTATTTTTTGCCATTGTAGTCATCCTCCTCTCTTACCGTTTCTGACGCTTGGAAAGCACGTCGAACATGACTGCCAGCATCAGCACGAGACCCTTGACCACACGCTGATAGTTGGAATCGATACCCATAATGCTCATACCCTGGTTGATGAGACCCATTAGGATCGCACCGATAATAACGCCGGAAATTTTCCCTGTTCCGCCATAAGCGGAAGCACCGCCGATGAAACAGGCCGCGATGGCATCCATCTCATAGCCTTGACCGAATGTCGGCTGTGCACCGGCTGCACGGGCAACGTTCAGAATACCGGCCAGCCCGGCCAGGAAACCCATGTTCGCGTAAGCAAAGAGAAAAACATTGCGGGTGTTGACACCGGAAAGAGCTGTTGCCTTTTCGTTGCCGCCGACAGCGTAAAGGTATCGGCCGATAGCGGTTTTTGTAGTGACATAGTTATAAACAAGCAGTACCAGGGAGATCCAGATCAAAACTGTCGGGATCCCTTTATAGGAAGCCAGTTTCCAGGAGATCCAGATGATCAGCACAGTGATAATTGCAGTCTTAATATAATCACCGGTCACTGACTGAGCAATTCCCATCTTTTTCTCAACACTGGTTTTGCGGAGCTGCATCACAACAACGACCACAGCAATGATAACGCCGACTGCCATACAGGTCAGGTTCAAACCGGTTCCATGGAAAAAGTCCGGAATGTAACAATCCGCACCACCGCCGAAAATATTCAGAAAACTCTGATTGGTGATCGTTTCCGCATAACCGCCCAGCACGACATTTGAAAGGCCGCGAAAAGCGTACATACCTGCGAGTGTAGCGATGAATGGCGGGACATAAACTTTTGCGATCCAAAAACCCTGAAAAGCCCCGATCAATAACCCGACACCGAGCATTGCCAGAACCGCGATCCACATATTGACGCCGTTTTTCATCATAATGACGCCGATGGCGCCGGCAAAACAGACCACAGACCCCACTGCCAGGTCAATGTTACCGCCGGTGAGAATACAAAGCAGCATACCTGAAGCCAGAACAAAGACATATCCGTTCTGTGAGATCAGGTTGTTGATGTTCTGCGGATAAAGGATCCTGCCCTGTGTTGTGATCGAGAAGAAAATCGCGACAACAACCAGAGCTATCGTCATGGTATATTTTTTGAAAAATTCTCCTACTGAATTCGCTTTCATGATCAATCTCCTCTTCCGGACTGCAGGATCATTGCCATGATATTTTCCTGCGTAGCATCCTTTGCCTTCATCTCACCAAGAACCTTTCCGGCATTCATGATGTAGATTCGATCGCTCATACCAAGAACTTCCGGAAGCTCGGATGAAATCATCAAAACGCACTTTCCGGCAGCTGCCAGATCGTTGATGATGCAGTAAATTTCATACTTCGCACCGACATCGATACCGCGGGTCGGTTCATCCAGGATCATGATGTCCGGATTGGCGAACATCCATTTTGCCAGCAGGACTTTCTGCTGATTTCCGCCGGAGAGATTGCCGACAAGCTGTTCCACAGACGGAGTCTTGATGCTTAGCTTTTCCCGATATTCCTGCGCTACAGCGTATTCTTTATCACCATCAATGACGGAATGGCTGGCAAGCGCGTTCAGATTCGCAAGGGAAGTATTGATCTTGATGGACTGAGAAAGCACAAGGCCGTTGCCCTTTCTGTCTTCCGTCACATAAGCGATCTTGTGTTTGATGGCGTCCGCTTCGCTCTTCTTCAGCTTCACTTCTTTCCCGTTCAGCTTCAGCTTTCCGGTGCAGTTCACGCCATAGGACTGGCCGAAAATACTCATGGCGAGTTCTGTCCGTCCGGCGCCCATCAGGCCGTATATTCCGACGACCTCGCCTTTACGGACATAAAGGGAGACGTTGTCTACGACTTTGCGTTCCGGGTAGAGCGGATGATGGACAGTCCAGTTTTCGACTTCCATTTCAATATCGCCGATTTTCACCCCTTCGCGTTTCGGGAAGCGGTTCGTCATTTCACGACCGACCATCCCTTTGATGATTCGCTCTTCGCTGATGGGTTCTTTTCCGTGATTGTCCAGTGTTTCGATCGTGGAACCGTCACGAACAACTGTAATTTTATCCGCAACATAAGCAACCTCATTCAGTTTGTGGGTGATGATGATCATTGTCATACCCTGCTTCTTGAATGAAAGCATGAGGTCCAGCAGTGCGCGGGAATCTTCTTCGTTCAGTGAGGATGTAGGTTCATCCAGGATCAACAGCTTCGCTTTCTTTGCCAGCGCTTTGGCAATTTCAACAAGCTGCTGTTTGCCGGTACCGATGGTTTTCACCTGTACCTTGGAGCTTTCTGTAAGCCCGACCATTTTCAGATATTTATCAGCTTCGGCGTAAGTAGTATTCCAGTCGATCGCGAACTTGCTGCCGCGTTCGTTGCCCAGATACATATTTTCGCCGATCGTCATCTCAGGGATCAAAGCCAGTTCCTGATGAATGATGACGATGCCTCTTCGTTCCGAATCTTTGATATTCGAGAACTTCATGACCTGTCCGGCATAAATGATGTCGCCTGAATAAGTCCCGTATGGATAAATGCCGCTCAGAACATTCATGAGCGTACTTTTTCCTGCTCCGTTCTCCCCGACCAGAGCGTGGATCTCACCCCGCTCTACCTGGAGATTTACGTTGTCAAGAGCCTTTACGCCGGGGAAGGTCTTAGTGATATTCTTCATTTCCAGTAAAATATCCGCCATTTTTTCTCCGCCCCTCTTTGTTGAATAAAAATAATACCGATTATTTTCATGAAAAGATACAGGCGGGAACTCCCGCCTGTATCATCTTACAAACGTTTGCTGATTATTTCAGCTGATCTTCGGTGTAGTAACCGGAGTCGATGAGCAGTTCTTTGTAGTTGTTGGCATCGGCGAAGACAGGTTCGCAGAGGAAGGACGGAACAACGATGACGTTGTTGTCATAGGTTTCGGTATCGTTGACGTCAACTTCTTCACCCTTGAGGATCTGACCAACCATCTTCACAACCTGAGCTGCCAGGGTGCGGGTGTCCTTGAAGACGGACATGGACTGTTTGCCGGCGATCATGTTCTTGGTGTTGGCGATATCGCAGTCCTGACCGGTGATGATCGGATATTCACCGTTGTAGTTGGCTGCCAGAGCGTTGGCAACACCCAGAGCGGTGGAGTCGTTGGAGCAGAGCCAGACATCCACGTTGGAGCCATCAGCATAGAAGGAGGACAGGATGTTTTCAGCACGGGACTGAGCAACTTCGGTAGCCCATGTCGGGGTAGCAACTTCAGTGAAGTCAAGCTGACCGGATTTCACAACCAGTTTGCCGGATTCGATGTAGGGCATCAGGACATCGATAGCGCCCTGATAGAAGTAGCGGGCATTGTTGTCGCCCGGGTCGCCGGCGGTAACTTCGAGGTTGAAGGGGCCTTCAGCATTGTCGAGATCCAGGGCGTCCTTCACATAGGTACCCTGAATGGTGCCGACCATGTAGTTGTTGAAGGTGGCGTAGTAGGAAACTGCGTCGGAGTCCATCAGAAGGCGGTCGTAGGCGATGACGGGGATTTCATTTTCCTTCGCCAGTGCCAGAGCGGAACCGAGGGAAGAACCTTCAATAGCGGAGATGACGAGAACGTCGCAGCCGCTGTTGATCATGTTTTCAACCTGGGAAAGCTGGGTCTGAACATCGTTGGAAGCGAACTGAAGGTCAACTTCATAACCGGCTTCTTCGAGCTGAGCCTGCATGTTGGCACCATCCTGGTTCCAGCGCTGCAGATCCTTTGTCGGCATGGAAACGCCAACCTTCTCAGCGAAAGCAGCAGTAGCAGTCAGGCAGAGAGCCAGAGCAAGCAAAACAAATAAAACTTTTTTCATGACAAATACTCCTTTTTTTATATTGCCCTTTCGGGCTGTTCAAAGAATGCACCTTTGCATCCTTTAAAAAACTACAAGAATTTTAAGGCAGTCCCTTTTGTATTGTCAAGCGCTGAAGTGTAATATTTTTTTCACTAATTTTCATTACAAATAGCACTTTTTCAAAGCACCGGGCCTGCTTTATTACCCGAACATCACCTGGTTCATCACAGCTTCCAGATATTCCTGGCGGCCGGAGGTGTTGGTCTTCACATCGCCCATCTTCAGGGCATATTCTTCCAGTTCCTGAACAGTGACGGTGCCGTCGACGATCTTCTTGCCGATGCCGCTGTTGTAGGAGCTGTAGCGTTCCTCAACGAACTTGTCAATGCGTCCGTCTTTGATGAGCTTGTCAGCCAGGCGCAGACCAAGAGCAAAGGTATCCATACCCATGATGTGTGCATGGAACATATCGGAAAGCTCAAAAGAAGGACGTCGTGTCTTGGAGTCGAAGTTCAAACCGCCTTTGTCAAAACCGCCGGCCTTGAGTACTTCATACATGGCGAGGGTCGTGTCATAGACATTGTACGGGAATTCATCCGTATCCCAGCCGAGCAGCATATCGCCGATGTTGGCGTCAACGGAGCCGAAGAAGCCTTCAGTGCGGGCAACACGCAGTTCATGCTGGAAGGTGTGTCCGGCAAGTGTACCATGGTTGGCTTCGATGTTCAGCTTCATATCCAGACCATACTTGCGCAGGAAGCCGATGACCGTCGCGGAGTCGAAGTCGTACTGGTGCTTGGTCGGTTCCTTCGGTTTCGGTTCAACATAGAAGTTGCCGGTGAAACCAATGCTGCGGCCATACTCGATCTCCATGCGGAGCAGGCGGGCCATATTGTCAAGTTCCAACCCCATATTGGTGTTGAGCAGGGTTTCATACCCTTCACGTCCGCCCCAGAAGGTGTAGCCTTCCGCGCCGAGGCGGGTACCGATTTCAATAGCTTTCTTGGCCTGCGCGGCTGCATAAGCGAAAGCATCCGCGTTCGGAGAGGTGCCGGCACCGTGCATGTAGCGGGGATTTCCAAACATATTGGCAGTATCCCACAGCAGCTTTTTGCCGGTTTCCTTCATCTTTTCTTCGATAAGGTCAACAATAACATCCAGGTTCTTGTTGGTTTCGGCAAGATTATCACCTTCCGGTGCGATATCGCGGTCATGGAAGGCAAAGAATTCAATACCGGTTTTATCCATGAATTCAAACCCGGCTTCAACTTTGGCTTTGGCCAGATCCATCGGGCTGTTTGTTCCGAAGGTTTTATCCGCAGTTCCGACACCGAACATATCCGTACCGTTGGCGCAAAGGGTGTGCCACCAGGCCATGGAAAAACGCAGGTGATCCTTCATCTTGCGTCCGGCGATTTCTTCATCCGGATTGTAGAACTTGAAAGCTAACGGGTTGTCACTCTGAGGTCCCTCATATTGGATCTTCGGGATATTCGGGAAAATTTCTGCCATATTTTTGCTCCTAAAACTCCTTTTATCTTGTTCCGTGCTCGTGCACGTTTTTGAAGAAAAATAAAAAGCATAAATGCTTTTATCGTCCGCAGGGTAATCGTGTTCGCGCACAAATCACCCGGCTAAAAAAATGAACTCTCGTATTGTTTTTGTAAATAATACCGAATTAGCGGAAAATTGTCCAATGATTTTTGTCAGGTTTTCACTGTGACGGATGATAGGTTTTAGGGGTTGGGGATTGGGGGCTGGGGTCTGGTACCCGAATAACCGACACCAAACCCCTATATCCTATATCCTATTTTCTAACCCCTAAAGGAGCTCTGCGAACAAGCCTTTGCAGGCGGGGTAGATCTTGCGGAATTTTTCGTAGCGCTCCTGATAGAGTGCTTTCATTTCCGGCTGCGGCTCCACAGTTTCAGCCACATGGACCAGTTTGCTGCAGGCTGTGCGTACATCCGGATACAGTCCCGCACCGACCATCGCCAGGATCACCGCACCGTATCCCGGGCCCTGCTCCGTCTGCGGAATGTCCAGCGGGATCCCCAGCACGTTCGCCATCATCTGCCGCCAGAGCGGAGATTTGGAACCGCCGCCGCAGATCATCGAGCGGGAAATATCGATACCGAGTCCCTTCGCCACTTCAAAGGAATCGCGGATGGCGAAGCAGACGCCTTCCAGGACTGCCAGCACCATATCCGCACGGGTAGTATCCATGCGCAAACCGATGAAGGTGCCGCTGGCATTGGTATCATTGATCGGGCTGCGTTCGCCCATCAGGTAAGGCAGGAAGAAGACATTGTTCCGGCCATAAGAATCCGGAGAGATCTGAGCCTGTTCCCCGGCATAATCGTCGGTTTTCAGGATATCTTCGCAGAACCACTTGTTGCAGGAAGCCGCGGAAAGCATGCAGCCCATCAGATGGAATCTGCCATCCGAGTGAGCAAAGGCATGCAGACTGTTCCCGGAATCCACACCGAAGGTATCGGAAGAGATGAAGATCGTCCCGGAGGTACCCAGGGAAATGTTGCAGGCACCGTTCCCGACTGTTCCGGTACCGACAGCTGCCGCGGCATTATCTCCCGCACCGGCAGTAACTTTCACGCCTTCCGGCAGACCGAGTTTCGCGGCGATCTCCGGCTTGATGGTGCCGATGACTTCATAGCTCTCAAAGAGTGCCGGCATCTGCTTTTCCGTAATACCGCAGAGCTCCAGCATTTCCTTTGACCAGGTTTTGTGCTCCACATCCAGCAGCAGCATACCCGAGGCGTCGGAATAGTCACAGCTGTGAACACCCGTCAGACAGTAAGCGACATAATCCTTCGGCAGCATGATCTTTTGGATCCGCGCGAATTTCTCCGGTTCATTGTTCCGCATCCAGAGGATCTTCGGCGCGGTGAAACCGGCAAAGGCAATGTTCCCGGTCCATTTGCTCAGCTTATCTTTCCCGATCGTCTCGTTCAGATAATCCACTTCTTTGAAGGTTCGGCCATCATTCCAAAGGATCGCCGGGCGGATGACTTCATCGTTTTCGTCCAGGACGACCAACCCATGCATCTGTCCCGCCACGGAAAGTGCCGCAACATCTTTCGCCTCAAAACCCTGCAGCAGTTCGGGGATCCCTTCCAGACAGGCATTCCACCATCCGGCGGGCTCCTGTTCGCTCCATCCCGGCTGCGGGAAACTGAGCGGATATTCTTTTGTGACCGTATTCAGGATCTCACCTTTTTCATCAACCAAAAGGAGCTTCGTTGCTGAAGTTCCCAGATCTACACCGATAAATAACATATGCGCTCCTTATTCATCATGGGACAGGGGGACGGTTCTCAAGTGTCCCAAAATTTTGGGACACTTGAGAACCGTCCCCCTGTCCCAAACAAAACTCACCAACCGGAATAATCCGCTTGTTTCTGACAGCAATACGAAGTTCATTAATTATCATAATTCATTTTTCCAAATCCGCAAGGGGGAAAATTTGAATATGAAAATAAGAACTTTTCACGCTGTTATTAACAGCTCAGTCTGTATTATTATTCAATTAAAATGGCGATTCAGGGGGCTTAATTTATCGTTTTTGAAAATTAAGCCCCCTGAATCGCCATTTAACGAAATTTAACAATTTTTTATATTAAGTATTATTTTAATACCTACTCTGTTATTAATATCTGTTATAATCTGCTTGCCGAAAAAACGGTGATATTTGAATGAAAGGATGGAGCCAAGATGGAATCTGCCGGAACCTGTACAAAAAATGATATCTGCCCCTGCGACGCGGTATGTCCGGTGGGAGAAGCCCTGGCAAAAATCGGCGGCAAGTGGAAAATGCGGATCATCTGCTCCCTGTTTGTGGATGGCACTCTGCGTTATAACGATCTCGTCCGCAAAACGCAGGGGATCACCAATGCCATGCTATCTTCTTCACTGAAGGATCTGGAAACAGACGGCATTATCACGAGAAAACAATACGAGACCATCCCGCCAAAAGTCGAATATTCCCTGACGGAGCGCGGAAAGGAACTCTGGCCGATCCTGCACCGACTGGTGCATTGGGCAAAGAGAGAGCCTTTTGACGGGGACAGGCATGAGATAGAAAGTAGAAATTAGAAATTAGAAGATAGGAGTTAAGGCGGAGAGTTGAGGTCATAGTCAAACATTATCAGCCCGAAGCACTTATCAGGAGCAGAACAATGAAACAACAGTTTGATTTGCAGAAACATATTGAACAGGGTGTGGAAAAAATCGTAGCGGACACGATCAAAGCGACACTGAAAAACCCGAAGGAAAGCGCCTTTATGTTTCGCTTTGCGGCTGCCAGCCGGAAGGCATCAAAAACACGTATGAAGAACGAAGAGGAAGGACTGCACGTGCCGGCATTCCTGATCGCCAGCATCACCAGCCGCTGCAACCTGAACTGCGCCGGGTGTTATTCACGCTTCAACAAAGCGACCGTTGACACAGCACCGGTCCAGCAGCTCACAAGTGAAGAATGGCTGCGGATTTTCCGGGAAGCGGAAGAGCTCGGCATCAGTTTCATCATGCTCGCCGGCGGAGAACCGATGATCCGCCGCGACATCATCGAAGCCGCGGGCAGCATGCAGAACATCATTTTCCCGGTCTTCACCAACGGCACCTTCGTCGACGAGCGCTACTTCAAACTTTTCGACGAATGCCGCAACCTGATCCCGGTTCTGAGCATCGAAGGCGGCAAGGAAATCACGGATGCCCGCCGCGGAAAGGGAATCTACGACAGACTCACGGCCAATATGAAGGCCTTCAAGGAAAAGGGACTGATTTTCGGCGCTTCCATCACCGTGACGACTGAAAATTATAAGGAAGTCACCTCACAGGAATTCATCAACAGCATGATCGAGCAGGGCTGCAAACTGGTGATCTATGTCGAATTCGTCCCGGTGACAGATGAAGCCATGCACCTCGCCCCGGGTGAAGCGGAACGGGCTTACATGGCTGAGGCTGTGGACTCTCTGCGGGAACACTATGCGAATGATATGGTCCTGCTCTCCTTCCCGGGTGATGAACTGGCGATGGGCGGCTGCATGGCGGCAGGACGGGAATTTTTCCACATCAATTCCCATGGAAGCGCGGAACCCTGCCCCTTCTCTCCCTACTCAGACATCAATGTCAAGGAGACCTCACTCAAGGAAGCGATCCAATCAAGATTTTTCGAAACCCTGCGGGATGAACATGTTCTGGAAGAGAATCACACCGGCGGCTGCGTGCTCTTCACGCAAAGAGCCAAAGTCGAACAGCTCCTTTCGGGGATTGGGTAGAAGTTAGAAGTTTAAAGTTAGAAGTTACAAGTTGGAAGTTAGTAGTTAGAAGTTAGTGTTAACCTGATACAAGACACACAAATCTGTGCTTCTTGTATCAGGCACTTTTGTTATACGATCATTATTCAATAATTTATCATAAATTATTTTTATTAGAAACTGTTTGGTTATTGAATTTCCTTATATAACTGCATTATTGGAAATATTCAGTATTATACCTTTTTCCGATGATATAATGGATAAGTACATTTATAACCGAAACTGAAACAGTTTCTGTCATAATATCCAAAATGGCGCCCAAGGGAAGGCGAAATGTAATCATTCAAAACCCAGGCGACGCACATGAGGACAGGCTCACTTGTACGTGCTGCGCCGCACAAGGTGCCAGTCCCCACATGCTCTGTTCTCAATAGATGCTCCTGAAAACATCTCGGAAAGACATACAAATGGCAACAGCAATTCATATTGAAATCGATGCTCTGTTTCTGCTGATTTTGTGCGTGATCGCCTGGCAGATGACCAACAGTGTCTCAAAACAATCAACAAGGATCCTATTTCGTCATACTGTCTATGGCATCATGGCGACGCTTATTCTTGATATTATCTGGATGCTGATCGACGGGAAAATGTTCCCCGGTGCTATTCCGCTGAACAAAATCGTCAACGCGTTCTTCCTCGGGCTGGGGGTGAGCATGGGCGGGATCTGGTACCAATTTGTTCTTGACTCACTCGGTTATAATATTCCGCACAATAAAGCCCGCCTGATCATGATTCCGGGAACTGTTTTTTTCATCCTGAATTTCATCTCCATGTGGACCGGGTGGATATTCACCATCACCGATAAAAATGTCTATATACGCGGGCCCTGGTTTCCCGCACTGGCAATAGCCTCGATCATCATGCTGCTCATTTCGCTGGTCCATCTGCTGTATGAACTGAGCAGACCGGGATTAAGTCCGGAAAGAAGAAAGAGCATTTTCAAACTGCTCAATTTTTATATTGTTCCGTTGGTCGGTACCATATTTTCCATGGCAGTCGCGGGAATGCCCGGTACCTGGACCTGTGCCGCGGTTTCCGTCATTTTGATCTATATGAACGATCAGGACGATGCCATCCTGAGAGACAGCCTGACCGGACTCAACAACCGCAAAACACTGGAGAGCACTTTTACATCCTACAAACGGCAGGTCACAGAAACAAAAAAGCTTTATCTCTTCATCATGGATCTGGATAACTTCAAAGGAATCAATGACACCTTCGGGCATCCTGTCGGAGACCGGGCATTGGTCGATGCGGCTAACCTGATAGCAGCATCCGGAAGCGGTCCCAACAGTCTTGTCGCTCGTTACGGAGGAGATGAATTTATCGTCCTGGGCTTCTTCAAAGATGAAGCAGATGCCTTCCGCTACAAAAAGGAGATGAAGCAGGAATTCGCGGACTGGAATAAAACGCACAATACCCCTTATCATCTTTCCATAAGCGTCGGTTTCAGCTGTTATCAGCAAGACCAAACGCTCGAAGAAATGCTCAGCGAAGCAGATAAAAAACTGTATGAAGATAAACACAGCAGCAATTCATATCTGAAAAAGTCCTGAAGAATAAAAACGCAGCTAGGCTGCCGGGCATTTGTGCAGACTTCGCTGCAGCAATTTCCCGGCCCGGTGCGCCTTTCCATGAATAGTAATCTATGATATTGTGCACGTGCACGATGGGCAAAATATCATCTTGTCATTTCGTTTGATGTGTTTATAATGTGAATAATTGCATCAGAAAAAGGGGAAGGATATGCCGGTAACGATCAAAGATATTGCCAAAGCTGCAAATGTATCCCGCGGAACCGTTGACCGTGCTCTGAATGACAGGGGTGGGGTCAATCCGGATGTTGCCGCGCGGATCAAGTCTATTGCCGCGGATATGGGCTATAAACCCAACACCATCGCCAAGGCTTTAGCGACCCGCTCCAATCCTGTTCGCCTCGGCGTTATTCTCAACAGCATCGGAAACCCCTTTTGGGACAAGGTCATCGACGGGATCAATTCCGCTTATGACAATCTCTCCGATTTCGGCATCAGCATGGAGATCCGCAAAATGCGCGGATATGACCAGGAACGTCAGCTGCATGAGCTGGAACACCTTAAAGAAAAGGGAATTGACGGACTTGTTATCACTCCGATCAGCACGCCAAAAGTACGGGATGCGCTCAATGAACTGATACGAAGCGGGGTTCAGGTGGTTTGCTGCAACCTGGACATCGATGACGTTGCCTATCAGGCGTACGTCGGCTGTGACTACTTCTGTTCCGGTCAGACAGCCGGAGCCATCATCGGTATGACGACGCATGGCGAGAGTAACCTCGGCATTATCACCAGTTCCCACGGGCTTTATTTCCATGAGATGCGGGTCAAAGGTTGTACTTCGGTACTCAAAAACTATCCGAATATTCATATTACAGATTACGCCGAAGCGGAAGACGATGAAGAGGTCTCCTACAATGAAGTCAAAAAGATGCTGCTGAAAAACGAAAAAATCGATACGCTTTATTTCGTTACAGGCGGTACCACCGGCGGACTTCGCGCGATCCATGACCTTCATATGGAAAAGCGGCTGCGGGTCTTCACGTTTGATCAGATCCCGGCAGTCATTGAAAACCTGAAAAGCGGGCTGGTGATCGCGACCATCGACCAACAACCCTTTGTACAGGGTGCTACCTCGGTCAGAATGCTTTTTGAAGCGATCATGACGAAACAAATTCCCACCCGCAGGCAGGTATTTACGGAATTAAATATTAAAAACAGATACAATATTACAGGCTAATATTTTGTAATTATTACGGATGAAGCTCTTGGGGACTGGCACCGAGTGCTGCGAAGCCAGCGTGAGCGTGCCTGTCCTCATGTGCGCCACCTGGATCTGAACAATTATTATTAAAAACCGTGCACGAGCACAAAACTAAAAAAAATTCACCCAAATGAAAGGCGGAATTGTTATGAAAAAAATGGATAAGGCATTGGAGCAGGCAGAAGAACTGGTTGCAAAGATGACCATTGAAGAAGCGGCTTCACAGCTGAATTATATCTCACCTGCAATCGAACGGCTGGGGATCCCGGCCTACAACTGGTGGAACGAAGCGCTTCATGGGGTCGCCCGAGCCGGTACGGCTACCATGTTCCCGCAGGCTATCGCCCTGGCGTCCATGTTTGATGATGAACAGCTTGGAGAAATGGCTGAAACCACCGGCATCGAAGCCCGTGCCAAATACAACATCCAATCCCGCTATGGTGACAGAGATCTTTACAAGGGAATCACGATGTGGTCCCCGAACATCAATATCTTCCGCGACCCGCGCTGGGGGCGGGGACATGAGACCTACGGGGAAGATCCCTACCTCACCTCCCGACTGGGCACCGCTTTTGTCAAGAAGATGCAGGGAGACGGCGACTATATGCTGGCCGCTGCCTGCGCCAAACACTTCGCCGTCCACAGCGGACCGGAGAACATCCGCCACAGCTTCGACGCGAAATGCTCCGCGAAGGATATGAACGAGACATACCTGCCGGCGTTTCAGGCACTGGTAGAGGATGCCAGGGTGGAAGGCGTGATGGGCTGTTACAACCGCATCAACGGCGAACCCGGCTGTGCCAGTGACACCCTGATGGGCAAGCTGAAAGAGTGGGGCTTTGACGGTTATTTCACCTCCGACGCCTGGGCAGTCCGTGATTTCTATCAGGGTCATCACGTCGTCGAAGACAAAGAGCATGCCGCGGCATTAGCCCTTTCCAAAGGCTGTGATACCAACTGCGGAGACACCTACCCCTGTCTGATGGACGCTTATGCGAAAGGTCTCGTTTCCGAAGAGGATATCCGCAAAGCTGCTGTTCACCTCTTCCGAACCCGTTTCCGCCTCGGTCTTTTTGACGAGAACAATGGGTTTGAAAACCTCGGACTGGATGACATCGCCACTCCGGAACACCGCGCGGTTTCTCTGAAATGCGCGGAAAAGGGCATGGTTTTGCTGAAAAACAACGGTATCCTGCCGCTGGATAAGTCCAAATTGAAATCTGTCGCGGTCATCGGCCCCAATGCCGATTCTATTGATGCGCTCCGCGGGAATTATTACGGTACTTCTGCTCATTTTGTGACCTTCCTGGACGGCATCCGGGAGGAACTGGGAGAGGATGTCAAGATCTACTATTCCGAGGGCTGCCACCTGCATCGGAACCGGGTTGAACATCTCGCCCAGCCCAATGACCGCCTTGCGGAAGCCATGTGCATGATCGAAAAAGCCGATGTCACTATTCTTTGTCTCGGACTCGATGCCAATATCGAAGGGGAAGAGGGTGATGAAGGCAATGCCTTTGCCGGCGGTGACAAGCTTTCTCTGGAACTGCCGGAAAGCCAGCGCATCCTGCTGAAGAAAGCGCTGGAAACCGGGAAACCGGTGGTTTTGGTACTTGCCGCGGGTTCATCTCTCAATCCGCATGCCGAAAAGGCAGCCGCCATTCTGCAGGCCTGGTATCCTGGCGAATGCGGCGGTACGGCACTGGCTAACATCCTCTTCGGCAAGGTTTCCCCCTCCGGGAAGCTGCCGGTGACCTTCTACCAGTCCGTTGATGAGCTGCCGGAATTCACCAACTATGACATGGCCGGCCGGACATACCGCTACCTTTCCGGAAACGTGCTCTATCCTTTCGGCTACGGGCTTACCTATTCCACTGTCAGCCTTTCCGGCGCGAAGTTCACCAAGGATCATGACGAATGCACGGTCAATGTGGAAATCTCCAACACCGGCAAATATGACACCGACGAGGTGGTTCAGGCTTATGTGAAGGATCTCGAATCCCCGTATGAAGTCACCAACTACCGTCTCTGCGGGTTCCAACGTGTCTCCCTGAAAGCCGGAGAAACCAAATCCGTGACCATGTCGCTCGACAAAAACACCTTCACGCTCATCAACAATGAAGGCGAACGGGGCCCGGGCTCCGGCAAATACCGCCTCTGGGCAGGAGTCTCCCAGCCGGATGAATTAAGCTGCCAATTGAGCGGCGTTCCCTGCCTGCAAATAGAAATAAATAATTGAGCGTAACTGTTCAAAACATGAAGCACAAAGGCCGGTTACCTGCCGCAGCGAAGCCTGTACAGATTACTGGCCTTTGTGCTGCTTTCAGAAACTTGAAAGACTCCAAATATTCCTCTGACCTATCTATTCAGTATGAAGCACTTCGGGACTGGCATCTTGTGCGGCACAGCCCGCACAAGTGTGCCTGTACCCATGTGCGGCACTGCGGGTTCTGAATAGATACAGTTTAAGTATCTATTCAGCATCCGGGCTTAACAACTAAAAAGTCTTTTTCAATGTTATAATTTTTTACAGTAAAATTGACATATGAAAAATTTCTGGTATTACCACAAGGTCCATGTGATCATTATTCTGGCCGTTCTGGCGGTCGGCGCATATTTTCTCCTGACGCAGCAGAAAACCGTAAAGAGTGACTACGATATCGCCATCGTTTCCGCGAAAGGCTGTTCTGACGAACAAATGGGGCAGATCCGTGATGTTTTTCAGCAGGCGGGAACAGATCAGAACGGTGACGGCGCAGTGACGGTGAAGGTTCATCTTTACCGCTTTGCCATCGGTGAATCCGGACAGGACCGTGAAGCGGTTGCGGGACTGGATGCGGACCTGGTCGGAAAAGTCAGCGGGATCTTTTTCGTCGATAACCCGGAAGGGTTCGAAGCAGCCACCAACGGTCTCGGAAAATCCGCGGACGCCATCCCGGTCCGTTCGATTCCCGCACTTTCCGCCTGCGGCATCGATGACCTATCACTCCTCATCAGAGCGGAAGCGGATGAAAAATATACCCAAATGCGCTCTGCATTGATCAGAGAATAAATCACAATCGATTACTCACCGGGCACACATACCGGGGCATTTACCCAATTACTGCCATTCCCGGAGCACATGGGGACAGGCACGCTTGTGCGGGCTACGCCGCACAAGTTGCCAGACCCCACGTGCTTCGGTCTCATGTACTTCGTTTAAAAGGTATTCGATTAGTACAGGCTTCGCCCGCCTTATATGCGGAGATGGAGCTTCGCTGGTTTCTTTCGAAAATGGCTGTATTCAGAAATGGCTGCGCAGGAAAAAGAAACTATCAAGAAAAGACCTTTCCGAAAAGGCCAATGTCAGTTACGGCTCTTTGAAAGGTTTTGAGGAAACCGGAAACATTTCGCTGACATCCCTGCTGAAACTCGCAATCGCGCTCGAATGTACAGCGGAATTTGAAACCCTTTTCAAGAGCAATAAACCGGATTCCATCGAAGAGATCATCAATGGAAATTATTAAATCATTGAGAAGAACCTTAATAAATTATTCACTCTCATCTTCAGGATTGAAACGGGCGAAAATGTTCCTAAGGATTTTACTGCAGCAGTAAACCGGCAAAGAAACACCGAACATGAGATAAAACACGCCAATCTGTGCGGCAACGTTTCGCGGCAGAGCCAGGATCAGTGCCACGGGTATGGCATGGATCACCCACAACAGGATCGTCTGCACAGGTGAAATGAAGGCGAGCTTGAAGGCATTTTTGATTTGACCGATCACTGTGTTCTCATAGCGAGCCTGAAGGGCAAAGACATAGCAGACATAAGTCAGCCAAACAGCGCCCACGATTCCCGTGATAATACAGAAGAAAATCTTTGCCGCACCTTCGATCGAAAAGGCATAAACCCCATCGGCAAAGATGACCACCGCCACAAAAAAGGCGATCAAGCCCAGAATAAATCCATTTTTGAAATTGTTCTTGAAAGCTGAAAAGAAATCACGAAATATATCAGCCGCTTCGTTCCGTGCGAGCTTCAGGGTAACGGTATAAAGCGCACAGAGAACCGGACCAATTGTGAGGATAGGCAGACAGCAGAAAAGCGTCAGCAGATTCAGGATCATCAAGTCTGACATCCCATACATGAATCGTCCGAATGAAGCTTTCAGCTTATCTTTATCCATATTCTTCCCTTACATTTTAAAGGGGACTGTCCCTTCATGGGACTGTCCCCAGAATATTTTTATTTATAAAGGGTACAGGCTCCTTCGGATCCAGTCCCCTTTTTACGTAAACGCAGCACGGCTGCCAGTCACCTGTGCCGGCTGCGCAGCAGCAGGTAACTGGCCCATGTGCTTCATTTCCAAAAATTATCCCTTCACACCGCCCAGGGCAACACCGGCGATAATGTACTTGCTGAGGGCAAAGTAAATCACAAACAGCGGCAGGACTGAGAGCGTCAGGCCAAGGTAAACCGCACCATATTCCACCTTGTAGATATCCCCGCGAAGCTGGGAGACCATCAGCGGCATGGTATAGAGATTGTTATCCGTGAGCAGGATGCTCGGCATGAACAGCTGGTTCCAGTTACCGACAAAGGTGAAAATTGCCTGAGTCGCCATAGCCGGTTTCATGATCGGCAGACCGATCTCATTGAAGGTCCTGAACTCTCCTGAACCATCAATTCGCGCGGCATCCAGCAACTCCATCGGGAAGGTGGCTACCATGAACTGACGCATAAAGAACACGCAGCTTGGCGCTGCAATAGCAGGCAAAATCAGCGCCAGGAAGTTATTCGTCATGTGGATCTTATACATGAACTGATAAAAACCAATGGCCGTGATCTGTCCCGGGATCATCATAACCGCGAGGATGAAGGAGAAGAACGCATTTCGCAGCTTCCAGTGATAAGCAACGAGTGCCCAGGCTGTCAGCGTGGAGAAATAAATCGTGAGGATGGTCGCACCGGAGGAGATGATCACAGAATTGATGAAACCGCGGATCGGGTTGAAGGTCTTGCCATTGAAGACTGCCCAGTTGTTCATCAGGTAATGTGAAGGAATCAGAGACACAGCATGCTGCTGGATCTGAGGGGTATTTCTGGTGGCGTTGATGACCATCACGACAAAGGGGAAGAGGCTCAGGACAGCCAGAATGACCAGGACGATATAGATGATCGTCTTATAAACGGGATTTCCGCTTCGTTTTTCAAGTGAACTCATACTGCTTCCCTCCCTTAGCCGATTTTCTTCGGGGTTCTTTCCCGCATCAGGTAGAAGACGACGATAGAAAGAATCGCAATGAGCACAAACAGGATCATGCTGGCAGCGGCCGCGCGGTTATACATATAAGAACCCGCAAATGCCTGATTGTAAATGAACACATTGACGGTCAGTGTGGAGTTGTTCGGGTTCCCGTTGTTGAACATCTTGGACATATCATACATGTTCAAACCACCGATCATGGAGGTGATGAGCGTGTAAGTGAGGATGGTGCGGATGTTCGGAATGGTGATCTGCCAGAAGGTCTGGCGGTCATTGGCGCCGTCGATTTCTGCCGCTTCAAAGATTTCCGGATTGATTCCGAGCACACCGGAGATCAGGATGATCATCGTATATCCGTACCACATCCAGAACTGAATAAAAGCAATGATCCAGCGGGAAGCTGTCGCGTTATTTGTGAAATAATAAGCTTCACTGCGCAGTCCCAATGAAACCAACAGGTCATTGACCGGGCCTTTCGGATAACCGAACAAGACGTTAAACAAAATAGCAACAGAAGCTGCCGTGATGATGTTCGGCATGTAGAAGACAACCTTAAAGAAACCCTGCCCTTTGATCTGGTTCCGTTTGCTGGTGAACCAGGCGGTGAGCAGCAGCGCCAGCACGATCTGCGGGATGAAATTCATGATCCAGATCACGACAGTGTTGCTGAGGGACGTTTTGAAGGTATTGTTATTCAAAATGGTGCGGAAATTTCTCCAGATATCTTCGGTATAAATATGCCAGTTGGTGTTCCCGAGCCCCTTGCAGTCGGTAAACCCAAGAATAGCCGTATAAATTGTCGGATATGCGGAAAAAATTGCATAGGCAATCACAAACGGCAGGCTGAAGAGATAACCGTACTTTGCATAACTGAGTGCTTTTGGTGTCTTTTTCATATGGTTTGTTCTCTCCCTTTCTTTATATTCCTTCTATTCAATACAGACGCAGCTGAATTCCGGAAAAGAA
This sequence comes from uncultured Chloroflexota bacterium, assembly GCA_902791025.1. Taxonomy (GTDB): domain Bacteria; phylum Chloroflexota; class Anaerolineae; order Anaerolineales; family Anaerolineaceae; genus Flexilinea. The sequence goes on along the minus strand of CADATZ010000008.1, from coordinate 36,050 downwards.
AGCTGCTGCGTCTGTATTGAAAAAAAGAGGGGAGGGATAGAATTCCCTCCCCATGTCTTTTCAATGATTAGAATTCAACTTCGACGTCGAGGTTGTCAGCAACGTTCTGTTTGAAAGCGTTGATAGCATCTTCGCGGGAGAGGTTGCCGGCGGTGTACTGACGGACAGCATCGCGCCAGTAGTTGTTGATGGTTTCATCATACTGAGTGAGGTTGGCACCATTTGCATACTGGTTGGCAGGAACGAACACTTCAAACATATCCTGACCACCGAGGAATTCCATTTCACCGTTGGACTTGGCCATGACGACACCGGAAGCAACTGTATCCTTCGTGCCGCCTTCACCGTTCAGGGTGCCGTTGGCCCATTTGTACTGCAGGGATTCTTCATCTGTATCGAGGGTGATCCATTTGATGATGTCAGCAACAACTTCAGCCTTGTCGGTTCCGACAACAGTGTTGCCGGCCAGGACCCAGGTGCCGCCCCAGAAGAAACCAACGTTCGGAGGGCAGACAGCCCAGTCACCAGCGGAGCTGTTTTCACCTTCGCCGCTGTTCGGGGCGATGGTATAGTTGATCAGCCATGCCGGGCCATAGAAACCGAATACGCCGCCGTCCTTCTGCATATCAGCGAACCAACCTTCGGTCCAGTCCTGAGTGTCGTGATGATAGCCATTGTCCATGAGCTGCTTGGACAGGTCAAGGAAAGCTTCACGTTTCGGGTCGATGGTGAGTTTACCATCAACGATCCAACCGGAGTCGGAGCTGTTTTCAACAGCGTGCCACATATCGCCGTCACCGGAGATGATGGCATAGCCCTTGTCCTTCAGTTCAGCAGCTGCTGCGAAGAAGGCATCCCAGTTACCGGAACCGGCACCGATCTTTTCAGCAACGAATTCAGGATCGTCATTGCCCCAAACTTCCTTTGCGATGGAGCGGCGATAGATGAATGCGCCACCGGTAGCCTGATAGCCAAGGCCGACCAGCTTGCCATCGGACGGGCGAGTGCCGATTTCGATGGTGTATTTTGCGATGTCAGCAGCTTCGGTCAGAGCAGCAACGTCGATACCGAGATCTTCGTAAGCGGCTGCGTACTGGCTGGCGTCACCCTGTGCATATTTCAGGACGAAGGCTGCTTCTGCGCAGTAGATATCCGGGGAATTGGAATCCTGGGCGCTCAGAGCCTGGTCAAGTGCCGGCTGATACAGACCGTCAGTAGTGGCGGTAATAGTGGTTTTCACTTCGTATTTTTCAGCAACTTCAGGATGTGCTTCCATGTACTTCGTGATCATGCCCGGAACTTCGTCAGTGAAGGACATGACGTTAATGACGGTTTTGCCGTCAGCCGACGCGCTGATCGCCATGGACAGTGCCATGCAAAGAGCAAGTGCAAGAACGATAAATTTTTTCATTATAAATTCCTCCCATAATAATTTCGCGAACCATGCGGCTCATGCCGCTAATTACACGATCTATCAGTTCGGATGTCCGTGCTCGTGCACGTTCATCATGTCCACTATTTTATCCGAAACCTGAAAATTTTGATAATGGTATTTGTAACGGTTTTTTTATGATTAATGTAATATATGAATACAAATCAGCCATATTCATACCTAAATGAACCCTTTAAACAAAGAACTGCCCGATTTTCACGGGCAGCTCTTTGTTTTATTTTCTTATATTATTCCATCGCGTAACCGCTTCCGGAGGTGAAGACCTCACCGAGACCCAAAGCCGTTTCCATATCTTCGATATCGACCAGGATGTTCGGCTCGGAGACCACGATCGGGTGCTCTTCATCCGGTTCGCTGACACGCGGTTCCGGTACATCCTTCTGGACTTCCGGCTGATGGACAGGATCCATCACAGGAACTGTCGTCGGGACGACTGTCGGAACCAATTCAGCTTCCGGAGTAACGATCGGATCACCATCAGGTGTATAGATCACAGCGAACATAACGTTCCGTGCCGGTTGTTCACCAACGATTGTTACCTGATTGGCGGTATAACCTTCGATAACCGGAGAGTCAACAGAATAAGCTATGCCTGCCGGCTGACGGACTGTGTAATCCGGTGCAGCCACTTCGTTGTTTGAATAGACGTAGTGGATCGTCAGATCATACAGGTTGCTGTTCGTGAAGGTCGTCGATGTACCGCTGCGAACGCTGCTGACAGGATAATAACCGTCATACAGAGCCTGTTCGGACCAGGTGTAGTCGATCGGCATCCCATTTTCGTTGAACGGCAGGTTGTTCACGGTCAATGTCCAACCATTCGCATCATTCAGTGAACCGCTGAACACCGCTGAACCATTACCACGCAGAACAACGCTCAAGGAACTCGGGCGGACACCGGCTGCATTGTCCATGTCATCCCAGACCTTGTTCACGCTGACCGCTGTCCGAGCGATTTCGTGGCTGTTGATGAAGGTTGTCACATGACCATTTACCTGTGTTTCCGAAGTGTATCCATCAACAGCTTCTTCTGACCAGGTGTAAACGATCTCACTGCCTTCGTAGTAAAGCGACAGATCATCAATCGATGCTTTCCAGCCATTAGCTTCGCTCAGGCGGCGTGTCCTTACTGAACCGTCAGAACCTACCAGCGTGACGAGGAGTGAAACCGGGCGGATGCCGTCACGATTGTTGTCATCATTCCAGACCTTCGTGACCATGTAGACCGTCGGGTTATAAGTGATCGTCATGGTACCCGGCTGATAAACCACAACATAATTGCCCTGGTTTTCCTCACCGGTAACATTGATCGTGTAAGTACCCGCAGCTTCACCCTCTTCACGGCTGAATTCATATTCCACAGTATCATCACCGACCGTTCCGGTCACAGTTGCTGTAAATTCACCGTCAAGCTGTCCAAATTCCTTCGTGATATTGTCAGCTGTTACAACAACCTTACGCGGATCAACAGTCAGCTTTCCGCGGACATTTGTGATCATGTAGTTCCCAGTCACATTTCTGCCTTCCGCATTCACGATTCTGGTCTCAGACGGTACATTGTCAGAAACACCGACATCCGTACGTTCACCGGTAATGGTAACAGATTCGATTACATCACCTTCCGCAAGAGCTGTGCTGCTGTATCCATCCTTCACCAGCGGTGTGCCATCATAGATCTTCCTTGCGCTGTCAGCCGTAATTTCCAAAGGCTTCGGCGTAACAACCAGCAGACCATTGAGGTAGCTGATCTTGTAGCTTGAAGTAACATCTTCACCGGCCGCGTTGATGATCTTCGCGTTGGAAGGAACATTGTTCGGCACAAATGTGCGGCTGACATTCAGCTGGCTGCCGGTAATGGTAACAGATTCGATGCTGTCACCTGCGGCTGTATCCGTGCTGGTGTAGGTGTCCACCGTCAGCGGTGTGCCATCATACGGTCTGGTGAAACCATCCGCGGTGATGGTGAGAGCCATCTGCGTGACGGTCAGTTTACCTTCATTCAACTTCACATTTGTGAAGTTCGCTGTCTTATCCTCACCGGCTGAATTTCTGATGACCCAGCCTTCACTGACAACGTTCGCGCTTTCACCTGCTGTCGTCTGGCTGCCTTCAGTCACTGCTTCCACATAGAAGCCTTCCGGCAGTCCGTTGTAAGCAACAGCAGAGCTGGTAAGCGGTGTACCGTCATAAACTCTGGTATCACTGGAGGCGGTAAGGTTGACCGGCGTGTTGTTCGTCGTAACAGTCAATGTACCGATCACTTCAGACAGATCATAGTTGTTCGGATCAACCGTACCCCAGTCAATGACATAGGTATTGGGTTCACTGCCAACTTCCGTGATCGTACCTGTGGTTGTGATGGTCACGCCGCCCTCTTCGGTGCTCAGCAAACCGCTGATTGAAGCCTCAGGAACAGTCAGTTCAGTACCGTCATAGGCCTTGCTGCCGCTGCCGGTTGTAACAGTGATCGGCGCCTTTTCAACGGTCAGCGTGCCTTCTACAGTTGTTACATTGGTGAAGTTTGCTGTCTTGTCATTGCCATCGGCATCTCTGATCACGTAGCTGGTGACCTCGTTCGGGCTTTCGCCGGCATTCGTCTGGCTGCCTTCAGTTACAGCTTCGTAGGTAAAGCCTTCCGGCAGACCGGAAATCGTTGTGTCATCCACAGTCAATTCCGTACCGTCATAGGTCTTGGAACCGTCACCGGCAGTGATCGTGATCAGGACATTGTTCGGTGTGACAGTCAGTGTGCCGAGATTTTCGGTAACGGTATAGTTCGCAGGATCAGCGTTGTTCCAGACAATGCTGTATGTATTTGTACTGCTGCCGACTTCCGTCTGTGTTCCCGTCGCGGCCAGTCTTATGCTTTCACCGGCGGCAAGACCGTCGATCCGGGCGTCATGCTTCGTCAGAGCGATACCGTCATAGGCTTTGCTGTCAGAACCGGTGGTGATGGTCACAGCTTTCGGGTTTACGGTCAGTTTACCCGGAACAAGAGCGACATTTGTAAAGCTCATGGTGCGGTCAACACCGTCAGCATCCTTGATCACGTATCCGGTGATCACATTGTCGGAGCTGCCTGCATTCGTCTGGCTGCTGAGGACAACAGCTTCAAAGGTGAAGCCTTCCGGCAGACCCATGACAGTAACTTCGTGGTTTGACAGCGGAGCACCATCGTAAGTCTTGCTTGCATCACCGGCAGTCAGGACGACCTGAGCGTCATTTGTAGTGACAGTGAGCGTACCGAGATTCTCAACCACAGTGTAGTTATCAGCATTTGCATTGGTCCAGTCGATACTGTAAGTGTTCGGCGTGGAACCGGCAGTTGTAATCGTTCCGGTGGCGGTCAAGGTAACACTTTCACCTTCAGGCAGACCCTCAATCGTTACATTTTCATTGGTCAGCGGTGTACCGTCATAAGGCTTGCTGCCGGATCCTGTTGTGATCGTTACAACAGCCTTGTTGACAGTCAGCGTACCCGCGACAGTCGTTACATTGGTAAAGTTCGCAGTCTTATCATTGCCATCGCGGTCAAGAATCACATAACTGACGACTTCATTGGCACTGCTGCCGGCATCCGTCTGAGTGCCGTTGGTCACGGCAGTGATGGTAAAGCCAGCCGGGAGGCCATTGGCGGTCACGGTGCCATTCGTCAGCGGTGTTCCGTCATAGGTCTTGCTGTCAGAAGCAGCGGTCAGCGTCACAGCGGCGCCATTGGTGGTAATCACCAATTTGCCGAGATTGTCGGTAACTGTGTAGTTTCCGGCCTTCGCGTGATCCCATGTGATGGTGTAGGTGTTGTCATCTTCACCAACTTCGGTGATTGACCCGGTAGTTCTGAGCGTGACACTTTCACCGGCAACCAGGCCATCGGCGGATACTTCGCTGTTGGTCAGCGGTGTTCCGTCATAAACCTTGGATGCGTTTCCGGTGGTAACGGTGATTTCTTTCGGAGTCACCGTCAGCGTACCGTTAACTGTCTCGACGTTCAGGAAGTTGGCAGTCTTGTCATTTCCTTCAGTATCGAAGAACTTGTAACCGCTGTTGACAACATTGGCGTGTTCACCAGCGTCTGTCTGGGAACCGCTGGCGGAAGCTTCATAAGTGAAGCCGCCCGGCAGACCTGCTGCAGTCACATTGGCATTGGTCAGTGCCGCACCGTTGTAAACACGGAGGTCACTCGCCGCGGTCAGGGTAACAGCAGCTGTTGTCTTGTTCACAGTCAGCGTACCGAGTTTTTCAACAATTACGTAATTGTCTTCATTGGCTGTACCCCAGTCAATGGTGTATGTATTTGTGCTGCTGCCGACTTCCGTCTGTGAACCGGTGGCTGTCACAACAGCGGTCTCACCGGAAACCAAACCTTCAATTGAGGTTTCGGAAACGGTCAGGGCAGAGCCATCATATTCTTTGCTTCCACTTTCAGTGGTGATGGTCACGGTCTTCGGGGTCACGGTCAGCGCACCCGGAACAGTGATCACGTTAGTGAAGTTAGCGGTCTTGTCATTGCCGTCAGCATCTCTGATCACGTAGCTCGTAACGACATTCTCAGCCTCACCGGCATTGGTCTGCGAACCGGAGGTAACAGCTTCAAAGGTGAAGCCTTCCGGCAGCCAATCCACAGTCACGTCACTGTTGGTCAGTTCCGTACCGTCATAGATCTTGCTGTCAGAGCCGGCAGTCAGGGTAATGGCTTTGCCGTTCGTTGTGATGGTCAGCTTGCCGAGATTGTCGGTCACAGTGTAGTTACCGGACTTCGCGTTGTCCCAGACAATGCTGTAGATGTTATCCACGCTTCCGACTTCCGTGATCGTGCCGGTCGCTGCAAGTGTGACGTTTTCGCCTTCAACCAGACCACTGATAGAAACTTCAGCGTTGGTCAGCGGAGTGCCGTCATAGGCCTTGCTGTCACTGCCGGTCTTGATCGTTACCGGGATCGGGTTCACTGTCAGCCTACCGTCGATCTTCTGAACATTTGTGAAGTTAGCGGTGCGGTCTTTCCGTCCCGCATCGAAGAAGCGATAACCGTCATCGACAACATTGGCACTGGAACCGGCATCCAGCTGGCTGCCGCTGGCAGTTGCTGTGATCGTGAAGCCTGCCGGCAGACCGGTGACTGTCACAGTGCTGTCTTCCAGAACCGTGCCGTCATAATTCTTGGATGCAGAGGCAGCGGTCAGGATCACCTGAACATCATTATTGGTGATGGTCAGTGTTCCGATAATTTCCGTCACAGTGTAGTTATCAGCATTAGCGCTATCCCATGCGATCGTGTAGGTGTTCGGCGTGCTGCCGACTTCCGTGATCGTACCGGTGGTGTTGAGTGTTACACTCTCGCCATCGACCAGGCCTTCGATCGTGACATTACCATTGGTCAGGGCAGTACCGTCATAAGCCTTGCTGGCAGATCCAGTCGTAATGGTAACCGGAGCCTTATTGACAGTCAGGGCACCATCAACAATACTTACATTCGTGAAGAATTCAGTACTGTCGTTACCATCAGCATCAAAGATCCTGTAACTGCTGACAACGTTAGCACTGCTGCCCGCATTCGTCTGAGTACCGCTGGCTGTGGCTTCGTAGGTGAAGCCTTCCGGCAGATCCTTGACTGTTACTTCGTTGTTGGTCAGTTCAGTACCATCGTAGGTCTTGCTGTCAGAGGCTGCGGTCAGGATGATGGCCGTTGTGTTCGGAGTCACGGTGAGAGTACCGAGTTTTTCTGTAATTTCATAATTATCTGCCTTGACCTTACCCCAGTCAATGTCATAGGTGTTCGTGCTGCTGCCAACGATCAGCTGGCTGCCGGTCGCGGTCACTGCAGCGGTCTCACCGTTCACCAGACCGGAGATGGAGGTTTCAGCTGCGGTCAGAGCCTTGCCGTTATATTCAGCAGTGGCGCTGCCGGTGGTGATAGTCACAGGAGCCTTCGTCACAGTCAATGTACCATTGACGGTAGAAACATTGGTGAAGTTCGCGGTGCGGTCCTCACCGGCGGCATTTCTGATAATGTAACCAGCATTGACAACATTCGCGCTTTCACCCGCGTCAGTCTGACTGCCGCTGGTGGAAGCTTCAATCGTGAAGCCTTCCGGCAGACCGTCAGCAGTAACGACATTCTTCGTCAATTCTGTACCGTCATAGGTCTTGCTCTCAGAAGCAGCGGTCAGGATCACAGCAGCGTCATTGGCTGTGATGGTCAGCGTACCAAGTTCATCGGTCACTGTGTAGTTGGATTCCTTCGCATTGCTCCAGACCAGACTGTAAGTGTTATCAGCCTCACCGATTTCAATGATCGAACCGGTGGTTCTGAGCGTAACGCTTTCACCTGCGACCAGACCGTCAATGGAGATCTCGCTGTTCGTCAAGGCGGTTCCGTCATATTGCTTGCTGTCGCTGCCGGTGGTGACTGTGACAGCCTTCGGAGACACGGTCAATGTACCCGGAACTTTCGTTACGTTCAGGAAGTTCGCGGTCTTGTCTTTGCCGTTGGCGTCGAAGAACTTGTAGCCATCATTGACAGTGTTGGCACTTTCGCCGGCATCCGTCTGGCTGCCGCTGGCAGTCGCTTCATAGGTGAAGCCTTCCGGCAGACCTTCAGCGGTCACAGTGCTGTTGATCAGCGCAGTACCGTCATAGGTCTTGCTGTCAGAAGCGGCGGTCAGGATGACCTCGGCTGTGGTTTCAGTCACGGTCAGCGTGCCGAGCTCTTCAACGATTTCATAGTTATTCTCATTGGCTGTCCCCCAGTCAATGCTGTACGTGTTATCACTGCTGCCGACTTCAGTCTGGCTGCCGGTGGCGGTCACAACTGCGGTTTCGCCGTCTACGAGGCCGGAGATACCGGCTTCAGCTGCGGTCAGAGCTGTTCCGTCATATTCCTTGCTGCCGCTGCCGGTCGTAATGGTAACAACAGCCTTGTTCACGGTCAGCGTACCGTCAACAGTGGAAATATTCGTGAAGTTCGCAGTGCGGTCTTCACCGTCGGCATTGCGAATGATGAATCCGGCATTGACAACATTGGCGCTTTCACCCGCATCCGTCTGGGAACCGCTGGCGCTTGCTTCAATAGTGAAGCCCTCCGGCAGACCTTCAGCGGTCACAACACTGTTGGTCAGTGCAGAGCCGTCATAGGTCTTGCTGTCGGATGCTGCGGTAAGAACAACTGCGGCATTATTTGCAGTGATCGTCAGGGTACCAAGGTTTTCAGTCACGGTGTAGTTGCCGGACTTCGCCTCGTCCCATTCGATTTCATAAATGTTAGTTGTGCTGCCGACTTCAATGATGGAACCGGTAGCATGCAACGTGACACTTTCACCTTCGACCAGACCGGTGATGGAAGCTTCATCCTTCGTCAACACTGTACCGTCATAGGCCTTACCGGCGCTGCCGGTGGTGATGACTGCAGGAATCGGGTTCACAGTCAGAGTACCATCAACCTTCTTCACGTTAGTGAAGTTTGCGGTCTTGTCTGCACCGGCTGCGTTGAAGAATTTATAGCCATCGTCGACAGTGTTGGCACTGCTGCCTGCATCCGTCTGACTGCCGCTGGCTGTTGCTTCGTAGGTGAAGCCTTCCGGCAAACCGGCAGCGGTCACAACATTCTTCGTCAATGCGGTTCCGTCATAATCTTTGCTGTCGGAAGCAGCGGTCAGAACCACATCAGCTGTATTTGCATAAATGGACAGCGTACCGAGATTTTCGGTGACAGAATAGTTAGCCGCCTTCGCGTTATCCCAGGTGATGCTGTAGGTATTGGTTGTTTCGCCGATTTCAGTGATCGCACCGGTCGCTGCCAGAGTAACGGTTTCTCCATCGACCAGACCTTCAATAGAAGCATCATCCTTCGTCAGAGCTGTTCCATCGTATTCCTTGCTGGCAGATCCGGTTGTTATCGTCACAGCCTTCGGATTCATGGTCAACGTACCGTCGATCTTCTGAACATTCGTGAAGTATGCGGTGCGGTCATTACCGTTGGCATCAAAGAATCTGTAGCCATCATTGACAACATTGGCGCTGCTGCCCGCATCCGTCTGTGAACCGCTGGCTTTTGCTTCATATGTGAAGCCTTCCGGCAGACCGGCAGCAGTCACGACGTCATTCGTCAAAGCAGTACCATCATAGGTCTTGCTGCCGCTTGCCGCAGTCAGGACCACATCGACATCCGTGTCAGTCACAGTCAATGTACCGAGATTTTCAGTGACGGTGTAATTGGCTTCCTTCGCGTTATCCCAGGCGATGCTGTAAGTGTTCGGCGTATTTCCGACTTCGATGATAGAACCTGTCGCAGCGAGTGCAACGCTTTCACCTTCCACCAGTCCGGTGATTTCAGCAATCGCGTTGGTCAGAGCGGTTCCGTCATATTTCTTGCTGTCGGAACCGGTCATGATGGTGACAGCCTTCGGATTGACAGTCAATGTACCATTGACCTTCTCCACATTGGTGAAGTTTTCAGTCTTGTCATTACCGTCCGGATCGAAGAATCTGTAACCGTCATTGACTACATTGTCACTGCTGCCCGCGTCTGTCTGAGAACCGCTGGCGGTCGCTTCATAGGTGAAGCCTTGCGGCAATCCTGTGGCGGTAACGACTGCATTCGTCAGAGCACTGCCGTCGTAAGTCTTGCTGCCGCTTGCCGCGGTCAGTGTAACTGTGGCGTCACGCTTTGTGATGGTCAGTGTGCCGAGATTTTCAGTCACAGTGTAGTTGTCAGCAGAGGCACCGTCCCAGGTGATGCTGTAGGTGTTGGGCTCGCTGCCGACTTCGGTGATCGTACCGGTTGCGGCAAGTGTAACACTTTCGCCCTCAACCAGGCCGGTAATACCGGCTTCATCATTGGTCAGAGCTGTACCGTCATAGGCCTTGGAAGCGCTGCCGGTGGTAATGGTAACAGGAGCCTTGTTCACGGTGAGCGTGCCATTGACAACGGTCACATTCGCGAAGCTCGCGGTGCGGTCATTGCCGTTGGCGTCATAGAACTTGTAACCGGCATTGACAACATTGTCACTGCTGCCGGCATTTGTCTGACTGCCGCTGGCGGAAGCAACATAGGTGAAGCCTTCCGGCAGACCGGTTACGGTCACGGTGCTATTGGTCAGTGCCTGACCATTGTAGGTCTGACTGTCAGATGCGGCAGTAAGAGTAACGGCATCATTATTGATGGTCACCTTCAATGTGCCAAGCTCATCGGTAACAGTATAGTTCCCGGCCTTCGCGGTGTTCCAGGTGATGCTGTAGGTATTCGGTGTTTCACCGATATCAGTGATCGTGCCGGTTGCCGCAAGGGTAACGGTTTCACCCTCGACCAGACCTTCGATGGTAACAGCTTCATTGGTGAGCGGTGTTCCATCATATTTCTTCTCAGCTGAACCGGTAGTGATGGTCACAGCCTTCGGGTTCACGGTCAGGGTACCGTTGATCTTTGTCACGGTTGTAAAGTTCGCGGTCTTATCTTCGCCTGCGGCGTTGAAGAACTTATATCCGTCATTGACAACATTGTCACTTGTGCCGACGTTCAGCTGGCTGCCGCTGGCGGTTGCTTCATAAGTGAAGCCTTCCGGCAGACCTTTCGCTTTCACTTCAGCATTCGTCAAGGCATCGCCGTCATAAATCTTGCTGTCAGTAGCTGCGGTCAGCGTGATTTCCGCCGCGTTAGCGGTAACAGTGAGTGTACCGAGCGTTTCGGTCACTTCGTAGTTTTCAGTATTGACTGTACCCCAGTCAATGCTGTAGGTGTTCGTGCTGGAACCGACTTCAGTCTGAGAGCCGGTCGCGGTAACAACAGCATGTTCGCCATTCACCAAACCAAAGATGGAGGCTTCAGCATTCGTCAGAGCGGTACCGTCATATGCCTTCTCGCCGCTTCCGGTGGTAATGGTGACAGGAGCCTTGTTCACAGTCAGCGTACCCTCGACCTTCACAACATTTGTGAAGTTCGCGGTCTTGTCATTGCCGGCGGCATCGAAGAACCGGTAGCCGTCATTGACAACATTCTGACTGGTGCCCGCATCGGTCTGAGAACCGCTGGCTGTGGCTGTGAAGGTGAAGCCAGCCGGCAGACCTGCGGCTGTCACATTGCTGTTGACCAGGGCAGTACCGTCATAGGTCTTGCTGTCTGTCGCAGCAGTCAGCTTGACTTCTGCCTCATTGGTGGTGATGGTCAATGTTCCGAGTTGATCGGTTATTGTATAGTTGATTTCTTTCGCATCAGTCCAGGTGATGGCGTAGGTGTTGTCAGTGCTGCCAACTTCGGTGATCGTACCGGTTGTGACAAGTGTGACACTTTCACCATCAACGAGGCCATCAATGGAAACCTCATCATTGGTCAGCGCAGTGCCGTCATAGGCCTTGCTGTCAGATCCGGTTGTGATGGTCACAGCCTTCGGGTTCACGGTCAGCGTGCCGTCGACCTTCACCACATTTGTGAAGTTCGCGGTCTTGTCCTCGCCGGCGGCATTGCGGATCACGTAGCCGTCATTGACGACATTGGCACTGCTGCCCGCATCCGTCTGAGAACCGCTGGCGGTAGCTGAATAGGTAAAGCCTGCCGGCAACCCTTCGGCTGTTACATTGCTGTTGACCAGAGCAGTACCATCATAGGTCTTGCTGTCAGTAGCAGCAATCAGTTTCACCTCAGCCGCGTTGGCAGTGATGGTCAGTGTACCGAGATTTTCGGTCACAGCATAGTTGTCGGCCTTCGCGTTATCCCAGGTGATGCTGTAGGTATTGTCAGTGCTGCCGACTTCGGTGATGGTACCGGTTGCGGCCAGGGTGACACTTTCACCGGAGACCAAACCATCGATAGAAGCCTCATCCTTCGTCAGCGCAGTACCGTCATAAGCCTTGCTGTCGGATCCGGTGGTGATGGTCACCGCCTTCGGATTCACAGTCAGGGTACCGTCAACCTTCGTCACCTTGGTGAAGTTGGCTGTCCGGTCTTCACCGGCTGCATTTCTGATGATATAGCCATCATTGACGACATTGGCACTGCTGCCCGCATCCGTCTGGCTGCCGCTGGCTGTTGCTTCCACAGTGAAGCCTTCCGGCAGACCGGCTGCGGTAACACCGGCGTTCACAAGTTCAGTACCGTCATAGGTCTTGCTGTCAGAGGCGGCAGTCAGGACAACTTCGGCATCTGTATCGGTGATCGTCAGTGTACCGAGATTTTCGGTCACGGTGTAGTTGTCAGCATTTGCATTATCCCAGGTGATGCTGTAAGTATTCTGGGTGCTGCCGACTTCAATGATAGAACCGGTTGCTGCCAGTGTGACTGTTTCACCTGCGATCAAGCCTTCAATATTGGCTTCATCCTTGACCAGAGCAGTACCGTCATAAGCCTTGGAGGCGCTGCCGGTTGTGATGGTCACCGGGATCTTATTCACGGTCAGTTTACCGTTTGTTACGGTCACATTGGTGAAGTTCTCAGTCTTGTCATTGTGATCAGCGTCAAAGAACTTGTAGCCTTCGTTGACAGTATTATCGGAAGTACCCGCATCCGTCTGGCTGCCGCTGGCGCTTGCCTCATAGGTAAAGCCTTCCGGCAGACCGGTCACGGTCACAGTGTGATCTTCCAGCGCCGAACCATCATAATCTTTCCTTTGAGTCGGAGCAGTCAGTGTAACAGCTGCTGAATTCTTTGTTACGGTCAGTGTACCGAGATCTTCACTGATTATATAGTTATCTTTATTGACTCTGCCCCAGGCAAGGTCATAAGAGTTTGTGCTTTCGCCGACTTCCGTCTGAGAGCCGGTAGCTTTCAGCGTAACAGTTTCATTATTCACCAAACCGGTGATAGAAGCTTCCGGAACCGTCAGAGCCGTTCCGTCATATTCCTTGCTGCCGGAACCGGTAGTGATGGTCACGGTGACTTTTGTTACCGTGAGGGTACCGTCAATAGTTTCAACATTTGTGAAGTTGGCGGTCTTATCCTCACCGGCGGAATTCTTGATAACATAACCCTTATTGATGACGTTGGCTGACTCACCAGCATCTTTCTGGCTGCCCTTTGTGGAAGCTTCAACAGTGAAGCCTTCCGGCAGACCGGCGGCAGTCACGGTTCCGTTGGTCAGTTCTGTACCGTCATAAGGTTTTTCAGAAGAACCGGCGGTCAGGGTAACCTTCACCGGGTTGGCGGTGATGGTCAGCGTACCGAGGTTTTCGGTCACGGTATAGTTAGCGGCCTTCGCATTGTCCCAGGTGATGCTGTAGGTATTGGTTTCACTGCCGACCTCGGTAATCGTACCGGTGGCAGTAAGGGCAACAGACTCACCCTCAACAAGTCCGGTGATAGAAGCTTCTTCATTGACCAATGCCTTACCGTCATAAGCCTTGGAAGCGCTGCCGGTAGTAATGGTCACAGCCTTCGGAGTCACGGTCAAAGTACCATTGACGATCTCCACATTCGTGAAGCTTGCTGTTTTGTCATTGCCGTTCTTATCAAAGAACTTGTAGCCGCTGTTGACGGTGTTGGCACTTTCGCCGGCATCCGTCTGGCTGCCGCTGGCACTTGCCCCATAGGTAAAGCCTTCCGGCAGACCGGTCACAGTAACTGTGCTGTCACTCAGCGCGGTGCCGTCATAGGTCTTGGTGCGTGTCGGTGCCGTCAGTGTGACTTTCGCCGTATTTTCAGTGACAGTGAGTGTACCAAGCTCTTCACTGACAGTATAGTTGGAGGATTTTGCGGTACCCCATTCGATACTGTAGGTATTCGTGCTGGAACCGATTTCTGTCTGACTTCCGGTGGCGGTGACAATCGCCTTTTCATTGTTAACCAGGCCTTCAATAGAGGTAACATTGCTGGTCAGCGCTGTACCGTCGTATTCCTTGCTGTCACTGCCGGTCTTGATGGTCACCGGCGCTTTTGTAACAGTCAGGATACCGTCAACCTTCGTCACATTTGTGAAGAAGCGGTTGCTGTTTTCACCTCTTGCGTTCTTGATGACATAGTTGTCATTGACAACATTCTTGCTGCTGCCGGCGTCAGTCTGAGAACCATTGGCAGTGGCTTCCACAGTAAAGCCTTCCGGCAGTCCGGTGGCGGTTACGCCGCTGTTGGTCAATGCAATGCCGTCATAGATCTTGCTGTCAGAAGCGGCGGTCAGTACAACTTCCGCAGTGACAGGTGTAATTTCAAGTGTTCCAAGTGTAACTGAATCTATGTAATAGTTTTCAGCTTTCGCATGGCTCCACTCAATACTGTAGTTGTTCGGTGTGGTCCCTACTTCAGTGATCGAACCGGTCGTTCTGATGGTAACGCTTTCACCTTCGGCCAATCCCTCAACAGTATAATCTGCGACAGTCAAAGGAGTACCGTCATAGGGTTTGCTGCCGGAACCGGTAATGATCTTCAAAGGAGCCTTGTCGATTGTCAGCTGCCCCGGTCTGCGAACAACATTATGGAAGGATGAGGTCTTGTCTTCACCCTGAGCATTCCTGATGATATAGGTATCGATGTCATTGTTACCGGTACCGGTGTCAAGACGGCTGCCCTTTGTAGTAGCTTCAACAGTGAAGCCTTCCGGCAGACCGGTCACTGTGTATTCATCATTCGTCAAAGGAATACCATCATAGGTCTTCCGGGCAGAACCTGCCAGAATGATCACTTCAGCAGCACTCGGCTGAACGACCAAATCACCAAGATATTCACCCTGGATTTTATAATTACCTGCCTTGCCTTCAGCCCAGGTGACGGTGTAGGTGTTCTTTGAACTGCCGACTTCGGTCTGGCTGCCCGTGGCGGTAAAGACCGCATCAGCAGGATTGATCAGACCCTGAACTCTGACAGTATTATTTGTAAGCGGTTTACCGTCATAGTACTTCCAGCCGCCCTCTGTTGTGACCCACAAATCGATCGGGTTTACGATCAGTTTTCCGTTAACCTTCGTCACCTTTGTGAAGCTGTCGGTGACATCATTATTATCCCAATCGTAGAACCTATAGCCATCATCAACGACGTTGGCACTTTCACCGGCGTTCGTTTGAGAACCGCTGGCTGTGGCAACGACTCTGATGCCATTCGGCAGACCGGAGGCGGTGACATTGCTGTTCTTCAGCTCTGTACCGTTATAGTCCTTGCTTCCTGAGGCAGCGGTGAGAATAACTTCCGTATCCGAACCGGTAATCGTCAGTGTACCGAGATTTTCAGTGAGTGTGTAGTTATCCTTATTTACACCGCCCCAGTTGAGAGTATAGGTATTCGTGGTGCTGCCTACTCTTCTGATCGTACCGGTGGTGGTCAGGTGGACGTATTCCCAGTTCACCAACCCTTCGAGTCTTGAATCAGCAGTATTTGTCAGCGGAGAACCGTCAAATTTCTTGCTGGCGGAACCGGTGATGACGGTCAAAGGAGCCGGATTCACGATCAGTTTTCCGTCGATCTTCGTCACATTTTTGAAGTTCGCGGTCTTATCAACGCCCTGGGCGTTCTTGATCACATAGCCGTCATTGACAACATTAGCGCTTTCACCCTTGTTCTTCTGGCTGCCTGATGCGGAAGCGACAATGGTGAAGCCATCCGGCAGACCGGCTGCAGTCACAGTGTTGTTCACCAGTTCTTTGCCGTCATAGGTCTTTTCACCGCTTCCTGCGGTCAAAGTGACAGCCTGTGTAAATGGGGTAACTGCCAAAGTACCGAGATTTTCGGTAATTGCGTAGTTGTCTTTATTGGTTGCGCCCCAGTTAATAGCATAGCTATTGGAGCTGCTGCCGACTTCCGTCTGTGAACCGGTAGCGGTAACTGCTGCAGTTTCATTATTCATCAGTCCGGTGATGGAGGCCTCAGCATTCACTAAAGCCGTTCCGTCATATTCCTTGCTGTCGGAACCGGTTGTGATAGTCAGTGCGGCCTTCTTTACGGTCAGAATACCGTTGACTGTCTTCACATTGGTGAAGAACGCAGTCTTGTCTTCACCTGCGGCATTTTTGATAATGTATCCATCATTGACAGCATTGACACTGCTGCCTGCATTGGTCTGAGAACCACCGGCAGTTGCTTCAACAGTGAAGCCTTCCGGCAGACCGGCTGCGGTCACGGTGCTGTTCTCAAGAACAGAACCGTCATAAGTCTTTTCACCGCTCCCTGCGGTCAGCGTAATTTGAGCCAGATACGGATTCACAGTCAGCTGCCCAAGAGTTTCGCTGATCGTGTAATTCGTTTCTTTCGCTGTACCCCAGGCGATAGCGTATGTGTTGTCGGTAGTTCCAACTTCGGTTTGGCTTCCGGTTGCTGTCACAGTGGCAGTTTCGCTGCCAACCAGGCCGCTGAGATTTGCCACAGTGCTGACCAGAGCAGTACCGTCATACTGTTTGCTGGCACTGCCGGTGGTAACTGTCAGAACTGCCGGGTTCACTTTCAGCGAACCATTGACTTTCTTTACATTTGTGAAGATGGAAGTCTTGTCTTCACCGGCGGCATTGCGGATAATATAACCGTTCTGGACGACGTTTTCGCTTTCTCCTGCATCGGTCTGAGAACCGGCAGCGACTGCTTCAACCGTAAAGCCGGCAGGCAGGCCGGAAACGGTCACAGTGCTGTCAGAAAGCTCGGAACCGTCATAGGTCTTTTCCCTGCTTGCCGCTGTGAGGGTGACTTCTGAAATGATTTGATCAATGGTCAGTGTACCGAGATTTTCGGTCACTGTGTAGTTATTGGTGTTGACAGAACCCCAATTTATTTCATAAGTGTTTGTGCTGGAACCAACTTCTGTCTGGCTGCCGGTGGCAGTTACAACAGCACTGTCACCATTCACCAGTCCGGTAATGGAAGCTTCCGGATTGGTCAGCGGGCTTCCAGTGTAAGGACCGGTTGCACTGCCTGTTGTGATGGTTACAGGAGCCTTATTAACGGTCAATGTACCGTCAACTTTCTTCACATTGGTAAAGTTGGCAGTCTTGTTTTCACCGGCAGCATTCTTAATGATAAAGCCATCATTGACCACATTGGCGCTGCTGCCAGCATAAGTCTGGGAACCGGCAGCAGATGCTTCTGCTGTAAAGCCTTCCGGCAGTCCGGCGGCTGTTACACCGGCATTGGTAAGAGCGGCCCCATCATAGGTTTTACTGTCAGTAGCCGCGGTCAATGTAACTTCACGGGTATTTTCTGTGATCGTCAACTTACCCAACGCATCGGTGACAGCATAATTCGCCTCAGCTGCATTCGTCCAGCTAATATCATAGGTATTATCAGCTGTTCCGATTTCAGTAATTGAACCGGTTGCAGTCAGTTCAACACTTTCGCCATCAACCAGACCAGCAATGGAGACTTCTTCACTGGTCAGCGGTGTACCATCATATTCCTTACTCGCTGTACCGGTTGTAATCGTCACAGGTTTCGGATCAATGGTCAATGTACCATTGGCATATCTGATATTGTAATTGCCGGTGACATTCGTCTCCCCTCGCATTACGACAGCTGTCTGGGTCGGAACATTCGGCGTATTACCAACATTTGTGATTGCGCCGCTTACTCTCACAGAACCGGATTGCAGGGTGTCACCATCAGCCAAACCCGTAACTGTATAGGCAGGCTTGGTCTTGATAGCATTTTCATTCGACTGGTCATAGGTCAGCGGAGCACCATCATAGGTCTTATTATCCGTAGTTCCGGTAATCGTGAGATCCCGCTGAGTTACGGTCAATGTACCGGCAACAAATTCGATCGTATAGTTGGCGGTAACGTCCTCTGTTCCTCTCATGATCACAGCCGCCGAGGGTGTATTGGAGGAACTGCCGCTGTCGGTCTGACTGCCGGTTATGGTGACAGTCGTGATCGCATCACCCTCAACAAGATCGGAGTGCTTATAACTGTTCTTCGTCAGAGCAGAGCCGTCATAAACTTTTGTATCAGTATCCGCAGTAATAGTCAGCGCCTTCGGAGTCACTTCCAAAGTGCCTTCAGCATAATTGATAATATAACTGGATGTGACATCAGCACCTTGGTCATTCACAATTTTTGCGTTGGACGCGGCATTTGCGCTTGAACCGACCGAAATCTGACTGCCACTAATCGTCACAGATTCAATGCTGTCCCCAATTCCCAAACCGGTACCGGTAAAGCCATCATCAGTCAGTTCCGTGCCATCATAAACCTTATCAGCACTGGATGCAGTGATCGTCACAGCCTTCTTTGTGATTTCCAACGATCCTTTGTAATATTTAATTGAATAGGAATCCGTTACATCATCACCGTTAGCATTCTTAATGACCGCATTGGAAGCAATATTTTCACTTGTACCAACAACGGTCTGGCTGCCATCCACGACCACAGAAGCAATATAATCTCCTTCTGCCAACGGTGTTTTAGTACTTCTTGTATAAGTGCCGACAACTAAAGGCGTACCATCATATACTTTTGAACCGCTTCCGGCTGTAATCATCAGCGGTATATTCGTTACGCTCAATGTACCGTTGACATAGTTAATAACGTAGCCTGCAGTAACATCTGAACCGGAAGCATTAACAATCTTGGCATTCGTCGGCACATTATCCGATGACCCAACCTCAGTCTGGCTGCCTGTTACTAAAACTGACTTGACACGGTCTCCTTCCCGTAATCCGGTTGCAGTAATTCCTCGATCCACTAAGGCGGAGCCATCATACTTCTTTTCCTTTGAATTAGCAGTAATCGTTACAATCGGAAGCGAATTCGTCAGGGTCGTTAATTGTCCGTCTGTCAAAGTTTCCGGCGAATAATACGAATTAGAAAGAACTTCCGACCAGGTATAATTAATCGGTGTACCGCCGTTCCAATATTCCGGTACAGTGAGTGAAGCTTCCCATTCGTTATCTTCGTTCAAAACAACAGACCTGGTCGAACCATCATCACCGATCAGGTTAACTGTAAGGGAAGAAGGACGTATTCCATTTATATCATTTCCATCATCCCATACCTTTTTCACTTTTAATTCATTAGAGGCTATATTATTAATCTTATTTGTGATTCTGGTTTCATGACCATTGCTGTTCGGCATATCAAAAACGCCGGATTCTGATGGAACAAATTCATATCCTTCAACAGGTTCCTCAGTCCAGGTGTAGTTGATCAGACCGCCGGTTTGACCTTCGGCAGCTGCTTCATACACCGGAAGATCTTTCACTTCAGCAGACCAGTTGTTTGCAGCGGAAAGCGTTACACTCGTCCCATTGGACAAATGAACTGCGAGTGTAGTTGGCCGGAGGCCATCCCGGTCATTTTCGTCATCCCAAATCTTGGTTACCTTTTCCGTTGTGACCAGCCGGTTCGTAATTACAGTGCTTTCACCGGTCGTAATGTTAGAGATCAACTTATAATTTGCAACAGACGGTTCTTCCCAGGTATATTGGATCTCTTGATTCTTTGCATCATACTTATCAACACGAACACTGTAGGTCCAATCATTGGCTTCATTCAATGCCACACCGCTGCCATATTTGCTGTCCGGTTTCCCATTTGCCAGCAGCTTCACAACAACGCTCTCAGGCCGTTGATCGGTATGTCCATATTCACCTTCCCATACTTTTTGAACCCTGATTTCTATATCCTCATGCTGCCATTGAGCAAAAAGAACAAGCGGTGCTGTGGACGTCATTGTAATCTTATCAGACATGGAATAAGCAGTACCTGAGCCGTCAATGGCAGTATTCCATCCGGTGAAGGACCAGCCGTAATGAGCTTTGCCGCTGATCAGGTATGGATCGAATTTATTCCCATTGATCTTTGCACTTCTGCCGACTTCGGCTTCACTGCCAACCGGGACCTGATAACCTTCCGGAATCATCCAGTTTCCACGTAAATCCGTCGGCAACAAACCATAGTCATAATCAAGAGTAGCCTTATCACGTTCAATGACGGTGCCATCTACGTGCCAGAAAATCTTCCCATCGATTTCCGGCTCACCACTGTATTTGAGTACGTACCAGTGAACAAACTGTGTCTGTGGGTCAAAGGGACCCATACCGCAATTCTCCATGATCCGGCTGATTTCCTCAACCGTTGGGACACGTGTTAACGACTCCGTAACATTATTGTGAATATAATAATCGGTCGGGATTTGGCCGCGATTTTGATCCAGGACCCAATGCTGATTTTTCACCCCATTATCAACCAGAACATTCACCACTTCATAATCTGCTCTGGTTTTCCCCTTTAATTTCCCCGTGGTATATTCACTTCTGTTCGGTTGGGACGGCTCCTGACCGAATGATCCTTTTTGCAGACGGAGACCAAACTTTGCCGGAGGATATTCACTCTCATCAATCGCATCCCAAGCTGTATAGAAGATAAGTTCTGCAGGAGTGCCGGAAGTGAATTCATAGATAGTTCCGGCCGGATAAACGGTGTAGTATGTATTCTGAGCCAGCTTAGAAGTTAAAGCCCAACCGATAAATTTGTAACCGTCTTTCGTCCCGTTATAAGGCGGCAGCGTGATGCTGTCTGCGTAATTCTGTGTTCCCGGAAGAGAACTATCTTCAGTACCGCCGTTTACATCAAACGAGACCCTTACATACCCGACCCAGGCTGCATAAAGCGTAGTGTTATCCGACGGATAAGTGATCACATCTCCCGGCTGATAAATATCCTTCTTTTCCTTCCAGATATTTCCCTCTAAACTTGCTTTGTTTGTCCAGCCAAGGAAGGTATGTCCCGGAATATCATTCAGACGCGGAACAGTGAAGGTTTGCCCCATGTCCTTTGAACCTATGAATGGTCCGGGCATACTGCTCGTAACTTCAGATTCATGCCCGTTTGCATCAAAGGTGACCCTGGCACCCCAAACAGCATAAAGTGTCTGTCCTGCATTCGGAACGACAAATGTATTCGGCACAATGTCTTTATTCTTATTGGCTTTTGACCAGCCAAGAAATACTTTGTTATTACGTTCAGCCGTAAAACCGCTGATATCCACAGTTGTACCCGGGACCTGATCCGTTAATTTACTTGACGGACCGACACTCGAACCACCATTACTACTTAAGCTGATATCAACATAATAGACAGCATAGAAAACAGTACCCGGCAGGTCAAACTCCGGAATGGGAGCACCCTCCTGGTAAATGGTTCCGTTTTCCAAAACCTCAGCAGTCGGAGACCAACCGGCGAAAGCTTTATTATTCTTTTTACCGTTGTAAGCCGGGAAGCTCTGACCTTCTCCAATAATAGCACTAATAGGCACCGGGGCTGCCACGCTCCCGCCATTAACATCAAAACTGATCGTATATCCCCAGACAGCTGTCAGCTGCGTATTGTACTGCGTGATTTGGTAGCTGTCGTTCCAAATCTTACCGGAAGCATCTTTCCAGCCTTTGAAAATATAACCGTCTCTGGAAATCGTTGGGAGTGAAATCTTTTTCCCGATTTCCTCATTCACAGGAAGCAGCGTTTCATTACCGCCATTTACATCAAAAGTAACCCTAGCGCGGGATACCGCATAAAGCGTGGTGTCATTATCGGGGATAAAGAATACACCGGCCTTTGGTACCCGGACTTCCTGACCATTATCTTCAAAATACTTCCACTCAGTAAAATCATATCCTTTATTAAGAGTGATAATCAGAGTACCCAGGTCATAGAATTCTCCCGCGTCACCTTCAATAACAGCAGGCACCACGGTACCATCCGCCACAACAAATGTAACCTTAGCAGTTTTCGCCCAAACAGCATAAAGCGTTTTTTCCTCAGTAGGTGGAGTGATAACCATATCTGTCGTAAATTGAGCAGACAATGATTTCTTATTCTCAGCCCAGCCAAGGAAGCGGTAACCTTCTCTGGAAGCAGACGGATAATTCCGTTCGCCCATACTTTCATCATAGTATTCGAATTCAGGTGTGTCACCACCATTTGAATCAAATACAATACGCGTTATATCATCATAAACCGCATATAACGTAATCTTGTTATCCTGAACTTCAGCCGGAATCGGGAACTGCGTACCTGCTAAGTATTGAGCGACTTCAGAACCCGCAGTGGGCGACCAGCCAAGGAAGGCATGACCATTATCATGTCCGAAATAATTCGGCAGTTTGATTGTGCTTTCGGTATAACCGGTGATAGAGGCCGGTGTCGGGAAATCACCGCCGCCGATATTGAAATAAACTTCTACTTCCGTGCTCTGATAAGCGGCGCTGGTGATATAGAATAATTCATTCGCACTCGTGAATTCTGCCCGTTCAAACATCTGGAACCCGCCGTTCGCACTTCCGTTCCCCTTCAGGTCAACCTTCTTGGACGATCCCTTTGAAGGCATCAAAGCAAATTTGTTATCAGAAGAGCCCTCGACATTATGCGCAACCAAACCGACAAAAACATCGGCCGGTGATTCAGACAGGGAAATGCCGCCCTCAGAGACAGACAAATAATAACCGTCTGAAGAAAGCACCTGATAATAGCAGTCCGTCCCGTAAGCAACAGCTTCACATCTGCCGGTAGGAATGAAGGACCAGATTGTAGGATTCTTGACTTTACTGAGTAATTCTGATTTCAAAATCGCTACACCACTGTTTGTACCGGTTTGTGAAAGCATTGCCACCGGAGCTTTCGCACTTACGCCGTCAACAACAAGAACACCGGAACGTCCACCCATATAGTCAGAGGCTTCCACACTGATCGTACCTGGTGTTTGCTCCACCACAGCAAAAGCTGACAAATCAGACGTTTCAATGGTAAAGGAACCATCTTCCGAATTTTCTGCCAATTTTGTCACTGTCCCGTCAGACGCGATCTTTATCAGGCTCAGTTTAGCATCTGAATTCTTCTCATCCACATTGATCGCAAGAGAAACCGGAGAAGGAAGGGTAACTTCATTATCATCCCTGTCAAAAAAGCCGGTATCAACAGCCTTCATTCCACCAATTCTTTGTTCGAAGAGTTCTTGTATTTTTTCGTGATGAGCTTCAGCATCAGCAGCAGTGACGCTGAATATTAACCTGCTGGAGAGAGTATTTTCCGGTACATTAACCGTCACAGTCAAACCGTTTACAGATGCCGTTCTGCTGAAGGCATTGAAGGTCTCATAATCTGCTGTAACCTTCACCGTTTGTGTAATCGGAGTGTCAGCTTCCAGGTACGTGCCGTCAGCCATCAGCCAACCATAACAGGTACACCCTTCCCTTGCAGGCGGTACCGGCAATTCCTGACCGAACGTTACACCATCACTGACAACTTTTTCCTGAATAATCGTCCCGTTCGAGATGAAAGTGACCTTATGAGGGTTTGAATATCCACCAATTTCAGAAGACGTAATATAGATTACGGTATCTTCCTGCGTAGGGTCAGTTTCGGTCTGGCCCAGTGGGTTCATGCCAAGCAGAAACATGCTCAGCAGCGCTGCAACGATAATCATAATGACGGTATTCTTTTTCATTTCGACCACCTTATTTCATCTTTATGACGATACGCAACTCTCTCCCAATTGTGAAGGTCATATTCAGTTTTATATTCTCCGTTTTCTTCACGGAAAATAAAGACGCAAAAAGACAGCTATACCCATAGCCAATTTTACAGTGATAATAATACCATATAATTTTTAAAAAATGACAGATAAATGTAATAATTTTTCAGTTTTTGTCACATTTTTAATTTTTTTTCAATTTTCAGAGATCATAGAAGGGACAGGGACAATTGATTCAAAACTGCACTGCGTGATGCATCACCATGTTCTGAACAGGGATAATAATTATTAATAATATTAACAATATGATTTAAGTAATATGTTTTAGAAAATAATATTTAATATATTGACAAAATAGAAATTAGTGCTATTATAGGGGTTAGGAGATAGGAGTTAGGTCTTAGGGTGTTTCTTGCTCCTTGTTCCATCTGACCACTGATCCCTGGCCCCTGAACGAAAGGAGGTACGTGTCGAATGAATGAGATGACTCTTGAAACCATGGACATCATTGATGGTGTGCGTGCAATGCGAAAGCTGCAAATAAAAAGCGCGGCCAAATTTGGCGATAAAGACAAATACGGCTATGAGTTCGAATATCCTGATTCTTTCGGCACGGATACCCTCAAATTTCAGGAAACGGCGATGATGCTCGAGGTTGAAGCCAATGAAACCTTCAAAATCATGCGCGAGATCAACCGTCATTCCCCGCTCTATTTCCAGATGTGCGCTCAGCTTGAAAAATTGATCAGCCAGCTGGGCAGTGTCTGCATCACCAAGGTAGTCAAGGAACAGCAGGAAGGGGATACGTTCAAGCTGCTGGAGCGGCTGACGATCCGGCGGCTGCGGGAAATGACCGCTTTCAATTTCAGAAAATGTTACCAGTCTTTCCTGGAAAGTCAGTCCGTCCTGGTGTATAACGCCAGTGCGCTGGGTTTTTCCATCCGCTGGTCGGCATTGGACAAGCGCCTGCTTGCCACAGAAGAAAAAATCGAAAAGATCAAAGCTGGAAAGCTCAAAATTGATATTACAGCTCCGCAGGAGAAACTGGCCGATCAATTGAAGGATCAAACTGAGACTGCTGCCGATGCGTCCACAGCGGGAGAACCTGCCGCGGAATCTGCTCCGGAATCGATAAAAAAGCCGGAAACCCCTGCAGCATTTGTCTCAAAAGGCCGGGCTTTTTCCGTTGACAAATCTTCTTTCGGCATTTCGATTCAAACCGGAGCACATGGGGGACTGGCACCTTGTGTCGCGCAGCCGACACAAGCGAGCCTGTCCTCATGTGCGTCTCCGGTTTCAGAAAAGGATCATGTGGATTTGAAAGAAATCCAGTCTGCCGCCGAAACTGTACCGGCAGCAGTCGAGAGAGAAGAGAACAAAGAGACTGCCGAGATCTCAGGGACGGAAGAGGTTCTCTCAGAAGCCGAAAATGATGATTTCAGCCCTGAAGATCCTGATGAAGTGACCGATGTTGAAACAGAGGAAGGTGATGGATACGAAACTGATGAGGAAGAAGATCTTCCATTCGTCTCTGAAGAACTGGTCCGCAGGATGTCTTCGTACTACAACAGTCCGGAATTTCTCCAACAAATGACCTGGCCTATGCTGGAATATGCTGAACTCCCGCCGTAACCCGGAGACCGAAAAAGAGGTAGTGAAATATAGGCAGCGCAATACACAGTACAGTTTTCTTGCGTCTGCTTCACGACACAAGAAAGCTGTCCAGTTGTACTGTGGGGTGCTTTATTGATCCGATTTAAAAGCGGGATTCTTCTTGTCAGGAAATCAGTGAGAAAAACCAGAGGACCAGAATATTTGCAGCCGGAACAGTGACCGTATCAAGACCGTTTTTGCTTATCATTTCTGCGTAAGCGGAAGTGCAGGCTACCAGCAGGGAAGCCAAAACCGCCGTTAATGGAGCATATACCTTCATCAGCAAAAGTACTGCCAGACTTGCGGCGAATGACACAACCATCATCGCGGCAGAACCCTCCCATGACTTGTTGTGATCAGCAAATCGGATATTTATTTTATGACGTCCCAAAGGTCGTCCTACCCAGGCAGCGGCAGTATCACCAAGTCCCCAGGCAGCCACCGCATTGATAAGAATATAGGGTTTCTTCATCAGACCGCAGGTAACAGCAACAAAAAACGCCTGAGAAAAGAACAGCAGCAAAAGCGAGCGTTTTACCTCACCCGGCTGCTTTTCGACAAAAAACCTGCTGTAATTCTTCAGCCGCTCCGCCAGACTCAGCAGCGGATAAACAAGCAGCCCGAAAATTACCAATGTCAGCGATTCGGCAAGCCACCCTTCACCGTACAGGACAATATATATAGAAGAAGTAAACGCCGCTATATGCAGCAGCTTGCGGAAAATATCTTTTGGAAGCCTGAATAATTTAAAAATCAGGAGCAGTGTCAGTGCAAGAGGAACAATATAGAGTAAATACCGCCACAAGGTGAGTAGCGTACCACGGATAAGCGGTTCATTCAGAAAAAATTCCCGGTTCTTCAGGAAGATCATTGCCGCCCCGAGAATCGTCAAGACCACACCGGTAACCAGTCCGACAGTACGATTGGAGACTCTGTTGGCAAAACGGGCGGAAATAAGACTGGCAGCAGTGGTTGTCACGACGCAGATCAGCAATACGGGCCATTTCTCCAAAACGACAGCGGGATGGATCAGAATGTGACTGACCGAGGCAATCAGCGCCGTAAAGGTCATGATAAAGGTACTGGTTCCCACCGCTGTTTTCAACCCCATACCCAAAAATACGGTGAAAACCACCAGCATCATCATACCGCCGCCTGTCCCGACAAAACCGGTTCCGAAACCGATCGTCAGACCGAAGAAGATGGAAATCAATATTCCTTTTGTATCCAGTTCAGAACCTTTTGATGGAGCGTCCTTTCTTGTGGTGTCCGGTTTGACGAGAAATCTGATACCGATGAAAAATGTGAGGAACAGCGTGAAACCGCCCAGCACCACATTCCCAGCCTTGAAAGCAGCCCAGGAACCGACGGTGCACATGGCAAGAATGCAGACCATCATGACCCAGCCGCGTTTGAGATCGATATTTTTATTGCGGATATAGGTTGCAGCAGTCACTGCTGAACCAAGAATGTCGGAAGCTAATGCAATCGCGGTCGCCTGATACGCACCGGTCTCACCGGAAAAGGACGGACAAAGGACGATCAGGATCGGAACCATCACCGTAGCGGCAGAAAGTCCCGCAAGACCGGTCCCGATTCCCGCCCCTATGGAGGCTATAATATACCAGACAATTTCGCTGTTCACCATACCGATTCTAATTTATATTCTAAGTTCGCTGCTTTCTATTTCGAAACACTATACGCAAAATAAATCTGCTCACACAGAGATTCACTATCCCCTATATCCTATATCCTACCCACTATTCCCTATTCATCGATTTCTCAGCGTCAAAGCCATCCGGATAGCGGGCTTTCAGTTTGTCGATATTCATCTGCAGAATTTCCTCAAGCGGATAACCGATAGCATAAGCAGTCTCAGCCAGATACCAGGCCACGTCACCCAGTTCCTTCGCGATTTTCTCCTTATCCAGCGAATGCCCCTGTGCGAGATGCTTTTTCACGATGTCAATAACCTCACCGGATTCACCGCAAAGCCCCATCACACCATTAATGAGTACATCCTTCTCCGAAAGCTGCGGATTCAGCGTTCGCAACGCTAATTGTTGATATTCGTTAATTGTCATATATCATCCTAACGTCAAGGACAGGTTTACCGAGTGGGAGTTCCTTTTCCCTGCCATCGAAACAGAAACCACAGCGCTGATAAAAGCGGACCGCACGTCTGTTTTCCTTCAATACCCAGACAACCACTTTTCGATAAGATTGCAGCCGTTCCAGCGCGGCATGCATGAGACGGTACCCCACTTTTTGATCATAATATTTCGAAAGGATATAAATCGCATATACTTCCCCGGCATCCGGCAGATCCTCATCCCGGCATGGACCGCATACCACAAAACCGATAACGCGGTCTCCGTCTTTAGCGATGATAGTATTGTCCTTCCAGCGGACAGCGTTGTTCAGATTGCGTTCCAATGAGAGGGTACACAGAAAGCTCCGATCAAGGATCTCCGCATAAGCCTCCTGCCAGCCTTTCCAGCTGACATAAGCCTTCTGTCGGATTTCCTCATCAGTTTCGAGATTTTTAATAAAAATGGTTTTCATTTTTGATTTATTATCAAAGCAAGAGAAGGAAGGAATCAACCTTAGTTACATTGCTGTATTATACTCAGCCGGCTTTATCCGATTACACCAAAAATTGATAGATCCGTTCCTTATAATCCGGAGCGGTATCATAGGCTGCATGGCCATACCCTTCATACATATATAATTCATTATCCGGCCGCTTTTTCAGATGATCCGCAATGATCACCGATGCCTGACCGCCAAGTACATGATCGTCTCTGTCGCCGATAACCAGCACAGGACATTTGATCTTTTTGAGATCATGGATGACATTAAAATGAGCCAAACCCGAAGCGATAATGACGAACTGATTCATTTCCTCTGTGGTCACCGTTTTCGCGGTATCGATCAGGAGCTGACGGGACTGCTCATATACACCCGGAGGAAAGACATCTTGACCGAATGCAAGATAAAGCCCTTCCGCATCTTTGTTTTTCGCAAGATCGATCCACTTTTTGACTGTCTGATATTCTTCATCTTTGACCTGAGCAGAAGTAGAGCCTAAAACCAGCTTTTCAACAAGCTCCGGATGGGAAATCGCAATATCCATAGCGATCATTCCTCCCTGCGAAGTGCCGAAAAGGTTTATCTGATTCAAGCCCAATTCCTGAAACGCTTCTGCGGTATCGACTGCCATTTCGGTGATCGAATAAGTCTCCGGCAGATTTTTTCTCCGATCAAACACATAGACAGTAAATTCATCAGCAAACAGTTTGTAAGCCTCAGCAATTAACTCAGCGGAGCCCATAACGCTTTGCACGCTTACCCCGGGAATGATCACGAAGGTTTTTTTCCCATGGCCGAATTTAAAATAATCCATGCTGAAACGATTTGTTCTTACGGTTTCTATTTGGATTTTTTCTTTGTTTTGGAGCATATCAGACCTCATTCTTATTGTTTCAGTTGACTCTAAAATGAGTCAAAAAGCCTCTGCAGCTCTTGTCTTGCTGCAATGGATATTTCTCAAGAAATAATTTCTTTCATTGTAACTGTTTACGCACATAGGTACAGGCACGTTTGCGCCGGCTTCGCAGACACAAGTTGCCAGTCCCTATGTGCTCCGTTCCAAGAAATAGAATTATTCTTGTCTATTTGTTATCACAACATGGATGGAATCACCATCTTTTTTGTTCAGTTTTTGACGTATTGACTTTAAAACACCGATGATATAACAGATTTCACCGTTTTCGCCTTTGACACCCATATTGACTATGTTGCCGTCATAAGAGATTCCATCGAATTCGGCATGTACTTTGACGCGTCCTTTACCGAATTCTTTACGGATATCCCACGGGAAAACCACATAGGCTCCACCGTTATCCGACAGTTCATGAAGAACGGCGTCAAATCTATACTCAGGCATATGTACGGGTCAGCAAACGGTTTTCAAATTCATTTACCGGCAGCGGCTTGTCGAAGAAAAATCCCTGAGCAACGTGGCATCCGTAGTCTTTCATCAAATCCAGCTGCTCTTCCGTCTCAACGCCCTCAGCCACACAATTCAGACCGATTTCATTGGCCATTCCACAGATCAGGCCAAAAATCCGCCGACTGCGCTCATCATTGGTATCATTGGAAGGCAGAATGCTTTTGTCCAGTTTCAAAACATCCCAAGGGATCTGTTTGATCAGGTTCAGAGAAGAATAACCGATGCCAAAATCATCCACAGAAGCGCAGATACCGGCATCTTGCAGCTGACTGACCACTCGTTTGAGGTCTTTGAATTCCACATCGGTCGTCGTCTCCGTCAATTCGATCTCAATCAGCTCATGCGGAACCAGGTTTTTGTCGATAATATCAATAATATGTTCAAACAAATCCGGATCGATCATGTGACGACGGGAGTAGTTCACAGAAACCCGAACCGGTTTAATTCCTTCATCCAGCCAGCGGCGCAGATCCATGCAGACATGGTTCAGCATATAAAAATCCAGCTGACAAATATCCAGGCCTCGTTCCAAGATCGGAATAAACTCCAGTGGGGGAACGATACTGCCGTTCCGGATCCAGCGGCACAATGCCTCCGCACCGATCAACTCACGGGTGCGGATATCGACCTTCGGCTGGTAATAAACAACAAACTCTTCTTTTCCCAACGCTTCCCGGAAATGCTTTTGGATCTGAATTTCATGTTCTTTCCTAACCTGGAAAGCATCACGATAATAGATAATATCCGCATTGTATTCCCGCTTCGCCAGCGAATAAGCGTCCACGATCCGTCCCATCACTGTGCCGGGTTCCTCAATCACATCCTGTTCCAGAATGCGGTAAACACCGGCAACCGCGGAGACCTCAATACGATGTTTGCCGGACTTGTCCCAGGGAATCGGCACACCCTTCAGACATTTTTCCACTTCAGGCAGGTATTTCGTCTCAAACAGCGCGACAAAGTTGTCACCCCCAAGGCGGCAGATAAAGCCGTTTTTATGAAAAGCATCTTCAAGAGCCTCGCAATATCGGCGCATCACCACGTTACCGGCCTCCATGCCTATCTGCTCATTCACAACAGAAAAATGCTTGAGATTGATACGGATGGCTGTTTTTCCGGCAATCTGTCCTGCATTGGCAAGCCGCATAATTTCAGCATAAAAGTAGCGAAGATTATGGAACCCGTCATCACCGTAATACATGAGCCGCTGGATGATCTGTTCCTGACGGCTCCTGTTCACATAAGTAACCATCATGCGCTGAATGGTTTCGACCCGGCGGCGTTCCTGATCAGTGAGCGGAACAGCTCCCTTTGCCTGATATACATTACAAACGATAACGATATGCGCAGGAGTAACAAGCCGTATCGAATTCACCAGCACATGTTCTTCACCACTGTCATAACACACAAAATGCTCTCCGTCACCGAGAGCTTCATGCTCAGGACTTTGATAGAAGGAGGTTACGCCTTTGGAAATCCGCAGAGCGATGCATATTTTTGCGAGTGTCATAAATATCTCCGGAATATTGAATTCATCCAGGCTGGTCATCAGTTCTGTCAATCGTTCAAACTCTGCAAAATAATCCATTCTCGTTTTCCTCTGGCAGTTTATTTCAAATTTTTTATACGCAATCTAAAACTGTCGTATCATTATTTAATAACAAACTCTGTCTTTTCCGGCCGCTTTCCCTTCATAAAGCTTTTTGTCCGCTGTACTGATCCATTCATCAAGCGACATTTCCGGCTTTTTCCAGGCCATACCGATTGTCATCGTCATATGAATATGTTTTCCCTCATATTCGAAATCATAATCATGGACTGTCTGTCGGATCTGCTGCAGCAGTGCAACCGGTCCGTTATTGACTCGTTTCCCGACCAACAGAAATTCCTCTCCACCCCATCGGCAGACTTCAATTCCGGGTGATTTCAAAATATTTGCTATCGTGACCAAAACATAATCGCCGCAGTTATGACCATAGGTATCATTGCAGATTTTAAAGTCATCCAAATCAATGATTGCAAGCCAATACTGGCTTTGGTCCTTCGCTTCGCTCACCGTCTGAAGATATTCAGACATGTAAACCCGATTCGGCAGACCGGTCAATTTATCGTGCATCGCCTCATTTCTCAGTTCATCCTGAGAAGCTGCGGCGTAATAAACAAATATCTGCAGAACAATAAAAATAATGAGAAAAACGATTATCGCCCACGCTACCTGAAAGGAATTTGCCACATGTTCGGGCAGAGGATAGGGTGCCGGACGCTGCAGACTGACATAAAAAGAGCGTAAATAGGTAAACAGCGC
This sequence comes from uncultured Chloroflexota bacterium, assembly GCA_902791025.1. Taxonomy (GTDB): domain Bacteria; phylum Chloroflexota; class Anaerolineae; order Anaerolineales; family Anaerolineaceae; genus Flexilinea. The sequence continues at coordinate 4,266 of CADATZ010000008.1, read as the reverse complement.
AATCGGAGAAAGCAAAATAAAACGAATATGCTTTCTGTGCAGAGACCTGGCGGCATATTCCGCATAGGCTAAGAGAATGCAAATCCCGATAAGCGTTATTTGAAAGCCACTGTTCCATCCGGTAAAGTGAATTGCAGCTCCCATATGTATATTTATTTCCAAAAAACAGGCAATAATAAACGTGCGTATTTTATCATTTAAAATCAAAATCAGCATCACAACATAAAATGTAATGCTCAGCAGGTTTAAAATCTCCATCGGCGGAACATTATTCCTCTTGAAAATGATATACATCACGACATGGACCACAAGGAATAAAACTGCCAGAGAATAACTCAACAGTTTTACCCGCTTGATCGTCATCAACCTGCTCAATGTCTGTTTCACTCCATTAAAAATATTTTACACCTTTTCCTGAAAATTTTGTTAAATTATTTTCAGGAATCTCAAAATCCGAAATTTTTTTTATCGAAACGTAGCTTTCCAGAACATAGCACATCTGTACAGCGCCGCCGGGTACTGAAGAAACATAAAAAAAACATGGACAATTCATATGTTTGTCCATGTGTAATGAATTATTCAAAATTATCTTAAAATATTGCTAATTCCAGGCTTTGCGGATCTTCTCCCAGGTTTCGTCCAGTGATTCCGGGATGACACGGGCATTGGCGACTGTCGTCATAAAATTAGCATCTGCGTTCCAGCGAGGCAACACATGAAAATGCATATGCTGCGCAATTCCCGCACCGGCCGCTTCTCCTATGTTCGCGCCAATATTTACACCATGCGGATGATATACCTCATAAAGAACAGATTGTGCTTTAACGATCAGGTTCATCATCTCGATCCGCTCCTCATCCGTCATCATATCCGGCCGGCTGATGTGACGGTTCGGCATCACCAGCATGTGACCATTGTTATAGGGAAATTTGTTCAGAATCACAAAAGCTGTTTTTCCGCGATAGATAATATGCCGTTCATGGTCGTCAGTTGTGGTTAATGCATCACAGAAGACACAAATATCTTTTTTCGGTTTCTCTGAATCATTATTACTATTAATATATTCACTGCGCCATGGCGCCCACATTGTTTCCATAATTATTCACTCTTCACCATTCACTATTCATTAAAACAAGAAAAGAGCGGCTTTTTACGGCCACTCTTTTTATCATTCAAGCTCTTTGCTTATTCCAGTGCACCGAGGTTCAGCGCATTTGCGAGGTCGACCCGGATGCCGGGGCCCATCGTTGAAGAGATGGTAACACGCTTAATGAACTGACCTTTCGCGCCTGACGGTTTTGCCTTCTTGACAGCATCGAGATAAGCAGAGACATTTTCATACAACTTATCAGCGCTGAAGGAAGATTTACCTACCGGAACGTGCAGGTTTGCGGACTTGTCGAGACGGAACTCAACACGACCGGCTTTCGCTTCTTTGATCACACGCGGAAGATCTGCGGGGGCGCAAACGGTACCGGCTTTCGGGTTCGGCATCAAACCGCGGGGACCGAGGACACGGCCGAGGCGGCCGGCTTTAGCCATCATATCCGGTGTTGCGATCGCGACATCGAAATCAGCAAAACCCTGCTGGATCTTCTGGATCCATTCGTCGGAATCAGCGATATAATCGGCTCCGCCTTCCTGAGCTTTGGCAACGCCTTCACCCTGGCAGAAGACGAGGACACGGACTGTCTTACCCAAACCGTTCGGCAGAACGACAACGTCGCGGATCTGCTGATCAGCCTGGCGAGGATCCAAACCGGTCTTCATGTGAACTTCGATGGTGGAATCGAATTTCGTTACGCTGGTTTCTTTTGCGAGATCGATCGCTTCCTTGACAGAATAATACTTCTGGCGATCAATTTTCTTTGAAGCTTCTAAAAATTTCTTACCATGCTTTGCCATTTAATACTCCTTGTGGTCCAATCGAGGGAAACCCACTCTCCCACTTTTTGTTAGTCAACTACCTGAAGGCCCATATTGCGGGCAGTACCTTCGATCTGTTTGATCGCGCTTTCGATGGTCGGGGCATTCATATCCTTGAACTTCGTTTCAGCGATTTCGCGGACCTGTGCCTTTGTGATCTTTGCGACCTTAACCTTGGAACCGGTTGCAGAAGCGGTTTCAATGCCGGCAGCTTTCTTCAGCAGATAGGAAGCCGGAGGGGTCTTCAGAACAAAGGTGAAGGAGCCATCAGTAAAAATGGTAATTTCAGCAGGAAGAATTTCACCGGCACGATTCTGCGTGCGGGCGTTATATTCCTTACAGAAAGCCATAATGTTGATACCATGGCTGGCTAACGCAGGACCTACCGGAGGCGCAGGATTGGCTTTACCGGCAGTCAAATTCAACTTTACAACAGCTTTTAATTTTTTTGCCACAATAAACTCCTTGGTGGTGATAACGGGCATTCCGCCCTTCCACAAAATTCAACCCCGGAAGTATAACACAACCGGGGAAGTTACTCCATAATTTATGACTTTTCGACTTGTAAGAAGTCCAGTTCGACAGGTGTTTCCCGTCCGAAGAAATTGACCATCACACGGACCTTGGTCTTTTCCATATCGAAGGAAGAAACCACACCGGTAAAATCGTTGAATGGTCCATCGATGATGCGGACTTTCTCACCTTCCTTGAAGGTGACGTTCAGATGTGGTGCTTCCGCTTCGGCACGTTTGAATATCTCACGGGCTTCTTCAGGACGCAGCGGAGTCGGCTGTTTACCCATTCCGATGAACCCGGTAACGCCCGGCGTATTCCGGACAATGAACCAGGACTGCTCTGTCATTTTCATCTGAACAAGGACGTATCCTGGGAAAATATTCCGTTTGATAGTCTTGCGTTTCCCGTCTTTGATCTCGATTTCTTCCTGTTGGGGAACGATCACATCAAAGATCATGTCCTTCATACCCATGGTTTCGATACGCTGCTCCAGGTTGTGACAAACCTTGTTTTCGTATCCGGAATAGCAATGTACAACGTACCAGTAGACCTCATCAACGCTTTCGATTTTTTCATCTTCTTCGGAAAGAACCGGCTGCTTGTTAGCTCGCGAAGATTTCTTTGATGAACCTTTTTTGGATGGTTTTTCCAAATAACCATCCTCCGGAATCAAATCCGGATCAAGTTCCGATTCATCAAATGACAGATCGGTTTGTTCGATCATTTCATCCAGTTCATCAAATTCATTCGTACTCATAGTCCGCAGCTCCTATTAACCGAGCAATAAACCGACAAGGCGAGAGAAAACAAAATCGACAACCCCGAGAAAAACAGCTGTAGCCAAAACAACGATGGTAACGATCTTTGTCATCTTCAGAGCTTCTTCTTTGGTAGGCCAGGTAACCTTGCGAAGCTCGCCAACGGTTTCATTCCACCATTTCTGGATCTTGTTCGGTTTTTGCACGACTGGTTTATCGTTTTTATTGGATTTGGAATCTGCCATGATTACTCCTTAAAAGCGATTCTTTTCTGATGTTTAAAACGCCGCTTTTTCAGCGGCGCTTCCAACGTAGCAGGTGAAGCAGGAATCGAACCCACAACCTCCTGTTTTGGAGACAGGCGCTCTGCCTAATTGAGCTATTCACCTATAACAAGCCTGCCTTATTATACCACAGACTTGAATTTCCCCAAAACGAAATGATTATTTCGTCTCCCGATGCAGTGTGTGCTTGCGGCAGCGGCTGCAGTACTTGTTCAGTTCCATTCTGCCGGGATCATTACGACGATTCTTCTGAGTCGTGTAATTGCGCTCCTTGCATTCAGTGCAAGCGAGGGTAATCACGGGGCGGATATCTTTTTTCTTAGATGCCATTTTTCGTTTTTATCCGGCCTCCCGGCCGAACACTCCTCTTTTTTCAAGATAACAGTGCCGATGAGGCCCACCGGCACTGCACAATACAATTCGATTACGCGATGATTTCGGTAACAGTACCGGCACCAACGGTCAGACCACCTTCGCGGATAGCGAATTTGGAACCCTTTTCAAGAGCGACCGGGACGATCAGTTCGACTTCCATGACCACGTTATCACCAGGCATAACCATTTCGGTGCCTTCCGGCAGAGAAATGTTACCAGTCACATCCATGGTGCGGATGTAGAACTGCGGGCGATAACCATTGAAGAACGGCTTGTGGCGGCCACCTTCTTCGCGCTTCAGGACGTATACCTGAGCCTTGAACTTGGTGTGCGGGTGGATGGAACCAGGTTTCGCAACAACCATACCGCGTTCGACATCGGTACGTTCAATACCGCGGAGCAGCAGA
>CADATZ010000007.1 GCA_902791025.1 uncultured Chloroflexota bacterium | reverse complement strand
TACCAAGTACGGGCTAACCGTCCCCGTTTTTGATCGTTAATTAAAATATATGCAAAAATTTAAAAAAGAAAACCGCCAATATTGGCGGTTGACAAATGTTCTTTTTTGTGGTAATAAGCAACAGGCCTCCCATTTACCTGCTGCCGCGCAGCCGACACAGGTGAGTGGCAGCCGAGATGCGCTTATGAGCGATGCGACTCGGCTGCCGGGTATTTGTGATGACTTCGCAACAACAAGAAAGCTGTCCCCGTATGCTTCGTTTTGAATAGATATGAACCGGGCTGTTATTCGCTGATCGCGGCAATCGGTGAATCGGCTAATACGACGTAAGTAATAAGACCGGTAAGATAAGGTTTTGTGACAACAGTGTTTTCCGGCTGGTCTTCCGTATCAGCGCCATCCCAGTTATCAAAGTTCCCCGCTTCTGACCAGAAAACAATATCACTTGCACCGGAAGAAAGCGAAACCGTGCGTGCGCCGGTATCAATCGAGACAAATTCAACGTTTTTCTCGAGTCGTTTCCCGACTTCTGAGAGGATCGCGGTGTTGAAGCCAATCGGCTCACCGGCTGATGAAAAATAGTCCATCGGAGGCCGGTCACCGGTCAGCGCTACCTTGATGGTTTCCGCGCCTTCAAATTTTTCCACCGGTATCGCATCCGGTTCGGTTCCGGCGATAACATTATCGATATACTGCTGTTTCAGCGCATCCAGTGTGCCATCAGCCCGCATATCTTCGATGGCAGCGGAGATGCTGTCGCGGAGTTCTGCGTTTTCCTCACGGAGAAGCATGGAATAATCCAGCAGATAGGGAGGAGCAGCGGATGTTTTGAATTCAACAAAATTCTCATTTCTTGACATCAGATATTTTGCCGTAAATTCATCAACCTGAAGTCCGGCGATTGCTTTGCTGTTAAGCGCGAGAACCATGCTGTTCAGCGTATCAAAAAACTGATAGCGGGAAAAAGGTACGAGCGAGAAAAAAACATCTGAGATCGCTTCGTTCAGTGTGTCTTCGTCGACACCCAGTTTGGTCAGACGGCCGAGTATGACTTCTTCTTCCGCCATCGCGGGTAAAGAAAGGGTCAACAATACGATCAGCAATACAAACAGTAATTTTTTTAGCATAAAATTCCTCCTTTTAATTTGGTCGCTATACATAATACGCTGTGCCGCACATGAGGACAGGCACACTTGTGCGGGCTGCGCCGCACAAGATGCCAGTCCCCATGTGCTTATTCCTGAATAGATACATTAATTCTATGCAAAATTACCAGTTACTCCTTGCAAATTTTTTGATAAAGTGACGTAAACAGGAATATAGATGATTAACAAATTAAAAACAGGCTTTGAGTTAGTATTTTCGCAGCCTGTTTTCGTGATTATCAGTCTCGTCTGTTCTTCGGGTCTACCCAGAAGTGCCATTTCGCCATTTCGGGGCTTTGGGCATCGGTTCATGCGTGAACAGGGCTTTGACTACTCTGCGATGCGTGAAGCAGCAGCAAAGCACCAAAACAGCAGCGATGATCCAGATAATTGTGCTTTTCTCCATTTGTTACTCCTTTTGGGAGATATCCCCGCAGAGAGTTGAATCTTATTTCTCGGCCGGTTCCCACTTGCAGCGGACCGGGGAAACGATGGAGCCGTCTTTTTTCATGGCAGCAAAAGCTTTGTCAACAGCTTTTCTGTCGAGTCCGGTCAGTTCGGCAACTTTTCCGGCATTCAGCGGTTCACCCGCTTTTCGCATAGCGTCAAGAATGATTTCCTTGTCTTCCATAATTGATTCTCCTTTCTAAAACTTTTTATTGTTGCTTACAATGATTTTTATTATATACAGGTGTGATCTATTTTGCCAGTTCCGCACCCATTTCGTAAGCCTTTTGGCATTCCTGTGGGAAGACAGTCTCGTGCCGAACCTTTTTGTCTTCCGGATCGAACATTGACCACTCCCAGTCGGTTTTGCTGTAATTCTTGAGCTGGAGTGTGTTGCCGCTGATGAGCGTTTGTGTCGGACCGACAAAGCGGCTCAAGGTCTGCTGATAGTTGCGGACCAGACCGGCATAAGCGGTGTCCGGCGCGTTGCTGGTCATGATCAGCAGGACGGGAATCGGATGTTCGTTGCAGCAGGGCGTTTCCATGTTATACGTCAGGTTCTGAAAGATCAATCTTTCGTATAGCGAACGGAAAGAAGCTGTCATTTCGGAAAGGTAATTCGGAGAGCCGATGATAAGTCCGTCGGATTCCCGGATGGCATCCAGCACCGGCGTCAGTCCATCCCGGCAGATGCAGTGCCCTTTGTTCTTTTCTTTCTTGCAGCCGAAGCAGGAGATACAGCCGGTGTATCGCTCCAGTCGAAACAGGTCAAATTTCTCCACAATGGCGCCGGTTGATTCAGCGCCTTTGGCTGCTTCTGTGATCAATGTATCGGTGTTCCACCCTTTTCGCGGGCTGGCATTTACGGCGATGATTTTTTTCTGCATAGGTATCTCACGTTGGTTGAATTACAATGGAGATGCACATGAGTACAGGCACGCTTGTTCGGGCTGCGCCGCACAAGGTACCAGTCCCCATGTGCTCCGTCCTGAATAGATACATTCAATTTCTGTCTCTCCAGGCTCTTACACCGGCGATCAGCTTCTGCCCGTCTCTTTCGGTGACGGAGACGATTTTCAGACTGACGTGTTTGGGAACACCATTGAGGATCAAGCGGTAATGGATCTGATATTGCCCTTTTTCTCTGATCGACCCGAGAATGTTTTCTTTGGAAAATTGGCTCAAATATTGTGGAAGATCTTCCGAATATACGGCCTTCTTTCCGTCTTCAATTCCTCTCCAATAGAAATCCTCTCCCGTTTTTGCCAAACCGAGGCTTTCATATTCGTCCGTTGTACTGAATTCAATATAGTTACCGCTGTCCGGCTCAATGGTGTACAGGCTCAGGTAATCGCCGGTCAACGCCATGATGCGTTTATAGGCTGCGGCTTCCCGCTCCATCCGTTCAGCGATTTCCTGCTGCTTCATCTGTGCGTCGATGATGCTGATACCGATGATCAGGCGGGAACTGTTGTGCTGCATGCGGGTGATCTTCATGTTGGCATACATCGGTGAGCCGGTGTCGATCAGACGATAGGTGATGGTGAAAACGCCCTGCTTATCCAGTGCGTCAATGATTTTTTCTTTGGAGAATTTTTCAAGGAAAGGCGCTCTGTCTTCTTCATAGATGCGAGTCATTGTATCGCGGTTTACCGCATCGAAGAAATTTTCCCCGTGCCGTTCCATTGCCAGCTCTTCGCCGCCCACCGGAGAACTGTATTCGATGAACTGGTCATTTTCGAGATTGACATAATAGATGTTGTAATAGTCCGCTGCCAGTGCTCTTGCGATATAGGCGTATGTCGTTCCGTCATTTTCTTCGGTGATGGAGAAAATGGCGACAGCTATGGCGGTTTTCCCGGTGACCGGGTTGAAGCCCACCTGTCTGGCAAAGGAGTGAACAATAGAGCCGTCGGGCATCTGTTCATCCAGAAGTGCCCGGTTCCCGTTGCTGCATTGTTTCAGCAGGTTGGTAAATGGCGAGTATTTTTGATTGGCCGGAATGTCAAACCTTTTGTTATCTTCTGATATGGTAACGTGAAAGAACCGTTTTACAAAATCGCGGTATGCCTGATTGGTTCGAATATACTCAATGCTGTCTTCCCGAAGTTCGATGATCCCTGTCGGCAGGGTGTTGAGGAAATTTTGCAGCGCGTTTGAGTCCTCATTAGCCATAACCGTCAGATCGTAAAGATTGACACGCCCGATTTTTTCATAATATTCGGTTTCAACCGGGTTTTCATATCCGATCTTGTGGTCTTTTGCATACCCTTCCAAGAGTATATTCAAGGGTGTTGGTTTGGAAAAATAGTATCCCTGCAGCTTGGAACAACCGATCTCTTGCAAAAATCCTGCCTGGTCCGCGGTTTCCACACCTTCACAAACCGTGTCAAGTCCCAACGCAGCTGCCATCTTCATCAATTCGGTGAGCATGATCTTTCCGTTCTCGCTCTCATCAAGCCGCTGCATGAAGCTCATGTCAAATTTGATCAGATCAAATTTGATGCTCTGCAGAACGTCCAGGGAGGAGTAACCGCTGCCGAAATCATCCATCCAGACAGCAAATCCAAGCTCACGGAACCTTTCGACCTGTTTTTTCATGAAATCATAATTAGCGCCGATAATGCTTTCGGTGATTTCTATGGTGAGCATATTCCGGGAGATGCCGGAAGCATCCACGCGGGAGCGGATCTCTTCAACGATGTCACAGGCATCAAAATCTGATCGTGAAAGGTTAACGGATTGAGGAACGGTGATGCTTCCCATTCGTTCCTGCAGTTTCAGCTTTTCAAGGATCTGTTCTACGACAAAAAGATCCAGTTTATGAATAAGCTTTGCGTCTTCCAAAAACGGGATGAATTCCGCCGGGGACAAAAAGCCTTTGACCGGATCGATCCATCTTGCCAGTGCTTCTTCATCACTGATTTTGCTGTTCACCGCGCGTATGATTGGTTGGTAGTAAACCTGTATCCATTTTTCTTCGATTGCCTGATCCAGATGGGAGAGGATATACTGTCTGCGTTCAGCAGTTTCTCTCATGCTGTTGCTGTAATAATTAAAGGCAGATTCATATGTGTTTTTCAACGCGTCACAGGCAATTTTCGCACGGTCACAAGCGGTACTGGTCGGTACATCTTCCATGCTTTTTTGGTAAATACCGACATGTACCGGCAAAGAGACGTTGTTGTTCAATTTTTGACAGCTGTGGAACAGGTCGGAGAGCAGCTCTTCCAAGCCTTCCTGCTGTGTGAATGCGGCAAAATGATCCGCTCCGATGTGGCAGCAGTTTTCGCTGCCAAAGCTGCGGATCAGCAGGCGGGCAAAGGATTGCAGGAGCTTGTCTCCTTCGGAAAAGCTGTATTTTGTGTTGAAGAATTTCATACCGGCAAGGTCAAAATACAGTAGAACCGGTACTTCGCCCTCTGCTTCAATGCGGTTTTTCCCTTCTTCCGCAAGTTGGAAGAAGTAAGTCATGCTCGGCAGTCCGGTGAGAGCGTCATAAAGATTGGTCTTCATGAGGCTTTCTTCATGAAGGGCATTGTTCAGTGAGCGGCTGAAGACATCCTCGTTTTTGCCTGATTCTTCTGTATAAATTCCCTCGTTGGTGTAGCTGACGTAAGCGAGCTTGGAGCCGTCTTCTGTGGTAACATGCTTCCCTATGGCGTGAATGATGCGGTATTCGGGGCTGTTTCTGCTTTGGGAGCGGTAGAGAATGTCGAATTTTGCGTCTTCCTTTGCAAACTGTATGGCTGCTTTGGAAAGCCTTGCTACATCGTCCGGATGGTCATATTTGTACAGCTCGTTATTGAGTTCGTAATAGGCTTTGTTTCTGTCGGTATATCCGAATAATTCGCAGAATCCGTCCGAAAGTATAAGCGTTTCGATTTTGCCGCCGACATACTGATATACGACCAGAGCCTGGGGCAGGGATTCCAAAACCGCTCGTGTTTCTTCCGGAAATGTGTATCTGCTCATATTCGTTCTTCTTTCCTTAATTCTAAACTCAATTCATTCATGTTATTTTCGCATATATAGATGTATATTGAATTATATACATTTCATCATAAAAATGCAAATGGAATACATGAAAATATCAAATTTTGTTTTCGATAGAAAGTTTCTGGATGGTTACGGTAACTATTCAAAAACTCACAGCGCAGCACGCAGTACAGTTTTCTTGTGTTGACTTCGCAACAGTAAGAAAGCTGTCCAGATGTGTTTCATGCTGAACAGATACTGATTACCATTATTGTAAGATATCAACAGTGGAATTATAATTGCCTTATTGCGGAGAAAAAATGGAAACAGACAGTAATCAAAATAAGAATATTATGCCCGGGAGCAGGGCTGAAGAAACCGGACGGAAAAAAGCACTGATTTTATTGAACACATCTGCCGGTACCGGCAGAGCAGGTTTGAATTCTCTGACAATTATCAGACGCTTTGCAGAAAAGGGATATGAACCGGTTGTTTTCCCGATCGTACCGGGAACAGATCTGATCAGTGAAAAGATTCTGGAGGAGTATGAAGGTAAGATTGACGTTGTTTTATGCAGCGGCGGAGACGGAACACTGAACCATGTGATCCAATCCGTGATGCGAATGACTCAAAAACCTCGCATTGCCTACATCCCGGCCGGGAGCACCAATGATTTTGCCAAGGCATTGGGGATACCGACTGAATTTGACAGGGCTTTGGATGTCGCGGTTGAAGGCAACGTCTTCCGGTATGATGTCGGCCAGCTGAATGATGTTTATTTTAATTATGTTGCTGCTTTCGGTGCTTTTACCGCTATCAGTTATGCCACAGATCAGCAGCTGAAAAATATTCTGGGACATGCCGCATATATCATCAATGCGGTTTCCTTATTGTATGAGAATATGAGCTACAGCAGGCGTTTGCGCATCGAGGCAGATGAGTTCGTTTTGGAAGATGATTATATATTCGGAACTGTCTGCAATTCTTCCTATGTAGCCGGCTTTTCGGTTTTTAAAGATATGGGTGTGACCCTTGATGACGGAGAAATGGAACTTTTCCTGATCAAAACGCCTGTCACCGCAGTGGATTTGCAGGGAATCATCACAGCTATTCAGAAAGGCTCTCTGGATCATCCGTTCATAACGTTTAAACACGTTTCGGGTGTAAAAATATCTTCCGATGAACCTGTTGACTGGACCATTGACGGTGAGTTCGGAGGTTCTTATAAGAAGTCTCTGATCCGGGTGAATCATAAGGCAGTTTCAATAATGCGCAGAGATGCATAGGGTATAAATTCACAAAAATGTCTATAATCAGCCGCATTTGCGGCTTTTGTGTTAAAATCACTCCTTAGAAAATTCAAATTCGGAGCTAATTCATGAATATAGGAATCATTGGACTGGGCCTGATTGGCGGATCCATGGCGAAGGCTGTTTGTGAAAGAACTGCGCATAGTGTTTATGGATACGATAAAAATGAAGAGACAATGTTTCTGGCTGAAATGACCAAAGGGATCAATAAGCGGCTTACGGAAGAGAACCTTCCGGAGTGCGATATGATTTTCGTGGCGATCCGTCCGGATTATGCGGTGCAGTGGGTACAGGAACACGCGGACCTGATCAAAAAGGGTGCGATCCTGGTGGACCTCTGCGGCGTCAAACGGACTGTTGTGACTGCTGTCGCGCCGTTGGCAAAGCAGCATGGATTTCGCTATATCGGCGGACATCCAATGGCCGGGAAAGAAGTCGCGGGGTATACTAATGCCGCCTCCCATTTGTTTGACGGGGCTTCCATGATCCTGACACCGGATGGGGAAACAGATCTGCCGCTGCTGGAAACACTGCGTGACTTTTTCTACAGTCTCGGTTTTGGCAGGCTGACCTTTTCTACGCCGGAAGAACATGACCGTATTATCGCTTATACTTCCCAGCTGGCGCATATCGCATCAAGTGCGTATATTCAATCGCCGGAGAGTCAGGAACAGATGGGTTTTTCTGCCGGCTCCTTCCGCGATATGACCCGTGTGGCTCGTCTGGATGAGGATATGTGGACTGTGCTGATGATGGATAATGCGGATTATCTTTCGGATCAGGTGGATATTCTCGTTGAAAATCTTCAGAAATATCAGAAGGCTTTACACGAGAGGGATGCGGAAACACTGCGCGCGCTTCTGAAAAAGGGCCGCGAGATAAAAGAATCTGCCGGCGGACGGTAGAATAGTGAATGAAGAAGTAAGGTGATTTTTAAGAATGGAGCATGTGGGGACTGGCATCTTGTGCGGCGCAGCCCGCGCAAGTGTGCCTGTCCCCATGTGCGGCGCTGTGGGTACTGAATAGTTACGAAGTAATAATGATAAGGCATTTTGAGGAGTAATTTATGGCATTGAATGAAATTCGGGAAAGAATGAACAGTTTAAATGACGAGATGCTTGCACTTTTTATGGAGCGGATGAAGCTCTCAGAAGCGATAGCGGCATATAAAAAAGAACACAACCTTCCGATTCTTGACAAAACCCGGGAACGCGAAATTCTTGCGGAGATGATCCAAAAGGGCGGCGCAGAATACGAGACGTATATCTATCAATTTTTCAACACCCTGATGAATCTTTCCAAAGCACGGCAGAATGAAGTTTTGACGTCAGATTCGAAAGTCCGTGCGGTTGTACAAAAAATGATCGATAATGAAGAATCTGTTTTCCCGAAAAGCGGGTTGATTGCCTGCCAGGGTGTGGAAGGGGCAAATTCACAGGAAGCTTGTGACCGGCTTTTCCCGCACGGAAACATTCTGTATGTGAATACCTTTGAAGCAGTGTTCCAGGCGGTGCAGTCCGGGTTATGTAAATTTGGTGTGCTGCCCATTGAAAACAGTGCGAACGGATCCGTCCGGGCTGTATATGAATTGCTGCAGAAATATCATTTTTATGTCGTTCGTTCCACCCGTCAATGGATCCATCATACGCTGCTGGTGAAACCCGGGACGAAGCTTTCCGATATCAAGACGATCTATTCTCATCAACAGGCGATTGGTCAATGCTCGCAATGGCTTGAGAAAATGAAAGGTGTGAATGTCGTTCCTGCCGGAAATACGGCAATCGCGGCGAAGATGGTCGCGGAGGGGAGCGGAAAGGATTGTGCAGCCATTGCGTCTCCGCGCTGTGCGGAGCTCTATGGGCTGGAGATCCTGGAGGATAAGATCCAGGACAGTGACAACAATTACACCCACTTTATCTGCATCAGCAAAGATCCGGTCCGCTATGAAGGTGCGAACCATATCAGCCTGATCGTTTCCTGCGCCAATACGCCGGGGTCCCTTTATGAGATGCTTTCTAAACCGGCATCCCTGGGAATCAATATGATCAAATTAGAGTCCTGTCCAATTCCGGGACGAAATTTTGAGTTTGTCTTCTTCGTGGAACTTGAGGCCTCAGTCAAGGAGCCCTCTGTGCTGCCGATGATCGAGGATCTGGAACGCAGCTGCCCTGAAATCTGGTTCCTTGGAAACTACGCGGAAATTTAGTTTCTTTAATTAAAACTGGTCTGATAAGTATGGAAGTAAGAGAACAGGCGGAAAATCCCGCCTGTTTTATGCATATTCAAGGTCAGACTTCAGCTCTTCGTTTTTTTCTTGGATTCAACAGGTGAATCGGCAGGAAACAACCCGAAGGAAATGCCTTTTTCTGAAAGCTCGTCAAGAACGTCCAAAAAATCCTGTGTAATTGAATTCTTCAAAAATCAGGTGTAAGGTTTGTTGTAATCTTTTTATCTGATAAATCAGGAAAAATAACTGACAAATGTCATGTTAATGAATTTGTATTCTTTTGATATAATAACTTGAAGTGAAACTCGTAAACGTTTACGAGTAAATCAATTCCAAAAGGAGAAAAAATATGAAGAAGAGTATTGTTTTGTTGGTTGTTATCCTTTCTCTGGCATTCGCTGCTGTTGCCGGCGCGCAGGATACATACAAGATCGGTTACGCGTGCAATAACTACAATGACACGTTCCAGACCTACATTATGGGCTATGCCGATGCTTATGCCGCTGAAAATGGCGTTGAGCTGGTTCTTGCTGATGGCCGTGATGATGAAATGAAGCAGATGAGCGATATCGAAAACTTCATCGCTGATGGCGTTGATGCTCTGATTGTTATCCCCGTCAACCCGCAGGGTGTTGAACCGATCATCGACAAGGCTGCTGAAGCTGAAATTCCGTTGATCTTCGTCAACCGCAACCCCTTCATTGATCCTGACACCGCTGAAGAACTGGAAATCCCGGAAGGCGTTTACTATGTCGGTTCCAACGAAGTTGATGCCGGTAACTTCCAGGCTGAGTTCGTTGTTGACCAGCTCGGCGAAGATGCAAAATGCGGTTATGTTGTCCTGATGGGCCAGCTGTCCAACACCGCTACCCCGGGCCGCACCGGCGGTAACAAGGAAATCTTCGATCTGTATCCGGGTTATGAATTCCTCGCCGAACAGACCGGTAACTGGCAGCGTGACCAGGCCGTGACCATCGTTGAAAACTGGATCACTGCCTATGGCGATCAGCTCTGCGCAGTTATGGCCAACAACGACGAAATGGCACTGGGCGCTGTTGAAGCTCTCGAAACTGCCGGTATGAAAGACGATGTCATCGTCGCCGGTGTTGACCTGATCGATGACGCTATCGTCGCCATCAAAGAAGGCCGCCTTGACTTCTCCGCGAAGCAGGATGGCCAGGGCCAGGGTGAAGGCGCTGTCAAGACCGCTGTTGCAGTTCTGAACGGTGAAGAAGTTGAAAAATGGACAGTCATTCCGTTCATCCCTGTTTCAGCTGAAAACGTTGAAGATTTTGAATAATCTGTAATTGATAATGTGGAGGGGAGAGGTTTCTCCCCTCTATATTTTGTCAAGTAAGAGGTAAGAAGTAAGAAGTAAGGAAAAAAGTAAGAAGAAAGAAGTTAGAAGTTAAAAGTAAGGGAACTTGTTCGGACATAACTCAGTTGTTTCGATTCGGAGTTATCTTCCACGAGTCACTTTCTGATGATCCGTAATTCTTCGTTCCTCATTCTGCAATCTTCAGTCTTCCTTCTTCATGCGTAATTCTTCATTTTAATTTCTTCATTCTTACTTCTTAATTCTTACTTTCACCGACACTTGGAGGGTAAATGGCTAATGACGAATATTTACTGCGAATGGTAGATGTCGAAAAGACATTCCCCGGTGTCAGAGCATTAAAAGGTGTAAATTTGAATGTAAAGCGCGGTGAAGTACACGCGCTTTGCGGTGAGAATGGCGCGGGGAAATCCACGCTGATGAAATGCCTGATCGGGATCCAGCCGGTAACTTCCGGCGAGATCATCTTTGACGGCAAATCCATCTCCAAATATAACACCGCTGATGCACTGAACATGGGTATTTCAATGATCCATCAGGAATTGTCTCCGGTTGAATTTCGTCCGATCATGGAAAATATCTGGTTGGGACGGGAGCCGGTCAACAAGTTTGGTCTTGTGGATCATAAGAAGATGTATGAGGACAGCAAGCAGGTTCTGAAGCAGATCGATTTGGATGTGGATCCGAAGACATTGATGGTCAACCTGACGGTTGCTCAAATGCAGATGGTTGAAATCGCGAAAGCGGTTTCCTACAACGCCAAGCTGATCATTATGGATGAACCATCTTCTTCCCTGACAGAACGCGAAGAGCAGCAGCTCTTCACAATTATCCGCCGCTTGAAAGCTGAAGGCCGTTCTATCATCTATATTTCTCACCGGTTGGAAGAGATTTTTGAGGTTGCGGATACTGTTACTGTATTTCGTGACGGTACCAATGTCGGCACGGCAGCTGTAAAAGATATTAACACAGAACAGTTGATTGCCATGATGGTTGGTCGTCCGATGGATGATATGTTCCCGAAGATCGAGACGGATAAAGAAGGTATCGTACTGAAGGTCGAGCACCTTTCTCATCATAAATATTTCAAGAATGTCTCATTCGAAGTACGTAAGGGTGAAATTCTCGGGTTTGCCGGTCTGGTAGGCGCGGGACGTACGGAAGTTATGGAAACCATCTTCGGTATTCGTCCGCATACGGAAGGTCAAATCTATCTGCATGGCAAACCGGTGGAAATTCACAACCCGGGCGAGGCTATCAACATGGGTATCTCCTTCCTGACGGAAGACCGCCGCGGTACGGGAATTTTCCCGCTGCTTTCAATCGATACCAACATCGCTATTCCGAACTATGACAAATATCTGACAAAGCTCGGTCTGGTTGATCAGAAGGCGGTTGATGAGGCATGTGCAAAATACGTTGAGGCAATCGAAATTAAGACCCCGAGTCTGAAGCAGAAGATCATGAATCTCTCCGGCGGTAACCAGCAGAAGGTTCTGTTAGCCCGCTGGCTGATGACTGAACCGGATGTGCTGATCCTTGACGAACCGACGCGCGGTATTGATGTCGGCGCGAAAGCTGAAATTTATCAGCTGATGAGTGAATTGGCTGCCCAGGGTAAATGTATCATTATGGTTTCTTCCGAACTGCCGGAAGTGATCGGGATGAGCGACCGTATCGTTGTCATGCATGAAGGCAAGATCACGGGTATTTTGGAGAATGGACCGGATATCACGCAGGAAGTTCTGATGCGTTACGCTACCGGTACGGATGATGATTTCTAAAAGAGGATGAATTATGAAGACTAAAGAGATTTTATCAAAATACGGTATCGTATTGGTTTTGGTTATTATGGTCGCGCTGCTTTGTATCGTCAGCCCGAACTTCCGTAAACCTGCCAACCTGATGAATGTTTTGCTGCAGGCTTGTATTTTCGGTATTCTGGCGCTTGGTATGACGCTGGTCATTATTGGAAAAGGCACTGACCTGGCGGTTGGTTCCACACTGGCGCTTTGTGCTGTGATTTGTGCAAGCTTCGGCCAAAAAGCAACAGCATCCGGTAAAATTTTCCCGAATATGCCGGAGTTGCCGGTCATTGTTCCGATCCTTATCGCACTTGTGGTCGGTGTAGTCGTCGGTCTTGTGAATGGTTCTTTTATCGCCTTCACCGGTATTCCGGCATTCATCGCCACCCTCGGTATGCAGACCATCGCACGCGGCTTCGCCCTGCTTTATTCCGGCGGTAAACCGGTATCCTCATTGATTCCCGCATTCAAGACGATCGGCTCCGGTCGTGTTTTCGGATTCCTGCCGGTTCCTGTGTTGATTTATATTATTTGTATCCTTGTGACCTGGATCCTGCTGAATAATACCCGCTTTGGTAAACGCGTTTACGCCATCGGCGGCAATATGCAGGCTGCGGAAGTGTCCGGTATCAACGTTAAAAAGATGATCCTGCTCATCAATGCTTACATGGGCCTGTTGGCCGGTGTCGCGGCTGTCGTCTTCGTCGGTCGTACACAATCCGCCCACCCGGGTGCTGCTACCGGTTATGAACTGACAGCGATTGCTTCCACCACCATCGGCGGTACTTCCCAGTCCGGCGGTATCGGTACGGTTTGGGGTGCTGTGGTCGGTGCGCTGATCTTCTCCGTGCTTCGCAACGGTATGACCATTCTTGGTATTGATGCTTACTGGCAGCAGATCGTTGAAGGTTTCGTTGTCATCATCGGTGTTGTCATCGATATGCGCAAGAATGCACGCAAAGCGTAAATGAAATCAGAAATTAGAACTCAGTAATAAGTAATATGAGACGGGGATAATTCCCTGTCTCATATCATATAAGGAGAAAAATGGAAAATATAAAAATCGGTATCGCCGGACTTGGCAGACTTGGTAAGATTCACGCAAAAAATATCGCTTTCCGTATTCCGGGCGCCTGCCTGACGGCTGCCTGTTCCATCGTTCCAGCGGAACTGGAGTATGCAAAGAATGAACTGGGTGTAGCGGATCTTTATACGGATTTCGATGAAATGCTTGCAAAAGCCGACATTGATGCCGTTGCGATTGTGACTACCTCCGGCGTGCACTGTGAACAGCTTTCCAAAGCACTGGCTGCGGGGAAGCATGTCTTTTGCGAAAAACCGTTGGGTGTGAACGTGGAGGAATGTCTGGAAGCGGAAAAAGCAGTTGCCGCACATCCGGACAAGGTTTTTATGCTCGGTTTCATGCGGCGCTTTGATCCCTCCTATGTCTATGCTATGGAAAAAATCAAGGCCGGTGAAATCGGTGAACCTTATCTTGTGAAGGCTGTCGGTGTCGACCCGGTGAAATCCGTTGAAGGTGCTCTGCGTTTTGCTGCTACCTCCGGCGGGCTGTTTATTGACATGGCGATCCATGATATTGATCTGATGCGCTGGTTCCTGAATGACGAACCGGAGACAGTTTACGCCATCGGTTCTTCTTACGGCTTCCCGCAATTTGCCGAACTGGGTGACGCGGAAGCCGGCTGTGCCCTGTTCCACTTTAAAAAGGGCGGCATGGGTATTGTGCACACCGGACGTACCGCGGCTCACGGTTATCACATTGAGACCGAAATTGTCGGTACAAAAGGCTCTATCCGCATTTCTCCGATCCCGGAAAAGAACCTGGCACTGCTCTACAATGAACACGGTGTTGTGACTGAATGTGTGGAAGCATTCCCGGAAAGATTCGCGGAAGCTTACCTTGCGGAAGTTGCCGAATTTGTAGACTGTGTCCGCACCGGACGCAAACCGGATGTGAAGGTTCAAGACGGAACTGCCTCCACCCGCATCGCTTTTGCTGCCACTGAATCTTTTAAAACCGAAAAGCTTGTTGAGATCAAGTGAGAGTCGTCGAATAATGTCTTGAATATAAAATATCCGCATGTAGTTTTGCGGATATTTTATATAGAGGAGAATATATGGATATCCTCATTGATACATGTGTACTTCCCCGCTGTAAACTGGAAACAGCACGAATTTACAGAGAACGGTTTGGATTGAATATAGGTTTTGAACTGCTGCCCATGTTTGATTTGGCGGCATTTGAGGAGAACCTGAAGAAGAACCTGGACCTTTTCTCTGAAGGAACGCTTTTTTTTCATGAGCCGGTTTGGGGTGTGGAGCATACCGGTCCAAAAGGCAGCATAGAATACAAAGAAAGCATGTATCACATTCTCCTGACGAAAAAATATGCGGAAATCCTGCGTCCTTCGGAAATGGTTTATCATCTTAATAACTGTCCGGTAACCGATGATACAAAAGATAAATTATTGCAAACATCTCTTGAAAATCTGGATGAAATGCGGAACCTTTTTCCGGACTTGCGTCTGTTGGTGGAGAATACAGGAACCGATGCGGATGGCTGGAAATTGTTGGATCAGGGTGAATTTACCGATTTATGCCGGGATCAAAAGTTTGATGTACTTGTTGATATTGGACATGCTAATGCGAATGCCTGGGATATTTACAAATTGATTGCGGACTTGAAAGATCAGATCCGGGGATTTCATTTTCATAACAATGACGGTGTACACGACCTTCATAACCGTCTTCGCGAGGGAACCGTTGATTTTGAACGATTGCTCCCTTATATTTATGAAACGGTTCCGGATGCATCCTGGGTGATTGAATATACCCGTCCGGTTTATCATGGAGACCCGTTGCTGGAAGATATTAATTGGATTATGCAATACAGCGATAAACCAAATAAATCTTTTGATAGGAGGTGAGTTTTGGATAATGTATTAAATGACCATATTTTATCGTATGTTTTCAATAACATGGATGATGCGGTCTGCATCACCCAAAAAAGCGGTATCCTTCAATATCTCAATCCCTCCGCAGAAAATTTGTTTGGGATTTCAGCGGATTCCATTGGAAAGGATAGAATCTGGGAAAAAATTCCTTTTGTCAAGCGGAATGACAGCCTGATCCAGCTCTTTTTGGATGCTATTACTGAAAAGACGGAAACACAAAAGGCTTTAGTGGATTATGTTAATAACAGTAAAAAAACTTACAAGCTTTGGGTTAATATTACATATGCGGAAGAGAATGACGGGTGTTTTGTTATTGTTATCAATGATTTGACACAGTTATTCAAAGTTAACGCGGCCTTTGAACGCTATACTTCCCCTCGAATTGCTGATTATGTTCTGAACACCCCGAAAGGTGATAAAAAAGGCGGTCAGCTAAAAGAGATCACCGTGCTTATGAGCGATTTGCGAGGATTTACCGCAATGAGTTCTGATATGACACCGGAAGAGTTGATCAAAGCCCTGAACCACTATTTTGAAAAAATGGTGACAGTGATCGAACGGTATGGCGGAACAGTTATCGAATTTCTCGGAGATGGTATCTTTGTCGTTTTTGGAGCCCCGATGGATGATCCGGAACATGCGGCACACGCGGTGGCTTGTGCGGTGGAAATGCAGAACGTGAATGCGGCAGATCATGAGTGGTACGCTCAAAGAGGTTTTCAGGAATTTGAGATGGGAATCGGCATCAATTCAGGAAATGCGATTGTTGGCAACATTGGGTCCAATCAAAAAATGAAATACGGTGTGATGGGGTATCCTGTCAACCTTGCCGGCCGTATCGAAAGTTTGACAATTGGCGGACAGATCATTGTCTCTGAAAATACGGTATCTCTGATCAATGAGGAATTGCAGATTAATTCAAAGAGTAATATCATGCTCAAAGGAGCAGGGGAATATCTGACGATCTATGATATTAATGGGATCGGAAAGTACAGATTATCAAATACTTCCGGACAAATGTTCTTATGGCGGAAAATTTCTTTGCCCAAAGAATTATCTTTCCGTTATGTAGATGGGAAGGTCATATCAGAAAATGTTCATAGCGGAAAAATCATTGCTGTTTCTGAAGATCGCCATTTTGCCCTTTTAACCACTGCGCATAGGTTGAAAAAGAACAATAACATCGTGCTTCATGAATTCAGTGATGTTTATGCGAAAGTAATTGGGGTTGAAGAAGACGCATATATTATTTCCTTCACCGCAAGGACAGAAGGATTCCAGAAATGGATCGATAATTTACAGGTCACAGAATAAATAAACTGCTCTACTGTAATATATAAATAACGGGGTCGGTTCGTATATGTCCCTGCTTCATGAAGCAGAGACGTCGGGAACTGACCCCATATATTATTATCAGAAATTCGATTGTCTACACAAGTATGTTTCTTATTGAATTACGCGGTCAACTCGCAGATTTCCTTGCAGACTTTCGTGTAGTCTCTGGTCAGGTTCCTGAGACGTTGTGAAAGATGCTGAAGGATCATGTCTACCTTTGGCGGATTCTTTTTCATCAGTTCAGCAAGGTCTTCCGGATAGATGGTTTCAATCGTGGTCTCATCATCCAGGGTTACCGCGGTTGCGCTTCTGGGTTCATTGTCGATCATCCCCATTTCACCAAAGAATTTGTTCGGATAAAGAACCGTAATTTCTTTCTGTTCAGGTGTGCTGTAACCTGTGTAAATTCCTACACGGCCAAAATGGATGTCGTACATACATTTACCCTCTTCACCTTGCTTGAAGATGATCGTACCGGCAGGGTAAGAGGCAACCTTTTCTTCCAGACCTTTGCTGTGTTCTGTTTCCCGTTCTTCTTCGACGGATTGATCGGAGGCACCGATACTGTTCAGGAATTTTTTGATCTTGTCAAAGAAGCTCTCACTTTTGCTGCTGGTATTTCCGGCTTTCAGATCATTCAGTGTGGAAACAGCTTCTTCATAATCTTTTGTCAGTTCACGAATTCGTCCGCTGATGTTTTTCATGACCAAAATGATTTTGTCAGGATTTTCATCAAAGAAAGAATTCATCTCCTGCTGTGTAATTTCGGTTACGGTTGTGTTGTCTTCCGCTGCGATGACTGTAGCGCTGCGGTGATATCCTTCTACCGCTGCTAATTCACCAAAGAACTGCCCGGCTTCCATTTCTGTCAGTTGTTTTTCATTCTCTTTCCCGTAGTCGGTAATGACTGCAACTTTTCCGGATTCGATCTGGAAAAAACTGTCACCGTTGTCACCTTCATGAAAAATGACATCGCCTTTTTTGAATGTTTTTTTCAACATTATTGCCACACCTTTCTTATGATAAAAAAACTCATTTTCTTGAAAACTTCTAAAATTATATCAATATTTTTTGATTTTTTCAATACCAAATAAAGCTTTTTCAAAAGAAATAAAGCTGTTTGAAACTGTTAAGTTAAATGAGTATCGGGACATATCGTTAATCCATCTGGTTCTACATGACAGGGAAGCATCAGCATCCGGACGCCGGCGGCTTTGGCTTCATTGAAGGCAGCTGCAAATTCCTGATGGATGGCAGCATTGGGTCTGACTTCAGTGATGCCTTCCATTTGGATCACAAAAGCCAGAATGGTATGGAAACCATTCTGCAAGGCTCCTGCCAGCTCGTGCAAATGTTTCACGCCCCGTTCTGTCGGTGCGTCCGGAAAGTATCCGATCCCATTGATTTCCAAAGTACAGCCCTTGACCTCCATCAGATATTTTTCGTCTCCGCGTTCCAAATAAAAATCAATGCGGGAGTCTCCGTAGGTGAATTCAGGAATCACTTTGTCAAATTCCTGTATGGCGAGCCATTCGGCAGCAGCCTTGTTTGGTGCCTGACTGTCGTAATTGATCAGCATACCGCTGCTTTTGCGGACTGTGACCAGGTCATAGCGGGTTTTTCTGCCCGGAGTTCCCGGCTCGGTGAGATATACTTCAGCTCCGGGCACAAGCAGTTCTTTTCCCCTGCCGGTGTTTTTGACATGAACTGTTTCAATATGTCCGTTGACTTCGATATGAGCAATAAAACGGTTTGGCCTGTTGATGAAGATTCCGGGCGTAATGTTAGAATATTTCAAAGCATCACCTGCAAAAACACTAATTTTCACTATAATTATAATGTTGTTGTATGTATCGCATAACTGAAGGAGAAATAGAAATGAAACGCGCGATGATATTTTTATTCGTGGGCACTATTGCTTTGATGTCAGTTATATCTGTGTGGGCTGATACAATCGGGACCCTTGTCTGCATTGGGATGACGGAAGATGATGTCAAACAGTGGACCTCTGATATCGCTTCTTATGAAGGAAAGGATACCCCATACGTTAATCCACATCGGATTGTTTTCTTTGATGATTTGAATTCCATGATTCTGGCACTGAAGAGCGGAAAGATTGACCGTCTTTCCATTGGTATGATGACAGCTCAATATATTGCTGATCGAAATGATGATCTGTCTGTCTCAGACCGGCAGCATCAGGCAGTACTGGGATACTCCATTGCGATGCTGGATAAAAATAGTGAGATAATTGACGCAATGAATGCGCATATCAAATCAATGAAGGAAGATGGAACGATTGATGTGTTAAAAACGAAATATATCGATCAGCTCGGAACTTCTGATCCTGAGCCGGTGGCTATGCCGGAAACTGGCAGCAAAACAATTCGTATTGCCGTGACCGGGGATTTACCGCCTTTCGATTTGATCCTTTCCGATGGAACGCCCGCCGGTTTTAACACAGCTTTCCTGGCTGAACTCTCGAACCGGATGAATGTGAGGTTTGAACTGGTGAACATTTCATCATCTGCACGGGCAATTGCACTTTCTTCCGGTGAAGTTGATGCACTTTTCTGGACACGCAGTACATATGATGCGGATGGAAATGAATTATCATTTCCGCTTGATCGGATCGATAACATTTCAATCACAATTCCTTATTTGATTGACAATCGTGATGCAGTGCGGCGGAATGAATAAATAAAATGTTCATTATCTTACGATAAATTCAGGAAAGAAGTGAATCATTGTGAGCATTCGAAAAGCGGTCTCAGCTGATATTGACGCAGTTGAACGGATCTATAAGGAGATCCATCAAGCGGAGAAATCCGGAAAACTGACCACCGGCTGGATAGAGGGAGTCTACCCTGTTCGCTCCACTGCAGAGGCTGCTTTGCAGCGCGGTGATTTGTTTGTTCTTGAGGATGAGAACGAAATCAGAGGTGCCGGGATCATCAATCAGACCCAGGTCGATGTATATGCCGGCGCGAAATGGAAATACCCAGCTGCTGACGAAGAGGTTTGTGTACTGCATACCCTGGTGGTTTCTCCCCGCTTTTCAGGCAGAGGGTATGGCCGGGGATTTGTCAAATTTTATGAAGATTACGCAGTCAGCCATGGTTGGATAGAATTGCGTATAGATACGAACGAGCGGAATCTTGCTGCAAGAAGCATGTATCACAAATTTGGATATGATGAAATCGGGGTCGTTCCAACGGTGTTTAATAACATTCCCGGAGTAAATCTCGTTTTGCTTGAAAAAAACATAACGATTCGGTAATGACATCGGGGACTGTTCTCATATGTCCCGTAGAGTACATACTGTACTATTACGAAAAATATTGAGTTGACAATGAGACATGGTATATATTTCCGTGTCCCATCATGGGAGACCTAAAATGAAAATCCGAAAACCTACTATAGCGTTCCTCATCCTTATCGCTGCTGCTGCTGTTTTTGCTGCTGTGATTGGAATGATCAGCTATAACAATATCAGCAGTCTGGATAAACAGCGTACTGAATTCAGGCTCGAAAAAGTTCAGCAAATGCTTGATATTCTTGAAAAGGATTTTTCTGCGGAATATGATCGCTACCTGGAGCGAATTCAATCCGTTTCTGAATTGATGGCGTTTACGCTTCATGATTTTGTCGAAAATGGTGAATATACCGGTCCGTGGACTTTTGAGGATGGGTTTGTGGTGCGGGTGAAAAATGGTGTGATCACCTTGCCGAAGAATTTGTCGGAAATTTTTGATTTTGTCCCGGAACTGGATCCGGCGCTGTTTGCTTCTGAGACATCAAACATGTATGTCGATCCTTTGAAAAATGAAGATCTTGAAAAAGCATATTTTGTTTACACAGCCAAAATAGCCGGCCCTTATTATTACGTTGATATAACCATGCAAAGTGAGGTCGCTGAAGCCGTTTATGGCACGGTGCGTTTGTTGGATACCATCGATGATATCGAAAAATCTTTCAATTGTCGTGTGCTTCTTGTTTGGAATCCTTCAAAATTCGGTGAAGCTGCTGCAGGACAAGGAGAGGAAGCATCCTTCTTTGTCACGCCAAAAGAAGCTGAGTCCTCCGATGACTTCCCGGACGGAAAAACACCGGCGGAGCTTGGCCTTTCCCGAAGTGTGTTCACGGAAAAACCGGAATCATTGGTTTATGATGGAAAAACGTATTTGAGTAATTTCCGGTATATGACGCTGTTAGGATATCAAACGACTGTTATCCTTCTCAATAATTTTACAGATTACGCTTTCTACGCAGTGAATACAGCGGCGCTGTTTGTCGTTTTGCTGCTGATTGCTGCCGTAAGTTTGATCATGTGGATCCATTGGATTCAGATTTACATTCGAGACAACGAAATAAGTCAGGCTCAGATAAGCACATATCATCCCAGGGCAATCTATAAAAGAGTTGTCTCTGTAGCTGTGATAGGCGGTATCGGAATTTTTCTGCTTGCTATTTTTTACCAGACGATCACAAATTTAAACAGAGAATCCATAATGAACGGGGAGGCATTGAAAACGGTTCTGAGTCGTTTAGAAGAGAAAACGAACAATGCTTCGGCAAGACAAAAAGATGAAGAAGATTGGATGGTCTATTTTGCTGAGCGGGTCTCAGATGTGATGGAATTAATTCCAGACCTTCGCACGAAAGAAAACCTTGAGATAATCAATGACATTATTGGTGCTGAATACATGATGCTTTTCGATCATAACGGGAAGGAATATGCCAGTTCTGACCCGGTAATCGGATACTCATTAACAAAAACAGATTTTCTGCAAAAATTCAGTGACCTGCTGAACGGTTTAAACACGCTCATCGGAGATCCTATTGTCGATGAGAATACGCAAAAAACGTTACAGCTTACGGGTACTTCGATTTATGTTGATGATGGAAATAATTTCTATTATGACGTCCTGATTTTGGCGAATGATGTCGGAAACTCCTGGCAGAGCGGTGATGAACGGAGTGTCCGGGAATTTCTGGAAAATGCCACTCCGGCGGGAAATCTTTGTATTGTGATCGATAAAGAAACCAACAATGTTTCATATTCAAGTCACCCTGAATTGCGCAATACTGTTATTCCCGGAATGAAATATACGGAAGGCGTTTCGGAATCTTCTGACCTTGACACCTATGTAATACGAAATACCCGTTATTACGGCTGCTTTGATTCGAATGAGAAATATGTTGTTTATTATCTGACGGAAGAATCCTATATCCGCGGCGGTTCTCTCCTGTTTGCTGCCGCCGCCGGTTTGGGATTTGCTGCGGTTATCCTGCTGGTTTGTCGGTTTTTGCTGCATTCTTATAATCATAAAACTTATAAAGCAACAATTAAAGTGAGGGAAAGCAGTTCTATCGGTGATATCGATAAATGGGTTGACTTTTTTGCAAAAAATGACACGGAAAAAGATAAATCCTTGAAAGAAAGATGGCAAATACTGATCCCGGATCAAAAAATCAGAATTTTTCTTGAGGTGATCCTTGTCTTTTTTATAATTTTAGGGACTATTGTGCTGCTTTCAGATCGAATCGCCGGGTTTAATCTTACTGAGAATGATATAACGCGATCGACGATCAACTTTATTCTTTTCGGAAATTGGAAGCGTGGTTTCAATTTACTTGGGCTTGCCGGGGTTTTGTTTATAGTACTCGGGGTTGTGCTGTTTATTTTCCTGAAAAGCGTTTCACTCCAGGCGCTATGCTCGATTCTTGATCCAAAGGGCGAAACGATCTGCAGGCTGGCTTTCAGCCTGATTCAGTATGCGGTGGTGATTGGCGGTATTTATCTCATGATGGGCTTTTTGGGATTCAATACAACCTTCCAGCTCACCTCTGTCGGGATCGTCTCCCTGGCAATATCCCTTGGTTCACAGGACATCGTTGCTGATATTCTGGCGGGGATTTTCATTATTTTTGAAGGCGATTTTCAGGTTGGAGATGTTGTTGAAATTGATGGATTTGTTGGGGTCGTGCAGGAAATCGGTGTACGGTCAACGAAGGTTCTCGGTCGTGGAGATAATCTCAAGATTTTCAATAATAAAACCGTGAAAAACGTGCTCAACAAGTCCAAAATGAATACCAAGCTGACAGTGGAAATAAAACTCCCTGTGAGTACACCGCTGCTTGAAGTTGAAAAACTGATGGAAGAAAATATGTCTGCGATCGGTAAACGTATCCCTGAAATTATCAGTGGTCCGTATTACAAAGGTGTATGGAAAATTGATGACTGGGGAAAGCTTATCATAAATGTGGACTGTGAATGTTCAGAGCTGAACTCGCGTGCCGTTACCTACAAATTGAACCGTGAGCTGCTCGTTCTTCTTGAGACTCATGGAATTGAGATGTAACCTTTAAGTTATAAGTTGAAAGTTATAAGTTAAAAGTTATGAGTTATAATGCTTTGTGTTTTAGTATAGAGAGTTAACGACAATGAGATACGTACTTTCGGCAGTTTTTCTGATTTTGATTATTCTACTGAGAATTTTCTCTGTCCGTGCGAATCGTTCGCGCAGAGATATCGGTAAAACTGTTGGCTGGATGCTTACCTGTCTGATACCACCTTTATTCGGGAATTTTCTGACAGTAGCCTTTGGGAATAGAGTCATTGCCGGCATCGGGTACCATCTCTATATGATCGGCATGGATTATTTTACCTTTGCCCTGCTTAAGTTCACCTTTGAATATTGTAATTTCACCTGGTCGTCAAAAGGCTTGCGTATCTTTGTGCTTTCCCTGTTGGGTATCGATGTAATACAGATTTTGCTGAATCCGATTTTCCATCACGTGTTTGCAATGACGCCAATCACGGTA
Source organism: uncultured Chloroflexota bacterium (assembly GCA_902791025.1). Lineage (GTDB taxonomy): Bacteria > Chloroflexota > Anaerolineae > Anaerolineales > Anaerolineaceae > Flexilinea. The sequence continues at coordinate 82,422 of CADATZ010000007.1, read as the reverse complement.
AACGGTTATATTTATTATGACATACTTCCGTTTTGGGGACGATCTTATCACAGTGCTGTCGTTTTCGGAATTTTTACCGCGGTCATCATTTTATTTTTTATCAAAATGGTGCGGTCTCCGCGGATTTATACCGAACGGTATCTGGTGATTCTGGTCGCGCTGCTGACAACGTTTGTCTGGCAAAATATTTATCTTTTCTCACGGTCTCCACTGAACCGGACCATGATTGGTTTTGGATTTTTCGGATTACTCGTTTACTATTTTTCTATTCGCTACCGTCCGACACGGCTGATCGATCGTATGTTGGCGACGATTGCCTCCGAAATCCCGGAATCATTGTTCTTTTTCGATACCAACCGGCATTGTGTGTGGGCGAATAAACCGGCACTGGCACTTACCGGCGTGGAAGGGAATGATTATTATCAGGCTACTGAAGGACTGAACCGGCTTTTTGGTACCTTTGATGAGCAGGAAGACAACTGGACGACCCGCCGTACTGCCGGTTCAGGCCCCGACGAGAAGAGCTATGTCATCGAAAAACGTCTTCTCTCTGATTCCGATGGACAGGTGATCGGTTCTTTCCTGAGTGTTCGTGATAATACGGATGACCAGCGGGCTCTTGAAAATGAAATGTATAAGGCAACGCATGACAGCCTCACCAGAGTATATAACCGTGCCGGTTATGATTTGCTGCTTGCCGGTGTTCCAATGCATTCCACCTTTATGTTATTGATCGACGCGGATAATTTCAAAGAAGTCAACGATTCTTACGGGCATGAAACCGGGGACCGGATCCTTCAGAAGATTACAGAATCGATCCGAAGTGTGTTCCGCGCGGAGGATTACATCTGCCGGATCGGCGGTGATGAGTTTGTTGTGTTTATGGTGAACACTATCGAAAGCCAGCGCAAGTTGATTGCTCATAAAGTCCACAGTATCAACCGAAAATTGTCAGATACCTCTGATGGCTTACCGGCAGCTTCAGTGAGTGTCGGTGTTGCATTTGGCGGGGATGCGGCGGATCAAAAGGAATGGTTTGAGAATGCTGACAAGGCACTCTATGAAACCAAGCGCAGCGGCAAAAATGGCTGCAGTTTTTACCATGCAGACTGACCGGTTGGCATATCATCATACGTAACATAATGTGACTTTTTGTCATGTTTTTATTATTACAAAAATTGATAAATATTTGTCCCTTTTTCGTGTATAATCATTGTCATACAAATATGATTCGTTGTTAGGCCGGTTCTTTTATCCCCTCTAAGGGAGAAATGGAGAAACAGTTGGAAGAAATACTCCGAATGGAAGGCATCAGTAAACGATTCGGTAATTTTTATGCCAATAAGAACATCAACCTTTCCATTAATGCAGGAGAGGTTCATACATTATTGGGAGAAAACGGTGCCGGTAAATCCACGCTGATGAATATTTTGATCGGTCTCTATCAACCGACCGAAGGAAAGATTTTTTTCAAGGGTAAAGAAGTACATATTGAATCTCCTGACCATGCCGCCCGTTTGGGAATCGGGATGGTACATCAGCACTTCATGCTGGTGAAGGCGATGACGGTATTTGAGAACATCATCCTCGGTGAAAAACATTCCAAAGGCTTGTTTATCAATCGGGAAGCCCGCCGAAAGGAAATCATTGAACTTTCGGAGCGGTATCGGCTGGATATCGATCTGGATCAACCGATTTCCGATCTGGCAGTCGGTGCTCAGCAGCGTGTGGAAATTCTGAAAGCGCTCTATCATGGTGCCGAATTGCTGATTTTGGATGAACCGACCGCTGCTCTGACGGATACCGAAGTAGATGGTCTGTTTGTCATCATGTACAAGCTGACGCAGGAAGGCAAGTCCATTATTTTCATTTCCCACAAGATGCGCGAAGTGCTTCATATCTCCGACCGCATTACTGTGCTGCGGCTCGGAGAGGTCGTTACGACTGTCAAACGCGGTGATGTGAATGGACAGAAACTGGCTGATCTGATGATCGGCCGGGAGCTGAAGCCTTCCCATTACGAGAAGAAGGTTGTCCCTTATGATCCGGTCGTTGAACTGAAATCTGTGGAATATAACAAGACGAATAAGCATAACGGTCTGAATGGGGTGAGTCTTGCAGTCAATAAAGGCGAGATCCTTGGTATTGCCGGTGTGGATGGAAACGGTCAGACACAGCTGGCTCAGGTAATCGCCGGTGTGATAAAACCGGATGCCGGGACTGTGACGCTCAACGGAAAGCAGATCCAAATCTTTGATCCAAACAGTTTCATTAATGATGGTGTAGCCCATATTCCGGAAGACCGTAACCTGCAGGGGCTTGTCGGGGATATGTCAATTGCTGACAATCTGGTGCTGAAGGAAACGGAAAACCCGAAATTCGCGAACGGAATCTTCCTAAAACGGAGCGTTATCAACCAATACGCGAAAGAGATGATCGAAAAATATGATATCCGCTGCCAGGGCTACGATCAGGATGTGCGCTCCCTTTCCGGCGGAAATCAGCAGAAGGTCATCCTTGCGAGGGAGATCGAGTCAGACCCGGATCTGCTGATCGCGGTCCATCCGACACGCGGTCTGGATATTGGTGCGGCGGATTTTGTCCATGAACAAATGATCAAGGCCAGGGCTGACAATGTGGGAATTTTGTTGATTTCCGCGGATTTTGATGAGGTGTTAGAAATGTCTGACCGGATCCTGGTTATTTTTGAAGGTCAGATCATGGGTGAATATTCCGGGAAAAATCCTCCGATTGATGAAATAAGCCTGGCCATGACGGGCAATAAGATGGGAGGTAAGGCATGAAGATAAAGAATCTTTCCGGCTTGATCGTGCCGCTGCTTTCGATTTTGCTTGCATTCCTGATCGGAGCGATTATTATGGCGGCACTGGGCGCTAATCCGGCTGAGGCTTTTCAGTATCTGATCAAGGGTTCCTTTGGAACGATCAATGCGCTCGGCAATACGTTCAATAAGGCGACTCCGCTGATTTTCACCGGTCTGTGTGCCTGTTTCGCTTACAAATGCGGTGTGTTTAATCTTGGCGGCGAGGGACAGTTCCTGATGGGTGCAATGACGGCTTGTGTCGTTGCGCTGCTGCTCGGGGAAAAAGGGATCGAGGGGCCATTTGTATGTCTTCTCTGTCTTGTTCTCGGTACGATAGCCGGCGGCATATGGGGCTTTATCCCCGGTATCCTGAAAATTACCCGCGGTCAGAATGAAATGATCATTTCGATCATGCTGAACTATGTGGCGACACTTTTTATGGGCGTGATTTACACGAACTGGATGCGCGATGCCTCTGTGCCGCAAACCTTACAGATCCCTCAGGCTGACCGGCTTGCCCGTATTTTCCCGAAGCTCCGCTTTACCTGGGGCTTCGCGATTGCGGTTGCCGTTGGCATCCTGATGTGGATATTTTTGTTCAAAACAGCCCCGGGTTTCAAAATTCGTGCGGTGGGTTATAACATGACAGCATCCCGCTTCAATGGCTTCCCTGTGATGAAACTGATGTTCCTCAGCTTCATTGTTTCCGGTGCGATTGCCGGGTTGGGCGGTGCTGCTGAACTGATGGGAACACAATTCCGGTTGATCAACGGCTTTGGAGCTGGGTACGGGTTTGACGGTGTGGCAATGGCGCTCATTGGACAGCTGAACCCGATCGCGACAATATTTGTGGCAATTTTCTTCGCGGCTTTGCGCGTAGGTTCAACCTCCATGCAGGCGGCAACCGGGGTACCTACAAGTGTTTCGGATATCATTCAGGCTTTGGTGATCATCTTTACCGTCGCCGGTCTGGCGCTGGTCAAGCTGCCTGAATTTGAAGCATTCCGGCTCAGACTCGTTTCCGGAAGGAGGAAGGCATAATCATGGACAGTACCTTTATTTCCAATCTGCTTCTGGCAACAGTCCGCATGGCGGTACCGCTGATTTTTATCGCGACAGCCGAGCTTTACAGTGAGCGTGCCGGTATGGTGAACATCGGTCTGGAAGGGTTAGCCGCGATCGGTTCCCTGGTGGGGTTCCTGATGTGCTTCATCACCGGATCCGCCTGGATCGGGATTCTCTGCGGAGCACTTGCCGGGATCCTCGTGAACATGATCTATGCCTTCGCGACGGTGACGCTGTGCGCGAATCATACGGTTTACGGGATGGCGATCAACATCTTCGCACCGGCACTGGCTTCCTTTATCAATCGTGTTTACTTCGGTGCCGGAAGCCAGCTGAACCAGATCAAACTGATGGATACGGTCAATATTCCGGGGCTGAAGGATATTCCGATCATTGGCCCGCTGCTCTTCAATCAGACGCCCATGGTTTATCTGGCATTTGTCCTGGTGATCTTTACATCGATATTCTTCAACCGCACGAAGGCCGGTTTGAATTATAAATCCGTGGGTGAACATCCGAAAGCCGCGGCAACACTGGGTATTCCTGTGATCCGCATCAAATACCTGAGCTGTGTGATCTGCGGTGCTCTTGCCGGTATCGGCGGCGCCTACCTGACGACCTGTTATTCCAACACCTTTACGGAAGGGAATATCGCAGGGCGCGGTTTTATCGGGCTGGCAGCGGTGATTTTCGGACGTTGGAACGCGGTTGGCGTGATGCTGGCCTGCCTGTTCTTCGGTTTTTGTGACGCGCTTCAGATCCGTCTGCAGGTCATGTCCATCGGGATTCCTTACCAGTTCTTCCAGATGATCCCGTATGTGGCGACGATCATTGTTTTGAGTATTTTGGGCGGGAAGAAATCCGGCCCGGCAGCCAAAGGGCAGCCTTATCGCAGTGAGGAACGGTGATCCCGAAAGAAGTACACATGGACAGCTTTCTTGTTGTCGTGAAGACGACACTGGAAAACTGTACTCAGTGCTGCGTCTCTGTTTCGGAATTACCGTGAAGAAATTTTATATAAGGAGTAAGTTATGAAAAAATTTGTTGTTGTTCTGTTGGCTTTGGTAATGGCGCTGAGCTTCAGTGCCGTTTCCGCGAAAGATTATCAGGTCGCGATGATCAGCGACACCTCCATCAACGATGGCGGCTGGGGCTCTGCTACCTACCAGGCGATGGTCGATGCTTCTGAAGAATATGGCTGGACCTATAAATATACCGATAACATCAGCCAGAATGAATATTACGAAACCATCGTTGCTTACTGCGACATGGGCTTCGACCTCATCTATGCCCCGGGCAACCAGTACACCGACGCGGTGCTGCAGGCTGCAGAAGAGTATCCGGATGTCAACTTCGCCCTGCTGAACGGCGCAGTCACTACTCCGGAAAAGGCTGTCAACGGCAACGTCACTTCCCTGCTCCCTGACAAGACTGAAATCGGATGGATCGCCGGTGCGCTTGCCGGTCTGATGACCAAATCCAACATCATTGCCTTCATCGGCGGTATGGAACTGGATACCACCCTCGGCAAATACGCCGGTTACGGTGAAGCTGCCAAGTATGTTGCTGAAAAAGAAGGCCGCGAAGTGACCCTTCTGGATGCCGTCTATGCCGGTTCCTTCAGTGACTCCGGCAAGGGTATCGAATTCGCGAAAGCTATGATGGACCAGGGTGCGGACGTCTTCTTCGGCGATGCTTCCGCGGTTGACTCCGGTGCACGCCAGGCCATCGATGAAGCCAACAAGGCTGCCGGCGAAATCAAGGTTTATGACATTGCCCAGCCGGGTGACTTCCTCGGACAGAACGAATGTATCATCGGCTCCCAGGTCACCGATAACTCCTCCCTCGTCGGTCTTTCCATGAAGGCTACGATGGAAGGCACCTTCGGCGGTGAAGTGATCTATGGTACCCTCGAAAATGGTGTGCTTTCCGCCGGTAAACTGAACGATCTCATCCCGGCTGAAATCCAGGAAAAATATCTGGCCTACGTCGACGAAATGATCGCCGGTACTTTCATGAAATAAGAGTTGTCAGTGATCAAGGTTTCAGGTGTCGAAAAGACAAGCTGAAACCAAACCATCTCAATAAAAACAACAGGGCTGCCATTCAGACAGCCCTGTTGGTATATATGCCTGTAATAAGTCGAAAAGAGGCTTTCAGGTTAATCTTTTGTAAAAGTTGTCGGATGAAATCTCAGGGATATTATTATTTGGTTTTGTCTGTCCTTTGTTTTGAGATTTTTGGATTTCTTCACTTCTATACTGATATCGGGCCAGAAAATGATATACTTGATAACTGACTATGAAAGAGAATATTCGGAATTTTTGTATTATCGCCCATGTAGATCATGGCAAATCGACTTTAGCAGACCGCCTGCTGCAGATCACCGGTACCATCTCCGACCGGCAGATGGTGGATCAGGTCCTGGACAGCATGGACCTGGAACGGGAAAAAGGTGTGACCATCAAGGCTTCCGCGGTGCGCATGTTTTATGACGCCAAAGACGGGAAACGCTATGAGCTGAATCTCATCGATACGCCGGGGCATGTGGACTTCAATTATGAAGTCAGCCGGGCACTCGAAGCTTGTGAAGGTGCCTTGCTGGTGGTGGATGCCACGCAGGGAATCGAAGCCCAGACGCTCGCGAACCTCTACCTTGCCCTGGAATCGGATCTCGTGATCATACCGGTCATCAACAAGATCGACCTTCCTTCCGCTCAGCCGGCTGAGGTTGCCAATGAACTGGAACAGCTGCTCGGTGTTCCGGCTGCGGATATTCCCTGTATCTCAGCAAAGGAGGGCCTGAACGTCGAGGACGTGCTGGAGAAGATCGTCAAGATGGTTCCGCCGCCGACGGGCAGTGATGAAGCTCCGCTGCAGGCGCTGATCTTTGACTCACATTATGACTCCTATAAGGGCGTCATTGCGTATATCCGTGTACGGAATGGCGTGATCCAGGCCAATGATACGCTGCTGGCGATGTCTACCATGGCGGATATGAAACCGGTGGAGATCGGTATTTTCAACCCCGGCATGATGACCGTGAACGAACTGCGGTCCGGTGATGTAGGCTATGTTGCTACCGGTTTGAAGACCGTGCGGGAATGCCGCGTCGGTGACACACTGACGCTTTCCAACAACCCTGCGGCGGAAATGCTGCCCGGTTATCAAAAGGCCAAACCCATGGTTTTTGCGGGTATTTATCCGGTCGAAGGGGAAGATTACGATGACCTTCGCGATGCGCTGGATAAGCTGCAGCTCAATGATGCCTCACTGGACTTTGTCCCCGAAACCTCACAGGCATTGAATTTCGGCTTCCGCTGCGGTTTTCTGGGCCTGTTCCACATGGAAATCATCCAGGAACGCCTGGAACGGGAATATGATCTGGACATCGTTGTGACGGCCCCTTCCGTAGAATATGAGGTCGAACTGAATACCGGCGAAACGATCCTGATCGACTCCCCGGTTCAGCTGCCGGACGAGGGGAAGATCGCCGAAATACGCGAACCGTGGATGAAGCTGCAGATCTTCACTCCGGTCGATTTTTACGGAACGATCATGGAACTGGTCCGTAAACGCCGCGGTATCTTTATTTCACAGGATTATCCGGCGCCGAACCGTGTGCAGATGAATTTCGAGATCCCGCTTGCGGAGCTGATCGTCAATTTCTTCGATGAGCTGAAATCCCGCACAAAAGGTTATGCCTCCATGGACTATCAGATCGATAACTACCGCGCGGGGAACCTGGTGAAGCTGGAAGTTCTGGTGGGGGGAGAACCGGTGGACGCACTGGCATCCATCGTTCACAAGGAAGATGCCTATCACAAAGGGCAGCTGCTGGTTTCCAAACTCAAGAAACTCATCCCGCAGCAGATGTATGAAGTCGCCATTCAGGCCAGTGCCTCCGGACGGATCATTTCTCGTGCCAATGTAAAGGCTTACCGCAAGGACGTGCTTGCCAAGTGTTATGGCGGTGACATCACCCGAAAGCGCAAGCTGTTGGAGAAGCAGAAGCGCGGTAAGAAACGTATGAAGATGGTGGGCAACGTCGAGATCCCGCAGGAAGCCTTCATGGCGGTTCTTTCATTGGAAGACGAATAGGATAGTGGCCGGTGGCCAGTGATAAAGGAATAAGGTGCCGCTTCGCGGCTTATTTATATGGCTGAACAACAGAACAATAATACAAATATCTGGAAAAAAATGCTTCCCGGGATCATCTGCTCCGCGGTGATCATCGGAGTTTTGATTTATTTCATTGACTGGAATGTTCTAAAAGAGGCGCTGAAGAACTGCTCGTTAAAGCTCTTCCTGATCCTCTTTGCGCTGCAGACGCTCTCTTTTTTCTTCCGCGGCATGGCATGGCGGACGATTCTGGAAGATCTGCCTTCCCCTTTGAATGCCTTTTTCACAATTTCGGAGGGGTATCTGCTGAACCTGCTGCCGCTCCGTTTAGGGGAGATTGGACGTTCGGTCATTATGGGCGGACTCATCAACCGCAGCCCCTTTTATGTCTTCACGACGGTTATTCTGGAACGTGTGTTTGACCTGCTCATCACGCTGATCTTCCTTTTGATCACCATTCCGATGCTGAGTGCGGCAAACTTTTCCGCCACGATTTATTACGTTCTCTTTGGTGTGATGATCCTCGGTATTATTTTGATGTTCTGGATCGCCTCGCATCAGCAGCAGTTTATGGATTTTCTCCAGAAGATCATCAAGCCAGATACGAAAATCGGTAAATTCGTACTGCCGAAAGTCAAATTATTGCTTTCCGGTATGGGGATCCTGACCCAGCCGAAGCGTTTCCTGATCTGGCTGTTCTGGATCCTGGCGACTTGGGCTTGTTGGATCGCAACGCTGCAGGTGGGAATGCGGGAGTTCTTCCCGCAGCTGCCATTCTGGGCCGGTCTGTTTACACAGGGGATCGGTGCTCTGGGCGGCGCGATTCCATCCGCTCCTGCCGGTATCGGCGTAGTGGAAGGCGCTTACGTTGTTGCGATGGGCTTCTTTGGTATCGATCAATCCTCTTCCCTTGCCTTTGGGCTGGTGATGCACGCGGTGGCTATTGTTACCCCCATCATCTGGGGCCTCATCGGTTTTTCCGCACAAGGCCTGAAGCTGACAGAAGTGTTCACGAATACAATGAATCGGGATTTGAGCAAAGAGTAGGAAATATTTGTTAGTTTTAAGGATGTGAAAGGTAAATAGACCTAACACCTAACACCTAACAGCTGAATGTGATGAAAATTCTTGTTGCTTTGACGTACTATAAGCCTTATGTCAGCGGGCTGACAATTTATGCGGCACGGGTGGCAGAGGCATGGGCACGAGCCGGGCATGAGGTCACGGTCCTGACTTCACAGCATTTGCCTGAGCTGCCCCAAGAGGAAATTCTGAATGGCGTCCGCATTATCCGTGAACCGGTCCTGCTGAAGATTTCCAAAGGTACTGTAATGCCGAAATTCTGGCTGGAAGCTGCTTCCTTTATCAAAGAGGCGGATGTGGTCAACATTCACCTTCCCCAGCTTGAGAGCGGGATGCTGTCTCGCCTGGGCCGAAAGTACGGAAAAAAGGTGATCCTGACTTATCACTGTGACTTGCAGATGCCCTCCGGGACAATCAATGCATTGGCAAACAAGGGCGTTTTGTGGATGAATGATATTGCTTTCCGCAATTGTGACGCGGTGGTAACGAACTCACAGGATTACGCGGATCATTCGGAAATTCTTGCAAAGGTGAAAGAGAAAGTCCGTATTATTCAGCCGCCGGTAGAGTTGCCTGAGCTTGATGAAGCGGATTTCATATCCTTTCGGGAACGGGTTCAAGCCGAACAGTATGATCCCATCATCGGAATGGCCTGCCGCTTTGCCGCTGATAAGGGCGTTGAGGTGCTGCTGGACGCATTGCCGAAAGTGCTTGCGGAGTTCCCAAAAGCCGCGGTGTTTTTTATGGGACCTTATGAGAATGTGCTTGGTGAAGCCGCCTATTATGAAAGGCTGAAGCCGCGAATTGACGAACTGATCCGTGCCGGACATTGGCAGTTCATGGGAAAGCTCCCGGATGAAGAAGTCCCGGCTTTCTACCGCTGTATTGATGTCCTGGCGATGCCGAGCCTTAATCGGACAGATTCCTTCGGTCTGGTTCAGATCGAAGCCATGATCAATGGAAAACCCGTGGCGGCATCAAACCTGCCCGGTATCCGGGTACCTGTTACCCGGCATGAAATGGGTGAGGTTTTCCCTGTCGGGGACTCGGATGCGCTGGCGGATGCGCTGCTCCGCATTTTGAGGGAAAAACGGAAGTATTCAGAGGAAAGCTGCTGTGAGATCCGCAAAATGTACAGCCCGGATCACGTCGCTGCTATGTATGAGGAATTGTTTTGAATTATAAAAAAAGCGGTATCTATTCAGGACGAAGCACTTGGGGACAGAAAACTTGCTGTCGCGAAGCCGACACAAGCGTGTCTGTACCCATGTGCGTCTTCATGTACTGAACAGTTATAAAAAAGCTATTGAATTCCAGGAGATTTCATGGATCGTAAGATGGACGAATTGACCGAAAAAACAGAAGCTGAAGCAACTATGGAAACAGGTTTGGCTGAAGAACCTAATGCGCCGGAACAGGATGCAGAAAATCTTTTATCCGCTCCTGAACCGGAGACTGATCCGCTGATGGAAATCAGTGTTTTGGATTACCTGAAATTCAAGCTGAATCCTAAGAATTTCGGCAAAGAGATCCTGCCTGCGGATCATATCCTGACTGATGAAGAAAATACAGAAGGGAATTCTGTAAAAGAGACAAAAACTCCCTGGACAGAAAAACTCATTGCCGGTCAGACATTAGTGAAAACAAGGTTGAATCCGCTGTTTCTCGCGCTCAGCCTCTGTTTCGCGCTGGCTGCACAGGTCGTACTGGAACCGGTCATTTTCTCACGAACCAGAATTACTCCCTGGATCGGCGGTGCACTCTATTTGCTGTGTGCGGTCAGTTTTGTCTTCTCTTTCTTACTCCGAAATCGAGATGAAAATTCAGTGCCACAGCAGGATGAGGCTTCCGGTTCAAACAGCGAACCGCTTTTTGATGCTCATATTCGCTATGAATTTCTGGGACTCAGCGGCATTTGTGCTGTTCTGGCATTTTTGCTGTTTGGAGGAAATCAATTCACTTTTTTAAATGTCTCCGTATGGCTGCTTTCCATAATTTTTGCCGCGTTAGCGTTCGGTTCACATAGTGTTCGGGAGATTCCCGGCAGGGTTCAAGAGTGGTTTACAAAACATTGTCAGAATCATTTCAAAGGGACTTTCAGTATCTCCGGGTGGAATCTGCTGTGGCTTGCGGTTTTTCTTCTGTGCGCCTTTTTCCTCTTCCATGATTTGAACGGCATTCCGGTGGATATGGTGAGTGATCACGCGGAAAAATTGTATGATATCAAGGATATCCTGGACGGAAAAAGCCCGATTTTCTTCACCCGCAATACAGGCAGAGAGTGTTTTCAGTTTTACTTCACGGTTCTTGTGATCAAAATCTTCGGGACAGGATTGACTTTCCTGAGTTTGAAAATCGGTACCGCATTAGCGGGCTTATTCATTCTGCCTTTTGTTTATAAACTCGGTAAAATGCTCGGAAACCGCTGGGTCGGGTTACTCGCTATGCTTTTTTGTGGGATTTCCTACTGGCCGATCGTGATCCAACGGGCAGCGCTGCGTTTTGCCTATTATCCAATGTTTACCGCTCCGGCCTTGTATTTCCTGATCAAAGGCTTGAGAAATCGCAGCCGCAGTGCTTTGATATGGAGCGGAATATTTGTTGGTGTTGGGCTGCACGGGTACAGTCCCTTCCGGATCGTGCCGATTGCATTTGTGGTTTTCTTCATCATTTATCTGCTGATGGATGTGAAAAAAGGCAATCGCACAAATGCGCTGCAGGCGTTTTTGTGCCTGGTTGTTTTCGCTTTTCTGGTGTTCCTGCCGCTGGCGCGGGTGACGATGGATATGCCGGAGATGGTGGTTTATCGCTCCATTTCCCGTATCGGAGAATCGGAGAAAAGTTTTGATGCTTCTCCGCTCGGTATTTTTGCAGACAACCTTTGGAAAGGAATCGTCATGCCTTTCTGGAGTGATGGCTCGACCTGGGTACATTCGATCGTTTACCGTCCGGCACTGGAGCATTTCACGGGTTCCTTTTTCTTCATTGGGCTGCTTTTTGTTCTGCTGCGGTTTATCCAAAAGCGGAATTGGGTTGATATTTGTCTGATTCTTTCGATCCCGCTGCTGATGCTCCCTTCAACCCTTTCTTTGGCATTTCCGGCGGAAAATCCCTGCTTGAACCGGACCGCCGGTGCTTTAATACCGGTGATGTTGATCGCGGCTGCCGGGTTCTGCTGTACTTTTGATGTGCTGGCAAATGCATTGAAAAAGCAGACAAGCGGTTTTGTTGTTTTCTGTGTGATGTCTGCTGCAGTTCTATACAGCATCTGCGCCAATAATTTCGATCTGGTTTTCCGTCGCTTTGCCTACGATTACAACCGCAATGCCTGGAACACAAGCCAGATTGGCCAGGTCATCAAAGGGTTTGCGGATTCTGTCGGCAGTTATGAGACTGCTTACGTGATCCCATATCCGCATTGGGTCGATACGCGTCTTGTCGGTATTAATGCCGGAGATCCGGGAAAAGATTACGCGTTTGATAAATCACTGCTCTATTCTTTGCCGAACGATGGTGAGCCACGGCTCTTCATCTATCGGGAATCCGACACAGAAGCGGCCGATGCTGTGCGGGCAAAGTATCCTCACGGTGTGGAGCAGCTGCATGCCGGACCGTACAACGGAAAGAACTTCTATTCGTATATTACTTTCAGTACCAATGGAATGGGAGGCCTGTAGTCATGGAAATGCTGCCGCTTGAGCAGTGGACTTCCCAGCAAAACGCCGGTACCTGGTCGGAGCTTTTTGCCCGTTCGTCTTTGATCAACAGCTCACAGGTGCTGACGGTCATTCTTTGGCTTGGCGCTTTCTGGCTGCTGGGCGTTATCTTTATGCCTCTGACAGCCGTTATCTTCCGCCCGTTGAAAGACCGGGGCTGGGGTATATCCAAATTCTTTGGACTGATGATTTGGGGCTATTCAATTTGGCTGGCTGTATCATTAGGTCTTGACTATTCACGCCAAACGATGCTGCTGATCTTGGCTTGCTTTGCGGTTTTGAATGCTGTGATTGTCTTTTTCCATCGGGGAAAGGTGAGCGGTATATGGAAATCGATGAGAAAAGAAGCTCTCTGGGCAGATGCTGTCTTCCTTGCCTGTTTCCTTTTCTTCCTGTTCATCCGCTTTATGAATCCGGACCTGTGGCATCCATACAAAGGCGGCGAACGGCCGATGGATTTTTCCTATTTCAATGCCATCCTGAAAAGTACAAACTTCCCGCCATATGACCCATGGTTTGCGGGCGGTTTTCTGAATTATTACTACTATGGAATCTATCTTTCCGGTGTGATGGTGAAGCTGTTGGGAGTGGTTCCTTCGGTTGCTTTTAACTTGAACCTGGCGCTTTGGTACGCTTTTCTTGGCAGTGCTGCTTTCAGTATCGGGAAAACTTTGTTTGTCCATGCTGAGAATTATACTGACGGCAGAAAAGGCAATCTTGCGGGTATCTTTACCGTGATTGGGATGCAGGTGATTGGCAACCTGGGAACGGTGGTTCAGATCAAAAACGAACTCATTGAACTGGGCAAAGCCGGTAATGAAGCAGCGGGAAATTTCGCCGCTTTCTGGTTGGGGGTAATGAAGCTGGTTTCCGGTGAGCATCTGATGATGTATAAAGGAGACTGGTACTGGATCCCCAGCCGTGCTATCCCGGATTCCTCGATCACGGAATTTCCGTTTTTTACTTTCCTTTATGGTGACCCGCATGCGCATCTTTTCGCTTTGCCGATGACAGTTCTTGTGCTGCTATGGTTGACTGCCATGATTTTGCGGGTTCAGAGCGGAAAACATTTTGCTGCGGCAGAGTGGCTGGCAGTATTCATAAGTGGAAGTTTGTTGATCGCTTCCCTGATCCCGACCAATACCTGGGATGCTCCTACTTATTTCTGCATCACGCTTGCGGTCCTTGTATATCTCGGAATTCGTTTCGGATTTTTCAGGAAAGGTGCAGACAACCGGGCGAAAAGGATTCTGCCTTTGGTGATCGTTCTTATGATTTTCTCAGCACTGGTACTTGGTATGGTTTATCCATACCTTTCCACCAATACACAGGAGAACAAAGTCGGTCTTTACCGTGATGAGCGCACACCGCTGTCTTCTTTTATCATGCATTGGGGAGTATTCCTGTTTTTCATTGCCGCATGGTATGTTTCTGAAATATATTTATGGATGAAATACACATCAATGCGGGCCTGTCGGGACCTGCTGGAGAGCCAAAGAAGCTGGCTGCTTACCGGTGTCGCTTCCGCATTGCTGCTGCTGATCTATTTCGCGGCTGACGGGGTGAAGATAATCTGGATCGTTCTTCCACTGATGGTCTCATCGCTGCTGCTGATGCTGCAGAAGAATATCACGGAAATCAAGCGCTATGTCTTTTTCCTGATTGGCGTCTCCCTGTTTGCTTCTATGCTTGTCGAGATGGTTCACCTGCTGGGGGATATCGGGCGGATGAACGTGGTATTCAAGTTCTATAACCAGATCTGGGTGATGCTTTCAATTTGTGCTGCATTCGGGCTTTCCTGCACGATCTCAATGATCCGTAGAGAGAATTTATCCGGAAATGTCGTTAGAATTTATCGCGGTGCCGGGTGTGTGCTTGTTTTCTGTGCTTTTCTCTATACAGTCTTTGCCGGGACGGATAAGATGACGGATCGCATGTCGGACCGTGCGCCGCATACGCTTGACGGCATGAAATATATGGAAACATCCTCCTACTGGCAGGACGGTTTTTATATGGATCTTGCCGAGGATTACGCGGCTATTCGCTGGATGCAGGAGAATATTCAAGGCTCTCCTGTTATTGTCGAGGCCAGCCCGACGGAATATAAGTTCGGTTCCAGATATACCGTTTATACGGGACTTCCGGGAGTGGTTGGCTGGAATTATCACCAGAGACAGCAGCGTGGTCCGGCATCCAATCTGGTTTGGGAGCGGGTAAACGGGATCCATGATTTCTACAACAAACCGGATCTGCTGAGCGCAAAAGAGTTTCTGGATAAGTATAATGTGAAATATATTATTGTGGGACAGATGGAAAAAGGCATGTATTCCGAAGAAGGTATCGCTAAGTTCAGCAGCTATAATGGTACCGCTTGGAATTGTGTTTATAATCAGGGCAATACGCAGATTTATGAGGTCATCAGATCGTGATGAATATGATTTTTGATATCCTGAAATGGTACTTTGTTTTGACCGGATTCGGCTTGATCGGCCTCCCGATCGTATTCGGTTTTCTGAAGAAATTGCCGGGCAGAGGTTTTGTTTTTGCCCGTTCCCTTGGTCTGATATTGACTTCTTATGTTTATTGGCTGCTGGGTTCACTCGGATTCCTGCGGAATAATATCGGAAGTTTGCTTTTGGTGATTCTGGTATTCGTTGGTTTGGCTGTCTTTGCGTGGATCAAGCAGAAAAATGAGATCGGAGAATGGTTCAGGAACTCCCTGCGGTATGTGATTGCGTCTGAACTGGTGTTCCTCCTTGGTTTTATTCTGGTCATAACCCTGCGCCTGGGCGGTCCGGAGGTTTCCGGTACAGAAAAACCGATGGAGATGATGTTTATCAACAGCATCCTGAAATCGGAAACCTTCCCGCCGCGTGATGGCTGGCTTTCCGGGTATTCGATTTCGTATTACTATTTTGGGTATATCATGTCGGCAGTGCTGGTAATGCTCAGCGGGGTTGCATCTTCAGTAGGATTCAATCTGATGCTGGCGGCGGTTTTCGGACTGGCTGCGGAATCAGCTTTTGGTATTCTGAATGATCTGCTTGAATTGCGCCATCCGACTGCTGAGAGCATCCTGCGGCCGAAACTGCGGTCTCTTCTGGCTCCGTTATTTGTGCTGATTGCCGGAAATCTGGAAGGGCTTTTGGAGGTTTTCCATTCCCTTCATCTTTTCTGGAATGCGGATGGGACCTCTGCCTTCTGGTCCTGGCTGGATTTGAAAGAGCTTTCCGAATTTCCTGTACGCTTGGCGACCTGGGACCCGACAGGACGATCCGGTATCTGGTGGTGGCGGGCATCCCGTGTTGTAAGTGACAGCGGATTGGAGGGCTCTGTCAAGGAAGTGATCGATGAATTTCCGATGTTTTCCTTTGAGCTCGGCGATCTTCATCCCCATGTGCTTGCCATTCCTTTTGTTTTGTTTGCTGTCGGTATCGCGCTGAATGCTTTGGTGCGAAGTGTTTCTGAACGCAAAGAGAGATGCTTTTTCGCGGAGGGGCTGATTCGTGAGGATCTTACTCTGGGATGTACAGATATGATCCGATGGATACGCTCTGCTGATTTCTGGCTGACATCAGTCTGTGTCGGTGCGCTGCTGTTTTTGAATATGTGGGATTTTCCCTTTTACTTTGGCCTGTACTGTTTGTGTATCACTGCTGCACAGGTACGGAACTTTGGCTGGAACCGGAAGGCTTTCACTGTCTTTTTTGAAACTGCGCTGCCCTTTGGCGCAGCCTGCATCCTGCTGTACTCTCTGTTTTTTGTGAGTTTTGCCTCTCAGGCCGGCGGTATTGTTCCCAGCGGCGTTTTTGCGACCCGGACAGTTCAGTTCCTGATTATGTTCGGTTTCTTCCTTGTCCCGATAATTTGCTGGCAGTTCTTCCGTATGAAGGATTGCGGTAAAACTTCAAAGCGTTTTGGATGTACATCCGCGCTGACAATTTTCGGCGTGTTGGTGTTGCTGGAATGTATAATTTACATCGGTCTTATCCTAATTCGCACAAGGGTTACCGGCGGTTCTCTGGGAATGGCTGCGGAATCCTTTACGAGCATGCAGCAGATCACGAGTATTGAGAGTGGTCTCTCGGGATTTTTCAGCCGGCGGTTCTGGGCTTTGCCGACACTGGTGATCCTGTTCCTGATAGCCGGACTTTCTTTTTCCCTGATCCGTCAGATTGCGGGAAATAATATTTCAGAAGAGAAAGGACCCTCCCATCCGATCGATGTTTTCTGTTCGCTGATGATCCTGATTGCTGCGGCACTGGTGATTTTCCCGGAGTTTTTCTATTTGCGGGATCTATTTGGAACCCGCATGAACACGATTTTCAAATTTTACTATCAAGCCTGGATCCTCTTTGGACTTTCCGCTGCTTATGCTGTCTCCGAGCTAATATCAGGATTGCAGGGACTGAAGCGGGCGGCTTTTTCTTTTGTCATGATCCTTTTATCTGTCTCAGTGCTGGTGTATCCGTTTTTCTGTATTACCGGGAAATGGGGCAGTTTGAGTATGAAACAGAATCCGACATTGGATGGTGCCGATTTTCTTCGCTATTCCCGTAATAATGACTGGCAGGGTCTTGAATGGCTGCGTACTGCGGAGCCGGGTGTGGTTCTTGAAAAGGTGGGTAACAGCTATGGTGGGGACAATATTGTCAGTACGTTTGTCGGGTTACCGTCTGTTCTTGGGCCTGCGGGACATGAATCGCAGTGGCGGGGCGGTTATGATGAGATTGGGTCACGCAGCGACGATGTGAAACGCATATATGAAACGCATAGTTGGGAGACAGCCAGCGAATTATTGGAAACTTATAAGATTCGCTACATATTTCTCGGCAGTGCTGAAAAAAGTGCTTATAATATTCAGGATAAGAAATTTGAACGGAATCTGACGAAAGTCTTTGATTCCGGAAATTGTACGATCTATCAGGTCTATTGAGACGGAGCGGTATGGAGAGAGAGACCGAATCAAAGCCTAAAATGATGCTGATCCCGATAGCGGTGATTATTTTTTCTGCTGCACTGCGGCTGATTGGGCTGGGCAGTGCTTCATTGACGATGAATGAGGCAGAGAACGCAATGACAGCGCTGCATCTGTTTGAAAACGGCAGCGGCGGACAGCTTCTTTATTCCCTTCCCACCGCTATCTTGTTCAAGACCATTGGCAGTTCTGAATTTACTGCCCGGTTGCTGCCGGCCTTGATGGGTATCATTCTTTCGCTGTTTCCATTTTTTATTCATAAAGAATTGGGCTTTCGGAAAGCCTGCCTGCTCTCATTTCTGTTAGCAGCTGATCCCGTGCTTTTGTTTTGGAGCAAACGGGCGGATGCAATTATTCCCGCTATTGCAATAATGGCGGCCGCTGCTGTTCTGTATATACGTGGGAAAAAGACTGCAGCCCTGACATGTTTCCTGATTTCTTTGAGCGGTGGGCAGAGAACATGGCCTGTTATCGCTGTGATGGCTGTATGTTTCGCTGTCAGTTCCCTGTGTATTCATGCAAAATATATTGAAATCAGATTCAGTAAGAGAAATATCTTGATTGCGGGGGTCCTCTTTGTTCTGTTTTGTACGGCATTTGGGTTTTTCCCCGGCGGTTTCAACGGATTGGGCGAAGGATTTGCAAATAGCATCCGTTTGGGAGCATCATGGGTATATCCCGGTTTGACGGCTGTAATCATGGCTTGTGCGCTGTATTGCGGAATTCCTCTGCTGGTTTGTATTTATAATTCTTTCAAAAGCGGAAAAATACCCGCATTACTCCTGTCTCTCGCTGCAGCTGTCGGATTATTGCTTTGGCATGGGATCATTATGCTACCATGGATCTCCGTTTTTCTGTGGTTTGCTGCTTCGGACACGTTGCTTAGACTGTTGGACCGGATGAAAGGTAAATTGGATTTTCCATTTGCCATGACAGCTTTTATAATCCCCGGTGCTTATGCGTTTTTCTATTTTCGGCTTGTGGAGCTTTTCAAACAGGCTAATGGAAATGAACCTGTACAGATTACATGGAATGGATCTGTTCAAACACTTCCGCTCACACGGTTTGGCGGTACGGTTTTACTGACGATCATCAGTGTTCTGATTCTGGTGCTGATCATCAAAATTCTGTTAGGTTTTGTTGAATCAGAATCGATCCGCAGAGGAATGATATGCGGTTGTCTTATCGTACTCAGCTGGGGACTCATAACCGGTATATGGAATAGCGGCGGATTTGACCGGGAAGGCGATCATCCTGCCGATTATCATTTGAAAAATACAGCTAACGTTTTGAATGGTTCTTATACTTCTTATTCTAAGACTGCATTGTTTGATCTGCTTTCAGAAACAATAGCAAAACATGGCGATAAGGGAAATGTGAACTTTGGACTGAATTTTGTCGTCAATGACCCAATGGTGGAATGGAACTTGCGGAATCTGCCGGGAATCAAAACCACATCAAATATTTACTCTGATCTGACGGGCGTGGACCTGATACTTGATCGATCCGGTACCTCCTATGATTCAATGGGATATGTCAGGTCAGAACGCAACTGGCGCGGAATAATGGATTGGACAAGGTTCAGCTTCCGTGATTGGGGAAATTGGCTGATTTTCGGCGACAGCCGAATGACAGAGGATACGCCTGTATCTTTATGGGTGAGAACTGATTATCTTTATTCTTTTTCAAATAATGAATGAAATAATTTATGATGGAGAGATAAATGAAAAAAATACCAAATCAAATTGCGATGGATGGAACGGCAGCTTCAGGAAAAACAACTGTCGGAAAAATTGTAGCGGAAAAACTGGATTACTTGTTCTTTGATACAGGTATTATGTATCGTGTGGCTGCCTATGGCGCTAACCAAAAACTTCATGATGTGAGCGATGAGGCAAAGGTCAGCGAAATCGTTGAAAATATGAACATTGAACTGCAAAATGATTCGGTTCATGGTGTTACGAACGTTTTGTTGGACGGACAAAACATCACTGACCGTCTGCATATGCCTGAAGTCGATAAGATCGTTTCAACCGTGGCTGCTTATCCGGCAGTGCGGGATGCTTTGACAAAACAGCAGCGGAGAATTGGTTTGCAGGGTCGGGTCGTTATGGTTGGACGGGATATTGGTACCGTTGTTATGCCTGACGCGGAGATGAAGATATATCTTGAAGCATCTCCGGAAACCCGTGCTAAACGCCGGTATTTGGAAAATCTCTCCAATCACATTGAATCCGAAACCTATGAAATGATCCTTGCAGATATCATTAAGAGAGATAAGGATGACAGAGAACGTACCGTCGCTCCGTTGAAACCCGCTGATGATGCAGTGATCATTCATACAGATGAGTATACAGCTGTTGAAGTGGCACAAAAGATATTTGATTTGATGGGCTGATTTGTTTATGTGGGTTGATATTGAGAACAATATCCGTACGATTCTTGATACGATCGAGTTTCTTGATCCGGTTTCAGCTCGTGTCATTGTAAACCGCAATGCAGGGAGGAAAGAACCTGAGGATCTCCGGCTCTACAGTATCGGACGGACCAACAATGCGTTTGAAAACATAGATTCCCGATTTTTTGGAATTATGAGGACGCAGCGTGTTCTGAAGATTCCGTCAATTCAGCAGTCTTCTTTGCTTTCCAGTTTGAATTTCGGTGAAGGGTCAGCTGTATTTTTCCCTTTGAATACCCGTTTTGGTTATTGCGGTTTCATCTGGGCGTGTTTTTTGGAAGATAACTTCAGTGAAAAAACATCTGATTCTTTGATTGGCTGCTGCGAATGGGTCGAACTGGTGATGCAAAAGTGGCTGGACGAGGAACTCAGTGTTCAAAGTCAGGCGAATCATTATGTTGATCTGATGGAACGACTGAAAATTCCTGCTTTAATTCTGATCAGTCCGGACCGGCTGCTGATTTCCAATCCTTCATTTGAGGGAATGAAGGATAAAGATGTTTTTCTGAACCTGCTGAGACAGGATGAAAGCGATGCTGAAAATACGGGAAAACACCTATCCGAGTTTGACTACATTCTCAAAAATATCGATCTTTCTTCGAAACAAACGGGACAGATTTATATTTTTCCGCATGCAAGCGGTGATGTGAGAGAGATTCGGTTTGGTGAAAACGAGATCCAGTATTATCATCTTTTGACGCAAAAGGCACTTGGTACGCTTGCACTATTCGATTCTACCGGTGATTTGACAAATCTGCAGAAAAACTATATCAGCAAAACCGAAAGCCCGTTGAAGCGCCTTGAAAATTTGTATGCGTTCGGAACAAAACATTATCAGCGTTCGGAAAATTCCATTCTGTCTTTTGAAGTGATACCTGTGACGGATATTGCCAGGGAAGTTGTTTATGACATGGCCTCTGCCGCCAGAAATAAGCGTATCGAGATCGAGCTGGATACGGAAAGCGGCAGTAAAGGGAAAACTTCCGGAAATGCTGTTGGTGATCCATGGCTGCTTACTCTGGCTATTTTTGATTTGCTTGATAATGCGATCCGCTTTACGCCGATGGACGGCAAAGCAATCAATGTTCAGATTGCTTATAATGAATCAGACTGGTCATTGCGTGTAGAAGATTTTGGAACGGGTATTTCTCCTTTGGATCTGGAACAGATGCAGGCACTCAATTATGCTGAAGCCGCAGGCAGCGGTTTACATGGAATTGCCCTGGTGAAATATGTCGCCAAGGTACATAACGGTAAGCTGCAGATAGAGAGCAGACTTGGTAAGGGCAGTGTCTTTACGCTGACCATCCCATATTTTTCATGATGAATGTATAAATTATGGATACAGTATCTTCACTGATTGAAACGATCAGAGCCTATCGTCCATGGAACGAACAGGAAGAACGAGATCGTGAATTGATTTTATATCATCTTGAACATTCTCCGGATATTTTTACTCGGGAAAATAGTACGGCTCACATGACTGCATCTTCCTGGATCGTGAATCCTTCTATGACAAAGGTGCTGATGATTTATCACAATATCTACAACTCCTGGTCGTGGACCGGTGGACATGCGGATGGTGAAACGGATTTGCTTTCCGCTGCGCTGCGGGAAGCGCGGGAAGAAACGGGAATCCAACATGTGCGCGCGCTTTCTCCTGAGATTTTTTCTCTCGAGGTTCTGACTGTCGATGGTCATGAAAAACGCGGAAAATATGTCTCTTCTCATCTTCATCTGAATCTCACCTATTTATTGGAAGCTGATGACCATGATCTGCTTAGCCGCAAGGAAGATGAAAACAGTGCTGTGGCATGGTTCCCGGTGGAAGAAGTAATTCAGGCCTCCAGTGAGCCCTGGTTTCGTGCAAGGATCTATTCCAAATTGAATGAGAAGTTAATTTCTTTTCGGCAGGCCGCACAAAGGAAGATGGCGTGAAAAGAGCGATTTTGGCTCAATTTCTAAAGAAAAATGAATTTGTAACGAATTTTTACAGATTGCTTGACAAATAATACGAGGAGATATAAAATAATCAAGTCTTCAGGAAATAGGGGCCTGTAGCGCAGTTGGGAGCGCGCTTCAATCGCACTGAAGAGGTCGGGGGTTCGAATCCCCCCAGGTCCACTTTAGTTGGCTCCTAAGTTGAAGAAGTAAAAATGGGCCTATAGCGCAGTTGGGAGCGCGTCTCAATGGCATTGAGAAGGTCGTGAGTTCGAATCTCACTAGGTCCACTGAAGCCTCATTCTTGATGAATGAGGCTTTTTTTATAAATAATAATATGAAGGAGGGGAAATGGAAGAGAAGAAAACCCCCGTGTATAATTCGAAAGCCATCGAAGAGAAGTGGCAAAAAAGATGGGCTGACGATAAATTGTATGAATCCAACATTGATGAAAACAAGCCGAAGCACTATGCTCTGACGATGCTTCCTTATCCCTCCGGCAATCTTCATATTGGTCACTGGTATTCCATTACGCCGTCAGATGCTCATGCCCGTTATATGCGTATGAAGGGCTATAATGTAGTGTTCCCGATGGGATTTGATGCCTTTGGTCTGCCGGCGGAGAATGCTGCTATCAAGAATAACATTCATCCGGCTTCCTGGACGTTCTCTAATATCGATCATATGCGTGACCAACTGAAGTCAATGGGTGCGATGTTTGACTGGCGGCGGGAAATAATTTCCGCTAAACCGGAATATTACCGCTGGACACAGTGGTTTTTCCTGCAATTCTTTAAAAATGACCTGGCTTATCAGAAATATTCCGCGGTGGACTGGTGCCCGACCTGCAATACCACACTTGCGCGTGAACAGGTATGGGGTGAAGATCGTCACTGCGAACGCTGTGGTACCCCGGTTATCAAAAAAGACTTGAACCAATGGTATTTCCGCATTACAAAATATGCCGAAGAACTGCTGAATTTTGACGGAATCGACTGGCCGGAACGTGTCCGCACCCTGCAGACCAACTGGATCGGTCGTTCGGAAGGTGCTGCTGTCCATTTCAAGCTGGAAAACGGTGAGGATCTTGAAGTCTTCACGACCCGTCCTGACACGCTTTGGGGTGTGACTTTCATGGTCATTGCACCGGAACATCCACTGGTAAAGGAGATCCTGGCTAATGGGAATCACCCGGAAATTGCCGCTTACGTTGAAAATGCAGCCAGATCCTCTGAAATTGAACGTTCTGCTGCAGACCGTGAAAAGACCGGCGTTTTCTCCGGCTGTTATGCTGTCAACCCTGTCAACGATAAAAAGATCCCGGTCTGGATCAGTGATTATGTCCTGATGGGATACGGTACCGGTGCGATCATGGCAGTTCCGGCACATGACCAGCGTGACTTTGAATTTGCCCGTAAGTTCGGTCTGGACGTGATCGTTGTGGTACATCCGGATGGTGAAGAGCTGCC
The DNA here is from genome assembly GCA_902791025.1 of uncultured Chloroflexota bacterium. Classification (GTDB taxonomy): domain Bacteria; phylum Chloroflexota; class Anaerolineae; order Anaerolineales; family Anaerolineaceae; genus Flexilinea. Next base: position 58,766 of record CADATZ010000007.1, on the reverse strand, counting down.
TGACGGAGCCACGATGACACAGGCTGCGGCTGCCCATGGCACGCTCGTCAATTCCGGTCCGATGACCGGTGTTCCGGGTGATGTTGCCTTTGACAAGGTATGCGAATGGTTGGCGGAAAAGGGTGTGGGGCACAAAACCACCACCTATCGCCTGCGTGACTGGCTTGTTTCCCGCCAGCGTTATTGGGGTGCTCCGATCCCGATCATCCATTGTCCGCATTGTGGAGCGGTCCCGGTACCGGAAGATCAGCTCCCGGTGTTGCTGCCGGATGATGTGGAATGGAAACCGACCGGTGAAAGTCCGCTGAAGCTGCATCCGACCTGGAAAAATGTCAAATGTCCGGTCTGCGGAGCTGATGCCGAACGTGATACAGATACCATGGATACCTTCATGTGCTCCAGCTGGTACCATCTTGGATATCTGAGCCCGTATTATGAGACATATCCTTTTGATAAGAAGGAATATGATTACTGGATGCCAGTGGATGTTTATACCGGCGGTATTGAACATGCGACGATGCATCTGATCTACACGCGTTTCTTCCATAAGGCTTGCCGCGATCTGGGTATCACAAAGGGTGATGAACCAATGCTGAAGCTGCGCAATCAGGGAATGGTTCTGGGTGAGGATCAGCAGAAGATGTCCAAGAGCCGCGGCAATGTGGTTGATCCGGATGCACTGGTAGCTCGCTACGGTGCGGATACAGTTCGTGCTTACCTGATGTTCTTTGCCCGGTGGGAGATGGGTGCACCGTGGGACAGCAAGGGTATTGAGGGTTCTGCCCGCTGGGTTCGCCGTGTCTGGACGATGTTCCTGGAAGAAGCTGAGAAAATGAACTGCGCTGACGCAGAAACGCTCAAAGCTATGCGCCGTAAGGTCCATCAGACGGTCAATGCGGTGACACGTGACATGGAAGCATTCCAGTTCAACACGGTTGTTTCAGGCCTCATGGAGCTGCTGAATGATCTCGGTAAGGCCAAAGCTGCCGGTGCTATGGGAACAAAGGAATGGGATGAAGCAGCCAGTATTTATCTGCGTATGATGGCTCCGGTTGCCCCTCATATCACAGAGGAAATCTGGGAACAGCTCGGACACACATATTCCATCCACACGCAGCCATGGCCGGAAGCTGACGCGGCTGCCGCGAAGGACGATGTGGTCACTTATGTCGTCCAGGTGAATGGCAAACTGCGCGACCGTGTTGATCTGCTGGTTTCTGTGAGCGATGAAGAAGCCAAAGCGGAAGTCCTCGCCCGTCCTGCGGTGATTGCGGCCCTCGACGGTAAGGAACCGAAGAAGATCATCATCGTGCCGAAGAAATTGATCAATATTGTCAAATAAATAAAAAAAAAATCAGGGGCTGGACCGGTAACCCGGGCAGCCCCTTTTTCTCAGTAAATGATTTGAATTATCCGGCAGTAAGAATGTTGTTCCCGATGTATCTCTTATGAAAAAGCAGGGTAATAAAGACGATGATTGTTGAAACTATTTTGACGACTTTTCTTTCACTTTGTCTTTCTGCAGGCTTTTTCTGGCTTTGCAAGGATCCGGTCGTCACCGGTTTGGAATGGATCACCGGTTTTTTTGGACGGTCATTTTCAGGACGTAGTTTATTCGTGCAGCATGCTGTATACGGATTGGTTATTGCTACAGCAGCATTTCTGTTTTTTATCTTTCTGAGAAAACTATCGAAAGCTGACCGGAAAGTTTTTCGAGCGGCAGTTATCTTCGGTGTTGTAATAATTCTGACTTTGTTCGCCATCATCTGTTTTGAACAAACCATTCGAAGGGATGATTATTGGGAAATTCATGACTCTCAGAAATATGGCTTTCCGGGATTTTTGAAGATGGAATTTACGGCGGTCAACGGCCGTTATTTTAATCTTCTGCTTAAATCAATGTATGCCATTTTTCAACCGGAACATTATATACATATTGCTTTGACTGTCAACCTTCTCTGCCTGTGCTGTGCGTGTGTTTACCTGTGTGATGTTCTGCTGAGGATCAGTTGTTTGGAGCATAATTTTATTCACAGTCTCTGCGGCGGAGCCGGCCTGATGATGAGTGCGTTATTCATGTCACCCAAAATCTGGGAGGTGTGGTTTTGGGCAGGAGGAACCTTTATTTACGGTGTCGGAATTACGTTCGCGATCCTGATTCTCGCACTATATCTGGATGAGTCCTGTGGGAAACATCATATCGCACTGACGCTTTTATGTATCACCTGTGCCTGCGGCTGTTCTGAGCTTATTACTGCTTCTGTGTGCGCTTTTGGTGCCGGTTTTATTTTTATAAACCTGATCATTGGTAATGGCAGCAGGAATAAATTACTGATCATTTATACCTTATGGAGTTTTGCCTGCACGGCATTCATCCTGTTCTTTTCTCCCAATGCCGGTTATGCTGCAGAATTATCTTCTTCAGGTGCAAAATCAACAGATGGCATGCTGTTGATTTATTTGCAGCGGCTGCCTGAATGTCTGAAGACGTCTGTCGAGACATTATGGTGGTTCTTATACGGCCGGCTGGAATATGCAGTGTTTTTGGCTGTTGTTTTCTTTATGTTTGGTATATGCTTCCGAAAGAGAAAATTTTCCGGATTGGCATTTATTCTTGGAATTCTATGGCTGTTCCTGACTGCAGCAGGCGTATTGACGTTGAATATTTTCATGAATTATGTTCCCGGCCGGGTCCTTACAATACCATTGCTCTGGGTTTTTCTGATGATTGCTTCCTGTTTCTTTTTGCTTGGCACGCATGTGAAAAAAGTTTCCGTTTGTAAAGCAATTCCCTCTGTCTGCATTATTTTGCTGTGCATTCTTGGCGGATGGTTTTATAAAGGTTCGATTTCCCTGCTGCGGGATATCCATTTGGGCTGGACTTACCGGGATCAGATGATTCGATCAATAGAAGACAAAACCCGTCCGGTCATCGCCTGTACGATTCCCGTGATCGGCAGTACGGAAAGGGACCTCAGTAGCGACCCTTCTTTTGAGGTAAATCTTGTAACCGCTGTTTATTATCAGGTACCGGAAATTACGGGCGGGAATCCTTGTCCTCCTTTTGATAAAGATTAACAACGGTTCATCATATGTTGGATGCAGTTGATGGATTTGGAGTAAAATAAGATTGATTTAAAAAGGCAGATTCCTTTCAAAAGAAAGAGGTTTTCTATGACAGAAGAAATTAAAAAAGGCATAAACATTGAAGTTGATGAAGACAATACCACTCCTGTCCCGCAGGATGCTTTTGATAAGGTAGAATTGAAGTTCCCCTGTGAGTTCCCGATTTCCATCATGGGAATGAATGTTCCTGAATATAAAGACACGATTTTTGCGATCCTGAAGAAACACGTCCCGGAAATAGAAAAAAAGAACCTGAAGACAGCTTACAGTGCGAACAAAAAATATTGTTCACTTAAGACAAAATTTACCGCGCAGTCCCGTGAGCAGATGGATGAGCTTTACAAAGAACTGACCGCGAACGAATTGGTGAAGTGGGTGCTCTGATGCCTTCGCTGCCGTCAAAAATCAGCAGAAGAGATTTTCTCAAATACGTCTCTGCCGGTTTGGGTGCATTGGCTTTCAGGCCATTTTACCAGACGGAAATTCCGGAAACGGGAGAATCCGGACGTATCATCACACCAGGTACGGGGAAAGTGGTGCGTGTATCCACGAAAAACATCAGCATTTACAAAGAGCCGTGGGATGAAAGCCAGATACTTTACCAGCGCTTCAGGAATGATCTGCTGAATGTTTACTATGAAGTGGAATCGGAACACGGACCCGGTTATAACCCGAAGTGGTACCGTGTATGGGGTGGTTATGTTCACTCTGCTCATATGCAGGTGGTTGAAACACATTTGAATGAGGTTGACTACTCTGTCAATAATACCCCCCTGCCAGGCCGGCTTGCGGAAATTACGGTGCCTTTTACGCAGGCTCGTATTAACCGTACCGGTCAAAAATGGGAAGATATTTTTATGCTCTATTACCAGTCTGTCTATTGGGTCGTGGGTGTGATCAATGGGCCTGATGGACGTCCCTGGTACCGCATCAAAGATTCTACCTACGATTATGATTCGCTGGACTATTATGTGCCCGCTGAACATATGCGAATCATCCCCTGGGAGGAAGTCTCTCCGATTTCGCCGGAAATACCCGTTGAGAATAAACGAATTGAGGTTTCTCTCGCTATGCAGACCATGACCTGTTATGAATACGATGAACCGGTTATGACATTGAAAGTTTCCACAGGGGTTCCGAGTACCAAACGCGAAGGAGTTATTCCTACTTCAACTCCAAGAGGAAGATACAATATACAAAACAAAATTCCATCTCACCATATGGGTGAGGGACAGATGGTTACTGATCCGGAAGCTTATGAATTTCCCGGAGTTCCCTGGTGTTGTTATTTCATACCCGAAACCGGGGTGGCTTTCCACGGTGCGTACTGGCATGATAATTTTGGTATGACCATGTCTCATGGCTGTGTCAATATGCCATGCGATAAGGCAAAATGGTTATTCCGCTGGGCGAAACCGCTTATCAGCGGAGAAATGAAGCGTGAAAACATAGGTTTTGGCACAATTGTGGATGTAATATAATTTCGTTTGTAAATTTTTCGACAAGTTTTCCCGTCACTTTGGTGTCAATGTGACGACTCAAAACCATAAAATACAACAGCGTTTTCTTGCTGGTGCGAGGCTAAAAGCAAGAAAACGCTGCTGTATTTTATATATGAATAGATACATCAGGAATAAATAATGGCAGGAAAAAGCGCCATAACAGGAATACCCAATGGAATACCGGGACAAAACACCCATACAGGGAGCATCATTCCCGTGAGCTGCGGAAATCCGGAGAAAGGCAGGTAATTCTTTTGGAATATCATGTCATTTTCTTCTTGCTGATCCGGTTCAGCGTCAAGGGTATCAAGCTCATTGTCCTCTATTTCTGATTCTATGTCGTAAGTGTCAATATCCTCATCCTGCTGTTCAGATTCTATGTCAAAGCTGTCGAGCTTATCTTCCTGTTCTTCTGTTTCAATTTGTTCTGCTTCTATGTCGAGTATATTGGGTTCATTATCCTGATGTTCTGATTGTATATCGAGAAAATCAGATTCCTCGTTTTGAGCTGAAAACTCTATGTCATGAAAAAGGTCGAGAGCTGCGGTTTTGTTTTTCATTCGGATATCTCCATTTCTGCAATTGTTTTATATGTGATATTATTTTTATTCTTTGGGTCATAGGTTAATAAAGGCTCATGAGCTCCCCATGCTTCAGCGGTTTTGACATTCCGCGCAATAGTTACGGGGTATAAATTCAAGGCGTGGTGCTCAGCTGCTTCTTTTGCTGATTGGTGCAGTTTCAAACGATCATTGTAAGAAGTCAGGAGAATTCTGTAAGTCAGGTTCGGTTTGGCTTTCCTGATTTGATTGAGGGTGCTCATAAATAATTCAAGTCCCCAAATATCGGCAGGATTTGGTTCCATCGGGATAATCACATGGTCGGATGCCATAATTGCGTTCACTGAAAGAAGCCCCAGACCGGGAGCGGTGTCAATGATGCAAAAGTCATAAGCTTCATCAACACTTGATAATGCATTCCGTAATATATCCCGGCGGTCCTTTCTTCCCGCAATTTCAATTTCTACCTGAGATAAAAGGATATCTGCAGGAGCAACATCAATTCCATGCCAGTCCTGGACAATATCCTGTATGGAGGCAGTTCCTCTGTAAACTTCTGTTATTGTCTTCTCACGTTCGAGATTGCTATATAGGGTCAATGAGGATTGCGGGTCATTGTCAATTAGTAAAACACGCTTTCCCTGTCCAGCTATAGCGGCGGCCAGATTTGCGGATGTTGTTGTTTTACCGCATCCTCCCTTTTGAACTGATATGGCTATGGTTTTCATCGACTCCCCTCGTATTTATGTGATATAAATAAACACATGCAAACCATGTGCCGCTTGTTCTTAAGCGGCACATTCTATTTTACCAGATGTCTAATTACGACAGAATTTTTCGTCAGGCTTTATTGACAGAGCCAAAAAGAGTTATTTTGTTGCGGACGACTTCTTTCATGGCTTCGATCTCGTAGGGGATCAGCTCGCTGAGGAAGCGGGCACCGGCTTTAAGGCCGTTTTCGATACCGGTTTTACCGGCACGGTCGATATCGGTGAAGATGTTGACCTTGCAGATCCCGCGGCGGGCTGCTTCCTGGAAGTCGGAGTCCGACAGGCCGGACCCGCCATGGAGAACCAGCGGCACGCCGGTCTTCTGTGCGATTTCCGTAATGCGGTCAAAGTCGAGTTTCGGTGGAAATTTATAGTCGCCATGGGCATTCCCCACTGCAACAGCCAGACAATCCACGCCGGTCTTCTTGACAAAATCCATCGCCATATCCGGATCAGTGTAATAATCCTCCGGCTTCGCAAGCTGTCCCTTGCCTTCATTGTCTCCCACATGACCAAGCTCGCCTTCGACAGTGACATCCATGGCGTGGCAGATCTTAACCATTTCAGCGACATTTTCCAGGTTTTCCTCATAGGATGCGGTGGAGCAGTCGTACATAATGGAGGAATAGCCGAGATTCAGGGCTTCCATGCAGCGGTTGAAGGTCAGACCGTGATCATAGTGAACGGCAACAGGAACGTTTGCCTGTTCAGCCAGCGGGATCAGAAAATCAGCCACACGGTCCAGCTCCATCTTGGGCAGCAGGATCTCGGCGGTTCCGACGATCACCGGGGCGTTCAGCGCTTCCGCTTCTTCAATGACAGCACGTGCCATTTCCACATTGACGGTATCGAAAAAGCCAACGGCATAATGGCCTTCACGGGCTTTTTCCAGCATTTCTTTCATATTGACGTACATAATTTATTATCCTTATTAATTCGTTTTGTCAACTCATCCAGCGGCAGCAGTCCGCTCAGAGCATCGTAGCTCATTACGGACACAGCACCTTCTGCTGCAGCCAGTTTAAAGCACATTTCCGGAGAATCTCCCCGCAGAACCGCGGAAAGAAAAGCCGCGATGCTCACATCACCCGCGCCGGTACCGGAGCGGACGATATCCACCTCATAGCAGGGTTGGATCCCCTCCTTGCCGCTCCAGTCTTCCCGACGGATTTCGAGATTTTTACCGATAGCAGCGATTCGATCCTTGGCGGCTGTTTTGTAGTAAATGCCGGAGATTCCGCATTTGATCATCACGGCACCGCAGCCCATGGCAATACATTTTTCAGCCAGCGGTTTGGCATATTTTTTCAGGTCCAGATTTTTCGTCGGATCATCGCTGATGTCCGTGATTTCTTTCAGCGACTCACGATCAAGCATCCAGCAGAGTTCCTCAAAGCTGGGTACGAAAAAGTCGACATACGGCAGTGCTTTTTCAAGGATCATCTGCCAATCCGCTTCCGCTGCGGGGTTATTTGCGGCAACCACTGCCAGATCAAGACTGGTGGCAATCCCCTTTTCCTTGAGCAGTCTGAACATTTTACTCAGCTCATCACCGTTATCCGCATACATCTGCTTCATAATGGGTGGATAGCCGAAATGGAATAAAGCGGCATCGTCGAGCTCATCCCAGGGAATATCCTTGCAGGAAAAATTATCATTCGCGCCAGGATCATGAAGGATGGTCCTGTCAAGTCCGGGAATGGCGAGCACGACCGAATAGGAAGTGTTCGCGCCTTCTACCTCGATCAGACCGCCGGCTCCGTAGGAAGCAAAGATATCCTTAATCATGTGTCCGAAGGCATCACAGCCGATCATTCCCATCAGCCGCACGTCGTTTCCAAGAATCTTCATAGCAAGGCCGGTGTTGGCAACACTGCCGCCGGTATGGATCTCGACGTTGTTCATGTGGACCAGCTTCCCCGGTTCCAGAATTTCACTGATTTTACTTACCTTCTGCTGCTGCGCAAAAACCGGGGTGATGTCAATACAGACGTGACCGGCGCAGATAACTTTTTGTTTCATTTCCCTCCTGCTAACTATCATTCTATTGTTCTACCCGCCCATTTTTTCAGCGAGCAGCTTTTGGGCACCGGCGGCATAACGCCCCTTTTTCCGGGAAATGCCCAGTGCCCCGATAACTTTTTCAGCCAGAGTTCTCAGCGGATTTACCACGTCGTCCGCAATATCCAGCAGCATCTTTGCGCGCTGCATATTGATCTGCTTGAAGGCTTCTTTTCTCGTTTTTACGTCAAATCCGCGGCTCTTGAGAATGATCTCTTTAACTTCATCATTGCTGAGATCTTCATCAGGAAATTTATCCCTTACGCGTTTCTTTTCCGCTTCCCAGTCTTTGAAGCCTAACTCCTCGGCGATTACATCTTTGCGAAGATTTTTCTTTTTTCTGCGGGAGTACAGGAAATTTGTGATTCCGGCTCCACCTGCGGCAACACCCAAAACGGCGGCAGTTATCGGTGCAAGCGGACCTGTCAACAAAGCAACACCGGTTCCCAATGCAATTGCACCGCCGACTGTTTTTATGGCACCGCCGGTTCGGTGTAGTTCAGAGACACGTTTGCCCTGATTGAAGATTCTCATAAGTTTTTTCTGATCGGCTGAAAAAGTTTTGCCCTTTTTCATTCCATTGAGAGCGCTTATTTGTTTATCGATCGTGTTGATGCTGCTTTGTCCGCGGATTCCTTCAATTCCCCCGGAAATCATGGAAATACCGCCGGTAGCGATATTCAAGCCCGGAATCAGGTTTGGTCCCGCGAAACCGCTGGCATTCGCCAATGTCTGACCGATAACAGGAATGTTCCCCGCATTTTTCATGGCAGTCAACGCGCCTGTTGCTGTTTCTCCCACCGAGCCAAGTGTATCCAATCCGGAACTGACCCAATCCAGGTGACTGCCGCCGGAAGATACGTTGCGCATATTGCGATAGGTGTCAACCCCACCGGTAAGCGTTCCGACAACGCCCAGTCCGGCACCCATTGCACCGGAAATACCGGATATGGCGGGAGTGATATAGACGGTCTGCAAATTATTGCGGTTGAGCAGATCGATATCATGCATCGCCACCCCCAGCTGTTCCAGACCGTTTCCGGCTTTCAGCAGGTTGTTGGCAAATTTGGTCTTACCGCTCCTGTTTTTTGTATTGTTTATTGTCGGATTGGCCGGTGCATATTCCTCAAGCAGATCATCAGAGATCTGTCCTGGCTGGTGGATAATCGAATCAGGGTCTTCAATATTGTTTGCATCCAGTCTTTTCTGTTCTTCAATAGACGCTTCAACCTTTTGCACGAGAGCACCTTTTGAGATACCGCCGTTCTCATCTTTATTCTGATCCTTTGAGCTGGTGGAGATGATGTTATTGTTGTCGCTCTCCTTCATTCCATATTCGGAAATACTGCTCTCATCATCCTTTTCTTTCATACCTTTTTCGAAAATACCGCTTTCATCGTCATTTTCTATTATGTTATTTGAAATAATATTCTCGTTCCTGGTGTTCCGGGATGACGGTTTCTTTTTCTCAGATTTTTTCGGCAATCCTTCCAGAATAAAATCACCACTGCCGTCGCTGCTCCCGGCATTAGAAAGCAAACCGGGATGCTCACTGTCATTGTCAGATTCCTCAATTTTATCAATGTTCTCAATATCGATATGTTTAGGAGATTTTTCTTGTAATATCTTGTTGTAAGCGGCTGCTATCCGGTCCAGCTTTGTCTTCTTTTTCCCATAAACCTTTTGATAATATTCCGTATTTGTCCTGGCATTCTCTCCGCGTTGTTGAATACCTTCCGCAGTTTTCAGATAGCTGTTTTCAGCGGAATTCCCCTCAGAAATAATTCGATTAGCTTTTTCCAGCGTATCATCCTGATCCTGCTCTTCATTCTCGAATTCATTTTTCCAGTTCCGGAATTGCCGGCGGTTCTGATGGACCGCTTCGATCCTGGTTACGAGCTTGTTATAAAGAATATAATCTCTTCCGGCTTTACTGTTGGCGGCTGCATAATAATTTTTTGACAATGATTCGACACTTTTCGCGCTGATTTTATCGAAGGAGTCGCACAGTTCCTGAGCGGCTTGTTTGCGCCTGTCCAGGAGCTCTTTATATGTTTCTTTATTGATAGTGTTTATCTTTTGCCTGAAATTGTCTTTGTCTTTGTTGCTGACGTAATCCTTCCTTTTGACTCTGAGCCTGTCGGCTGCTGCCTGCCCTGCATTTCTGGCAACTTCCTCATCAAGTTCATCATTGTTTCCCGGCACGTTAACTCTGTCTCTTTGATTGAGTTCATTGTTATAGGCTTTGGTATAGGCAGTATCACGTGCTGCCTTTTCTTCCTCATCAGAGGCGCTGAAACCGGCCTGGATGCGGAACAGACTGTCAGCTATATCGCCGGCATTCTGCTCTTCATCATATTTTGATTTTTTCTTGCCGAAAGGCCACCACGACCACATCTGCACGGTTCCGGCAGTAACATTTTGAGAAACTTTCCCTTTTGCCGCTCCCTGCTGAACGGTGTGCACCAGTTCATGAGCCGCCACACGCGGTTCAAATCCGCCTTTGCCGAAATAAACGTCCCGGCCGCTGGTCCATGCCCGTGCACCCATCTGAGAGGCACGGGCTTCACTGCGGAGATCGGAGTGGAAGCGGATCCCGGAAAGGTCGGCGTTGAGGCGATGCCCCATTTCCCGGCGGACAGCGGCAGGGTCAGTTCCGTGAATACCGGCGGAAAGCCGATCCGCTTCGGCCTCTGCGGAGGGAATTTGATGCATCGGGAGTGAGAATTCACGAAAAACCGTAGCGCCGGAGATGTTATTGTTGTTATCATCTCCATCGGCGAAAATTTGAAGCATGAGACTGTTCGGCATTCCGGAAGCGGAAAACTCGCCTTCAGAACCGTTACCCTTTTGCTCACGCTTATCCTGTGTTTTTTTTGAATTTTTTTCCTTATCCGAAAAAGCCATATGAATTATTCTCTCTTAATTCCGATTCTCAAGGTGTCGCTTGGAATTAGAATTTTTTTTTCGTTACGCAGGTATTTGGACCTTCAGCCAGATGATTTGCGGAATTACTGAACAATCACGACGTATTTATTTATATCTGATTAAAGACTACTTATAAATATTTTACTCTAAAAAACGAAAACAGGAAAATTCCTATATTTTTTATAGATTTCCTTTATTCAATTTTCGAGATCAATTCATTTCAAACGTAACTTGTCATTTCCATTAGTAAAAATATGCTATAATAGTCAACTTGAAAGTGATAACGGAGGCATTATGGAAAATACGGGACGGGGAATCAGACAAGTCGATATTGATAAGGAGATGCAGCAATCCTATCTGGATTATGCGATGAGCGTGATCATATCACGCGCGCTGCCGGATGCCCGCGATGGGCTGAAACCGGTGCAGCGCCGTATCCTTTATGCGATGTATGACATGGGGATCCGTCCGGAGCTTCCTTATAAGAAATCTGCCCGTATTGTCGGTGAAGTGCTGGGTAAATATCACCCACACGGAGACGCCGCGGTCTATGATGCCATGGCACGGTTGGCACAGGACTTCACGATTCGTTATCCGCTGGTCGATGGACAAGGTAACTTTGGGTCGATCGATGGCGATCCCCCGGCTGCCATGCGTTATACAGAAGCCCGCCTTGATAAGATTTCCATGGAGATCCTGAAGGACATCGATGAGGAAACGGTCGGATTCACCGGGAACTTCGATGATACGCTCAAAGAGCCGGAAGTGCTGCCGGCTATTGTTCCGAACCTGCTGGTGAATGGTGCAAGCGGGATCGCGGTCGGTATGGCAACGAATATCCCGCCGCATAACCTGGGCGAGGTCTGCAATGCCGTGATCTACCTGCTGCAGGAATGGGAGCGTTACAACGATATCACTGTCGAAGACCTGATGAAATATGTCAAAGGCCCGGACTTTCCGACCGGCGGGATCGTGGTTCTGGAAGATGCGAGGAATGAGTTGGTTTCCGCGTATGCTACCGGACGCGGCCGGCTGATGGTTCGCGGCAGAGTCCACCTGGAAGATATGGGCAGAGGCCGCAGCCGCCTGATTATCACCGAGATCCCGTATCAGGTCAATAAAACCGGTTTGATCGAGCGAATCGCGCAGCTGGTTCGGGAGGGGATCATTGAAGGAATCGTAGACCTGCGGGATGAATCCGACCGGCAGGGAATGCGTGTAGTCATCGAACTATCCAAGACTGCCGATCCGGACACCATCCTGCGGGAGCTTTACAAGCGTACTCCTTTGCAGACCACCTTCGGGATCATTCTTCTGGCCCTGGTGGAGAACAAGCCACGTGTGCTGAGCCTGAAGGAAGCGCTGAAGGTTTATGCGGACCATCAGCTGGAAGTGATCCGGCGCAAGACTGAATTTGAACTGGCGAAGGCCAAGAAGCGTGCCCACATTCTGGAAGGACTGCTGACGGCGATCGATAACCTGGATGAGATCATCCATATCATCCGTTCCTCCGAAAATGAGGCGGCTGCCCGTGACGCCATCATGGCTCGGTTCAAGCTGGATCGGGAACAGACTCAGGCTATTTTGGATATGCCGCTCAAGCGTTTGACGCATCTGGAATACGATAAACTGCTGGCGGAACTGGAATCGCTGCGGCTTGCCATTCGTGATATGGAAGAACTGCTGGCTTCTCCGCTGAAGATGCGCGAGCTGCTGGCATCCAAGCTGCGGGACCTGATGCAAACCTATGGTGATGCCCGCCGTACCCAAATCGCATTGCTCGGCGAAGGGGTTTCCTCCAAAGAGATGCTGACCGCTAATTCTCTGATCCAGGCGGAAGAATGTTTCGTCGGTCTCACCCGCGATGGAAAGATCGGGCGGGTGGAAATCGAAACCGTGAAGCAGCGCGGTTTCGCTATTCCGGAGTGGATCGTCCGTTCAGATACGCAGCAGACGGTTTATGTGGTGAGTGAAAGCGGAAAGACCTGCGGTATTTATGTCGAGACTTTGCCGAAGGTTGATGACTTTTCGGCCGGTATTGATTATAACGGTGTTTCCGGATGGGATAATTCTGAAAAACCGGTGACGATCTTTACCATGCCGTCACGGGAAAAAATGGACGAAACGGCTTCTGTGATCACTGTCACGGAAAAGGGTATGCTGAAACGCTCATTGGTTGGTGATGTTCCGTTCGCCTCTTCCCAGTCTTTCAATTTGTGTAAGATCAATTCCGGTGACAGGCTGCTCACGGTTCTGGTCAGTCAGTCGGATTCGATGGATCTTATGCTGGTTACGAAGAACGGTATGGGAATACGCTTTGGTCAGGATGATTTGCGGCCGATGGGATTGGTTGCAGCCGGTGTGAACGGGATCAAGTTCAAGGGGGATGATGTTGTCGTCGGAGCTTCGCTGGTCACGGAAAAGGAAAGCTGCTGTTTTGTCCTCAATGACTGGTCACTGGGGCAGATCGCGGTGAGCGAGTTCCCGAGACAGGGACGCTACGGTCAGGGTGTGATCGCGCTGCGGCTGAAGGATAATACCCGTGTCGTTGGCTTCTTCACCATGAATACCAATAACGCCCTGCTGTTTGTTCGCTTTGGTGCCGGTCGGTTCCGCGCGCTGAAACCCTCAGCGGCAAAAACCGGACGTCGGGCGCGTTCTCTGGAACCGGTGACGCAGAACCTGCTGCACGAAGCAATCGGGGTGACCTGGCTGCCGATGGACCAGGCTCAGGGTGAGACGGATAAAAAAGAATCCGAGGATAAACCAAAAGAACCCAAAAAGTCTGATACACCCAATGAAAAACCGCAGGAAGGCACCGAAGGCTCTTCCCCGGAACAGGCGTCATTATTCTAAAAATAATTCGAAAAAAACGGCACCTGATATGGCTGCTATGGCTATATCAGGTGCTCTTTTATCCCTAAACCCTGAATCCTGAATCCTAACCCCTGAATCCTGAATCCTATCTCCTATCCCCTGCCTTGAAAAGACTCACAAAAATCAGCAGCCAGCCGATCAGGCAGAGTATTTCCGTGCTGTAGATATATCTCCTCTCCGGCTGGTTCACGATAAAGATGAACAGGTGGACAATGTGCATCAGCGCGATGATCATGCCTGTGGTGGAATCAATGCTGATTTTTATGACAAATAAGACGATGAACAGGCACGCTATAGCTGTGAAAGGCACCGGACCGAGTTGGAGCCGTGTCCGTTCCAGTGCTGTTTTCATCGTTTCAGAAAGTGCGGATATGAACTCCCGGAAGTGGATCCTGAAAATATGACGGCTGACTTTGCCAAGGATCGGACTGCAGCTGATCAGGTCATAGCCGTGTTCTCTTGCTGTGGCGATGCCGACCTCCCACATATAGGTGTTTTGATCAGCATCTCCAATCACTGCTTTTTTCTCAAGCAGGTCAGCGCAGAAGTCACGCAGCTGCGGGTCATCGAAGGTTTCTTCATCTCCCGGCTGCATCAGCTCGACTGCCCGTGCGATGTCCACATAACCCGAGGTCGGCATCCAAACAAACTGTTTATAATGACTGAAAATGTTTATCGCTGGAATCGCGGTGATACCCAGAAATGCCAGACAGCCAATAATCGGGAACAAAAGGCTCTGTTTTTCGTGTATCATATTCAAAACACAGATACCGATTGGAATGATCAGAAAAATGTTTGCCGGACGGACCAGCATACCATACCCGGCAACAACACATAACAGCAGGAAGAAAAGGGGCTTCTTTTCTTTCATATATAAAATCAGCAATGCCGCGGTCAGCAGGCAGACCGCCTGAGAAAGGCACTCTGTCATGATATAACTGTTATCCACGCCTAAAAATCCGCCGCTGAGGATGATCTGCGCGGCAAAGGCGAACCAGGATTGGTGATAGTAGCGCGAATATACGAAAAATACGATCAAAAAAGCCGCTGCCAGGACGATTTTCTGTGCACGCGCAACATTGACCAGCCCTTTGCTCTCAGAAATGGTGGAATCCAATAAACTCTCGTCCGGCTGCGTATCATGCGTCTGCCGCAGTTCCTCAAGGCCTTCGTTCCCGGTGAGGTTGCAGACAGTTTCAATAAAGACCGGATATCCGGGCGTCCTGATGGAAGATGCGGTATAGTGTTCCAGATAATCCGCCGTATCGGCCCGCTGTCCGAAATAATTCCATTCCGGGATGAAGTAGTAGACTGTGTTCAGCAGAACAATTATGACGGAAAGAACAGCGAGAAATCTGTTTTTTTCGCAGAAAAGTGTGTCGAGCAGCAAAATGAGAAACAGCAGGCAGGTAAAGATCAGATTCCGCTGCAGCAATGGCTTGAGAAGAAATGAGCCAATTGCGGCAGGTTCTCCGGAGATGATAATCTTGTCCCAGGGCAGCAGAAGCAGCAAGAGAAGCATCACGCTGCCCCATCGAATCAACTCTTTGAAAATCGATTTATCACGGGTTTTCAAAAATTGAACTAATATCATCACTGTGGATAGCGCAGCAAGCGCGAATAAGACCAGCAGATAACGGTTCCGAATAATAACCGGGCTGATGATGCTGTACTCATGTGATTCCGGATGGTTGTCGGAGGCTGAAAAATACAGGTCATTGTTTTCCATGATCTTATGTGCACCGAGTCCCTGATCTTTGATCGAAGCAGTGATGTCCTCGTTGACGGAAAGCGGCTTGTTGCGAAGAATTATTCCGTCTTCCTTCAGGTAGAAAGGCAGCTTCAGTTTGCTGATATTCTCATCACTCACAAAAGCGTAATATCCATGACCCGCGTCATGCGTAACACTGCCCAGCGGTTCTTCTTTCCAAAGCAAAATCAAAGAGCCTGTTCGGTTTAAGAGAGCAAGAAAAAAGAGCATCATGAATATGAATGCAAGTTTCCTGACAAATTGATTATTATTTGAGATATCTGTGTTTTTCATTCAGCCTCTTTCTTATTTGCTATTTACTGAAAATTATAACCGATAATAAAACCCCTGACCAAATTGACCAGGGGTGTAAAAAAAGTTGAATTTTTCTTAGTGATGATCGTACTTTGGAATCAAAATTTATCTGCCAAAAAGATATTGAATCCTAACAATCAACACCTAATACCTAACACCTAATACCTACAATCCCAATTCCTTCCGATAGCCGTCTAGTTCCGGCTGATTGCCGTAAATGAAGTGGTCGGGCAGGATCTCTTCCCAGACCGGTTTGTCTGTCTTGTAGTTATGGACAGACGGATCATAAACCAGGAGCTTCTTGGAACGTTCCAGATAGGGATTTGGGTTTGGAACCGCAGAAAGCAGGGCTTTCGTGTAGGGATGCAGCGGATGGAAGAAGAGTTCCTCAGCCTCTGCCAGTTCCACGATGCGTCCCTTGTGGATCACGGCGATGCGGTCGGAAATGAAGCGCACGACGGAAAGATCATGGGCGATGAACATATAGGTCAGGCCGCGTTTCTTCTTCAGATCGTTCAGCAGGTTCAGCACCTGCGCACGGATAGAGACGTCGAGCGCAGAGATCGGTTCGTCCGCCACGATGAATTTCGGCTCCATGATCAGCGCGCGGGCAATGCCGATACGCTGACGCTGACCGCCGGAGAATTCATGCGGGAAGCGGCTGGAAAATTCCGGCAGCAGACCGACTTCCTGCAGTGCCTTCTGCACCTTGTCCTGACGGTCGTGCTCATCCTTATACAGATGATGATTGATCAGACCTTCGGAGACAATGTAGTCTACCTTGGCGCGTTCATTCAAGGAAGCCATCGGGTCCTGGAAAATCATCTGGCAGGAGCGGATCACGTTGAGATCCTGCTCTTTGGAAATTTTGCCGTTGATCTTCTGCCCTTCGAGGAGAACTTCTCCCGCAGTGATGGGATTGATGCGGACCAGCGCACGACCGATGGTGGTTTTTCCGGAACCGGATTCACCGACCAGCGCAAAGGTCTCCCCTTTGTAGATGGTGAAGTTCACATCGTCCACTGCCACAAATTTCTTGCGGCCGGAACCGAAGGTGACCTGCATATTTTTGACTTCGATCAGTGTTTGGCGGTTCGGGTCTAGATGCGGATGATAGGCATTGGGATCGGTGCCCTTCGATCTGTTATCATTGGTTTCCAGCATCTTGATGGCATGCGGCTGTTCGATATGCGGAGCGCGAGGGTCGCGGATCCACGCCTTGACCATGTGGGTCGAAGTCACTTCGTACATCGGCGGTTCTTCGAGAAAGTCGATGTTGAGCGCCTGTTTGTTTCGGGGGGCAAAGGCGTCACCCTGAATCTTATTAAAGAGGTTCGGCGGTGTTCCGTCGATGGCCGGGAGTTTTTCCCCCTTGGTTCCCAGCTGCGGCAGTGCGGAGAGCAGTGCCCAGGTGTAGGGATGCCACGGGTCAAAGAAAACTTCATTCGCCATACCGACTTCAATGACCTGACCGGCATACATGACTGCCACACGGTCCGCTACATTGGCGACCACACCCAGGTCGTGGGTGATGTAGATGATGGTCATGTTTTGTTCCTTCTGGAGTCTGCGGATCAGGTCAAGGATCTGCGCCTGAATGGTGACGTCCAGCGCGGTGGTCGGTTCATCACAGATGAGGATCTGCGGTTTGCAGGCGACGGCAATGGCGATGACGACACGCTGACGCATCCCGCCGGAGAATTCGTGCGGGTATTGCTTATACCGCCGTTCCGGTTCCGGAATTCCGACCGCTTCGAGAATGCGGATCGTTTCCTGCTTTGCAGCTCTGCCACGCAGTCCCTGATGCAGTTCAACCGATTCCTGGATCTGGTAACCGATGGTTTTCAGCGGGTTCAGGGAGGTCATCGGATCCTGCGTGACCATGGCGATTTTCTTCCCGCGGATCTTCAGCCATTCCTTTTCGCTCAGCTTGGTGAGGTCCTGACCATCATATTCAATGGAGCCATGGGTGATGGTCCCGTTTTTGTCCATCATGCCGACAAAGCACTTGGTGAAAACGGACTTACCGGAACCGGACTCCCCAACGATCGCCAGGGTTTCCCCTTCATACAGGTCCAGAGAGGCACGGCGGATGGCGGTAAGCTTTTGTCCTCGCAGTGAGAAGGTCACTTCCAGGTCCTTGGCGGAAAGCAACGGCTTTTGAGAGAGCACCTGACGTGCCCGTGCTTCGTAATCAAAGGAGTGGATATCTTTATTTTCGCTCATTGTTCAATCCTCCTTTTATACATGGTTGCGCGGGTCGCAGGCGTCGGAAAAGGCGTTGCCGACCAGGTAGAATGTGATGGTGATGATGGAAACGATAATTGCCGGGAAGACCAGCGTGTAGGATGCACGCGGGAACACGGCACGTGCCGCGGAAAGCAGCATACCGAGGGAAGGTTTACTGATATCCATCAATCCCAGATAGGTCAGTGTGGTTTCATAGGCGATGGTGTTCGGGATGGCAAGCGCCATGCGAAGGATGATCACAGAGACCAGGTATGGGAAAATGTTGCGGAACAGAATTCGACCTAATCCGGTACCCAGACATCTGGATGCCAGGTTGTATTCGCGATCACGATACATAAACACAAGGTTACGGACGTTGCGGGCAGTTGCAAGCCAGCCAAAGGCAACCATAGCAATCCCCATCGTTAACATCGTTTTACCAACCATCAAGGCAATCAGGGTCATGTAGATGATCGTCGGAATGTTATCAATCAGGTTGTAAAGTTCTGTGAAGAAACGGTCCAATGAGCGGACATACCCCCAGACAAGCCCGATCAGTACACCGACCGTTATTTGTCCAAGAGAAACCAGTACAGCCAGTAAGATAGATGCGCGTGTGGCGTACCAGACCTGAGCCCAATAGTCCTGACCGATAGCGTTCGTTCCGAACCAATATTCTCCGTTCGGCGGAATGTAGGCGCGGTTAATGGGATCAGGCGCCATGTTGATATCGTACTTCCCGATAGCGCTGGCGATGAAGGTAAAGATAAACAGCAGAATAAAGATAATGGACATGGTTACTGCTGATTTATTTTTCAAAAAGTTTTGCCAGACGCTCTTCCAATAAGAGTAGTTGGAGTAGCCGATACGCTCAGCTTCCATCGGTTTATATTCCGCAAATTCAAACAGCTGTTTTTCCGGGAGTTCATTGCGGGATTGAACATATTCACGGCCTCTCGGGCGTTCTGCTCCCGGGTTTTGATCGATGGTTTCCGGTTTCAAATCCAGCTTTGGGATCGGCTGCTCCATTTCCTGTACAGTCTTTTGACGATTTTGCTTTTTACTCATCAGCGCACCCCTTCCTTTCCGGTCAATGTAATACGAGGATCAATGATCGTCATCAACAGATCGCCGATAAACACGCCCATAATACCCATAGAAGCATAGAGCAGAACAATTCCCTGAACGAGATTCAGGTCATAACGGCCAATGGCCATGGTTAATTCCGGGCCCATACCGGGAACAGCAAAGAAGGTTTCTACCAATAGAGAACCGCCGACGGTCAAAAGAATCGAATATGGCAGATACTGTGCAAGCGGTACAAAAGCATTCTTTAAAACATGGCGGAACATTACCTGTTGGTCAGTCAGTCCCTTCAATTTGGCAAGCCGGATGTAGTCTTTGTTCAGTTCATCGACCATGTAACGGCGTGTCCAGAGCATATAACCGGCTGTTGAACCGATGGATAAACAGACGATAGGCAATACCATGGTGAGTCCCGGGTTTTTTGCAGTGGCATCGTAGCGCATAGGCAGTTTGAAAAAAGATGCACCGGCGATCATGATCACGGTATAAATGACAAGGTGCGGAACGGCATTGACAATCACTGTATATCCGGTACCAATGTGATCGAAAAGCTGATCTTTGAACCGTGCCTGCAGAACACCGAAAACGACGCCCAATACCAGCGAGATAGCCAAAGAAATTAATCCGATTTTTGCTGAAACGGACATTTTCGCCGCAATAACATCTGTAACATATTGACCCTTTTCCAGGCGGATACTTTTCCCCAGATTAAACTTAAGTTTAACCTGAAAGTCATCCTTGAGTTTATCCTTGAAAGGGTCTTCTCCTTTCAATTTCTGGGAAAGATATATCCAAAAGTTCACCGGTTCTATGGTTTTAACTTCCTTGCCTTTTGCATTGAAGACACGCATTTCGAGCATATCGCGGAAAAAATCTCCCAATTGGGCAAAAACCGAGCGATTGACATAACCGGTACCACGGGAGTCACCGTGACTGCAAGCCTGGCAGGGATGCCCATCAATTTCTCCCTTCCCGCTGCATTCGTGGCAGATTTCCATGATACCCAGGCGTTCCAGTTTGGCGTATTTTTGCGATTCTGTGAATTTCATCAATTCATCCTCAGTGAAAAAATAGTCACTGGGCATCAGACGAAGCAGAAAAAACACAATGCAAACGACCAAAAGGATCACGAGGATCGATTGGAAAAAGCGTTTCAGAATGTATTTTGCCATACTCTTTTTCCTCCTTTTCTATTTTCAAATGATGAATCGTGAATGGTAAATGGTGAATGGTGAATAATTAAATAGCAGTGAGAAAGAAATAGCAGTGAGAAAGAAACCCCGCAGTAATCTGCTGTTTTCATTTTTACGATTCATTATTCATTATTCACTTTTCACTATTCGTAATTTATATAAAATTCCGGGGCAGTCCCTTTAGGGGAACTGCCCCGGAGGCAGTTCATAAAACCGGGTGTTAATACCCGGAAAAATATAAATTAGCCGTTGTAAGCGTCTGCGAAAGCGTCAGCCTGTTCGGTGGTCAGCAGTTCAGTGCTGGTTTCCCAATCGACGTAGCGATATGCCTGCATACCGTACATGGAGTAGACCTTGGAGAAGTTGTTGATCTTGGTCAGTTCCCAGGAAACTTCGTAGTTGCACGGAATCGTAAACGCATGACCGAGGAAGCAGGCTTCAGCCTTTGCGAAAGCGGCATAGCGAGCATCCATGTCATCAGTGATGGCCTTTGCTGCAACAACCAGATCGGTGAATTCCTGATAAGCGGCGATCAGATCTTCGTCAGTGGCATCATTGATGTTGCTGTAGGCATTGGAATAGTAAGCAGCGGGATCATCATAGGTTTCCTGACCGAGGAAGTTGATCGGGTCAGCGAAGTCAGCACCCCAACCATTGATGAAGAAGGAAGCTTTGCGCGGCTTGCGGACTTCATTTGCCAGGGAGGAAATGTAGGTGTTGGTCTTCAGAACAACATAATCATCACCCAGACCTTCGCGGAAGATGTTTTCCAGAACCTTGGCGGTTTGTGCGGCAACATCAGAACCGCCGGCGATGTAGTAGTCAATAGTCACCGGGAAGGTAACGCCCTTGGCGCTCAGTTCTTCCATAGCCTTGGCTTTGTATTCGGCAGCCAGTTCAGGATTGACACGGGCGTAGGTTTCATAGTCATACTGCAGACCGATTTCATCGCGGACCAGCTGAGTGTAGTCAGTGCCGTCAGAGGTGAAAGCAACGCCATTGCCGGTATAAACGAAGTTCTGGCAGCTCAGCGGGTTGATGGAGTTGGTGCGGGCAAAATATGCTGTCAGATCCAGACCGTAGTACAGGGACTTGCGGAAGTTCTCGTTGGCAACAGCCAGGTTCCAGTTGGTGTCCGGGGTTTCGCCGTCTTCAAGGTTCTTGTTATAAACGAGATGCATTTGGTAGGAGTACTTGGTCGGGCGGGCTTCAACAAGGTTGTTGTGATATTTGTTAGAAGCATCACCGTAGATTTCCTGCAGAGTAGCCTGGTCGAGGGAAACATGATCGAGTTCGCCCTTATCCAGCAGCTGGTAAGCAACGGAGACAGAATCAACCATCTTAATGGTGACGGTGTCGAAGCGCTTGACATTGGCGTCATTCCAATAGTTCGGGCTCTTGGTGAGAACCTTCTGGTTGGAATATTCGAAGTAAGTCACGGTGTAAGCGCCATTGTACCACATATCTTCCCATGTGATGTCACGATAACCGTCGACACCATATAATTCGATGAACTCGGCGGAAAGCGGGTACAGGCAGTTGTAGGTGGCGACTGACGGGAAATACGGCAGGGAGTCAACCAGATAATAGGTGACGGTACCGGCTAAATCATCACAGTCGATGCCAACCATTTCAGCGAAGACAGAATCTTCGTCAGCTGTCAGAGCGTAAGCGGTTTCAGCGCCTTCAGATTCAGTGAGTGCCATGGTGTAGTTGTAATAATCTTCTGCACCGGCAATCATTTCCATCGGCATGGAAGCGTTGTAGGAGTCGTTCTTCGCATAGTTCAGAACCCATTCCAGACCGGTTGCCCAGTCAGAAGCAAGGACATCAGCCTGATATTCACCGTCTTTGTCAAACCAGGTCATACCTTCATTGAGGGTGAAGACCCAGGTCTGGCCGCCATCCGGACTTTCAAAGGACTTTGCCGCATTGGGCTTCAGATCACCATGATTGTCGTTGGTCAGAAGGCCATCGAAGCAGTTGGTCAAAACGTTGAGGTCGGCGGCAGCCTGAGAATAGTGGATATTCCAGGTTTCCAGTTCACGAGCCTTCGTTTCGTAGGTGTTCAGGTTGGTCAGTTCTTCAGCCATTGCCATGGAGACAGCGCTGAGGATCATGACGAATGCCAAAACAACAGAAAGCATTTTCTTCATTATAGAATCCTCCATAAATATATTTATTAAGTTATTTTATCGTTTTTGCGGATATTCGTCAAGAATGACAGCAATCCTTTTTTGATTGAAATTAATTTATCTTTGATAAAATGGCAAAAATAAACATAAAAAAAGAGGACAGTTTTTTTTACTGTCCTCTTTTCTAAAATTATTGTTAGTAATATCGTTATTCCGCTGCATAGGCGGCTGCGTTGGCAGCGGCCTGTTCGGTGGTCAGCGGTTCGGTGCTGACTTCCCAGTTGACGTAGCGGTAAGTCTGCATACCATACATGGCATAGACACGGGTGTAATCATTAATCTTGGTCAATTCCCAACCGGATTCATAATGAGTCGGGATCACCAGAGCGTGATCAAGGAAGCAGGCCTCAGCCTTGGCAAAGGCGGCGTAGCGGGCATCCATATCATCTGTGATAGCGTCTGCTGCTTTCGTCAGTTCGGTGAATTCCTGATAAGCTGCAATGAGATCCGGATCGGTGATTTCATTGGCGTGACTGTAATTGACAGAGAAGTACGCGGATGTATCGTCATAGGTTTCCTGTCCAAGGAAGTTGATGGGATCCGCGAAGTCAGCACCCCAGCCGGTCTTGTAGAAGGAAGCCTTGCGCGGTTTGCGGACTTCATTGGCAAGGGAGGAGATGTAGGTGTTGGTCTTCAGCACGACGAAATCATCTCCCAGGCCTTCTCTGAAGATATTCTCAAGGACTTTGGCGGTCTGAGCTTCGACATCGTTGGAACCGGGAATATAAAAGTCAATCGTGATCGGGAAGGTGACGCCCTGAGCACTCAGTTCTTCGATCGCTTTGGCTTTGTATTCCGCGACAGCTTCGGGATCATAACGATTGTAGTGATCATATTCATAATCCGTCCCCATTTCAGCACGTACCAGTTTGGTGTAATCACCGCCGTCAGAGGTGAAGGAGACGCCATTGCCGGTATAAACAAAGTTCTGTGAGTTCAGCGGATTGATGGCGTTGAAGCGAGCAAAATAGGCAGTCAGGTCCAGACCATAATACAGGGCTTTGCGGAAGTTTTCATTGGCGATTGCCAGATTCCAGTTGGTGTCCGGTGTTTCTCCATCAGCCAGGTTCTTGGCAAAATCGAAGTGGAAGTGATAGGCATATTTTGTCGGACGCATTTCAACCAGATTGTTGTGATACTTGTGGTCTTTGTTATTATAGATCTCCTGAATCGTAGCCTGGTCAAGTGTCACATGATCCAGTTCACCTTTGTCGAAAAGCTGGTAGGCAACAGCATCGGAATCAACCATCTTGAGCGTGACAGTATCGAAGCGTTTTACGTTGGCATCATTCCAGTAGTTCGGACTCTTGGTGAAGACCTTCTGGTTGTCATATTCAAAATAGGTGATGGTATAAGGACCGGAGTACCACATATCTTCCCAGGTCACATCGCGGTAGCCTTCAACTCCGAGCTCTTCCAGCATGGAAGCGGAAGCAGGGTAAAGGCAGTTGTAGGTGGCGACTGACGGGAAGTAAGGCATTTCGCTGAGAAGCGTATAGGTGATCGTGCCGGCTTCATCATCACATTCAATGCCGACCATTTCGTCGAAAACGGAGCCGGGTTCCGCGGTCAGTGCCCAGGCAGCTTCGTTTCCATCGGTGGTAGCCAATTCTTTCGTGTAATCATAATATTCCTGTGCGCCGGCGATCATCTGGTTCGGCATGGAAGTGTTATAGGAATCATTTTTCGCGTAGTTTAGTACCCATTCCAGCCCGGTAGCCCAGTCAGAGGCAAGAACATCAGCCTGATATTCGCCGTCCTTGTTGAACCAGGTCATACCTTCGTTGATCGTGAAGACCCAGGTTTTCCCGCCGTCGGGGGATTCATAGGATTTAGCGGCGTTCAGCTGCATGTTGCCGTGATTGTCGTTGGTCATGAGCCCGTCGATGAGGTTGACCATGACATTGTTGTTTACGGCCTGCTGTGAATAGTGAACATTCCAGGTTTCCACTTCACGGCCCTTTGTTTCGTAGGTGTTCAGATAGGTTTGTTCTTCCGCGAACGCAAGCGATGCGCTGAACAGAAGCACAAATGCCAACAGAACAGACAGAATCTTATTCATAATAACCCTCCTGATAATAAAAAAAGAGTATAAAAAGTTCTTCTCATTCTACCTTTTTCAATTTTTAACGTCAAGAAAATTGTTACAGTTCACTTTTTGCGAGTTAGTATCATTTTGGAAATTGCTCTTCGCACATGGGGACAGGCACACTTGTGCGGGCTGTGCCGCACAAGATGCCAGACCCCATGTTTTCCGTTCTGATATAGATGTGAAAAATTTTTGATTTTCTGATATACTAAAATCAAAATGAATTCATGGAATGATTTAATATTCGGGAATGAATGTGATGATATAAATTACAGGGAGTTAGCGGAAAAGGTGAGTTGTGAAAAAGATCAAGGAAATCTATGAACCTTATATGCTGCGGCCGATGATCTATATGGCCTTCACCCGGTTTGTGCTGGCCTTGTTTATTGTGCTGCTGGCGGATTTCTTTATATCCCAAAGTGTCGGACATTCCGTAAAAAAGGATGCCTTTTTTCTCTGCGCATTCGTCTTCGCTTTGCTTGCTGTCATTGCCTGGCTGCGGCTGGATGGTGTAAAGCTGCCGAAACTCATGATGATGCGGGTGAACCCTTCAAAGAAACCATCGCGGATGTACGGTGACATGATCGATTATATTGAAGAACGCCCCGGAATCGGGTTTGATGAACTTGATGATAAAGAGAAGGATCTCTGCATACTCGCCGCGGACCTGTTCTGTTTCCTTGCATTCTTGCTGATCGCTTTTATTATAAAATAAGAATATCATGTCTATTCAGAACCCTCAGCGGCGCACAGCACATGGGGACAGGCACGCTCGTGTTGGCTTCGCAACACAAGTTGCCAGTCCCCATGTGCGCCGTACTGAATTGATACGATTCAGTTTCCAAAAAGTTATAAATTTACAGTTTCACTTGCGTGTGCTAAAGTAATAAATGCCTTACCCAAATTCATAGAAATCCGAAAACTGTGGTATAGTATTCAACTGTAGAAAAATTTTAGGATATATACACGAAAAAGAGTTTCCGGTTTTGAGACGATTATTATTTATCAGATAAATTTATTGCGTGACAGTGGTATTAGATTCCGCTGTTATGTTTTTTTAGTTATTATCAGGAGGTGAACCACAATATGCTGCGATACTTTGTCAAACGAATCTTACTGGCAATCGTAACTGTGTTCATCATCATCACGATCACGTTTTTCGCTATGAATGCGATTCCCGGCGGCCCTTTTGCTTCAGAAAAGGCTCCTTCCCCGGCAGTCAAAGCCGTCCTTGAGGAACGCTACAATCTTGACAAACCGGTCGGAACACAGTTCATCCTTTATTTAAGAAATATTTTAAATGGTGACTTCGGTGTCTCATTGAAGACCGGCCGTCCGATTACAACCGTGATCACGGAATCCTTTGGAATTTCAGCGAAGCTTGGCCTGATGGCCGCGTTAGTCGCAATCGTATTTGGCTTGACCTTCGGAAGCATTGCGGCTCTGACACGCAGCGGTATCTCCGACAGGCTGATCATTTTCTTCACGACACTGCTGGTTTCCGTACCCAGCTTTGTGTTGGCAACGCTCCTGCTGCTGATATTCTGCCTGCAGCTGAAGTGGTTCCCGGTGTGGTCCTCTTCCAACCCGAATTACGTGCTGCCGGTCATTTCCCTGGCAATGTCCCCGATGGCCTATATTACAAGACTGACGAAATCATCCATGCTGGACGTACTTGGACAGGACTATATCCGTACCGCGGTTTCCAAAGGTGTTTCCCAGTTCTGGGTGGTTGCGAAACATGCACTGCGCAATGCGCTGATCCCGGTTATCACCTATGTCGGCCCGATGGTAGCTTACATTATCACCGGCTCGCTGGTGGTTGAATCTGTCTTTACGATTGGTGGCCTGGGCGGAAAATTTGTCGCGTCCATTAATAACCAGGACTACCCGATGATCATGGCGACGACGATTTTCCTTGCGGTGCTGATGGTTATCGCGACGCTTGTTTCTGACCTGGTCTATAAGCTCGTTGATCCGCGCATCAGTTTTGATTAGAAAGGAACCGGAAAGATGGAAGAAAACAGACAATTTCCCAAAAAACAACTGCTGAGCCTCCAGCTGGACCTTTCGAAATTTGAAGCTGCAACCGAGGATGAAAAAGCACAGGCAATTGTGATGCGTGAATCCACGACCTTCTTCAAAGACGGGATGCGCAAGCTGCGCAAAAATCCGTTGGCGATGGGAAGCCTTGTGGTTTTGATCCTGATCGTGCTTTTGATCGTTATCGCTCCGAAGGTCGTCCCTTATTCCTACGACCAGATGATCACGGTTGACGGGAAACGCGATAAGACGGCAAAGAACCTGGCGCCATTTACCTATTCCAAGAATGAACAGGCTGCCATTGAAAAAGGCGAAGAGATCTTCCCCCATATTTTCGGGACGGATGAACTCTGCCGTGATTATTTTATGCGTGTGATTTACGGGACACGCGTTTCTCTGGCGGTTGGTTTGTTTGCCAGTCTCATCGTTCTGGTTATCGGTTTGATTTATGGATCTATCTCCGGATATGCCGGTGGAAAGGTCGATATCATCATGATGCGTATCGTGGACATCATTTACTCTCTGCCTGATACACTGATGGTCATTCTGCTCTCCGTGATCCTTTCGACGATCCTTTCCAATTCACTGCAGGGTACGATCTTCCAGAAGCTGGGCGTAAACATGATCAGCCTCTTCATCGTGTTCGGCCTGCTGTATTGGGTCGGTATGGCACGTCTGGTCAGAGGTCAGATACTGACCATTAAAAACAATGAATATATCCTGGCAGCCAAGGCACTTGGTTCCGGCTCCGCGCGGATCATCTGGAAGCACATCCTGCCGAACTGTATGGGCGTGATCTTTATTTCCACCGCGCTGCAGGTTCCTTCCGCGATTTTCACGGAAAGCTACCTTTCCTTTATCGGGCTGGGTGTACAGGCACCGATGCCCTCACTCGGGTCCCTTGCCAATGCCGCCCGCGGTGGTTTGTCCAGTTATCCTTACAAGCTGGTCTTTCCCGCAATCATGATTTGTCTGATCGTGCTTTCCTGCAACCTGCTGGGTGACGGTCTGCGCGACGCTTTTGATCCGAAACTGAGGAGGTAAGATAATGACAGAAAGACTTTTGGAAGTGAAAGATCTGCATACCTCCTTCTTTACCGATGCCGGTGAAGTGAAGGCTGTGAACGGTCTCTCATTCAACCTGGATGAGGGCGAAGTGCTCGGCATCGTCGGCGAATCCGGTTCGGGAAAAAGCGTGACGGCTTACTCGATCATGCGGATTCTGACCGATCCGGGAACGATCAAAAGCGGACAGGTTTTATATAAAGGCCGTGATATTGTAAGTATTCCGGAAAAGGAAATGAGGAAGATCCGCGGTGCGAAGATCTCCATCATTTTCCAGGACCCGATGACGTCACTGAACCCGACTTATACCATCGGGAACCAGATCGAAGAAGCGATCCTGCTGCATACCAAAAGAAGCAAAAAGGAAGCACGCGAACGCGCGATTGAGATGCTGAACCTGGTTGGGGTAAATGAACCGGAAAAACGCGTGAAGCAGTATCCTCATGAGCTTTCCGGTGGGATGCGTCAGCGTGTAATGATCGCGATGGCCCTGGCCTGTGAACCGGACATCCTGATCGCTGATGAACCGACAACAGCATTGGACGTTACCATCCAGGCACAGATCCTTGAACTGATGCAGAAGCTGCAGAAGGAAATGGGAATGGCGATCATCATGATCACCCACGACCTGGGTGTGATTGCGGATATGTGCAATACGATCATTGTTATGTACGGCGGACGAGCCTGCGAGCGGGGAACAGCGGATGAGATTTTCTATAACCCCTGCCATGAGTACACAAAAGGGCTGATGCGCTCTATCCCGAGTATCGTCGGAAAACATGAACGTCTGATCCCGATTTCCGGAACGCCGATCGATCAGCTGAACCTGCCGAAAGGCTGTTATTTTGCTCCGCGCTGCGATAACGCGATGAAGATTTGTATGGAAGCCCAGCCGGATGAAATTTGGGTCACTCCGGAACATTCCGCAGCCTGCTGGATGAATGTCAAAAAAGTATATGAAGAAGCCGGAAAGGAGAAAGCTAAGTCATGAATACACAGCCTTTGGTTGATGTCAGGCATCTCAAACAGTATTTCCCGATCCGGACAGGATTCTTCACAACAACACCACTCAAGGCTGTTGATGATATCTCTTTCCATGTCAATGAGGAAGAAACACTTGGGCTCGTCGGTGAATCCGGCTGCGGCAAAACAACCGCAGGACGTACCCTGCTGCACCTTTACAAACCTACTTCCGGTGAGATTTATTTTGACGGCAATCTGATTACTGAAAAAAATATCAAAAATTACCGTAAAGAAATGCAGATCGTCTTCCAGGATCCATATTCTTCGCTTGATCCGCGTATGACGGTCGCGGATATCATCGGAGAACCTCTCGACATACATCATCTTTACAGCAGCCGGTCGGAACGGACTGACAGGGTTCGTGAATTGATGGATCTGGTCGGATTAAATTCCGAGCAGGCAAACCGCTATGCACATGAATTCTCCGGTGGACAGCGTCAGCGTATCGGGATCGCCCGGGCTTTGGCGGTCGATCCGCGCTTCATTGTCTGCGATGAACCTGTCTCAGCTTTGGATGTTTCTATTCAGGCACAGATCATCAATACCTTTGAAGATCTGCAGAAGAAGCTGAACATTGCTTACCTGTTCATTGCCCATGATTTGCTCGTGGTTCGCCATATGTCCAACCGAATCGCGGTGATGTATCTGGGTCGCATTGTGGAAACGGCTGATGCCGACGAAGTTTCTGATCATCCGCTTCATCCTTATACGGTGTCCCTGATGTCCGCGGTACCGGTACCGGATCCGAAGCTTGCCCGATCCAGACATCGTATCCCGCTGGAAGGTGATGTGCCGAGTCCGCTGAATATGCCGACAGGCTGTGCTTTCCGGACGCGATGTCGGTATGCGACAGAAAAATGCGCGCAGGAACGGCCTGAGTTAAAAGAGGCTGCCCCTGGCCATTTTGTTGCCTGTTGGAATATCTGACAACCATACTTGTGTATAACTATTTGGGCGAAAAACCCGGATAGAAATTATTATTAGGGAGAAAATAATAATGAAGAAATTTTACCTTGTTATGATGGTTTTGGTTCTCGCTCTGGCACTGGCTGCCTGCGGCGGTAAGAAACCCGAACCGACTGCGGTACCTACCGAAGTACCGACAGAAGTTCCCACAGAGGCTCCTACGGAAGCTCCGACTGAAGCTCCGACAGAAGCCCCTACGGAAGCTCCGACAGAGGTCCCCACTGAAGAACCTGCAGCCGAAGAACCGACTGTTGAAGGTGCAGTGGAAGAAACCGTAGTTGAAGCACCTGTTGCTGAAGCTCCTGCTGAAGAACCTGTCGCTGAAGCCTCTGCAGAAGAACCTGTTGCTGAAACTTCTGTGGAAGAAGCTGTTGCTGAAGCCCCAGCAGAAGAACCTGTCGCTGAAACTTCTGTGGAAGAAGCTGTTGCTCAGGCTCTTGTCAGCCCGCTGCCGGATTGGCACCAGTATGATGAGTTGATCAGTGAAATCAAGACAACAACTGATTTCGAAAAACGTGCTCAGATGCTGCATCAGGCTGAAGATATGCTGATGGAAACCGGCGCAATTCTGCCGATTTACTATTACAACGATCTTTACATGCAGTCTGAAAAGGTTGACGGCATTTACAGCTCCGTCTTTGGCACCAAATACTTTATGTACGCCACCAAGGAAGGCGACACCACCCTGAAGATCAACCTGGCTTCCGAACCGGATCATCTCGATCCTGCTCTGAATAGCTCCGTTGACGGCGCCTGCCTGGCTGCCAACTCCTTTAGCGGCCTTTTCACCTATGATGAATTAGGTGACCTGGTTCCTGATCTGGCGGATGATTATGAAGTTTCCGATGATGGCCTGACCTATACCTTCACCCTGAAGGACGGACTGAAATGGTCCGATGGTTCCGACCTGACCGCTAATGACTTCGTATATGCCTGGAAGCGTGCTTCCAACCCGTTGACCGCCGCTGACTATTCCTACATGTTCGACGTTATCGCCGGATATGACGAAGTTCAGCTGGGTGAAGATGCCCTGCAGGTCAAAGCTACAGACGATAAGACACTTGTCGTGACTCTGAAGAGCCCCTGCGCCTACATGCTCGACCTGATGGCCTTCCCGACCTTCTTCCCTGTGAAGCAGTCTGTTGTTGAAGCAAAAGCTGACTGGCAGACCAACCCGGGCTCCTGGGCACAGGAAGCCGGATTCGTCTCCAACGGTGCTTACACCCTGGAAAGCTGGAACCATGATGAATCCATGGTTTACGTCAAGAACCCGTATTGGCACAACGCTGACGAAGTTTCTATCGAACGCATCGAATACATGCTTTCCGCTGACGATACTGCTATTTTCGCAGCTTACCGCGCCGGCGATCTTGATTTCGCCGATACCGTTCCGACTGATGAAATCGCGAACCTGAAGGACGTCGATCCTGAATTCCATATCATCGACAACCTCGGTACCTACTACGTGATCTTCAATGTGAAGAGTCCGCTGTTCGAAGGGAAAACCGTTGAACAGGCGAACAACATGCGCAAAGCCTTCAGCATGCTCATTGACCGCCAGTACATCATCGATACTGTCGCCCAGTGCGAACAGGAAATCGCTACCTCCTTCATTCCTGCGGGAATGGCTGATGGTAACGGCGGCATCTTCAAGGATGCTGACAGCTGGAATTACCCTGTCGAAGATGGTTATTACAGCACCGAAGTTGATGTCGAAGGCGCCCGCAAGCTGCTGGAATCCGCCGGATTCAAATTTGATGAAAACGGCAAACTCTCTGCAGAAACTCCGCTTTCCTTCGAATACCTGACCAACACATCCAGCGCTCATGAAGCGATCGCTGAATGTATCCAGCAGGACCTTGCTGAAGTCGGTATCGAAATGACTATCCGCTCCATCGACTGGAACGTGTTCCTCAATGAACGTAAAGACGGCAACTATGATATCGCCCGCAATGGCTGGCTGGCTGACTTCAACGATCCGATCAACATGCTGGAAATGTGGACAACCGATTCCGGCAACAACGACGCCCAGTTCGGCCGCTATGCAACCGCTTCCGATGTGGTTGCAGCTGCCGTTGTTGATGCAGTTGTTGAAGACGCAGTCGAAGAAGCTGAAGCAGTTGTGGCCGGTGCCGTTGTTGACGGTGCTGTTGCCGGTGCAGTCGTGGACGCTGTTACCGATAGCGCTGTGGCTGGCGCAGTCGCCGCAGAAGCTGTTGTTGAAGAAGACATTACTGAAGCTGTTGTGGATGCCGCTGTGGAAGAAGCTGTGGTTGACGCAGTCGTTGACGCTGCTTACAGCCCGCTGCCGGATTGGACCGGATATGATAAATTGATCAAAGATATCAAATCCACCACCGATTTCGAAAAACGTGCTGAAATGCTTCACCAGGCTGAAGATATGCTGATGGAAACCGGCGCGATTCTGCCGATTTACTACTACAACGATCTTTACATGCAGTCTGAAAAGGTTGACGGTATCTACAGCTCCGTTTTCGGTACCAAATACTTCATGTATGCCACCAAGGAAGGCGACACCACCCTGAAGATCAATCTGGCTTCCGAACCGGATCATTTGGATCCTGCTCTGAACAGTTCTGTTGACGGTGCCTGCCTGGCAGCCAACTCTTTCAGCGGCCTTTACACCTACAACGCTGATGGTGAACTGGTTCCTGAACTGGCAGAAGGTTACGAAGTTTCTGAAGATGGCCTGACCTACACCTTCACCCTGAAGGATGGTCTGAAATGGTCCGATGGTTCTGACCTGACCGCTGATGATTTCGTGTATGCATGGAAACGTGCAGCTGATCCGCTGACCGCTGCTGACTATTCCTATATGTTTGACGTTATTTCCGGCTACGATAGTGTTCAGGAAGGCGTAGATGCACTGCAGGTCAAGGCAACCGATGCCAAGACCCTTGTTGTGACATTGAAGAGCCCCTGCGCCTACATGCTGGACCTGATGGCTTTCCCGACCTTCTTCCCTGTGAAGCAGTCTGTTGTTGAAGCTGCCGCTGACTGGCAGACCAACCCGGGCTCCTGGGCACAGGAAGCAGGGTTCGTCTCCAACGGTGCATACACCCTGGAAAGCTGGAACCATGATGAATCCATGGTCTACGTCAAGAACCCGAATTGGTACAACGCTGACAAGGTCACCATTAATCGCATTGAATTCATGCTTTCCGCTGATGACACTGCCATTTTTGCAGCCTACCGCGCCGGCGATCTTGATTTCGCTGATACCGTTCCGACTGATGAAATCGCGAACCTGAAGGACGTCGATCCTGAATTCCACATCATCGACAACCTCGGTACCTACTACGTGATCTTCAATGTCAAGAGCCCGCTGTTCATGGGTAAGACTGTTGAACAGGCGAACAACATGCGCAAAGCCTTCAGCATGCTCATCGACCGCGAATATATCATCGACACTGTCGCCCAGTGCGAACAGGAAATCGCCACTTCCTTTATCCCTGCCGGTATGGCAGACGGTAACGGCGGCATCTTCAAGGATGCCTTAAGCTGGGATTACCCTGTTGATGACGGTTATTATGACACCGAAGTTGACGTTGACGGTGCTCGTGAACTGTTGGAATCCGCAGGATTCAAATTCGACGAAGACGGTACACTTTCCGATGAAACTCCGCTTTCCTTCGAATATCTGACCAACACTTCCAGCGCGCACGAAGCGATCGCTGAATGTATCCAGCAGGACCTTGCTGAAGTCGGTATCGAAATGACCATTCGCTCCATTGACTGGAACGTGTTCCTCAATGAACGTAAAGACGGCAATTACGATATCGCCCGCAATGGCTGGCTGGCTGACTTCAACGACCCGATCAACATGCTGGAAATGTGGACCACCGACTCCGGCAACAACGACGCCCAGTTCGGCCGCTACTAATTCGGCGTATTGTTCATGTCCTGTCCGGAGCACCGGGCTGGGAGCTGCTGAGGCAGCGCCCGCACATTCAGGATGAAGCACTTGGGGACTGATACCTTGCTGTCGCGAAGCCGACACAAGCGTGTCTGTACCCCATGTGCACCTTCCGGTACTGAACACATACGAATTGATTAATAAAATAAAATAAAAAAACGCCTCCGAATCCCGGAGGCGTTTTCAGTCAATTCAAATCAAGCTCAGTCAAGCTTCGGACCGGCGGCGACGAGGGCCTTGCCGGCTTCGTTGGTTTCGTATTTCTTGAAGTTCTTGATAAAGCGGCCGGCCAGATCCTTTGCCTTGGTTTCCCATTCGGAAGCGTCGGCATAGGTGTCGCGCGGGTCAAGAATGGCGGGATCGACACCCGGCAGTTCGGTCGGAACTTCGAAATCGAAGTACGGGATCTGCTTGGTGGGGGCTTTCAGGACGTCGCCGTTCAGGATGGCGTCGATGATGCCGCGGGTATCCTTGATGGAGATGCGCTTGCCGGTGCCGTTCCAGCCGGTGTTGACCAGGTAAGCCTTCGCGCCGGATTTTTCCATCTTCTTTACCAGTTCTTCACCGTATTTGGTCGGGTGCAGTTCCAGGAAAGCCTGGCCGAAGCATGCGGAGAAGGTCGGGGTCGGTTCGGTGATGCCGCGTTCGGTTCCCGCGAGCTTGGCGGTGAAGCCGGAAAGGAAGTAGTACTGGGTCTGTTCCGGAGTCAGGATAGAGACCGGAGGCAGCACGCCGAAGGCATCCGCGGAAAGGAAGATCACATTCTCGGCAGCCGGGCCGGAAGAGATCGGGCGGACGTTCTTGACGATCTTTTCAATGTGTTCGATCGGGTAGGAAACACGGGTGTTTTCGGTGACGGACTTGTCAGCGAAGTCGATCTTGCCGTTTTCGTCAACGGTGACGTTTTCGAGCAGGGCATCGCGGCGAATGGCGTTGTAGATGTCCGGTTCGGAATCCTTGTCGAGGTTGATGACTTTCGCGTAGCAGCCGCCTTCGAAGTTGAAGACGCCTTCGTCATCCCAGCCGTGTTCATCGTCACCGATGAGCAGGCGCTTCGGGTCGGTGGAAAGGGTGGTCTTGCCGGTGCCGGAGAGGCCGAAGAAGATGGCAGTGTGATTGCCTTCCATATCGGTGTTGGCGGAGCAGTGCATCGCGGCAATGCCCTTCAGCGGCAGGTAGTAGTTCATCATGGAGAACATGCCCTTCTTCATTTCGCCGCCGTACCAGGTGTTGATGATGACCTGTTCACGGGAGGTGATGTTGAAGGCAACTGCTGTTTCGGAGTTCAAGCCCATTTCCTTGTAGTTTTCAACCTTGGCCTTGGAGGCGCAGTAAACGGTGAAATCAGGAGTGAAGGAAGCCTGTTCTTCTTCAGTCGGTTTGATGAACATGTTGCGGACAAAGTGAGCCTGCCAGGCAACTTCCATGATGAAGCGGACAGCCATGCGGGTGTCATGGTTGGCACCGCAGAAGGCATCCACAACAAACAGGCGCTTGCCGGAAAGTTCTTTCACGGCGATATCTTTCAGGATCGCCCAGTTTTCTTCACTGAGAACGTGGTTGTCATTCGGATATTCCGGGCTGTTCCACCAGACAGTATTTTTGGAGTTCTCGTCCATGACGATGTATTTGTCTTTAGGAGAACGTCCGGTGTAAATGCCGGTCATGACATTGACTGCGCCGAGTTCAGTCAGCTGGCCTTTTTCATAGCCGGTCAGTTCAGGTTTCAGTTCTTCTTCGTAAAGAAAATCATACGAAGGATTGTAAACAATTTCGGTTGTCCCGGTGATCCCTAATTTCTCGAGATTCAATTCTGCCATCACTAATTCCTCTTTCTTTTGTGATGAAAATATTACAAAATTATATTTAACTGATATTTATTAATTCTCAATGCCCGGGTGTCGGATGCAAAGAAGAATATAATATTTATCGCCTTATAATATTCTATCATTATTCACGGACATCTGTAATAAAAATGTTATTTGTGAACAAATAATTCATGATAAATTTATTTGCTGTTCTTCTTTGTGCGTTTGTGCATATACATGTTTTTATCGGCACGGCGGACGATATCACTCACAAGATTATCTCTATTATGATCAAATTCAGAAAGTCCAACAGAGAGATGAACTTCTTCCCATTTGTTGATAGCTGAAGCAGAGATGTCTTTTTCGGATTCTTCAAGGTGCCGGAGCAGTTCTTCCCGTTTCTGATAATCATCATTCTTCAGAATCACAATGAATTCATCTCCGCCGATACGGAAAACAGGACTGTGCTGGAAAACCTGGCAAATCAACCGGCAGGCCGTTTTCAAATAGATATCACCTTTATCATGTCCGAAATAATCATTGATGGACTTGAGGTCATCGCAGTCAAACATACAGATCGCAAATTCCGTGTTTTCGCTGTTATTATCTATTTCAGACTGCAGAGCGTTGACAGCATCTGAAAAAGCACCTTTGTTTTTTACGGATGTAAGTGCGTCGACATATACACGTTTATTCAGGTCGGAGATATGCTCCTTCATATGATTTGTAAGATTATTGAAGGTTCTTGTAAGACGTCCAACTTCATTGTCATCATCATATGATAATGAAATGTCATAATTTCCTTTATCCACCTTTTCCGCGGCATTGATCAGATCTTCAAGCGGTTTTGTGATACGTCCCATATTAGTCAAGGTGACGATACTCATCATCAGCAATACAATGAGAGATGCGAAAATGTTTTCCCGGATCAGCCTCTGCCAGTCTCCTTCTGTCTCGGTTATCGGAACTGAAACAGTCAGGCGCATACCATTGCAAAGAGGCAACCATGCAGCCTGTTTTTTTACACCATCAAAAGTATACTGGAAAAAAGTGCTGCTGCTGTCAACTCCGTCAGGTATTTCGATAGCTGTCTCTTCTGTCAGAAGTGCAACATCTATCCGCGGATGATAAAAAATCATTCCTTTTTCATCACTTAAAAATGCATAACCATTTTTGTGAAGTCTGATGCTGTCAACCTGTTCCGCCATGGTCGCGTAATCAATTTCGATTCCCACAACACCTACAAACTGCGTTTTCCAGTAAATCGGGACGTTGTACGAAATCACACGCTTATCGAGATTATCCGTAATATATGGCGGCAGCCAGACAGGTTTTCCTTCATATTTGGGAACCGTAAACCAGACAAGCTGTGATGTATCTTTTGTATCATACAGTGTAATATCGGTGACTTCATGTTCGACGAATCCGTTTCCATCAAGATTTGTATACCAGAAGCCCTTCACGCTGTCAGATATTTCAGGGTCGATACGGTAATAATAAGTGAACACTCCGTTGGTTCTGTACGCAATGGTTTCAAAAAAATCCGAAACGCGTTTGATATGCTGCTGCAATTGCCCGGTTTCCAAACCATCCAGGTCGTATTCGACATAAGATGATACCTTTTCGACTGATTTCTGTACATTGTCAAAGTAATAATCAAGGTTTCGCTGACCTGTCTCACATAATAACAAAAGTGTCTGGTTCGATTCGATACGCTCGTTTTTTCGAATAAACAGAACACTGAGGAACGTTACGATTGCAACAGAGATCGCAATCATAAAAATTGTCATTAATGTTATTTTAGACCGCAGTGAATGCATAACAATTTCCTTTCACTACTGTTTACTTACCGGCTTGTTGATCAGAATCCATGTTTGACAGGAATTTTTTTTCAAAATCTGACGCGTGAAGGGGTTTGGAGAAATAATACCCCTGTACCAAAGCACACCCCAGATCCTTTAATAGCCTGATTTGTTCTTCCGTCTCAACACCTTCGGCAATCACAGGTATATTCATATTTTTTGCAATATCAAGGATCAAACCAACAAGCTGGATGTCTTTTTCACTATGTTCGATATTGCGAACAAAAGCTCTGTCCATTTTCAGAACATCGATCGGCATGGAAGAAAGCATGTTCAGTGAGGAATAACCCGTACCGAAATCGTCCATTTCTACAATATACCCTTTTTTGCGCAGGTTTTCAACAACGCGGATCACATGGTCGGCATTTTCTGTATAGGCGGATTCAGTAACTTCCAGTTTGATGTCATTGTGATTCAGATCATTATATATAAGGATCTCATCAAGTGTATTCTCAAGCATCGGGTTGAAAACGTCCAGCCTTGACAAATTGACAGAGACAGGAATCGTTATACCGTACTGCTCCTTCCAGCGGGCGATCTGCTTCGCAGCCTCTTCCCATACGTATTTATCGACTATACTGATACGTCCGTTTTTCTCAAACAGGGGAATGAAATCATCCGGAGAGATCATACCCAATTCAGGATGCCGCCAGCGGACAAGCGCTTCTGCGCTTACAAGCTTTGGCGGCATGGTTTGAATATTATATTTAGGCTGATAAAATACTTCAAACTCATATGAATCAAGAGCACGGCGCAAATCGTTCAGCAGCCGCTGTTCAAAGATTTCACGATCGCGGATCTTCTCATCAAAGATGATCAAATGTTCTTTATAATGTCCGCGAGCCATGGTGCAGGCGATCCGGGCTCTGTCAAAAAGCTGCCAGGGTTCGATCTTCTCCTGCCATGGCATAACACCCATTCGCAGCCGGATGCTTGTATTCGGCGCCGATTCTTCCAGTTTCTTCTGCAGCCGGTCATATATTACCTGATACATATCCGTATGAGGACAATATATATCAAAACGGTCTGCTTCAAATCTGCCGGCAATTCCGCCTGCTTCTTTCGCAACAGCCTGAATCTCTTTACCGAGTGTACGCAGGACCTGGTCCCCAAAATCCCGGCCGTACAGGGCATTAACTGTATGGAATTGCTCGATATTCAGTACAATTGCATCCATCGGAGTATCCGGATGTTCACGGTAAATGCGATTGGCATACTGGAAAAAGAAGCTCCGGTTATACAAGCCGGTCAAATCGTCAGTTTCAGTTGCGGAGATCAGTTTCCGGGCTTTTCTTTCCGAACGCATGCTTTGTATCAGCAGGATAATAATTATCAGAAGCACGACAAAAACTACAGCACTGACAATGACAATATTGTCTGTGATGAAATCCGAGAGGCTTAGTCTGGCGTCTTCAGTGATGTAATAAGAAAGGGCGGCATTTGCGATTGAATCGGGAATTCTGCCGATCGCCTTGGTCAATATGGAATATAAAGCTGTCTCTCCGTTTTTGACCGCAAATGAGAAACCTAATCCTTTTCCGGTGGTAAGCGGTATCAGATGGTATTTCTTGCTCAGTCTTGAGAGATTGTTATAGCGGAAATTACTGATCAGAACACAATCTGCAACACCGTCTGATACTGCTTTCAAACAATCCAGAGTGGTCGGATAATAAACTGTCCTCCAATCGGGATAATGCGTGAGAAGAAATGAATCATAATTCGGATTTCCCTCGTTGACTGCTACGATCACATGGTCCTTTTTCACGAATAAATTCTGGTCAGCCTGACGAATGATAGCATATACCTCTGTACTCATAAGCGGTGATGTAAGCGTGACGTTCAGCATTTCTCCGTCATATACGCTGAGGCTGGAAGGAAACATGCAGTCTACTTCCCCGTTTTGCACCGCTTTTATCGCTTCAGATGCGGTGGGATATGCAACGGGCTCAAAATCAAGATGCACATTTACCATACTGTCAGATGCGTACGCCAGATAGTCCTTCAAAGCACCGGTTAGCTCTCCGGTGGATTTATCCGTACCGGAGAACGCAAGATAGTTGTCAAGGTATCCCACACGGATTTTATCGTGGGTATTGAGCCAGTCAACCTCTTCTAATGTAAGAAATGCGTTGGCTCCGGCTCTTTTGATGTATTTTTCAAACATCTGCTGGTTGTAATAACGGTTTTCATCCAGAATTCTGTTGAGTGCTTCATTCAGCTCCTTCAGAAGATCAGGACGGCTTTTGCTTACAGCAAAATAGAATTCTGAAGAACCGACTTTACAGACAGGAATTGCCAGTTCAGGGTGAACAAAGGAATCTACCGTGACATATGCATCAAGATCACCGTTTACAAGCCTGCGGAGAGATTCGTCCTCGGAGAATGTCACCTCAATAACCTCTGCTTTAACATCATTTTTTTCTGCCCATTCACGATAAAAATCAGCCTGAACAGAGTCTTTGTTTACGCCTACCTTTTTCCCGTTAAGCGTAGAATAATCTGCCTGAGAAATCTCTCTGTTGTCCGGAGCGATAAAAAGGTAATATTCCTCAGTTCCCATGGGGAGAGAAGGATAAAACATGTTTTCCGCGCGTTTTTCTGTATAGGAGACATCGCTCATCAGATCAATATCTCCATCCTGCAGCATTTGAAGCAAAACAGACCAGCTGCCTTTTACGTATTCGTAAGTCCAGCCCGTATATGCGGAAATTTTCAGCTGATATTCATAGGCATAACCGGATCTGCGTCCGGCCGGATCCAGTTGGTTATAGGAGGAATCGTACCATCCGACGCGTACGATTTTCCCTTCGTCTTTTGACTGGGCATTGATTGGCAGAGACAAAGAAACAGCAAATATAAGAAAAAGAAGGAGAAAAACGGAAATTTTATTTCGAAAATGAGGAATAAATTCTGTCATCCTAACCCCCATGATCTTAGATGAAGACTTGTGACCTTATTATTCAAAAATGATAATGCATTTAATCATAACATAATTTTGTCAAATATTATGAACCCTTTTTATAAAAAAACGGCATCCTGAATCATGCAGTTTTTCGAATCTTTTGAATATTTCGATATTATAAGGCAGACCGGTGAGCCTTTGATTTCCTGATCGATTTATCTTTCTCACTGTTTGCGCCGGAAGGAATGTTGGCGATACGGTCGAAGGTCGGGGTGCCGGCAGCGGGGGAAAGGATCATCCCCAGGTTGAAAACGGCACCCTGGTCCCAGTCACGATGACCGCAGACGTCACACACCCAGCAGGGAAAATCCGGCACGATCACCATCTCATTTTCGATCCAGGTATAGTAAGTACCCTTTTTACGTTGAATAATACCTACCTGACATTCCGGACAGTATCTTTTGTCTTCATTCATAAAAAAAATCCTTATTTAGCGGTTTCGTTGCTGAGTGTAATTGTATCACGAATTATGCTGATCCGGTTCAAAGGCCAGTACCGGAAGAACGCATTGCCGATGAGGTTTTTCTTCGGAACACCGCCCCAGACATGAGAGTCGGAAGAATGGTTGCGATTGTCACCTAAAACGAAATATTCACCTTCCGCCACATCCCAGGAACCGGAATACTGCATCGGTTCATGCAGCCAGGGTTCATCGATCTTTTCGCCATTGATATACAGTTCGCCATCAGTGACTTCGATATGATCACCCGGCAGGCCAATCATGCGCTTTATATAATCCTTGCCCGGGTCAACGGGAGAGTGGAAAATCACCACATCCCCGCGGCGGGGTTCACTGAATTTGTAATTCAGTTTATTGACCATTACCAGCTGCCCTTCATGGAAGGTGGTTTCCATGGAGATATTCTCAACGCGGAAGCGTCCGATACAGAAGTCTATCGCGAAGTAAAGAACCACCGCAAGCAGGACATCTTCGACGATCTCACGCCATTTCGGTTTCTGCTTGGGTTTCTCCGCTTCATGAATCTCTTTCGTGTAGGATTTTCTATTCTTTACATTATTTTTTGCCATACTGAATTTCCTCTTTCAGTTTATAATCATACACCCTGTTCATTAAAATCGTGTTAAAGTCCGGTTATTCTTTGGAAAATCAGGGGTTAGGGATTGTGGACTGGGGATTAGGGTTTGGGAATTGGAAATTGGGTTGAGGTTAATGAAGATTTTCCCTGTGTTTAAATCAAATCTAAAAATTCCCAACTCCTAACTACCAACTACCAACACCTAACACCTAATCCCTAACCCCCAACTCCTAATCCCTAATTCCTAATTCCTAATTCCTAATTCCTAATTCCTAATCCCCTACCTTCTCGCCTTGAATACGAAACGGATGGGAGTGCCGACGAAGCCGAAGCGTTCCCGCAGCTGATTTTCCAGATAACGTTTATAGGTGAAATGCGCCAGGTCCGGATCATTGACGTAGATCATAAAGGTTGGCGGGTCGGAGCGGACCTGAGTCGCGTAATACATCTGCAGCGAACGGCCTGATTTTGATGTGGCATGGTGCTTATCCTGCGCCTCGTGGATCGCGTCATTCAGCGCGGAAGTGGGGATACGAACCAGACGCTGTTCCTGAACCTGCAGGGCTGTGGAAAGGATCTGATTCGTTCGCTGCCCGGTTTTGGCGGAAACGAAAAGGATCGGCACGTAATCCATGAAGTTCAGGTCCTTGCGGATCTTTTCCGTGAACTGCTGCATGGTGTACGTGTCCTTTTCGATGGCGTCCCATTTGTTGACGACCACAACAACGCTCTTCCATGCGTCAAGAATATATCCCGCGATGTGCGCTTCCTGAGAGGAAACGCCCTGTGTAGCGTCAATGACCAGCAGGGAGACGTCCGCTTCCTCGATCACGCGCATGGAACGGATCACGGAATACTTTTCAACACCGACTTCGACCTTCCCTTTGCGGCGGATCCCGGCGGTATCTACCAGCGTAACCGGAACGTCATCCACCATCATCTTTGTGTCGATGGCGTCACGCGTGGTTCCCGGAATATTGCTGACGATCACCCGCTCTTCACCGCAAAGACGGTTCAGCAGGCTGGACTTGCCGACATTCGGACGCCCGACGATAGCGATCTTGACACTGTCGTCCGGTTCTTCCTCTTCCTGCTCCGGGAAGAGTGCGCAGAGAGCGTCCAGCAGGTCCCCGGTTTCCGTCCCGTGAATCGCGGAAATCGGATAAGGGTCGCCCATGCCGAGCTCATAGAACTCCGGTACATTGGCACGCAGCTTGTCGGAATCAGCTTTGTTGACTACAAGCAGAACCGGCGGTGTGCGTTTTCCGTTCTCATTTTTTTGCAGGCGGCGGATGATCTGCGCGATTTCGCGGTCCGCGGTGGTGACGCCGGTGGAGGCATCGGTGAGGAAGAGAACAACATCTGCTTCTTCCACAGCGAGGATCGCCTGAGTTTTGATTTCGGAGATAAAATCGGCAGAACCAACCGAAAGCGGGGTTTTCTGCCCCGCGGCTTCCGGGTCAATGCCGCCGGTATCGATGATGTCGAATTCTGTTCCGCACCATTCAGCATGCCCGAACAGACGATCACGGGTGGTCCCCGGAACGTCATCAACGATCGCGTCTCGGGTCCCCGAGAGACGATTGAATAAGGTGCTTTTCCCGACATTGGGACGGCCGACCAAAGCCACAACAGGTTTTCGTGCCATTTTTCCCTCCCGTTTTCACCCATTTTCGGGCTTAAACTGACATTTTATTTTACCACTGAATGTGTTGATGAGGTCAGTTCTGTTGATTCAATAATGAGTCGGTAACATGTGTTGGATTGATTTGTTGTGACGCACATGGGGACAGGCACGTTTGTGCGGGCTGCGCCGCACAAATTGCCAGACCCCATGTGCTTCGTGGTGGAAAATCCTGATAC
Source organism: uncultured Chloroflexota bacterium (assembly GCA_902791025.1). GTDB lineage: Bacteria > Chloroflexota > Anaerolineae > Anaerolineales > Anaerolineaceae > Flexilinea. Next base: position 15,519 of record CADATZ010000007.1, on the reverse strand, counting down.
TTACCAAAAATAAGAGCATTGTGAGATATTTATGCTACAATTTATTGTAGCCGTTAAGAACTCGAAGTGATGCACTTGAGAACCGGTGTAGTTGTTAATACTGACAGGTCTTAAATGCTGCGTCTTGGAAAAATTATTGTAAAAACAGAGCTGTTATGAAAAAAGTTTGGGTCTATCTTCCCTGTTACAATGAAGCGCCGAATATCATCCCGCTGGTGGAAAAATGGTTCGACATTGAGCCTGATTTTAAATCTGCAGGATATGAGCTTTTGGTCAGCTGCATCGACGATAAAAGTACGGATGATACAGCTGAGAAAATCAAATCATTGACGGAGCGTTTCCCAAATTGTTCTCTGGTGAGCCATGAACAGAACAAGGGCCTTGGCGGTGTGCTGAATACCGCTTTTCATCTGTTCCTGGAAAACGGGAAAGAAGGGGACCTGTGCGTTTTGATGGATGGGGACAATTCCCATGACCCGGTTTATTCCCTTTCGATGCTGCCGAAAATAGACGCTGGGGCTGATGTCGTGATCGCGTCCCGTTACCAAAGCGGCGCTGCCGTGAAGGGACTTTCCGGGATCCGTGCGTTCTTGAGTAATGGTGCCGGTGTTTTCTATAAACTGATCCTGAACGTGAAGAATGTGAAAGATTACACCTGCGGATACCGGATGTACACCTACAGCATTCTGAAAAAAGCCCGGGAAACCTATGGCGAAAATATCGCAGAACGCCGAACCTTTGCCTGTATGATGGAAGTTCTGTACAAACTGGCAAAAATCGGGGCGAAATTCGACGAGGTCCCCTTTGTGCTCCGCTATGACCACAAACAGGGTGACAGCAAAATGCGGGTCTTCAAAACCGCAAAGGACAGCATACTCACCGCTTTTTCGCTGCGCTTCGGATGAGATACCTGCGTTCTGTCAGCAATCCGGCGGACGCGCACAAAATTGAGATGATGCTTACGATCAGCCCCGTGGTTAACCCCCGGGGTTCGTATTTTAATTGGATCTCATGTTCTCCGGCGGAAAGGTTTGCGGAAAGGAACATATCAAATGCCGGGGTAAGATCTGTCTTCATGCCGTCAACGAGGAGCTCCCAGCCCTTGTCGTAAGGAATGCTGAAAAACAACTTTCCCTCATTCCAGACAGTGATATTCCCTTCGAGCTGGTCGTCACTGTGTTCTGTTACAGATAATGCTTCGGTTTTCATCCGGTCTGTTTCCGCAAGGAGGAGGAACGGGTTTTCAAAGAAGAACTGCGCTTTGCTGAGCGGAAGCTGCCCCTCAGAGTCAGCAGTTCTAAGTGTCACGACGATATCTTCTCCGTCTACAAAGGAACCCAATCGTAGGATCGGATGGCCTCTGCCGTCAAAATAATTACCGATCTGTTTCCCGTTGACCACTATCGAGGAAAGCTGTTCACGCTCGCTTTCAAAAAAGGCGTAAAGTGTCCCGGTATGTTCACAGTTCAGGGTCCAGGTGATTTCGTTTTCACCGTGATCGGTTTGCTCGATCCTGGCTTCTGTAAAAACAGGCTCCGGATTTCCGCTCAATGCGCTGAAAATGGAATTCTGCATTTGGAAATGATCGTTGATATCCAGAATACTCTCGTTGAGATCCGACGATCCCGGTACCATAAATCCGATGGGCAGGCTGTACGGATTGGTGTAAACGGTTTTGTTTCCCCGGCTGAACATGGCGTTGTAAGGCTTGCCGATTTTTTCCTGATCGGTGACAAGGTAGCGGATCCCGAGAATGCTGTCCATGGTGACCGTCGAACCTTCTCCGTATTCAAAGCGGGTGGGGTAGAATCGGTATCCGGCGGCAGGGAGGAACTGCATGATCTTGTATTTCAGTGTTGAGGAGAAATGGCTCACGCCGTTGTAGTCCAGTAAAAAGGCATCGTTGGCATCGTGGAAATACGTTTTTTCCATGCGGTAAAAACCGCGGTCTTTTGTCTTGATCTCCTCGACCAGCGCTTTGTTTTCCTTATAAAAGGCATTGAAGGATGCTTTTGTCTCCGACCGGTCATAGTCGGTTTTATTTCCGAGGATCATCCAGCCGTTCAAAAACAAGTCCAATGCGGCGAAAAGAAAAACCGCGGTTTTGGCGCGTGAGCCGTTGACCGATATGAAGAACAAACCGGAAAACAGCAGACAGAGCAGGATGTTCAGCAATACCGCGCTCTTATCAAGCCAGGAAAAGTGCTGTCCATATAGCACGATCAGCAGCAAAACTGTAATTGCTGTGCAGATGCCATAATGCACGGCAGTGTTCCCATCCTGGTTTTGCAGACAGCGCAGTGCCGGCAGCAGCAGAAGAAAGCTTACCGCGAAGCTGTAACGGTACGGCCACCAGACCGGTTCATTGAAGCCGTGGACGACCAGGTTCAGTGCGTTGATCCACATTGTGAGGAAGCATACAAGCAGCAAAACGCTCACGGAGAGCTTCTCTTTCTTTGAAATGCCGCGGTTCATCAGGAACAGCGGGATGCAGAACGGAGCCATGACCCCGCAGAAGATGTTGGGAAGTCCCGAGGTCAGGGTTTGGGTCTGGTCAAATGCGCTGTTGAACAGTTTCCCGAGAAGTTCGCTGATGCGGAAATTGCGGTCAAGCGTGAAAACCGAAAGGTCAAAGGTCTTCATCCCACCGCCAAGCTGCAGTGCGACCGGAAGGAGCAGTACCGCGCAGCTGCCCGCAGCCAGTAGTGACCACAGGACGAAGCGGAGAAAACTGCGCAGTTTTCGTCTGTTTTTTGATAAGTACAGACGGCAGAAGAAATAAGGGACGGCAAAGTAACAGATCTGGAAACCGGAGTAATAGTTCAAAATCATCGCCGCGGCAAGAGAAAGGTAATAGACCCAGCCGCTTTTCTGCTCAATGATGCGGTCGATTCCGAGAAAGACCAAAGGCAGGATCAATGCCCCGTTGCGCAGCTGGGTGTGCTCGGCTATGACGAAATTCAGAGACATCAGCGCATAGGCTGTGGAAAAGATGAGCGTTTCGCCTCTTGTTTTGAACACTTTTCGAAAATAAATCGCGGAAGTCAGTCCGCAGAGTGCGTATCGCAGGATCACCAGCAGGCTTACGCCTTCCGGAATGCGGTCTTCCGGGAAAAGCGCGATCAGCCAATCCAGCGGATTGGAGAGATAGTAGGCAGCAAGAGAAAGATAATCATCCCCGAGGGACTTGCTGAAGGAATAAAAAAGACTGCGTCCTTCTTTCAGTAACGTGCGAATATGCACCAGAAAATCCACGTACTGACACTGCATGTCCGAAATCAGAAAAGTTTTTTCCCCGAAAGGAGAGATCCGCAGCAGGAAACAGATGATGAGCAGAATCAGAGCTGGGATCAGAAACGCAGCCGGGAAAAGGACCGAATCCCTGATTTGCCCGTGAGATTCGCTGCTTTTCTTCAGCAGAGCAGCCGGGAATGAGAATAGACAGCATAATACCCCGCACAGACAGGAGAAGAGCACGGCAAAAATAAGCTGGCGGGAGATGGCTGTACCGGAGACAAATATCGGTGTGACGATATTCGGGTTTACGTCATAGGGATGCTCCCCGGCGTAAACGATGGTATGACTTTCCGATTGGAACGAAAGCATCGGCTGGTGCAGATGAAGTCCGGCCGGGAAGGTGATGCTGCAGTCACCCTGACATACCATGGAACCGTCAGCCTGATCCCAATTTTCACTGAATTTCAGGGTGTCAGGTTTGATATCCCGCCAGCCCTTCCAATCATAAATATTTGTGCGCAGATCAGTCGGGGTTTTTGCCCAGTATGCCCAGTTCAGCGTGATTGGGGCGTCCTTCGCTTCGACGGCTATACGCGGGTCATCAGGAAAAAAGACGAAAAGCGGCTGACGGTATTCGAGAAAAAAACAGGCGGAAAAAGCGAGCACCGCCGCGGCACCGAAAGTAAATTTTCGGGAATTTGCCGGACAGATTTTCAAAGACAGGTAACTGATGCCGCCTGCCCCGAGCATTGCAGAGCCCGTGATAATGATCTCTTTCCGTGACAGAATTTCATCGTTGAAGAGAAAAAATCCGAGTATCAGAAGAAGAAATGAGAGAATATACCAGATGAAAATCAGAGTTTTTTTCATAAAACACATCCTGATGGAGCACACGGGCCGGGTACGTGCTGCCGCGCAGCCGGCACATGTGACCGGCATCCGTGCTGCGTCGCTGTGCAGTAAATCATTATATTGAAATTTTATACGAAAACCGGAAATACTGCTTTAAATTATTAGAAATTGCGAGGATAAAGTTTCTTGACGGTATGGCGGTTTCCATTATAATTGTAAGATATGAGGTTATTCTCGATTGGTTCATTATAGAGAAACTTTGGAGGAATCTAATGAAACGTGCATTGTCTTTACTTGTTGTTTTGATGCTTGTATTGAGCATCAGTGCTGCCGCCATGGCTGAAACGGTGGAAGAAGCACTGCAGGCTGCTGCCTCTATGAGCAATGAAGAGCTTTACGAAAAGGCAAAGGAAGAAATGGCTGCGGGTGCGCAGATGAATTTCTACTCAACCACAAGCTTTGCAGAAAAAGCAGCTTCCAACTTCATGACCGATTATCCTGAACTTGCGAACAAGGTAGTTTATGCGGAAATCGATGACGGTGAAACCTATACCATCCTGACCAGTACGATCGGGTCCGGTGTCAAGGATTCCGCTGATATGGCTCTGGTTCAGAACGGTCCGGACCTCAAGACTTACCTGCTGGATGAAGGTCTCTCTTACTCATATTTTCCGGAAGCCATGAAGGCGGATGTGGATGAAGACAACCAGGATCCCGCAGTTGTAACCTTCATCAACTCCCTGTTCATTTATCACAACGGCAGCGGTTCCATTAACCTGACCAATGTCTGGCAGCTGACTGAACCGGAATGGAACGGCAAAGTCTTCTTCAAGGATCCGACAAAGGAAACAGTGAACCTGAACTTCCTGATGATGCTCACCAGCCCCGAATGGAGTGAACGCCTGGCGAAGGCTTATGAAGATTATTACGGGAAAGCCTTTGAAGCAGGTGAATTCAAGAATGCCGGTTATGCCTGGATCGACGGCTTCCTGAAGAACGTCAATTACACCTACACATCCGCTTCCAAAATCGCGACGGGTATCGCCTCCGGCAACCCCGGCAATCTTGGCCTGTTCGTTTTCTCCAAGCTGCGCAAGGTCGATGAAGCTGACCGCGGCAACCTGACCGTTGTCCAGTTCGAAAATGAAGTCGAAGGCTTCTCCGGTTTCATGTATCCTGTTTATGCTACCGTTGCCAATGACACGGATTGCCCGTACACCTGCGCTCTTTTCATCAACTACCTGCTGAGCGAAGCCGGTTTCGGCGGTGAAAAGTCCTGGAACTCCAATCAGGGATACTATTCCCCGAACAAAACCATCCTGAAGCCGGAAGGTTTGGAGGATGAAGCGTATGAATACTGGAGCACCCGCCTGGTCTTCGAAGATCTGGATTACATCGATGAAAACTACGCGGACGCCTACGAATTCATCGCTGTGCGTGTCGGATAACAAATACAGTTCAAATTTTCAGGTCATCTGCTGAACCGGATGACCTGAAAAATTTTTAGAGTTTTACGTCAGAAGTTAGTGATTAGGAATCAGAAATGATAAAACTCCTCATTTCTGACTCCAAATTCCTGACAAATTGTAGGGAGGCCTCATGACGCAGAGTTATCAGAATCCTGAAAAAGAACCGCTGAAATACCGTATCAAGGCATTCTTTGCGAAACCGGCGAATATCCTGCTGGTGGTTTTCCTCGTGACATTGATCATTCTGTCACTGATCCCGCTGATCACGATGCTCTCCAATATGTTCACGGTCCATATCGGTACGGAAAAGAAACTCTACCGTATGGATGTGGGCTCCTTTACGCTGAAGCATTTCCAAAGGCTTTTTGCGGGGGATGACTGGAGCCGGGTCAATTTCTGGACGCCGCTGCTGAATTCTTTCATTGTGGCCTGCGGTTCAGGCGTTTTGGGAATCATTGTGGGCGGAACCGTCGCCTGGTTTATCACCCGGTCGGACCTGAAGTGCAAAAGCTTCATCTCCTCGGTCTTTGTCTTTCCCTACATGATGCCGGCCTGGACCTTAGCCCTTTTCTGGACGAATATGTTCCAGAACAGTAAAGTAGGCGGAGGGAATGTCGGGATGGTGGAATCGGTTTTCGGTATCTGTATGCCGGAGTGGTTCGTCTATGGCATCTTCCCGATGATCATTGTGATCGGACTGCATTATTCTCCTTTTGCCTACCTGCTGATCGGCGGTATTCTCAAGAATATGGACGCGACGCTTGAAGAAAGCGCGACGATCCTGAAGGCTTCCCGCTGGACGATCATCAAGCGTATCACTGTGCCGATCGTTATCCCGGCGATCCTTTCTACTTTTCTGCTGATCTTTTCATCCGGCTTCAGTTCCTATACGGTTCCGGTGTTTCTTGGGTCCGCGGTGAAGATGTTCACCCTTTCGACCAAGATGCGTGCATTGATCCAGGCCGGGTATCAGGGACAGGGGTATATCATTGCTTTTGTCTCTATCGCTATGGGCTGTTTTATTCTGGGGATCAACCAATGGTTTACCGGAAAGCGCAAGTCCTTCACAACTGTCACCGGAAAATCCGGTCAGGTTTCCCTGGTGAAGCTGCGCGGCGCGAACTGGCCGATTTCGATTATCATGATTATCTTTACCGTCTTTTTCGCCATTGTTCCTCTTGTCTCTTTCGCTTTGGAAAGCGTTATCAAGCAGCCGGGCAACTACCGGTTTTCCAACATGACGCTTGATTTCTGGATCGGTACGGAAGGGTCTACTTATGAGACGGGGATGATTTCCGGGATCCTGTTGAACCCCACGATGTGGAAGGCTCTGGGAAGACAGGTGCTGCTGGCGCTGGTCGTGGCGATGATCGTGGGTACAAGCGGTATGCTGATCGGTTATGCCTGTGTGCAGCGGCGCGGTACGAAGCTTTCCCAGATGGTGGAAAGTCTGGCCTTCTTCCCCTACCTGATGCCGGCCATGTCCTTTGGTACGATTTACCTGGCTGTGGCGACGTCTCAGTCATTCAAATTTTTATACGGTACATTCGGATTACTGGTGCTGGTGGCTTCCGTCAAGTTCCTGCCCTTTGCCTCCCGTTCCGGGGTGAACAGTATGCTGCAGATCGCGCCGGAAATCGAAGAATCAGCGATTATCTTTGGAACACCCTGGGTGAAGCGGATGACGCGCATCCTTTTCCCGATTCAGAAAAGCTCGATCCTTTCGGGGTATCTGCTGCCGGTGATGTCGGTGATGCGTGAAGTGGCGCTGTTTACGCTGTTGGTTCCGTATGCCCGTTATCTGCTGACGACCATGCTGTTTTCTTTCAACGAGACAGGGTACGCCCAATACGGCAGTGCTGTGACGCTGCTGATCATTGTGGTGATTATTATTATCAACAATCTGACAAACAAGCTGACCGGAGCTTCGTTTGATAAAGGAATCGGAGGGTAAAATGCCTGAAATTATTCTGGAAAATGTAACCAAACGCTTTGACAAATTCGTGGCGGTCGATGATTTGAACATCAAAATCGAAGACCGGGGTTTTGTAACATTGCTGGGCCCCTCCGGCTGTGGGAAAACGACAACACTGCGGATGATCGCGGGTCTGGAAACTCCAACCACCGGCCGCATTCTGATTGACGGTCAGCCCGTGTATGATTCCTCAAAAGGGATCAATCTGCCGCCGAACAAGCGTGATATCGGCTTCTTGTTTCAGAATTACGCCCTTTGGCCGCATATGACGGTATTTGAAAATATCTCCTTCGGGCTTGAAATGCTGAAGTGGGATAAGACCCGGATACGCAAGCGGGTGGATGAACTGCTGGCACTGCTGCGAATTGAGCAGTTTGAGAAACGCTATCCCGCGGAGCTTTCCGGCGGACAGCAGCAGCGCGTGGCGATTGCCCGAACCCTGGCACCAAGTCCTAAGGTGTTATTTATGGATGAACCGTTGTCCAATCTGGATGCTAAGCTAAGGCAGGAAATGCGGGCAGAATTGAAACGTCTGCACTCCGACACCAACAGTACATTCGTATATGTTACACATGACCAGCTGGAAGCCATGACGCTCTCCACGCGGGTATGCCTGATGGAAAACGGTTTGCTGCAGCAGTACGATCCGCCGCTCACAGTTTACAATCGCCCCGCAAACAAATTTGTGGCGAGTTTCGTCGGAAACCCGACGATGAACTTTATCCCGGCAAAAAAGCTCAGCACGGATGGGAAGGGATTAAAGCTTTCCATATTTGACGAAACAGTGCATTTTACGAGAAAAGAAGCTGTTGAATCCTGCCCTGACAATGTGATAATCGGTGTGCGTCCGGAATTTATGCCGATCAAAGAAAAAGGCCCGATCAAAGGTAAAATCTATTCAACCCTCCCAACCGGGATGGAAACCACCGTCCAGGTCATGTGCGATGGAACGATGCTGACAGCCGTTGTGTTCGGCTCAGTCGATTTTCCAATCGATTCAGCTGTCGAACTGGATCTGACAGGCGATTGTCTGGCTCTCTTCGACGCCGAAACCGGTAAGGCGCTTGCTTACGGTTCGGTGATATTTCAATAACAAATTCGTATCTAATAAAAATGGAGCACATGGGGATCCCGCTTTGTTCGGTGCGAGCTTCGCTCGTTTGGATCCAGAGCGGGAGTTTAGCCTGCCCCCATGTGCGACACTGAGTTATTTCATTCTAAATACTATCTTATTTAAGCACGCGGACGCATTGTTCGATGAGATTCAGTGAAACCTTTTCTCCGGTCTGGAAACGTTCTGTCAGCTGCGGATTGTAGACCTCAACGATCACAGATTGATCATGCAATTCTACTTCGTACTCGATCTTGGTCCCGTAATAGGTAGCGCGTTTGATCGTCCCCATCAGCGGACCATTCTCTTTGCTCAGATGGATCGATTCCGGCCGAATCGTCAGACAGCAGGAAGAACCTGCTTCAACATCAGGCATCACGCCGGGTTTTGGAATAACAAATTTATCGTCTCCAATCTCGACTACAGCTGAGGTGCCTTCTCTGCCTTTGTAAACACCTTCAATGAAGTTCGCTTTACCGATAAAGTTCGCGACAAAACGGTTGACAGGCTGTTCATAGATTTCAGACGGTGTGCCTTGCTGGACGATATTGCCGTCCTTCATAATGACCACGCGGTCGGAAATGGCCATCGCTTCGGATTGGTCATGCGTAACATAAAGGGAAGTGATTCCCAGCCGCTGCTGGAGAGCGCGGAGGTCATCCCGCATGCTTTCACGAAGTTTGGCGTCCAGGTTACTCAGCGGCTCGTCAAAGAGCAGTACGCTTGGCTCGATCACAACCGCACGGGCGAGTGCGACACGCTGCTGCTGTCCGCCGGAAAGCTGGTTCGGGAAGCGCCGTTCCATTCCCTTGAGCTGCATCATATCCATCACTTTTTCAGTGCGCCGGATCATTTCCTCTTTGGAGACCTTCGCGACATCCAGACCGTAGGCGACATTGTCCCAGACATTCATATGCGGAAACAGCGCGTAGCTCTGGAAAACCATCGAGATACCCCGTTTGTTCGGCGGTACTTTTGCTACGTCCCGTCCGCCGATCAATACGCTTCCGCTGGTCGGGTATTCAAAACCGGAAACCATTCTGAGCGTGGTTGTTTTCCCGCAGCCGGAGGGGCCGAGCAGTGTGACCATTTCTCCGTCTTTGATTTCCAGGTTGATATGGTTTACAGCGACAAAGTCTTTCCCGGTGTCGGGCTGCTGAAAAATTTTTGTGATGTCCTTCAAAATGACGTTTGAACTCTTTTTACTGAATTCAGAGGTAAAGTTTGTTTGACTCATTTATTATCCTCCGCTTTATTCTTTAATTGGGGCACCTTTGAGCGCGGTGCGAGCAGCAGGTTGATCAATCCGTTGAAAATCCCGATGAATACAAGCAAAATGCCGATAAGCATGGTGACTAAGGCAGACGCCTGCCCGTATTTTGCCAGATCGAACAGTCCGTAAATCTTGCTGGTGATCAGTGTCCAGCGCGGTGAAATCAGGAAGATCACAGCACTGACGGCAGTGATCGCTTTTGTGAATGAATAGACAATCCCGGAGAAGAAGGCGTTTCTCAGAAGGGGCAGGGTGATACGCCGGAAGGAGTATCCGCTGTTTGCGCCCAGGATCGTTGAAGCTTCCTCAATTGAATTGTCAATTTGTAAAAGCGTTGTGGTGCCGGATTCAATGGCGACCGGCATATTCCGGAAGGTGAAGACGATCACGAGAATGGCTGCTGTACCGGTCAAAAGGAGGGGTTTGGTGTTGAACGCCAGAATATAAGAAATACCCAAAACCGTCCCGGGAACCGCGAACATCAATACGGATGAAACTTCGATGAATTTCTTCCCGTAATAGTCGCGTTTCGCTGTGATGTAAGCGATGATCATGCCGAGTAAACCGCCAATGATTGCGGAGATAACTGCCAGTATGATCGAGTTTTGCAGGCTTCCGGTGCCATACTGCAGCGCGCGGCGGTATTGATCCAGTGTCATTGAGAAATCAATACCCCAGGTACGGACGAATGAGCCGTAGATCACTGTGCCGTAGAACAGCAAGATGATGGCTGTAAAAATTATGCAGATGATGAAAAGAGGCCATTTGATGTGCGCCTCGTCGATCATCTTGCGTGCTTGTGTCGGTTTGCCGGTTACGGTGACAAAGCTCTTTTTATTGACCCAATATTTATTCAGCAGATAAGCGGTCACTGCGGGAACGAGAAGCAGGATCGCCAGTACCGAGCCTTTGCGCATATCATAGGAACCGGTTATGATGTTATATACTTCAATGGAAAGTGTCGTATAGTCACCACCGATCGTTGCCGGATTTGAAAAATCCTCCAGGGACTGAATGAAGACAAGCAGTGCGCCGGAGATGATGCCGGGCAGTGACAGCGGGAAAGTGACTGTCCAGAAGGTTTTCCATCTGCCTGCGCCCATATTGCAGGCTGCGTCTTCCACAGATGCATCGATGGAAGACAATATCCCAGAAAGCGTCAGGTAAGCAATCGGGAAGAAGCTCATTACCTGTACGACGATCAGGCTGGGCATGCCGTAAACGTTATTTCCTTTGATTCCCAGCAGATTTTTTGTGATAAGTCCCTGTTTCCCGAAAAGAAATATCACGGAAAGGCTCAGCACAAAAGGCGGTGATAAAATCGGCAGTGTGGCAATTGTTCGTAAGAACCCTTTTAGCGGAACATTGACACGTGTGATGGTGTAGGCGAATATGTATCCGACAATAGTCGCCAGGATCGCAACGATCAGACCGAGAAGCATGGTTCTGCTGAATACCTTCAGATATCTTGATGAAGAAACGATATTCCGCAGATTTTCAAGTGAAATGGCACCGGTTTCGTCAGTAAGGCTGAATATAAGAACTTTTACAAGAGGATATACCACGAACAGCAATAGCAGCACGATCGTTGCGATGACGGCGATAAGCAAAATCGGCTGCCGCAGAATGCTTTTGGTATCGTTTATCCGTTTCATTTGAGCGGCGGATTTTCCCCGCCCATCTGAGGTGACTTCCATAAATTCTCCCCTAAAACGTATGAACAATGACTTTATTTGAAAGGCTCCCTTCCGAACACGGAAGGGAGCCCGGTTTATTATTTCAATAATTTTTGATTGATGGCAGTTTGAGAATTACACTAACTTCAAACTGCCAAACTTCAAACTTGTAACTTCTAACTTCAATTAGGATTCCGGCTTCGCGATGATGCGGTTTTCGAATTCGTCGCAGTACATCTTTTTGTTGTTGGAAGCCCATACTGCATCGTAATCGATCACAGGAACCTGATCCAGGGTGACCAGACCGTTTGCAACAGGCGCCTGGGTGTTGGTCGGTACACGGAAGGAATCGTTTTCGGCATAGGAGCCCTGTCCATCAATGGAGCAGATCCAGTCGATGAATTTCTTTGCGTTTTCCTGTTCGTCGGCAGGACCGTTTTTGATCAGGGCGACTGCACCGACTTCAAAACCGGTTCCGTCAGAGGGGAAGGACAAAGCGATGTGATAGCCTTCCGGAGTGAGCTGCAGAGCGTCATGGGAGAATGTGAGAGCGATAGCGGCTTCACCGAGTGCTACAGCGTTCGGAGCAGCGGAACCGGATTTTGTGAACTGGCTCATGTTTTCGCTCAGTTTTGCCAGATAATCCCAGGCCTTTTCTTCGCCCATGAGCTGGATCAGGGTTGCCAGAACGGTGTAGGCGGTGCCGGAGGTCGCCGGGTGGGCCATGATGATTTCACCCTTGTATTTTTCGTCGAGAAGATCTTCCCATGTGCTCGGATATTCGTATCCGTTTTCTTCGAACCAGTCAGTGTTGCAGGCAAAGGCGATGCAGCCGACATAAATCGGGTTCCAGTTGCCGGTCGGATCGAGGTAAGCCGACGGGGTGTTGGCCAGTTCAGGAGACTGATAAGGTTCGAACAAACCGCGGTCAGCGGCGGCGATGTAGTTGTCGGTGGAGCCGCCGAACATCAAAGCAGCCTGCGGGTTTTCCTTTTCGGCTTCGACACGGGTGAGCATTTCACCGGCGGAAAGACGGATATATTCAATTTGAATACCGGTTTCTTCTGTGAATTTATTGAAGTAATAAATCACTTCACTTTCAGGAAAAGCGGTGTAAATGGTCAGTTTGTTGCTGTCCGCAAATGCGGCGGTCGTCAGTGCCATGAGCACAACGATCAGGCATACAAAAAGTGAATAAAAACGTTTCTTGTTCTTCATTGAATTTTTCCTTTCTTTTGATAAACATGAAGACCCGCCGGCGCGGTTGTACCCACTGATTCAGCGGCATTTTATGTAATATATCTTATTATCAAAAAGACTGGATGTCAAGTTGCTATTAGTCGTAAAAAATCAATCATTTGTCATTTTTTTTGCACAAGATTTCATTTCGCACTCTATGTCCTATACAAAACAAAAAAAGAACGCTCAAATCAATCAACCTGAGCGTTCACCTGCAATTTCTGCAATCTAACTACCAACTACTAACTACTAACTACTAACTACCAACTTCTAACTTCTAACTTCTAACTTCTAACTCTATATTCCCCATTATCGATTTTAGATCGGAGCTCCTCAAAAGGCATCGGTTTGCCGTAATAATAACCCTGGAGCCTGCCACAGCCGGCTTCACGGAGAAAATCAACAGCGTCAAGGGTTTCCACACCCTCAGCGACGGTTCCCATGTGCAGTTTCTCCGCGAGATCAATGATGGTGGAGATGATCTTTTTTGCGTTCTCATTGTCTTTCGAGAAGTTCCTCAGAAACTCCATATCGATCTTCAGCAGATCAAAGCGGAAATCTTTGAGAACGTTAAATGAAGAATAACCGGACCCGAAATCATCCAGCCAGATCTCAAACCCATCATCGCTGAGTTCCTTCAGCGCCTTTTTCATACCGCTGACGTCGGAGGTAAGGGCGCTTTCGGTCACTTCCACATGCAGATATTCCTTTGGGATCTGATATTTATCCATCAGGGATTTGAGCTCTTTGACCACATCCATAAGCTCGAAATCAAGACGGGAGAAGTTCATGGAAACCGGCAGGATCTGCAGTCCCTGATCCATGCATTCCCGGATGTTTTTGAAAACAGACTCATAAATGCATAAATCCAGCTTATGGATTTGACGGGCATCTTCCAAAGTGGGAATAAACAGCCCCGGTGAAAGGAATCCGATTTCCGGATCGATCCAGCGGGCAAGCGCTTCGCATCCCGCGATCGTCCCGTCCTCAGACCACATGACCGGCTGATAGTAGACTTTGATATATCCTTCATTCACTGCTTTTTCAAGGTTGTTCAGGACATATTCCTTGAGTTTGTGATCCTTGCGCATCTTTTCGTCATATTCGATGATGAATTCATTATCCGAGTTGTGCAGGTATTTCAGCGCATGGTGGGCGCGGTCAATGGCATGACGGGCGTTCTTTGTATTTCCCTTCGCCCGGTAGGAACCAACCTTGATGTTGAGATAGGTTTCTGTCGGATATGCGGTTTTGAGTTGTCTGCGGATATTTGCAACCCGTTCTTTATAATCCTCTGCATTGGTAAGAACGGCGAAGTTGTCTCCGGATACCCTCACGACGGGTTCATCCGGAAAGACAGACCGGAGAATCTTCCCCATGTGGATGAGCAGCTGATCTCCGCCGGAATAGCCGAAGCGGTCGTTGTAGGTCTGAAAGTTGGCGATGTCAAGTACGAGATAAATCGGATGTTCTCCGACGGAAAAACGTTCATACAGGTATTCCTTTGTCTCTTCCTCAAATTTGCGGATGTTTGGCATGCCGGTGAGGTCATCGGTTACCGCGATCTGCTCCAGCTTCCAGGATTTTGAGGCGTCCCGGTAGCGCTGGTAGTAGACGGAAATCGACAGAATGAAGAGGACGAGCATGAAAGTGATGTAGTTGATGGTGTCGCCTTCTGAAAGATGAAGTGCATTGCCGGCTTTGTCGAAAGTGCGATTGTTGAGCAGCCACAGAAAGCCAAAACCGAACGCGCAAACCAACAGGATGGATGTATAAGGGCGCCAGATACAAATGATAGTGGCATACATCAGGAAGGTCAGGAAGCAGATGATCATTCGTCCGCGGGAAAAATCGTGTTGGGCGGTCGTGATGCCAAAATACATGGCAAAGAGGTAGTAGAGGAAAATGAAGGCGCCGCTGAATTCTTTGAGGCGACTGGCTTTTCCCCTCAGATATAAAGAGCTGTAAGTGAAAAGCAAAAGAGATGCGATGAGAAGGAGCCAATAATCTTTCGTGTAGTGAAAAAATTCTCCCAGAGTTTCCACTTCACCGGGGAGAACCCAGTTTTTTACATAGCGGAGCAGCATCCAAATCTCGACGATCGTAACGACGCCGGTGAGGAATAAGGCACCTCTGACGTCCGCCTCGCGCAGCTGATTTTCCACATAAGGTGGATTGCTGTAAACTCCAAGAGCCCGGCGGAACCAATACCAGACGGTCTTTTTATCTTTCGACTCATTCATATTTATAAACCTGACCTGATGTTATTGATTGATAATAAGGATTTCTCAATTCTACCATGAAAAAATTATTCATCATAGTGACATGAAAAAAAGCTGCATTTATAAACACTGTCAATGTTACTATTCATGAAGTAGCCAGAGCGCTGAGTGGGGAACGGGGACGTATCTCATGTGACCCGTCGCGAAGCAGAGGCGAAGCTCCTGCTCTGAATCCAATCGAGCGAAGCGCGCACCTTACAAAGCAGGTTGAGGTACGTTCCCCACAATACCTCGCTCAATCTCGCGGAAGATGGTTTGTCTGACATGCACTCATCCCTTGATCCGGCACGGTATTGAGGGGACGCTTCCTGATGACCCTTGCTTCGCTGCGGGACATGCAGGAAACGTCCCCGTGACCCTATCGGGTCACACGAGATAATTCCTCAGTATTCTGGCTGCTCCGTG
>CADATZ010000006.1 GCA_902791025.1 uncultured Chloroflexota bacterium | reverse complement strand
GTCGGACCGATATTCACATATTTCAGTACGATGGAAGAACTCAAGGCAGAAGTATATAAATTCGCGAAAGAACGATATCGTGAATATGTTGAATTCGGGTTGTCAGGTCCTATTCCCTTCCTTGGCGTCGGACAGCAGTACATCAGGTTTGCAAAGGAAGAACCGGAACTTTATAAGCTGCTCTTTCTTACAAAGCCGAGCACTGCCTCCGGAGGTGCCATGGAGGCGCTGCGCTTTTCACAGGATCTGGCGCGCGAATCATTGATGCGGATCTACAACATGGATGCACATACAGCTGATTGTTATTTTCGTGATCTATGGCTGGTTGTGTTCAGCTTCGCAACACTGATCGTTACAGATGGCTGTCCGTACACAGATGAGGAAATGAGTGCAGTCCTTACGGAAGTAAGCCTTTCCGTTTGCAAGGCATATAAGGAGATTCCCGGACTGCCGGAAGGAAAGTTCGACCGTGATGCGGTTTTCAGGGAACTTGTAAAAAAATAAGGATTCTCTCAACAGCCGGTATCTATCAAAAAAAGAATGTGAAAGAGGATCCGGAATCTAAAGAAAAACAGAGAAAGGTATAAGCATTATGGACAAAATGATTGCATATTGCGGACTTAATTGCGGGAAATGCGATGCATATCTTGCGACATTCAATAACGATCAGGCACTTCGCGAAAAAACAGCGAAGCTTTGGAGCGAACTGAATCAAACGCTCATTTTACCGGAGGATATAAATTGTGAAGGCTGCCGGGCTGATGGAAAGAAAACCGTATTCTGCGAAAGCCTGTGCGGCATCCGTCATTGCGCTATGGAAAAGGGCGTGACGACCTGCGGCGATTGTCCTGAGATGGAAGGCTGCCCAACCCTCGGCATGATCACATCCAACAATTCTGAAGCAAGGGAAAATCTGAAGGGATAATTTTTTCTCTGCCATATTTGGGTTTAATGAGCTGAATGAAAATGCCTATTAAATGGATATTTGGGCAATCATAAATGCTTATGCGCCATACGTTAGAGTGAGGGAAAAATGAAAATACTTGTATTGAACGGAAGTCCGAAGAAGGAAAAAAGCGATACACTGCACATCACGAAGGCTTTTCTGGACGGGATGAACGAGGTTTCGGCACAGGATGTACATATCATCCATACCACCGAAAAGCATATCGAATACTGCACCGGCTGTTTCACCTGCAAACGCATCGGCGGAACGTGCATCCATAATGACGATATGCGTGAAATTCTGGACGAGATCCTCGAAAGCGATCTGCTGATGTTCAGCTTCCCATTGTACTGTTACGGGATGCCGGCTCCGTTGAAGGCGCTGCTTGACCGCACCATGCCGCTCAGCAGTTTGGCGATGCAAAAGGTTGGAGATCGTTATGAGCACGTCGGCCAGGCTGATTTTTCTCACCTGCACTATCTGATGATCTGCGGCTGCGGATTTCCGAACAGCAAACATAACTTTGAGCCCGCGGTCGCGGAGTTTAAGCTGTGTTTTCCGAACAATCACACAATCATCACCGTTCCGGAAAGTCCCATGTTCAATGTGCCGCAGGCAGCCGAAGTCACTATTCCCAGACTGGAACTGGTGAAGCTGGCAGGGAAACAGTATGCCCAAACAGGCGGAATCGCCCCGGAGCTGCTGGCTGAGATCAGCACGCCCATGATCCCGGAAGACACATATGCGGCAATCGCGAATGCGGGAGTGTGAAAAATAAACAAACAGTCCGTTTTGCGAGCGCCTGCTCCGCCATCGCCATCTCGAGATTTCCCCTTCCGCTCCATCCGCCGAAACTTGACGAGGTGCTTGCTCTAATCAGTAAAAAAGAAACTGTACTTGGATCATAAAAGAACACCGCAAATGAATAGTTGGAAAAAGAATGTTACATTGTTTTTATCAAGCCAGGCGATTTCGCTGTTTGGATCGTCAGTTGTCTCTTTTGCGATCGTATGGTTTGTCACGAGAGAAACATCATCGGGCTTGTGGGTCTCATTGCTTACAATAAGTTCTTACCTGCCCCAGTTCGTTGTTTCATTTTTTGCCGGTGTATGGGCAGACCGTTATTCGCGAAAAAAGATGGTCATTGCGGCAGATACGATGATCGCTGTATTCACCTGTCTGCTTGTGTTTTTGATCCCGCAGTTTGCTGATACCGGAGCAATGATGGCGGCACTTATCGGAATATCCTTTATCCGCTCAGTTGGAGCGGGAATACAGACCCCGGCAGTATCTGCCGTCATACCATCACTTGTACCTGAAGAGAAACTGCTGAAAGTCAACGGCTATAATGCATCCATACAGTCAGCAGTACAGTTTGCGGCACCTGCCGCTGCGGGGCTGGTGTTGTCTTTCATGCCGCTCGCGGCTGTTCTGATGATCGACGTTGTCACGGCTGTGATTGGTATCGGGATCCTTTGTTTTGTTCCTGTTCCGGTTCATAAAACGGCTGGAACTCAGCAGAGTGGAAAAAGCAGCAGCGTGTTTGCTGATATGAAGAATGGTTTTTCCTATGTGTTATCACAGGCTTCACTAAAGTATCTGCTTTTCAGCTATGGATTGTATATTTTCCTGTGTGTACCCGCAGTTTTTTTATGCTCACTGTATGTGACGCGGTATTTCTCCGACAGCTACATTTATCTCAGCGGTGTGGAGCTTGCAGGTTTTGCGGGAATGACTGTGGGCGGACTGATAATGGCTTCTTTTGCCGGGAATAGAGACCGCATGAAGATTTATTGTGCAGGTATCGCGGGCTTTGGAGTGCTTGCTGTATTGCTTACTTTCCCAAAATTGTTTCCTGTTTATCTTGTTCTGATGGCGATGTTCGGCATCATTCTCACGATCGTTCAGACGGCGAGTACAACATTTCTTCAGGAAAAAACTCAGACAGATATGCTTGGAAGAGTGTTCGGGCTCTATGGCTCTGTTTACAGTCTGGCACTGCCGCTGGGCATGGCGGTCTTCGGACCGTTAGCCGATGTCATATCACTGAAGCTTTTGATGATCGTTTCCGGAATCATGCTGGTTATACTTGGATTTTTTACTTACAGGAAAAAACAGAGCTGCCTTTTCGGATTGGATCGATAACGGACACAACGATTTCAGCGACAAGAATACGATTATCCTGCAGGTAAAATTAACAGATGCGGTACTGCTTTCACACGGGACAAGATATGATTTTGCGTAGAATTTAGGGAATAGGATATAGGATATAGGAGATAGGAGATAGTGAGAGTTTTTTGGCGAGCGCAGCAGCTATAATTGTTTTTATACACTATTGCCTATTGCCTAT
Source organism: uncultured Chloroflexota bacterium (assembly GCA_902791025.1). GTDB lineage: Bacteria > Chloroflexota > Anaerolineae > Anaerolineales > Anaerolineaceae > Flexilinea. The sequence goes on along the minus strand of CADATZ010000006.1, from coordinate 156,395 downwards.
ATCCTATCCCCTATGATAAATCGGCATTTGTAAGACAGTTGGGAGAAGTGGGATGCATATTGTCAAAGCGGAAGCAAATCAGGTGGAAAAAATCGTAGATATGTCTATCAGAGCTTTTGAAACAGATGTAAATGTTGGCGGAATAAAAGGCGAGTGCCCGCCTGAATTTGATTCAATAGAATGGCATAAACAGATGGCCCGGGAGGGGCATTTGTATCAAGCAATGATAGAAAAAGAATTGGTAGGAGCAGCCATTATATTCCCGGATGAAACAAAAAACAGCGTATACATTGGCAGGATTTTTATCGATAGCGTCTATCATAGAAACGGTTACGGAATTCGTTTGATGGAATGCATAGAAAACAATTTCCCATGTGCCGCTGAGTTTGATCTGGATACCCCATGCTGGAATGAGCGGACAAATGCTTTTTACAAAAGATTGGGCTATCGGATCATAAAGGTTGAGGATGGGTACATCTTTTACCAGAAAAGAAAAAGCTAATGGATCCGCAGCCTTTCGATAACAGAAACGATCAGTAAACTCTGATGATTGTATGCCATAACGAGGTACCTATGAAAGATGCTGTATTATACATTCACGGCAAAGGAGGACGCGCCGCAGAAAGCGAGCACTACAGGCTTTTGTTTCCCGGCTGCGAGGTTTACGGACTGGAATACAAAACCTTTACCCCTTGGGAAACCGGCACGGAGATCCGTACCGCGGCAGAAAAACTGAAAGAAGCGTACGAAAGTATTATTCTGATTGCCAACAGTATTGGGGCGTATTTCAGCATGAGTGCCGGAATTGACGCCATACTAAAAAGGGCTTATTTCATCTCACCCATCGTCGATATGGAGCGGCTGATTTTCGATATGATGGGCTGGGCCAACATGACTGAGGAACGGCTGAAAACGGAACGAGTGATCACTACTGACTTCGGTGAAGATCTGTCGTGGGACTATCTGTGCTATGTACGCGAGCATCCCGTGAAATGGGATGTTCCCACGAAAATCCTTTATGGCACCCGAGATCACATGACATCATACGAAACAATCACATCCTTTGTAAAGGAGCACAGCGCAAAACTGATGGTGATGGAAAACGGCGGGCACTGGTTCCATACGGATGAGCAGATGCGGTTTCTGGACAACTGGATCAGAGAATGTGAGTCTGATTGTCCCGGAAAAATTTTGATTAAAACAGAACGCTTGCGGTTATACCCCGCTTCAAAGGAACAAATGGAAGGCGTGATCGCTTCCGAACAGGATGAAGAACTCAAAAAGGCGTATTCCGAAATGATGGACGGCTGTCTGTGTCACCCCGAACAATGGCAATGGTACGCCATGTGGATGATCGAGTTATGGGACGGGACGCAAATCGGGGACCTGTGTTTTAAAGGATTAGGCACAAACGGCACTGTGGAAATCGGATACGGTATTTTTGAAGACTATCAGAGAAAAGGGTATGCCACCGAGGCAACTGACGCTGCGGTGAGTTGGGCGCTGCAGCAGCCTGCTGTGACCCGCGTGGAAGCAGAAACGGAACCTGGAAACCGGATATCCCAGCATGTTCTGGAAAAATGTGGATTCCGACCGTCAGGATCATTTGGGAAAGAAGGACCACGCTTTTATCGGGTTTCAACACAATAGTTTATTATACAAACAGGATTCATTTTCAGAGCCCAAAACAATCAACCCAAAGGTTAGGAGTGAAGAAAATCACATGGAATATATCAGAGTAACAAAGGAAAATCTGGAAAATGAGCATATCTGCTGCGCCATTTCCAATAATCGGGATATTCAGGTCGCGTCAAAAAAGGCGTGGCTTGCGGAACGCTTTGACGATGGTCTTGTGTTTCTCAAAAGCACAGAACGAGGGAAGTGCTTCATTGAATACATCCCGGCGGAAAATGCCTGGAATCCAATTTCTGCTGACGGATATATGTACATCGACTGTCTGTGGGTCTCAGGCTCCTTCAAAGGACATGGGTATTCAAACGATCTGCTTGGCGCGTGCATCGAAGACAGCAAAGGCAAGGGAAAAGCCGGACTTTGTATTTTGTCCTCTCAGAAGAAGAGGCCCTATCTTGCTGACCCGAAATACTTGAAATACAAGGGCTTTGAGGTATGTGATGAGGCTGATAACGGGATTCAACTCTGGCATCTGCCCCTTGCGCCGGATGCCGTGAAGCCTCGCATCAAAGAATGCGCCAGGCATCCGCATGTAGAGGAAAGCGGCTATGTGCTTTTTTTCACGAGCCAATGCCCGTTCAACGCGAAATATGTGCCAATCGTGGAGCAGACCGCAAAAGAACACAATATCCGCTTTAAAGCTATCCATCTTGAAAGCAGAGAAACCGCACAGAACGCGCCGACACCGGTCACGACCTACGCACTGTTTTATGATGGGGAGTATCTGACAAATGAGATCATGAACGGCACGAGGTTTTTTAAGGAAATAGAACGGAGACAATCATGGTCATAAAAATCAATTCACTGACACCTGAACTATTTCTGGTGCTGTATTCTTCCAATGGCTGGGAGCCGCCCTGCATCGAGCAGGTCAGGACAGCACTTGAACATACTTTGGCGACGTTCACTGCTTATGATGGTGAGTTGCCTGTTGGAATGGTCAGGCTGATCGGAGATGGCGGGATGTCCTTCTATCTGAAAGACTTCGCAGTGATTCCCAATTATCAGAGTAAGGGGGCAGGGACTCTATTGATGAATGCTGTGGAGTCGTTTATCATGAACGTCATCGCTCCTGGCTGGGCAGTGACCCTGGAACTGATCAGCACTAAATCCGCTGTACGGTTCTATCTCGGAAAAGGCTTCGAGGAACGCCCCTGCGAATGGGACGGGCCGGGGATGTTCAAAATGATCAGAAAAGAAGGTTGATGATTTCTTATGTTCCGTCAAATCCGGATACTTTTTTCCGGTTTTATAACGGACAATACTGGAAGAAGAAAGGTTTTCATTCCGTGAAGAAGAAAATCTTCGATCTTCCCATCATAATGCCGGATGCCGTAACAGCTCTGGTTTTCGCTTTTCATCTGATCTGCGAGGCAAACATCTGACTCTAAAATCACAGCTCCATTATCCGTTCTGATCGAATGCTCCTGGCTGCATCCAAAACGGCTCTTGTCTTTTCCGCGGTACACGTGCTATCATATAATCATGGCTTTCTTATGAACCTGTAAACTTACGTTCAAGAGCTATTTATCAAAAATACGGTTTTGCTGAGAATGAAGAAATGTGCGGATGTCAAATTATAAACAGATTCGGTGCTTTGTTACTGTTGCTGATGGTGTTGGGTTTCGGATGGAAATTGGAACGCGCACGGGCAGAGGAAGTTCCCGGAACCGGGCTGGAAGTTGTTCATATGAAAGGAAACACCTTTTCCTGTACCTATGAGAACACACGTCATATTTTTGTACTGGATCTTCCGGAGAATACCGAAGGTGAGTCATTAGTCATCATGCTGCCCGGTTATGGAAATTCTGCAGAGAGTTTTCGAAATACGATCCATTTTGAACAGGGTGCCAATGCATCAGGATATGCGGTCGCTTATGTGACTGGAGCACCGAATCCATATGACCTTGTTTCCTCGGTTGGCTGGAATTCCGGAATCAGCGCAGAGGGAAACGATGACACAGCGTTTTTGGTTTCACTGGTAAAGTATCTGCAAAACGAGTATTCTCTGGATGGAAAGAGAACTTTTGCAGTTGGTTTTTCAAACGGCGCTTTTATGACGCATCGGCTTGCGATGGAGGCTGGTGAAATCTTTTCAGCCTGTGTCAGTGTGGCAGGGCTGATGCCGGTGAAGATCTGGGATGAGCGCAAAGCTGAAAACAGTGTCAGTTTCTTTCAGATCACCGGAGAAAAGGATGATGTTGTTCCCAAAAACATTGACGGAAGCGCGAAATACGCAAAGGATCCGGCTATTGAGGATGTGATGACCTATTGGGCTGAGTCCGACAGACTTGAGATCTGCAAATCGGATACGATGGAAAATGGCTCAGTGATGACAAAGTGCCAAAGTGATGAGAACCAAAACCAGGTATGGCATCTCTTCGTCAAAAATGGACGGCATTCCTGGCCAAGCGAAAAACTGAACGGGATTGATGCAAACAGGCTGATACTGGAATTCTTTGCGGCAGTTTCACCTGCCGCTCCTCATCATTGAGCACTGTATTCAGGAATTCTCCATTCAGCCACATTCTGAGTGAGCAGGTCTCCCAGGTGACATTTTCAGCTTCGGAATGATATGGCTTCACCTCCAGTCCGTAACGGCTGAGCAGCAATGCCCTATCCTTCCGGACCTCCTTCACATACCAGGTGATCGGTGTGTTATCTTTTATCTGCCAGGTGACCGGGGTGACTCGATACCGCCCGAAGGATACAAACTTTCCCGGTTCGAGATACTTTCTCAAGGGAAACACGCTTTTTTTCTGCCTCATTTTTTACCTCTTGATCCTGAAGAACAATCCGAGCGATGAAAAGCGCGGAATTGTCAATCAGCGTCATCCGGGCTGAGATATTCGAACTCGTCCTTATACGGATAACCAGCCGGGAACGGGCGGCCCGGCTTCGGGATATCCGGTTCCTTTACATAACGTTTTTCCAGTTCAGCCGGTGCAGCGGACCTCACAGCCCAGTTCCCGCAGCACACGGAAAACAGCGATCCGCTCCTCCGGCTCATACTCTGAGCAGCTGAGAAAAATATACCGGTCTTCAGCCATAATGAACTTCCTGCTTTTTATTATAAGATATATTCCTCTGTACCGGAAGCATTGCGTCAAATGAACGATCCATAGGGACCCATACCCCTTGAAATCATTTATAATTAAAGTCAAATTATATAGGGGTGTGTAAACAACGATTGGATATTGAATAAACAGGAATCAGTATCCTGATTTTTGGATTTAATGGATGCGGATCTGACAGATTCGGAAAAATTGGGCAAAAACAATGAATAAAGATTTTGTGATCGAAAACGGTGTGCTGAAAAGGTATCGCGGAAATGAAAACCGGGTCATTATTCCCGGAGACGTGGTAACTATCAGCAGTTGGGCCTTCCGTAAATGCATCCATATCACCGACGTTACGATCCCCGACAGCGTAACGGAGATATGTGACGGCGCTTTTCAGGAAAGTCTGAGGCTTGAACGTGTCAATATCAGCGGAAGGGTATCAAAGATCGGCGGAAGCGCGTTTGCGTGGTGCCGGAATCTCAAAAGTGTCACGATATCCCCGGGCGTAATGGTGATCGGAAACAGTGCTTTCGAACACTGCAGCAGTCTGCACCATGTCACGCTTCCGGAGGGTCTGAAAGAGATCGGAGATCTTGCCTTTTCCGATTGTACAGGTCTCTGGCATATTAATTTCCCGGACAGCCTGACAAAGATCGGGAAATTGGCATTCAGCGGCTGCAGAAATCTGAAGCTCGTAAGCAAGCCGAACTGTACGCCCATGATCGGGGAAAATGCTTTCAAAGAAGTTCCCCCCTCCGTTGAGGCTGCACTCAAAACCGCGGCACGGGAAAGATATGAAATGCCCGGCGCATGGATCGTAAGAATAACGAACCTGCGCAGGCATGAAAATGCCGACAGATTGCTCTGCACCAATATCCTTGGATACCATGTTATTACGGATCAGAACTGCAGCTCCGGGCAGCGCATGGTGTTTTTCCCCGCAGGCAGTCAGCTTGATAAAGAATTCGCGGAGAAGATCTGCAGTCTGACCGGCGGTTTTCTTCACCGGAAAAAACGGAAGATCAAACCGGTAAAAATTCGCGGGGAGGTTTCCGAAGGATTGCTGCTGCCGATCGAGGTGATGAACGGATACACCGACATTGAGGAGCTTCGCGACGGAGACAGTTTTTCCGAGCTGGATGGCAGAGAGATATGCAGTTTTCCCATTCCCGAACAAATGGATATCGATCCGATAAACAATACCCTGCTGAAATATCATGAAGGCAGTAACTGTCCAAAAACCATATGTATTCCTTATGGGATCAGAAAAATCGGGAAATCCGCCTTTATGCGCTGCAAAAAGCCCGTGAGGATCATTATTCCGGAAACTGTGAAGAATATCGGAGATTACGCGTTTTTCGAATGTACAGGACTCAGGAAGATGGTGATCCCTGGCAGTGTTGACAGCATCGGCGAACACGCGTTTGCGGGATGCAGCGCGCTGACCGGTGTGAAGATCCTTGACGGTGTGAAGTGCATGGATGACTGTGCATTTCAGAACTGTACGCTTTTAAGTTATGTGAACGTGCCTGACAGCGTAACGAGCGTCGGCTTTAAAGTGTTTGACGGCTGCGGGATGCTGAAGCGTGTAAGGATCAAAAACTATAAGTCAAATCCGGGGTATATCCCGGACTATTCGATGCTTGAACGATTGGAAAATGGAAGCGGCACGGAGTACAGAAATGTGGGAGGGGTTGTTTTTAACAGGGATATTTCTGAGCTGATACGGTATCCGGCATCAAAAGAGGATGCAGTATATGTGATCCCCCAAGGGGTAAAAAAGATCAAACAGTACGCATTTTCCGGCAACGAACATCTGACTGAAGTGACCATCCCGGACGGTGTTACAGAAATTGAGCATCGGGCTTTTGAGAACTGCCGGAATCTGCGGTGCATAACCATTCCGCCAAGCGTGGCTTATATGGGGAATTTCGTGTTTATCGGGATCCATACAAGCTCAAACAGCAAACAGCAGCGGATCAGCGGCGATGTCATGAAGGCTTCGATAAAATCGATCATTAGTGTATTTGAAAGTTATGGCACAGCCGAGGGCATCCTGATCCGGGGGAAAAAAGGCAGCGAAGCCGAACGTTACGCCAAACAAAACGGATGTGCCTTTGAGGAAGCAAAGGAGCTGTGACCTGTGAGAGACGAACAATATACTTACGAGGATTATGTCAAAGACTTTGAATTGGATCATCTTGGGTTTGACGGGATTCCGGACGAACCTGTTCCGGACCTGTCGCCGGAAAAAATCACTGAGAATGAATCTGGTCCGAAAGACGGGAACTTGAGTGACGACCTTCAATCATTAAAATATAGAGCAGATGAGACGATCGTTCCTCTCCGGAGGGATGCTCAAGGGTAAGCATGTGATCAATTATTTCGGGAGTTTGTGGCTTATGAAGAGAAATATCCTGTATCAAATTTTGTTTTTTATTATTTTGACATGCGTGCTGAATGTTTCTGCACAAAACGACCATCTGGACGCGGCAAAAGATAAGGCAGTTGCGGCACTGATCGACCGTTTTGATGAAGGAAATGGTGTGTTATATGTTTATCGTGATTTTTCTCTTTCACTGAATCATTTCACACAAAAGGCAAAAATGTTCGGCCGGATCGAAAATGCAGTTCATGATATGGACGAAAACTGGAAGGAAGATCTCCGTTCCGGCCAAAGCGCCATTCGCTGCGAAATAGATGTTCCATCTGACGATTGGGGCGGCTGGCTTTTTCTCAACGGCTATCTTCCTGCAGGGGAAACAGAGCCTCATCTGAGCGATGGACTCAGTTCCGATCAGGGGATCGATCTCACAGGTGCCGCGGAGCTTCGCTTTTATGCCAAAGGAGAAATGGGAGGGGAGAGAGTGGAATTCTTTACAGCCGGTTTTGGCTATGACGGAAATACAGGTTTTCCAACGGTTCCCTACCCGGACAGTACACGCAAACAATCACTGGGATATGTAACCCTGACGAAAGACTGGCAGGAATACGTCATTGATCTGCGCGGGACGGATATGAGTTCGATTTCCTGTGGTTTCGGTTTTGCGCTCTCCGCTGGAGAATCCGGGACGGGGAACAAAGTGTTTTATCTGGACGAGATCCGTTTTGTACCGGAAGGATATACCGGATGGACAGAAGGCCCTTCTCTGCTGCGTTCTTATGATACGGAAAATATCTATATCCGCAACGCTGCCTATACCTATGATAATGCGCTGGCGGCAATGGCTTTCATCTCTGATGATGAACCGGAAGCTGCGAAAAAGATTCTGGATGGTTTTGTTTACGCGGTGGAGCACGACCGTTACAGACCGGACCGCATCCGCAATGCTTATATGGCCGGTCCGGTTGAACCTGCCAACGGCTGGGAAAACGGGATCAACATGCCCGGATGGTGGGATCAGGATGCGAACTCATGGTATGAGGACCGTTATCAAACCGGTTCTAACACCGGGAATACTTCCTATGCAGCGTTGGCACTGCTGCAGTATGATGCCCTTTACGGTAATGAAAAGTACCGCGAAATTGCCCGACTGCTGATGGATCGGATCCTTGCAGAAAACACTGACGGCTGGTACGGCTTTACCGGTGGTTATGACGGCTGGCCGGAAGCGGATGTAGTTTATGATTTCACTTATAAATCCATTGAACATAACATAGATGCTTATGCGGTTTTCAAGCGCCTGTATGATTTGACCGGTGACCGGAGATATGCGGATGCGGCTGAATCTGCATTGCAGCTGATCCGCGCGATGTATGCCGCAGATGAAAAGTATTTTTATACCGGTACCGGTGATGATGGTAGAACTCCCAATAAAGGGTTGGTTGTTCTGGATGGTATGGTCTGGAACCAGCTGGCGCTGCAGGATGAATTTGAACCGTATCTGGATGTACTGGAAACCGTCGATTCCATGCGCACGGCAGAGGGAGGATATCCTTTTTCACAAGGAAATGGAAACGGCGGCTGGTGGCCGGAAGGGACAGCCTTCACGGCACTGATGTACCGCCTGCTCGGGGATGAAGTTCGAGCTGGTGAATCGCTGAATGCGCTGCGAAATATTCAAACATACCGGGGAATGATCCCCGCCTCAACAGTGGAACAGCTGCCGACCGGTCTCGACTTGTTTGACGGTTCATCATGGAATTATTCCAATGATCCTCACGTTGCTCCGACTGCATGGTTCGTGATGGCAGTCAATGGATTCAATCCTTATACATTCTGACCGGTAAGAATAAAATATGATTTACGGTAGATCGAGATTTTTTGCAATCTCGTCACAATGATGATGCAAAAAAATACAGCCGGTATTGCGGCAACGCAACTCGATGGCCGGTCAATCGTGAGGGCTACAGCCACAGTGATTGACCGGCCCGGTACTACGCCAAGAGCATGTCACTTGACGATCAGCGGAACCAGTTCGGGAGCCTTGCCTTCTTTCAGCAGCACATAGCCGCGGTTGGTGATGTGCAGCTCCTCCAGCACCGGAAGGGCAGCGAAGCTGAGCGTCATTTCCATCTTGGAATGCGGACAGCCTGTTTTCGCGATTGACCGTTCGATGCGGATCACCTGAGCTGCGGCGACCTCCGCCGATTCCAGCGTCATCAATCCGGCAAGCGGCAGCGCCATTACGGCATCCAGCTTTCCATCCACCACAATAGCAATTCCGCCTTCCGACTCGATCAGGGCATTCGCGGCTGTCGCCATCGCCTCGTCGCTCGTTCCGACCACCATCATGTTATGGCTGTCATGAGCGACCGTCGAAGCATATGCGCAATTCGCACGCATACCGATTCCGCGGATGAAACCTACCCCATGCGAACCGGTCACACCATAATCCGGTGTGTGACGGTAGATATCAAAAATCTTCGCCAGATCCCGCTCCGGATCAGCCTTCAGTTCTCCGTCAACGGCGGTCATTTCAAGAAATACTTCCGGAATCTCCAGCACATTGGGAATGCAGTCCATCACCCGCACACAGGGTTTTTCCAGCCCTTCCGCAGAAATCTTAAAGAAATCGGGAGTAAACTTATCCAGATAAACGGAGTGCAGCGCCCATTCCGGATAATCATAGTGCGGCACATTCACCACCATCCGGCCATTTTCCGCCACCAGCACACCATCACTGTAGACCTCATCGATCACCATACCCGGCAAATCGCTGACGATCAGGATATCCGCGGCCTTCGCGGGGGAAATAGAACCGATCCAGCGGGCTTTTTCAAGCATCTGCGCTACATTGATGGTGACATACTGGATCGCCTTCATCGGCGGAACACCCTGCTGAATAGCAGTCCGAACCACACGCAGCAGCTGCCCATCGTTATAGACAGTGGCGGGATCCACATCATCCGTGACCATGCAGAAGAAGCGGTCATCGATTCCCGGATTGTCCGTATAAGCCTTGATGGCATTCGGCATATCATACCCGGCCGTCCCATAGCGCATCTGCGCATACATTCCCAGCTCCGCCCGGCGGATCGCACCGGCCTTGTCAGTCAGTTCATGACAGGCGTTCTGACCGGTAGCGATAAAAGCATTCAACCCCTGTTCCAGATCATGCGAAGGGTAATGCCCGGTTGCCACCACACCGGCGTCCAATGTAGCCTTATTGATTGCATGAGCTTTCGGATCACCATGGATCATGCCGACAAAATTCATCTGCTCGCCCTGCAGCTGTGCCCAGCCATGATCGTAGGCAGCAGCCACATCTTCCGCGCTGATCACAGCCCCCGCATCCTCCATACCGGGAAGCGAAGGCACACAGACCGGCATCGCCAGCAGGCACTTGATCGGCACACCCTCCATTACGTCATGGAAAAGCTTCACAGCCTTCATGCCCAGCACATTCGTGATTTCGTGATTGTCGGGACAAATCGTTGTCACCCCATTCGGTAAAACCCCGCAGGCAAAATTTCGCGGATCGATCATCGAGCTTTCGATGTGCATATGTCCGTCAATAAACCCCGGCACGAGATAGCGCCCCTTCGCGTCCACCACCCGGGTATGTTCATCCGTCAGGATCTTCGCGTTCGTTCCAACATACGCGATGAACCCATGAGATACAGCAACGTCAATGTTTTCCTGGATATATCCAACATTGACGTTGACAAGATTTCCGTTTTTGATCAAGAGGTCTGCCGCTTTGGTCCCCATCGCCACTGCCGCCAGGTCTCGTGTGACATCACTCAACTTTTCACGATGATGAATATAAAAATCCTTCATTCTCAACAGCCTCCATTTCATGTATAAGTGAGACACGGGGACAGATTCCTTGTCTCATGTAATTTTCTTCGATTTAAACCATTTTACCCAAACTCCGCAAATCCCGCACCATTATTCCATCACAAATTTGTCTGACAAATGTAATTTGTTTTTACAGCATTGGGATTGAAACGGAGGCTCTTCACTACCCCCTATATCCTATCCACTTGTTGACAGCAAATCAAGCTCTTTCTTCAGGCACCATTTTAATTCTTCAAGTTCTTCACTGCTCGGTCTGGTGCCATCGGCATACATTTTATCCTTCGGATACCACCAGACAGGGCCTTTCCCTTCATTACCATACATGCCAAGATCACCGCTGACTCTTGGAAACAGATGCCAATGGAGGTGGGCATCTTCGTTTCCAAGACATTCATAATTCATTTTTTCTGCACCAAACGCTTTTGATACAGCTTTGGCAACGATAGTCATTTCTTCAAGAAATCTGGCTCTGACCTCACCATCCAGTTCATAAAGTTCCTTCACATGTTCTTTGAACAGGAACAAGGTGTACCCTCTGAAATGCTGATTATCTCCTATAACAACATAGCCTGTATCCAGTTCTTTTACGAAATACGGATTCGTTCCGTCCTTTATTTTTTGAATTCTATCGCAAATGATACACATGACATTCATACACAAATTAAAATCTATCAGTCAGAATTCTTCCTTAAAAACAAAAGATACCCGGAAACGATTGCGATTGCAGCAGGGATAGCTACATCGGTACCCGCTGAAAAATGATATGTTCCACTCGTAATAAAAGTCGTGTACAGATAATCTGCCAGATTCCATAATGCCAAAAATGCAATAACAAACAGGACAAATGCAACATACTTATTCTTAATCATTTTAACCTCCATAAACTCCGATTATTATATATTTCGGCAACAAAAACAACTTTCACATTATAACTTCAAAAACCAATCTTCCAATGCAATTTCATTGATAAAAACTCTAATTGATTCATTGGTATTTACTCTATAAATATGGATTTGTTATAGGATATAGGCAATAGGCATTAGGATATAGGGAATAGTGAGACTTATTTCGCCGTGTCGTGAAAGCCATAATCACTATTATTACCCAATACCTATCTCATCCCCTATCCCCTATTGTCTATTGCCTATCCCCCATTTCCTATATCCTATCCCCTACGTAAAATTCCTATTTTGCAAATCACATCTGCTTCTCAAAATATTGACGCTCCCTTGCCTCTGAATTATTCGATCTTGCCCTTCACAGTAATGGACCCGCCGCTATATTGACAAGACAAGTCATGGCAGGCATTTTCGATCAGCTTCCGGGAAATCGGATCGGCTTCTTCAAGGGGATCCCGGTCCTTTGACGGATAAGTCACTTCCATGGATATACCGGTTCCATTTTCCTCATTGTATTCAAAAACCAGACCGATTTTCTCGCCGCTGTTCAGTTCGGGCAGAATTGTCTGAACGCAGAGCTCCTCTGCAACGGTCACCATTCGATAGACAAGCTGACGGCTGATCATGTTACGGAAACCAAACTGTTCTATCCTGGTAATAAGGTTCAGGAGGTCAAATCCGGACTTCGGTATCTTTGTCTCGAACACTTTCAGCCGATTGATGAACTGGCGGGTCTTGTGCCGTTTGGGATCATTAAAGATCTCATCCGGTGTTCCTTCTTCATATATGATGCCTTCATCGATGAATAAAACCCGGTTTGAGACATCTTTGGCAAAGCGCATTTCATGGGTCACGATCACCATGGTCATACCACCCTTGACAAGCATTCGGATCGCCGCGAGAACTTCTCCGACCATGGTCGGATCCAATGCTGAGGTCGGTTCATCAAATAGGATAATTTTCGGATCCATTGCGACAGCGCGGATGATGGCCACCCGCTGCTGCTGACCTCCTGACAGCTGGGAAGGTAAGCTGAGTGCCTTGTCTGTCAAGCCGACCATATTCAGCAATTTCATGCTCCTTTCGCAGGCATCTCTGCGGCTTCTCTTCAGGAGTTCTGTCTGGGCAAGCATCAGGTTTTCAATGATCGTCAGGTGAGGGAAAAGATTGAAGGATTGGAATACCATCCCGATCTGCTCACGCATGCGGTTGAAATCATAACCTTTCTCAAGCGTATCCTGCCCTTCAAAGAAGATCCTGCCGCCATCCGGTTCCAGCAGATGGTTGATCAAATATAAAAGGGTGCTTTTTCCCGTTCCTGAAGGGCCGATAATGGAGATCACATCTCCCCTGGAAATATCAAAAGACACATCTTTGACAGGGGTCACGTTCTCGAAACTTTTTCTGAGATGTTCCACCCGGATCAGCGGTGTATTATCCTGATCTGTCAGGTAATTGTTTCCGACACTGTAATCCTCTGCGTGCTCCGGATCAAAAGCATTGACGACGGCAAGAATATCCCCTCTCACAGATCTCGCAGAGGGATCGATCCTTTTTTCCAGGAACCGGAGCATGTTCACAAGGAGCCAGCATATCAGGAAATAAACAAAAGCCGTGAAAAACAGCGGAAAGAAGGCATCGTAAGTCCTTGCGAGGATGATATCCGAGGCCTTTGTCAGGTCCACCACGGAGATATATCCCGCTACAGCCGTCATTTTTACAGTAGAGATGAACTGGCCGCTATAGACAGGCAGAATATGCACCATCGCCTGAGGCCAGATGACCTTGAAGAAAGATCGCAGTTTCCCAAAACCGAGCGCGGCAGCAGCCTTATACTGTCCATCCGGTACCGTGTTGATCCCATTGCGGAAAATCTCCGCACAATAGGCTGAAAATTCAATGGAAAAAGTGATCGCACAGATCTTGAAAGCGCTGAGTCCGCTGTTTCGAAAAACGATGTAATAAAAAACAAGCAGCAATACAACCACAGGCAGCGCACGGAAGATGCGGATATAAAGAGCGGCAAAGGCATGGATAAAGGGATTTTTCCGCATATGCAGGAAACAAATGAAAGCCCCCAATATGGTCCCGAAAACACCCGCGGCAAGAGAAAGGGAAAGCGTCACGCCCAACCCGGAGAGGATGATCCTATACCGGTCCTCTGTGATAAAGTTACGCTGGATGCTGCCTTTCAGATTTTCTATGAACAGCGATGCTTTTGGGACTTCTTTCAAAACAGGCTCTCTCCTGACGAGCAGATAATATTCATCCTTCATCAGCGGATCCGTGATGCTGATACTTTCCTTTCTCTCATCTGTCGTTACAATCGAATCTGCCACTATGTCATAAGTACCTGCCGCCAACCCGGCAATCTCCGCAGAAAAACTTACAACCTCAAACTGTGGAATGTAACCTGCTGAAGCACAAAACCCTTTGATGATCTCTACGAATTCGCCGGTGAGTGTTTCCCCTTCAAAAAAGGTCATCGGTGTCCACAATCCTCCTGTGGCGACCCTGAGCGTTCCCTTTTCCCCGGTAAAGGAGTACTCACCCATCACATCCCCCTTCCGAGCAGGATCCTCCCATTTCTGACGCAGCTTGTCATATTCGCCGCTTTGCTTCAGTTCTGTAAGATAGAGATTCAGCTCTCCGAGAATAACTCGGCCGCTCTCACCCTTCTGTGTTCCAAAGCCAAAGTCGATGGCGGCAAAAGGCTCTGTAATATATGCCAGACTCGGATATGTTCCTGCTACCGACTCTCTTTCATCAATAAAACCAAACGCAGCGTCGATAATGCCGGCATCCAACGCGGCATAGAGGTTTGCCGTATTAGCAAAATGCTGAACCTCACCTTCCGGAAAGCGTTTCCGGATCTCCGTTTCCCATTCCTGGATGGTAAGCGTACCGAATTTCGTACCCGGAGCTTCAAGATCCGTGAAAGTTTTTGTTGCAATCGGCAAACCGTCCTCATCAATACCGGCAGAGTCATCAGTGACCATTGTGGTGCCGATGAGCTGCGGCAGAAGAATGCCGGCAAGGATCAGAAGTAATAAAATAATTTCATAAATTGCACTGTTTTTCCGGTTTAACAATTTTTTCATATTGCTAATCTCCTGGTTTTGAAACTTTGCGAATTTCCTATTTCCTATGGCAGCAGAACTCGGGGCTGTTTTTCAGAATTTTATCCAATTCCACATTCTTCTGAAAATTCCCGCTTTCTTATTGAAGAATTTTTTCCGAGTGAGGTTCTTCTGCCGTTTTTCATATTCCTTGACGATTGCAACACTGGTTTTTCTCGCCTTATCTCCGTTCGTATAAACATCCGCCACAGCTTCCGCGAAGAATTCCTGGGCACTTGTCGCACCGTAGCCGGATGTGTGCTCATCGTCTCGGGATAATCCAGAATCACACGCGTCATATTTTTCAGTTTTATTTTTAATGAAGGCAAATCTGTCTGCATATTCCTGTCTTCTTAGTATGCGGCACTGCTGTTCCCAGTGAACTGTCCAAAGATTCGATAAGCTTCCTGCGGATTTCCGGTTGTTTTTAGGTGACCTGGTAAACATGTAACTCATTGCCGCACCTTTTCCTTTTCAGAAAAAACGATTAAAAACACGTACAGGATAAATGAATTATACAATAATAAAAAGGAATCTCACAAAATTTCGCAGTTTGGCGAATTCTGCTCCTTTCGGAGCTGGCCCTGGGCTGGTTTCCAAAAACGGACATGGTATCATGGTAAAATAGCTTCAGATAAGATTAATCGTAACTGTTCAGAACTCAGTGACGCACATGGGGACAGGCACGCTTGTGCGGGCTGCGCCGCACAAGTTGCCAGTCCCCATGTGCTCCGTCCTGATTCGATTCGATTAATCGTAAAAAAACGGAGGTGGAATATGAGTACTTGTTCGAATTGCGGTCGGGAGATTGCTGAGGGAGAGACAAAATGTCCGGGATGCGGGCAGGAGGTTTCCGTTCAGGCCGAGGAAACGATGCGGGTGAGAGCGGTGCCGAACATTCCCCGGCGGGATCCGGATCCGCTGCCTGAGCGTCCGGCTTCCAGCGGAGCTTCCGGCGGGAAATTCTCCACGATTCTGCTGATCGCGGCGGTAATTCTGGTTTTATTGTATTTGATTTTTTTGAGAAAATAGCAGGCAGGACCGGTACTTCCTATAAATAATGCAGTTTTTGGGAAAGTGTTTTTTACCCTTATAATTATAAGTAAAGTATTAGCGATTATGGAAACCGAGAGGATAGAGAACTTATGAGCATGGTTGCATTGGATCTGGAAACTACAGGGCTGGACGTCCGGCAGGATAAGATCATCGAAATCGGCATGATCCGCTTTGATGGTGCAGAAGTCCTGGAGACCTACCAGACCTTTGTCAACCCCGACCGTCCGATTCCGCCCGCGGTCACCCAGCTGACACATATCACCAATCCCATGGTCACCAAAGCACCTCATATCCTCGATGTTCTGGATGAAGTGGCTGAGTTCGTCGGCTCCGACGCTATTGTCGGGCACAACATCGCTTTTGACCTTGGTTTCCTTCACCGCTATAAGATCCTGATGAAGAACCGCTCCACCGATACGTACGAACTGGCGAGCGTGCTCCTGCCGCGAGCCGGACGCTACAAGCTTTCCGCCCTCGCAGAGCAATTCAACATCGACGCGGAGGGAAAGCACCGGGCTTTGGCGGACTGCACCATGACGATGAAGCTTTATAACAAACTCATCGAAAAGGCATACAGCCTGCCCTTCGAGCTGCTCACCGCACTCATCAACGTCGCCGGTTCCTCCCAATGGAACGGACTCGGCCCGCTGCATGAGGTCTATTCCTCCCGGGTGAAGTCCGGAGAGCGCTTCAACAATAACAAAAGCTTCAAGCTGCCTGTCTTTCCGCCAAAATGGGACGGAGAACAGTTCGAACTCAAACCGGCAGAGTATCCCAAGCCGCTGAACAGTGAAAAACTCAGTGAGATCCTTTCCGAGGGCGGCGCTTTCAGCCGGTACGATAAACGCTTCGAACCGCGGCAGCAGCAGATCGAAATGCTGCAGACCGTCTGCAACGCCTTTTCCGAAGGGCATCACACGCTCATCGAAGCCGGCACCGGTACCGGGAAATCCTTCGCTTACCTGATTCCCGCCTTCCAATGGGCGATGCAGAATGGGGAGCGCGTGGTCATCTCTACCAACACCATCAACCTTCAGGATCAGCTTATCAACAAGGATATTCCCGCGTTGGAAGAGATCCTCGAGACCGAACTGCGTGCTACTGTGCAAAAAGGACGAGGCAACTATCTTTGTCCCCGCCGGCTTGCCGCCATGCAGCAGCGTCAGGCATCCACACCGGAAGAGATGCGGGTACTGGGAAAGGTGCTGGTCTGGCTCAGTGAAAACGGAACCGGCGACCGCGGTGACCTGAATGTTAATGGGCCCATCGAGGGAGAAGTCTGGGGACGGCTCTCGGCAGAAAATGAGGGCTGCCGTCCGAATCTCTGCCCCTTCCGCAAAAAGAACCAGTGTCCTTTCTACTCCATCCGCGCCCAGGCAATGCATTCCCACGTCATCATCGTCAATCACGCGCTGCTGCTGGCGGATGCGGTCTACGCGAAAGGCGTGATCCCTGATTACAAATACCTCATCATCGATGAAGGCCACCACCTCGAATCCGCCGCTACCGGTGCGCTGAGCTTCCGCACGTCCCTGTTTGACATCAACCGCGTGCTGCAGGATATCGGTACGCTCAACAGCGGCTATACCGGCCGGCTCCTCACCGCACTGCAGCCCCAATTGACCGACGACAGCTATGAAGAACTGCGCACCATCACGGAGAAAATCACCACAAAAGGGGAAGAACTCGCTCCGGAACTGAAGAACCTCTTCGACTGTCTGCGCAGCTTTATGGATGAGGCACGGGAAGGCCGTCCGCTCACGATTTACGGACAGCAGTACCGTCTTGCCGAGGAGACCCGTTCTCAGGATGGATGGGACGAGATCGAAATCGTCTGGTCCAACTGCGAGAACCTGATGCTTTCCATCATGAAAAAGGTCCATAAAATGGCAAAAAAGATCGAGGAAGCGCTGGCGGATGATCCCGACGAAGAAATCGACGAGATCAACGCGCTCTTCAAAGGGTCGTTGGACCAGCTTAAGGAGATCCACGACACGCTCGAAGACCTCTTTATGTCACCGGATGACAACATGATCTACTGGATCGACCTCTCCGGGACAAATTCACGGCTGTCACTGTGCGCCGCGCCGCTTTCCGTCGGGCCGATGATCCAGGATCGATTATGGAACGAAAAGGAATGCGTGATCCTCACCTCTGCCACGCTCACGACCTCGAAGCAGTTCGACTACATGCGCGAACGGCTCGCTGCGGAAGACGCGGATGAGCTGCGGGTAGGGTCACCTTTTGATTATGAAAAGGCTGTGCTGCTGTGCACACCGCGGGACGTTCCCGAACCAAACCAGCCCTCCGCGCAATACGTACTTGAGCAGACCATCATCAATCTCTGCAAAGCCGTCGGTGGGCGCACACTGGTGCTTTTCACATCCTACGCACAGCTCAAGAAGACATCCAACGATATCGCCGCGGAGATGTCCAAAGCCGGTATCATTGTTTTCGAACAGGGAGAGGGTGTATCTCCCTCCGCGCTGCTGAAGACCTTCCGCAATACGGAAAAAGCGATCCTGCTGGGAACCCGGAGCTTCTGGGAGGGTGTGGATATCCAGGGCGACGCGCTTTCTGTCGTCATCATCGCAAAGCTGCCCTTTGATGTTCCTTCCGACCCCATCATCGCCGCTCGTGCCGCTACCTTCGAAAACTCCTTCGGGGAGTACAGTCTGCCGGAAGCGATCCTGAAATTCCGTCAGGGATTCGGACGGCTGATCCGGTCGAAGTCCGACCGGGGGCTGGTGGTCATCATGGATAACCGCATCAACACGAAACGCTACGGACAGGACTTCATCAACTCCATTCCGCCCTGCACCCGCGAGAGCGGCAGTGTAAGAAATCTGCCCTACATCGCGGAAAAATGGCTGGGGAGGAAGAGTTAGTGGGCAGTGGTCAGTAGTC
The DNA here is from genome assembly GCA_902791025.1 of uncultured Chloroflexota bacterium. GTDB lineage: Bacteria > Chloroflexota > Anaerolineae > Anaerolineales > Anaerolineaceae > Flexilinea. Next base: position 137,416 of record CADATZ010000006.1, on the reverse strand, counting down.
AGTGGTCAGTGGTCAGGAGTCAGGAGTCAGAATAAGAAAAGGATGCCGTAAAATTGGCATCCCGGAAAAGCTTCATCGAAGAAAATCTTCTAACTTATAACTACTAACTTCTAACTTCCAACTTCTAACTTCCCACTCACTAACGAATATCCAGGACTTCTACGTTCAGGTTGTTAAGGCCCTGCTTGAGGGAATATTTATCGGCGTCTTCTACCCGCATCGTGGCGATGGAATATTCGTTTTCCTGACCGCTATAGGTACACAGACCTTCGATCGAACCGCCCAGATCTCTGATCATCTGGAGCAGCTCCAGCAGCTTGCCGGACTTGTTCTCCAGCTTCACCATCAGCCGGACTCCCTGACGCCGGGCGCCGGTGATCTCCATGAGGACACGAAGCATGGTTTTGTCGGAAATAATGCCGGAGAAATAGCCGTCTTTCACCACAGGGAGCTCAGGAATGTCATAGTCGATCATGATCCGCACCGCTTCTTCGATTGGCGTTTTTTCTGTCACGAACAGGAACCGTGTCGTCATGAAGTCCTGAACCAGCAGCTCATCCTTGGAATCCTTTTTCCCAGCCGAGAGCATGCTCTGAGCCTTGCGAACATCGGACCAGGTAAGCAAACCAACCAGCGTGCCTCCATCATCAACGACAGGCAGCCAGGAACTGCTGACTTTTTCAAATTCTCCAATGGCAGAAGTAATCGGAAGATTAGCGGAAAGCCGTTTTCCGGGCGAAATCATTCTTTCACGAACAAGCATACAGAAAAACCCTACTCCATGATAAATGATTGAAATGTCATAAACTGTACATGACCAATGTCAGGTTTATCGTATATATTTTATCCAAGTTTCACGCCTGCGAAGAAAGCTATAGGAAAAATATGACACCCGAAAAATAAAGAAAACACGACCACTGCCCACTAAACAATTGTCACATCTCCCAAATTTTTCCCAACGGTTTTGGGTAAAATCCAATATTATGGAATACAAATACGATACACACATACATACATTGGAAACCAGTCCCTGCGGCAAAATTCCAGCCGCGGAAACTGTGGATTATTATGCCGCGAACGGTTATGCCGGACTCGTCATCACCGATCACCTTCATCAGGAATTTCTCAATAAAGCAGATCAGGACCACGACTGGGATCATGTCATTGACCTGTACATGGCTGGATATCGGGCTGCAAAAAAACGGGGGGATGAGATCGGTTTCGATGTCATTTTCGGCTCCGAGATGCGCTTCACCGACAACAATAATGACTACCTCGTCTACAACATCGATGAGGCCTGGCTGCGCGCGCATCCTTACGTCATCTGCCAGACCGCAAGGGAATTCTTCACCAAATATCACGATGAGGTCCTGGTTATGCATGCCCACCCTTACCGGGACGGCAATCTCACCGTTTTCGAAGACGCTGTGCACGGCATTGAACTGGTCAATACCAACCCGCGGCATAACAACTGGACCGAAAGGGCTGAAGAACTTTACAAGCGGCATCCGGAGTATTTTATCCAGGCGGGGTCCGACATGCACCAGGTCACCGACCGCTGCCGCGCGGGGATCATCACCGACCACCGCGTTCGGGATTCTTTTGAATATGCCGAACTGATCCGTTCCGGGAATTACAGGTTGTATGTCAGGGATTAGGAGTTAGGGATTAGGGGTTAGGGGTTAGCAGATGGAAAAACATAATCGTTTTTACCATCTGCTATCAGACATCTAAAGTCTAAAGTCAAATGTCTGATGTCTATTGTCTAATATCTAAAATCTGACATCTGTAAAAGCGAAAAGCTCCGGGAATCCGGAGCTTTTCGCTTTTACTAAATTACTGACTTATTTTGCAGTCTTCGCCAGAGTACGGATGCACTTGGCGCACAATGTCTTTTTCACCGGTTTGCCGTCTACATAAACGGTCACACGCTGAAGATTCGGATGGAATGCCCGGTTCGTCGCGCGCTGTGAAAAACTTCGGGCGTGACCGAAAGTTGTCGCTTTGCCGCATACTTCACATTTTGCCATTTTTGCTCAATTCCTTTCGTATCTTTGGTCAGCATTGTTTCAGCTGCAAATATATTTCTCTCGAGTTTGCTGGTTTCCCAACCAACAAAAAATTATTCTACCACAGTTTTTTAATCTTTCGAGGTTTTCCCGAAATTTCATTATAAAATGTGATAGTATGGATTCAGGACAGACTCCGGGACAAAAACTCACCAACCCACAAGCCGAAATTGATTATAAATGAAATCTGCATTATACTTAAGTTGAATATGATTGGAGATTATCATGGGACGTGATTGGGATGACAAAATCAAAACTGCATTGACGATTTCCGCGGCAGGATTCGGTTTTATGGCTGCCGCCGGGAACATTCTCTATGACTATATAATCAACAGAAATCCGCGGTATGTATTCGGACCCATCAAAAACCAGTTCGATTCCATAACCGCAGGTGAATTTTTCCGCATGGATCTTTCAGAAGAAACTGTCGCCTGGGCTGAAAAGACCACCATTTCTCAGCGGCAGACCCGTGCCTATGACGGAACGTCTCTGAACGCATATTGCTTCGAACAGCCCAAGCCCACGCAGCGCTGGATGATCGCGGTACACGGCTACAGGCAGTCGGCCTCTTCCATGTTTCCTTTTGCAAAACCATTTTACGAAGCCGGATTCAATGTGATGCTCCCGGAATGCCGCGGCTGCGGACGCTCCGGCGGTAATTACTACGGTTTGGGCTGGGCGGACCGCATGGACATCGTCAAATGGTGCCGCCTGATCAGTGCGGATCAACCCAAGGCGGATATCGTTCTGCTGGGCGTTTCTACCGGTGCGGATGCCGTCCTGATGGCCTCCGGTGAGGACAATCTGCCCACTAACGTCCGCTGCGTCATCGCAGACAGTGCTTATTCACGGCTCACCGACCTCAGTAATTATCTGATCGGGAAGCGCAGCCTGCCCGCAGGTCTGCTTACCTTCTCCGCAAGTCTGATAACATATCTGCGCGCCGGATACTCCTTCATGGAGGCTTCCGCTGTGAACCAGGTCTGCCGAAGCCATACACCGACACTTTTTATTCATGGGGAACGGGACGAGCTCTTCCCTGTTGAAATGTGTTACGAGCTTTTCGAAGCGGCCGACTGTGTCAAGGATATCCTGATCATTCCGGAAGCTTCACACGGTTATTCGATGTTTGCCAGCTACGAAACCTATTGGAACACCGTCCGCAAGTTCACCGAAGCCAATCTGCCTTCCAAACCCAATGACACCTCAACCGTCGCGAAGATCAGGAATCAGGTAAAACGTTTTACGAAAGTAAAATAATTGGAAATAAAAAAAGAGATAAGAATTCAGATCAAGAAGGACCGTGAATCGGTCATCCATCTCTGAACTCTTATCTCTAAATCTATAATTACCGTACCACCAGGAATGACTGAGGGCCCATGATCAATTTGCCATGGTGAAATTCACCCTTCCCGATGCGGAAGATATTCATCCGCTTGCCGGAAGGAATTTCCAGTGATAATTCTTGGCCGGTAGGATTAACTGCCAGCAGCAGATGTCCGCGGCGGTAAACAAAAGGCTTCCCCGGTTCGGAACACACCACACTAAATTCAGCATCCGCCTGCAGATCTTCTTCTTTCTGGCGCAGTGCCAGAACAGCCTTCACCGTATTTAGCAGGGAATCCGGATCCGCCATTTGATCCGCAACCGTCGGAGCATCTTCCGCCGAATCGACCGGCAGATAGATCTTATCAGGATCTGCCGTCGAAAAGCCAAGATTTTTCTCATGGTTCCACTGCATCGGAGTGCGGGACCCTGTTCGTGTATAGCCACCTTCCTTCGTCGGCACATCCAGGAAGCGCATACCGATCTCATCCCCGTAATAGAGGAAAGGGACACCCGGCATGGTGAAGATAAAGGCATAAGCCAGTTTCAATTCATTCGGTTCAAGGTTCGCACGGGCGCGAGTGGTATCATGGTTACAGGTGAGCAGGGAAATATAGCCAAGTTCCTTCGTGTCTTCATACCAGTCCAGATATTGCCCGAGGAAGCGGTTGATATTGCCGCCGGCATCTTTCTTGAAATAACTGGCATCATGTTCATTGTCGTAATAATCGCGCATCAGTGTGCAGTAACCGTTGATTCCACCGTAATTCAGATAGAAATCCATGTCAAAACCGGCACGCAGCGCCTGCTTCGGATTACTCCATTCGGAAACCATTGCAGCATCCGGAAATTCCAGATCCAGCATCCGGCGCACATCTCGCCAAATCATACTGGTTCCGGATTTCTTTTCATCATCACCTTTTACGAGAGAATTCGCCATATCCACGCGGAAACCATCACAGCCATGGGAAAGCCAGAACCGCATCACGTCTTTTATCGCTTCCCGTGTCTGCAGGGCAACCGGGTGATTCATGGAAAACTGCCAGGATTCCGTCGGATGCAGAAAACCGTAATTCAAAGCCGGCTGGCACTTGAAGAAGTTCAGTACATAACAGGCGTTCCGTTCGGATTCCCCCCCAATATAGGGCATTCCGGCAGCGCCGTGCAGCCAGAAATCTGTCCAGATATAACGGTCACTGTATTCGTTCCGCTCCGCCTTCTGGCTCTCTCGGAACCAGGCATGTTCTTCCGATGTATGACCGGGAACCAGATCCAGCAGTACATGGATCCCCTTTTTGTGAGCCTCATCGAACAAACGATAAAGGTCTTCATTTGTCCCATAGCGTGGTGCTACTTTTTTGTAGTCCCGCACATCATAACCGGCATCCTTGAACGGAGAGTCATAACAGGGATTGATCCACAAAGCGTTGCAGCCCAGATCCTTGATGTAATCCAGTTTCGAGATGATCCCGTTGATATCCCCGATTCCGTCGCCGTTCGAGTCACAGAACGATTGCGGATAAATTTCATAAAATACAGCGTTTTTCAGCCACTTGGCCCCCATCCATTCCTCCTTGGATCATATGATAACGAAAAACGTTAATAGATTCAGATAAATTATCCCACCAATTCCATTTTTGTTTTGTGTTGGGCTTTACCGCGTTCCTCGGTATCGAGAATCTTTTTGCGAATGCGGAAATTCTGTGGTGTGATTTCTAACAGTTCATCTTCGGCCAGGTATTCAATCGCTTCATCCAGGCTCATCTGACGGATCCCATTCAGGCGCACCTCAATATCCTTGTTAGACTGTCGCATATTGGTCAGGTGCTTCTTTTTGCAAACATTGACCGTCAGATCGCTGTCACGCATAGACTCACCGACAACCATCCCTTCATAGACATCTACACCGGGACCTATGAAAAGTATACCGCGTTCTTCAGCATTCTTCAGCCCGTAAGTTGAGGTAGTCCCGTTCTCCCAGGCCACGATGGAATTGGTGGCACGGCCCTGGATCGGACCGGCATAGGGAGCGTATTCCAGGAAGTTTTCATTCATGACGCCCATCCCGTGCGTGGCTGTCAGAAACTGATAGCGGAATCCCAACAGACCGCGGGTCGGAACCACATAGCTCAAATGCGTGGAACCATCGTTGTTGTCGACCATGTTCTGCATACGGCCTTTGCGTCCGCCCAGCATTTCTACGACCGTACCAACGGTATCCGGGCTGGTATCGATATCCACTTCCTCATAAGGCTCCAGTGTTTCACCGTTCACACCCTTGAGGAAAATCACCTCCGGGCGGGAGACCTGGAATTCAAAGCCTTCACGGCGCATGGTTTCGATCAGGATCGCCAGATGCAGTTCGCCGCGTCCGGAGACCACGAACTGATCCGCGCTGTCGGTATCTTCCACACGAAGCGCGACATTGTTGCGGAGTTCATCGTAAAGACGCTTGCGCAGATTGCGGGACGTTCCGTATTTACCTTCATTCCCGGCGAAAGGTGAGGTATTAACGCCGAAGGTCATTTTCACTGTCGGCTCTTCCACATAAATGGCGGGCAGAGCATCCTGATGTTCCGGATCGGTAAGGGTATCTCCGATGGAAATACCTTCCAGGCCGGCCATCACAATGATATCTCCCGCGGATACTTCTTTTGTTTCGACCTTATTCAGGCCATTGTACGTATAAAGATAGCGGGCTACCTGTCGTTCGACTGTGCCATCGGGAATCAGACGGGCAAGGGTGTCACCCACATGGACCACACCGCGGTTGATGCGTCCGATAGCGGAAAGACCGCGGTAATCGTCATAAGCGATATTGGTAACCAGCATCTGGAAAGGTTCATCCGCATCAACCTCAGGTCCTTTGATGTTCTCAAGAATCACATCAAAAAGGGGCTGAAGATTTGGTCCCAGATCGGTTGTCAGACCGGCTCTGCCTTCGATCCCATTGGCATAAACGATCGGGAAATCGCATTGTTCATCATTTGCGCCTAATTCAACAAAAAGGTCAAAGGTTTTATTGAGCGTGGTATCCGGATCGGCATCACGGCGGTCCATCTTGTTGATTACGACAATGACTTTGTGGCCCATCGCCAGAGCCTTTTTCAAAACGAAGCGAGTCTGTGCCATTGGACCTTCTGCCGCGTCCACCAGAAGCAGTGCGCCGTCAACCATGTTCATTACACGCTCGACTTCACCTCCGAAGTCCGCATGCCCGGGGGTGTCTACAATGTTGATCTTTACCAACTCGCCGGTTTTCGGGTCCGGTATGGTGATAGCTGTATTTTTGGAAAGGATCGTGATTCCGCGTTCCCGTTCCAGGTCATTGGAATCCATCACGCGTTCCGAGACCTGCTGGTTGTCACGGAAGACTTTTGCCTGCCGCAGGAGCTGATCCACCAGTGTTGTTTTGCCATGATCAACATGAGCGATGATGGCAACATTCCGAATATCTTTTCTTTCTTTGAGCATCGTTATCCAATCTCTGCAAATTCTAAATCAGGATAAAGGCAGCGCCTTTTCGTCAATATATATCTATAAATACAAAAAAATTATATCGAATTTCCATCATTTTTACTGAAATAAGTCATGTTTTCATGATACTTTTTGTCATATTAATTCATATTTTTCGGTTTATTATTTTCCAGGATCTAAACACCGCTTTTTCGTAATCGATTATTCACCCTGAAATAGATATCATTTTGATTTACAATTAATTTGTCCCGTCTTTTCGCTTTTCCCTTCAACAATCTTGTTTCTGTACTATAATGAACTAAGGATTAATATATAATAACATTAATAAACTCAGCTATTATCTTCAGAACAGATTCGGAATTAAGCAGATATTATGAATCAGTATCGAAGTGAATGGAAATACATATGTACTGACGGCCAATTGGAGTTGATCCGTGCCAGACTCAGCGGAATCCTCACTCCTGATATACACGCGAGAGAAAATGGAACCTATCAGGTTCACAGCCTTTATTTTGACGACTACAAAAATTCATGTGCTGCGGGAAATGAATCCGGTGATGGAATGCGTTACAAATTCAGAGTCCGATATTACGACACTTCCATTGAAACCATGCATCTGGAAAAGAAAGAAAAAATATACGGACGAGGAAACAAAAGGTCCTGCTCATTATCCGCTGATGAATATTCCTCTTTGATTTTCGGTGATTGCTGTGATATCATCTGGAATACGGATAAAAAACTTTTACAAGAATTCTGCACTCTGGTAATGAATCGTTATTTTTCTCCGAAAGTCGTCATAGACTATGAACGAACCGCTTTTGTTGAACCAATAACACACATTCGTATAACACTGGATCGGAACATTTCCGCCGCATATGATTACACAGCCTTCAGCAAAGGGTCTTACATCCGCTTCCCATTACAGGAAAAACATCAGAACATCCTGGAAATTAAATTTGATGATATCCTCCCCGGATGGCTTAGACAAATGCTCGAAAGCTTGAACCTCAGACAGACAACTTATTCCAAGTACTTTCTTGGCAGAAAACGATTGGAGAACATTTATCAATGAATACAATACAAAGCACATTCAACCGAATTATTTCAACATACAGTAACGATGCAATAAGCACCGAAGTCATCATGTCTGTGCTTCTGATGGTATTGGTAATGTCCGTTTACGAGTTTATTGTATATCGTCTGGTCTCACATCGCTCATTTTACAATAAGTCTTTCAATATATCTATCGCAGCGTTGCCGTTTTTTATTGCAACTATCATTTTATGTCTCCAGTCAAATCTGGTCATAACGCTGGGAACTATCGGAGCACTTGCCATCATTCGTTACCGCACCGCAGTTAAAGATCCGGTCGATATGCTTTACATTCTCTGGTCAGTCCATACAGGAATCGTTTGTGGCTGCCAGCTTTATGAAGTTTCAGTCCTGACATCCTTCGTTGTAACAATAATCCTAATCATTTTTGAACATCTCAGCTTTGGAAGAAAACCATACATTTTGGTATTAAACACAAAGGGAGATACTGAAAGTGAGATCACGGAAATTCTCAAAAAACACACAAAATCATTCAAGATAAAAAGTCGTAATTACAATGATGAAATCATGAATTATGCCATAGAAATTTCTATAAAAGACCCTCATGACCTTGGAGAAGAACTGCGCATGGCTAAAGCAGTAGAACGCTTCTCAATCATCCAGTATGATGCAGATGATACTCTCTGAAGTTTAGAATTACTGATCAATGAGAAGATTATTGTCTATTGGATTTTTGATTATATCCATCGGATTTCTCTTTTTTTTCATTTCGCTCCCGCAAGATCAACTGCAATTCTCTGATCTTCTGGTAGAAGAAAATGAATACCGTCAAATCCTTTCCCGACGTACAAAAACAAACACAGATATTATATCGAACCTGTGTTTCAATGATTATCCACTGTTCTATGATGAACTGAAATCCCGCTGGTACTATTCAGTAGATCCACAAAAACCTATTTTGGACCCAACAGTTTCTTTTTTATCTTCCGGAGAAAAAATACATCTGGCTTTCCCGGAAGACATTACTATCGGAAATTCAATACCATTTGCAGTATATACAGAATCTGAATATCGATTGTATGAATTAGCGATATCTACACTTCCCTTGCTCCATATCGAATGTGAGGATAGCGATTATCTTACCGGCATTGAGTTGAGTGACGTACATAAAATCAGCTTTTCCATGTTTGACAATCGCTCAAACTCTCTCTATCCCTTCGTGAAATCAGAAGGAAGTATCCATATACGAGGGAATGGATCAAGATTTTATGACAAAAAAGCATTTCGGATTCATTTGATACAGGACAAGGGTACCGGAAATAATATACAGGAAAATCAGATTCCATTACTTGGGCTTCGAAAAGATGGAGATTGGCTGCTTTATGCGGCATATAATGACCAGGAAAAGATTCGGGAAGTATTTTCCTCCAAACTATGGCTTGAATCCTGCGGGAGTGACAATCCATTTGGCATCAACAACGGAAATGAATATCGATTCATAGAATTATTCTGGAATCAACAATACTGTGGCTTATATGCCCTTGGTTATCCAATTGATGCCAAACAAGTGGGTATTCGGCCCGACATCACCGGACATTATGAAGACTTCCTCTTCAAACAAAAGCATTGGGGACCTAAAGCAGATGGGCCAGACCCCGAATATGACGGACTGATTCTTCAATTTGACGCAGAACAATCAGATTTGAATAACGGGATACGGCTGACAAAATTATTTTTTAATATGCTGGAAAACGGAGCAACTAACGGTCTTTGGAACAATGATGAAAAGAATGCATTGGATATATGGCTCTTTCTAAAACTGATTCAGGCTACTGATACCGTAAACACCGACGGAAAAATGAGAAACATGTTCCTCACAATTAGAAATTCTGAAAGAGGCAGAATTTTCCTTTTCACACCTTATGATATGGATATATCCTGGGGAAACCACATCAACCCTTATAACAGGATCACTTATCCATACTATTATGATGCTAATGACAACAGTGTCGAAATGACAGTCAATCCGGTTTCGATTCTCCGTCAAAAAGACCCGGATATAATCAAGCTGATTCAAAACCGATACATTCAGCTCCGTGCAGGCGGCTGGTCTGAAGCAGCAATTGATACACTGATAGAAGGTTATGAGCAGGATATTTTCGATTCCGGTGCATTTGTTCGTGATATGGAACGTTGGCCGGAAGGTTCATATGAAGAGCCATCCCTGGGTTTGTCTGTTTTTCGTGAATATGTTCACAACAGATTGCGATCCATGGATGAATATATAAGAATTCTTTCCACAGACACTGAATAGAATATCACTGCACCGGATATCAGAAAAATACTGATTGACCCTGTTTATAAACTATAAGCAAACATTTTGTTGATTTTACAAACATGGATCAGTAAAACGCCGCTGTCAATTCGTTTATCTACATCACATTTCTTTTTTTCCTTACAAACATACGGGAAGATTACACTAATTTACAAAATCTCCTGTATAATAGATTCCAAGGAAACAAAATTGGAACGATAAACGAAATGAAAAAAGCACTGATATTGACAGCAGATGCGGGATTTGGGCACCGCGCGGCAACAAACGCCATCGCGGATGCGTTGAAACGTTATCCGGATCCCGCGATTGAACCAACGATCGTCAATTTGCTTGACGATCCATCCACACCATCCTGGCTGCGAAATACACAATCGGATTTTGACCGCATGGTCCGGGAAATCCCGAAGGTTTATGAAGTTGCCTATGACCAGAGTGACAAAGCCGGTCCGACGACAGTAGCTAATCTGGGACTGGCCGCGATCCTTTACAATCCTCTCAGCAAAGCTATCCGGGAAGTTCAACCCGATGTAATCATCAGTACCTATCCGCTTTACAGCGCACCAGTTCAGGCATGGTATATGCGGAATGAATCGCTGATACGTACAAAAGACGGAGATCAGTACCTTCCTAACAATTCAAAGAATAAACACATTCCCTTTATTCATGTCATCACTGATCTTTACTCTGTACACTCCATCTGGTTCAGTTATGCGCCTGACAGGATTTGTGTCGCCACAGACAAAGTCCGCATGGACGCTATCCAGTTCGGGTGCCTGCCGGGACGGGTCGTCACCACCGGCATTCCTGTGCGTCCGGATCTGACGGAGATCCACACAGAAAAGGCTAAACTGCGTACGCTGTACGGGCTTGATCCGAACATGACGCTGATGCTGGCGGTCGGGAGCAAACGAGTTACCAGCATGATCGATTATTTGAACGTTGTTAATCACAGCGGATACCCAATCCAGATCGTCATGGCTGCCGGGGGTGACAATGATCTCTATCAGCAGATGAAAGAGATCGAATGGCATATTCCGGTTAAAATATACAATTACTGTAATACACTCTCAGAACTGATGCTGGCTTCCGATATGATTCTGACGAAAGCCGGCGGGTTGATCACCAGTGAAAGTCTGGCTGCCGGTCTGCCGATGCTGTTATGCGATGTTCTTCCCGGACAGGAAGAAGGAAATGCAAGATTTGTCGAAGATGGAGAGGCCGGTAAATTACTGCGGAGCCAACTGGACCTGCTCGAAATGCTCTATCATATGCTGATAGATAATGGCAGAAAATTGAAACTCATGCAGCAAAATGCGGCACGAATCGGCAGACCCAACGCTGCTCGTGATATCAGCAAAATGGCTGAGAAGCTGATCAGAGATGCGGAACAGCCTTCCGATGGTCTGGAGTCACTGCTTTGATATTACGGAAAAATCTGATATCGGGTGTCAGGAAACAATGGTCAGCAGAAATCATTACTTCGCCTGCACAGCGATATAATAATAGAATCTGATTGAAAGGAAAACAGCCGGCAAGAGTTAGAATTGTCCGCTGCGAAAAAAATATGCCTATTTACGAATATATCTGCAAAGATTGCAATCATAAATTTGAAGCAGTCCGCTCCTTTTCTCAGGCGGATGCACCGATCAAATGTGACAAATGCGGTGGAGAACACACTAATCGTACTGTCTCCAAATGCTGGGCCATCGGGAACGGCGGAAACATGCATCTGGAAACAACCGTTTCCGGCGGTGGCTGTGCAGGCTGCTCCGGCGGCAACTGTGCCCATTGCGGACATTAGGTATTAGACATTAGACATTAGACGTTACGCACTATTAGTGAAATTCTAAGTCTATTGTCGAGAGTCTCAAGGTTAAGGACTTTATTATGAAAATGAACCACTTTTTATCGATCGCTGATTACAGCGAACCGGAATTGATGCACATTCTTGATGTCTCCAAACAGCTGAAGGCTGAACTAAAGGCCGGCGGCAACCAGCCGATTTTGGCTGGCAAGACCCTGGCACTGGTATTCCAGAAAGCTTCCCTCCGCACCCGCGTCTCCTTTGAGATCGGGATGCATCAGCTGGGCGGATATGCCTTCTATCTTGCTCCGGATGAAATCGGCCTTGGCAAACGGGAAGCAGTAAAAGACGTTGCTCAGGTACTTGGCGGATTTGTCGACGCCATTATGGCCCGTGTTTTTGAACACAAGCATCTGTTGGAACTGGCTCAGTATGCCGGAATTCCCATTATTAACGGTCTTTCCGACTACAACCATCCCTGTCAGGGCATGGCTGACGCATTGACTATCATCGAAGAATTCGGTCAGCTGAAAGGCGTCAATGTTTCCTTTATCGGCGACGGCAACAACGTAGCGGTCTCCCTGATGCACATCTGTGCAAAAATGGGTGCCAACTTCACCATCGCCAATCCGGAGGGCTATGATATGCCGGCTGAAGCTATCAAAATGGCGGAGGATTTTGCCGCTGTTTCCGGCAGCAATCTGACCTTCCTCCGTGACCCGCAGGAAGCCGCAAAAGGCGCACAGGTTCTTTACACAGACACCTGGGTCTCCATGGGGCAGGAAGCCGAAAAAGCCGAACGTGAAAAGATCTTCAAGCCTTACCAGGTCAACCAGGCACTGGTCGACATCGCTGAAAAAGACGTCATCGTTATGCACTGTCTGCCTTCTCACCGCGGGCAGGAAATCACTGATGAAGTGCAGGATGGACCGCACTCTCGCGTGTTCCCCGAAGCCCACAACCGCCTCCATGCACAAAAAGGTGTCCTCGCCTGTCTTCTCGGTGGAATGTAATTTAGACGTTAGATTTTAGACATCAGAGAAAAAAGCCGCTTTTCGCGGCTTTTTTCTCATGCAGTAATAACAGTGGAACTATTAATAAATCACACACAATACCGCTGGCCTGCTTTGTGTTGTACAGGTTCAGAAAACTGTACAGGTGTTCCCCATAAATAGTAACAGATCAGATCATAATCCTGTCATCAGTGCCGCAATATCAAACTCTGAACAGTCACCTTCATTTTATAATTAAAATGCAACAATCAATCATTTTTTTACAACAGGTTTCATTGAAGGAAGGATGTAAACGATGGAAACTTATCTCGGAGAAAACACAAAAAAGCTCGGATTCGGACTGATGCGGCTGCCGAAAAAGGATGGCGAGATCGATCTTGAAGAGATGAAAAAGATGGTTGACCTCTTTATGGAAGCGGGCTTCACCTATTTCGACACGGCCTTTGTCTATTCCGGCAGCGAGGAAGCGATGAGAAAGGCGCTGATCGAAAGATATCCGCGCGAAAGCTTCACGGTCGCCACAAAAATGGCGGCATGGTCAGGCTGCAAGACCCGGGAAGATGCCATCAACCAGTTTGAAACCTCGCTGGAACGCTCCGGTGCCGGCTATTTCGATTATTATCTGCTTCATAACCTGGGCGTGATCCGTACAAAATACTTTGAAGATTTTGACATGTGGTCTTTCGTAAAACAAAAGAAAGAGGAAGGGAAGATCAAACATATCGGCTTTTCCTTCCATTCCAGCGCGGAAGAATTGGAAGAGATTCTCATTGCCCATCCCGAAGCAGAATTCGTCCAGCTGCAGATCAATTATGCCGACTGGTTTAGTACTGATATCCAGTCTAAACGTGTCTATGACATGGCACGGAAATATAACAAACCCGTCGTCATCATGGAACCCGTTAAGGGTGGTCTGCTGGCTGAACCACCGGAAGGCGTAGCGAAAATTCTGAAAAACGCTGATCCAAATGCTTCATATGCCTCCTGGGCAATCCGCTTCGCCGCAAGCCATGAAGGAGTCATCACTGTTCTTTCCGGCATGAGCAATGTGGAACAGATGAAGGATAATATTTCCTACATGAAGAATTTCCGAAAACTGAACACAGAAGAGCAGGAAGTTATCACAAAGGCACAGGCTAAAATTGCTGAATACCCGCTGATTCCCTGCACAGACTGCAAATACTGCCAAAAGGTCTGTCCCATGAACATCGGCATCCCGGCCACATTCTCTGCCATGAACATGTTGATTTTATACAATGACCTGACCCGCGCACAGGGACGCGAAAAATTCCATGTCAGCGGGATGGGTAAGGAACTGGCTGAAAAATGCATCAAATGCGGTCAGTGTGAGAGTGTTTGTCCGCAGCACATCGAAATCCGCAGGCACCTGGAGGAAGCCGTCACCGCGATCCATCCATAAGATCATACAAAAAGGAACCCATGGAAACCGGATCATTCACCACGCCGGCAAAAGCGGCGGACAAATACATATCTGTATCGGATGATGAGAAGCACGGGAGGCTGTCTTAGCCTCGAGATCATGAGAGATTAGCTCTTTTGAATTTCGTGACCGCCGTGATCATCAGAACCGACCCGATGATGGAGACAATAACGCCCATCCAGAGAAGAACACGGATCGTGGCATGATCGAGAACAAACCCGCCGATCATGCTGCCGAGCATAAAGCCGGCTTCATTCGCACCGACCAGCAGCCCCTGCGCCATCACACGATTATGAGGCCGGACTGCCTGGTTGGTGAAATAAATAGAAGCCATAGCAAACAAGGCATAAGCCAATATCTGCATAGATTGTGACAAAATCAGTCCTCCGGCATTCACAGCGAGCGTCGCTGTCAGGATCTTAACCGAGAAGAACACTGCGGAAATATAAAGCAGCTTGAGCGGTGAGATCCGCTTGCTGATCTGTGAAAACAACATCATCGGGATCAGTTCCAGAAATGCCGCGATGCTGTTCAGCAGACCGGTGAAATCGGATTTCAGACCGAATTGGCCTGCCACATTGGGCATGTAAGTATTGACAATAGAATGTGCGAAGAAAATACAGATCACGGAAAGAGAAAAGAGCGCGAAAACATGATTGTTCCGCAGAAAATGAAAAAGGTCGTCTGAAGGGGCTTCATCCTTCTCGCGTTCTGTTTCATCCACCGTCCGCAGCGCATTCGCATCCGGCATCGTCATGATCAAAATGGCCAGCAGAAGCATCAATGCTACGTTCAGTTTCTGTGACACCGGTGACCCAAATCGCACGATCAAAAAGCCCAGCCCGAGGTTGGCAATACCGTAACCGACAGATGCAAAACCTCGTCCTACCCCGGCATTGACCGGGATACCGGCATTCACATACTCCATACCAATGGAAACCATCAGGGATTGCAGCCCGACCTCACAGAGACCGAAAATCAGGTACAGCGGGATGAAGAAGAGCAGATTCGCCGGTAACACAAAGGTCAGCAAGGAGCACAAAACTGCCGGAATACAGCACAAAGCAACGAAGCGGCGAAGGCCAAGCTTAGGAAAGTGATCAAGAATCAGCGAATAATTCGGCTGGATTGCTGCTGCCACAAACATATGGATTCCGGTGATGATGCCGACCTGAGTATAGCTGAAGCCCCGATCAAGCAGGTAAACGGAAATAAAGCTGCGAATCATGCAGAACGCAGCGAAAAACACAGCAAAAGCAGCCGAATAATGCAGCGTAATACGCCTGGCTGTCTGAGTCTGATTATTAATATTTGTCATCAATACCTTATTTAGATAATAAGAAGGCGCATGGGCGCCCTCATTATATAAACTTTATATTATAAATTCTGAACTTTTTATGAAACCGGCACACCTGTCCAGATGAAGGTTCTGGAATCAGAGCGGGCACCGGCGGGCTCATAGGATGACGGACCGCCTTCAGAAGAGAGCGACTGCCGGACAGGCGTTACATACCAGCGGATAACATGCGGTGATGTATCCGAGCTGGGGCGGAAGTCCATCGGGACGATGAATTTGGTGTCGGTTACATAGTTGATCAGCTTACGCCCTTCGCCCTCGGTCACATCTTCTACAACAACTTCATAGGCTTCGTTGGGAAGCAGGGATCCTACGCCTGCCCACTGCAGAGTGATGGTTTCGCCGCTGACGTTGTAGGATGTACCGTCCGCAGGGAGCAACAGGTTCGGTGCCGCGTAAGGCGGAGGTGTGGTCGGTGTAGATGTCGGTCCAGGAGTGACACGTTCGCACAACGGGATCTTGATGGTGGTCCCGGCAATAACTATGTCACCGGTCAGCCCGTTGTATTGGCGAATGATATCAGTTGTCACACCATAGTTCAGAGCGATGCCGAAAAGCGTATCGGTGTTGGAGACCAGATGATCATAGGATCCACAGGCTTCCAATGTAGCCTGTGCACTGGTCAGCGTTCCGGTCGGCTCGGGCGTCGGGGTAATGGTCGGCTGAGGAATCAAAAGTGTCTGTCCAGGAGAAAGGTAGCAGCTTGCGGAAAGGTTGTTCTGCAGGATAATACTCTGCACAGAAACATCAAACACAGCCGCAATCGAAGCGCAGAGGTCACCGTCTTTCACGGTATATTCGATGGGCTGCAGCGGTGTCGGTGACATCACCATGGTTGGTGTCGGCGTATCAGTCGGCGGAGTAGTCGGTGTCGGACTGAGCGTTGCGGAAGGCAGCGGCGTCGGTTCCACCACGCGGCCTGTCTGCTGCAGCAGGATAAAGGCCACTGCCGCACCAATACCAATCAGCAACAGGAACAGTCCAATAGCCACCGGAACACTGATAGAGATATTCTTCAGACGCGGTTTTTCAATGCGTTCGCCATCATTAGCAGGTTGTTGGTTATTGCGTCCTGCCGGCTGCGCAGCGTTATTGGTAAAAGTCCGCCCACAAACCAGGCAGCGGGTGGCGGATTCGTTCATCCGTGTCCCACAGGTCGGGCAGATCTTGGTTCTTGATTGAGGATTCATTTCGTTAGCCATGCAATTACCCCTTTTTCTTATAATGACGATTATAACATTTTTTGTGAAATTAACAATGTCATATAGAACTGCTGTGATTTTACATAACTGTGTGTGAATGTTTAATGTATATATTTCTGCTATAATTATGTACAAAAACGAAGGAGTAAAACAAATGATACAAATCAAACCTATAACGGATTTACGCAACACAAACGAAATTTCAGAACTCTGTCATAAAAGACGTGAACCTATTTTCATCACAAAAAATGGATATGGTGATATGGTTCTAATGAGTATCGAAGCTTACGATGAGCTGATAGAAACCGTGCAAACGGATCTTGCTATTCAGGAAGCTGAAAAGGAATTTCAGGAAAACAGGATTCTTCTTGACGCAAGAGAAACTCTGAATACATTGAGGAGAAAACATTTTGGATAAATATACGGTCAAAATGTATTCAAGAGTTTACAGTGATCTCGATAATATCTACGAATATATAGCTTCTCATCTTCAGGAACCGGGAACGGGATTACAAATAGTCGACCAGATTGAAAATACAATTCTAAGTTTAGAAGAGTTTCCTGAAAGAGGTTCATATCGAAAAACAGGTACCTATTCCGGTCGAAAATACAGACAACTTTTTGTGAAGAATTATGTAATTATTTACAAAGTAATTCAGGAATCCATGGAAGTTCATATTGTAACGGTTCGGTATGCAGCAAGCGACTTTTGATTATTATATAGCATCGTGAACAAAAAATATTCCATTTATATCCACATACCCTTCTGCCGGACACGGTGTTTTTACTGCGATTTCAATACGTTTGCCGGACGGGAAGGGCTGATCCCGGATTATGTGACCGCGCTTTGCAGCGAAATCCTCCGACAAAAGCCATATGCGAATACACCGGTGCACAGTGTCTACTTCGGCGGGGGTACGCCTTCCCGGCTGGATGTTTCCGATATTCAAAGGATCATGGCGGCTTTGAAGGATACCTTCGAGCTGACTCCCGATGCGGAGATCACCTTCGAGATGAATCCCTGTGATGTGACGGCTGACTATGCGGCCGCACTGGCAGATATGGGAATTAACCGGGTCAGTCTCGGGATGCAGTCCGCTGTTCCGAAGGAGCTAAAGCGCATGGGCAGGCGGCATACATACGAACAGACCGCGGCAGCAGTGGATGTTTTGAGAAGCGCCGGTCTGCGGAACGTCAGCCTGGATCTGATCTATGGATATCCGGAACAGACGATGGAAAACTGGCAGCGCTCTGTAGCTGCCGCGATGAAGATGGATGTTCAGCACATTTCGCTCTATGCCCTGAGTGTGGAAGAGGGCAGCGCTCTGCACCGTCAACTGGAAATGGGAAAGCTGACCCTGCCTGACGAAGACCTGACCGTTGCCATGTATGAATATGCCGCCCAAACCCTTACGTCAAAAGCAGAGACTGTTCCGCAGGGACTGTCCCAAAAGGATCAAATCAAGCGTTTCGAACATTACGAAATCTCCAACTGGGCTGTGGATAAAGCCCATGAGAGCCGTCATAACAAGCAATATTGGTTTGTCCTTCCCTATTATGGATTCGGTGCCGGTGCACATGGCTGGATCAATGCGCAGCGTATCCGCAATGAGGGCGACATTGCCAGGTATATTCAGATGGTGAACGCATCCGATGAGCGTTTCCCTGCTGCTGCTGAGATCATTCCACAAGAGAAGCGTGTAGAGATGCAGGACGTAATGATGCTGGGGCTGCGGATGCTGCACGAGGGTATCACAGAAGAGCGGTTCCGAAATCGTTTTGGTGAGGAAATGAAAACCATTTTCCGCCGGGAACTGCGCCATTTGGAACGAAAAAATCTGATCCGCTGGGATCCGGATAATCGTCTGCTGCTGGCTCCTGACAAAGTGATGGTCGCCAATCAGGCGTTCATCGAGTTCGTAGATTAAGCGCTTTGTCACAACCCGTTGTGATCTTCTTCCTTCCTGAAACAATTATATTCAGATTATCGTAAGTTTAATCAATAGAAATAACTTTTTGTTTGGTTGTGAAGGAGGTTTTTATGTTCACAAATCAAGTTTTACGAACGCTGATAACAGCTGTTTGTTTACTCATCTTCATATGCGGAGCTGCTCTTGCGCAGGAGCCCGGTGATGCCCCATCACCTGAAAATGTTACGATTGTCGGAGGAGGTGGCTTCCCGGTTGAAAATGAAAAGATTATGAACGGGAGCGGAATGGAGGCGTTCGGCCCGGTTTACTCCGCTTTCAACGATTTTCAAATCACCCTGAAGGATGTTTATAATACGGATGGTCTGGCTGTGATCACGCTCTCCCTCGGAACATCCCATTCTGCTTCCAACCACGTCTCATCGGCTTCGGTTTATATCAACGGTGAACAGCGTGGTGGAGGCGGCGGTGCCGGTGACCTGATCGGAGAGCCATACGAGCATACAATGACACTGGTTTTCTACGGTGATATTTTTGACGCAAAACTTGGCACTGAATGGGACAATCTGCGTGTGTCGTTTGACGGACTGGTTTTTGCTGCCTATGCTGGGGAGACTTCAGGATATCTCGGAACACCGGAAAACTATAGCTGGTCCTATGTTTTTCACAATCCGGCGGGCAGCCGCTATAACAATGAAGGATTTGATTCCACAACCGATGAACGGGGTATCCATACCTTCGGCAATCAAATCAACATCGAATTGTCCGGATTCAATGCAGGAAAAGATATGAGCTTTGATTTTATCCGGAAAAGTAGTCTGCTGGATCTATACGGTTCTCAATCCGCGGTCTGGGTCAATGATATGCAGCGCGGCGGAGGCGGCAGCAGTGTTTCATTTGACGCAGAAGGCAACTCAGAGGTTGATGGAGATTCTCAGTTTATACAGACCGATCACTTTTTGTATCAGGATGCCAACATAACGCCGGATTCACTTGCCGTATGGGCACAATCCATCACCATAGAGCTGAACTGCGCCGGAACATCCCGCACCTCGGCAAAAGTCCTGAACAATGAAAAATCCTTCCCGATGAAGCTCGTGCAGTTTGTTCAATAAAATGCATCTATATTTCTCTATCTGGTGAATTTTGTATGATCGCAAAATTCACCAGAAGAATCGTACGAATCATGTATAATTAAAGTATGAGTGGAGGTTTTTATGTCTATCACAACAACCGAGTTAAAAGAAAATCTCAACAAGTATTTACAGCTTTCCGAGACAGAGGATATTTTTATCACAAAGAATGGCAAGATTATCGCTAAATTATCCAATCCCTTTGAAGACCGTATCAAAATTGCTGAATCTCTTGCGGGAATCATCCCGGCAGATATTACTTTAGAAGAAGCAAGAGAAGAAAGGTTGAACAGAATATGAATGTTCTGGTAGATACTTGTATTGTCATTGATTACTTACAAATGAGATCTCCTTTCTATGATAATGCAAGAGACTTAGTCATGGCTGTTGCCGGAAATCAGATAAATGGATATATCACAGCTAAATCAGTTACGGATATTTATTACCTGATGCATCGCTATTTTCATGATGATATCAGAACAAGAAATGCACTCTCTTCCTTATTTAAATTATTCCAGGTTCTGGATACAACGGCTCTTGATTGTCAATTAGCCATTCTTTCTCCAATAAGTGATTATGAAGATGCAGTAATGGACGAAACAGCTGCCAGAAATGGAATCGATTGTATCGTTTCACGAAATATACATGATTATAGAAACTCTTCAGTTCCGGTATATTTACCTCAGGATTTTCTTCAGATATTATAAAATGAGAAGGTTTTCTCCTCTGATTCTTTCCTTTATCGTTAGTTTCTTTGCGATTGTTTTTCATGCGTCCGCACAGGAGGGAGGTCCCGATTGGTTCGTTGTCGGCGACA
The DNA here is from genome assembly GCA_902791025.1 of uncultured Chloroflexota bacterium. GTDB lineage: Bacteria > Chloroflexota > Anaerolineae > Anaerolineales > Anaerolineaceae > Flexilinea. Next base: position 116,461 of record CADATZ010000006.1, on the reverse strand, counting down.
AACAATTAGGGGCTGTTCTTGCTAAAGCTGTTCAACCGGACGATATAGCTGCCGAAACGGAGTTTCTTTCCTCAGATACAGATGATCTCAGAATATCACTGAATAATCTTCAGATTTCAAATGGACTTTTGCAGTTTGAGCTGATAACAGAAACTTCCGATAATGTGAATCAGTCCGGTGAAAGCAAAACCAAATCATACGCAATATCCGAAACCATTACCTTTAGCATTCCGCAACTGTCCGAAAAGGCAAAATGGGAGAGCATTCGGATCTCTTTTGACGGTCTTTTCTTTACCTTCAGTGATGGCAGATCAAAGACCTGTATTATTCCATTTGACGGATACAATTGGTCCTTTGTGTTTCACAATCCGGAAGAAAGCCGCTATACCGGTCCGACAGTTGATGAGCATGGTATCCATACATTCGGCAGTGATGCAAACATCTGGCTGGGACGCAGTGCTGTGATCTTTGACAAGCTTTACCTGCATTTGATCACCAAAAGCACACGGCTGAACGATGAGTCCATGGAAGAAAGACTATGGGTAAATGATAAACAAAAAGACCCGGATAAAAACCTCATGAATCTGATTGTCTCCGATGAAGCCCATTTCACCCGGCGGGATCAGTTTGAGCTTTCTCTGCCGGAAGGCTTTCTTTCAATGGTGAACCTGAGCATATGGGCACAAAATACCAGCTTTGAACTGAGCTATTATGACCAAGCCGGAAATCTTCAGACTTGGAGTGAAGGTTTGTCCGCCAAAGATGACTTTCCGAAGCAGATCATAGAATTTGTCCACCCGGAAGCCAGGCTTCCGATGCCGGAGGATAAAGCGATGGATTCCGTGACGGTAAACGGCATCACCATGGATATCGTCTCAATGGATTTCGTCACAGTCCCCGAATCACGCCGGATAGGGATATGGACTGAAAGGGGCGTAAACGACATCCTTCAGGTTGGGCTTTGCTTTACGGCTGTGGATGACGGCGAATGGATGGTAATTCCGGCTAACGCCAAATCCGGTGAGGGCGAAATCATGGCGAATACCCTGACTCCGGGCGGAATGACTCCGGCAACCGCCGAACATAATGGACGGATATGCGGGACGCTGAGCTATGACGTCACAGCACTGGACCTGGATCATTACGCCCCACTGATCATTACAGTACGGAGTTTGTTCGCCAATCCCCGCGAAGGAAGCCCATGCAAAAACATTTTGCACCGTTTTGAAACAAATGCCGCTGCTCAGGCGTTGGGCGTCACCCTTACCTGCTCAGACGATATCTCAAGTGAAACCATTCGCGGTCCGAAGGATTATGTCCTTTCTATTCAGTCATACGACAGCACCAAATGGACTCAAGAGGAAGCCATGCAGAAAATTGAAAAGCTGCTTGACTCCCAAATCAGCGGTCCATGGGTTTTTGAGATAAGATAATTCAAAACTGTCAATATGTCCGGCATTGGTCTTGTGCAGCAGATTTCAGATTTTCAATCAACTGCGGTACTGTCAAAGACGAGAATTCATCATTGTCGGTTGTGGTCCAATTGAAGCAGGCTTCCCCGGATTCCAGATTGCTGAACACAATGTCAGCAATCTCAGCATACCGAGCTTCACTGATCTCATTTCCATTTCCATCGCTGCATGTGACTTTCGCATGATCAGCATCTGTATAAATGGTGGCTTTATCAGCCAGCATAATTTCTTTCCAAAGATCGTCAACCACAGAAACAGCCCGCTTGTTCTCATAATATTCAGCCATACCGCTGCGGATCATATCGTCAAAAATATAATAGTACCGGTTAGATTCCTTATCAAAGTAGACGGGAACCGAAGAAACCATAATGTCGGGCGAAGAATCGGTTCTGTACGTCAGTTCTTTCATAAGATCATTCAACTCCGTGCCATCTTTATTGACCTCATAAGCCTTGATGTAGGAATAAAAGCCTGTACCCTGAACAGAGCAGGAGAGAATTTCCAATTGCCCATTGTGGTCAAGATCTGTTATAACGTACCCCCAGACACCGTATTCGACATCTTGTTTCCACAAATCAGCATTGGATGCAATCAGGTTGATTTGCTCATCAAAGCTTGTCTCCGCCTGAACTGCTGTTGAAATCATTATCACAAACAATAATACAAGAATATAAAACTTTTTCATAAAAACATCCTTCTTCCTCACCATTTACTACTATTTATGCCTTTCCACAGTAAATCTCTCCAAATCATACATCTCGTCAGAACGGATACCCGCTTTCTGCAGCGCAATCGCAATCTGCTGTCCGGGCGTATCCACACCTTCCAGATCAGGAAGCAGCAAACCGCGGCGTCTTCCATTAGTGACGATCACGCCGTATCGTTTGGCATCAAGCTGTGCTTTATCGGCTTTTTCCGGGGCTGATAAAACATCGACATTGTATTCCAGCTCTGGAAGCTCATCCACCGTCACAGGATAAAACCGCGGGTCACGGGTACCGGCTTCCACTGCCAGGCTGATAATTTCATCCGCGACACAGTCGGACCAGGGCATGATGGTCCCGATACAGCCCCGCAGCTCCCCATGCTTATGGAGCGAAACAAAAACACCCGCCCGCTGTGATGTCATCCATCCCGGAAGATCATCCGGTCTGGCGAGATGCTTCCCGGTACGAATAAATTTCTCCAGCGAATCCACTGCCAGCCGCACACAGGCATCCTCACACGCAAAGGTGCAGATGGCATAACCAACGCCGAAAGTTCCTTCATAAGAGAGAAAATCAGGGCCGATATGATAATTTTCGAGAGCACCGGAGAGCATAATGAACCCCGGCAGCCCGCATTCCGCGCAGCGGTCGCGGAAATCCGGAGAAAACTCCCGGAAGGCGGAAAGGGTTCCACTGCGCATCATTTCCGTAACACGTTCGTCAAATTCCGGGCCTTCCTTCACATATCCATATGGGCCTTCCGGGAGCAGCTTGTGAGAAAGGTCGCCGCTGGCAATCAGGGTGATTTTTCTGTCTACGTGGGCAGCCGCCCGTTCAATGATCCTGCCGACTTCCATCAGCGTTTCATCGGAAAGCATGGAGGGGGCGATACGAACCACGCGATAATTCTCGTAAACCTCATTCACAAAGAGCAGCGGGATCAGCGAACCGTGATCCGGTTCATTCCCATAACGCGGATCCTGGACAGCAGGAATGTTCTTTTCCTCCATCAAACGGACAATTTCCGCCCGCAATTCATCATCATAAGGGACAGAGACCCTGTCCGCTCCTGCACCGAATCGCGACAAACTGTCGGTATAAGTCTTTCCCGGAGAAACATAAAAGGCATCGCGGAAGAAGATATTATGCGGAGAAATAATAACGATCGTTTCCGGAGCATATTCCCGTATCTGTTCCGACGCTTTTTTGTAAGCGTCAAGCGTTTTCTGAATTTTTACTTCCTCCCCACGGCCCACCAGATGACGGGCAATCGGCGGATGCGGCATGATAACAGCCTGGATCATGAGCACTTCTCCTTTCGGACGGATATTCTAATAATATTGTATCGCAATTAAAATAAGCTGTCAAGAGGGGGCGGACCTACACACTTCATCCCTGCCGCCTTTGACTGGGATGAAAGCAGGGAAGGGAATCATCCCTTGTCTTGGATTGGTTTGGGTATATCTAAAAGACCATCCCCGGCAAGATGGCGGAGACGGACCTGAAGGTCCGACCCCTTTGCTGTTCTTAACCACATACAGCCGAAAACATCCGCTTTCGGCTCTATATTTACTTTGTTACCTTTTTCTTTATGGCGGCAGCGCATATTCATATTCCGGGAGTTGGAATCTTAGAAATTCAGGGCTGTTGACAAACGCAGACATCCTGCGAACCAGTTCTTCGGAGACGAATGGAAGATCTTCTTCCGCATCAGTTTCGTATTCATCACCTTCCGCTGATTCATCATCGGAAACTTCATCAGGATCTATAACGCTGAAATCATCGTTTTCGGCTTCTGAAAGAACATCATCCAACTCAGAGAACTCAGCTGATGCTTTGTTTTCCTCTGTCTTAACTGCTGCCGGAAGCTGATTATTTTCATCCGCTTCGTGTTCCGGCTGAGCATTGTCAACTGCCGGTACAGCTTCGGCGGCAGATTGAACTTCGTTCACATCCGTCTGATCCATTTCAGATCCAGATTCCGCTTTGGAGATCCGGACATCGGCATTCCCGAAAGAAGATTTATCAACGGAAAAAGCCCGGCCTTTTGAGACAAATGCTGCGGGTGTTTCCGGCTTTTTTACCGGTTCCGGAGCAGAGTCCGGCACGGATTCAGCAGCAGCTTTATCCTGCTTCGGCTCATCCGCGTCAGTCCCAGTTTGATCTTTCACTTGATCGGCCAGCTTCTCCTGCGGAGTTGTAATATCAATTTTGAGTTTTCCGGTTTTGATCTTTTCGATTTTTTCTTCCGTGGCAAGCAGGCGTTTATCCAATGCCGACCAGCGAATGGAAAATCCCAGCGCACTGGCGTTATACACCAGAACAGATTGACTTTCCAGGAAAGACTGGTAACATTTTCTAAAATTGAAAGCGGTCATTTCCCGCAGACGCCGGATCGTCAGCCGTTCCAGCAGCTTGTAGGTATCCCTTTCCTGCTGTTCCTTGACCGCCTTGGTGATGCAGACGCTGCCCAGCTGGCTGATCAATTTTTCAAGCTGAGCGCACATCTGGAAATAGAGCGGAGAATGACGGTTGATCTCGCGCATGATTTTGAAGGTTTCATTCGCTTCAACCTCGAGCATCATCGCCGTTTCCTGAAATTTGAGGGTATCTGTGCCGAAGGAATCAGAATATTCGAACTCATAGCCGTATTTGTCTTTATCGCCAAATTTGGCCGCGCTTTCTATTTGCAGCTTTCGCATTGCACGCACACCGTCAATGATGTCCATGGTTTCAATCGTCATCTCATTCATTCGACACGTACCTCCTTTCATTCAGTGTTCAGTGGTCAGTGACCAGTGGTTAGTGGTTAGTGGTTAGTGGCCAGATGGAGCAAGGAACCCTATCTCCTATCTCCTATCTCCTATCTCCTATCTCCTATCTCCTATCTCCTATCTCCTATAATAGCACTATTTTCTATTTTGTCAAGTAAATATTTATTATTTTCTAATTATATATTATTTTTTAAGAATTAATATTTAATTATATTTAGAATATTAGATAAGTTTTCTCAACAAAGAATATCTGGGACACCCACGATAAAAAAGATTACCGGTTCCATGTACACTGATCGAGTTTGGAATAATTCCTCACAAACATTTCAATTATCAGGTTATTATATCGATGGCTGGAATCGATTGCACCGCTGCCCGTTGCCGATAGCCGTTTTATCTATACGAATCACTCCTTTACCGGATGGAACACAATGGCCAATGTCAGCGGATTCGTCACGTTGATCCAGAGCGGAACCACCGCTTGTTTCATTGTGCATCACTTCGAGTTCTAAACAGTTACTTTAAATTATGTTACAATAAATTTTTACAATTAAAAAGCTTCGAGGAAAATGATCTGGGATTCATTGTAGGAAACCGTTTGATGATCCTCATAGAGAAACAATCTGTCTGGACGATCAACATTCTGATTCGAATCCTGATATTTGTCGACGTCAAGGCAAAAATTATCTATGACGGAAAGAAGGGAGACATTATCAACCAATATGTCAGCTTCACCCGGGTATTTGATGAACAGATAAAATTATACGGGAAAACAGAAAAGGCTGTTACTGAGACAATTCGAATTTGCAGAGACAGAGATGTTTTGAAGAATTACCTTATCAAAGAGGAGGTACCGGATATTATGTTTGCACATCTTGATAAAGAACAACAGATGGAATATGTTTTTGAACAGGGACACGAACAGGGACTTCAGCAGGGACTTCAACAGGGGCACGAACAGGGCATAGAAGATGGACAGTTTCAAACCCTTATTGGTCTTACGAAAAAAAATTACATTACCATTGATCAGGCAGCGGAAGAAGCCGGTATGAGTATCGAGGAATTCCTGGAGAAGATGCGATTGGCATAAATTACTGAGTCATGAGGATTTCTTCATTAATCGTGCTAAAATAGTGTGTATGAGTGAAAAAATAGTTGCTACCAACCGCAAAGCGCGGTTTGAATATTTTATATTGGAAAGCTATGAAGCCGGTATCTCCCTGATGGGCAGTGAAATCAAATCTGTACGCGCAGGACAGATGAGCCTCGGAGAAGCATATGTGAAAATCGAGGACGGAAAGCAAGCCTGGCTGGTTGGGGCTCACATCGCGCCTTACGACCCGGCAAGCCGCTTTGGCCACAATCCCACCCGGAACCGCCGGCTGCTGCTGAACAAGCGTGAGATCCGCAAAATCTGGAATGAAGTCCGCATGAAAGGCGTGACAGTCATTCCGCTGCGCGTCTATCTGACACACGGCCTTGCCAAAGTTGAGATCGGCCTGGCAAAAGGGAAAAAGCTTTATGACAAACGAGAAACGATCGCAAAACGCGACGCCCAGCGCAGAAGTAATGAAGATTGAAGATGGAAGAATGAAGAATTTTACCGAGAGAAAAATGTCCCGCAGGGATTTCCTCAAAACTACCGCGGCCGCAGCCGGTTTGCTTTTGCTTCCGAAAGATGTGGAAGCGAAAATCGCACGCACCCATCTGGCCGGTGCCGCCGCATTGGACAACTTCCCCGATGCGGAATTCCTGGGGAGGAACTGTTCCGGTGGTATTCTGAACTTCCGCGCCCGTCCCTCGGCGGATGCCCCAATCGTCCGCATCGTCTATGAAGATGCCCTGTTTCCCATCTATCGGGAAGTCATCGGTGCAGCTCCCGCCGGGACGCCAATCGCGACCTGGTATGAAACTCCTTACGGTTACGCCTTTTCCCCGAATGTCCAGGAAGTCAAAAACGAACCGAACGAACTGGAAACCGAACTGCCGCAAACCAGCATGGGCAAGGGCTTCTGGGCAGAAATTACCGTCCCTTATGTGGGCCTGAGCTTCGATAAGGATCCGATCTCCCCCTGGTATCAGCAGATTTACAGCCACAACCCGCGGGCATATTACGGTCAAGTGTTCTGGATCGATGATATCCGCACCAGCTACGATGGCACCGTACTTTACCGCGTAAACGAACTTTACGGAACCTACGGCGACCTGGTCTATGCAGATGGACGCGGTTTCCGCCGAATCCGGGAGGAAGATGTCTCCCAGATCCATCCGGACGCCGAAGAAAAACGGATCCTCGCCAACCTCACCTATCAGACTTTGACCTGTTTTGAGGGCAAGGACGAGGTGTACTTCTGCCGTATGTCCTCCGGACGGGTTTACGGCGATGACGGACAGGTAACGGATAATTATGCCACACCTACCGGAAATCATTCCCCACATCGGAAGCTGATTTCGCTGCACATGGCCGGCGCCATGACCGGCGGCGGCTGGGACACTCCGGGCGTACCCTGGAATTTCATGTTCGCTACCGGCGGCGCGGCGATTCATGGGGTATTCTGGCATGCGAGTTTCGGCGTTGCCCGTTCCCACGGCTGCATCAATTGCCGTAATGAGGACGCGAAATGGATCTACCGCTGGACCAATCCTTACGTTCCACTGGATCCGGGCGATATTGATATCGTCGCTGCCGGTTTGCAGGGTACCAAAGTCGAGGTTGTAAACTGATGTGATGGGCAGGTCCGAAGGTTTAAAAGGACTGATACGACGCGGATACGCTTTGCTATTCGCGTTTGTTTTTATTTTTTACATCTGGATGTCAGCACTTCCCGCAATGTTGATGTCAAACGGAAAGGATAGCACTGCCAAATTTATTTACCGCGGATTCCATTTTCTCTGTCACCAGTATCCATGGCGATCCTGGTTTCTGAAAGGAGAACAACCTTACTATCCGCTCATCGCTTCAGAAGGTTCCACAATGCGCACCTTTGCGGAAGCCTCCGGACTCAATATGAATGAAGTCGATGCGCGCTCTTTTTACGGAACACCGCACATGGGCTATAAAATGGCAATTTGCCAGCGGGATACAGCAATTTATGGCGCAATGGCCATTTTTGCGTTAATATTCTTCCTAAGCAGGAATCAAATCCGCCGCATCCACTGGAAATACTGGCTGATCTTTGGCGTTTTACCGATCGGCCTGGATGGAGGGACGCAGCTGCTGAGTCAGCTGATACCGGTTATTCCTTTCCGGGAAAGCACACCGCTCCTGCGGACAGTGACCGGTGCTCTGTTTGGGTTTTTCCTTTGCTGGTTCCTGCTGCCGATACTGGAAGCCTCGCTGAGAGAAGGAGAAAAAGATGATCTTCAATGAGAAAAACGGACTGAAATATTATCAATTCGAATCCTTTTGCGAGGCGGGGATCACGCATGGTTTTTTCACCCGTCTCGGCGGGGTCAGTCCAAAGCCGTTTGATTCTCTGAACATGGCAACAACAGTCGGTGATACTGCTGAGAATGTGCTGGAGAACCTCAGGCGTATGTTTGACGTCTTCGATCTGGACCTGAAGACCCGTTATGACGGATGGCAGTATCATTGCAAAACGGTCATCGCGGCAGATGTTCCGCGAAGCCCTTCCGTGAAATATCCGCTGCGGGCAGATGGGCTGATCACAGACCGGCCGGAAGTCACGCTGGTTCAGCGCTTTGCCGACTGCTGTCCGATCATTTTTTATGACCCGATCAACAGGGCAATCGGCATCTGCCATGCAGGCTGGCCGGGGACTTTGGACAACATTGGCGCGATCACGCTGAAGAATATGCGTAAACTTTACGGAACGGATCCGAAAGACGTGCTCGCCGGGATCGGTCCTTCCATCGGACCGGATCATTTTGAAGTCAAAGAGGATGTTGCCGGGAAATTCCGGAGCGCATTCGGGAACCGTTACCAGGAAATTTGCGATCTGAGCGAAAACCGCATCCGGCTGGACCTCTGGAAGGCGAACCGAATGCTGCTCGAAGAGCAAGGCGTTCGAAAGATCGAAACAGCAGAGATCTGCACCGTCTGTCATAAGGATGAATGGTTCTCCCACCGCGGCGACCATGGAAAATCCGGACGCTACGGGGTACTGATAACACTGAGATAGGTATTAGGTATTAGGGATTAGGAGTTAGGGGAGATGAGTTGGTCTGGCCGACTTTTTCCCGAGTCGTATTATGATTGAATTAGCTGTAATCAAAAAAAATATTGAAACGATACAGAAAAATATCGAAGCCGCGGCGGCGCGGTCCGGACGGAACAGCTCGGATGTGACGCTGATGGCTGTGACCAAAACAAAGCCGGCAGCAGTCGTAAGCAATTTGCTTGAAGCCGGTATCCGCTGTTTCGGTGAGAACTATCCGGATGAAACTGCCGGAAAGATCGATGCGTTCCGGGCAGACCCTGCAGCACGATTGGCAATGATCGGCCACTTGCAGAGCCGCAAGGCAAAGATCGTGGCTGACCTGTTTGATGAATTCCATTCTCTGGACAGGCTGGAAATCGCGGAAAAGTTAGAGACGCTCTGCACAGAACGGAATCGGAACATGCCTGTCATGATCGAATGTAATGTCGGCAATGAAGATTCCAAGAGCGGCTGGCACTTCACAGATGAATCCGTTCCCGATAATTTTCTTGAGGATTTTGAGAAGATCTCCCAAATGCCGCATCTGGATGTAAAAGGACTGATGATCCTGCCGCCTTATGCGGAAGAGGCCGAAATCAACCGCAAATATTTCATCCGCACCAGAAAAATCGCGGAATATCTGAACCACTACTGCGGAGCCCACATCACTGAACTTTCCATGGGAACCAGCTCGGACTACACCGCAGCTGTTGAGGAAGGTGCCACGATTATCCGCATCGGCACCGCGCTGGTGGGTCCGAGAGACTATTCAGGTAAGAAGTTAGAAGTTAGTAGTTGAAAGTTGAAAAGCTATTCGAAACGGAGCACATGGGGTCTGGCATCCTGTGTCACGAAGCTGACACTGGCGTGCCTGTCCTCATGTGCGCCACCTGATTCTGAACAACCACAGTAAAGGGTAAAAATGGGATTTTTGAAGATTTTTCTTTCGTTAGTGATCAATGCGCTTTCGTCATTGCTGCTGTTTTACTGCGTAATGTCCTGGTTCGTACCGCCGGATTTCCCCCTGCGAAGATGGGTGGATGGATTCATGAACCAGTTTCTTGACCCGATTCGGAGATTTATGCCTAGCATCGGCATCTTTGACCTCAGCCCGATCATTTTGATGCTGATCCTGCAGCTCCTGCAGCGCTTCGTAAACAGGTTGTAGAAAACTATACAGAACGCAGCACGAATGCCCTGTGCAGACCTTCGCTGCAACAGGTAACCGATATCCGTGCTGCGAGACTGATTGTTCTGAACAATTAACTTGGCTTTTTATCAAACCATTTCTTTGTTCCTGTTTCATTTTTCAGGCATATACAGTTTGGGCTTCAGCCAGTTCCTGAACAAATGCCTGTGGAAGCTCAAGCACATCAGCAATTTGCTCGATTGTCAAATCTCCTTTAGCCAAGGCCTTTTTTGCAAGTTCAATTTTTTCTTCATTGATCCAGTTCTCCATAAGTTCACACATTTTTTCGCGGCCTCCATCCGTTTCTTTCAAATATTTTACACGTTCCCGCAGTAACGGATTTATGATATCATCCGAATTTACACAAGAAAAATCATGCATTAGCTGACCAATAGGAATATCCGTGTTACGAAATTCGCCATTTACATAAAAAATATAGCTTCCATCTCCAAGTGGTTCATTGTCCAATTCCGTTATTTTATATTCTGCATGATAAACTGGCAATCCCTTTCCAAATTTATCTCTCTGGGTAATGAAAATCGTATATCGTTCAGGCAATTCATGAAAAGGCTGTCCCTTTTTTAAAAGTCCAATATCAACTAACGCACCGGTAAATCGAGCTCTTCGGGTAGATGCTCCGGAAAGATTCCTCTGAACTTCAAAATGATAAATTCGTCCATCTTTATCCTTTGCAAGGATATCAAGCCTTGTCTCTCTTCCATATATGTTGTGAATCGTATATTGAGCTTTTGAAGATATGACAGTAATATCGTCACGCCCAAGTATAGTTTGAATCAAGAATTGAGTTTCGGCTATTCGTTTGTCAAACACAGCTGACATAAATGTATCATCAAACATCCTGAATTCAGCGATGATTTTTAGAGCTTTTTGCTTTTGATTTGATTTCGACATAGATGCAATTTCCAATTCACTTTCAAGCTGATACATAACAACTCCAATCATTATTATAATATATGTTCATTTTCAAGAAAAATCAAGATTCAAAAATATCATGATGATTACCTCTTATTTCTATATACGTCCTGGGCAGAGCACCGGACCCATTACCTGTTGCGTCACAGCAAATTTGACAGCCTCTTGAATGATAACCAACTGTCACAACAAAAACTAAATGTTGTAATTACAACATGTTTTTTTTATCCACAGAGTATAATAAGATCGCACATACACGAAAGGAATAACCAACACAAAACATCAGGTATGTGCCGATCATCCCTTTTGGGAATACTCAAGGAGAAAAAAAATTCATGAAAAAATTAATGCTCTTCGTCACAGTTTTTGTACTAATGCTCTGCGCATTGGCGCCGGTATCGGCTGACGAATCTTACACAGTTAAACTTTCGGCGCCGAACGGCGCTCCGGCTCTGGCTGTCGCCGCAATGGCTGTTGAAAATCCCGAAGACTACACCTTCGTTGCCGCCGACACCATCGCCGCTGAATTTGCCAACAAAACCGCGGATTTCATCATTGCTCCCATCAATGCCGGGGCGAAGCTTTTCAAAGCCGGGAAATCCGACTACAAACTGGCAGCCGTCGTCACCTGGGGCAACCTCTATATTGCCTCCCAGAAAGCTGATTTTACGCTGGAAGATATCAACGGCGCAGCCATCACCCTTTTCGGTGAAAACACCATCAACGCTTCCGTCGTTCTCTACGCCCTTGCGGAAAACGGTCTGGAACCTGCCTCCGTGGAATACCTTGCCGGTGCTGCCAACACCCAGAGTCTGCTGCTCACCGATGAAAACGCCATTGTCGTCACCGCCGAACCGGCTCTGACAGCCGCAAAAATGAAGAATGAAGCCATCACCGCCTACGCGGTCAATGATCTGCTGAAGAAAGCCAACGGACTCGATGGTTATACCCAGGCAGGGCTTTTCATCAATCCGGATACAGCAGCCAACCAGAAAGAAGCGGTGGCAGACTTTCTGCTGAAAGCATATGCCTCCTGCAATCTGGTTCAGAACGATCTCGAGATCGTAGCTGATGCAGCCGTGAAATTGGAGATCCTGCCGAACGTGAAGGTCGCCATGACCGCCATTCCGAACTGTGCCATCCGTTACGTAAACGCATTCGAGGCAAAGGAACAGGTCGAAGCTACTGCCAATATTGACCTGAGCCAATTCGGCGGAGCCCTTCCGGCAGATGATTTTTACTACGACGGACTATAAAGGATAAAAGGGTGAAGGGCGAAAAGAAAAACAAACAAGCCTTCGCTTTTGTTCTCGGAATTATTCTGATCGGCTGCCTGATCCAGGCAGCCGGTTGGATTAAAAATGACAGGCTGGTTTTTCCGGATGTCACGGAAATTCTGAGAGCGTTTTTCCGTTTGCTCAACACTCCGAAAACATGGCTGCTGATCCATACCACACTGCGCCATCTGTTGACAGCGATGGCCGTTTCCACCGTGATCGGACTGGCGATTGGACTTCTGGAAGGGTACAGTGATTTCATCCGCATGCTGTTCCGTCCGCTGATGGTGATGCTGCGCTCTATACCCATGCTGGTGCTGGTGGTCATCATCATGGTTTTGACAAGTTATGACAAAGTCCCACTCATCGGAACGACTCTGATCCTGGTTCCGCTGATTTCCGAAGCGGTCTGTGAAGGCAGCCGCAGCATCGACAAAGATCTGCTGGATGTTTACCGCCTGAACAGCGGCTTCAATTTAGAGGTACTGTGGAACGTTCATCTGCCTTTGATGGCAGGATACCTGAAACAGGCTTATATCAACGCCATCGGTATGGGTCTAAAGCTGGTGGTTTCCACCGAATATCTGGTACAGACAAAAAACTCGCTCGGGAAAGCCATCAATACCAGTATTTATTTTAACGAATATCAGGACATTTACGCTTATGCCCTGATTATGGTTCTGCTGGTAGTCCTTATCAGTGAACTGCCGCTATGGCTGATAAAACTGACGGAAAACCAATCACAATAACACTTTCCATTTTCTGCATCCAAAATTCAAACGCAGTCTGTACCGTGCTGAGCAGTCTAATTGTACTGTGTAATGCGCTGTCCGGAACCTAACAAGAACGTCCTTTATAAAAAACGGTATGATTTTCATCATACCGTTTTTGCAAATCAACTCACTACAAAATATTCTACCACCAGCCTGGGCCACCGAAATGAGGAATAGGATAAAAATCAAATCCACCATAAACCGGAGGCCATACAGGATGCTGCGGTTGCTGCGGTTGCTGCTGATGATGTGGTTGATGCGGCGGAGGCGGACCCCACGGACGCGGTGCCGGGCATGGTGCAGGTGCCGGAGCCGAATACGGGGAAATGCAGATTGCCTTCATTTCAACATCCTTGGAAGGCATGCTGAAGCTATTGTAAGCATATCCGAAATCTGCAACACCGTCATTGTTCCAATCCCAGCCATAGAAAATCAAACCGTTCATATAGGTTACGGGATCAAACATCACGGAAACAGTCTCACCAGCCTTGTATTCCTTCTCGTCTGTCGGAACAGAAGCCAGGCAGTTGTTGCCAAGATAGGTCACCTTATAACCGGCGGCCTCCTGTGCCGAAGCAACAGAGGCAGCTGCCAAGAGGCAGATACACAGAATTACAAAAATATAACGTTTCATGTTCCACTCCTTTTCCCGTATTATACAATGAACAATGAAATCACGCAAAGGCTTTATTAGTGACATTTTTATTGACAAAAAAGGGACAAAAGGCATGAAGTTGGATACACGAAAGGCATAAACCTTGCACTCGGAGGATGATGAAAGACATTTAGAAATAAGACATTGGAACGCAGTTATCTGCCATTATCATTATCAGCCTGAATATATTTATCCGGATTTTCAAAAGTGGAAAGTATTTTTGTGATTGATCACATCCGGATAAGGAGAGAGCGCCATGATCACAATATCCGGATGTGTCTGCTCCACATATTTTTTGATCGGCATTTCCGGATAGTAATCCGCATAGGACCGGGGATCAATGGCATCTACCTCGCGGAAAACTGTCGATAAAAAGGCGATGACTGGAAGGCTGTAGCTGTCATGGATCATAAGGACTTTTTTATCCGAAAGAGGCTTGAAATTTTTCGTTGTAAAGAAGGGATAATTATCGCCGATATACACAAAAAAATAATCAGTATGCAGTTTATCCCCACCCGGTTCCAGATATTCCTTCCGGATCAAAGTATCCTCAAAATTACCCTCAAGTTTAATATTTTCCAGCGGGTAACTGAAGGAAAGCTTTGTATCAAAATCCGGCGTCATCCATTGCAGATCATCCAGTCCGCGAAAATAAATTCCCACGCGTCTGCCAAAACTGCCTAAAAACTGATCCTTCAGCTCATGCACAGTCCAGTTTTCAGAATTCACCGCATCACCGCTAAAATTTTCACCGGGAAAGAGCTCCGCTGTATGCGAGACGATTGCCTGAAATGCCTTGTATGCAGAAGTTGGTTTCCAATGATGGTCTGTAATGTAATAGTTTTTTTCAACATCAGCCGCAGAATCAGCAAGCAGCGGATGCAGGTCAAGAACATCTACACCTTCATTACTGATCAGATCAACCAGTCCGTTGATCTCTTTCCGGATCTGTGGGCTGAGTCCTTCCGGCATCAGGTCATTTTCTTTATCATACTTTCCCGGATACTGAACATAGAAAAACTTCCCGCCGCTGTCTTCAACAAAATGGCTGAAATCCGAAAGAATAAGCGGAATCTCGTAAGTTTTGGCATTCAGCTTCATCTCACTGTAATTCAGCATGCCGTTTTTCATCAGAACGACCTCGTTAAATAAACGTCTGCCGCTCAACCTGCCATACAGCCCGTTCAGATTAATAAAATCATCCTTATGATATAAATTATCCGACTTCATAATTTCAGAAATCTCATCGCCAAATGTAAAAATATCTGTCGGATGAGTTAAGAAATCGAACAGTTGTTGTGAGAGAATCGGAAAATTAAACAATGTAAACCATCCGATAAGAACCAGAAAGCTCACAATAATAATTTTCGACACCCATTTATTCTTCATTGAAAAATAACTCCATGTATTTCCGCAAGTATACTGTTTTTATGCAAGAGAGGATGGTAAAACTTCCATCCTCTCCTGTACCTCAACTATTTGAAAAAACTACTTTGCTGAAAGATAGTCATCGATTGCTTTCGCGGCAACTTTTCCTGCACCCA
The DNA here is from genome assembly GCA_902791025.1 of uncultured Chloroflexota bacterium. GTDB lineage: Bacteria > Chloroflexota > Anaerolineae > Anaerolineales > Anaerolineaceae > Flexilinea. The sequence goes on along the minus strand of CADATZ010000006.1, from coordinate 100,977 downwards.
TCGCGGAAATAACTGTTGCGGCACCTGTCACCGCATCACCACCGGCATAAACACCCTCGCGGGATGTAAGTCCATCTTCATTGACGATAATTCCGCCGCGAGAATTGACTTCCAGCCCTTTTGTCGTGGACTTGATCAGCGGATTCGGGCTGGTACCAATCGCCATGATCACAGCGGTAACATCCAGCTCAAATTCACTGCCGGGAATCGCAACAGGGCGGCGGCGGCCGGAAGCATCCGGTTCACCGAGTTCCATCTTTACACAGCGGATACCGGTAACGAAACCGTTCTTCGGGTCACGCGGATCATCCGGGTTGTTGTACCCCAGGATCTCGACCGGGTTATGCAGCAGGCGAAAGTCGATGCCCTCTTCCTGTGCGTGTTCCACTTCTTCGCGCCGGGCGGGAAGCTCTTCCATCGAACGGCGGTAAACGATATAGACCTTCTCGGCCCCCAGGCGCAGCGCGGTACGGGCTGCATCCATCGCCACGTTTCCGCCGCCGACAACCGCGACCTTACCACCCTTCATGATCGGGGTCTTCGGGTCTTCTTTGTAGGCCTTCATCAGGTTGGAGCGGGTCAGGAATTCATTCGCAGAATAAACACCCTTCAGGGATTCACCCGGGATATTCATGAAGTTCGGTAAACCGGCACCGGAACCGATGAACACAGCTTCATACCCCATTTCAAACAGTTCGTCGATGGTCAGGGTCTTGCCGATAATGACATTGGTTTCCACATCCACGCCCAGATCCTTCAGGGTCTCAACTTCTTTGGCAACGATGGACTTCGGCAGGCGGAATTCCGGGATACCATAAACCAACACGCCGCCGGCAGTATGCAGCGCTTCAAATACACTGACTTTGTAGCCCTTCTTGGCCAGGTCTCCGGCACAGGTCAGGCCAGACGGACCGGAACCGACGATAGCGACTTTGTGCCCGTTGGATTCGGGAGCTTGAGCTTTTTCTGTCGCATGGGCATTATGCCAGTCCGCAACAAAGCGTTCCAGGCGGCCGATACCGACTGCTTCGAATTTCTTGGCAAGTGTGCAGTATTTTTCACACTGGTTTTCCTGCGGGCAGACACGTCCGCAGACAGCCGGGAGAGAAGAGGTCTGATTGATGATCTGGTAAGCCGCCTCAAAGTCCCCTTCCTTGACCTTCGCGATGAATTCCGGAATGTGGATGTTCACCGGGCAGCCGGAAACACAGGGGCGGTTTTTGCAGTTCAGACAGCGGCTTGCTTCCGCAAGTGCTGTTTCCTGATCGTAACCAAGCGCAACTTCGCTGAAATTATGTGCACGCACCTCGGGAGCCTGGGTCGGCATTTCATGTTTTTTCGGATCAATAGCCATCTTTACACTCCTTATGCGTTCTTGAAAAGATTACAGGCTTCTTCATGAGCGTTGCGTTCGTAATCGAAATACATCCGGCCGCGGGACATGGCTTCATCAAAATCAACTTCATAACCGTTGAAGTCAGGACCGTCAACACAGGCGAATTTTGTAACACGCTTACCGTCCTGGTTCAGTGTCAGGCGGCAGCCGCCGCACATGCCTGTACCATCGATCATGATCGGGTTCATGGAAACAGTCACCGGAACACCGAAGGGTTTGCAGGTGGCAACCACAAATTTCATCATGATGCCGGGGCCGATAGCGATGACCATGTCAAACTTTTCACCCGCTTCCAGCATTTCCTTGAGCGGTACGGTCACGTTGCCATGGCGGGCATAGGAACCGTCATCGGTCATAACGACCAGCTTGTCGGAGCAGGCTTTAAATTCATCTTCAAGGATCAGCAGGTCTTTATTGCGGAAACCGATGATGCTGGTAACTTCCGCACCAAGCCGATGGAATTCCTGTGCAACCGGCATAGCGATCGCGCAGCCAACACCACCGCCGACGATACAGACTTTTTTGATTCCTTCGGTATGTGTCGCCATACCCAGCGGACCGACGAAGTCCTGGATATATTCACCTTCATTTTTGTGATTGAGCATTTCCGTAGTCGCACCGACGATCTGGAAGATGATTTTTACAGTTCCCTCTTCCGGGTTGGTACCGGCAACGGTGAGAGGGATCCGTTCACCTTCTTCATCCACACGAAGAATGATGAACTGCCCGGGTTTTGCCTTTCTGGCAACCAGCGGAGCTTCGATCTCCATCTGGGTAACGGTGGGATTCAGTTCCCGCTTCCGTACAATTTTATACATACTACAAATTCCTTCCCTTTATTTGGAAAACTTTTCAATTGTTTTTATAAGGATCCGGTTATGGTCAAAAGCCAAATCCGATTTATCGGCATCTCCCGTAAGGCGAATATCACCATTGGTCAATGTAAACTCACCATTTTTATAATCAAGGCAAAACCACTGTGCTTGTGCCGCATCATCACCGGCTTTTACAACAATTTGTGCCGGATCAACCTTAGCTGCATACACATTGGAAACCACCCAGCCCCGCGGGTCACGTCCGGGAGTGCTGAAGAGCCCAATTTCGTAAATATCATCTTCACATAAAGTGGAAATGCCGGTTTCTTCCCTCAATTCACGCAAAGCTGTTTGTTCAACAGATTCGTCCGCATTAGCAAATCCGCCAGGAAATGCCCAGCGGCCAAGAAACGGATGTCCGCCTCGTTTCACCAGCAGAATCGCATCTATATTTTCCGAGAAAACCACCAGGTCCGCTGTCAGAGCCGGTTTGGGGTAGTTTTTCTGTGCATAGACTTTCAGAAATTCCTGTTCCGTTAATCCATTTTTGTCGCGTATTTCCATAAGTAACTGCCTTGAAAAGTCCCGAAATCAGAACCTTATTAATTATAATATATTGTCCGGTTGTTATTGCGATAAATAACGCAGTTTTTATATCATTTTCAGACAAAAAAAGGTGATCCATCTGTTTTTCTGATGAATCACCTGTCTGTCACTGAATCTTTTCAGAAGAAAGCATTAGAAATCAACTTCAGTGTCGTAATAGCAGCACTTCAGCAATTTTTCCATTTCTTCAACAGATGGCTGACGCGGGTTGGAACCGGTGCAGGCATCAGCAATGGCATTGACAGCGATATCATGCAGTCTTTCAAGGAAGACTTCTTCCGGAACAAAACCTTTTTCAGTTGGATAAGAATCAGCGCCATAGTGACCGATGCAGTGAGGGATATTCAGATCATCATTCATCTTGCGCAGATAAGCGATCAAAGCCGCAACCTTTTCATCATCGGAAGCATTCTTGTCAGCGATGCCCATATAATCTACGATCACGCCATAGCGTTTCTTCGCGGTCTCATCCTTGGCATTGAAAGCAATGACCTTCGGCAGGTACATGGCATTGGCAGCACCGTGGATAATGTGCGCACCATAATCGGCGAAAACCGCACCGGTCTTGTGAGCCATGGAGTGAACAATACCCAGCAGTGCATTGGAGAACGCCATACCGGCCAGGCACTGTGCATTGTGCATGCGGTCACGGGCAGCCATATCACCGTTGTAGGAAGGAACCAGGTCATTCATGATCATTTCAATGGCATGGATGGCAAGCGGATCAGTGTAATCACAATTAGCGGTAGAAACATACGCTTCAATCGCGTGGGTCATGGCATCCATACCGGTATGGGCAACCAGCTTCTTCGGCATGGTTTCAGCCAGTTCCGGATCAACAATAGCTACATCCGGAGTGATTTCGAAGTCAGCGATCGGATATTTGATGCCTTTGCTGTAATCGGTAATGATGGAGAATGCGGTCACTTCGGTAGCGGTACCGGAAGTAGAAGAAACAGCGCAGAAGTGAGCCTTTTTCCGCAGTTCAGGAATACCGAAAACCTTGCACATATCTTCAAAGGTGCAGTCCGGATATTCATATTTGATCCACATCGCTTTTGCGGCATCGATCGGGGATCCGCCGCCGATTGCAACGATCCAGTCCGGCTGGAATTCAAGCATCGCGTCCGCGCCGCGCATAACAGTTTCAACGGAAGGATCTGATTCGATTCCGTCAAAGATCCTGACTTCCATGCCGGCTTCCTTCAGATAAGCTTCAGCCCGGTCAAGAAAACCGAAACGCTTCATGGATCCGCCGCCTACGCAGATCATTGCTTTCTTTCCTTGGAAGGTTTTCAGCGCTTCAAGGGAACCTTTACCATGATATAAATCGCGGGGAAGAGTAAAACGTGCCATTTTTGAATCTCCTGATATTACATTTCTATCCGAATTCGGATTTGTTATATTAATAAGCAGCGCAGTAATTATTTTACTTATCGCTGTTTGTTATTTATTTCACAATCTATTATACGCAAAGATAAAGTTAAAGCAAGTGTTTTATTCAATTTGTTACTTTTTTCACAATATAATAGTTTTATTAAATCCATAGCAATGTGAACCATCCATAAAGGAACAGTCCGCAGTTGCTAACCCAACGAGCAGAAACCATTAAAATCTTCCAATTTCAACCGATTTCAGAGAATAAGAGCACGTATGGGGTACAATAAACTAACTATACGATTTTCGAAACTGATCAAAAAACGATAGCTGAGGGTGTTATGTACAGCAGAGAAGAATTGGTCCAATATGAATATTTCAAACGTGTTCTTGAAGGACGCCGCATTACTGACGTTCTTGATCCGCTGACAGGGCTTATTTCCAAAACGCATATGATCGCATTTGTACAGTCCCTGATCGAAGAGAAAATCCCCTTCACCTTTGGCATGATCGATCTTGATAATTTTAAATATATCAATGATACCTACGGACATTCCATGGGTGACCAGATGCTCGCGGCTGTTTCCGAAAATCTGCGGGATTTTCTCCGCGGATACGGTATCGCAGGCAGATTCGGCGGTGATGAATTTCTCTTCGTCAACTTCCGCGACCTGGACTATGCCGCAAACAAGCTCTTCTGCCAAACTTTGTTTGGAACGGGCGTGGTATTGCGCAAAACCTTCCACCTCACCAAATATGATCTGTTCATGACCGGGACAGCAGGCCTTGCTAACTACCCGAAGGATGCGGACAATTACCTTGATTTGTTTACACTCATCGACAAAGTTTTGTACAGAGGGAAAAGCAAAGGACGCAACTGCTATATTATCTACACTCCGGAGAAACATAAAAACATCGAGGTCATCCGCATCAAAAAGAACACGCTTTACGATACGTTCAAAAACCTCGCAGCTGCTTTCGACTCATCCGATAACCTCCACGACAAACTGAAAGCCGGATTCGAAGCGCTGAAAAGTGACCTGAATATCACAAATCTCTATTACACAGGGAAAAGAAACGCAGTAAAAAGTGTCCTGGATCAGCGTTTTCTGGGGTATGCGAATGATATTGATAAATTGATGAATGAAGATGCATATGCCACAAACGAGATCAGCCAGATCAAAGAAACCAGCCCGCGGCTGTATGCGATCCTGAGTGAAAATGAAGCGGAAGCGGTACTGATCATGAAGGTAAATGTGGGCCCGAAAACCTTCGGCTGCCTGATGTGCGCGGAACCGCACACGCTGCGAATCTGGCAGGAAAAAGAATACGCCGCAATTTTCCTCTTCGCCCGCATGCTTGCCGAATATCTGGATGGGAACGGAATCGAGTTGGAGTAGACAGTGGTTAGAAGTTAGAAGTTAGTAGTTGGAAGTTAGCAGTTGTTTTGACTCTGACAATTGCAGGTACGGAACTATTTTTTCGGGACAATGGAATAGAGCCGGCGGTCCTTTTCTGACAACCGACTGCTGGGAATTGACAATCTTGGATTTCTAACTTCTTACGTATCTTGAATCCGAAATGGGAGCATTCCCGGAAATGTAACGTTCAGCCGACATGTGAAGGTCATATTTTTCCCGCAGTTCCGCAATTCGATCCATCATCGGTGACTCATGATGAAAATCCAGCGCGGCCTGATCCCGCCAGGAGTCGATCAAAAGCACGGTTTCCGGGTCATTTTTCGGGTAAAAATACTCATAACGTTCGTTCCCTTCTTCGGCACGGATCTGGTCAGCAAGGCCGCTGTTTTCCATTTCATCTGCGAAAGCACGGGCGCTGCCATTCTTCCCAAAGTAGTACAAATTCATAACGATACTCATAATAGCTCCTCAGCCGCTGAAACGGCGCAAAGGGTCCGGAGATAAAAAAATTACAGCGTGTGCCTGATCTCTGTCAAGCATGCTGAAAATCGGAAACGAACGCAGAAACTATCCTGTAATTATAGGATATCCTGATTACTTTACTCTATTTTAGAATATTATAATTAATAAAAAGCGCCTTTGTCAATATGACATTTGTCATTATCAACTGATTTTCTGCGTATAAGTTACTGACAAATGTCATGTTTTTCAACGACAATAGTATCGCGGATCAGGGCCGGAACTCAGCTGAATGCATCTTTCTTCTTCAAAGATTCGATTAAATATCCACATCACTTCCCGCTGACGTCGTGCACCGGCTTCCGGGTCATTTCCATAATAATTCGGCGCCTGCGGCAGCCCGGCGATGAAGGCAGCTTCTTCCAGATCCAGATCGGAGGCATGTTTGCCAAAATAAACCTCAGCCGCTTTTTCCACACCCGTAGCATAGCGTCCATAGTAGATCTCATTCAGGTAAAGCGTCAGGATCGTTTCTTTGTCATACCGCAGCGTAACCGCAGCCGCCAGATAGATCTCCATCGCTTTGCGTAAAAAACTGCGCTCAAAGCGTACCGATTCAGGGAAAAGGATGTTCCTCACCAGCTGCTGCGTAATTGTTGAGGCGCCGGAATAAGTATTTCTGAGATGAAGATTCTGCAGAACCGCCCTGAATATTGAAGCAGGCGAAAAACCGGGATTGGAAAAAAAACGGCTGTCCTCTGTTGAAAGCGTCAGAGCGATCATTTCATCGGAAACATCCGAAAGGGAAACATTGATTTTTTCACCGTATTGGGGACTGTGATATACGAAAATCGTATGACCTGCGAGATTTTTGACCGGTACATCCGTCTCACCCGCGGCAAGCTGTCCAAACACGGAGAGATCCGGAAAGATTTGAAGAGCGATCAATAAAAAAATGAAAAAGAATATCAAAAATAAAACAACCGCCCATTTCCACAGCAGCGGAGAGCGGAGCTTTCTCTTCATTCTTCCATCATCATTCTTCATTTAAAGGCTTCCGCTTTTCAACACCGCAAACGGTCAGCACACCATCCATAACACTGAAGCGGACATTATAATCCGCGTAATACACTCCGTAAACACGTTCCCCATCAGGCTGATAGGATGGCCGCGGATCTTGTGAAAGCACCTGTATCAGACCGGCGTGATATTTTTCCGGGATTTGACGCAGAAGATTTTCAGGAAAATGCACCGTCAGTGTCTTATCCGCTTTCTTTGCAAAGCCTCCGGCAGCATCCGGATGCGCATCGGTGTAGGGAAGATACGGCTTTATGTCATAAATCGGAGTTCCATCCATCAAATCAGCACCGGAAACCACCAGCACCAGACCATACTGCGGATCATTCTCAATCCGCAGAAGACGAACCGATGACAATCCGATAGAATTGGGACGGAAAGGAGACCTGGTAGCAAACACGCCCAGCCGGGTATTTCCACCTAAACGGGGAGGTCGTACGGTCGGGGACCAGGTCTCCCGCACGTTTTCAGAAAACTCCCAGATCAACCAGAGATAGTCGAAGCCTTCGATACCGCGCAATGACTCGGCATTGCGGTATTCCTCTTCGAAGACGATACGGGAAACGGTATCCGGAGCCAAACCGCTCTGCCGCGGGATCCCGAACTTTTCCGGAAAATCGCTGTGGATCCGTGCGATGATTTTCAGAGTAGGATTGATTTCAGCAGACATGATTAATATATCCTTCTGTCGCGTCCAAACGATTTGAAATGATTTGCGCGGGATTGCCGATAACGATACTGTTTGGAGGAACGTCGGTATCTACATAAGCATTCGGCGCAATCAGTACGTTGTCACCAATCTTTATATTCCCACAAAGCACCGCATTAGCACCGACCCAAACCCGATTGCCAAGAATCGGAGCTCTTGATTGTCCTGATTGTATAGTACCCGATTCAACCCCGATGGAGGCACCTTTGTTGAGATTGCAGTTTTCACCGATCACGGCATTTTCACTGACTGAAATGTTGTAAGGATGGCCGAGATAGAGTCCTTTTCCGATCTGTCTGGTTTTCAATTCCAGTCCAAATTTATGAGACATTGACCTGTCAGCCATAGCAAAAAAACCAAACAGATCCTTACCCTGCTGCAGCTTACGATATGCAAACAGACAGCGCAGCGCATGACTCCGAAAAAGGTTCATAATTTTACGATGAATTTTTTCGCTTTTCCAATTTCGACCGGTCATGCGGAAATAATCATCAGAAAACTGCGGAAATTGCTGCTCATTCATAATTGATATTATAACAGGATTCGTGATTCCAACGTGTGAAGTCTTAATCGAGGTATAGTTAAAAACATCAGCGGTCAAGGACATTTCAAGAGAGGGGGTCCCCCGAAAGCCTGCCGCTGACAATATAATTAAACTCCAAACTGCCAAAAGTGTCAAGATGTATTTCAACATTATTTTTCGAAAACTGGTTTCCCTGTTACTTTTCGCAAAGCACATGGAGACTGGCACCTTGTGCAGCGCTTCGGGTTCTGAACAGATACCTTTACGTTATAATAAACGAAACAGTTATTGATAAATATAATAAGGCGTAACTGGTCAGAACTTAAGCGACGCACATGAGGACAGGCACGCTTGTATCGGCTGCGCGCCACAAGATGCCAGTCTCCACGTGCTTTGTCTTGAATAATTACAACGAGGGTAGAAAATGAAATTTATTTCTTGGAATGTGAACGGACTGCGGGCATGTATGGGAAAAGGTTTTATGGATTATTTTCAGGAAGCCGAGGCGGATTTCTTTTGCCTGCAGGAAACTAAAATGCAGCCGGATCAGTTGAAACTGGAACTTCCGGGGTACAGCCAATACTGGTACAGCGCGGAAAAGAAGGGATATTCCGGAACCGCGGTTTTTTGTAAAAAAGAACCAATTTCCGTCAGATACGGACTCCCGCAGGATATCCACAATCATGAAGGACGGGCAATCACACTGGAATTTGACAAATTCTATCTTATCAACATCTACACACCCAACGCACAGGATGGACTGGCGCGCATTGATTACCGCATGCAGTGGGAGGATGATTTCAGGGCTTACGTAAAAGAACTGGATCAGACAAAACCGGTCATCATGTGCGGTGATATGAACGTCGCTCATGAAGAAATCGACCTCAAAAATCCGGGACCAAACCGGGGCAACGCGGGCTTTTCCGATGAAGAACGCTCCCAAATCTCTGCCATGCTCGCATCCGGTTTTGTCGACTCCTTCCGTCACTTTTACCCGGACAAAGCCGGTGAATATTCCTGGTGGTCCTACCGCATGAAAGCACGGGAACGGAACGCAGGGTGGCGCATTGACTATTTTTTACTTTCTGAACGATTACTTCCCAATTTGAAGAGCGCGTCCATCCATCAGGAAGTCTTTGGCTCCGACCATTGCCCGGTGGAAATTGTCATGGAGTTCTGAGACAAGATATGCCTTTTTCATCTGAATCACAGGATCTGCTCTTTGAAGTATGGTCCCGCAATGACCGTGCCTGGTATCACGAAAAAAAGGACCAGATCAAGACGTATGTCACGGAACCATTCGTTCAGCTCATGCGAGATCTGCAGCCGACGATGCTGGATATCGATCCGGTCATGGATTGTTCTGAAAAACGCATTGCCCGGGTCTACCGGGATGCCCGGGTGATCGGTAACGGACCTTTTTTCCGCGATCATGTCTGGTGCACGATGGGCCGCGGTAAGGATATGATGTACGGATACCCATCCTTTTTCTTCGAACTTTCCACCCGCGAATTTCGTTATGGGATGGGGTACTACATTCCAGCTAAGGAAACGCTTGAAGCCATTCGCGAAATGATCCTGACAGAGGATAAGGTTTTCCGAAAGGCTTTCACGGCACACCGAAAGCAGAAGGTTTTCACCCTGACCGGCGAAAGCTACAAGCGGAACCATTTCCCGGATGCGCCGGAGAAATATTGGGACTGGCTGAACCGCAAAACCTTTTTCTGGTACCGTGAGAGTAATGACGAGAGTGAACTGTACAGTGAAACGCTCGCGGAAAAAGTCGCTGAAGATTTTCAGCAGCTTTCCCCCATCTATCATTTTCTGATAAAAGCGGAAAACAGCTGGAGAAGTTCGCAGTAAAGCAAAAAAAGAGATTCTATAAAAAGATACTCTGATCAGTTGCCGACTAACAACCACATATTTATCATCAAGCTATGCACTGTTCGATTTGTTTTCATCATTGTGAATTGAAAGAGGGTACTGTGGGATATTGCGGTACTCGCACTTTGCGTGACGGAAAGGTCACCGGATTGAATTATGGGGAAATCACCGGCCTGGCTCTGGACCCAATCGAGAAGAAGCCACTTGCCCGGTTCAATCCCGGAAGTTATATCCTTTCCCTCGGAAGCTGGGGCTGCAATATGCGCTGCCCGTGGTGCCAGAATGATTCAATCTCACGGGGACCCGCTCGCTTTGTGCGTGCCACGCCGGAGATGATCATTCAGCGGGCATTAGAACTGCGGGATTGCGGAAACATCGGGATCGCCTATACCTATAACGAACCACTCATCATGACGGAGTTTCTCCGCGACACGGTATTTCCCGCCCATGAGGCAGGGCTGAAAAATGTCCTGGTCACCAATGGGATGGCATCCCGCGGAACGCTGGAAGAGCTGCTCCCGGCAATCGATGCGCTGAATATTGATCTCAAAACGATTCGGGAGGATTCATACCGAAGGATCGGCGGGAATCTGGAAACGGTTTTGGAAAATATCCGTATTGCTTCTCAATCAGCCCATGTGGAGCTGACAACGCTAATCGTTCCCGGGTTTAATGACAGCGAGGAGGAAATGCGGGAGCTTTCCGAAAGAGTAGCGAAAATCGATCCGGAGATTCCGCTTCACGTCACCCGCTTCTTCCCGGCAGGCGAAATGCGGAACACCCCGCCCACGCCGGTTCACATCGTCTATCACCTGGCTGAAATCGCAAGGAATATGCTCAAATATGTTTATGAGGGAAATGTCTGAGTTGTCATAGAAATTATGCAGAAACAACCTCTTCATTAATGTATGAATATAAGGCTTCTATACCATCATTTAGCTCAATTCGGCAGCATTGGCATAAGTAATCATTCGTTTCCAGGAAAAGTCTTGTTTCTGTGTCCATTAATAATGAATAAATCTCCATACTCATCAGCTTTTCAAATGCTTTGTCATGTGTAAGATTCAGTTGCTTCATGAGATATTTGGTCAAGGCAACCACACAGAAGCCTTTTACTGTTTCAATTTTTGATTCTGACATATTTCAACGTTTCCAGTCTATTTCAATAATTTCACTGATCAATTTATCGGCTATATTTTGCTTGCCAATATAATATTGAATACCTAAATTTTCAGGTTCCAAATTACGAAGCAAAATTCGTTTTGCTTCATAACTACCGGTTTTGCCATACAATCCGTCCCAGTATGATTTCAGGCATAACATCGTGTCATCGTCAGCTGTTGGTCCGATAACCAGATCGTAAGAATGAGGTATGTCTCCCTTTTCCCTGCATAACAGGACAAAATTCAGCCATTCTTCGTCTGCATAGCAGAAAATGCGTGTTTGGAGAGACTTTGCATATTCGACATCGATAGTTATTTGATACAGGTGCTCCTGAAAGGAAGCAGATGTTTTATTGATGTTTCTGCGGACAGCTTCACGATATTTTTTATGCATCATACCGATAGCTTGAACTTTACTGACAGCCATGTAGAAACCTTTCCCGAAATCTTTGAATCCGCGTCCTTGCTGGACGTCGATGTGCTCAATTTTCGAGATTGTCCCATGATATAGTATGCGATTAATTTGCTGAGACATAATCATCTATTTCGGCTACCATTTCATCACTGCTCATGCTGTCAAATATGTCAGGACAATCAGCAATGAAGTTTAATATTGAATATTTTCTGTTCAATGCCAGAAATTCCAGGTTGGAAAGATGATGAGCCTTTTTGTAATTCTCCGATACCAGATACATAAGGAAAATTGAGTTATTTAATCTTTTTTCAGTCATAATGAATCACTCTTTTCATCCAAAAGAATTTCTCAAAAAGTTTTATATAATTATAGTTGCTTTTAAACAAGATATAAAACTTATTTTATCAACAGTTGTCAGACAAATATGTGATTTTTACATAGCGAAAAACTGATTTTCAGCTATTGTTTTTGGGGTTTGATTTATGTAAAATTATAGAAGTATGAAAATTGAAATCAACGGAGGGAAATCAAATGCCGAAGAACAACGTTACGATTATAAAAACCCCGAAAATGCTGCTGCCGAACGCGTCAGTCGACATGACGAAATGGGCAGTGATCGCCTGTGACCAGTACACATCCAACAAGGCCTACTGGGATAAAGTGGAAGCGCTTGTCGGTGACGCGCCGTCCACCCTTCATATCACATTCCCGGAATATTATCTCGGCAAGATCGATGAAGAAAAGAAGATTGCCGACATTCAGGCGGAAGAACGTAAATACCTGGCTGAGAACCTGTTTGATGTTCATCCCGGCATGATCCTCGTTGAGCGTCATATTGACAACGGTATCCGCTGGGGGCTGATGCTCACCATCGACCTCGAAGATTATGATTATACCAAAACCTCCACCAGCTGGATCCGCGCAACGGAAGGGACTGTCGCCGAACGCATCCCGCCGCGGGTAAAGATCCGCGAAGGTGCTCCGCTGGAAGTGCCGCATATCCTTGTGCTTGTTGATGACTCGGAAAAGAAGCTCATCGAGCCGCTCATCGAGCAGCGTGACAAGATGAAGAAGGTCTATGACTTTGACCTGATGCTGGGAAGCGGTCACATCACCGGTTACTCGCTCGCGGAGCCGGAATATGAAGAGCATATCTATAACACGATCGCGGAACTGCAGTCCGACGAGACTATTGAGAAGAAATACGGCCCGGTCTCTGATAAAAACCGCATTCTCTTCGCTATCGGCGACGGCAACCACTCCCTTGCTACTGCCAAGACGATCTGGGAAGCGCACAAGGCTGAATGGGGCATGGATCATCCTGCCCGTTACGCTCTGGTTGAGCTGGAAAACCTTCACGATCCCGCTCAGCAGTTCGAGCCGATCCACCGTGCCATTTTCGGGACAAAGGATTTTGCTGTTTCCCTGTTTGAAAAGGAACTGGGGGAGAAAATCAAGATCGAGGCTGTCAAAGACGCGGATGCGATGATCAAAGCCATCAATGCCACGCCGGAAGGCACTCAAGCCTTTGGTATTTTGGAAAATGGAGAAGCCTTTACAGCGACCTTCGTTGAGGCGCCTTCAGTGATTTGCGTTGGTTCCATTCAGCAGATCCTCGATAAGTGGCTTGCGGAAGGGAAATACGAAAAGATTGACTACATTCACGGTGCCCAGGATCTTGTGGAAATCTCCACAGGTCAGGATGTCTCCGGTTTCTATCTGCCTCCGGTTTCCAAGAATGGCTTCTTCCAGGGCATTATCCATGACGGAGCACTGCCGCGCAAGACCTTCTCCATGGGCGAAGCGCACGAGAAGCGGTTCTATATCGAAGCCCAGCAGATATTGGAATAGTACCTGGTTTGTCATAAATTCACAGAAATTTCCTCGATTTGCTTTTTATTTCTGTGAAAAAGTGGTAAGCTATTAGCATCTTTCAAGAGGGAACAAATGAATCGAAACGCCTTTACCGCCTATACCTATTATTTCAGCTTTGGTTATTTTTATACAAGGCATTAATTGGTTTGGCTGTACAGGATACCTCGAAAGAGATCAGTTCAAAGGAAGTGAAGACCCGCAGCCAAAACCGCGGGTCTTTTTCATAGGAGGAAAAGTCCATGATCGTCGTATTGAAACCCAATCCCAATCCTGAGCAGGTTCAGGGTTTTATTTCCTGGCTGGAAGGCAAAGGAATTTCCGTTCATAAATCCGTCGGTGTCAACGAGACTGTTTTCGGCCTCGTCGGTGATACTGCATCCCTGGATATCGGATTGATCGCCGCGCTGGATATCGTTGAAGATGTCAAGCGTATCGTGGAGCCCTATAAAGACGCGAACCGCAAGTTTCATCCGGAGGATACAGTTATCCCGGTCGGTAATACGCAGGTTGGCGGCGGAACCCTGACGATCATGGCCGGTCCCTGTTCGGTGGAATCGGAAGAGCAGCTCGTCAATATTGCCAAAGCGGTCAAGGCCAGTGGTGCCACCATGCTGCGCGGCGGCGCTTTCAAACCACGCACTTCCCCCTATTCTTTCCAGGGTCTGGGTGAAGTCGGCATCAAATATCTCGAGACGGCCAAGCAGGAAACCGGCCTGCCGATCGTTACGGAATTAATGGAGATCAATCATATCCCGCTTTTCAAAAATGTAGATGTGATCCAGATCGGCGCCCGCAATATGCAGAACTTTGATCTGCTCAAGGCGGTCGGAAAGCTTGATAAGCCGGTCCTGCTGAAACGCGGTATGTCCGCCACTTATGAGGAACTGCTGATGAGCGCGGAATATGTGATGTCTCAGGGGAACCATAATGTCATCCTTTGTGAGCGCGGTATCCGTACTTTTGAGACCTATACCCGCAACACGCTTGACCTCACCTGTGTGCCGGTTCTGCGCAAGCTCACCCACCTGCCGATCATCATCGATCCTTCCCACGCAACCGGGAAATACTTCCTCGTCCCACCAATGGCTCTGGCGGCTGTGGCTTCCGGTGCTGATGGGCTGGAAATCGAAGTTCATCAGGATCCCCAGCATGCCTGGAGTGACGGCGGGCAGTCGCTGCGCCCGGATAAATTCGATAAACTGGCAGGGATGCTGAAGACAATGCATGATTTTGTCCAAACCCAGCCGATCCGGGAATGGGAGTGATCTTCAGTGGCCAGGGACCAGTGGTCAGTGGTCAGGTGTCAGATATTAGGTGTCAGGTGTTGGGAGGAACGTTTCTTTTCTCTTGACCCTTTCCCTTGTTCCTTGCTCCTTGATCCTTGATCTGATATTCGTCAGGTGTTAAACATTTGATGGGAGGTATCCGGGAAGTTTGCGGGTAGAATATAGGGTGACAGCCTTTGGAAAAACAGGATGGATTGAATTACGATGAAGATTGAACAACACCTTCGCATCAGTGTCGGTGACGGATATGATGTGTATATCGGCAGCGGAATTTTGGAGAACTGCGGACGTTTTATCAGTGAGCTTTTCCCGCAGCGGAACTGTATGATCATCTCAGAAAGCAATGTGGCTCCGCTTTACCTGGAAAAGGTCCGGACATCTTGTGAAGATGCCGGACTGACGGTCAGCAGTTTCGTTTTTCCAGCCGGTGAGGAGCAAAAAACACTGGAAACCTTCGGTTCGATTCTGAACGCGCTTGCCGATGCGCATCTCACCCGTAAGGATTTTGTTATTGCGCTCGGCGGCGGCGTCTGCGGGGACATGACCGGCTTTGCGGCAGGCTGCTATATGCGCGGGATCCCTTTTGTTCAAATTCCAACGACGGTTCTTTCCATGGTGGATTCATCGGTCGGCGGAAAGTGCGCGGTCGATCTCCCTCAAGGGAAAAACCTTGCCGGTGTTTTTCATCAGCCTTCTCTGGTGCTCTGTGACATGGATACGCTTGAGACGCTTTCACCGGAGGTATTTGCCGATGGCTGTGCGGAAGCGATCAAGACCGGTATTCTGGATGGGAAAGAATTATATGAACTGCTGCAGGAAGGTCCGGAAGACGGGCGTCTTGCCCAAATCATTGGACGATGTATCGCTTACAAGGGCGGTGTCGTGGAACGGGATGAAAAGGAACAGAGCGAACGCAAGCTTTTGAACCTTGGTCATACCGCAGGACACGCCATTGAAAAATGCAGTAATTTTGCCATCTCCCACGGCAGCGCTGTCGCAATCGGAACTGCCATGATGGCGCGGGCCGCAGATGCGCTTTCCTTCAGTACGGAACCGCTGAGCGAGGATGTGGAGTCCCTGCTCAAGGATTACAGACTGCCTGTCACTACGGATTTTGAGCCGGAAGAATTGTTGGAGGCAGCTCTTACCGATAAAAAGCGTTCCGGAAAGCTGATCACGATCATCATGCCGGAGGCTATCGGTCATTGTGTTATGCGCGAGGTTACGCGGGAACAGCTGCTCGAAATATTTACCGCCGGGTGGAGATAGCAGCAGGATATAGGATATAGGGTATAGGAGATAGGATATAGTAAATAGTGAATAGTTACCTTTGATGAGTAATTGTATTTTTCGGTAATGTAAACATTAATTTTTAAAATGGGGGTTGTGGTAATGGATATTCAAATTAATCCGGGAACGCTGAAAGGGACGTTGGAGGCTATTTCCTCTAAATCCGAATTGCATCGTATGCTGATCTGTGCCGCTTTTGCGGATCAGCCAACAGACATCATTGTTTCCGGTTCCGCGTATGATGGTCAGCATGAACTTCCGAAGGATATCCAGGCAACACTCTCCTGCCTGACCGCTATTGGGGCTCAATGCCAGATCACCCCCGGTATGATCCATGTCACTCCTGTCTCAAAAGAAACTCTCACCCAGGAACCGGTGCTGGATTGCATGGAAAGCGGATCGACTTTCCGCTTTATGCTGCCTATCGCGGCGGCGGTTTGCGGAAAGGCGTCTTTTTCCGGAGGAGGCAGACTGCCGGAACGTCCGATTGCCGGTCTTTCAGAGGCTCTAAAAGCACATGGCGTTGAGTTCTCCGGCGAGACCTTACCCTTTTCCATATCCGGAATACCAGATGGCGGTGTTTATGAAATTCCCGGAAATATCAGCTCGCAGTATCTGACCGGATTGCTGCTGATGCTGCCGTTATTGGAAGAAGAAGCCTCTATCCGTTTAACCACTCCGCTGGTTTCCTCAGGATATATTGATATCACGACACAGGTCATGTCATCCTATGATGTGGATGTACTGCAAAAAGATGGCGTATGGCAATTGGTAAAGCGGCAAACTTATCAAAGTCCGAAACAGATTCCCGCCGGAGGGGATTGGTCCAATACGGCGGCTTTCCTCACTGCCTCTATGCTGAGGGAAGGAAATGATATCCGCTGCAAGGCACTGCTTCCCAATTCCTGTCAGGGCGACCGCAATATTCTTCGCTTTCTGGAGCAGTTCGGAGCGGGAATTTCCGCGACCCGTGAAGGACTTCGTACAGTGTCCGGGATCCTGCAGGGTACCACCATTGATATTGATGAGACACCGGACCTGCTGCCTTATCTGGCTGTTGTCGGCTGTGTTGCGGTTGGTGATACCGTATTCACCAACGCCGCGCGGCTGCGTTTGAAGGAAAGCGACCGCATTACGTCAACAGCCGCTATGATCCGTGCATTGGGTGGCAGTGTAGAAACGGAAGCTGATAAGCTGATCGTTCACGGTGTGGGTTCTCTGCGCGGCGGTACAGTGGATGCAATGAATGACCACCGCATTGTGATGGCAGGTGCTGTCGCTTCCTCGATTTGCCGGGAACCGGTCATTATTCAAGGAGCGGAGGCGGTAAATAAGTCCTATCCGACTTTCTTTGAAGATTTTGCTTCCGTGAAAGGAGATTGCCATGTCCTCTGAGTTTGGGAAGAACCTTCGCGTCAGTGTTTTCGGCGAATCCCATGGGAACGGGATCGGTGTGGTGGTGAACGGATTTCCGGCGGGTGAGACTGTTGATATGGACAGGCTTCTTTATTTCATGTCCCGCAGAGCTCCCGGAAGCAGCAAGCTGACCACTGCACGCAAGGAAGCTGATCTGCCTGAATTTTTGAGCGGTATCCGGGACAATGTGCTGACCGGTTCACCTTTTGCTGCTATCATCCGCAATACGAATCAGCGCTCCGGAGATTACAAGGGCTTTGAAGATACACCGCGTCCATCCCATGCAGATTATACCGCTGCAGTCAAATGGAATGGAGCCGCCGATATGCGGGGTGGCGGGCATTTCTCCGGGCGGCTTACAGCTCCGCTGTGCGTTGCCGGTGGAATTGCGATCCAGATATTGGCACGTAAGGGAATTCGTATCGCGGCTCATCTGGCTAACATTGGCGGTGCTGCGGATGTCCGTTTCCCGCTGCATCCGGATGAAGAGCTGTTGGATACACTCAATTCCATGATGTTTCCTGTTATCGACGCTCAACGGGCTCCTCAAATGCAGCAATTGATTCAGCAGGCGGCTGAAGAGGGAGACTCTGTGGGCGGATCGATTGAATGTGCCGCGGTTGGTTTGCCGGCGGGTTTGGGTGATCCGATGTTTGAGGGTGTGGAAAGTCTGCTTTCCGCTGCTTTGTTTGGGATACCGGGCGTCAAAGCCGTTTCCTTCGGTTCCGGTTTTGACTGTGTCTCTATGAAGGGTTCCGAACATAATGACCCATTTGTTGTTGTGAATGGAAAGGTTCAGACAGAGACCAACAATTCCGGCGGGATCCAGGGCGGGATCACCAACGGTATGCCGCTTATCGTGCAGGTGGCGATGAAGCCCACTGCCTCTATCGCCAAACCGCAGAAGACAGTCTCGCTTTCAAAAATAGAAGAAACCGAGCTAATTGTTCATGGGCGTCACGATCCCTGTATCGCTATCCGAGCGGTTCCTGTCGTTGAAGCGGTCACAGCACTGGTACTGTTGGATCTTTTCGTACAGCGCACATGAGGACAGGCGAAGATCCCCGTCTGAATCAACAAGGCGAAGCTGATTCCTTACAGAGCGGGGATTATGTCGGCTTCGCGACACAGGATGTCAGTCCCCATGCGCTTCGCACTGAACAAGGAGGGATGAATGGCTGAAAAAATTTATGGTCTCATTGGCGAAACACTGAAACATAGCTGGTCTGTTCCGATCCATCGGGCGCTGGGTTGTGATTCTTATCAGCTTTATGAGCTGAAGCCCGAAGAATTAGGAGCTTTTTTGAGTAAAAACCGGATCGGAGGGCTGAACGTTACGATTCCTTATAAGAAGGCTGTCATTCCCTATTGTGCTTCAATAGATCCTTATGCGGAGTCTATCGGGTCTGTCAATACACTGGTTCCGGATGAAGTGGGAAAGCTGCATGGATTCAACACCGATGCACTTGGACTCTCTTACATTGCCCGGCGCAGCGGAATCAGTTTTCAGGATGCAAAAGTAATCGTTCTGGGTTCAGGCGGTACATCGCTCACCGCCCGAGCTGTTGCCCGAAATGAAGGGGCAAGAGAGATCATCGTTATTTCCCGGAACGGTGAGAACAATTATGAGAATCTTTCCCGGCATGCGGATGCGGATATTCTGATCAATACCACTCCTGTCGGGATGTATCCGCATAATGGGGAATGTCTTGTGAATCTGAAGGCTTTTTCTGCGCTGCGCGGAGTGCTGGATGTTGTTTACAATCCTGCCCGGACAGCATTGCTGCTGCAGGCAGAAGGTCTCGGTATTCCGCACAGCGATGGTCTGCCGATGCTGGTTGCTCAGGCAGTGGCTGCGGAAGAAAAGTTTTTTGGGCTAAAAATAGAAGACACTGAGATCGAGCGCATTACCGCCATGCTGCGGCGGGATATGACGAATATCGTCCTGATCGGGATGCCCGGCAGCGGAAAATCAACGATTGGGGCTGCGCTGGCGCAAAAAACCGGACGGGAGATGATCGATATCGATGCCGGGATTGTCAAAACCGCCGGGTGTTCAATTCCTGAGATTTTCAGCCGGGAGGGCGAGGATGCGTTCCGCAAGCTGGAAAGCGAAGAAGTCCGGAAAGCGGGGAAAGAAACCGGCAAGATCATCATGACCGGCGGCGGTGTCGTCACCCGGGAGGAGAATTACGCCCCGCTGCATCAGAACGGACGGATCTATCAGCTGGGACGGAATCTTTCAAAGCTGCCGGTGGATGGGCGGCCGATTTCTCAAAAAACTTCTGCTGAAGAGCTCTACCGAAAACGCGCTCCGCTTTATGCGGCTTTTCGTGATGTGCTGGTGGATAATGACAGTACCGTTGAAGATACGGTGGAGGCGATATGGAGGGATTTCAATGAAAATACTGGTAATTAATGGGCCGAATATGAATCTGTTGGGGCTGCGCGAACCGGACATTTACGGTCGTCAGACTTACGCGGACCTCGTTGCGGCGCTTCAGAAAAGGGCAGATGAACTGGGTGTGGAGATCAGTTTTGTGCAGTCTAATCATGAGGGGGATCTGGTAGATGCCATTCAGCAGGCTTATCCGGAGATGGATGGCATTATCATCAATCCGGCGGCTTATACCCACACTTCTGTTGCCATTTTGGACGCGGTGAAAGCGGTTGGAATCCCCACTGTCGAGGTCCATATGTCTGACGTGAAGTCCCGGGACGACTTCCGCCAGGTCTCCTACATCCGTCAAGCCTGCATCGCCACCTTCATGGGCAAAGGTTTCGGCTCCTATATCGAGGCGTTGGAACTGCTGGTGAATAAATAATAAGGGACAAGGTGGTAAGGTATACGGATTGTATTGATTTTTCCTTAAAGAAATTTATTGTATCAATATTCACGTTGATCGTGATCGGTTTTTTCAGACGATTTGAATAAGGATTCTTTCTGGGATTTAAATTTCTGATATCATATATTAAAAACCTATGGACCGTCGATTTGTAAATCTAGCAGATGCCTCACAACGAAATAGAATTCATGTAATTTGAACTTGCAACCAAATAATAATTGTGCTAAAATAGTCATGTATCTATAGGATACAACTTGCTTTGGTAATCCGAAGGAGTGGGGGCGGCCCCACTCCTCTGTTTATAAGCAGATAGTGTATAATTATATTAAGTTCAACAGTGCTCACCGCACTGAAAAACCGCGGCAACGCAGACCGCGGAAAAGATTAATCAGGAGATTGGATTTAGGATGAAGAGCGAATTTGTCCTGGCCTTCAACGAAGTGTTGGAGGAAAAACAACTGCCTCGCGATGTGATTATCCAGGCGCTGGAATCGGCCATGGTTTCCGCCTACCGCAAAGCTGTCACGGCTTCCGCCGCCCAGCATGTCGAGGCAAAACTGGACCCGGAAACCGGGAGATTTGTGATTTATGCGGAAAAAGAGGTCGTAGACTCTGTCGTTGATAATCGTACAGAAGTCATTTTGGAAGAAGCCCGCAAAGTCGACCCGAATTGTGAACTCGGCGATATGGTAATTGTAGAATCAACGCCGAAAGATTTCGGCCGCGTTGCAGCTCAGACAGCCCGTCAGGTGATCCAGCAGCGCATCCGTGATGCCGAACGCAATGACCAGATGTCTCATTACGAAAAACAAATCGGTGAAATCGTGAGCGGTGTTGTTCAGGCGATCAACCGTGAAGGATATACCATCGGTCTGGAAAAGAAAGCGGAAGGTATTTTGCAGCAAAGCAATCTGATCCGCGGAGAACGCTTCCACATGCATGACCGCGTCCGCGCATTGGTCGTTGAAGTAAAAGATAACCCGCGCAACCCGCAAATCGTTCTTTCCAGAACACACAAAGATTTCCTGCGCCGTTTACTTGAAAACGAGGTTCCGGAAATTTTCCACGGGATCGTTGAAATTCGCTCTATCACACGCGAACCCGGTGAACGTGCAAAAATCGCAGTCTCCGCTACACAGCAGGGTATCGACCCGGTCGGTGCCTGTGTCGGTCTGCGCGGTGTCCGCATTCAGGCAATCGTTCGTGAACTGCATGATGAAAAAATTGATGTGATCGAATGGAATCCGGATCCTGTGATCTATATTTCCAAAGCCATCAGTCCGGCTCGCGTCGTCGGGGTTTATCTCGGCGAAGGCAATTCAGCCACCGTCATCGTCCCGGAAGACCAGCTTTCCCTGGCTATCGGCCGCGAAGGTCAGAACGCCCGTCTCGCAGCCCGTCTCACCGGCTGGCGCATTGATATCAAGAGTGTTTCCGAATCCGCAGCTGAACTTATCCACACCTACGAACAGGGTGAAGATGTTGTCCTAACCCATGAAACCTCCGGCGAACCGATCATCATCACGATCAAAGAGCTCTTCAAGGGTGAAGATGAAGTCATCGATAAAGTCCGCGGCGTCCTTGCGAAAAAAGCTGAAGGACGCGCAATCCTGCCGGAAGAAATTGAAATTCTCAATGGGTTTGTCGACCGCGTTGAAAAACGCAAGACTGCCAAGGTTCATTTCTCTGTCACAGATACGCTCAAGGTTCTTGGCAAGAAGGGTCTTACCCAGGATGAGATCGAAGCCCTTCCGATCAAAGAAAGCGGCCTGCCGGCTCATGTCTGTGAAATTCTGGAAGAAAACGGTCATAAGACCTTTGATGATATTTACAATGTCATGAAGAATGATCCGGATGTCATGTTCAAGCTGCACGGTGTTACCGCGGACGATATGAATGACCTTGCCCGCATCGTGACCTTCGTCGGCAAGCATAAGGTCACAGCTGTTGAACCGGAAGAAGAACCGGTCGCTGAAACTGAACCGGAAATCGTTCCTGAACCGATTACCGAACCGGAAGAAGAACCTGTTGCCGAACCGGAACCGGTCGTTGAACCGGAGCCGGAACCGATCGCTGAACCGGAAGAAAAAGAACCGGAAATCACATACGATATTCCGGAAGATCAGGAACTTTCTATGGAAGATATCTTCAATTCCGTTTCCAGCGGTCTGATGAAGATGTCTGATTATGATGACGAAGAAGACAGCAAGATGGACGCACCTTACGGGAAGCCGTCCAAGAAGAAGAAAAAGAAGAAGGGCATCGAAATCGAATACGACCCCGACAGTGATTCCACAATGGTCCGCCGCAAGCATAAACGCGGTGATGATGACTGGGGCTGGTAATCCGAACGAGCTTTTCTGAGGTGCTGGTATGTCGAAAGCAGACAACAAGCCAAAGAAGCACATCCCGCAGCGAACCTGTATCGGCTGCAGGGAAGTCAATGAAAAAAAGACGCTTGTCCGTATTGTAAAATCACCGGAGGGCGTTTGTATAGACCCGACCGGGCGTAAGCCCGGCCGCGGGGCATATCTTCATGAAGCAAAAGGATGCTGGGAAACAGCTTTAAAGCGCGGAGCCATTGGGCGAGCGCTCAAAACTGAACTCACTCCTGACGAAACAGCAATTCTGACAGCGCACATGGAAACGCTGCAGGAGGACTGAAAGGTTTTCATAGAGAAACTGTTCCGAAATTAAGAAAGATAGATTATGAAAGGAGAGAAAACGACATGGGTGCTGCAAAGAAAATAGAAATTCCTGTTTCGATAACAGTGCGTGACCTGGCAAAACTGCTGGGTGCCACAAGTATTCAGGTTATCAAGATCCTCATGATGAACGGCGTAATGGCGAACATCAACCAGTCGATCGATTTCGATACCGCGGCAATCGTAGCCAGTGAAATCGGTTTTGAAGCTATTCCCGAAAAACTTGAAGAGGAGGAAATCGAAAAGGATAATGGAGAGGTTCCTCTCTGGAGGCAGATCATCGACAAGGAAGACCCGCGCAGCCTGACCAGTCGTCCTCCTGTCGTAACCATTTTGGGACATGTAGACCACGGGAAAACTTCCCTGCTGGACGCGATCCGCAATACCAACGTTACAGCCGGAGAGGCCGGCGGGATCACACAGCACATTGGTGCCTATCAGGTCGAACACAAAGGAAAAACCATTACATTCCTGGATACCCCGGGCCATGCTGCTTTCAGTGCGATGCGTGCCCGCGGTGCTCAAGGCGCTGACATCGTCATTCTGGTCGTCGCGGCCAATGATGGCGTCATGCCGCAGACCAAGGAAGCCATTGCCCATGCAAAAGCCGCCCGGGTTCCGATCGTCGTAGCGATGAACAAAATCGACCGCTCGGATGCCAACCCGGATCTGGTAAAGAAACAGCTGGCAGATCATGGTCTGATCCCGGATGAATGGGATGGCGACACCATGGTCGTCCCGGTCTCGGCCAAACAGCGTCAGGGTATTGAAGATCTGATGGAAGCCGTCCTGCTGACTGCTGACTCCATGAAGATCGAAGCAAACCCGAAAGGCAGCGTATTTGGCACCGTTATCGAAGCCAAGGTTGACCGCTCCAAAGGTGTTCTGGCGACCCTCCTGGTCCAGAATGGCACCCTTGAAATGGGGAATGTGGTGCTTGCGGGGAATGCCCATGGGAAGATCCGCGCCATGTTTGATTACAAGGGGAAGAAGATCCACAAAGCCGGTCCTTCCACCCCTGTCCAGATCATGGGGCTGACCGAAGTTCCGACTGCCGGAGATATTTTCCAGATCTGCGGTTCAGAAAAGGAAGCCCGTACGATCGTAGAGACCCGCAAAGCAGAAGCCGCGGCCAACAAGACGAAAGATAAATTCACACTGGAAGACCTCTTCAAACGCGCACAGGAAGGCGAAGTCAAGGAACTCTGCCTGGTACTGAAGACAGACGTCACCGGCTCTATCGAACCGATCGTAAGTGAACTCCAGACCCTCAACAAAGAAGGGGAAATCAAGGTCAAGGTTCTGCATTCTGAAGCCGGAGCCATCAGCGAAAATGATGTTATGCTTGCCGCTGCTTCCCATGGTATTGTCATTGGCTTTAATGTCCAGCCGGACCCGGTCGCGAAGAAAAAGGCTGAGGACGAAGGTGTATCCATCCGCTGCTACAATATTATTTACCGTTTGAAGGAAGATATTGAAAAGGCTCTCAAGGGTATGCTGGAACCGGAATACCAGGAAATTTCAACCGGTAAAGCTGAAGTCCGCGCGATGTTCAAGATATCCAAGCTTGGTGTTATTGCCGGGAGCCGCGTACTGGAAGGCGAGGTCCGCAAGGGCAGCCGTGTGAAGGTCCTGCGGAACGGGGAAGAGATCCACAAGAGTGAAATCACTTCGCTGCGTCGTGAGAAGGATGATGTAAAGGAAGTTAAAGCCGGCCTGGAATGCGGTATTGCTGTCAAGGGGTTTGAAACCTTTGAAGTCGGCGATATTCTGGAAACATTTACAGTAGAACGTTTCGGCTCCTGATATCTCAACCGAATGCGTGATTAATCAAAGAATGTAAGATGGAAGCCGCGTGAGCGGCTTTCATTGGCGATTGAAAGAGTCAAGACAAAGGAGGAAATTATGCCCTCACCGATCAGATTAAAGAAAATTGCAAACCGCATCAAAGAAGATCTGTCCGAGCTTTTGATCTATGAAGTGGAAGACCCCCGGCTCTCCGGCGTGATGGTCACAGACGTCAATGTAGACAGAGAATTATATTACGCGAATATTTACGTATCTGCACTTGAAGGGAAGGTACGAAGCAAAGAAGTACTTGCCGGGCTGGAAAGTGCTTCCGGCTTCCTTCGCAGCCAGCTTGCACAGGGAATCGAATTAAGAACATTCCCCCGTCTTCGTTTTTACTGGGACCCCACACCGGAAAATGCAGACCGAATTGAATTCCTGTTGAAGCAGCTGCATGAAGAAGAAGCTGCAAAAGCAGCCGCTGCCGGAAATACAGTTCAGGAAACGGAACAAACCACTCCCACAGACAATACCGAGGAGGAATAATGTTACAGGATGACCTTCTCCTGATTCGCAAAAGGCTGAATGCAGCTGATACAATCGCTATTTTCGTACATACTCGTCCGGATGGTGATTCTGTCGGTGCAACACTCGCACTGGGCTGGGCTTTGGAAGATGAAGGGAAAAAGGTTGAATTTGTCTCAGAGGATCCTATACCGGAGCGGTACCAATTTCTCTTCCAGTTTACTGCGGATGGGAAGGATCCCTTCATTCCGGCACCGGTCCATGCCGATTGTTATGTTGTTCCCGACATCAGTTCACCGGACCGGGCAGGAGCGTATTTTCTGGATCACCCGGAGATTCAGCCGGATATCTGCATCGACCATCATATTTCCAATATTGGATTTGCAAAACTCAACTGGGTCGAATCGGATAATCCCGCTGCCTGCTGCATTCTGACCAACATTATGCTAAAAATGGGATTTACACTGACAAAACGGATCAGCTCCGCCTTGCTCACAGGTATAATCACCGACACAAACTCGTTTTCAAACTCTAATGTTACCACAGACGCACTGCGTCTTGCCGCAGACCTTGTGGATAACGGAGCTGAATTGTTCAAAATCTGCCGTACCGCCTACAAAGAACACTCTATACAGGAGATGGAATACTGGCGTATCGGCATGAACCATATGCGCATTGAAGACGGAATGGCCTGGAGTTACATTCTCGCCTCCGAAAGAGAAGCAGCCGGTATTGAATCCGATGAAACCAGCGGATTCACCAGTTACATGGGCAACACAACAGGGATCAAAACCTCTGTCTTTTTCACCGAAACCGATGAGAAAAAGGTAAAAATTTCCTGGCGCAGTGTCCCGGGATATGACGTGACAAAGGTTGCCGTTTCTTTTGGCGGCGGTGGACACAAAGCCGCTTCCGGAGCCACGATCAACGGCCCAATTGACCAGGCAATGCTTACGGTAATCAACAGAACAAGAGAAATGTTATTCTGAACCGGTATGGGGGAAAAATGAAGGATGAAGACAGCCGCAAATTAAAAAGCGCAATTTCCGGGATTCTGATTGTTGACAAACCATCCGGGATGACATCTCATGATGTAGTAGCTATCATTCGCAAAGGCACAGGATTCCGGCGAATCGGACATACCGGCACATTGGATCCACGAGCCACCGGTGTTCTCGTTGTCCTGATTGGACCGGCAGTACGCCTCAGTGAATACCTGGTCTGCGACAAAAAAGGGTACGAAGCAACGATCCGTTTCGGTTCTGTTTCTGACACCTACGATGGCGATGGCAAAGTGATACAGACCGGCCGTGACATCCCGGATGAGGAAGAGATCATGACAGCCATGGAATCCTTCACCGGTGATATCGTTCAGGTTCCGCCTGCCTATAGTGCGATCAAGATCAATGGAAAAAAAGCCTATGACCTTGCACGGGAGGGGAAAGAAGTAAAGCTCAACGAACGTCATGTAACAATTTACAGCTTTGACTTTATTGAATATAATCCGCCGGAACTGACTGCCGATATCATCTGCTCCTCCGGAACATATATCCGTTCTATCGCCCATGACCTTGGGCAAAAGCTCGGCTGCGGCGCCTACCTTTCCGGTCTGAAACGTACCCGAAGCGGTAATTTCTCTCTGCGGGATGCCGTTCCCCTTTCCGTCCTTCAAAAATCATTTGAGGAAGGAAACTGGTATCAGTATCTGATTCCGGCAGCAGATGCACTTCATGAATATGAAGAAGTAATGCTCGATATGGAAACCGAAGCTGATATCCTTCACGGCCGCCGTATTCCTGCAAGCGCCGGAGACCATGGCACTTTAGGAAAAGCGGTCTCCGAACAGGGGGAACTTATCGCCCTGCTGGAATTTGTTCCGGACACTCATGAATGGAAACCAAAAAAGGTTTTTTATCAATAACAAATGAACGAAGTACTCAACAATTTATTCGGACCGGAACTTCCGAACCACTCGGCTGCAGCCATAGGCGCTTTTGACGGCCTTCACCTTGGGCATCAGCATATCATTAATAACACTGTCACATTCGCAAAAAAGAATGGTATCACCTCAGCTGCGATTCTCTTTGACCCGCTGCCATCCATTTTTTTTGGCCGTCTTGGCACAAATGAACGGATCCTGCTGCGCGATGAACAGGAAACCAGGCTCCGGGAGATGGGTATCGACCGTGTCATTATCCTGCCCTTTTCCCATCAAATCGCAGATCTGACACCTGAAGCATTTCTGTCCGCTATGCAATCATCACTGCACTGCGAAAGATTGGTGATGGGAGAAGATTTTTCCCTTGGGAAGGGCCGCACCGGCTCTGCAGCGGTTTTAGCAAATCTCGGGTCTACCTACGGCTTCAGTACAGACATTATCACAAAAGACGTTATGGATGGTGACATTATTTCATCAACCCGGATTCGTTCACTGCTGCATCAGGGGAACCTGCCCCAAGCCAACCGGCTGCTGGGATACCCGTTTTTCTTCTCCTCCGACATCATCCACGGAGATGCCCGGGGACGGAAACTGGGCTTTCCAACACTGAACGTGAAGATTCCTGAAGAAAAGCTCAAGCTTCCGAATGGCGTCTATGCGGTTTACAACTACATTGATGGGGTGAAATATGCCTCTGTGACCAACATCGGCGTCCGTCCAACCTTTGGGCTGGATGACAAAGGCACCTTTGTCGAATCCTACCTGCTGAATGCCTCCGGCAATTTCTACGGCGAAACCGCGCGTCTGGAATTCGTCGAAATGCTCCGAGAGGAAAAACGCTTCTCATCCGCTGAAGAACTGAAAAATCAAATCAACAAAGACATCGAACGCGCCCGGCAGATCCTCTCATAACTGCCGATTGCAGCTTGCCACTAAAAATAAGAAACCGCCTCTGATTGCAGAGACGGCTTTTATTTATAGAGAGATTATAGCTAAATGAATATTTTTTAATCTCTTGATTTCATTTTAAGGAATGGCGGAATATCCAATGCGCTCTTTTTTCTGGGAGCTACAAAACTCGGGACATCTACTGTTTCTTCAACCGGTGTTGCGGGGCGAACCATATTTGTAATCGGTTCTCTGCCATAACCATTCGAAGCAGGCTGCATCGGACGCGGTGCCGCAGCAGCTCTGTCCTGAACCGGCAAACCGATAACCGTATCCGCATCCGGATAACCGGTAGCGACAACTGTGATACGGATCTGATCCTGCATAGAAGGGTCAATCACTGCACCGAAGATGAGGTTGACATCCTTATCAGCGGATTCACGGATGATCGCAGCAGCTTCATTGACTTCGTACAGGGTCATATCTTCGCCGCCTGTAACGTTGAACAGAATACCGCGTGCACCGGTGATCGCAACATCGAGCAGGTCATTATTGATTGCCTTCTCAGCAGCCTTACGGGCACGGTCATCACCTTCACCAACACCGATTGCCATCAGTGCAGCACCGCCCTCAGACATGATGGAGCGAACATCCGCAAAGTCAAGGTTGATAAGACCCGGGATAGTGATCAATTCAGAAATACCCTGAATACCCTGGCGCAGAACATCATCAGCCTGGCTGAAGGCAGCCTTCATGGTAACTTTCTTATCTACAATTTGCAGCAGACGATCATTTGGAATAACGATCAGTGTATCGGCATTTTTCTTAAGATTGTCGATACCGGACAATGCGGACTTCATACGACGGGGACCTTCAAAGCTGAAAGGCTTTGTCACCACACCAATCGTCAGCGCACCGATTTCACGGCAAATTTCGGCAACGATCGGTGCAGCACCGGTCCCGGTACCGCCGCCCATGCCGGCAGTGATAAACACCATATCCGCGCCGACCAGAGCTTCACGAAGTTCATCTCTGGACTCTTCCGCGGCAGTACGGCCAACTTCAGGGTTACCGCCGGCTCCAAGACCACGTGTAGACTTTTCTCCGATGCGTACGCGTGTTCCTGCTTTTGAGGCAATTAATGCCTGTGAATCTGTATTTACAGCAATAAACTCAAGGCCTTGCATGCCTTCGTCGATCATTCTATTGACAGCATTACAGCCGGCACCGCCGACTCCAATGACTTTGATACGGGCACCACTCTCTCCAAAGTTTTCCATATCTCTCTCCTATGTTTCTAACCAATGCAACTATTTTACCTTAAAACTTTAAGTTTCGCAATTTTTTTTGTCTTTTTGTTATATCTTAAATTTTTAAGATAAAGCTGCTTTTTTACCTTAATAAATCTGCGGTGACGCAACTCGAATGCCGGTCAATCTGTGCGGGCTGCCTGCTCTGTAAGGTGCGAGCTTCGCTCGATCATATTCAGAGCAGGAGCTTCATCAGCGATTTACCGGCCAGGTGCTCTATCACGGCAGAAGCATCCGGAAGAATCGCTTTACACGATCTCCAACTGTCACGATCTTATTCCCCTGGGCAGTTTCTTCAGGAGAACTCTCCTGTACCAGCATGCTCCAATACAGCAATCCAACAGCGGTGGAATAGGCAGGACCATTTAATTGATCGATCATACCGGTCATCCGTTCTGGCTTTGCGATACGCACCGGCATACCAAGGATATCCGAACCCAATTTGTCAATGCCGGGCAGCAATGCGGTTCCACCTGTCAGGACCATACCGGCCGGCAATAAATTGTCATAACCGGAGCGCTTGATTTCCTGCAGGATCAGCTGGAACATTTCCTCTGTGCGCATATTGATTACTTCCGCAAGCTGTTTCCGGCTGAACTTTGCCGCTTCATCTTTTCCAAAAGTCCGGCAGTAAAAATATTCTTCATCGTCCACATATTTCGGAAGGGCGCAGCCGTGCATCTTCTTCACTTCTTCCGCCTGCTTTGTCGGGAGATGAAAAGCCTGTGCAATATCCGCGGTAATATGATTTCCACCGACAGATATTACATTTGTATGCCAGACATCATTATTAATGAACATAGCCAAATCTGTAGTGCCACCTCCTATATCACAGACAATAACGCCCATCTGTTTTTCAATATCTGTCAATAATACCGAAGCATCCGCGAGTGAATTCAGAACAAACTGACTTACATCCACTTCCGCGGTCATAATACACTGCCGTAAGTTTTCAATAGAGGATTCTGATGCGGTAATAATGTGAGCTTCAACATCCAGACGGGACCCATACATACCTTTTGGAGACCGAATGCCATCAATACCATCGACGCTGAAGGTTCGCTGAAGCGTGTGGATGATCGTGCGGTTACTGGGAATCGAAATTGCTTTCACGGATTCGAGGACCCGGGCAATATCTTCCTTGCTGATAACTCCGCCGACAATGCCAACAGTCGCCTTATTATTGATAGAGGAAATATGAGAACCCGCGATACTTACAATGGCATTTTCGATTTGTAATCCGGAAGCTCTTTCCGCTTTTTTAATAGACAATGCGATTGAATCAGCAGCTAACGGAATATCAATCACCATCCCCTTCCGTATGCCCTGTGTGGGTTCAATACCGACGCCAAGAATACGTACATTTTGTTCGTCTTCAACCTGGGCAGTCAAAGTACAGACTTTTGTTGTACCTACATCAATAGCAGTAATAATCGCATCTTTTTCCATATTTAATTCTCCACAAAACGATAATAAGGAGCATCCTTAAATTCAAGGCTCAAAAAAATCGGTTCAATATCATTTTCATGAAAATACCTTGTCAAACTCTCCTGCATCCTTAATTTTTCTTCAATATCAGAGTCCGTCTTACCAAAAAAGACCCGCCAGCCTTCATCGGTATCCCAGCCAAAACCATTTTTATAGGTATAAATCAATGGCTGATCCTCAGGGACAAAGGATCCCATTGTCATGATCGTCTTCAGCGTATCCCGACTGAAATATAATGGCAGTTCCCTGTCTGCCTGGTTCGGAGCACCCGGATAAGAGTCAGCGTAAACATGTATTGTACTTTCCTGAGAACGGCTTTCACTCAAAACCTTCCCATCCTGATCGATCCAAAACCGACTGCCGCCAAAATCCCACTCCACAACCGGAACACGTTCGGTCAGAGTGATCGACATCTTCGCAGGGAAATCTATCGTCACATCTGCATCATATATATCCTGGTAATGCTGGAGCAGCGTGGTTCGAATCCGTGCAGGATCAACTGTAAAAACCGGTTCACCTTTCGCGCCTGTAAAATATACAATTTCCGCTTTATTGATTTTCTCCATCCCAGTAATTTGAATATCATCAAAACGAAATTGAGGCAAAAATGCATACCCTGCTGCCATTGAACCAAAAATAACAGAGAAAATACCGGAAACCCAACGGGCAGCGATCGTACTTCTGCGTTTTCTGCTTTTTTCAAGATTAGTTTCAGATTCCCGATTACTCGGCGAAAGTGATTGAAGCTTTAAAGGCTCCGGTTTCTTTTGAGCCTCCTTTTCAAGCCGTCTTTCACGAAGCTTTCGCAGTATTCTATTTTCCTGTTCAGTACTCTCGTTCATCCATTGACCTCAAAACCAAATAATTCAATCTCCGGTTCAAGCAATACACTGAACTGCTCATACACTTTGTTTTGAACATGGCAAACAAGCCGATGATAATCAGCGCTGGTCACTCCTTTTTCAGTAACAATAAAATTAGCGTGTTTTAAACTGACGGATGCTTTGCCAACTGAAAACCCCTTCAAACCGGCAGCCTGAATCATCTTTCCCGCGGACTCTCCCTCAGGATTTTTAAATACAGAACCAAGACTGTGTTCATCGATCGGCTGGGTAGATTTGCGTCTTTCCTTATATTCTTCACACCTGGAAGATATTTCTTCCGTATCACCCTTTCCAAGCAAAAAAGAAGCGCCAAGCAAGATTCGGTTGTTATCCTGATGCTTCAAGATACTGGAACGATATGAATACCCCATATTCTCATGGGAGATATGATTTTGGCAGCCTTTTTCATCCAGCATACTTCCGAACATAAATATGTCCGAAATTTCAGTTCCAAAAGCACCGGCATTGCCGCACACCGCACCGCCAACAGTACCGGGCAAACCGGCCGCCCATTCCATACCGCTGATTCCATTTTCCATACAATAACGCACCACAGCGGCCATTCCGGCACCGGATTCTGCAGAAAGCCAAACGGATCCGTCCTCAAGTTCTTTATGAGAAATTTTTCCCTTGCGATTCAATATCACAACACCGTCAAAGCCTTTATCGCTGATCAGAATATTCGTCATACCGCCTAACACCTTATACGGAAATCCGGCAGCAATACAGCATTTGATCACACTCTCCAGCATCTGGCTGTTTTCCACTTTGATCAACCCCGGACATGGCCCACCGCAAAGCGAAAAGGCATATTTGCTGAGAAGTTCATCCGTAAGGAACAATTTCTCATAGGGAGAAAAGAGTGACAGATCAATGTGCCGCATGTTTCATTTTCTCCAACGCCAGAGGAGCCGCGAGATTTGCGTCACCGGCAGATAAAGTAACGACCACATCTCCGGGACGTAAATTTTCAGCCAAATAATTTGCAACATCTTCATTAGAAGAAAGATGGCGGACTGACGGGTGTTCTACAGCCCTCATAACATCATCAATACCAAAACCCTGATAGGTTTCTCTTGCCGCATAAATATCCGTGATGATCAGCTCATCGGCATCGGCAAAAGATTTGCTGAAATCTGCAAGCAGGGATTGCGTGCGGCTGTACGTATGCGGCTGCCAGATTGCCCAGATTCGATGGTTGGGATAATATTCTTTTGCGGCACGCAAGGTAGCCTTGATTTCCGTCGGATGATGCGCGTAATCATCGATCAGTCGGATATCGTTCCAATCAGCGACCAATTCAAATCGTCTGCCGATTCCATGAAAAGATTCCAGTGCTTTTGCAGCCTTTCCCAGATCAAATCCATTAACCGCGCAGAAACTCATAACCAGCAGCGAATTATAAACATTATGCTTCCCGGGAATACTCAGCGTTATTGAAACGCGTTGTTTCCCATCATAAAAATCATATGTATAACAACCATTATTCCCAAGCTTCAGGTCATCAGCACGGAAATCACAGGGAGCTTCAATGCCATAACGCCGAACAGTCAGCCCATCAGGCACGGTCAACCCTGATTGATGCGGATCATCCGCATTCAAAAGGATCAGGCCATCCTTTCGGGTATTCGCTAAAAACTTTCGGAACGCCTCCAGATAGATTTCTTCCGTCGGGAAACAATCCGGATGGTCATACTCGACTTTTGTCAGCGCCGCCGTATAGGGATTCAGCCCGAGGAACATATTATCATATTCATCAGCTTCGATAACGAACCAGTCCCCTTTTCCCGCGGCGGCATTACGTCCCAAATCCTTCATGTGACTGCCAACGATAAAGCCCGGCTCCAGATTTAATGCGGAAAGCACCCAGACCATCATGGAAGTCGTCGTACTTTTCCCATGAGAACCGGCAATGGCAATGGTTTTTCTTCCTTCCAGCATAAATCCGAGGAACTCTCTTCGCTTCAGGGTGGGAATTCCCCGTCTTCTGGCTTCGGCAAGTTCCGGATTGTCATCATGAATTGCGGAGGAATAGAATACAACATCAGGATCGTGAATATTTTCCGCACATTGCGGGATCATTATCTGCATGTCACGTGAGCGAAGTTCAGCTGTATAAATGGATTCGGAACGATCAGAACCGCTTACAACAGCTCCCATTTCATTAAGAACAACAGCAATCGGCGCCATACCGGTTCCGCCGATGCCAATGATATGGATTTTCATCTCACGCAATGGTTTCATTTACACACCTGTACAAATTATTTCTTTGCAGTTTCTTTGAGAATATTCAAAATATTCTCCGCAGCTTTCGGGTTAGCTAAACCGGTCATCGCTGTTTTCATAGCGGCCAGTTTTTCAGGATGAGACAGCAAGTCTATGACGGCAGGACCCATCTGCTCAGACAAGTCTTCGTCCCTGATCATCAACGCGGCATTCTTGGATACCAGATAATCCGCGTTGACCTTCTGATAACGCCAGGCATACGGATAAGGGACAAGGATAGCCGGAACACCAAACAGCGGGAATTCCCCAAGGGTTGAAGCCCCCGCACGGGAAATGATCAAATCTGCTGCGGAAAAAGCTGCACCCATCTCTTCGTGAAGATAAGGATAAACCTTATAACGCTTCTTGAAATCTTCCGAAAGTCCGTCATAATAGGTCTTCGTATCATCCCAGTCAAGCTTTCCCGTGATATGGATCACCTGGCAATGTTCCAACAAAACTGAGAGATTCGCACGCAGCGCCTGATTGATCGAATGAGCACCTTTGCTCCCGCCAAACACAAACAAAACAGGTAAATCCTGCTGAAATTCAAAAAATTTCAGTGCCTGATCCCGATCCCACTGCTGTATATCTTTCCGGGTCGGATATCCCGTAATTCTGGTCTTTGACTTATCCTGAAAATACTTTTCAGAATCTTCACAAACCAGAGTGATAACATCCGCATTCTTACTGAGCTGGTTCAAAGCCATACCCGGCTCGATATCGGGAACAAAAAGCACAGAGGGCACACCTTTCCCTGCCATCGCGACAGGGAAACCTACATAACCACCGGTGAAAAACATTACATCGGGTTTAAAATCTTTAATAATGTTCTTTGCCGAAAAGTAACCCTTTGCCAATTTCAGCAACCGTTTCGGAAGGGTAAGAACATTCACGCCATGAAGACCTGCAGCAGAAATACCCCGGTATTCAATACCGGCGTGTTTCACCAAATCGGCTTCGATTCCATCATCGGAACCGACCCACAGAACTTCAATATTATTATTCGATTCTGCCTGAAGAACTGCCAGGGCGGGATACACGCCACCCCCAGTCCCTCCCGCGCATATTAATAATCGCATCAGGTTCATTCCTCCCCTTCTTTGCATTTTCTACCGCAGACACACGGGAAATATTCAGTAAAATTCCCAGGCAGGCCATTGTACAAAGCATGCTGGACCCGCCTAAACTGATCAATGGAAGAGCATTTCCCGCAAAAGGCATGATATTGAGAATAACACAGATATTCAGTGCAGCTTCCATGAAGATCCACATCGTGATCCCCGCTGCAAGGGTTTTTCCGTAAATATCAGGTGCTTTCTTGAATATTTCATAACCACGCCACAGAATACAGGTGTACAAACCAATCACGAAAATCCCACCAACTAATCCTGTTTCTTCAAGTATCACGGCAAAAATACTATCCGTCCACGCAAACGGTAAACCGGTCAGTTTCGCCTTTCCCTTTCCGATTCCCACTCCGAATATACCGCCGTTTATGATTGCGTTATAGGCGCGGCGAATATGGTACGACGCTCCTGTCGGGTTTAGAAGCCCTGCAAGATACTCCTCAATTCGCGTTCCCACTTTATCAAAGAAAAAATAACCGCCGACAGCAAAAATGATCAGGAGGAATAGAATCACCCCGATATGCTTCATATTACCGCCGGAGATAAAAAGCATCACGCCGCCGATAACCGCAATTGTCAGCGCTGCGCTGATATCAGGCTGCAAAAAGACTAACAGGGTCGGCGCACCGATAACGATCATCGCCGGGAAAGTCCCTTTTGAAAGGGAATTCAGGTTTTCTCGGCGGCTGCTGAGAAATGTTGCAAGATACAAAATCACCGCAACCTTTGCGAATTCTGAAGGCTGACCGGACCCGCCATCCGTTACGGTTCTGGTATACCCGGTAGTAGAACCGATATTTCTTACATCAACAAGAACAAAAAGCAGAACTGCGAGAATTATCAGCATAAACCATAACGAAAGGTACTGCAGGTAATGGTAATCCACCAAAGACAGAATTCCCATAGCGAATAATCCGGCAAATACCCATCGCATCTGGCGGAGAAGAATATAGGTCCCTGAATCAAAATATTGCAGGGAATAGCTCCAGCTTGCAGAATAAAGCATCAGCAAGCCGTAAACCAGTAAGACGATAACAATGACCAGCAAAGGTACATCAAAAAGCAGCTGCGTTGATACACGAGCTCTTTTTGATTTTTTTGCAATTATTCCAGCGCTTTCACCCATTCCGTAAACCTGTCGCCCCTTTCCTCAAAATTTACAAACGCATCATAACTGGTTCCGCCGGGAGACAACAAAACCACATCACCCTCCCGGCACTCTTCCGCAGCGGCCTTTACAGCATCCTCCAGGCGTTCGCAGCGGATGACCTTCGGACCATTCTGTATCTTAGCCTTTTCCAAAGCATTTTCAATCAGGTCAGCTGCCTCACCGAACAAGACAACACTGTGAGCTCTGTGCTGAATCTCCGCCGCCAATTCATCCCATGGCAAATGTTTATCTCTGCCGCCTAAAAGCAGGACCAGCGGTTCATGGAAACTGTGAAGCGCAGCCATAGTTCTTTCCGGTGCTGTTGCGATGGAATCGTTGTACCAGGCAGCGCCGTGATAATTTCGGACCCATTGCAGCCGATGCGGAACGCCGGTAAAACCTTCAACACCCGCGCGCATAGCATCCGGTCCAAAACCGGCAGCGGCGGCAATTGCGCAGGCACCCATCACGTTGCAGACGTTATGGCGTCCGCGCAGTAAAATCACGCTTGTGTCCATAATCGTTGTTTCCACACCGTTTTCTCTGTAAATAATTTCAGAACCTTTCAAATAGACAGCCCTGCTTTCTGAAAGATCCGGTTCTTCAAAACCAAAACTGACCAGACCGCCGCGCAGCAATTTTTTCTGAGCCCAGGACAAATCATTTTCACGGAAAAGCACAGCTGTATCATCCTCAGTTTGATAGCGCAAGATGTTCACTTTCGCGGCAGTATAATTTTCCATCGTCTCATGGCGGTCCAGATGATTCGGCGTGATATTCAGAATTGCGGCCACATGCGGACTGTTTTTCACCAGTTCCAACTGAAAACTGGATAACTCCAAAACAACAAGATCATCCGGTTCGATGTCATCAATAAAGGACATCAAAGCAAAGCCAATATTTCCTCCGACCCAGACATTCTGTCCCGGTTTCGCGGCGGCCTTTGCCATCCGTCCCACCAATGTGGTTGTTGTCGTTTTGCCGGAAGATCCGGTGATCGCAATGATCGGATTTTTCACTTCATGCAAAAATATCGCCGCGTCATTCCAAATCGGGATATTCCGCCGGATGGCTTCCTGCAAAAAGGGAATCCTCAGATCCGCGCCTGCCGTTACACAAAGCATATCCGCACGATCGAGCAAAGCAAGCGGATGTCCCCCGCACACCCATTCCGGATTTAAATCAGAGACAGATTTCCTGGCATCTGCCAGCTGTTCATAAGATCTTTGATCAGTTATAATAATGTGAGCTCCATGATGAGCAGCATATTTCGCCAAAGCAAGGCCTTGTCTGGCTGCCCCAAGGACTACTACTGTTTTTTTATCGAAATCAATCATTTTGTCTCCCTTTACAGAGATGCCAAACCAACACCCAGCATAGCAAATAATAGGCTGATCAGCCAAAATCGCTGCACGACCTGCATTTCCGACCAGCCTTTTTCCTGAAAATGATGATGAATTGGTGCCACGCGGAACAAACGTTTACCATGCGTCAGTTTGAAATACGCCACCTGAAGAATGACGGAAATAGTCTCACTAACGGGAATGATAGCAATGATCGGCAGAACAAGCCAATGACGGGAAATCAATGCCACCACGGCTAACGTAGCACCCAGAGAAAGAGAACCGGCGTCTCCCATAAACATCATGGCAGGATTCACATTAAACCAGAGAAAACCAAATAAGGCTCCCACAAGAATAAAGCAGAACCGACCGAGAAAGATTTGACCTTCCGCCAGCGAAATGATCCCATAAGCCGCAAAAGCTGTAGCACAAATCAAACCGGCCAGGCCATCCATCCCATCAGTCAAATTTACCGCGTTGGATGTACCCACAATCAGAAAAATGGCAATCGGATAAAACATAAAACCAACATCGATCGGATAGGGTGACATCGGCCAGATCAATTCAGATACCTGCAAATAGTTTTTTATGACATAGGCAAAAAACACACTGAGAATGATCTGCAGCAGCATTTTCATCTTTGCGCTCATACCGATACCACGTCTGGCGCCGCGAATACCTTCCCAGTCATCGATCGCACCAACGATGGAAAAAAGAACCAGAGCCATCATAGGAATAATGTAAGACTGCCCAATCAGCGTAACACCAAACCAATTTGCGGCATTGAGCAGCAAATTGATCAAAACCGTCGGGAAAATAAAAAGGAACCCTCCCATTGTAGGGGTACCCATTTTTTGGAATTGAACAGCCGGACCTTCCGCGCGGATCAGCTTACCGATCTTCAGCCTGCGAAGCAGATAAAGAAAAGGCCGTCCCCAAATAACGGTCAGCAGAAAACTGAGCCCTGCAATTGCCAGAGTTGTCGATGTTCCTCTCATGCTTTTTTCTCCAACTTTCCTACAATCGTTTCCATCACCATACCACGAGAACCCTTTATTAAAATGGCATCATCCTTTTTCAGCCCGCAATTAATCAGATAGTCAGACGCCTCATCAGTCGTTGCGAACCACTGTACATGGTCGGAATTCATCCCGTCAGCAATAGCAGCATCAGCCATATATTTCGTTACGGGACCTACAGCAACTAACACGTCACACACGGCGGCAGCTTTTTTTCCTACCATTTCATGACCTTTTTGTTCATATTGCCCCAGCTCCCGCATTTCTCCCAATACAGCTATCTTTCGTCCCGGAATTTCCGAAAGCAGATCCAAAGCAGCTGTGGTAGATTCCGGAGACGCATTATAGGTGTCATCAATAAGGATCCCATCCAGAAAAGTCCGTGTGAGGCGCATCCGCAGCTGGTTCCGGCTGTTTTCCAATCCATAGATGATCTCATCCCGGGACAGGCCATAAACCAGA
Organism: uncultured Chloroflexota bacterium; assembly: GCA_902791025.1. Taxonomy (GTDB): domain Bacteria; phylum Chloroflexota; class Anaerolineae; order Anaerolineales; family Anaerolineaceae; genus Flexilinea. The sequence continues at coordinate 61,523 of CADATZ010000006.1, read as the reverse complement.
CCCACCGCGGCAGCCCTTAGTGCAGTCATAACAGAATGCCGTCCGATCAGCGGCGAATGGATCGGATATGTTTCCCCACGATAAACTATGTCAAAGTAAACGCCATCCAATCCCCGGCTGTTGATATTACAAGCGTGCAATTCGGCAGCAGGATCCAATCCATAGTATAAAACCCGGGCTTTGGTTAAGTCAGCCATCGGACGCACATACGGGTCATCATAATTCAAAATCGCCGTTCCATCAGCAGGAAGCGCCCGGACAAGCTCACTCTTTCCTTCGGCAATAACCTCCATGGAACCGGCCCGGGAAGCATGTACCATTCCGACATTCGTAACTACACCCGTCTCCGGCAGAGCGATTTGGCAAAGCTGATCAATTTCTCCCGGAACATAAAACCCCATTTCCAGAATTGCCAGCTCAGTCTCCTTACCCGCCCGCAGCATGGTCAGAGGCAGACCGATCTCGTTGTTCATATTTCCCAAAGTCTTCAATGTACGATAATGCACAGACAGCACATCATAGATCAGCTCTTTGGTGCTGGTTTTTCCAACAGTACCGGTGATTCCGGTTACCCTCATGTTGGTAAGACGCGTACGATGGTACGCCGCAATTTTCTGCAATGCAGCAATTGTATTATTCACACGCAGACAAACAGGCTTCTCCCCTGTCAACAGTCCCTGACTGTCGATATTATCACAGCTGCGAAGATCGATGGATTCATAGTCACTGTCAACATCTTCCTGAATCAAAGCAGCTCGGGCTCCCGCGGCAAAAGCAGAAGACACAAATTTATGTCCATCCGTTCTTTCACCGGGTGCGGCAATAAACAAAGTACCGGGAACTGCCTGTCTGGAATCAACAACCGCCTCAGTAAATAATAAATCCGGGAAATGTGTTTCTTTTCCGGTAATTGCCTGGATTATCTCATTCAGTGTGAACATTTCATTCCTTTCCCCGTATTACCACCAATAATAGGAATAGTCATCCTCTTCCGGCTCTTCCGTCGGACAGACATCAGTATACAGACATTTACGGGTCCGGTCATCCGGGAGCCGCATATAAGGAGCGATTGCAGTCACAATTTCACTGAAAAGCGGTGCAGAAACTTCAGAGCCCCAAATACTGAAGCTCGGTTCCTGAACCCACACATAAGCGATAAACTGCGGATCATCCGCGGGACCCCAGCCGACGAAAGATGCGTTCGTCGTGTTCAAAACATACCCAAGTCCCTCAACCGCAATTTCACCGGTACCGGTCTTTCCGGCAATACGGATATTTTCAACCGCGGCGTCAGAAGCTTCAATCTCAATCGAAGTAGCCAGCATTTCCGTAACAGTTCTGGCTGTTTCCGCGCTGATCGGTCTGCTGATCTCAGTGGGCAGGATCTTCTCGACCTGTCCGTTATACCGAATCTCACGAACGATATGCGGCTGCATGATCACGCCGTCATTGGCCAAAGCCGAAATCGCAGCGACCATCTGAATTGGAGTCGCCATAAGTCCCTGACCGAAAGAATTTGTTGAAAGGCTGATCGGAGTCCACATGGAACTGCCGGGTTTTAAAACAGGGTAGTAATCCTCCATCGCCAACTCAATATTCGTCGGTTTTCCAATGCCAAAAGCATCCAGATACTGATAGAACTTCTCCGCACCTACCAGATCAGTAATATATGCCATACAGGTGTTCAGAGAATGCTGCAAACAGCCAACCATAGACTGCGGTCCCCAGGCACCGCGGTCCCAGTTCATGATATCCGTTCCCATCACCGTGTAAACGCCGGTATCGTTGAAGATCGTAGATGGTTTGACAGCCCCGCTGTCAATAGCAATAGCCATTGTCAGAACTTTGAAAACAGAGCCCGGTTCATACGGCTGCATGACTGCCGGATTATACTTGTTATCCCGTGTAAAGACCGTATTCGATTCACCGTAATTATTCAGGTTAATACTCGGATAAGTCGCCATCGCGATGACTTCACCCGTCTTCGGGTTTGCGACAACGACCGTCGCGCTTTTGGACTTGTTGATTTCAACTGCCTCTTTAACGGCCTGCTCACAAATCTCCTGGATTTTCCGATCGATCGTCAGTACAACCGAAGCACCGTTTGGCAGGTTCGGCATACGGTCCGGAACATTCGGGTCAAGAGAAAAACGATGACTGATCGTCTTGGCTGAAAGAATATCATCATAATACTGTTCGATTCCGTAAGCAGCCTGTCCATCAGAGTTCAAGAAAGGGAAAAAACCGATGATATTGAAAGCCAGCTCGTCATTGGGATAATAACGATGGATCGTCGGATAACACACCACTGCCTCAAGATCTTCAGGCTTATCATTTTTATTTTGATAGGAAAGGTCGAGAGTCTTTTTGTGCTCGATGAAAAGATTATACATTTCCTTTGTTGCCTGTTTTGTCAGCGTAACCTCGACTCTTTTACCCGGTACAAAGGGAATTGCAGCCGCATCCCTGACTTCCTGACGGTTCAAACCAAAAATACCTGAAATATTATCAGCAATAAAGTCCTCATGGCCGTTAGCAAGCTGCAGATTCAGGGCAACCGTATAACTGACTGTATTCCCGGCAAGCAAATAACCCTGCCGGTCATAGATATTTCCACGTTCGGAACTGACTTCCACAGTCATATAATCATAATCAGCTTCAGTTTCTGCCTTCATCTGTATTGCCGATTCATCCATCATCAGCATGCAGATACGCAGTCCCATAATGACAGACAAAACACAGAAAAAACCAAACAAAACACGAAAACGGGAATCAATTAGTGACTTCATAACTCTCTATCCCTGTTGTGATCCTTTTGAAAAGCCACTCCTGAAGTGACTCGGTATATTCCGGCTTGATTAACGAAACGACCTCATTTTGAGGAATCTTCGGTGGCTCCGATTCTGTGTTAATTCCTGTCCCGGTATAACCGTCAACAACCACATAAGCAAACTGATCCTCATCATAAAAATCAATCTCAGTAAACCCCGCTTTTTCTGCTCTTTCCTGCATATTTTTATAAGCGGTCAAAACACCTTCATCTGTTGTTAAATCAGCAATCGTGCGGGAATACTCTGATCGTTCATTCTGCAGTTGCTGTATCCGCAGATTGGCATTTGTCATCTTCTCCGAGATAGACAGATAGATCATCGTAACTGCTGCCGCGGCAAAAGTAACCATCAGGATCGTAATGATCCGCTGCATTTGCTTTCGCCAGGGAGCAAGGCGATATGCTGATTGTTTATTTGATTTCATCATAATGCTTTATTATAATTTCACCGCCGCCCGCAATTTTGCGCTGCGAGAGCGTGGATTGATCTCTATTTCTCCTTCATCCGCAGTAACAGGGTGCCTGGTCAGTTCCCTGAGGCTCGCTTTATGTCCGCAGGTACAAACCGGTTGTTCCGGAGGGCACAGGCAGTCCCGTGATTCAGTCCGGAAGAAGTTTTTAACGATCCTGTCTTCCAAAGAATGGAAGGAAATCACCAGCAGTCTGCCTCCCGGTTTTAATGCTTTCAGCGCTGCCGGCAGCACCGACTCCACTGCTTTCAATTCCTCATTGACCGCGATCCGGATCGCCTGAAACGAACGAGTTGCCGGATGGATCTTTTCCTTACCCAAGCCAACCGCGCTCTGAATAATATCCCGAAGCTGCCCGGTGGTCTCGATTCGCGCTGTTCTTCGTTCCGCGCAGATCATTGCAGCGATCCGGCGGCTTTTCCGCTCTTCGCCGTATTCCCAAAGGATCCGGACTAATTCCTCTTCCGGCCAGTCATTGACAATATCAGCCGCGGTCATCTTCTGCTCAGGAGAAAACCGCATATCAAGCGGTCCATCCTGCAGAAAGGAAAAACCACGGGTATCCCGGTCCAGCTGCATGGAAGAAACGCCAAGGTCAACGATAAACCCATCCAGGCTGTTCTCTTCCGTATATTGCCCAAGATTCACATAGGAATCCTGAATAATACGAACTCTTGAGCCGTAAGGTTCTAAACGTTCCCGCGCAATTCCGATGGCAACAGGGTCCAGGTCAAAGGCCAAAAGCCTGCCGTCGGGGGCAGAAGCTTTCAAAATTCCTTCGGAATGACCACCGGCACCGAGCGTCCCATCTGCATAAGACCCGCCCGGATGCGGATCCATTAACCGCATGCAGGGTTCAAACAATACCGGAATATGAGAGCTATAAAGGGAAGGATCAATCATCCTGACTCCACTGCCCATTCATCAATCCGGCGAAGTTTGCAGTCATCGCTTCATCGTGGAATGCTTCCTCTTCAGCCTGCTTCCAACCTTCAGAGGTCCAGATCTCAATATAATCATTGGATCCGGCAAAAACCACTTTATCGAACGCTTCTTCCGAAAGCTCATCCCGCAAGAACTGCGGAACGACAAAACGTCCGTTGGCATCGATCTCGATAAACTCAGCCTTGTTGAACATCCGTCTGCGGAAAATCCGGGCGGTCGGATCAGCAAGGCTCAATCTGCCGATTTCGTCTGCCATTGCCTTGAAATGTGCAGTGGAATAAATTACCAGGTTCTTGTCAATACCAACCGAAAGATAGGCCTCCCCGCCCAGCTCATTACGAAACCGGGCCGGCATGGATGTACGGCCTTTCTTATCAATGGTATGTTCGTAAACCCCGGTAAACATCTCTCTCCTCTGGTATAAGCAGCAAAAAAGGGAAAACATGGAACTTCATGCCACTTTATACCAATTATAACGATATTTAAAGATTTTTCAAGATGTTAAACCGTAAATTATTGAATTAAAATATATCTTTGGAACTAAGCACGTGGAGACTGGAATCTTGTATCACGAAATCAACACAAGCGTGCCTGTCCCCATGTGCATCATTTGCAGCGCTTCGGGATCCTGATGGAAAGGCAGCTCAATCCGCCATCCTGTTTTTCGATCTCGCTCATCGGGGTCGTGATCACGTCAAATCCCGCTTTGAACAGCTGCTTTTCAAGCTTCGGAAACCCTTCCGGCATGATGACCTTATTATTGACCCGGACGCAATTTGCCGCGTACGCTTCCTTTTCATCCGTAACGATCACGCGGTAAGAGTCATATGCGGGCAAATGACGAAAAGCCGGACAGCAGACAACGGTATTGTTCCCGATATAACTCATTCCCGTACTCAGGTGCAGGATCTCAATCTCCCGAATGTCGCAGAACGCGGCAGTGAACCCGTATTTTTTTACGATATCAGCGAATTGATGCGCCCCGGCTTCATTCGTCCGGGAAGAAATCCCAACGAAGAAATGATTCCCGGCACGGCAGATGTCGCCGCCCTCCAGTGTACCGGGAGCCTTGATCTCCTCGATCCGGCCGCTGTAAAATGCTTCGATGATCGGACGGGTCCTGACCTCCTCACCCTGACGGGAAGGACGGCAGAAGGAAGGAATGACAGCCATACGATCGGTAACGATCGCCTCATCTTCGGTGAAACAGGAATCCGGATAATCATTATCCGGATGAAGGACTGTCACCTCTACACCACACCGGCGCAAAGCTTTCACATAAGCCTTGTGCTGCTGCACGGCCAGCTCCACATCAGGTCTCCCCAGTTTCCCATGGGTCAAACCATCCGCGAATTTTCCACACGGCGGACGTGTGATCGCTCTCTCATACTGACACATAAATCCCCCTTTTGTTCACTATTCACCATTCATTATTCACTAATTTAATGTATCTATTCAGAACGGAGCACGTGGGGACTGGCATCTTGTGCGGAGCAGCCCGCACAAGTGTGCCTGTCCCCATGTGCGTCGCTGTGGGTTCTGATCAGTTACAATTTAATAAAGATTTCTTCCAACTGTTCCGCCGCTTTGTCGCGATTGAACTTCTCCATGATCGCCCTGCGGCCATTTTCGCCCATTTTCCGGCAGGCTTCAGGATCTTTTGCTAAACGCAGCACAGCATCAGCCAACGCCTGAGCATCACCCGGTTCGACAAAAATCCCCGCCTGATTTTCCTCAACCACCTCGCGGATCACGCCATCGATCTGACAAATCACCGGATCACCGCAAGCCATGATGTCAAAGACTTTGTTTGGATAAGTAGTTTTGAACATATCCAGTTTTTTCAGGATCGCCAAACCCGCATCCTCTGCCGCCATCACGGAAGCGATCCGGTCCTTCGGGACAGGCGGGACAAACAACACGTTGTCAAGCTTTTTTTCCGCCTTTATCGTTTCAAGGCGGGCTTTATCCTTTCCGCTCCCCACAAAAACAAAGCGGATACCGGCATGATCCCGCAGTATCTCCGCCGCATTCAGCACCGTTTCCAGGTCATTCGCCGGACCGTGCGCGCCGCTGTACATAACCACGAAATCATCCCCCAGGCCATGTTCTTCGCGGAAAGCAGTTCCGTCCGCACCTTCAAACATACGCTCATCCGCGCCATTCGGAACCAGATTCGGTGTCTTTCCGCAAATATCACGGATATATGGGATAAACCCCGGTGAATTCACAATGATGCGGTCCGCGTGATTATAGAGGAACCGCTCCAGCCACTGCGACATGCGGATGAGCAGCGGATTTCGCAGCGCACCCATGGCAATAGCGAACTCCGGCCAGAGATCCCGAATCTCCAGCAGGAAGGGCTTGCGCTTCAGCCTTGCGCTCAGCCAGGCCGTCCAGCCCTGAAATAGATTTGGCGAAGTTCCCCAGACGAGATCCACGTCTTTCACGTTCAGCGCACAGAAAAACGAGGAAAACATGAAGGAAAAGAAAGCCAGCAGGCGCGGAACAAATCCCTTATGCATCCCGGAGCTCGTCCAGCAATAACGGATCTCAATATTTTCCGCCCACTGTTCTTTTTTCCACAGAAAATGGCCGGTAAGGCTGCTTTCCCCGCTCAGGTAACTGACCGGACTGGTGATGATGGTCACCCGGTGGCCCCGTGCAGCCAGTCGGCGGGAAAACTCAATATGCCTCGTTCCCCCGGCCTCCCCGGTAGTAACAAACGCCTGGTGAATCAACAAAATATGCATATCACCATCCCCTAAAACCTAATACCTAATACCTAATACCTACAATTTCGTAATCAGCGTATCGAAATGAAACGGCGCCTGCCCCTTGCAGGTGACAATGATGGAAAGTGCGGGTTCCTTTTCATTGTACGTTGGTGAATACCATCCGCAGCGCTGATCCTCACGGAAATCCTTTTCCCCAGTCTCCTCACCGCTGTTAAATATGCAGTATCCCGCCCGAACGATGCGCAGATTGAAAGAAAAATCGCTGCTGAATCCCATGCGGATCCGGTCCAGGACCAGTATGCCCTTTTTGTATTTAAACGATTGATTCGGCAGCAGCCAGTGAAAACGGTAAACATGTTCCGTATCCGCTTCCTTTTCCAGCGGGATCACATCATCCGCCACTGAAAAACCATTCCCGATCGGGCGAACGGTCCTGCGGTGTTTGAGGTTCAATGAACGGAATCCGTTATGCTCCGCGCTGATGTAAGCCTCATTGCGGGAAAGAACCTTCGCTTCATCCGGTTCCAGCCACAGGAACTTCCCCGCATCCCTCATCGGCTCCTGATGGTCAACCGTCATCACATTATGCGTCACGGCGTATTTGAGCCGGTTATCCCAGCCTTCCAAATCAGAATAGCGGTAGGTTCCCGCGTCGCAAAGTTCATTGACGCCATTGATCCAGACATCCAGATGCAGACGGTCATCATGCGCTGGTCTGCCGATGAAAGGCTCTGAAAGCATCAATGCCTTCATGCGCCCTTTCCCAACGGAAAGCGGACCGCTATAAGCCTCATCCTGTTCCTCATCAGACTGATAGAGGTAACGCCGCTCAACGTTCAGCCAAATACCCAGTTCATCCCGCGGTCCATCCGCAAACAGCTTCCGACCCAAAAAGATTTGACCGGCTGCCTGCAGCGTAGGGCTGTAATCCTCATACTCACTCCCGAAACAAAACAGCAGTGTGCCATCATTATGCCCGATATTGCTGCATTTTCCATTGACCGGGTCGCAGAAATCATAAAGAAAACGGATCGAGTTCCGCAGTTTTGGGATAAGCTTCTTTGGCCAGCTCTCGCACTTGATACGCAGCAGCCGGTCCACCCATACCACAAGCTGAATCATCAGACGGTGGTAATTGGCAGAGTGCTGAATATAACAACCGTTCGGCGCAAGCTGATCGTCCAGTCCGCTGAAGAAATTATCTCTGCCCAGCCGCCACCAGCGGCCGGCTTCATTAGCTTCCGGCAGAACAACAGCGGCGGTCATCAGTGCAGCAGCCTCGCTGAGTAAATGGTTATTCCGCTGAGATTTGGCATAAATCAATGTTTTCGGGATCCGCTTAGCATGGGCCTGGATAGTTCGGGCAGCCAGATCGGTGCGTTCACGGATCAATTCATTATGCCTTGCGGTTGAAAAATAAATGCTGTCACTCTTGGGCAGCTGCAGAAAAACGCTTGCGGCAAAAGCAATATTGATCAGCCGCAGACCAACTTCCTGTGCAGACTCCCAATTTTCGCCCAGATTGACCGGATTCTTCTGATTGAATTCTTCCAGTTTATCCCAAAAGCAGGCTTCAGATAAGCCGCTGCGAGTCAGCGCTTCGTTCCGCACCAAGGCATCGACCCAGCAGAACCTGGCACCTTCCCAGATCAATTTTAAATCCGGGACCGGGATCTTGTGATCCGTTGCCCAATGACGGCTCCCGTTTACCGGATTCAAATCCAAAGGCAGATTCTTTTTACTGCCAAAGGGATGATATTCCCCGCGGGAAATCAGTTCTTTTTCTTCAAAGATACGGGCGGAATCAGCAGAGAGATACGGGCCAAGCTGCTCCATATCCGGCAGCGGCAGCGGACGGAATTCCCCGCGCACGGTTTCCTTCCGGAGCGGTCTGTGAGGCATGATTGTCCGGTAGATCCCGCTTTTCAGCAAAACCTGATAGCAGCCATTGCGCAGTACAGGCAAAAGGCCAAGGTCGCGGATGGACTGTGTTATCAGCGAAAAACGCGTCATGCCGCCTCATCTCCCGTCAGAAAATCATCCAGAGAATCCGAAGGAGGAACGGCTATCAGATCCTGCTGCCGGATCGATTCAATAGCCGCAAAACAGGCGAGCATTCCGCCGAAAATTTCATCATACGCGATGGGCGCCTGTTTCCCGGCATGCGCTGCATCCAGAAAAGCATTCCAGGATCCCGCATGCCCCTTGTCTTGACGGAGTGCGGAACTGTCCTTTTTATGGTCGCCATCCTTCCACATCTCCAGGCTGCGGTAATCACTCAGCACGGCGATCCTGCCGCCGCCGAACACCTCGACACGCTCCTTAGCGTAAGCCTTGTCACCGTTGGCGAGATAGTTCACCGTACCGATCGAACCATTGGCAAAGGAAAGCTGAATACTGAGATTATCCTCGTTGTAACGTCCACAGTCCAGCAGACTGAAGGCATTCACCTTCACTGGCAGCGAACCGCACATCCAGATCAGGAAATCAATGAAATGACATCCTTCCCCAAGAATACGACCGCCGCCGATTTCCGGGTCCTGTGTCCAGTGAGTTCCCGGAATAAACCCGGCATTGACCGTATAATGCATGGCAAGCGGCTCTGCACAATCTTCAAAGAACTGTTTCATTTCCTTCGCGAGCGGAGCAAAACGCCGGTTATAACCGACCATGTACAGTTGTTCAGGGTGGGCAGTCACGGCCTGACGGACCTCAGCAAGAGTCTTCGGCGTCAGTGCGGCAGGCTTTTCGCAATAGACATTTTTCCCGTTTTCCAGCGCCTTGATGGTCTGCGCAGCATGGATCGAGTGCGGCGTGAGCAGCACCACGTCTGAAATTTCCGGGTCCTGCAGGATGGCGTTTCCATCCGTTTCCACCTTTTCAAAGCCGAATTTCTCTGCACTGTAGCGTGCTTTTCCGCCGGAACCGGAAGCGATAGACTTCAGCACACAGCGGCCCGTGCTCTCCTTCATCACCGGCAGGAAAGTCGCATTGGCATAATTTCCCGCACCCAGCACACCAATATTGGGCTTCCCGGCATCGGAGGCATCCGGTCGAAGCTGGATTTTGGAAACAGGCACAGCCTGATTTTGCTGCGGCTCCGCATCACGCGGATATTCCAGCAGCACGCCCAGGAAAGGCTCTCGCCGCTTCCCGGTGATGAGCTCATACGCTTCAGCCCCGTTTTCGATTGGGATCCGATGCGTGATCAGAGATTTGACATCCATTTTTCCATCGGCAACCAGATCCACAAAGCTTTCCATGTTGCGGCCTTCCGTCCAGCGGACATAACCGATGGGATAATCCTGTCCCTTCTCCTCATAATTCGCGTCATAGCGTCCCGGACCGTAGGAGCGGGAAACCATCACGCTCAGTTCTTTTTCATAATAGATCTTCCGCGGGATTTCCAGGCCAACCGCACCGATGGCGATCACCTTCCCACGGTCCCGGCACAGTTCTCCGGCCAGTTCGATGGAGTCATTATTGGAACTGCCGGCACAGATCAACACATGGTCAAATCCTCGTCCTTTGGTGAAAAGCGGTGCACGCTCTTCAATATCGCCGCGGGTACAGGCTTCCACGCCGAAATCCCGTGCCAGCTTGATCTTTGGCTTGGCGATATCCATCCCCATCACCCGGCAGCCGGCAGCTTTGGCGATCTGAACCTCCATCAGGCCGAGCAATCCCAAACCGATCACCAGAACTGTATCGTTCAGCTGCGGAGCAGCCAGACGGAAGCCATGAATGGCAACCGAACCTAATGTGGCGAAAGCAGCCTCTTCGAAGCTCACCTCATCCGGGATCTTCACCAACAGGTTGCGGGGAACGACCTCATATTCCGCATGGACGGCGTGGTTTCCCCCGCCGCACGCGACGCGATCCCCGACCTTGAACCCCTGCATCCCCTCACCGAGAGCAACAATGGTACCCGCGGAAGAATAACCCGGAAACATGGGTTGATCCAGTCGGTTGAAGGCAGCCTGAACAGAACTGAGGATTCCTTCCCGCTTGGCTTTGTTCAACACCTGCTTGACCAGATCCGGGCGGGAAACAGCCTTGGCAGCCAGATTTTTTTCAGAGAACTCAACCAGAGTACGTTCCGTACCGGCACTAACCAGCGAGAAAGCGGTCTGCACCAAAGCGCTGCCCTTCCCCGGTTTCGGGATCGGCAGGTCCTTGATACTGGTTTCTCCATTCTTCATGTTCTGAAAAAGCTGTTTCATCGCTGTTCCCTTTCTTATACATGTTTAAAAATCATGGTTACCAAGCAGCAGCCACTTGTCTCCCTGTCCACTAACCAGGGGACACTGACCACTGACTGACCCTGGCCCCTGACCACTGGTCCCTTTTCTTATTCTACCCACTCCAGTTCAAAACTGTCGCCGATCATCACGGTGTCACCGTCCTGCACACCGGCCTGCCGCAGAGCATCCTCGATACCGAGCGTCCGCATCAGGTTCTGGAAGCGCCGCAGGGAACCCGGATGTTCCCAGAAGGTCATCTTGGCAGCCCGCTCAATGGCAGTACCGCGAACCACATAATCGCCGTAATCATTGCGGCCGATGGTGAATTGGCGCGGATCATCTTCCGGCGTGTAAAGCGGCAGTACCTCTTCCTCATCCACAGTCTCTTCCGGAGCGTTCTGTACAAGTTCATAAAGCTTCCAGAGGATCGGTTTGATGTTTCCGGCAGTGGCGGCAGACATGTTCATAGCATCAATTCCGCGTTCCTTCAGCGCGGCTTCGATTTCCGGCCAGCGCTCGGCTGCTTCGGGGATATCCATCTTGTTATAAACCACCAGCTGGGATTTTTCGCCCAGATTCGGGTCAAACAGCGCCATTTCCTGATTGATCTGGTCAAAATCCGCGATCGGATCCTCGGATTCCCCGTTCAGGACATGCAGGATGACCCGTGTGCGCTGAATATGGCGCAGGAAGGAATCTCCCAGACCAACACCCATATGTGCACCTTCGATCAACCCCGGCACATCGGAAAGGACGAGAGAATGTTCCGCGTCCAGCTCCGCCACGCCGAGATTCGGTTCGAGTGTCGTGAAAGGATAATTCGCGATTTTCGGCGTGGCATTGGTAGCAGCCGCCAGGAATGAGGATTTCCCGGCATTCGGCACCCCGACAATTCCCACATCCGCGATCAGCTTCAACTCCAGAGCAAGGTTCTTTTCTTCGTAAGGCTCACCCTTTTCCGCAGTCCGCGGTGCCTGGTTGGAAGGGGAAACGAAATGCGTGTTGCCGCGTCCGCCCCGTCCGCCTTTGCAAACCACCAGCTCCTGACCGTCATGCGTCAGGTCACCCAGCATGGCGCCGGTTTCCTTTTCGCGGACAATCGTACCCGCGGGAACCTTCACGATGAGGTTCTCCGCGGATTTTCCGGTCTGGTTATTGACGCCGCCTTTCTGCCCGTCGGGAGCGATATAGCGGGTCTTATGACGGAAGGCAGCCAGTGTGTTCAGATGCCTGTCAACTTTCAAAATCAAATCACCGCCGCGTCCGCCGTCTCCGCCGTCCGGGCCGCCCCGGGCTACAAATTTCTCCCGATGGAAGTGCATAAACCCATCGCCGCCTTTTCCCGACCGGACATAAATTTCAGCTTCATCAATAAACATAAATCGTTTCCTTATAATTCGTCTTGTATTAATTCAGAACAGAGCACACGCGGACAGCTCACCTTATAGTTCAAAGATGGTTATCCGTCTCAACAGACAAGACGGATAACCATACATTTCAATCTATTAATCAGACAGCTTCTTCACGATCCTAATAATCTTCCGTCGTATAATCATCTTCCGTCATATCAAAATCTTGCGTCGTAATGTAAATCGTGGAAGAAGCGTCATCTGTTATGGAATGGGCAACCAGTGTGATCTCATGCGTGCCGACTTCCTGCACCTGATCAAAGACCGGAACGAAACCCTCAGCATCATTCGACTCGACATAAAGATTTCCGTCAACATAAATCTGAATTCCCGCGGCATTTCTGACGTTCCAGTGAATATTAACATCTTCTCCAACACCTACAGGGTCAGGAATAGCAAAAAGGTTATCGATTTGCGGAATCACCCGGTCCTGACCGCTGTCATTCATCTTGAACCAGGCTGTAGCGGAAGCATCATCCGTCACAGAATGGGCAACCAGCCTGATCTCATGACTGCCGACAGACTGGATCTCATCCGTGATCGGCACATACCCTTCCGCGTCATTCGCATTCACGTAAAGATTTCCGTCCACATAGATTTGAACACCGGCGGCATTACTGACGGACCAGTAAGCATAGGTGGTCTCTCCCGCATATCCCTCATCAGGAACAAGATAGAAGTAATTGACCTGCGGTATCACACGCTTCTGGCCATCATCCGGCTGAGGATTTGGGGCCGCTCCATTCACTTTAATGCTGACCCAGATAACCTGTCCAAAAGATGCACCCTGCGGGGAACGCATCTGCCAATAGCCTTTATAAGCGCCGGCGGCATTTGGAGCAGTCAGGTCAACAGAAAGATCAACGGTCTGTCCCGGTGCAACAATACCCGGAACGTAGATGCTGTTTGTTCCCATGCTGCTCCCGGATGCCAGGCTGAAACTGTAGTTTGAATCCCAGGAGCAGGTACCGCTGTTCTTGACACGCCAGGTCTTCCGGAATCCGGCACCGGGGTTGAACGCCTGCCCATCAGGGATAGTAACATCCGCGACATAGACCATGCCATTGACACATCCGCCTGCGGAAGGAGTCACCGGAACCGTCGGAACAACAACCTGTGTTGCCTGCGGCCGGGTCAGCATCTGCACGATTTCATTGAAGTTCATAGAGAAAAATTTGTTTGCGATACTCTGCGCGGTACCATCCTTGATCATAGCATTCATCTGCTCATTGATCGCTGCTGTCAATGTGGACCCTTTGCGGACACCGAAGGCGAAATTTTCCTGTAAAAATTTATCATAGAAAATCTGATACTTTCCGGTATTCTGATAGAGCCCAATATAAAGATCCTGCGCCATTACGACAAGGTTCACTGTCCCGTTTTCGAGCGCTTTGATCTGATCATTCATGCCGGAAAAGGTGAAAACATCAGCAGCATTGATATAGCCCGGTGTCACCAGGTTTTCCCGGATCCAGGTTTCATAGTTGGTTCCTTTTTCCACAGCGATTTTCATACCGCGGAAACTGTCAAGTGTTGGATTGGCGGGTTTCGCCGTTGAAGTCAATGAGATGAAAAGTGAGTCCGCACTGTAATATGCACGCGTGAAATCGATCTTTTCCAAACGTTCATCGGTACGGGCAAGGCCGCCGCCGATCACATCAGCCTGACCAAGGTTCAGGGAATCGATGATGCCATCCCACGCAAGCGGAATCGTCTCCAGCTTCACGCCCATCCTGCGGGCAATTTCTTCCATCAGTGCTGTATCAATCCCCGTGGTTTTCCCATCACTTCCTTCAAAAATAAACGGTACATACTCCAGATGGTGACCGAAGCGAAGCACACCTGCCTGTTTTACATCAGCCAGGTCATCAGCAAAAATCGTTGAAAATGATAGCAACAGTACGACAATTAGGGCAAAAGCCAGCTTCTTTTTCATAATCAATCTCTCCTTAATAAGGGATTATAGCATAAAACCTTAAAAAATAGTTCAGCGGATTAATTCAGATTTCAGAGAACAGGCAGGGGAGAGGAGGTTTGTTAGGGCTTAGGGGTTAGGGGTTGGTAGTTAGTAGTTGATTAGTAGTTGGTAGTTAGTAGTTAGTAGTTGGTTGGTTAGAAGTTGGTTAGGAATTAGGTGATAGGAGACAGGAGTTAGGAGAAAAATGTTAATATTATGCAACTTTTTCCTTACGAACGACTCACCGGGCCATTTACCCGCTTCCATACCCGGAGCACGTGGGGTCTGGCATCTTGTGTCGCGAAGCCGACACAAGCGTGCCTGTCCCCATGTGCGTCGCCATATTCGCGTCGCCATATCTCGCGAAGCCAATACAAGCCCCGCTCCGAGGCGCGAGCTTCGCTCGATTCATTGCCGCACATGGGGGCGCAGCTCCTGCTCCGCATCTAAATCGAGCGCAGCTCATACCTTACGGAGCAGGATCTTTCGCAGGCACGCTTGTGCGGGTTGCGCCGCACAAGTTGCCAGACCCCATGTGCTTCGTATTCACGTACTTCGTTCAAAAGGGATTTTTCCGGGACAGTCCCTTGAAGGAACAGTCCCGATCGTTATCATCCATTTTTCCCATTTGAAAAATTACCAAATCTACCACCGATTTTCCAGATAAGAATGAATAAATGCAACAGGCTCTTCCACCGGCAAGATGGCGGGAATGGAGTGTGAAGGTCCAACCCCTAAGAATGAATGGTGGTGTTGCTGTCGGTCCTATGCGGGTACAGGCCCCTCCGGGTCCAGTCCCCGATTCAACCGTTAAAAAACCGCCAGTATTGGCGGTTGAAACATGCTTGTACCTCAATCAATGAAGCACCGAACCGGTGCATCAGCTTCCCCTGACAAGGAAGTTACCATTTGTACATGTAAATATCCTTCCAGGTACAGCGGGTACCGTAATCCCTGTTGGTTCCTGAAAGAGTACAAATTCCCACATTATCACCCATCACAGGAAAATTTGCTTTTGTAACAATACGTTCTCCATTAATATAAACAACTGCTTTATCACCATCAACGACCAATGTAAAATCTGCTGATCCTTTTGTGGAAGCTTTTCCGTAGCGGTACGTCCCATAGGAGAGATAATAATCGTTTCTCAATCCTGTAAAATAAATCAACCCATCCATCCGGAGAGACGCCAAAATGTGATTGGAACTGCCGCTGCCAGAATCATTAAAAATAATTCCGCAGCCTGACTCAAAATTATTCGGCCGATCATGAGCCGATTCCCACGAAACATTTGCAGACAAAACAAATCTTTCCGCATTCTCAAATCTGGTCCACTGATACCAGCCAATTTGAGCCCATTCGTCTGTATAATCGCCCCAGTACGTGGTTTCTCCCCCGGAGGAAATGGTTCCGGACTTGGACAATTTATCGATAAACGCGTCAAATTTGTCCTCCGCCTCATCAGCAAGAGCTTTCGGTCCCCCGATAAGAGGAGCGCAGAAAAAAACAACAGCCAACACGGCAAGCATTAACTTCGGAAAAACAGATTTTCCCCACATACGACATCTCCTTTTGATATGTTTGTTTTTTGGTAACTGTTCAAAACCTGAGCGGCGCACATGGGGACAGGCACGCTTGTGCGGGCTGCGCCGCACAAGATGCCAGACCCCACGTGCTTCGTTCTGAATAGATACCTTTTTGTTATTACAATTATATCAGATATTCTTATTTTCTACTTGTTGGGATTGTTTCCACTCGCGCTTATTTTTGTACATCGCCAGATCGGCGC
This sequence comes from uncultured Chloroflexota bacterium, assembly GCA_902791025.1. Classification (GTDB taxonomy): domain Bacteria; phylum Chloroflexota; class Anaerolineae; order Anaerolineales; family Anaerolineaceae; genus Flexilinea. The sequence continues at coordinate 45,141 of CADATZ010000006.1, read as the reverse complement.
GTTTATAGACGCTTTCCACGGAGGTGTCATGCCGCGGGTTATACGCGGACATGCCCATCGCCATATTGACCTTCTCCCAGGGATGAACCGCTTCCGCATTGATCTCTTCCGCCCGCTGCTCGAATTGCTTCATCAGCTCCTTACGGTTCTTATATTCATCATCCTGCAAGATGACCACGAATTCATCACCTCCGACACGGAAAACCGGACTGTGAGCAAAGGTCTTGCAAATCAGTTCACTGCCCCGCTGGAGATAGATATCCCCACGCGGATGGCCATACTGATCATTGATTTCTTTCAACAGGTTTGCGTCAAACATCAGCACAGCAAACTCGGCAAAAACCATTTCATCCTCAGATTTCAGCGTTTCATTGATTTGACGGCACCAGATATCAAAAGCAGCCTTGTTTTTCACCTTGGTCAGCGGATCCTTATAAGCCTTGCTGTTCAGGTCATCGATATAGATTTTCAGATTATCCACCAGGTCCCGGAAAGCGCCGGACAAAGTTCCAACCTCATCATCACCCGCTTCCGGCAGATCTATGTCATGATTTCCCTCTGAAACCTGTTTCGAGGCCTCTGTCAGACGGCGGAGCGGCTTCGTAACCCGGGAAATGATCACTGTCGCGATAGCGGCAAAAACGATAATGAGCAGGAACATAGCCAACAGCAGCGCCTGTACCAGATGCTGCCACCCGGCGTTGATCTCACTATCCGGTGCACAGATATAAAGCCGCAGCCCGTTTTCCAGAACTTGAGACGCGGCTTTCATATCGATCCCATTATATGTATATTCAATCAGAGAAGAACTGCTGCTGGTTGTTTCATAAACTTGGTTCTCCAGCTCTGCCAGCTCCGGGTTGACATCCCTCAGGACCGTCCCTTCCGGCAGATGGGGGTGATAGACAATATGACCGGTATTGTCCGTCATGAAGGCATAGCCGGTCTCATAAATATCAAGGTTATGGATCTTTTCAACCAGCGCGTCATAGCTGAGGTCCATACCGACCACCCCGACAAAGGTCCCGGCCTTATAGATCGGGGCGATATAAGAGGTCATCTTTGTATTGAGATTCTTATCGAAGTAGGGTTCATGCCAGGAGGGACGTCCCCGTTCGATGGTTTTGTAATACCAGCCAACCCGTTCCTCGTCATTCTTATCATAGGAAAGAATGTCCGTCGGAGTAGTCTCCAGGAAATCGCTGGTACCGTTTTTGAAATAGAGAAAGCCGGGTTTCTGATTGCTGATTTCCGGGTTCAGCCGGTAATAATATCCGATGGCATTACTCGTGTTGTAGGCAACGCTGTTGAAAACCGCCTGCACATTTTTCACATGCGCACGCAAATACTCATCCAGTTCCTTTTGCTGGTCGCTTTCCCAATCGCGGCCTTCCAGCATTTCACCCGTTCCTTTTGCACCGATCACACCGCCTTCCAGCAAGGCAACGGAACTGATGTCCCCGCTCAGAAAATGGGAGAGGATATCCACCGATTGGCGCACGCTGTCCATGTATTCGTTCATCTCACGATACTTACTGTCACACAGCAGGCTCATGAATTGAACAGAGCTTTGTTCCGCAGTCCTTTTGATGGAGAAAAGCGATATAGCACCGATCATCCCGACACAACTCAGGACGACTCCAATCACAAAAAAGGTGATACGTGCGCGAAACGAACGGAACAAAACTTTCCCCCTTTTGGAAAATACACTTTACTCTACAGAAACATTTTGGTACCTGGTGCTTGACCAGCCGTTCCAGGAAACCTCAAAGCCCTTCACTTTTTCAGCGACAACAAAATTATGCTGCGAAGAATAAAGCGGGATCCAGGCAGCGTCTTCCTGAACGATGATCCGCTCCAGATCCTGATATTCAGCCATGCGTTCATCATGATCAACGATTGCCCGGGCATCCTGAACACGTTTGATGATATCCATATCGCGGTAAAACAGACCGCGGGAGAAGGTGTTTTTCTGGGTGCCGAAAAAGGTATAGATAAAGTTATCCGGATCGTCAAAATCCGCAGACCAGGTCGAAACGTATGCCGGCAGTTTCCCGCGCTGGCGGGTATTCACGAAGTAGGTATCCTCCACTTCCATGACGTTCATCTTGACGCCAATCATTTCCCACATGTAGGAAATGATCTCGCAGAGACTGCGAAAATTTTTGGCAGAGTTGGTCTGATAATAAACATCCAATTCGAAGCCATCCGCAAATCCGGCTTCTTCCATCAGCTTTTTTGCCTGTTCAATATCATAGGGAATCTCCGGCAGGTCCGGATTAAACCCGATCAGCCCGTGCGGGAAGATACCGTTTTCCACATAGCCCTGTCCACTGATCACCGCATTCATGATCGCGTTCCGGTCCAATGCCAATTGCAGTGCCTTCCGAACACGCACATCCCGCAGCTGAGGGGCCGTTTCATTCATAGCCAGGTAGGTGATCCCGACCCGGGGGCCACTGACGATCATGGATTGATAAATATCCCCATGAAGCAGATATTCCGCCTCCGAACCGATCAGCTCCAGGTCCAGAATATCAAGCGTTCCCTCCTGGAAAAGTGTCAGCGGAGAAACCTTGCCGGTGAGGAAAATCATACGCAATCCGTCACATTTAGCTGGCTCACCCCAGAAATTTTTGTTCTTTTTCATGGTGATTTCAGAGCCGATTTTCCAGTCTTCCAATACGAAAGGGCCGGTACCGATTGTCTCTTGTATATCGGTTCCGAATTTGTCACCCGCGGCGGTCACAGTTTCCTCATCCAGGATCGAAGCACCGGGCGTTGAAAGACAGGCCAGGAAGGGACCGTAAGGATACTGCAGTGTGATCTCAAAATTCAGATCATCAATAATGCGAAATCCTTCCAGACTATCCGCTGCTTTCGAGCGGAGCTGGTCTGCACCAACGATACTAACAGCGATATCATGGTTCCGTGATTTCGGATGGGTCAGCAGACGCTCCATGGAAAACTTTACGTCGCTTGCAGTCAAAGGGGAACCGTTGGAGAATTTCACACCTTCCCGAAGTTTGAACGAATAAGTGAGCCCGTCACTGGAAACGTTCCAGGATTCCGCAAGGGAGGGAACCAGCTGGTTCTCACCATCCACCGTTTTCACTTCCACCAGACGGTCAAACACGTTCAGCGGAATATTATAATGCTCCGAAGTACACTGCGGATCCATGGTGTTCGGTTCATCACCGGGGAAACTAAAGTACTTGCTTTCCCTAAGCGCTTCCGATTATTCTTCAGTCTTCTGCTCAGGTACTACAGCAGTATTCTGCTTGTCTGCACATGCTGTTATGAGCAGACAGCAAATCAAGGCTGTTAAAAATAAAACGCTCAGTTTTTTCATCATATGAAAAACTCCTTTTTATAAGTTTACCATAACACGAAATCTGTCAGACAATAAAATTATTGGAAACAGGACACTAATTCATAATACCATTCATACGTCAACCGGTATTGCTGTGACGCACATGGGTACAGGCACGCTTGTTCAGGCTCCACCGCACAAGGTGCCAATCCCCAAGTGCTTCGTTTTGGTGTGCCGTCAGTTGTTATTTTCTTCCAGATAGTCACGGATGCAGTCTATGAACCGCTGTCCATATTGGTCTGCTTTGATTTTACCAACACCATTCACAGACAAAAGCTGCCGTATCGTAACAGGCTTGATGCGAGCCATATCGATCAGCGTGGCGTCATTGAAAATGATGAAAGCAGGGACATGCTGTTCCGCGGCTATATTTTTCCGCAGTGCCCTGAGCGATTCAAACAGTCCGCCTCTTGATGCGGGTTTCGGCTGCTGTTTTTCCCTTTCCGCCCGGGTATAAGGAAGCCGGGCAATGATCTTTTCATCCTCAGCAGTCCAGTAGGCAGAATCAATCTGCCCCAGACGAATGACCGGGTAATCACCGGATTCCGCCCTGAGCCAGTGATTCTGAACCGCCCAGTCAATGATCTGCAGAATGCGCTCCGCTGAGACGGAAGAAAGCGCACCGTAGCCGTAATACCGGTCCAGACCTTTATTTATTATCGACTGAGATTTGCTGCCTTTAAAGAAATCCCGGAGTGTTACCCGTCCAAAAGAGCGATGGTTTTCCTCCATCTTCCGAATCGAGGAGAGGATGAGCCGTAATCGCGCACTGATCTCCACCTCTTCATAGGAGGCATCACAATTACCGCAGTGCCCGCATGGACCGATATGTTCACCGAAATAATCAAGGATCAGCATACGCAGGCAGTCTGTCGAAGTGGCATAAAAGCTCATCTTCTTCAGCAGCTCCAGCTCGTGTGCCTCACGCACCGCCTTTTCCTGCTCGCTCAGCTCTTTATTCTCCTCGAGACTGTGCCGGATAAGGAATTCGTTCAGCCTGATATCCTGAGCGGAATAAAGCAGCAGGCACTCCGCCGGAGAACCATCCCTGCCGGCTCGGCCAGCTTCCTGATAGTAGGATTCGATGTTTTTCGGCATTGAATAGTGAACCACAAAAGAAACATTGGACTTATCAATTCCCATTCCAAAGGCGTTAGTGGCCACCATGATCTTTTTGCGGTCATAGAGGAAATCGCTTTGATTTTCCGTCCGTTCCTTATCCGGCAGTCCCGCGTGATAACGAGTGGCATCAAATCCGGCGCGGATCAGGCTGTCACAGATCTCCTCCACATCACTGCGGGTGCCGCAATAGATAATGCCGCTGTCATTGGCATGACGATGCAGAAATGAACGCAGTTCCAATGACTTATTCCCGCGGGCTACATCAAAATAAAGGTTCGGACGGTCGAAGCTATTGATCTGGACCACAGGGTTCCGAAGTCCGAGGGACACAGCGATATCCTCCTGCACTTTCGCTGTCGCGGTCGCTGTATAGGCGCCAACGATCGGCCTTTGCGGGAGCGAGGTGAGGAACGGCTTGATTTGCAGGTAATCCCGGCGGAAGGCATGTCCCCACTGCGAAATGCAGTGCGCCTCATCCACAGCTACAAAGGGAATGGGATGATTCTGACAAAAGGAGAGGAATGAAGGCGCTGAAAGCCGTTCCGGCGCCACATACATGATCTGATAGGCATTTCCTGCGGCTCTTGTGAGCACCGTCCGCTGCTGTCCGGGGGTGAGCGTGCTGTTCAGAAACGCAGCCCGGATCCCGTACTGTTTGAGCGTCAGTACCTGGTCCAGCATCAGCGAAATCAGCGGTGAAATGACAAGCGTCAGTCCCTCAAAAACCAGTGATGGAATTTGAAAACAGACCGACTTTCCGGCTCCTGTCGGCATGATACCCATGGCATCCCGGCCGGAAAGAACAGCATTGACAAGTCTCTCCTGCCCCGGCCGGAAAGTGTCATATCCAAACGTATTTTTTAATATCTCTTGCGGTGTCAATTTTTACGCTGCAAACGGCTGCAATAAATATGCGTACGCCTCTTCTTTAAGACCAAAATCCTGCATCAGCACTGTTCTGATTTGATCATCATCAACATGCATAAAGGAACGATACCACCCTCGAATCCTTTTGTATTTTATTACCACAATATTGTAAGGTCCATCTCCAAATTTCAGTTTAGGAGCCTACCTGCAAACATTTTTCAAACGCCAGTTCTTCAAATGTTTTTATACTGTTATTTCGACCACTGCTAAATTAATTATATAATGAAAAATCAGGAATATCCATACAAAATTTTTATGAATAATAACTTTTCATATATCTGTTCGTTATTGTTCACGGAGCACATGGGATATCATAGTTACCCCCGAATTACTGTGTACTGAGTGCATACATGGTTATCGCCTCCGGAAGGGCGGACAACAGATCACCGGCCATGACGGAATAGGGGTTGCCGAATTTATCGGCAGCGAACAGCCCCGCTCTGGCATGGATCTCACCGCCCAGCCAGGCGGCATCGAATGCCGGTTTGCCCTGTGCGGCAAATCCGGCGATAATGCCTGCAAGGACGTCACCACTCCCGGCCATGGAAAGCGCCGAGGTGGCATAGGGAAGAACAACGTAAAAACCATCCGGCGAAGCGATGACCGTGTTGGCACCCTTCAGCAGCACGACCTGATGCCACTCCACTGCCTTTTCAAGAGCCAGTTTCGCCCGATTCTCCTGAACCTCCGCCACACTCATACCGCACAACCGAGCCATTTCACCCGGATGCGGCGTCATCACACAATTTTCCGGGACGGTTTCAAACCAGTCCGGGGTTCGGGATAGAAGATTCAGCGCATCCGCGTCAAGCACGATCAGTTTGCTGAACATCGAGGCACTGTTGATCAGCGAAGGCAGCCTCGCGGCAGCCTCCGGGGCAGTGCCCAGTCCCGGGCCTATGACCGTAACGCAATTTCCGCGTTCCGGAACCATGCCCGCTTCAAAAGCGCTGCAATTCCAGATCGCTTCAGTAAATCCCGGCGCGCCGCAGTTTCTCACTACTTCCGGGACCACCAGCTCCACCAGGCCGCAGCCTACCCGATAGGCCGCTTTTCCGCATAGGATCGGTGCGCCGAGATAATTCTCACAGCCGCCAACCACCGTCACACAGCCAAAGCTGCCCTTATTTCCATCATCTGCCCGCGCGGGCAGACTCACCAGTCTCACATTCGGTTCCATACATTCACCTTACGATACAAGAAATGGCACCATATACACAGGCAGATAGCGAATACCATTTTCAAAACCAACATCCTTTTGTGAAATAACAAAACATTCATTTACAACATCAGAATATTTATGTTTGAAAACAGTAAGTGACTCATGCTTTCCTGAACCTGATGATTTTACCTCAACCGCATTAACCTTTGCACCATTCGCAAGCAGGAAGTCTGCCTCATAATAATGAGTAGAATTTTCCTTATCCCAGGTATGATAATATAGCTCATGTTTCCCGGCTGCTATCATTTGCGCAACCGCATTTTCATAAAGATATCCCAAATTTGCAGGTAATTTATCAGAAAGGAATTTCTTATACAGTTCATTTTCTGCTATCGGTCTGTCTATAAACAAAAGAGTAACGAACAATCCCGTGTCAGAAGAGTACATTTTATAACTGCTAATATCCTTTGTCAGAGATAAACTGACTCTTGGTTCAGTCGTATTATAACAGACAAGAACTGTTCTGGAATCAATCAAATCAAAGATTTTCTGCTCATCTCCATTTGTTTTTTTCTTTCCAACAGCTCTTTCAAAAGCAAAACGCCTAAAACCTTTTGAAAGTTGTCCGGGAATTGAGTGATAGAGCATTGATATTTTACCTGACGAATCGATTTTTCTAAAATCATCTTCATACAACTGTATAATTGAACGCTTCACATCATCAATTTCTGCGAAACTTTTCCCATCAATATATGCCTGAACAGCTTGAGGCATTCCCCCTACTGCCATATATATGCGAAAGTTTCTCATCAAAGTCCGATGAACGGCCTGCCCAATACTTTTTCCTGTTCTATACAAATCTTCAATAATTTGATATGAGCCTGGTTTCACCACCCACAAAAACTCCTCGTAATCCATTGGGTATATCGGCAGTTTCATTTCCTCTGACGGGATAAGGATATCCTTCACGTTTTTTTTGATTGAAATCAGGGAACCGGTTTCAATATAATGGTAACGTCCATCTTTGACAAGATATTTAATCGCCTGCCGAGCTTTAGGGAATAATTGAACTTCATCAAAAATAATTACGGAACGATGTTTAATCAATTGAATCCCGGTTATTGTTTGAATACGTAAGAAAAACAAATCCAGATTATAAACATCATTAAAACAATCAATAATGTCTTTATTTACATTTGCAAAATCAATAAGGATATAACTTTCATATTCTTTTTTTGCAAATTCTTCCGCAATCGTAGATTTGCCAACCCGTCTCGCCCCCTCAAGTAAAATGGCATACTGATCAGCGTATTTTTGTTTCCATTCCATCAATTTATCATAAGCTTTACGTCGAAAGTACATACAGCTCCCCATATTATTTTATACTGACTTTTTTATGTATCGTACTTCAGTTTAAGACTTTCTTCAATATTTTTATTCAATAATAATACCTTAAATTCAATATTTTTATTGCAAATTTTCCTACTATCTTCAATATTTTTATAATTTTTATTTTAAGTTTATGAGTAATTTTATGCTTAAAAAAATGGTTTTGTGAGATGACAATCATCTCGCAAAACCACCATGTAAATTAACAATGAACTAATCCTTCAGATACAGGCAGAGAATCTGATACGGTTCGACGGTGAACGGACCGTAGGGATATTCCTTGCCGGTCAGGAGATCGGTCGGCGCGTTATCGAAGCAATTGAATACCGAAGCCGGGAGCTGTACGCGGTGTTCGCTGAAGTTCACCACCACGTGAACGGTCTCATTCTCGCTGCGTTTGATGAAAGTGAAAATGTGCTGATTGTATTCCAGCGGGACTTCGATGTTCTGCACAGAGAAAACCGGATGGGATTTGCGGATCGCGATCAGATTCTTGATTCGGTTCCAGAGCGTCCCGGCAACAGTGTTCTCGTCATTGCGCTTTTTCCAGGCGTTCCAGTCATAGTGAACACGATGGACCCAGCGGCTGTCATCCTTCTTATCCGGGTCTTCGGTATACGAATAATCATTCAATTCGCCAATTTCATCACCGAGATAAATGAGCGGCATACCGCCGATGAACATGGTGATGCCAAAGAGCAGCTGGATGCGGTCCAGCGAATATTGGATCTCTGTTTCGTTATTCTCCGCAAGTGCCTTTTCCAAACCGGCAAGGGAAGCCAGCATACCGGAGATCCGGCAATCGCCCGTATGAGGATTTTCCTGGAAGGGAAGACCTTTTGCAAAGCTGCCTTCAAACTTTCCGGTGTAGAAGGAATTCAGGAACTGACGATGCGGGTAGCCATTGATCCACAAACGACCGGCATCCTCATCAGAGAAAGTCCAGCCGATATCATCATGGCAGCGGATGTAATTGACCCAGGATGTATGCTCCGGCAGGTTGAAACGTCCGCGCATAGAAGCAGACAGCAGCTTGGTTTCACGGGTCGCCAGCGCTTCCCACATCAGCGCCATCAGCAGCGGATTATAAGAAAGGCGGCAGAGGGCCGGATCGATGTAGCGTATCACTTCATCCGGATGGACGATCGCCTCCGATTTGAAGAGCAGGGAAGGCGCACTGATGCGGGCGATCAGGTTGAAGACCTCAACCAGTTTATATGCCTGCGGCAGGCTCTCACATACCGTGCCCATCTGCTTCCAGATAAAGGCAACCGCATCCAGGCGGAGAATGTCAACGCCCATATTCGCCAGATGCAGCATTTCATCGGTGATAGCGCTCAGCACCTGCGGATTGTGATAGTTCAAATCCCACTGATAGGAATGGAAAGTCGTCCAGACCCATTTGTGAATATCTTCGAACCAGGTGAAAGCACCCGGATGTTCATCAGGGAAAATCTCACGCAGCGACGATTCATAGCGGTCCGGGACAGATCGGTCATCGAACATCCAGTAATAGTTCTGATAAACCGGGTCACCCGCTTTGGCTTTCAGTGCCCACTCATGTTCATCGGACGTATGGTTAAAAACAAAGTCCACCGCCAGGGCAATACCGGCCTCACGGAACTCCTGTGCCAGTTTGCGCAGCTGCTGGGCCGTGCCAAGTTTTTCATCCACTTCGCGGTAGGAAGAAACCGCATAACCGCCGTCGTTGTTGCCTTCCGGACACTTGAAGAGCGGCATCAGATGCAGATAGGTGATGCCCAGTTCCTTGAAAAACGGCAGCTTTTTGCGGATCCCGCTCAGGTCCCCGGCAAAAAGATCGACATAGCACACCGCACCGATCATCTGATTGGAGCAGAACCAATCCGGATTGGCCAGACGATCACGGTCTGAAGCTTTTAGATAAGTGTCACGCTTCACCCAGTTTTCCGTCATGGTCTCGATCAAATTGAAAAACTGCGGATATGCCTCAATGCAGCCGTTATAGAGATCAAAATACAGCTCCGTCAGGCGGGGCAGATACTGATGAAGACGGTCTTCCAGCTCAGCCCAGGCTTCCGGGTCTTTTTTGATAAACGCGGCATGCTTTTTTGTCAGCTTCGGCATAGCTTCCGCAAGCAGTGTCTCTGCTGCCGATTTGCTGTCAAATTGTTCACCCTGATGATATTGATAGATCATTCGATAATCCTCCAACAAGTCAGCTATCAGCTATTCGCTGGTAGCTATCAGTTTTTCTTCCGCAGCCAGTAAAATGAACGCGGAGCAATTTTTATTTCAGTTTTTGAGCTTCCCTGAATTTCAAATTCGGGATGATTCAGATCGTAATATGTTCCTTCCTGAAGATCCAGAGTAAAGCTCTGCTCATTGTCCGTCATGTTCTGAAGGACCCATACCTTATCATACTCGCTTTCACGGATATACGCAAGAACCGGAATATTTTCTCCATCCACAAGCCATTTCAGCTTGCCGCGGCAAAGCGCGTCTGAGGCTTTGCGGGTGGACATCAGACTGCGGATCATGTTCAGATGGGAATTCGGATCACCCTCCTGAGAAGCGACATTGACCTGTTTATACCCGTAAACCGGATCATCGATCACCGGCATGCAAGTCTTATCAGCTGTTGAAAAACCGCCGTTCTTTGTGTCATCCCACTGCATCAGCGTGCGGACACCGTTGCGGTCATAAAGGCGGATATCATCACCCATACCGATCTCATCTCCATAATAGAAGACCGGGGAACCGGGCATGGTGAGCATCATAGAATAAGCGAGTGCTACCTTCTTCGGATCATTGTCCAGAAGCGGCCAGAGGCGGCGGCGGATACCGAGATTCTTGCGCATTTCCGGATCCGGAGCGTAGAAGTTCCACATCCACTGGCGGTCTTCTTCCGTCACCATCTCCAGGGTCAGTTCATCATGGTTGCGCAGGAAGGTGCACCACTGGCAGTTTTCGGGAATGTCTGGTGTATCCTTGAGGATCTTCACCAGAGATTCGGCATTCTGCTTCCCAAGGGACATGAAAATGCGCGGCATCAACGGGAAATGGAAGCCAAGCTGGAATTCATCCCCATCCGCAAAATAGGGACGAACTTCCTTCGGCCACATGTTCGCTTCACAGAGCAGCACCGCACCAGGATATTCCTCATCCATCAGCTTGCGGCAGCGCTTCAGAAATTCGTGCGTTTCCGGCAGGTTTTCATTTTCCATGCCGTCCCGTTCAAAAAGATAGGGAACCGCATCCGCACGGAAACCATCGATGCCAAGATCCATCCAGTGGCGCATGACGTTCAGCATCGCCTCCTGGACTTCCGGATTGTCAAAATTCAGATCCGGCTGCTGTGGGTAGAAGCGATGCCAGTAATATTGTCCGGCGACCTCATCCCATGCCCAGTTGGATTTCTGCGTATCAGTGAAGATGATGCGGGTCTCGAGATATTTTTGATCGGTATCAGACCAGACAAAATAGTCGCGGTATTTAGAATTGCGGTCTTTGCGTGCCGCCTGGAACCAGGGATGCTCGCTGGAACAGTGATTCATCACCAGGTCCATGATGATCTTCATACCATGCGCATGGACCGCGTCGATCAGCTGATGATATTCTTCCAATGTGCCGAAACGCGGGTCCACGTTCACAAAGTCACTGATATCATACCCATCATCGAACATCGGGGAAGGATAAATCGGCTGGATCCAGATACAGTCGATCCCGAGGGATTTCAGATAGTCCAGTTTTTGCGTAATGCCGACAAAATCGCCGTAACCATCACCGTTTCCATCCATGAAAGATCGTGGATAGATCTGATAAAAGTATGCGTTCATATACCAGGGTGTTTTGTCCATAATAACCTCTAAGCATCTATTTAGGATAATTTCATCAACAATATGTCCCGATCCTTGGCAGGAATACCTATTGCATCCATGGCCTGTTGAGCTGATAATTGCAGATTGTTCATAAGATTTCGAATTACTTCAAGCTGAGTTTGTTCTCTGCCCTGTTCCCTGACTTCTTCAAACGCTCTGCACATTGTTTCAACTCCTTTCGGATTTTCTTTGTAATACCGTGTTGTATCTCTGAACAATTCATAATGCAATTGATCTCATTGACAGTTTATCAAAGAACCACTAAGGATATCAAGCGATTTGAAATTCCTTATACAGAGTATCACGGTATTCCGGGTCACAGGCAGCTTTGGCTGCATCTTCGGTCCTTCCCAGAGTCAGTAATAATTTTACTAATTTTGCAAATCGATTTTCACCTTCCATGCGTCCGCGAGCCTCACCGCGGGCTTCACCACGAGCTTCACCACGAGCTTCGCCGCGGGCTTCACCGCGCGCTTCACTGTCATTAATAACCATAGTAAGCCATTCGGACATCGTTTTTACCTTTCCTTTCCCGTTTTCTTCGTTCATTTTCATCTCAAAACGGTGATCCTGATCCATTACATTTAACAATTGCAAAACCGCCTGGATATGGTCAAGCTCTTCGGAGCTCGGCTCATAATTCCGATTTTCACGCATTTGTACAAAATAATCTGCAACAACTTTGAAATCGCTCTGAAATTTGTCAACTGTCGATCGATCCAGATATGCGATTTCGAATAAATTCAGCTTCATGTCATTGACATAAGGCTTTAGGATATCCGGTACTTTCAAAGCTTCATACAAGGATTTCGGTTGATCCCAACGTTTTTCATATCCAAAATACAGGACAATTGTTATGACCGGGCAAGGCATTTCGCCCCGGCCGAGGTTATTCAGCTGAATCCGGTATTCAGTTCCATCATACCCGGCAACTCTGAATATCATGTAAGGATCCGGTACTGTCTGATTTTCCAAACCGATACAGGCGATTCGGATGTTATACTTTTTCCACAATTTAACAACGTCCCGCTCCAACTCACGAATCTTGCCGTCAGCTTTGTAATTCGATCTCGCAGTTTTGCTTTCCAGATCGTTCGGATCAATAACTCTTTCTCCACCGAACAAAAGCGTATTGACAATGTCCGCAAAAACGTCATTATAGTCTTCCAGCAATTTCTCGACGATGTCTTTTTCTCCCATAACAGATACCCTTTACCCGAAAATCCTATTTATATTATACACTCCTGTCAGGAAAAATCAATGATGTTTTTTTAAAGTAAAAAGGGATGCCCTTTTACAGACATCCCTCTTATAACTTATAACTTACAACTTAAAACTAATTACTATCCCTTCACGGAACCGGCCATCATACCGCGGACGAAGTAACGCTGCAGGCTCAGGAAGACGATGAGCGGGACGATCATGGAGACGAACGCACCGGCAGTGAGCAGGTGCCAGTCCTGACCGCGGGTACCGACGATGTTCGCCAGTGACTGCGTGATGACCATCTTCTGACCGCCGCCCAGGATGACCAGAGATACCAGATAGTCATTCCAGACCCACAGGAACTGGAAAATACCGAAGGAAGCGATGGACGGAACAGAAAGCGGCAGGATCAGGCGGGTAAAAATCGTGAAGTTGGATGCACCGTCAATGAAAGCGGATTCCAGGATTTCCCGCGGGATCGTGCTGATGTAGTTGAACAGCAGATAAATCGCCAGCGGCAGACCGAAACCGGTATGTGCCATCCAGATACCCAGATACTGACCGGAAAGGCCAACCTTGGAGAGGTCACTCAGCACAGGCACGATTGCAATCTGCAGCGGAACGACCATCATCGCCACAACCATGGAGAAGAACAGCTTCCGGCCCGGGAAGTTCAGCCAGGCAAAGCCATACGCCGCAAAGGCCGCAATCAAAATCGGAATGATCGTAGCCGGGACGGTAACCGTGATGGAGTTCAGGAATGAAGAACTCAGGTCAGAACCGTTGCGGGTCAGGGTTTCACCGTTTTCACCGGTGTACTGGATCTTCTTACCGGTCAGCACGTTGTTATAGTTTTCAAGCGTCAGGTTGCTTTCAAAGCCGACCCATTTGCTTTCATAGGTCTTCAGCGTACGGGTACGTTTCGCACCATACCACTGAACTTTCGTACCATTCACTGTCACACCGCTTTTCAATGTATCAAAGGTACCGGTAACTTCTTTCCCATTCGGAAGAGTCACGGTGATATCACCGTTCAGGTCCGCATCGGCATCAACCTTGATTTCACCGGTTTCCACCCATTCTTTATGCGGGAATACATGCCACCATCCACTGTTGAAAACGTTCGTGGAATTACGGAATGAAGTAACAAACACACCAAACACCGGAATGAACCAGATCAAACAAAGGATGATCAGGACAAGATGTGTCAGGAAAGAAGCAGACTTTTTCTGATCGGATAAGCTTTTGGATTTTGCAGCCATTAGAATGCCTTCCTTTCATTGAACTGGCGCAGGTTCATGACCATCACCGGGATGACCAGAACGAGGAGGACGATAGCGATAGCTGAAGCACGGCCGGTATTGTACTGGACGAAACGCTGGACATAGAATTCATTCGCGATCACGTTCGTACCATAGTTACCGCCGGTCATAGTGTTGACAACGTCAAAGGTCTTCAGTGAGAAGATCAAAACTGTCGTTGTAACAGAAATGATCGTACCGCTGATTACCGGAATAATGATCTTGAAGAAAATCTGGAATTCATTTGCGCCATCAATGCGGGCAGCTTCGAGCAATTCGCTGGAAATACCCTTAATTGCAGAGGAAAGGATGACCATGCAGTAACCCGTCTGCAGCCAGATCATGATGATGATGAGGAAAATATTATTCCAGAAAGGAACCTGCAGCCATGCCTTCGGTGTACCACCAAGAGACACAATAATGGCATTGAGCAAACCGGTCTCGTTGCCCTGACCGCGATAGTTGTAGATGAACTTCCAGATCACACCGGCACCGACGAATGAAATAGCCATCGGCAGGAAGATGATGATCTTGTAATACTTTTCTGCTGCACCCGTGCGGTCAGCAAGAACAGCAATAATCAGACCGAAAATAACACAGAAGGATGTACCCAGAATCAACCACATCAGGTTGTTGCGGAAAACGATCAGCATTGCCGGGTCGGTAAATGCGTATTTGTAGTTCTCCAGAAGCGGAATCTGTGTCACATTAGCGCCTGCCATTGCATCACCCAGTGCGCGAATCACAGGTTCAATGGCAATATAGAGAACAATAATACCGCCAATCAGCAGCCACCAGCCGGTCTTTTTTGTCATGCCTTCATTTTTGATTTCAGTTTTCGACGAAAGCAACTTGACAAAAAGGGAAACCAAGAGCACGATCACAACCGCGATCAAGATCAGGTAGATGGAGCCGGTAATCGTCTGGTAGACATTTTCCAGATTGCCGGTTCCCATCGCGCTTTTGAAAGCATCCATGCCGATCCAGTCCTGCCCCATAGCATCCTTCAAGGAAAGGATGAAGGTACGAACTGTCGGGATCAGCAAAGCCCACAACAGAATCAAAACTGCGGGACCTACAAAGATGTAAGGCTGAATACGGCTGCACCATTTCCGCGAGAATCGTTCAACGATCCAGTTCGCCAGGAAGTAAAACAGTGCAACAGAACCGACACCCCAGACGATAGCAATAAGCGTTAGAACGATCTGGTTGCCTTCATAGTTCTGCAAATATTTGATGCCGAAATAGAAAACAGCAACAATGGCTACCACGGCTAAGATCATCCGGATAAATAACCAGAATTTTTCAAGCCCGGAAGCCCGTTTTTCTGAACTATAGTACATTAACTCCTCCATTGAATTTTAGGGGATAGGGATTAGGGATTAGGGGGTAGTTTCTCGTTCTTTCCCCTTATTCCTTCTTCCCTATTCTCCATTCCCTATAGCCTATTCCCTATCTCCTAAAAATTTAGGGAACTTGTGCCGGACAAAAGTCCGGCACAAGCATTTACATTTCTTTACAGGCAGAAGCCTGCGGCTGGATGATTACCAACCCTTGTCGATTTCGGTAACGACGGTATCGATGTCGGCACCGGTGACGAGGTCGGTCATGCCCTTCCAGAAGGTGCCAGCACCAACGGAGGACGGCATGAGGTCGGAACCATCGAAGCGGAAGGTGTTAGCGTTCTGAATGAATTCAGCGATCTTAGCTTCGGTCGGGTCCTTGTACCATTCAGGATCAGCATCGTTGTGCGGGGACAGAGCACCGCCCTGGCCGAGCCAGAACTTCAGGGATTCACCATGGCTGAAGAATTCGAATGCAGCCAGAACTTCCGGTTTTTCATTGAAGACGCCATAGATGTCGCCGCCGCCGAGATACGGGCTGCCGTATTCAGCATCGATCGGAGGCAGATAGAACACATCGTAATCCTTCAGAGGTTCGAGACCTTCCGGGAAGTAGGCAGTGATGAAGTTGCCCATGCGGTGCATCATGCAGCCGTCCACATCGTAGAACAGCGGTTTCACGGATTCGCCGAAGTTGGTGGAAGCAATAGCTTCGCGGCCGCCATAAACGAAACCATCGGTGAACCAGATTTCGCTCATGATGTCAATGGCACGGCGGACTTCCGGAGAATCGAATTTCAATTCACCGCGGGTCCATGCATCGTACTGTTCCGGGGAAACGGTGCGCAGCATGATATCTTCGAGCCAGTCAGTGGCCGGCCAACCGGTAGCAGAACCGGATTCGATACCGATGCACCACGGGGTTTCGCCGTCTTCAACCATCTGCTTGCTCAGGGCAACCATTTCGTCCCAGGTGGTCGGGACTTCGTAGCCGGCTTCAGCCCAGACATCCGGGCGATAGTAGACCTGGGATTTACCATTGTTGCGGGCCCAGATACCAGCCATCATCGGTTCACCATCAGGACCTTCCATCATGGCCAGATCCAACCAGGCTTCGCTGTAGTTTTCCTTCAGCCAATCTTCGCTGATGACATTGCGGACATCGATCATATAGCCCTTCTTGGCGAGGTTGCCCAGAAGACCCGGCTGCGGAAAGTCAGCGATATCAGGAGCGTTGCCGCCTTCGACACGCATCTGAATGGTGGATTCGAAGTCTTTGTTACCAACGTAAACAATGTCGATACCGGTCGCTTCTTCGAAGGGTTTAATGGATTCTTCAAAGAAAACCTGGTCGTTGTCAACGAACGGACCATCGAATGTGACAGTTGTACCCTTGAATTCGCCATCATAGGCGCGTTCCAGGTAGCTCTTCTCCTGAGCTGCGGCAGCGCAGAAAACGCTGACGAGCATCACGAAGACCAACAAAACGGATAACTTTTTCATATTGTCTCCTCTAAATTTTTTTCATCTCCGGATTCCTCCGGAGTTGACTCACAAGATCATCAGGCGGACTTCCGCTGGATCAGGGAAAGCGTCAGCATGATCTGACGGTCCGGTTTGTCCGGATCACGCAGCTTTTCCATCAATGCCTTCGCCGCGATTTCTCCGGACTCATCCAGGTGCTGACTGACTGTCGTCAGCTCAAACACGTCCGCGTAATCAATATCGTCAAATCCGACAATAGAAACATCCTTCCCGGGAGTCAATCCGCAGTCAATAGCCGCCTGCAGCATGCCAAACGCCATCAGATCCGCCGGGATAAAGAAGGCTTTCGGATACTTTCCCGAACGAAAAACCTCATTGAACTGCTTGCGAACCAGACTATAGTCGATCTGGTTTTCGTAAAAATGCTCCCGCGGGATGCTGTATCCCGCTGCACCGACTTCCGCCTGGAAGCCCATAATGCGGTCCTGCATGGAATAAACCGTGTATTCCCAATGGAAAGGTTCGCAAAGAATGCCAAACTCCGTAAAACCCTTATCGAGAAGGTAACGCGCAGCCAGTCTTCCGCCTTCAAAATTGTCATAATTGACACAGGTGCACATCGGTGACTGGTTTTCGATGATCACACATTCCACACCGGCATCCTTGACCTTCGTGATTTGATCTTCCGTCAAAGCCAGAGAGACAAAAATCACACCATCGAGATTCCGCATGGAAACAGTTTCAACGAAACGTTCCAGCTGCATCTGGGAGTTGACAATTTGAATCTGCAGTTCAGTTTCATAATCAAGGGATTCCAGATACAATTGAATACCACGCAGACGCTGTAAATAAGCCTGCGAGGCAAAATGCGGAGAAACGACACAGATCCGGGGAATATCTTTCAAAGCACGAAGCCGCATTTCCAGCAAGGGTTTATATCCCAATTCTTCTACGGCTGCCTCAACCAATTTCCGCGTTTCCGCGTTCACTTTCCCGGGATTATTCAACACCCGGGAAACCGTTGCCGCACTGACGCCTGCTTTTCGCGAAACATCATAAATTGTCGGATTTTTTCCCATTTTGTTACTGCTCCGTTCATGTAACTGATTGCACAGCAATCAGTTTCAAACCGATTTTACGTCAGATACAGTATTTTGTCAAAACATTTGAAAAACCGCAAGAAGAATGTCATGCAAGTCTATGACAAATGTCACTTTAAATCATTGTTCCCGAAAAACTTCACCCGTAATCTTCATATGTTATAATGATAAAGAAGGCAATTATTCAAAATCCAGCGATGCACATGAGGTCAGGCACACTTGCGTCGGCTTCGCGACACAAGGTGCCAGTCCCCCAAGTGCTCCAATCTGAATATACTATAAAGGTTGAAATTGATATGACACGCCAACAAGACCCCCTTACCATGGATTTTCTGCTTCTCGGCATTATTGACCAACAGCCAACACACGCTTATGATCTCTACAAAAAGCTCACCTCTTCGGAAGACCTGAAAACCCTCTGGACATTCCGACAGAGCCGCCTGTATGCCGTACTGGAAAAAATCGAACGCAACGGGCTGATCTCCACAACCATTGACCAAAACGAGACCCTGCCTGTCCGCAAGACCTGCACGCTGACTTCGGAAGGGAAAAAGGTCTTTGAAGAGTGGGTACACTCCCCGGTTGATCATATGAATGAGATCCGGTCCGACTTTCTCGGGAAGCTCTACTTTCTGAAAGACCGATCCAAAGAGGAACGCCGGCAGGTGCTGGATATGCAGAAGCACCGTTGTGAAACATGGCTTGGTAACATAGAAAAAAAGCTATCAGAACATCCGGACCCGGAGGATTACCTGCACACAGTTTATTCCTTTCGTGCGGAATTCATCCGCTCCACCCTGCGATGGCTGGATAGTTTATAGCAGCGAAGCACGTGGGGACTGGCAACTTGTGCGGCGCAGCCCGCACGAGCGTGCCTGTCTCCATGTGCGACGCTTTCGATTCTGAATATATAGAAATGAATAATGAATAATGAACATAGATAACCGGGAAATTGAAGTGAAGTTCAAAATTTCTTCCACAGAAGAAATGCTGGATATTATTTTGAAAGCGGGAGCGGTTTTAGAGCAGGAGACCCGTTTTGAAAAGAACCTGCGCTGGGATGATGCAGAGGAAACCTTAACAAAAACGCACCAGGTACTGCGCCTTCGTGATAACGGCGGAACCTCCGTGCTGACGTATAAATCCGAAAAACAAAACAACAAAGGCATTGCCGACCGGGAAGAAATCGAAACGGTTGTCACCGATTTTGACAATACCCGTCTGATCCTGGAACGGCTCGGATATCAAATCGTCTTTATTTATGAAAAATACCGGAGCATCTACCGTCTGGATGATACGCAGCTCTTCCTGGACCATACACCCATCGGCGACTATATCGAAATCGAAGGCCCCGATGACCTCGCCATTCGCCGCGCTGCGGAACTGCTGGGATTGAACTGGGAGGACCGTATCAGCAAAGGCTACCGGAATTTATTCCAAACCTGGAAAAAGCAGACAGAGTACCCGGGACGGGATATGACGTTTAATAATTAGGTTTAGGAAGTAAGAAGTTAGAAGTTAGAAGTTAGAAGTTTGAAGTTTGAAGTTAGAAGTTAGAAGTTTGAAGTTTGAAGTTTGAAGTTTGAAGTTAGAAGTTAGGAGTCAGGTGTCGGGAGTCAGGAGTGAGAAAGGCGGATTTTCATCTAAATCTGTCCCCTTTAAGTTATTTATATTGATTGCTTCCTTGATCGGAGCTGTCTGTTGTTCTTTCATTTATTATTGCGAAAGGCTGCAGCTGGCTCCTTATACCGCGAAAGGACTTACTGTCCGGCTGGCGGCCTCTGCACTGGCGGGAGGGACATTCTTTGCGCTGCTGTATTTCCTGCTTCTCAAGGCAATCCAAAGCCTGACAAAAAGGGAATGGCTCCCGGTCATTTTAATCACGCTGATCACCTCTGTGTGCATGATCGTCTGGTTTCCCGTACCGAATACCGGACTGTACAGCCCGCACGACCTGACGATCCGGGCACTTCCGGATGAGACCGGCGAAATTCGTCCGATAACACTCACCTGGCTCCACCATAACGGAAGAGATATTCCTCTCAGTTCCGTTCAATGCTCCGGAAACTGCATCCCTGATGAATATGGAATCACGCTGACAGACGAAAACAGCGAACTGAGCTGGAGCGGCATCATCAGCGGTACGCTCACCATTGAATTCGTCTCTGATGAGAATCAGGGAATCGCAGAGATCCGTAATGGTGGATTGACACAGACCGCACCGCTCAACAATACAGACATGAACCGGCTGAGCTTTGACATCGCATTTCCGCCTTCCAACGGACTGCCGGAATTTCTCGCCGTCTGGCTGATCAGCTTCCTGCTCTGCCTTGCCGGAACCATTGCCGCATTCAAGCTGCTCCCCGGATGGAGCGCCAAGGGATTTATGCTTGGCGCATTCCTCTGCTTCACCATTTTCCGCGTGATCCAGTTTTTGACTGTCAAAGAACCGCTCTTTTTTGTGGATTCGGAATCCTATCTCGGCATGTCCGAAATGCCGATCATGGATATTCTGCGCGGAACACCTTACTGCCACCAACAATTCTGGTACTGCATTGCCCGCCCGGCATTTATTCCGCTGATTTATAAACTTTGCCGGCAGGACCCAACCGCCATCACTATCGCACAACTGGTCATATCCATTCTCTGCTGGGGATTTTTTGCCTGGCACGCAGCCGCGATCTGCCGGAAAGACAGCCGAAAAAAGGCTGTGATCATCCTCACCCTGGGACTGGGTTGTATTCCGAACGTTACCCGCTGGGATCAGGTTATCATGAGTGAATCCCTTTCCATTGCCGCGGCGATGCTGCTGATGGGCAGCTGCTTTTGGCTGATGCGGCCAAATCCTGAAAACAAATGGAATCCGCTGCCGGCTCTCTGTACCGCTGCCGGTGCCCTGTTTTATGCCCAATCCCGCGATTCCGCCGCATGGATCGTGATCCTGATCATAGTACTGCTGCTCTGCCTCAACAGGCTGCGGAATGAGCGGAAAGTGATCTTCCTCCTGTGTGCGGTTTTAGCCGTTGTCTGCTGGTCTGTGATGGGAAATACCGGCGGAAGATGGCAGTATCCCTTTGAAAACGTACTCTTCAACCGCATCCTGAGAGATCCGCAGGGAGAACAATTCTTTCTTCAGGCCGAAATGCCCACACCGGAGCGGATCGAGGAGCTGTACGGTGTAGAACACATGATGGGATCGGAACTGTTCAACTCTGAAGCGTTCACACCGCTGCGTGAATGGATCCTTTCTGATGGACTGAAAACCTATATCCGCTATATGCTGCATATCCCATTCGAGACACTGCGCATGACCTGGTATGAAGGATTTGAGAAAGAAGCCTTTGAGCAAATCGGCTACATCTATACACCTTCCGGCTTTGCTCATCTGCTGCCGGATCCTTTCGTTAAATTTTTCTCCTGCAATCTGCCCGGCGTTTTGATTTTCGGTCTGGGTTTGGCAGGGATTTGGATAGCTTTCCGAAGAAAAGACGGTGAACGTTATGCCTTCCCGCTGCTTTTCATCTTCTCCGCCTACATTCTGAGTACCGGCGTCTTTATCGCCGACGAATACGAACTGGCCCGTCACAGTATGGTGATCATCCTGATGATGAAGGCAGGCACCTGGCCGCTGATCTGCATGCTGACGGAGGAGTTGAATTCATAAAATTAAAGTATTCAGGACGGAGTACGTGAGAGCTGGCATTTTGTACCGCACAGCTGAAACAGGCCTGCTGGTCCTTTAGATAATAATAGATAATACAACAAATCACTAACCTCTGACTACGAACCGCGAATCCCCAAAAAACGTGTTATACTAATAGCCGACTGGTCCCGCGCCTGGAGAAACTCGGCGTGCGGAGACTGCCAAATTATATTTTTTAGGAGCAATGTCATGGCATTAAGCAAAGACGAAAAGGCGTTTTTCGCCAATGAATACGGCAAACACGAAGGCGACACCGGCTCTGCCGAAGTCCAAATCGCTATGCTGACCAAACGCATCAAGGATCTGACCGATCACCTGCGCACCAACAAAAAGGACGAGGCTTCCCGCCGCGGTCTGTTCAAGATGGTCGGCCGCCGCCGCCGTCTGATGTCTTATCTGCGCCGCACCGATTACGCATCCTTCGTTGCGCTCTGCGAAAAACTCGGCCTCCGCGTCAGATAATCTTTTTCGGAAGAAAAGAGAGCAGAAGAGCCTTCTGCTCTCTTTATTTGGGATGTAAAGGTGTCAGGATTCAGGGAGCAGGGGTCAGAAAAAAGATTCCGAATCCCATGAACATTCAAGAACCCATGAAAACATCCTGAATAATATAAAACATTGCACAAACTCACAGCGGTCGGGCATTGAAAGAAAGTTGTTAGTTATTAGTTGGTGGTTTGTAGATAATTACAAATTTCTAATAACTATCAACCAATAACTACCAACTGAAAGCTAACAGCTTTCCTTCAGTTCCTGACCTGTGAGATCACAACGGACTGCCTATGCAGTCCGGGACAGGATAATAATGGAACCAAACGCAAAACAATTTATTACCGAAGTTGACGGCAAGACCGTCATTTTCGAAAGCGGTATGCTCGCCGGTCAGGCCGGCGGTGCCGTGACTGTTCGTGTCGGTGACTCCGTCGTGTTTTCTGCGGCGACCATGGGTGCCGAACCAAAAGAGGGACAGGATTTCTTTCCTCTCACTGTTGAATATGAAGAACGCCTCTACGCAGGCGGCCGCATTCCGGGTTCATTCTTCCGCCGTGAAGGACGCCCCGCCGGTGATGTCATTCTGACATCCCGCCTCATCGATCGTCCGCTTCGTCCGCTCTTCTCCCAGGATATCCGCAATGAAGTGCAGGTGATCCTCTACTCTCTTTCTGCTGATTTCGTCAACCCGCTGGATATCATCGCCATCAACGCAGCTTCCGCCTCCCTGATGATCTCCGATATTCCGTGGGACGGTCCTGTCGGCGCAGTACGCGTCGGCCGCATCAACGGCAAACTGATTGCCAACCCGACCTATGAAGAAATCGAAAAATCCGACCTCGACCTGCGCATCGCAGGTACTGCTGACGCCATTCTGATGGTCGAAGCCGGATCAAAAGAAATCTCTGAAGAAGACATGGTCGAAGCCCTGATTTTCGGGCAGAAAGCCATTCAGCCGCTGGTCGCCATTCAGAACGAAATGGCTGCCGCCATCGGCAAACCGAAGCGCGAAGTTCCGCGCTTCAACCTCGACCAGGATGCTATTGAAGAAGTTGTAGAAAAATACAGCCAGACGATGGACGACATGATGAGCGAACCGCACACCAAGGCCGAACTGGCTGACAACCTCAAGCAGCTCAAAGCCCAGGTCGTTGAAGAATTCGCCGGTGAAGATGACACCAAAAAAGCTGATTACGCAGAAGGCTTTGAAGAAGCTTACCGCCGTGTCGTCCGCAGCCGCATCCTTGACCGTCATCTGCGCCCCGATGGCCGCGGTCTGACCGAAATCCGTCCGATTTGGACCAAGGTCGATGTTCTGCCGCGTCCGCACGGTACCGGTCTCTTCACCCGCGGTGAAACTCAGGTTCTGACCTTTGCTACCCTCGGTACTCCGCGCGATGCACAGGAAATCGATACCCTTTCCCCACAGGAAAACAAGCGCTACATGCACCATTACAACTTCCCGCCGTTCTGCACCGGTGAGTGCAAACGTGTGGGCGGCCAGTCCCGCCGCGAGATTGGGCACGGTGCATTGGCTGAACGTGCCCTCGTCCCGGTCATCCCGTCCGAGGAAGAATTCCCCTACACCATCCGCCTGGTCTCCGAAGTGATGAGCTCCAACGGTTCCTCTTCCATGGGTTCCGTCTGCGGTTCCACACTGGCTCTGATGGATGCCGGTGTACCGATCAAGGCTCCTGTCACCGGTATCGCCATGGGTTTGATCAAAGAAGGTGAAAATTACGTGATCCTGACTGATATTCAGGGTGCGGAAGATCATCTCGGCGACATGGATTTCAAGGTTGCCGGTACCGAACAGGGTATCACTGCCCTGCAGATGGACATCAAGATCAAGGGCATCACCCCGCAGATCATGCGCGAAGCTCTTGCTCAGGCTCACGAAGCCCGCAAGTTCATCCTTGGCAAGATCCTGGAAACCATCCCGGCACCGCGTCCGGAACTCAAACCGCATGTTCCGCGCATCACTACGATTCAGATCCCGGTCGACAAGATCGGCGCTATCATCGGCCCCGGCGGCAAGAACATCCGCCAGCTGCAGGAAGACACCAACACCAAGATCGACATTGAAGAAACCGGTCTTATTTACATCTCCGCTACCAACCAGGCCGATTCCGATACTGCCCGCGACCAGATCCTCGGCCTCATCGAGACCCCGGTTCTTGGCAACATTTACACCGGCAAAGTTGTCCGCATCACAGATTTCGGCGCTTTCGTGGAAATTCTCCCCGGTGTTGACGGTATGGTTCATATTTCCCAGCTGGACAGCGAACGCGTCAACAGTGTTGAAGACGTCGTAAGTCTCGGCGATGAACTCACCGTAATGGTCACCGGCATCGAAAACGGCAAAGTCCGTCTCTCCCGCCAGGCTGTTCTGGAAGGCTGGTCCCTGGAAGAAGCCCAGGCCGCCGATATGAAAAAACCTGCCGGCGGTTCCAAGGGTGGCAGTTCTAATGGCGGCGGCCGCCGCAGCGGAAACGGCACCGGCGGAAACCGCTCCAACGGGAACGGCAGCCGCGGAAACGGTAATAAAAGAGCTCAGAGATAAGAGTTCTGAGATTAGAGATTAGAGAAAGAAAGGCCGCATTCCGCGGCCTTTTCTATTATTGCGATGCCCGGCAACCGAGCCGCATTATAAAACAAATTCTACGAAAACAATCTGGAGATGGATTTCAGAAACGAATCGTCCCCATGGCTTATTCTCACATTCCCGGCATCTTTACAGTCTCTATTTTCTTTCAACAGGTCAATAAAATCCTTATAGATCTCATCCATTTTCCCAGCAAAAACGATTTGAAGGTGTTCACCGGAAAGAAAAACCTGCAGCACACAGTCCAATTTATTTATTGCGGAAATATTTACTTTCCCGGGATCCTTCAGTGCGAAGCGCAGCCGGGTGAAACAATGAGCAGCTTCGGCAATATTCTCAGAACCGCCGATATTAACAAGTATAAGCTGTGCGATATTTTTATAATTCATAGGATGCTCCTGATGGTTGTCCATCGGTGATTGCACGATTCTGTAAAGTAATCATTCCCGATGTACATATTCGGTTCCGGCTTTACAGCTTCAATTGTTTCTATCCATGATATAGCACACCTGGAAAGCTTTTTTGATGCGGTAAAACCCGCACGAAAGACTGTACATTGTGATGCGCTGCCCGTTTATTGAAAAGTTACTAATAATTTTTATTTTACCGCTATACAACGAAAATATTTTCATAAATACCGAAAAATGTAACAAATTATTTCATTACAAAAAGCATTATTCATCTATGACATTATTCCAGTCATTTCGTAAAATGCCGGTTATAAACATGCACAAAAGGGATTTTGATATATAATTACTGGCACAATTGCCGGAAAAGGCAAATCATATTCAAGGAGGAATTGTATATGAAAAAGTTTGTTGTTGTTTTACTCGCCCTTATGATGGCGCTTAGCTTATGCATGGTGGCTTCCGCCCGCGATGATGTGCAGGAAATCATCGAACAGGCGCAGACCATGACTCTTGAAGAACTGGCAAAGAAAGCCATTGAAGAATCCAATGGCAAGATGTTCTATGGTGTCGGCAACTCCAGCCGCGGTAAATCCGCCCTTCCGCTCTTCATCGACTATCTGAAGACCATCGATCCTTCCTACAACATGGAATTCGAATGGCAGCAGCCGAAGAACAACAAGATCTTCGATCAGCTGACCGCTGACTCCCTGAAGGACACCGGTACCTTCACCATGGTCCTGATCCAGGATGGCAACCAGATCGAATCCAAGATGGTCCAGACCGGCATCCTCGATACATTCATCCCGAAGGAATGGGCTGAAGCAAACGGTTACGCTGAAGGCGAATATGAAGGCTATCTGCCGCTGCAGACCCTGAACAAGATCTTCGAATTCAACAACACCGGTGAAAAGACCTATGACAATGTCTGGGATTTCGTTGCAGAAGGCGAACATGGTCTGTTCATGGATATCGATTCCGAAGTCGTCGGTAAGAACTTCCTGTACATGCTGACCGCTGACAAATACGCTGACGGTCTGAAGGAAGCTTTCGATGCCCTCCCGGAAGAAGAAAAACCGTATTTCCAGGCTGTGATCGACGAAGTTGAAGAAGACGCTTACGATCTGGACCTTGGCGAAAACGGCGCATACGCTCTGGCATGGATCAAGCTCTGGGTTGAATCCTACAACGCTCAGACCGATGACGGCCCGATCTGCAACACCCTGGTTGACAAATCAGCAACCGACCAGTTCGGCCTTCTGGTCTACTCCAAGCTGCGCTCTGTTGAAGAATCCGACAGCGTCTCCAAGAACAACATCACTGTTGCCGCTTACCAGGATGGCTACAAGGGCTTCGGCGGTTATGGCTACTGCCACTACCTGTTCGTCACCGACAACAGCCCGATGCCGTGGACTGCCTGCGCGTTCATCGCTTACATGACCGAAACCGTTGACGGTTTCTCTGCCTGGGGTAAGGATCTCGGCGGTTATTCCTCCAATCCGAAACTCGCTGCCGCGAACGAAGAAAAGTTCCATCACATGACCGGTGGTAACGATGAGAACGGCAATGTCGTCTTCCCGGCAATGAATGACCGCGGTTACGACTGGTGGGTCAATGAGGGTGGTCTGGTTCTCGAAGATCCTGAATACTGCGATGAAGTTTCCTTCACCGTCGGTTCCTGGATCGAAATGCTGGATAAATATTCCGGTGAATAATTCGTTGTAGTATTGTGTTTTTATGCCTTCGGGGGAAAACAAAACGCTCCCGAAGGCAGCTTTTTTATTTTATAAATATGAATGTATCTATTCAGACCCCACAGCGACGCACATGGTGACAGGCACACTCGTGTTGGCTTCGCAACATAAGTTGCCAGTCCCCAAGTGCTCCGTCCTGCATAGATAAAAATGAATAGTGAATAATGAATAATGAATAAAATCGATGCCGCTCCGCGGCTTTAACAAATGAATGATGACACTCAACCAAACAGAACTCATGACAGCTGCAAAGCAGCACTATAATTTTTCACTTTTCATCATTCACTAATTATTATTCACTATTCACCATTCACTATTCATTATTCACTAAAAAAAGGAGATGCGTATGGTACAGCAAGACACGCAGAAAGTATCTGCCTTTACGATCCACATGAATAAGGTCAAGACCTACTTTTCGAAGCCCCAGAATGTGATTCTCCTGCTCTTCGGCATCATCTTGACGATCACAACTGTCGCGCCGATCGTCGCGATCGTACGGGACACCTTTACGATCCATCCCGGGACGATCGATGCCAACCTTGAAAAAAAGGCCAGCGGCCGAACCAGCGGATTCACCGTGATGAACTACACGGACCTGTTCACAAGCAAACTCGCGAAAAAGAACCTTTGGACGCCTTTGCTGAACACGGTCTATCTGGCTGTCGGGACCTGTGTGGTTTCTATTTTATTTGGAGGGATCGTAGCCTTTCTGATCACCAGGACCAATATGGCCTGGCGAAAATACATCAGTTCGATCTTCATCTTTCCATACATCATGCCGCAGTGGACGCTCGCGGTCGTCTGGCAGAACCTTTTTAACTCCAACAAAGTGACAGGAACTTCCAACGGGCTGTTAGCCTCGCTGTTCGGCATAACCATGCCCAAATGGTGGTGTCAGGGACTTTTCCCGAGCCTGGTGGTGCTGGGGCTGCACTACGCACCGTTCGCATACATCCTGATCGGCGGTATTTTCAAAAATATGGATGCCAATCTGGAAGAAGCAGCGACCATTCTGGACACACCGAAATGGAAGATCATGACCCGCGTAACGCTGCCGATGGTCAAACCTGCGATCCTTTCCACCATTCTGCTGGTATTCGGCTCCGCCATGGGCTCCTACCCGGTCCCGCACTACCTCGGTCTGACTACGCTCTCCACCAAGTATATTTCCATGAACTCGAAATATACCGGTGAAGCTTCCATCCTCGCCATCATCATGATGATCTTCGGTGTAGCGATCATGCTGGTCAACCAGATGAGCCTGACCTCCCGCAAAAGCTATACGACCGTAACCGGGAAATCCGGACAAATCTCCAAGATCAATCTCGGCAAATCCGGCCGTTACATCATCGCCCTGATCCTGGTGATCCTCACCTTCTTCACCAGTATCTTCCCGATCATCTCCTTCGCTTTTGAGACCTTCCTGCCCAACCCGGGCGACTACTCCTACCTGTACACAGGGGATCCCAAAAACCTGACGACCAAGTGGTGGACAACTGCCGAAAACGTCACAGAAAACGGTCTGTATGGGCAGATGGGTATTCTGCATAACCAGACCATCTGGCGTGCCTTTGGCGGGACGCTGCTCGTCAGCGTTGCCTGTATGCTGACCGCCGGTACTATCGGCACGCTGGTCGGTTACGCGGTCTCCAAGAACAGGCGCAGCAAGTGGGCGAACTACGTGAACTCGGTAGCCTTCCTGCCCTACCTGATGCCTTCCATCGCTGTTGGCGTGGCTTACTTCATCCTGCTTTCCGGTGAAAAGCTGAACCTCTTCAACACCTACTGGATCCTGATCATCGTCGGTACAGTGAAATACATTCCCTTCGCCTCCCGCTCCGCGCTGAACTCCATGCTTCAGCTTTCAGGCGAGATCGAAGAGGCTGCCATCATCCAGGATATTCCCTGGTTCAAACGCATGACCCGCATCATTATCCCGATTCAGAAGTCATCGATTATCAGCGGATATTTGCTGCCGTTCATGACCTGCCTGCGGGAACTCTCCCTGTTCATGCTGCTGTGCGTGCAGGGGTTCATCCTCTCCACCACATTGGATTATTTCGACGAAATGGGGTTGTACGCGTTCTCAAGCGGTATCAACCTGATCCTGATCATCACCATTCTGGTGTTCAATGCTATTGTGAATAAAGTCACCGGCGCAAGCCTGGATGAAGGAATTGGAGGTTAATCATGCCCGAAATCAGATTGGAAAATGTTACAAAACGCTGGGGAAATTTTTACGGCGTTGATAATTTAAACTTAGTCATCGACAATAACGCGTTCGTGACCCTGCTGGGTCCTTCCGGCTGTGGGAAGACCACCACACTGCGTATGATCGCGGGTCTTGAAACCCCAACCACGGGGAAGATCACTATCGGCGACCGGGTGGTCTTTGATTCTTCGAAAGGGATCAATATTCCTGCCAACAAACGGAAAGTCGGCTTCCTGTTCCAAAACTACGCGCTGTGGCCGAACATGACCGTTTATGAAAATATATCCTTCGGTCTTTCCAACATCAAAGAAGAAATGCCGAAGATAGATTTCGAGGCGAAGAACAATGCGCGGCTCTCGGAGATCCTTTCCAATCCGCAGGATGTTGTAAAGGTTTTGGATGAATGTAAAGACAAATCCGGGAAACTGAATGAGAAAAAAGCCGTCATCAAGCTCATCGACGCCTTTACGATCTCCCAGTTCACCGCCAAAAAGCTGGTCGGCTATCATCTTGAGAACGGCGGTGACTTCAAGGGAGAAGCTAATGCCCTGGCAGACAAGGCTGCGGCCGCTGTCAAGGCCAATAACCTGAACAAGGATTATGAATTCACTTCAGGCGGCAAGACTGTCCGCGAGGTCCGCAAGCTGACGAAAGAAGAGATCGATCTCTCCGTCCGCCGGGTTTCCCGCATTGTGAAGATCTCCATGTTCATGGACCGCTATCCGGCTGAACTTTCCGGCGGTCAGCAGCAGCGTGTTGCTATTGCCCGTACACTGGCTCCGGAACCTTCCGTGCTCTTCATGGATGAACCGCTCTCCAACCTGGACGCAAAACTGCGGCTGGAAATGCGCTATGAGCTGCAGCGTCTGCATGTGGAAACCGGGTCCACTTTCGTTTATGTGACCCATGACCAGATGGAAGCCATGACGCTCTCCACCAACATCTGCCTCATCAACAACGGTGTGCTGCAGCAGTATCAGCCCCCGCTCACCGTCTACGGACACCCGAACAACCTCTTTGTGGCGGACTTTGTCGGGAACCCTTCCATCAACTTCATTGAGGCAAAAGGAACGCAGAACGCACAAGGTGAATTTGAGCTGACGATCCTTGACGGGATAAAGGTACGCTTCAGCGGCAAGGATGTCCCGGATTATAAAAAGTGGCTCTCCGACCTTAATGCAAAGACCGAGAAAGATGCCGCTGACCTGAGGGAACGTGCCAAAGCAAAGGATTATGTGGAAAAGAACAACAAGGATGAGGTCTTTAAATACCACATCCAACGCGTCAATGATGAAGACGACGCCATGCAGGAAGAACCGATCTTGACCGATGAGGATTTCGTCATCGGTGTCCGCCCGGAATTCATCTCGATCCATTCCGGCGGGAAGATCGAAGGCGAAATTTACGGTGCCATGCCGACCGGTATGGAATCGACCGTCAAGATCCGTGTGGGTGAATTTCTTCTGACCGGTGTGGTGTTCGGCAATACAATTTTCACCATCGGCTCCTATGTAAACATGGACTTCATATCCGACAGCATCATCCTCTTCCACCGCAAGAGCGGCAAGATCATCGGGACAGGAGCTTTAGAAGTCAGGAGTTAGAAGTTGGAAGTTAGACATTAGACATTAGACATCAGACATCAGACTTTAGACTTTAGAAAAAGGAAAGCGATTTTTGCTTTTCTTTTTTTTCTAATATATGGTTCTATGCCTCTGCATTGCAGCCCGTACCTGATGCCTAAATCCTAAAATCTCAAGGTTGAGCCTATTCAGGACGGAGCACGTGGGGACTGGCATCTTGTGCGGCGCAGCCCGAACAAGAGTGCCAGTCCCCATGTGCGTCCTAACGTCTAATGTCTGATTAAAAAGAGAAATTCATGGCATTTGTGCGTGGCCATGAATCCTCTGTACGGTTGCTCTCTCTCCAAAGATTACCTTATTCAATAATATACCATATTTTTAAGATTTGAGAAGGTATTAAAATTAAAATTCATTAAGAATATGACATTTGTCATAGGAATCAGCAAGAATTCATTCAGGAGAATCGTCTTCTTAAAATTTATTAATCATGAATTTAAAAAAGAACTCTTGTTAAGAAAAAAACAATGGTAATATTGATTAAAATAAATTGGATGTTTTTTTCATGCTCCTCCTTTCGGCGGCAGTTCGGCAACGATCTGCCGCTGTTTATCTTTACATAGCCATCATATCCACACAAAGAAACTTTTACAGCAAAGCGGTTGTCTCCTCTCAAATCCTATATTCCATGCTCTTCACTCCTGCCAGCCCGCATCACCGGAACAGTTTACTTCTAATTCATCCCCCCTACATCCTACATCCTGAAATACTCCCCCATATCAAGGTCATTTTTGATTTTGCGGGGAAATAATCCCACAAAATGTCATACAATAACCGGATTCGGCAGAGGATAGGGCATCGTTAAGGACTTGCATTTGGCAATTTCGTCAGTAATTTCATTCTCCATATGTATCTATTCAGAACCTGCGGCGGCGCACATGGGGACAGGCAAAGCTTTTGCTCTGAATCATATCGAGCGAAGCTCGTACCGCTCTGAGCAGATTGAATGCCAGTTCCCGAGTGCTTCATCCTGAATAGTACCATTGGCTCAAGCTGAAGCTGCGTTCCATGGAAGAAGCGGCTCTAAGATATTAGCAGATAAAGGTCAATAATCAGGACAGGAAAATTACTATTGACAGTGCATTACACAATTGATATAATCAATATCATTAGTAAATAAGAGAGTGAAAAATGGACAGTAACCCGAAACGGGACCTGAGAGAACGGGATTTTTGTCAGCGGAAAATAATGAATGCCCCATTTCCGGTTTTGCCGGAAAAAGGGGATTGAAGCGGTCACCATGAATGAAATTGCAAACGCCTGCTCGATCGGGATCGCGACACTTTACCGTCATTACAATACGAAAGCAGAACTGGTTTTGGCAGTCAGTGCCCGGATTTGGGATGATTTCATGAAAAAAAATGATGAGCGGCGCTATGTCTCAAGCCAGACCGGAGCAGAGAAATTTGACTATTATTCTGATATCAATACGAAAAAGAGTTGTATTTGCAGAAGAAGATGCTGGTAAGGGAGTTTGTGGGATAGGATTTAAAGGTATGCCGGATAAATTAAAAGCTGTATGGAATGATTTAAATCGTTCAATCTATGTCGGTGAACGGAGGGAACAAAACCTGAAGGCGCTGACTGCTGTCAGTATTTTTACCGCTCTCCTCGGATTGGTTCTGATCATCATGGACCTGACCTCAGATCTGAAATCCATGCTGATTCCTGCATTGGTCACCTTTCTTGGCGGTGTCAGCTGCGCATATATAGCGGGGGTTCAGAAAGACCGCGAAAAAGCGATACTGATACCGACTGTATTCTGTGCAGTTGCCTTCACCTATTATGCCTTGACCGCTGCAGCAAAAGGTACGGCGATTCTCTGGTCGCTTCTGCTTCCGATCGGTATCAGTTATTTTGTCAGTGTAAAATACGGCATTATCCTGTCATTTTACTATACAGTATTGTACGCGATCCTGTTTTATACGCCGCTTAAGGCTCGTATGGCTGTCTGGTATACACCGGATTTTCTTACCCGCTTCCCGATTCTCTACGCCAGTCTGTCGATTTTCACAGCAATCGCTATGATTCACTATCATCGGAGCTCCCTGCTTGAAATTGATTATACCGACCGGCTGAACGAGGAAGTCGCAAGACAGACCGCGGTAGCGGAAGAAAGAAGCCGAAAAATTGAGCAGATGTCCTTTCAGACCATTCAGGCGCTCGCAAACGCAATCGATGCAAAGGATCCCTACACCAGAGGCCATTCGACACGGGTCAGCCTCTATTCGGCAAGGATCGCGGAAAAGCTGAGATGGAGTAAAGAAAAGATCAGCGACCTTCGCTATGCTGCCATGCTTCATGATATCGGCAAGATCGGCGTTCCCGATTCGATCCTCAACAAACCAAGACGGTTGTCTGATGTGGAATTTGACATCATCAAATCTCATACTACTATGGGCGCGGAAATCCTCAAAGAAAAGGTCATGATTGAAACAGCGGAGAATGTTGCGCTCAGTCATCATGAACGGTATGACGGAAGCGGATATCCTCAGGGACTGCGGGGGACAGAAATATCTGAAGAAGCCAGGATCGTTGCCATTGCAGATGCATTTGACGCCATGAATTCCAACCGTATCTATCGGAAAGCCTGTGATCGGAAACGTATTCGTAATGAAATGGAAAACGGTGCGGGGACACAATTCGATCCTGAATTAGTTCGTATTTTTATCGATTTATGGGATCGCGGTCTCCTGGATGAGATCGCCAAAGATGAACACAAAGAACAAAACAGGGGCGATCTGGAGACCTCATCTGTGCTGCTGCAGGAGGTCATGAAAGCCTTTACCACTCAGGTTACGATGGATGGGATCGATATCATCACCGGTGTGATGAGCCGAAGTGCCGGAGAATCAGCCATCGCACAAGCCATGAAGGAAGAAAGCGGCTGTTTCGTTTTCTTTGACGTAGACAATCTCAAAAAGATCAATGATACGCACGGGCATAACGCCGGTGACAAGGTTCTCAAACTCATGGGTGAATGTCTCATCAAAAACGGGGATGGCTGCCTGTCCTGCAGGCTCGGCGGAGATGAATTCCTTTTCTTCATTAAAAATTGTTCGAAGGAAGAGTCCGAATCCCACGTTCAGAAAATTATTCACGATTTTGATGAAAAGAAAAACAGGGATCCCGAGATCGGGTCTGCATCACTTTCCGCGGGAATGGTGATGTGTACACCCGAAGATACTTACAACAAAGCTTACAGCATGGCAGATAAAGCGCTATATCACGTCAAAAAAAACGGCAAAAATGGCTTCTGTTTTTATGACAAGGATTCTGAATCGGGCTTGAATGATCGGGCAAATATTAATAAACTGGTCGATGTGATACGGAAAAACGGAAATTATGATGGCGCTCTGGACGTGGAGTACAGACAGTTTTCAAACCTTTATGATTTTATCGAAAATCTGGAAAAGCGTTTTGATCATCCGTTCAAACTGGTCATGATCACATTGGAGGAGAACCCGGGCGAATTATTCCACGAGGATGAACTGGAAAAAGCGATGTATTTTATGGAACAATCCATCCGTCAGACGATTCGGAATGTTGACGTAATTACACGGTACAACCGACGGCAGTTTCTTATTATCCTGGTTGGTACTGATGAAGAAGGCGTCAAAACGGCAATGGCCCGTATCTTCCGCGGTTATTATAAGATGAACGGAAGCAGCACCTTTACGCCATCGTTTGATATTAGCAGTTAGGGTATAGTGTTCCTGTATCCTGTATCCTACTTCCTTCCCCGCGACACCTGTTATAATAATACCCATGGCAGTGCAGCCCGTATTCTTTCACTCCGGTCAATACCGCATCGAAACCGACCTTTATCAGGGACCGCTGGACCTGCTGCTGGACCTGATTGAAAAAGCGGAATTGGACATCACCGTGCTTTCTCTGGCACAGGTGACCGACCAGTTTCTGGAATATGTGCGGGCAATGCAGGAGGAAAACCCGACAGAGGTTTCAGCCTTCGTCGTCATTGCCGCCCGACTGATCCAGATCAAATCCGCTGCACTCCTGCCAAAGCAAAAGGTCAATATCGCCGATGTTGATGAAGACAGCGGGGAAGCCCTTGCACAACAGCTCATCACCTACCGGCGATTCAAAATGCTCTCGGATTCCCTTGCAGAACGGGAAGACCGCCGGCTCCATGCCTGGCTGCGGACCAGCGTTCCGGATATCGGGATCGAACCGGCACTGGACATTTCCGGCTGGAACGGGCAGATGCTCGCACGCATCGCCGCCAGGGTCTTTACTCCTCCCAAAAAAGCGAAAGCTTTAGAAACGGTGATGAAAAAACCACGTCTCAGCATTCACGATAAGATCAAACTCCTTGTGAACCGCATCCGGAAAGCCGCTGCCATCCGTTTTTCCAGTCTGCTGAAAACCTGGAACAAAAATGAGACTGTCGTGACTTTTCTCGCCATGCTGGAGCTGATCAAACAAAACGCCGTAACCGTCCGCCAGGACACGAACTTTGGCGAGATCGAAATCGAAAGAACTTCCTCTTTCGACGAAAAACGTGAGTTCCATTCCGAGTTTGGAGAATAAGCAAAATAAACAGAACTATAAGGTATCTGTTCAGAACTCACAGCGACGCACATGGGGAACAGGCACGCTTGTGTTGGCTTCGCGACACAAGATGCCAGTCCCCAAGTGCTCCGCCCCGAATAGATAGCAAAAATGATCACTTTAACTCGGTACTAAAC
The DNA here is from genome assembly GCA_902791025.1 of uncultured Chloroflexota bacterium. Taxonomy (GTDB): domain Bacteria; phylum Chloroflexota; class Anaerolineae; order Anaerolineales; family Anaerolineaceae; genus Flexilinea. The sequence continues at coordinate 9,354 of CADATZ010000006.1, read as the reverse complement.
TAAAATTTATCATAGCAGTATTAACAAAAAAGGAACGGTAATTCCAGAAATTAACCGTTCCAAATCAGCGGAGAGAGAGGGATTCGAACCCACGGTGAGTTGCCCCACACCTGTTTTCAAGACAGGCGCCTTAAACCACTCGGCCATCTCTCCGAACTTTTCTATTTTAGCATAGAATTAGCTCCGCTTCAAGGCCATATTTCAAAAAAATGACCGGAAATGTCAGTCAGATTAAATGACATATATTCTCAAAAACAGGACAATTCACCTTTGACAAAGGCGGAATTTTTTTATATGATTTTAATGAATTGATATTTTCTGGTCTTACCATAAAATAAAAATTGAATCAATAACAACAGAGCACATGGGGACTGGCACCCTGTGTCGCGAAGCCGACACTGGTGTGCCTGTCCTCATGTGCGTCACTCAAGTCCTTGAATAATTCATTTCCCATGCAATGATCATTTCTCAGCCGGTTGGATCCCAAAAAAGTGTGTCACATTCATATCTTCCGGAATATCGGCATAATGGTTGCCCCGTCCGTCCCTGTCTTTGAGGATACCGTCATTAGAATGATGGTCCGCATGAATGCCATGATCGGTGATATAGCCGAGGAATGTATCATATCCCGCCCAAACCTCCGCGGTTTTCCGGGCAAGCATCTCAAACTGCAGGTTGTGTGATTTCATCGCGTGCAGCGATTTTGCAGATTCGGGATGAGTGGCATGGATGCTGTCATCATATTTCATGGTATAGACTACGATCACGTCATAATCCGGTTTTCGTTTTTCCAGCAATTCCAGAGCCTTCAGCGTTGTTGCGGCACCATCTATGTCATTCGGATCGTCCGGCTCAATATAATAATCAATATTCCTTCCGGCAAATATCGTACCCATACTGGAATCTTTGATAGCAACCAATGCTGTTTTCTTTCCAGCCCGGGCAAATGCATCAAAAAGCGTATCGATCGTTACAAGTTTCTTTTCATAGCGCCGGATCTCATGCACATTCGGCTGAGCGCCTGTAAATATTGACGCAAAATTAACGGGAGTCACGGGAGGAAACGCGGAGACAAAGGGAATTTGAAGCTGTGTATAACGCAGGACAGGCGCGAAATCCATGGTATATTTCTGGACCAGCCACTGTCCAATCGCATCCGGACAAAAGAGCAGCATCTTTTCCGCTTTATCGGATCTGCAGTGATCCTTCACTAATGTTTCGATCAAAGGAAGCGGTTCTTCTGCCTGTTCTGGTGCCGGAACGTCCATGGCAGCAGCAAGCGATGCGGCCAGTCTCGTGATCGGGATCGAGTTGAATATCATCTTCAGCCTCCTATAACAGATATCTGTAAGAATTATACCAATCTTTCCCCCTGCGGTTTTCTGTATATTTTCAAAAAACAGGCCTCGAATATTTTCAAAAAACAGGCCTCGAAGTTTCTTTACAAAAGGCACAATTTCTGTTAAAATCTATTAATCAAACACGGTGCATCTTTTGTTGATGATGCATCTGCAAAATTAATGGAGGTAGTACATGAAGAAAGTCTTTTTTGCGTTGCTTGCTGTCATCATGGCAGCGACCTTCGGTTTCTCCGGCGTTCTCGCTGAAGGGATCAAGGACGATCTCGTTATTGGTGTCGCTCAGGAAATCAACGAGCTGAACCCGATGATGCAGAATGACCAGATCAATAACAACTGTTTCGCTCTGACACATGAACGTCTGGTGTTCCTGGATAATGGACATGGATATGAGATTTATCCTGAAATCGCTGAATCCTGGGAATGGACTGACGAAACTCACCTGGTGTTCCATCTGAACCCGAATGTGAAATTCAATAACGGCACTCCGCTGACTGCTGACGATGTTGTCTTCACACTCAACCGCGCCCGCAGCGATGACCCGACTCTTTCCAAGGTTTCTGGTCAGCTGGGTCTTGTCACCGACGTCAGCAAGATTGACGACTACACCGTTCAGGTTACCACCTCTGCCTACAGCAATGAACTGATCTACAACTTCGGTTCCTATCCGCTGGCTATCCAGTCCAAGGCTGCTTATGAAGACGCGAACAACGCCGAACCGTGGCTTGTCGGTTCCGGCCCGTACATCTTCAAGGAATGGCAGGAGGGCCAATATGTGACCTTCTCCATGAATGAAGACTACTGGAACAAAGAAGCCCGCCCCAGCTACGCGAAAGAAATCACCTTCAAGTTCTTGCTTGAAGCTTCCCAGCGTGCCATCGCCCTGCAGAACGGCGAAATCGACGTCTGTGTTGATCCCCCAGTGACTGACCTTCGCTTCCTGGAAGAAGATGAAAACGTAGTCGTCCACACCCAGGCCGGTACCAGACTGTTCTATCTCGGCTTCAACGTCGCGAAAGAACCATTCACCAACCAGAAACTCCGCCAGGCAGTTTCCGCTGCTGTTGACAAAGAAACCATCATCGCCATCGTTCTTGACGATCTCGGCAAATGGCAGACTTCTGTCCTGAACCGCGGTGCCTGGTCCTTCCTTGACAACGACCAGATCGAGGGCGGTTACACTTATGACGTAGAACGCGCGAAGTCTCTCCTGGAAGAATCCGGTTACAAACCCGGTGAACTGACCGTTGAACTCTTCACCCCGACCGACGATCCTTACAAGACCATCGCCCCGATCATCCAGGCCAACCTGAAGGAAATCGGCATCAATGTCGACATCAAATCCATGGATCAGGCCACCCTGAAATCCGAATGCGCAGCCGGCCATCAGCAGATGTTCCTGTGGCGCTGGAACATCGGTGCCCGCGTGGATGAAACCTACCGCGAACTGTTCTACACCGGCTTCCCCACCAACTATGCACAGCTGAGCGACCCGGTCGTCGACGATCTTGCCGACAAGGTCCTCACCGAGATGGATCAGGACAAACGTCTGCAGTACAGCTATGACTACCAGAATTACATGGCAGAGACCGTCTATCAGGTCCCGCTCTATGTTCCGGATCTCGTCATTGCCTACAATAAGGGTCTTGTCGTTTCCGATTCCTATGATGATGCGGGCATCCTGTTCGCCGGCGGCGGCAACCACTTCTGGGCCCGCGCTTATGTTGAACTCTAATCTGAATTCTTTGAACCTTTAAAAAGATCCGGCGGGCCTCAAAGACCCGCCGGTCATTCATTCTGATTATTCAGTACGGAGCACGTGGGGACTGGCACCTCGTGCGGCGCAGCCCGAACAAGCGTGCCTGTCGCCATGTGCTCCGCAAAATTTTAGAATCATTACCAAAAATCTTTGTAAGGAGCACAATAAAATATGTTCCGATACATTCTCAAACGGATCATTATTCTGATCCCGACCCTGCTCGCCACATCCCTGCTCATCTTCTGGGCGATGGACCTTGCCGGCGGGGACCCAGTGGATCAGATTCTTCCGGAAAACGCCACTTTCGAACAGAAGGCCGCTCTCAGAGAGGAAATGGGGTTGAATGATCCTTTTTTCATTCGATATTTCCGCTACATCGGGGGCATTCTGAAAGGGGATATGGGGGAATCCTACATCACCCATCGTGACGTTTTCCAAACCTTCATGGGCCGTCTGCATATGACGCTCCTGCTGGGAGGCAGTGCGCTGATCTTTGCCTGCATCATCTCGATCCCACTCGGAATCTACACGGCACTGCACCAAAACACATGGAAAGATACAGCTGCTATGATCGTCGCTCTGTTCGGTGTTTCCATGCCGAACTTCTGGCTGGGGCTTATGCTGATCCTGCTGTTCTCCCTGAAACTGGGCTGGCTGCCCTCCGGCGGCACCGGCGGATTCAAATACCTGATCCTGCCCGCCGTCACGGTCGGACTTGGTCTGGCTGCTTTGCTGACCCGCACGACCCGCAGTGCCATGCTGGACGTCCTGCGGCAGGATTACATGACGACCGCGAAGGCCAAAGGAGCATCCCGCAACCGGGTCATCTATAACCACGGGCTGCGCAATGCCATCATCCCGATCATTACCGCAATCGGTATGCAGTTCAGCTACGTGATGACGGGTTCCGCCCTGGCGGAGACGGTATTCGGCTGGCCGGGTATCGGACGTCTGGTGGTTGACTCCATCAACAAACGTGATACCCCGATGGTCACAGGCTCGATCATCCTCTGCTGCGTGCTGATGGCCGTTATCAACCTGGCCGTGGATATCATCTATGCGTTCTGCGACCCGAGAATCAAAGCGCAGTACTCCGGAAAGGGATAAGGCTATGAAACTGTTCAACAAGAAAAAATCAGACGGCACCGAAATGATCGGGCGCTCCATGGGACAAGAAACCTGGCGCCGCCTCAAGAAAAACAAAGGTGCCATGATGGGTATCGCTTTCCTTATCCTTCTCTTCATCGGAACAGCGCTTGCCAGTATCTTCTATGACTATGACAAAGACATCATCGGCATGACCAGGGACCGCTTTATGGCGCCCAGCTGGCAGCATCTCTTCGGCACCGATAACATGGGGCGGGACATCTTTGCCCGTGTGATCTACGGTGCGAAATACTCTCTCTTCATCAGCTTCGGTTCCACACTGATCGGGCTGATCGTCGGACTGTTTCTCGGTGCGGCAGCCGGGTATTACGGCGGTCTCGTCGATAATATCATCATGCGCCTGACGGATATCTTTTATTCCATTCCCTACATCATGATCGCTGTCGTGGTCGTTTCCATTCTTGGCACCAGTATGTCCAGTCTGCTGTTCGCTATGGCGCTGGGGACCTTCTGTAACTTTGCCCGTATCGGCAGAGCTTCGGTCATGACAGTCCGTGACATGGAATTTGTGGAAGCCGGACGCGCCATCGGTCTGCCCACCTGGAAGATCATCCTGAAGCACATCCTGCCGAACTGCCTTTCCGCCATCATTGTTCAGACCACGCTGAAAGTGGGTTCCAACATTATTTCCGCATCCTCTCTCAGCTTTCTGGGAGTCGGGATCACACCGCCGACACCGGAATGGGGTGCCATGCTTTCCGATGGACGTTCTTACATCCGCTCTTCCGGGTGGATGTGCCTCTTCCCGGGGCTTGCGATCATGCTCACCGTACTCGCCCTGAACCTTCTGGGGGACGGTCTTCGTGATGCCATGGATCCGAAATTGAAGCGCTAAGGGGGAAATGATGGAAAATGTTTTAGAAGTAAAAGACCTGGTCGTACGTTTTGATACGGATGACGGCATCGTGCGTGCCATCAATGGCATTTCCTTCAGCATCGGCAAGGAACGGACACTCGGACTGGTTGGTGAAACCGGCGCGGGGAAAACAACCACCGCGCTCTCCATCCTGAACCTGGTGCCGGACCCGCCGGGAGTGATCTCAAACGGATCAATCATTCTGGACGGGAAAGAGATTCTGGAAATGAGCGAAAAGGAACTGGAACACATGCGCGGCAATGATGTCGCGATGATCTTCCAGGACCCGATGACCGCCTTGAACCCGGTAATGACCGTTGGTGACCAAATCGCGGAATCGGTCATGCTGCATGAAAAAATCAGCAAGGAAGACGCCATGACCCGTGCCAAAGAGATGCTGGAAATGGTCGGCATCTCCGGATCCCGAGCAACGGATTATCCGCATCAGCTTTCCGGGGGTATGAAACAGCGTGTCGTGATCGCCATTGCGCTGGCCTGTCATCCTTCCCTGCTGATCGCGGACGAACCAACTACCGCGCTGGACGTTACCATTCAGGCACAGGTTCTGGCCCTGATCAAAGAACTAATCGACAAAAACCAGATGTCCATGCTGATGATCACCCATGACCTGGGTGTTGTGGCGGAAGTCTGCGATGATGTGGCCGTCATGTATGCCGGCCGTATCGTTGAAATAGGAACAGCGGACGAGGTGTTCAATCACACCCTGCATCCCTACACAGAAGGTCTGTTTGATTCCCTTCCGAACCTCCGCCAGCGCGGGGAAGATCTGGTGCCGATCAAAGGACTGATGCCGGACCCGATGCACCTGCCGGAGGGCTGCAGCTTCAATCCCAGATGTCCGTACGCAACCGAAGAATGTCAAAAGAAATTACCGGAGCTAAAGCTCGTCAATGGAACTCATTATGTGGCTTGCGGCCGCTACGCGGAACCCCAATTCCGCATCAGGAGGAACCCGGATGGAAAATGATGTGATCCTTGAGGTGAAACACCTCACCAAATACTTTGATACCCCGAAAGGGAAACTTCACGCAGTGGATGACGTCAGCTTCACGATCAACCGCGGGTCCACACTGGGTATCGTGGGAGAATCCGGCTGCGGAAAGTCCACCACCGGCAGAACGATTTTGAAACTGATCGAACCCACCAGCGGGCAGATCATCTTCAACGGCACGGATATCACCAAATACAAAGACCGCCAGATGCGCAAGCTGCGCACGGATATGCAGATCATCTTCCAGGATCCCTTCTCCTCTCTGGATCCGCGGCAGAACGTCATGCAGCTGATCAGTGAACCAATCCGCGAGCACCACATCTGCAAGTCAAAGGAAGAGGTTCAAAAGCGGACACTCGAGATCATGGACACAGTCGGACTTGCCCGCCGCTTTGTCAACTCTTACCCACATGAACTGGATGGCGGACGCCGTCAGCGTATCGGTATCGCCCGTGCACTTTCAGTCAACCCGAAGCTGATCGTTTGCGATGAACCGGTTTCCGCGTTGGACGTTTCCATTCAGGCGCAGATCCTCAATCTGCTCAAGCAGCTGCAGCGTGATATCGGTCTGACGTATATTTTCATCACGCACGACCTCAGTGTCGTCCGCTATTTCTCCGATGATATCGCGGTGATGTATCTGGGGCAGATGGTGGAAAAATCACCTTCGGATAAGCTGTTCGAAAATCCAATGCATCCTTATACCCGGGCACTGCTCTCCGCGATTCCTCTGCCGATCGTCGGGAAAGAGAAACCCAAACGTCAGCTGATCAAGGGCGAAGTGACCTCTCCGGTGAACCTACCGGATCGCTGCCGCTTCCTTCCCCGCTGCAGTGAATGTCTGGAAAATTGTCCGAATGCTTCATCCCCGCAGCTTGTTGAGGTGGAGCCAAACCATTTTGTCGCCTGTCATAAATATAGTTAGGAATTAGGAGTTAGGAGTTAGTGGTTAGGAGCAAGGATCAAGGGATAAACACCAAATTCCCAATCCCCAGCCCCTCACCACTATCCTCTGGCTCCTGGTCCCTGACCCCTAACACCTAAAACCTAAAATGCCTGAAACCAAAAACGATTTTATGCTTCTTGCCGTACACACGGATAAAGAGTTTACCTATTGGCTGCAGCGTCATGCTGAAGAGGGCTGGAAACTGAAGGAAAACAAGGGCAATACCTTTGTCTTCATCAAAAAACACTACGACGGCAGGCGTATTTGTTCCTATACGGTCAATTCCGATGCTCTGGGTGTCTCTGCGGAAGATGCCTTTTATGAATTGCAGGATGATCTGCGGAAAAGCGGATGGAGATTACTGACAATGGGCATGCCGGAAAGCCTCACAGACAGAACCCGGCATGCGTTTCTGGTCGAAACCCCGCGCGAGGATCTGCCTCATCCGGAACTGCCACTATCAGATCCGGAAGGACAATTGAAACTGCTGCAGGCTGCGCTGAAAAAGGCTGTTTCAACGCTTGCTCTGTGCCTACTGTATGCGGCAGTACTGATTTACTTCATCACATTCCGTCCGGGAGCGCTGCTAACCGGTATTCCCGGAAAAGTTTTCCTGATCGGTACCGCAATCATCCTTTTGCCCTGCCTTTATTTTTCCGTCAAAGCGGCATCTCTGTATGCAAAAGCGGTGCGCGATCCGGCATTTGACACTACCTCCAGAGATTATCAGTGTCTGGACAAAGCTGTGATCCTGAGCTTCATCATGCTGGTGATCCTCGCGGCCTACCTGATCCTTGATTTTCTACTTTGAATCCGATTGAATATCAGGAAAGACATTCCGGGGCACCAAACCAGAAGGAACTTTTTTCTCCGAAAAACATTATAATAATATAAAATAATTGTTTATTATATTGATTTAGTTCCAGGAGCGCAACACGCAGTACAGTTTTCTTGCGTTGGCTTCAAAATAGCGAAGCTCGCACCATACGGAGCAGGCTAAAGAAAGCTGTCCAGATGTGCTTTGTTCTGAATATATACGTTATGTGTTTTGCGAAGGAGGCACCATCATGCGGAAATTCTTTTATCTTTTTGTTTTTATCCTGATGGCAGGAATGATATTTACCGGCGTTGGAAATGCCTCCGCAAAGTCCGATCCTCCCCGCATCATCCTTTACACGTACTATCGCCAGATGGGCTGGGGAGACAGAGTACAGATCGGGTCTGTGGATGAAAACGGGACAGTCCGCTTCCTCAGCGGCAATGATGGCGACTTGAAGTGGCCCTATAAACCGGAAGAGCAGCTTGAATATATCTCTCAATTCGAGAAATTTGAAACCACGGGTGAAATTGATCACAATACTTTATTTGCCATGAAAAGCCTCGTGTATGATGTTGAAGATCAGGGCAGCACATCCACACCGGCGGCAAATGACGCGGGAACGGAAAGAAGCTATGCGATACGCTATTCCAAAGAGGGCGATCCAACCTTCATCCTGCTCGGCATGTCCGGCGATGATTTTTTTGAAAACACAGACCCGAACGCACAGGCGCTTTATCTGCGGCTGCGCCAGCTCTTTCCCAAGGTGACAACCTATGCTTATGACACGATTGGAATGGGGCCGAAAGGCTTCACCCCTGTTCCGCTTGCGGATTTTATCGAAATCAACCCGTATACCCTCACAAATGCAAAGGTCGAAAAAATCAACAATGACTGCGAAGAAGGTCCGATTCCTGTGGAAATGACTGACGAAGACATAGCGGATCTGATCTCCCTGATCCAAAACGGAACGGTAACCGGGAAAGCCGACTGCATCTTTTCCACCGGAGGATGGTATTCCTACTACATTTCCGACGCAAATGGGAACTGGCTGGGTCATATCGACCTCGAAGACGGTCTGCTCCTCCGAAACGACGGTCACTACTTTATCGAAATGAAAAAATAACGCATTGTAAGGATTGTCCTTCTGCGCACATGGGGTCTGGCATCTTGTGTCGCGAAGCCGACACAAGCGTGCCTGTCCCCATGTGCGTCCCCATGTGCGTCCCCGTGGTACTCGAAGCCAATAAAAGCCCCGCTCCAAGGCGCGAGCTCCGCTCAATTAAATGTGGAGCAGGAGCTTCGCCATAATTCGCCACAACAAATTTCCAGCCCGGCACTCACCCGGTGCTCATTGCCGCACATGGGGGCGCAGCTCCTGCTCCGCATCTAAATCGAGCGCAGCTCGTACCTTACGGAGCAGGATCTTTCGCAGGCAC
>CADATZ010000005.1 GCA_902791025.1 uncultured Chloroflexota bacterium | reverse complement strand
TACCAAGTACGGGCTAACCGTCCCCGTTTTTGATCGTTAATTAAAATATATGCAAAAATTTAAAAAAGAAAACCGCCAATATTGGCGGTTGACAAATGTGAAATTTTGTGGTAATACGCACACGAGTCCGGGCATGCTGTGCCTCTGCGGCTTAAATTCCTGCGAAGCACTCGCCCATCAGCCTCAGTGTTATTCCGTCACAGCGTCATTGGCACATCATTCCCGGCCACGAGTGCACATGAAGGCAGCCCTTTCTCCTCATCTCCTCATTTTTTCAGAGATATTTACCAAAATCACCGCAGGAACAAACCGCTGTGATAAAATAGTCTTGTCAGGTCGGACAGTATCGCCCGGTCTTGACAAATTGTCAAAAATAACAGGGAGAAACACATGGACAAACCTGTATTGATCATCATGGCAGCAGGAATGGGCAGCCGATACGGGGGACTGAAACAAATGGATGCCATTGACGAATATGGGCATCTTTTGATGGATTACTCCGTCTTTGATGCAAAAAGAGCAGGATTCGAGCGCGTTATCATTGTCATCAAGCCCGAAAACGAAGAACTGTTCGAAGAAAAGATCGGCAGCCGACTGCGAAAATACATACAAGTTGACTATGCGCATCAGGTTCTTGAAAATCTTCCCGAAGGCTTCAGCGTTCCCGAAGGACGCACAAAACCCTGGGGAACGGCGCACGCGGTTCTCTCAGCAAAGCACCTGGTCCATGGACCATTCTGCGTCATCAACGCGGATGATTATTACGGAGAGCATCCCTTCCGCAGTGTGTATGACTTTCTCACAAATGACACTGACCCAACGCACCATGTAATGTCCGGGTTCCGCATCGAAAACACACTCACCGAAAACGGTTATGTTTCCCGCGGAGTCTGCTCCATGGACGATGAAAATCACATGACCGGCGTTAAAGAATGCCTGCATATTGTCCCGGCGGAAGGCGGAGCGCTTTATACAGAAGGAGAAACTGAACAATTCCTGCCGAATGGAACGATCGTCTCCATGAACTTCTGGGGATTCCAGTATTCCATGATGAAGGAAATCGAGGATCGATTCAGCATTTACCTGAAGGAAAATCTCCCGGTCAACCCGCTGAAATGCGAATATTTTCTCCCGATCATCCCCAATGCGCTCATCAAGGAAGGGAAAGCCTGCATTACGATCCTTCCCACCGATGAACGCTGGTACGGCGTGACTTATCACGAGGATAAGGATTCGGTAGTCGCCGCGCTCAAATCCATGCGGGAAAGCGGAAAATATCCACGAACGTTGTGGAGTGAATAGGAGATAGGTTTTATGACAAAAGTATTGCTCTGCGGAGGGGCCGGCTACATCGGGTCCCATACAGCAGTTGAACTGCTGGAAAACGGTTATGATATCGTGGTCGTCGATGACCTTTCCAATTCCAGTGAAGAGTCACTGGAACGCGTGAAGAAAATAACGGGAAAGGATTTCCCTTTCTATAAAGCCGACGTCTGCAATAAATCGGCGCTGGACAAAATCTTTTATGAAAACAAGATCGACGCTGTGATCCATTTCGCGGGGAAAAAGGCAGTCGGGGAATCCGTTCAAATGCCGCTGGACTACTATCGCATCAATCTGAACGCAACCCTATCGCTGTGCGAGGCGATGATCGAGCATGGCGTGAAGAACATCATTTTTTCCTCTTCCGCCACAGTCTACAGCGCGGACAACCAGGTTCCTTTCACGGAAAACTCCCATCTGGGCTGTTCCAACCCTTACGGATGGACAAAGCTCATGAATGAGCAGATCCTCCAGGATATTGCCAAAGCGACACCGGGATTTTCCGTTGTGCTGCTGCGCTACTTCAACCCGGTCGGCGCCCATCCGTCAGGTTTGATCGGCGAGGATCCGCAGGGTATTCCGAACAATCTGATGCCCTTCATCGCACAGGTTGCCGTCGGTAAACGGGATCACATCAATGTTTTCGGCAACGATTACGACACCCCGGACGGCACCGGCGTGCGCGACTATCTGCATGTGGTCGACCTTGCAGCCGGACACGTTGCCGCTCTCAAATATGTAATGGATCATGAGGGCACAGAAATCTTCAACCTCGGTACAGGGAAAGGCGTTTCCGTTCTGGAAATGATCAAATCTTATACAAAGGCCTGCGGACGTATCCTGACGTATGTCATCGCGCCGCGCCGTCCCGGCGACCTCGCTACAGTATATGCTGACGCCACAAAGGCAAAGGAAGTTCTCGGCTGGACCGCCACCAAAACCCTCGACGACATGTGCGCCGATTCCTGGAACTGGCAGAGCCACAATCCGAACGGATATCATTAGTGGGACAGTAGTTGGTAGTTGGTAGTTAGCAGTTGTTGGAAAACAAATCAGGATAACTGAGACCGGTTTATCCTGATTTGTTCTAAATATAGAGCATTATCCTCTAACTCTTATTCACTATTCACCATTCACTATTCACCATTCACTATTCACTATTCACTATTCACCATTCACTATTCACTATTCACTATTCACCATTCACTATTCACTATTCACCATTCACTATTCACCATTCACTATTCACTATTCACCATTCACTATTCACTATTCACCATTCACTATTCACCATTCACTATTCACTATTCACTATTCACCATTCACTATTCACTATTCACCATTCACTATTCACTATTTACCTGTCCCGGATGAGAAGGAGGACGCCTTTACTGAGGGAAACTTCGGCTGTTTTTCCGGGCAGGGGTTCATTGCTCACGGTGTATTGATACTCCGGTGTCACGATTGCATTTTCAAGCGGATATTTCGCGTTTTTTATCGTAACGCCTTCCGCCCTTCCGGCGATGATCAGCAGCGAAAAATAAGGATGGACCGGCGCGATTCTCCCGGTTTCTCCCGGCAGCACGATCTCCATCTCGGAATAATCATCCACGGCCAGCACACGATATCCGCGGTTTTTCAGCCAAAGAAGAATATACACATTCCCGAGCGTATGATCCATCCGCCCGCCAAACACACCGAGCAGCAGAAAATCTTCAAATCCCCGTTTCTGCATTTCCCTCACAGCAGCCATGGTGTCTGTATCATCTTTTTCGCAGGGCAGGACGATGGTTTCAACCGGCAGATGCGGATTTTCGGATGAGTCAAAATCACCGATCACCAGATTCGGCTGCACGCTTAGCCCTTCCCGATGTTTCAGCCCGCTGTCGCAGCAGACAATAAAATCGTCCGGCTGCAGATAGTTCCGCACCGCCTCATAATTACCGATATCCGCTCCGCCAATAATCACACAACGCTGCATTTCTTCCTCCGATCAATGTATATGAATCTGTTTTCAAATTATAATAAGAAACAGGAGAGAGAGGAAAACACTGATGTTTTTCCATTTATTTCATATAAAGGACTTCAATTGAAATTATCGAAACTTTCCAAAACTTCGCTTTTGCTTTTCATTTGTTACGGTGTTGACAAATGCTTTGCTGTCCTGCGGCAGATGATCATCGGACGGCAGTTTGGTTTGTCACCGGAGCTGGATGTATTTAATATCGCCAACAACCTGCCGGATATGCTCTTCACACTCATCAGCGGCGGAGCGCTTTCCATGGCATTGATCCCGGTTATGTCGGACATCATCAATAAAGATGGGAAGAACGCGGGATGGAAGCTGTTTTCTTCCATCGCGAACTTGTTTTTCCTCTGCGCGATCGTTCTGGCGATCCTGACAGCGATATTTGCGGAACCGCTGGTCAGTTCGGAAATCGGCATCGCTCCGGGTTTTACGGCAGAACAACAGACTGCAGTGATTCGGCTGATGCGCATGAACCTGATCGCCATGCTGATTTTTGCACTATCCGGACTGTTTGTCGGAGGACTTCAGGCGAACCAGCATTTTCTGATGCCGGCACTGGCTCCGATTTTTTACAACATCGGTCAGATTTTCGGCGCAATGATCCTTGCCCCCTCGGAACCTTACCACATCGGTCCGCTTTTCCTGCCATGCTTCGGCATGGGAATCGATGGACTGGTCGGTGGGGTGATTCTCGGAGCGGCGGCGCACCTGCTGATCCAGGTACCGGCACTGATTCGTCATCATTTCCATTGGTATCCGCGCATAGAATTCCATGATGAACAGGTGAGGCGTGTGCTGCGGATCCTCGGGCCGCGGATCCTTTCTGTATTTTTTGTGCAGCTGATCTTTATCATCCGTGATAATTACGCTTCCCGACTTGCAGCCGGAGCCGTCACTGCGCTGAGCTACGGGTATATGTTCCAGCAACTTCCGGAAACATTGATCGGTACTGCCATCGGAACCGCGATCCTGCCTTCCTTATCCCTCTTTATTTCAGACAAAGACATCGCAGCCTATCGGGATGTGATCGATAAAGCATGCCGCATCGCGTTGGCATTATCACTGGGTGCCGCAGTGATCATGGGTGTTGGGCTCGGCCCGGTTATCAGTGCCTTTTTCTCCTTTGACGAAGCGCAGAGCCTGCTGATGATGCGGACGCTGCAGGGGTTTTTGATTGGGTTGGCAGGCCATTGTCTGCTCGAAATCGCCAATCGCGCTTTCTATGCGCAAGAACAAGCACTGGTTCCGCTGTTGGGTACGATATTGAACGTGATGATCTATATCATATCCGGATTTCTATTGTTCCGAACGCTGGGAGCGTCCGGATTGAGTCTGACTGATTCTCTTGCCTTTACCGGACAGGCTGTGATGATGCTCACCATCCTTGCCAATCCTTCAATATTCAAACGAATGATAAAAGGGGAAGGGTTTCTTCCCGCAAAAACAAATTTGACAAAAACACTTCTCCGAGCTCTTCCTGGTGCTGCAGCCGCAGGTGGTATCTGTTTTGCAGTTATGTCAATCCCAAATATAAATATTCTGGTAAAATCTATTTTGGGAATGTGCAGCGCATTAATATTGTATTGTGCTGTCATCAATCCGGAATTAAAGCTATTGAGAAAATTTTAGAATAACGATCTGTTGTACGATCGAAAAATGAGGATTACTATGAATCAACAGCCCCCAAATGGAAACACACCTGTTCCTTATCCACATAACAATCAGCAGCCGGGCAATCAGCCAATTCCTATGGGCCAGCCAATTGGCCAGCAGCCATATGGACAGCAATGGAGTGCAGCACCCAATTTCAACACACAATATCCCGGCAATCAACCGGTGAACCCTGCACAAAATAATAAACAGGCGAAAAAACAGAAAAAAACAGGAACAAAGAAAAAGGGAAAGGGATCCATCATTGGGTATATCCTTCTCGGGATTTTGTTAATGATCGGACTTGCAGTCGCCGGTGGATTTTTGGGATATAACGCAGCAATCAGCGCCCGAAAAGCCGAATATACCCGCCGTTCGATGATGGCAGCTGCGGAACAATATCAAATGGCAATCGCAGATATCGAACAGGGAAAATATCAAAACGCAAAAACACGTCTGGATTATGTTATCGAAATTGATCCTGAATATCCCGGTGCGATGCAGACTTACCAACAGGTCATTCTGGCTATTTTCCCGACAGCCTCACCAACGCCAATGATGACGGCTACTCCTGCGCCAACCGCAACGACAGACACCCGCGGTGAAGAAGAAATGTTCCAGGCTATTCAGCAGGCTATTTACGCTCAGAACTGGGAATATGCTATTAACATGATCACCACACTCCGGGACCGCAACATTAACTACCGTGGTCTTGAAGTGGATGGACTGTATTACATCGCTCTGCGGAATTACGGTATTCAGCAAATCAATGCCGGTTATCTTGAAAACGGTGTTTATAACATCACGCGGGCCGAAACGCTTGGGCCCATTGATAACCAGGCGAACAGCATGCGTGACGCAGCCCGTTCTTACCTCGCCGGTGCCGGTTTTTGGGAAATCAACTGGACTAAGGCTCTTGAATATTATTCCAATGCTGCTCAGGTCATGCCGAATCTTATGGATCAGGCAACAAGACTGACCGCTAATCAGCGTTTCGCTGAGGCATCTTTCCATGTTGGGGATGAATATGTTGCGCGCGAAGATTATTGTGGGGCTATTCCTTTTTACGAACAGGGGATGCCGATCGCGGGGACTGAATCAATGCAAATGACCGCAACAGCAGTTTATCTCGTCTGTTATCCGCCGCAGGAAGAAACTTATACTGAAAAAAATGACAATACAGCCTCTGATACAAATTCAGGACCAGGTTCTCAATTACCGGATGAGGGAACAACGCAAAACAGCGATGACATACTATTCCATTAATAGTATTACCAACGGAACAATGCTGAACGGAGATCACCGGATTTTCTTTCTCCTGCCGCAGTGCCAACATAAAGGAGCTGCGCTGCATACCGAAGCAACAGGTACAGAACAGTCTGATAACTTTAATAAACCTTAACAATTTTGTCACCTTTTTGATGATTATGAGCGGCTTATGATATAATGATTAGTCGCTCATATAATTTCTATATGGGGAAATTGTGCCTTAAACCGCTGTGCAATCCGCAGCTTGTTACAAAACACATAAACTAAGTGATGACATTCATCATTATTATTGAAGGAGAAAAAACGTGGAAACGAAAGGTTTGGTTGCGTTAGGAATCAGTCTTGCATCACCGGAAACGATCCGCAGTTGGTCTCATGGCGAAGTTTTGAAGCCTGAAACCATCAACTACCGCCGCTTGCGCCCTGAAAAAGACGGTCTCTTCTGTGAAGCGATCTTTGGGCCTACCCGGGACTGGCAGTGTTATTGCGGAAAGTACAAGAACCCGCGTTATAAAGGGATCATCTGCGACAAGTGCGGCGTGGAAGTAACAAAAGCTTCCGTCCGCCGTGAACGTCTCGGACATATCGAACTTGCGACCCCGATCGCTCATATCTGGTATACCCGCAGAATCCCGTCTTACCTTGGTCTGCTGCTGGATATTTCCCGCCGCAATCTGGACCGGGTGCTTTATTTTGCACAGTACATCGTCACCTATGTTGACGAAGAAGCCCGTCAGAAGGCACTGAGCAAGCTGGAAGATGATATCAGCGGCACAGAACGTGAACGTGCTCAGGAAGTAAACATGAAGATCCTGAGTGTAAAGCGTGAACGAGACAACAAACTAAAGGCATTGCAGGAAAAACGTGATCAGCTTCAGGCCAGCGGTGAAGAGGAAATCAGCAAACGTCTGGATCCGGTCATGCGCGAAGGTCAGCGTCTGGAACAGACACTGCAGGATTCCGTCGGTAAAACAGCTGCCGTAGATATGCACTTCAATGCCGCCAACATGACGATCGTCAAAGCCGGTCAGACCATTTCCTTCGAACACATCTCCGCTGTTCAGGAAGCTGTCCGCGAGAAGCTCGAATCTCTCGAAAAAGAAATCAAACTGCAGCAGCAGGCTGATATCGAAAAGCTCGACATGGAAAAGATGAAAGTCCGTGCGGAAGCGGAAGAACAGATGGAAGCTCTCCGCAGCCAGCATGCCGATCAATCCAGCGAAACCCAGAGCCAGAATTCCAAGCTCCGCGAAGAACTGGAAGATCTGCAGCCTTTCACTTTCCTGAGCGAAACCTCCTACCGCGAACTGCGTTCCCGCTGGGGGCAGGTTTTCCGCGCTGACATGGGTGCTGAAGCTTTTTATGACATTCTGAAGCGTCTGGATCTGGACCAGCTTTCCAAGGACCTGTGGAATGAAGTCCGCACCACAAAATCCAAGCAGAAGCGCAAGAAGGCGACTTCCCGCCTGAAGGTCGTTGAATCCTTCCGCGCCTCTCATAACCATCCGGAATGGATGATCATGACGGTTCTTCCCGTCATTCCTCCGGACCTGCGCCCGATGGTCCAGCTGGACGGCGGCCGTTTTGCCACCTCCGACCTGAACGATCTGTATCGCCGTGTCATCAACCGCAACAACCGTCTGAAGAGACTGCTGGAGCTGGGTGCCCCGGATGTGATCGTCCGCAATGAAAAACGTATGCTTCAGGAAGCCGTTGACTCCCTGATTGACAATTCCCAGCGCGGCAAGGCCCTTTCCCGCCGCGGCCGCCGTGAACTGAAGTCCCTGAGCGATATGCTCAAAGGTAAGAAAGGCCGCTTCCGCCGCAATTTGTTAGGGAAACGTGTCGACTATTCCGGCCGTTCCGTTATCGTTGTCGGTCCGAAGCTCAAGCTGTACCAGTGCGGTCTGCCGAAGTCTATGGCATTGGAACTTTATATGCCCTTCGTCATTTCCCGCCTGTGCAAACATGGCTACGCCACCAACGTCAAGGGTGCCCGCCGGCTGATCGAACGCAACCGCACCGAGGTTTGGGAAGTTCTGGAAGAAGTCATCGGTGAACGTCCGGTGATGCTGAACCGTGCGCCAACCCTGCACCGTCTGGGTATCCAGGCATTTGAACCGATCCTGATCGAAGGTTCCGCCATTCAGCTGCATCCGTTGGTTTGTACCGCTTTCAACGCGGACTTCGACGGTGACCAGATGGCTGTCCATGTACCGCTTTCCGACAAGGCAGTCAATGAAGCCCGCACATTGATGCTTGCTTCCAAAAACCTGCTGAAGCCGGCTGACGGCGAGCCGATCATCAGCCCGTCCAAGGATATGGTTCTCGGTATTTATTACCTCACCATGGAACTGGGTAAGGAACACCCGGGCGATGGCCGCGCCTTCTATGACTTCGATGAAGTCAAATACTGCTACGATATCAATCAGGTCAACCTGCACACAAAGATCAAGTTCAAGGCCACGACTTATTACGATGAAGACGGCAAACGCATGGCAGAGCCAGTGACAAAGATCATCGATACCACTGTCGGTCGTGTGATTTTCAACAACATCCTGCCGGAAAAGATGCTCTTCAAGAACATGACCTTCGGCAAAGGTGAAATCAAAGACCTGATTTCTGAAGTTTATGACGTCTGCGGACAGGATGAAACGACGATCGTTGCCGACTCCATTAAGGATATCGGTTTTGAATACTCCATGCGCTCCGGCCTGACAATGGCGGTTTCCGACATCACGGTTCCGCCGGAACGAAATCAGCTGCAGCATCAGGCGGACGAAGAAGTTGAAAAAATCAACAAACAGTACCGCAAGGGTCTGCTCACCGCAGCCGAACGCGACGACCGCATCGTTGCCGTGTGGCAGGACACCACCAACAGAGTGTCCAGAGCTGTCCGTGACTTCATGGACCCGGAAGGCGACATGGCGATCATGGCGAACTCCGGCGCGACCAAGGGTGGTTTCGGTCCTATCGGTCAGCTGGCCGGTATGCGCGGTTTGATGGCTGACCCGTCCGGTCGTATCATCACCCTGCCGATCAAGTCCAACTTCCGCGAAGGTCTGGACGCGTTGGAATACTTCATTTCCACGCACGGTGCACGAAAAGGTCTGGCGGATACCGCTCTGCGTACCGCAGATGCAGGTTATCTGACCCGCCGTTTGGTGGATATCGCCCAGGATCTCATCATCAATGATGAAGACTGCGGAACGGATGAAGGTATCTACATCCGCCGCTCCGATGATGTGGCGAAACAGTCTTATGCGGAACGTATCTACGGACGTGTGACTGCTGAACGTGTTGTGGACCTCTCCACCGGTGAGATCCTGCTGGAAAAGGGCGACCTGATCGATCACGAAGCTGCCCGCAAGATTCAGGCGGCGAATGTTCAGGAAATGAAAGTCCGCTCCCCGATGACCTGCCAGCTCAAGCACGGTATCTGCGCAAAGTGCTATGGTATGGACCTCGGCCGCGGTAAACTGGCTGAGCTCGGTGCCGCTGTCGGTACCGTTGCTGCCCAGTCCATCGGTGAACCGGGTACCCAGCTGACGCTGCGCACGTTCCACTCCGGTGGTGTTGCCCAGGGTGGTGACATTACCTCCGGTCTGCCGCGCGTGGAAGAACTGTTTGAAGCCCGCCGCACCCCGAAGGGTGAAGCGATCATCGCTCAAATCTCCGGTAAGGCGTTCATCATGCAGAACGACAAGTATGACGATGTCCGCATCGTCCGCATTGAAAACAGCGAACTGGTTTCCGACACCTACACCATCGAAGATGGCTGGGATATTGCCGTGGAAGATGAAATGCACGTTGAACTCGGCGACACCATCGCGGCTCAGGGTGAGGCCATGATCGGCGCAGCCCATGCCGGACAGGTTCGCGTGGAGGACAACAAGGTCATCGTAACATACGAAAATCATATGTCTGAGGAATACAACATTCCGACGAACGCTCGTCTGCTGGTAAAGGATGGAGAGATCGTTTCCGCCGGTACACCGCTGACGGAAGGTTCTCTGAACCCGCACATGATCCTCAAGCTGAACGGCCGTGATGCCTGCCAGATGTACATGCTGAAGGAGATCCAGGACGTTTACCGCACGCAGGGTCAGAACATCAACGATAAGCACTTTGAAGTGATCATCCGCAAGATGCTCGGCAAGGTCCAGATCACCAGCTCCGGTGACTCTCCGTACCTGCCGATGGATGTGGTCGATTACCTCACGCTGAAGGATATCAACCGCCGTCTGGAAGAAGAGGGCAAGACTCCCGCGAAGTACGTGGAGATCCTGCTCGGCGTCACCAAGGCGTCCCTCTCCACAGACTCCTGGCTGTCCGCTTCCTCCTTCCAGCACACCATCAAGGTGCTGGCAAGCGCTGCCATCGGCGGCCTGAAGGACCCGCTTTATGGCCTGAAGGAAAACGTCATCATCGGTAAGCTGATTCCTGCCGGTACCGGTTTCGTCCCGGGGCGCTTTATCCAGGGTGATGAGATCGTTGACGGTCAGCAGGCAGTAATCTCCAATCTGCCGACCGAGTAATTTTAGATAACAATCAACCGCCGGATTTTAAGTCCGGCGGTTTTTCATAATAAAATTCTTACAATTCAAACTGTCATCAAATTTTTTTGATTTTTTACAAATCTCTTGACAGGAAATACAAACAGCGTATAATCATTATTGTTGACATGCCGAAGTGGCGGAACTGGCAGACGCGCTACGTTCAGGGCGTAGTGAGAGTACTCTCATGAGGGTTCAAATCCCTCCTTCGGCACAGAAAAGGCCCTAATAAAGGGTCTTTTTCTTTTCCAAAAATTGGCATTTTCTGGTATAGTTATAATATGGAAATTTTAAAGACAATCAAACGGCACATTTACCTGCTCATCATGATCCTGGTTGCCGTTTATTTGATTATTGATATGAACACACGTCTCAGTACACTTGCCTTTCTGGAAAATCAGGAAGCCACACTGCAGACAGACGTAAATAATCTGCAAGCCACGCTTGACACTGTCAACGACAGGATTGACTACGCAAGGTCCGACACAGCAGTGGAAGAGTGGGCACGACAGCAGGGGCTGATGCGTAAGGAAGACGATCACGTGATCATACCGCTGCCAGGATCATATGCCACACCGACGCCAACGCCTTATCCGGAAATCGCGGTTACACCCGCACCGAACTGGACGATTTGGAAATCACTGATTTTTGATTAACTTTATTTACAATTGGAAAGAGCACATGACAGCAGAAATCATAGACGGCAAAAAACTGGCTGAAACCATCAAACAAGAGATCAAAACCGCAATCGACGATCGGAAACGGCAGAGCCTGCCGATTCCCGGTTTAGCGACAGTTCTGGTCGGGAACGACCCGGCATCAAAGACCTATGTAGCATCCAAAATCAAGACCACAGCCGCACTCGGCATCCGTTCGCTTTCATATGAGCTGGATGAAAGTTGCCCACAGGAAAAATTGGAAGCACTGATTCAGGAACTGAATCAAAATCCGGATGTACAGGGCATCCTTGTACAGCTGCCGCTGCCGAGTCACCTTTCAGAAGATAATGTGCTCCACACAATCTCCCCGAAAAAAGATGTGGACGGAATTCATCCCTACAACGCGGGGCTCCTGTCACGGAAATATAGCGAACCGCTGTTTTACCCCTGCACCCCCTCCGGCATCATCCGCATGATCCAAAGCGTCTGTCCTGATATCAGCGGGATGGATGCGGCTGTCATCGGACGGTCATCCATCGTGGGGATGCCAACGGCAATGATGCTGAGCCGCTGCAACGCGACCCCCACCATCTGTCACAGTCAGACAAAACATCTG
This sequence comes from uncultured Chloroflexota bacterium, assembly GCA_902791025.1. Lineage (GTDB taxonomy): Bacteria > Chloroflexota > Anaerolineae > Anaerolineales > Anaerolineaceae > Flexilinea. The sequence goes on along the minus strand of CADATZ010000005.1, from coordinate 117,723 downwards.
GATGAGATTTGCCGGGAATCCGACATCATCGTCGCGGCAGCCGGTTCTCCCGGACTACTGAAAGGCGCATGGATCAAACCCGGCGCTATTGTGATCGATGTCGGAATCAATCACATCCCGGATGAAACCCAGCCACGAGGCTACCGCCTGGTTGGTGACGTTGAATTTGATGAAGCAGTAAAACGGGCAGGAGCGATTTCACCGGTTCCCGGCGGCGTCGGGCCAATGACCATCGCTATGCTGATGTCAAACACGTTAAAGGCAATCGATTACCGATAAAACTCGGACTCAAACCGGTGCTTTCACTTGTGCTGCTTTCGGAAAGCCCCCCGGTTCGGATTTTTAAAGCAGTCTTTCGGAGGGAGAATGTCTGAATACACCAATTCGACCGAAAATCTGACGTTATTTCAAAAGCTGCACATCCAACTGGCAGAGATCATTGAAAAGACCCCTGCGGGTGAAAAACTGAAATCCGAACCGGAGCTGGCCGCCTCGCTGGGTGTCTCCCGGGCCACTTTGCGTGAAGCTATGCGCAGTTTCGAAGGACAGGGACTGATCCGCCGCCGTCAGGGCGTCGGTACATTCGTCGTTGACCAGAAACAGAACATCGAATCCGGACTCGAGATTCTGGAAAGCATCGAAACTCAGGCTAACCGGTTGGGGATGGACGTCAAAATGGGATACCTTGGCATCCATAAAGGAAAAGCGGGGAAAGAAATAGGCAGCAAACTCGGGATCGACCCCAAAGAAGAAATTGTACAAATCTCCCGCGTGATCTGGGTCTCCGATCATCCGGTCGCCTATCTGATCGACACTCTGCCGAGTGACGTGCTGCCGGAAGAAGACCTGATCAACGGATTCACCGGTTCGGTTCTGGACCTGCTCATCAAGCGTGAAACCTATCATCTTTCCCATTCAAAAACCTATATCAGCGCCTGTCCGGCAAGTTCCGACATTGCGAAAAAGATCCAGATGCAGCGCGGAGACGTTGTACAGAAGTTCGAAGCCTACCTGTTCGAAACCAGCGGCCGGATCCTCGATTACTCCGAAAGCTACTTTGCCCCGGGATTTTTCAAGTTCCATGTGATCAGGAAGATTGGAGTATAGGAGGAGATAGGATATAGGAGATAGGATATAGGTGTTAGGTGTTAGGGACAGGTTCCTTCATGAGTAGTGGAGCCGAAAATAAATTTTCAAAGAGAAATATCCTGTATTTGATCGTGCTCACGATTGTTGTGGGTATTTCTTATGGCATCGGTATATCCCGGCTCAGCTTTTACGGGGATGACTGGATCTATATCTACAATTATCACCTCGCCGGCCCGGAAAGTTTTTCCCTCTTCACCCAATGGGACCGGCCTCACTCCGCCTGGATATATGTGCTGATCTCCGCGGTATTCAAAGAATCGGCACTCGCCTATCATATCTTTGTCCTGCTTCTCCGCTGGCTCTCCGCTCTGTTATTCTGGCGGGTACTTGCGGCTGCCTTTGGTGAACGCAGATCGGTTTACCTCGCACCACTTCTCTTTGCCACATATCCGGGATTCCAACAGCAGCCAATCGCGGTCGAATTCGTCATGCACTTTACCTCTCTGGTGCTGGTATTACTCTCACTGAGGCTCATGCAGCACGCTTATTTCTCGCCACGCGGGAAAATGACCCTGCTGATGATCCTGAGTCTTGCCGCTGGAGCTCTGTCAATTTTCACCTGCGAATATTTTCTCGGGCTGGAACTGGCGCGCCCGCTCTTCCTTTACTTTACCGCCCACACACATGAAAACAAAGAAAAGTACAGCAAACCTACGAAGAAAATGCTGCTGTTTGAAATACCATTTCTCTGCATTACGGCATTTTTCTTCATTTGGCGCATCTTCATTTTTTCCTTCACCACCTACGCGCCAAAACTGCTCAATGCGCTTCAGGAGAATTTCCTGAATGGTGTCCGGCTGCTGATCACAAAAGTGGGGGAGGATCTGCTCACGGTTTCAGCAGTATCATATCGATTGATCTTTTCCCGCCCGTCCCTTGTCCCGCTGCCGGCAGTCATCATAATTCTGCTGCTCATTGGAGCTGCCGTGCTCCTACATTTTTATATCTACACGAAATTTTCCGGTGGTAAAACTGAAATTACAAAACCCGGAGGAATGCTCTCGACCGGGATCGCCTTGCTTCTGTTTTCCGGGATCCCCTTCTGGGGAACCTTCCTCGATGTCTCGACCGAATTTCCCTGGGACCGCTCGACACTTTCATTCTCTCCGGGCGTTGCGGTCATCATCGCGCTGCTGCTGGACGCTGCCTTCAAACCGCTGTTTTTCTCCGTAACTGCCGCACTGGTCACAGCACTTTCCGCCCTGTTTCAGGTCCAGAACACATATGTTTATATCAGCGAAGCGGACAAGATGAACGATTACTTCTGGCAGCTTGCCTGGCGGGCGCCCGGACTGGAAAAAGGAACGATCCTCGCCTCGGAGGATATTCCGCTGAACCGGACCAGTGACAATGATCTTTCCCCTGTCGTCAACTGGCAGTATGCGCCGGAGAACAGAGGACTGCATTATGATTATAAATATTTTGACCTGCACCTGCGGGAAGGATTTTATTATACAAACCCGGCTGTAAGCGTACCGGTCGATCATACCTACCGCACCCATTCCTTCACATCTTCCACGGACAAGACGCTTGGGATATTCTACAAAAAAGGCGGCTGTCTGCAAATCATCGACAGCACCAACACAGGGTATCCTGACCTGCCGGATTCGCTGATCCGTATCGCAGCGATCAGCGACAAAAACCTGATCCAGACCGAACCGGAAACCCCGGCTCAGCCGCCGGCGCCTATTGGAAAAGAACCCGAACACGGGTATTGTTACTATTTCCAAAAAATCACACTGGAACAGCAAAATGGAAACAAGGATAAAGCTCACGCGCTCGCAGTTCAAGTTTTACAAGACGATGTTCACCCGCTGTACGCCCCGGACCTTGCCCCTGTCGTGCTGGCATTTCTGGAGGCCGGAGACATACAAAGTGCGGAAACGCTGATAGCTGCCATGCCGATCGGCAGCGGTGATGTGGATTACCTCTGCACCTACTGGCAGGATCGGCTGTCAGATCGGCCGCTCAACGAAGAACTGAATGATTTTTACAAACGTCATAAATGTTTGTGACTTAATATTACTAATTTGTCTGACAATTAAAATTGTTTGAATGTATAATATAGGATATAGTAAATAGGATATAGGGAATAGGAGTAAGGAGTAAAAATGGGTAGTTTTGTCGGATATCAATGCTCTGTCTGCGGGAAAAATCTAAGCGCGGATTACAAAGGATACGTCTGCGACAGCTGCGGCGGAAATCTCAACGTGATCCTCGATTACGACCATATCAAAAAGACGGTCAAACCGGAGGATATATTTGCCTCTCCGGAAAAATCTTTGTGGCGCTATCTTCCCCTGCTGCCGGTAGAAGATCCGGGATTTGAAAACACTACGCTGCATACCGCGGGTTACACTCCTGTTCTCAAATCAGAGAAAATGGCGCAAAGAGTAGGCGTGGGAAATCTCTGGATCAAAGATGAAGGCCGCAATCCGACAGCTTCCTTCAAAGACCGCGCAAGCTCCATCCTGATCGCCCGTGCGAAAGAAATCGGCGCGGAAATTATATGCACCGCCTCCACCGGCAACGCCGGAGCAGCGCTCGCGGGAATGGCCGCAGCCAGTCAATGGAAATCCATTATCTTCGCGCCTAAAACCGCTCCGCAAGCCAAGATCGCGCAGCTGTTGGTGTTCGGCGCTCAGGTGATCCTGGTTGACGGGAATTATGACTCAGCCTTCGATCTTTCCGTCGAGGCCTGCGACAAATTCGGCTGGTACTGCCGCAACACCGGTTACAACGCCTTCACCGCCGAAGGGAAAAAGACCGCGGCATTTGAGATCTGGGAACAGGTCATCAGCAAACGCAATTCCGAAAAACCGCTGAACATTTTCGTCTCCGTGGGTGACGGCAACATCATTTCCGGTATTCACAAAGGATTCAAAGATCTGTATGAACTCGGCTGGCTGCCGATGATGCCGCGCATTTTCGGTGTACAATCCGAAAAATCCGCTGCCATTTTCAACGCCTGGGCAGCCCATACCGAAACCATCACACCGGTGACCGCCACCACCATCGCCGACAGCATCTCCGTCGACCTGCCGCGTGACGGCGTCCGCGCCGTCCGTGCAGCAACCCAGACAAACGGTGCTTATATTGCCATCCCGGATGAATCCATCTATGAAGGCATTACGGAACTTGGTCGCATCGGCGTCTTCGCGGAACCGGCAGGCGCGACTGCCTTTGCCGGGATGAAGAAAGCCATCACGATGGGCATCATCAGTGAAGAGGATGACGTGCTGGTCGTGAATACCGGCAGCGGACTCAAAGACGTACGCTCCGCGATGACAGCCGCCGGTCAGGCCCCCGTCATCGCCCCCAGCATGTCCGCGCTGCAGGAGTTTTTAGGAAGCAATTAGGAGATAGGAGATAGGAGATAGGAGTTAGGAGATAGGAGTTAGAAGTTGGTAGTTGGTAGTTAGAAGTTAGATATACATGCCTAACCCCTAATTCCTAATTTCTAATCCCCAACACCCAACACCTAACACCTGAAAAAGTCAATTACCGGGGTGACCCGGCGTAAATCAACAGTTTATACGAAAACTGACAAAAATAAAAATGAGGTACCATGGCAAAAATCGATTTAACCATTAATGAAGAGCGGCTCAAGCATGCTGTTGATCGTGCAAGAGAACGCAACATCGTTATCCCCACACTGGAGCAGCAGCTTCATCCGGAACTGATCCCGGACAAATTCAAGAAGGAACTGGGTTCCATCGGTCTGTGGGATATTCATCCGCGCAACCTGTTCCGCATCACCTGGCACAACCAGCCGGTTGAAAAAGGCGGCGAATTCGGCGGCGTAAACTTCATCGAGCTGCCTTCCAGCCTGACCGGCGTAGATGCCCGCATCATCGCTCTGGTCGGCAAATGGTTCCCGACCGGTGCACACAAAGTCGGTGCCGCGTTTGCCTGCCTCGTTCCGCGTCTGGTAACCGGCCAATTTGATCCCACCACGGAAAAGGCCGTCTGGCCTTCCACCGGCAACTACTGCCGCGGCGGTGCCTATGACTCCGCTCTGCTGGGCTGCAAATCCATCGCCATCCTGCCGGAAGGCATGAGCCAGGAACGCTTCAACTGGCTGAAGGGTGTAGCCGATGAAGTGATCGCTACCCCGGGTACCGAATCAAACGTCAAGGAAATCTTTGACAAGTGCTGGGAACTGCGCAAATCCGGTCAGGAACTGATGATCTTCAACCAGTTTGAAGAATTCGGCAACTACCTGTGGCACTACACCATCACCGGTCATGCCATGCAGGAAGTCTACGAAAAGGTCAAGGGTCCTAACAGTCGCTTTGCCGGTATCGCATCCAACACCGGTTCCGGCGGTACTATTGCCTGCGGTGACTATGTCAAGCAGCAGTACACGGACGCCAAGATCATCGCTTCCGAAGCACTTCAGTGCCCGACACTGCTCGAAAACGGTTTCGGCGCTCACCGCATCGAAGGTATCGGCGACAAGCACGTCCCGTTTGTCCACAACGTCCGCAACACAGATTTCGTCACCTCCATTGATGACAATTCCTGTGTCAACATTCTGCGCCTGTTCAACGAACCGGAAGGACACAAATATTTGGCTGACAAGGGCGTACCGCAGGAAACCATCGACAACCTCAACCTCGCGGGTCTCTCCGGCATCGCCAACATGCTTGCCGCCATCAAGTTCGCGAAATATTCCGAACTGACCTCCGATGACGTTGTCATGACCGTCTTCACCGACTCCATGCAGCTCTATAGCTCCCGCATTGATGAATACAACCAGGAATTCGGCCCGTTCACCCGTGATGACGCCGCCTATTCTTTCGGCCGCTATCTGCACGGTGAAAACACCGCTAACATGGCTGAACTGACGCTCGCTGACCGCAAGCGCATCCACAACCTGAAGTATTACACCTGGGTCGAACAGCAAGGCCGCACCAGCGAAGAGCTGAACGCCCAGTGGTATGACCGCGAATACTGGCTCGGCTACCAGTCCCAGAAGGACGAGATCGACAAGCTGATCAAAGCCTTCAACGACGAAGTCGGCATCGCATAAGCCTTGCAGATTTGATGAAGAACAGGGTGCCTTTTCAGACACCCTGTTTTTATTCGAAAGATGCGCAGGAATCCCCGCCGCGTCATTAGATTTAAAAAACTTCGGAATTCATTGTAAAATGAGAAAGGTCGGATGGGACAACCCGGCAGCGAAGGAGTTTTGATGATCCAGATCACACGCACGTATAAGTCACTGTTCAACTTTTATCGTTCAATATATATTCGAATAAGTGCTCGACGGTGTCGGTTTCGAGTTTTGCCATTGCACGGATGGAAGGTTTTGCGCTTTTCACTGTCACGGGAAATCCTGCAAGCTCCAGCATCTCGCGATCATTGTCATTGTCTCCAATTGCCATGCACTCTGACGGATCAATCCCCAGATGAGCAAGGATCGGGAGAAGTCCGGTGCCTTTGTTGACGCCCCGCGGCATCATGTCCAGCCATTCTCCCTGTCCGGCAACTACCGTGCAGCGGCTGCCGAAGGTTTGCTGCCATTTATCCACATCGTACAAGCCGCCCCGTTCAAAGAGGGAAACCTTCAGATAGGGTTCGGGGATATCCAGCAGGTCCGAGACGATCGTTACGTCATTTTTCACGACATCGTGCATATGATGATAGAAGCTCATATCCTTCGGCTGGACGTAATGAATTTTTTCACCTGAGACCAGGACTTCCGCGCTGCCTTCTGAACGGATCATTTGGATGATCTCCCGGGCCAGGTCTGCCTCCATCAACTCCCGCTGGAGACATTCACCTCCGCAATAGCAAAGGCAGCCGTTTTCACAAAGATATGCGATTCGATCCTTGACAGGAGCGAAAAGCCGCTGCAGATTCGCATATTGGCGCCCACTGGCCGCGCAGAAAAGGATTCCCTTTTCATCCATGAGCCGCGTGATCAGAGCACAGGTCTCCGGTTGAAGATCCTGTGCCCCGTTCAGCAGCAAAGTTCCGTCCAGGTCACAGGCAATCAATCTAATGTTTGCGGAATTTGTCAATTGACTGTTCAGTGTGAAGCTCCTGTTATTTTGTTGTAATGATGATTATCCGGCTTGAAATTTTATTCATTTTATTCTTTCTTCGTATACAGATCCCAGTGACGCACATGGGGACAGGCACGCTTGTGTTGGCTTCGCAGCACAAGTTGCCAGTCCCCATGTGCTCCGTTTTTTAGAACGCCCAGGTTCCATCACGGAAGATGGCGACAGTGTTGCCATCACGGGTGGTGGCGTCGATGTTCAGGTCCGCGCAGCCGATCATAAAGTCCACGTGAACCATGGAATCATTCACGCCCAGTGCGCGGCATTCTTCCAGAGACTTTTCCTCAAAGCCTTTGATGGTATCCGGAAACCCGTGGCCCAGTGCCAGATGGCAGGCAGCGTTTTCATCGAAAAGAGTATTATAGAAAAGCAGACCGCTCTGACGGATCGGAGAATCATAAGGCACCAGCGCACATTCACCGAGATAAGCGGCACCTTCATCAGCGGTGATGATGTTGGTCAGCAGCTGCGCATTTTTCTCCGCATTCCATTCGACCGCCTTGCCGTTTTCAAAGCGGATCCAGAAGTTTTCGATCAGCTGCCCTTCGCGGCTCAGCGGCATGGTGGAGACGACTTTCCCCTCAGCCACGCCGCGCATGGGAGAAATGAAACATTCCTCGGATGGAATGTTGGGATTGAAGAATATCCCCTGCAGGCTGGTGTCTCCGCCGCCCTTGAACTCCGCTTCCGGGATCATACCTACCGTGAAATCTGTACCATTGGACGCGGTATAGTGCAGCTTTTCGATACCCAGACTGTTCAGATAGGCGCAGCGGTCATGAAGGTCAGCATTGTGGGCATCCCAGGCCGCGACCGGATCATTGGTCACGCGGCTGGTGGAAAGGATCGCCTTCCAGAGCTTTTCGATTGCCTGCCGCTTCGTGAGCTCCGGGAAGAGCTTCTTCGCCCAGGCAGCACCCGGCACAGCCGCGATACACCATTGATATTTGTTCTCCAGTTCATCACGGTAGCCCTTGATCAGCGGATAGCGCATCTGCTGAGCTTTGAGCATTTTATCCTGATCGATTCCCTTCAATCCGTCCGGGTCATCAGATTCGATATAGATGCGGCAGGGGATCTTTTCCAGATAATGTTCCCAGCGGGCTTTCTGGTATCCGGTCAGACTGCCCAGGGTGTCCAGTGTTTCATAATTGTACTGGACCTTCTGCAGCGGCTGGTAGTCCCAGTCCACGACCACGCGGCTCGCGCCGAGTTTATAGCACTCCTCGACGAGCATCTGAATAAATTCCGGCTGGTCCAGTCCGGCATTGATGAAGACTTCCTGACCGTCCTGTACATTCACGCCGCATTTGGCGATCAAGTGAGCATATTTGCGTAAAACTGTCTTTCTCATTTTCACGCCACCGTATTTTCCAGGACACCGATATTTTCGATTTCGCAGCAGACTTTATCGCCGCTCTTGAGCCAGATGGGCGGATTCATCCCCATGGCGACACCTGCGGGGGTTCCGGTGGCAATGACGGTTCCCTTCTGCAGGGTCATGCCCTGAGAAAGCTCGCTGATAGCCTCTTCGACGGTGGTGATCATGTATTTCGTGTTGCTGTTCTGGCGCAGTTCACCATTGACATAGCAGCGAATGTCCAGATCATGCGGGTCGCCGATTTCGTCGAGCGTGACGATGCAGGGCCCCATCGGCGTGTAGCCGTCCAGGCTTTTGCCCAGATACCACTGCTGATGGCGCTTCTGCACATTGCGGGCACTGACATCGTTGATAATGGTATAGCCGAAAATGGAATTCCGGGCTTCTTCCGGTGTGACGTGAAAGGTATCTTTTCCCAGCACAACGCCGAGCTCCGCTTCATAGTCAAGGCTGTCGACGAAATCATAATTCGGGATCACGCCTTCCGGATCATTGGCGCGGTTCACACGTTTGGCGAAGTAGATGGTGTCGGCGGTTTTGACAAAGTCGATCCCCGCCGCGGCTTCCTTTTTGTGATCGTGGTAGTTGACGCCAAGGCAAACCACATCCTGTTTCGGTTCGGGAATCGGTGCCAGGATTTTATACGATTTCAGTGCTTTACCGGCATAGGCTTCCGGATTGGCGTTGACCTTTTCGAGCCCCTCTTTAACCTGCTCCCCAAGCACATCCCAATTGTCGATCAGAGCGTTCATGCTTTGAACCTGAACACCCAGCGTTTCCAGACTGTAAAGGCAGCCGTCCTTCCCGGCAGCCGCAGTGATTTCTTTTCCATCAAGCAAAACTGTATAAAACTTCATTCTTCTTTCTTCCTTCTTCATTTTCCTCAGTCCACGCCGAACATCAGTTCACGGTAGGTCGGCATCGGCCAGTAATCACGGTCTGTGATGAGCTCCAGTTCATCCGTATCCTTGCGGATGGCCTCCATGAGCGGAATGACCTCATCATGGTAATAAAAGGCGATCGTCAGCGCGCTCTGATGCGGATGCGGCATCAGGGACTGTTCAAGCTCACGGATGTGGGTGAAAATGTTCTTCTTCAGCTGTTTGACACGCAGCAGCGTAGCAGTTTCAAAGGACTGTTCATCAAACAGGCCCAGTTCCCTGTCCTGCAGAACTGAATCCGCAAGAATTTTTTCATATTGCTGGTTGGAAGGAAGAATATCCTTTTTGAGCATATCCAGCATCGTGAGCGCTTCAATATTGACCGTTTTGGTGTATTTTTCCAGATAGATCTCATAGCGTGAGCGGTATTCCGACTCGCTCATCACGCCGTTATCGACAAACACCCTGATATTTTTCGGATCCAAATAGTGAGCAAAGGCTTCCGGCGTTGAGGGATAATTGCTCAACCCGCGCTGTTTCGCTTCGCGGATCCAGGCTGCGTCATACCCGTTGCCGTTGAAAATGATACGCTTGTGTTCGCGGAAGGTGCGCTGGATCAGGTCATGGACAGATCCATTGAAATCCGCGGCTCCTTCCAATTGATTGGCAAATTGTTTCAGTGTTTCCGCGACGATCGTGTTGAGGATCGTGTTCGGTGTGGAAATGGATGCCGAAGCCCCCGGCATACGGAATTCAAATTTATTACCGGTAAAGGCAAAGGGCGACGTTCTGTTGCGGTCCGTGTTATCCTGCGGGAAAGCAGGAATGGTATGGATGCCGATCAGCATCTGGTTCTGTTTGCGGTTCACATATTCCGCGTCATTTTCAATGCTTTCGAGAATCTCCGTCAGCTCATCGCCGAGGAAAATCGAGACGATAGCCGGAGGTGCTTCCGAACCGCCCAGACGGTGATCATTCCCCGCTGAAGAGATAGAGATACGAATCAGATCCTGAAAGTCATCAACTGCCTTGATCACCGCGGTCAGGAAAATCAGGAACTGCGCGTTTTCCTGCGGCGTTTCTCCCGGATCGAAAAGATTCATACCGGTATCCGTCTTGATGGACCAGTTGTTGTGTTTACCGCTGCCATTGACCCGGGCAAAGGGTTTTTCATGCAGCAGGCACTCCAGCCCGTGACGTTTGGCGATCTTCTTCATGATCTCCATCGTCAGGTTATTCTGGTCGACGGAGACATTGGTTTGCAGATAGTTGTTTGCCAGCTCATGCTGTGACGGAGCGACTTCGTTATGTTCCGTCTTTGCCTGAATGCCGAGCGTCCAAAGTTCCTGGTTCAGGTCCTTCATGTATTCCGAAACACGGGTCTTGATGGAGCCGTAATAATGGTCGTTCATCTCCTGCCCCTTCGGCGGCATGGCTCCGAAAAGCGTGCGCCCTGTCAGCTTCAGGTCCTCGCGTTCGTCGAAGTATTCCTTATCAACAAGGAAATACTCCTGTTCCGCACCCACAGTCGTTTTCACGTGCGACACATCTTCGTTCCCGAAAAGCTTCAGGATCCGCATGGTTTGCTCGTTAAGAGCCTCCATAGATCTCAGCAGCGGGGTTTTGTGATCCAGTGCCTCGCCGCTGTAGGAACAGAAGACAGTGGGGATGCAGAGAATATTATCCTTGATAAAGGCGTAGGATGTGGGATCCCAAGCCGTATAACCGCGAGCTTCAAAGGTGTCGCGCAGTCCGCCGGAAGGGAACGATGAGGCATCGGCCTCCCCTTTCACCAGGTTCAGCGGGGAAAACTCCAGTGTGATTTTTCCGCCGCCGGCTGTCGATACAAAGCTGTCATGTTTTTCTGCCGTAGCACCGCTGAGCGGATGAAACCAGTGCGTGAAATGTGTGGCGCCGTTTTCGATGGCCCAGTCTTTCATCGCATTGGCAACTTCCTCGGCGATGTCGCTGTTCAGGTATTCACCATTTTTGATGGTTTTGTTGAGTTCATTGTAGGTTGCTTCGGAAAGTCTTTCTTTCATGACACTGTCGTTGAAGACTTTCGATCCAAAGGTTTTCATTATATCAATCAAGGGATCACCTCACTGCTTTCGATCCAATACAAATCGTTGATGGATTTCAATTAAAGTAACCGTTCAGAATGAAGCAGTTGTCCGGCAGTTTTGCCACTCAGCTGTATTCTGAATAGAACCATTTTTCCCTGCAAGGGATTATAAAACAGGACTGCCTGTTATGGCTGAAAACCCTGCGTTTTCTGTGATAAATAATATTCACCTGTATGAATTAATCCAAGGACTTTAGGAAAAAGGATATAATCGCAATATAAAGAGAAATTTGTTCAGAATCGTGAGACGCAGCATGGATGCCGGTCGCCGGTTCCGGCTTTGCGGCAGCAGGAAACCTGCCCATGTGCTCCATTCCGAGAAAATCAGAAAGAAAGCAGGGATTCGATGAAAGATCAAAGCCGGATGACAGAAGGACCAATTGCGGGCGCTATTATACGTTTTGCGATTCCTCTTTTCTTGGGAAACCTGTTCCAGCAAATGTACAACTCCGTTGATTCCCTGATCGTCGGGAATTTTCTTGGCAACAGTTCCCTCGCGGCAGTCAGTGCTACGGGTACGCTGATCCAGCTGATGATCGGTTTTTTCCAGGGCGTTTTTCTGGGAGCCGGTGTCCTGGTTGCGCGTTATTTCGGAGCTAAACTGGATGACCCTTTGCGCAGGGCCGTTCACACCACAATCACCATCGCACTGACAGTCGGCGTTTTGCTTTCGATCATCGGGGTCCTTTTCACTCCGCTCATTTTGGACTGGATGGGCACTCCGGACGATATTTTTGATCAGACTGTTTCCTACATCCGTGTCTATTTTGCCGGGGCTATGGGGCTGATCATGTATAATGCCTGCACCGGTATCATGCAGGCACTGGGAGATACCAAACATCCGCTTTATTTTCTGATCATCTCTTCTGTCACCAATGTCTGTCTGGACCTGTTGTTTATCGGAGTGTTCCATTGGGGTGTTTTTTCCGCTTCACTCGCGACGATCATCGCTCAGCTGCTGAGCGCGATTTTGTGCGTAATAAGGCTTATGCGTTTTGAGGGCAGTGCCAAGCTGGAACCCAAACACCTTGGATTTGACATGGACATGATACGCCAGATCATCAATTTCGGTCTTCCTTCCGGGCTGCAGAATTCCATTATCAATTTCGCCAATGTGATCGTGCAGTCAAATATCAATTCCTTCGGTACAATGGCCGTTGCGGGTCTTGGCGCTTACAGCAAGATCGATGGGTTTGCCTTTTTACCGGTCACCAGCTTTAATGCCGCCATGACCACATTTGTCGGTCAGAACCTCGGAGCCAGGGAATATGAAAGAGCGAAAAAGGGGTCCCGTTTCGGGCTGTTCTGTGCTATCACGCTTGCAGAGCTGATCGGCGGACTGCTGATTCTTTTCGGCAGGCCCTTGATTTCCGCGTTCACAAGCGAACCGGAGGCAATTTCCTACGGACTGGATAAGCTGCACATCATGGCGCCATTCTTTTTCCTGCTTGCCACTTCCCACGGGTTGGCAGCGGTGCTGCGCGGAGCAGGGAAAGCAAAGATCCCGATGTTTGTGATGCTCGGCTGCTGGTGCATTTTCCGTGTGACCTTTATCTCCATTATGGTACCGCTAACGCATTCTATCAACGTGGTCAACTGGGTTTACCCCATCACCTGGTCCATGAGTGCAGTTATCCTCACCATCTACTACTTCAAAGCAGACTGGGTTCATGGCCTGGATCTGAAAACCGCATGATTTAAAAACAAGACAATTGCCAGACGGCATCAATCCAATTAATTTAAAAAAACGTGGTGATTCCACGACATACAGAGGTCAAAATTGTGCTTATTGGGAAGATGACGGGCATACTGAACCAATGCCGGCAGCGTCTTCGATCCACAGTGTGAAGACAGAATCTCCAGAGGACAGAGAAGTGCCGCGAGCAGAACATCTCTGTTGTGGAATTGTCCAGGATTATCGAAAGAGAGAAATCCGGTCTCTATCATGAAAAGAATTTCACGGTCGACACCGCAGCCCGAATCCCTGTGGCTTTGAATTGCAAGTTCGAAGATGTGTCTGAAATTATTAGATTTGATGATATATAATAAAAAAGAGGCGGTGACAGCCGCCTTTCGGTGAATTATGAAGTACCAGTTCATAATTCGATTAGAACCTTGATAACTGAATAATTCACCTGTTAAGAAGATCATCAAGATCCTAAAATCAGTGGCGGGGGAGGGAGTCGAACCCTCGACAAAGGGCTTATGAGTCCCCTGCTCTCATTGAAATATTTTCTATTATAAAAAGGATTGACGGCAATATGCTGTCAATCCTTTTTTATTTAACTGAGTTTGGCATGGATCACGGTCTGGGTTTTATCGTAGAGCTCATGTAATTCGTCATCGCCGAGGGTGCCGTAGATGTCACCGGTTACTTTTTCGGATTCGTGGCCGGCGAGTACGGACGCGGATTTGAGGTTCATCCCGGCTTTGAGCCAGGAGCGAACGGCAGCATGGCGCCATTGATGAGGGGAGTATTTGCCCTGGACTTTGGCGGCTTTGGCCAGACGGCGGAAGATCTGATAGACTCCGGAATAGGTCATGGGTTCGTGGTAAGTTTCGGAGAGGAAGAAGTGCTCGTCTTCCAGCGGATTCTCACGGATGGAACTGTACATGGCCAGTGCCAGGGCGCACTCGGTGGTATAAAAAACGGTCCGTTCTTTATCACCTTTTTCCCTCACTGTTGCGGAATTATGTAAGATATCGAGATCCTCAGTGAGAAGATTGTAAACACCACCGGCACGGCAGCCGGTATCCCGGATGAATAAAAGAATAGCATAGTCTCGGCAGGATCCGCGGGAAGCGTCCAGCATTTTTTCTGCGGCCTGGGGAGAGATCCCTTTCCTCGGTTGTTTTGGCAGTCTTGGTTTTTCCAAAAATTCAGCGGGATTTTTTTCGATGATCTGACGTCGGTACAGAAATGAAAAAAATCTTTTCTGTATCCTGACGAAGGCATGGATCGTGTAGGGGCTGATCTTTCCTTTCCTACCGTTGGCGCGGGAAGGACGGTCGAGCGATGCCCGAAATTTTTCAAGCATGAATAGATTGACCTGATCAACTTGGGGATCATCCAGAAAAGTGATCAATGCATCCAAACGTTTCCGGTACCAGGTGACTGTCGCCTCCGCTTTGATCCCGATCATTGAGATATAAAATATTTCCGCAGCTTCAGAAAGCTTCATGTTTCCTCCTCAAAAAAAAATTACAGGCGAAGTATTCAATGAATAAACGTCTGTAATCCTGCTGCTGCCAGGCTGCGGGTATCTATGATGTGCGAGGAAGTGAACGGCCATTGTCAATCCCTTTCACTTCCTTCGCACCTTCAATTATATATGATTTGGAGGGGTTATGGAAAAAATTCCAAGATTATGTGATTTAAAAGGGGCGGCTCTTTCGATCCTGGTTTATCTGAGTATGCACGGGGAGCGGAGTTGGAGTGTGACTGAGCTCTGCGGGGATGAGACTACGGGGTATAGCGACAAGCCGGTTAAGGCAGGGCTGCTGAGATTGATGGAGCTGGGGCTGATCGCGGAGGTAAGGAAGAGCCGGTATGAGCTGAAGGGTGGTTCTGTCTTCCAGCTTCCGCTGAGCTGGGATGAGCGGATCGAGGCTTTCGGAGATTCTCCGAAGTTTGCCGGAGATTCTCCGAGAAGTTCCGGAGTTTCTCCGAATCTGGAGCTGGAGGAAAGAGTGGCTGCTTTGGAGGCTGCGGTGTTTCGGGGGCTGCCGGTTTCGGAGGCCGGAGATTCTCCGATTTTTTCCGGAGATTTTCCGGGGGAAAACAGTGACCAGTTGCCAGTGAACAGTGACCGGAATGAATTGTATTCGGGAAGTTTTGCTGAGAAGTTCGGAGTTTCTCCGAATGATTCCGGAGATTCTCCGATGTTTGAGGTGGAGGACAGTGGCCAGTGTTCAGTGGACAGTGACCAGAAGGAATTGTATTCCGGAAATTTTCCGGAAAAGTTCGGAGAAACTCCGAATGAATCCGGAGAAACTCCGAAGCCGGAAAAGACAGTGGTCAGTGGGCAGTGGGCAGAGAGAAAGGAATCCGGAGATATTCCGGGAAAGTTCGGAGAATCTCCGAAGAAATCCGGAGAAACTCCGAATGGGTTAATTAATAATATTAATAATACTAAAGACAAAGAAATAAATAAGTATGTAAGTAAAGATATTTATTTACTTAATCGGATGAGCGATGAGCGTAAGGTTAACAGTGGTCAGCCGGCAGTGGTCAGTGATCAGGGGGCGGACAGCGGGTACAGGCCCGCAAGCGGTCCAGTCCCCGAAAAGGCTGAGGTGGATTGGAAGGCGGCTTTGGCTCAGCTGAAGGGGAGCATGGACCGGCAGACTTTTAGCAGTTTGCTGGGAGGTGATTGCGCGGAATTGATTGGTTATGTCGATGGTCATTACACCATCAAATCGAAGAACAGTTTTGTGCGTGATTGGTCGGAGAGTAGACTGAGAGAGCAGCTGGAAAGTATTTTGTCGGTCATTGCCAATGAGAAGCGCAGTGTGTCTTTTGTGTGCGAGGAGATGATGAGGACGGAAGCGCAGCCCGCAGTGGCCAGTGAGCAGGGTTCGGGTTATGATGCTCCGAGTTTGGAGCTGCTGCCTGAGTCGGATGATCCTGAGGATGAGAAGTTAGTGGAGATCTGCAATGCGTATCTGCTGGAGCCGACGGGGCCGGAATATTCTCCGGAGCAGTTGGGGGAGCTGGTTGGTATGCATCCGGATCCGGATGTGCTGCGGTTTGTGCTGCCGAGACTAAGCGGTTTTGAGGCGGTGAAAGGCTGGTGTGCTGCTGATCGTAAGACTGCGAAGCGGTGGCTGTTGACCTATTTCAAGATCGTTGGTAAGGCGGTGGATCGTCTTTCAAATAATGACCGTGTGAGTTTTGGCTTGATCGTTTCGGTTTGTATGGATCAGGGTATAGAGGATTTGAGCGGTGTGGAGACAAAAACCGCGAACCAGATGCGGGGTAAGGCGATTTGGCTGATCGAAAGTATGGCGAAGGAAGTTATGCCGAAGTGAATCTGGTGACGGTTCCCCGTACATGGTACGGGATAACCGTCCCCGGTGTTGGAGGTTAGGCTATGGGTTTGATCATGGAGATCGTGACGGGGCGGCGTGATGGGCTGTCGCTTGATGGGAAGGAGCAGTCGGAGGTATACCGGTCTGCGATGGATAAGGGGTATGAGGGGCTTTCGGAGAGTGACAAGTTTCGGATCCGGCAGCTGATGTATAACCTGGGCAGGTGTGAGAAGATCAAGAGTTTCGGTCCGCTGGGTGCGAAGGAACTGATGATGATGATCGGGATCCTGTTAGCGCAGCTGAGCGAAGAGGCTTTTGAGGCGATGCTGGAGAGAAGGAAAAAGAAAGATTAGGTGCAGTCATGATGGATTTTGACAAGACGGTTGAGGAGCTGAAGCCGAACCGGTGCCGATGCAGGGGGAAGGCTATTTTGAAGCAGGACAAGAAGACACAGAAATATTTTGTGATCTGCCGTGAATGTCTGACCAGGACAGAGAAGTTTGAGTCAGCGGCTGTGGCCGTGGAGGTCTGGAATAATTCGGCGGGAAAAAAGGTAACGGCTGCGGATGTGAAGAAAACCGTGAAGATCTAAAACGAAGCGAATCGGAAGTATTACTGCCAAAGATGCGGTGCAGAAGTAGTCGTAAAGAAAAATGATAAATTCTGCCATGAGTGCGGTTACTATTTCGAGAGGACAGTTTGATGTGTTTGAAAGTTATGTGGCGAGTGAAGAAGAGGAACAGGCGGCTTTGTTTGAGTGGGCGGCGTGGAAGCTGCAGCGCTGGCCGGAGCTGGGCCTGCTGTTCCACATACCGAACGGCGGGCTGCGGAACAAAGTGACAGCGGCGAAGCTGAAGAACGTGGGAGTGAAAGCGGGTGTGCCGGATCTGTTCCTGCCGGTGGCGCGTGGTGATTGGCACGGGCTGTTTATTGAGATGAAGCGGCGGAAGGGCGGAAAGCTCAGTCCGCTGCAGGTTGATTGGATCGAGGCGTTAGGACGTCAGGGTTATAAGACGGTGGTATGTTTCGGGGCTGATGCTGCGGAAGCTGCGATTGAGGATTATCTCTGTTCAGGAGATGGGATATAGGAGATAGGGAAATGAAGAATGAAGATGGAAGAATGAAGGATTCAGGGGTCGGGGGCCAGGGGCCAGAGGACGGTGTTCGTGAGGTGGCTACCGGCCCCGTTGATCAGCTGCGGTTGATCTCGAGAACGATCGACAGTATCGGGAACATAAATAAGATGAGTATTCTTTATTGGCTATACGATGAAGATGCCGGGCGAATTGCTAATTTTGTCCCGGTGAAGAAGGAAGGGGAAGCCATTGATGATGCGGTTGTGAGGGCCCTGAATTGGTATAGTACGGGATTAGTGGATCTGCTGATATCGTGGATGCAGACGCTGCGGAAGGTTGGTATCACGGATGTGATGATAGATGAGCGGCTGCGGCTGATTTGTGAGATCGCGAAGGATCGGGTGAAGCAGGATGTTCGTGAGGGGGATGAGAAGAATGATGAGGATCTGAAAGTTTTAGGAGTCAGTGATGCAGGGTCCTGAAAGCGCTAAGTGTATTTGCAGAGATTGCCGCCGATATGATAGGGAGAAAATGTTTTGTAAAAAGGATCAGCGGACCTGTCATCCCCTCTCAGAAAATCCAGGTTGCTTTGAGATGAATCTGGCGGATCATTATGTCGAGAATCCGTGGAGCGAGTGGAAGAAGAAGGCGGAGCGAGAGGCTTTGCGAAAGAAAGTGAAGTGATGAAGATGAGCTATGAAAGTCCGATACGAGTGATAGAAAATGATTTAAATAAAAGTATCGAAGATAATGTCATGGCTGTGGTCCTCTCATATGGTATCGAGGTTGACCGGGAAGAGCTGATGAGAGCACTGCGGTTTGATCGGGAGCAATATGACAGAGGATATCGTGATGGATTGGCAGACAGGTATAATCGTCCAGTCGTACCATACCAGATCGGGAACCGATGGCACTGCGGCGAATGTTCGACAGCAGTTGGACGGTTTTGGCAATATTGCCAGAACTGCGGCAGAAGAATCGGATGGATCGATGTTGATATAGAGGATAGCGATGAGCGAAAGAGATGAATTTGTAAAGTTTATGGAGAAGGTGATGGGTACCGATACCGGTGAGGGTGAGAAGGATCCGGAAGGAAAAGTCCAGGACGGGGTGGATCCGGAAAGCACGGAAGAAAACAGGATGGCTGCTGAGAATGCCAAGCTGATCACAGTCAGCAATGCGATCAAGGCGATCGGTAAGATGACGGGGGTCGGTATCAGTTATGTGATCGTGATCCCGGGGTATGGCGTGCGGGAGGATGCGCGGCTTTATTGCAGCTGTATTCCGCTGGTTGAGGAAAGGTCTGAGCGTAATGTGATCCAGGAGCTTTTGGGGAATGTGAGCTGCATGATCGATGGGCTGATGGATGCTATGAGGAAGACTGGTCTTTCGGATGGCGCCGTGAGGGGTGCGATCAATAAGGCGGTTGAGGATGCGAAGGATCGGTACGGTGATCGGTGGAAGCCGTTTCAGAATGCTGGGGCAGGTCCGATGGGAAGAGGTGAGAAATGAAATATTGTCAGCCAGAAGAAACGGGAGTTGAAATAGACCGAAATGGAAATGAGACTTGTGCGAATTGCGGATGGACATTATCCGATGATTGGACGTTTTGCCCAAATTGCGGAAGATTTATTGATTGGGACAAGGAGACTGATGATGGAGCTACCGATTGATTTTTGGATTGGCACGATTGGTTTGCTGATTGCTTTTTACATTATCGAGCGGGGGTTCAAATGAAGACGCTGGATGAAGTTATAAAGGCTTTTTCCGAGGCAAACAAGGAAGTTGGCTGTGGAGATTGCCAGTTTAACGATGCTGAGTCTGACGACATACCCTGTGAGATGAACGATTGCTTCTTTAACGATGCGCTCCACTACCTGAAAGAGTACCGCTCTGACAAGGTGATGTGGGAGGCTGACAGGAAAAGCTATCAGGGTTTTGTTGACAGCTATATCAAATCAAGGGACAAACATCAGGCGGCTGTCATTGAGCTAAAACACAAAGAAAAGGAAGTCAATGAAATCCTGACGGATTATGTTGCCTTGAAACAATGGTGGGCTGAACAGCAGGAGAATCTACCGCTAACGTGGGACGAGTTGAAAACCATGGAAGGTAAGCCTGTGTGGATAGAAGGGTGCGGTTTTTCTGGGTTCTGGGTAATCATAGATTACTTCTCTGTTGGTGACGAAGACTTCATTGCACTTGGCGGTAAATGCGACGAGTTTTGGAAACAAGATATGACAGACGAGAATAACGGGACCTCATGGCAAGCCTACCGGAAGGAGAGGGAATGAGGACGCTTGATGAAGTGATAAAGGCATTTGAAGAATGTATAGTTCCTAAAAATGTTTTTTGTAATGGATGTTACAAAGATGATCGATGCAAAATTACAGAGGATGCGCTCAACTACCTAAAGCAGTACCAACTGGATAAACAAATTTTTGCCTACGATATTGCTAAGAAGAACTTGGAATTGTCGGAACGCAATGAACCGCTGACATGGGAAGAACTTAAGTTAATGGAAGGAAAGCCGGTGTGGATTGAAGAAATCGGTCAGAAATATTCAAGTCCTCATTGGGTGATTCATTACGGAATTGAGGATGCTTATGACGGTGATGAAATTTTATATCTACAACCATTTTTTGAAACGGAAACCAAAAATTCTCTTGGCATGACATGGAACGCCTACAGGAAGGAGAGGGGATAATGTATCCGAAGTTTATTGAGGTGCATGCGAGGAAACAGGATCTATCAGAAGATATTGTAACTTTTGTGAATGTTGCACAAATTGTGTATTTTCACAACAACAGGATCTGCACTACTGATGGAGTTTATTTGGTGAGTGAAACATTTGAGGAATTGAAGGAGATGATCAAAGACTGCGGGTGCCTTATCCACAAGAGAGACCCTCGGCTTAACATGGATCATCCGCTGACGTTGGAAGATCTCAAGACAATGGTGGGTGAGCCGGTCTGGAACAGCAACACAGGAAAATGGGCACTTGTCAGAAACTACATCGAAGTGCCAGAACCGGACGGCATAGACGTTGCCTTTTTGCTGGATGCCGCAGACAATAGCACAGGGATGACAGCAGGCGACCTGATCAAAACGCCGCTGTACAGGATGAATGAGCGTGGTTCCGGTGATTAGGGGACGCACATGGGGACAGGCACAACTGTGCAGAATTCGAGAGACGCACATGGGGACAGGCACGCTTGTGTCGGCTCCGCGACACATGTTGCCAGACCCCATGTGCTCCGGGCGGAGGGAGAATGTTTTTGACTGAGGAGCAGGTGCAGCAGCTGCAGGAGATATGCGAGAAGGTCGCGGGTAACCGGGCAAGATCCGGAAATGTGACGCTGATGATCCAGAACAACATGCCTCGGTGCTGGCGGATCGAGACGCCGGTGCTGGATGAGGACCATGTTGAGATCGGTTCGATTGTGCATAAAGTTCGGGTTGTACTGCCGGAAGAGGAGCTGAGGAAGGAGCGGCAGAAGAATCGGCTTGAAGGGAAGAGGGGATAGGTGTTAGGGAATAGGGGATAGTGGGGACAGTCCCATGAAGGGACAGTCCCCGAGTGAGTTTCCTGTTGGTTATAAGGTTTGGGAAAGCTGGCGGACGACTTCGGCCATGGAGCAGCTGCGTTTTTTCGATGCTGCCGCGATGCGGTTGTATGTATCCTGATCGATGCGGACACGGAATTCCTGAGGCTCCGGTTCTTCCAGTGCTTCGGCCGGAAGGTGACCGGTTTCCATAAGGAGCATGTCCATGGGATTGTAGGGATCGAGGGGTCGAATGGTCCCATCTTCCATAACAGCAAACCATTCCCGATCCCTGGTTCGTTTACGGTAGAGCTGGCCGCCGTCGATCGCTGCAATGTACTCGGCGGTATCGGTATCATAGATGCGGGAACCAATGCGTTTTTTCATGATTCATTCTTTCAATCCCATTTTTCGAGAACGACAAAGCCGTATCCGTAGTAGATCCCGAAACGTCCTGAAATGGTTTCGAGGATTTCATCACCGCAGTCATAATCATAGATATTGATTTCAGTTCCTCTTACCGACGTGAAATAATCGAGCATGTCATGATTGAAGCATCCCTTCCCGAGGACAGTATAGTACATGTCTCCGTCTCCGTACCCATTCGGAATATTGATCGAAAAGGAATCATTGCCGATTTTGAGTCCACCGATATCTGAAATGGTCTGCTGCCAAGTGGTGATGTCTCGTTTAAGTCTGCGCCAGTGATCAGCTCGATCTTTGGAAAGTTCAGCGTAGATCTGTGAACCACGCATGGTGTCGGAGTTCAGAATCTTGTTGATGACTTCTTCCGTGCTGGAAGCGGAATCAACAATGGCCATGGCTTCCGGGTATTCCGGGGCGGAATCGTTGAAGAGACATTGGTTGAGGAAAATGTTTTTCATTTTATCACGGTTTGAAAAATTAAGGTCTTCACGTTTCATGTTATTTCTCCTTATTAGTTGTTATAATTAGGACTACGAGGATCAAGTTGTAGTGGCTTCTGGAATGGTGAATCCTGCAGAGATCCTCGAAGTCTTTCAGTTTGATTGACGAATGAAAGGGGTCTTTGGTAAGGCTCTTTTCATTTAAGCGCAGGCGATACCAGCTTCGCGGATTTTCTGCTCAATGGTAGATTTGCGCATACCAGAGCGAACGCCTTTCACGCCATGCTGTTTTGCGAAAGCGAGAAGGTTATCATACGCTTCACAGCCAGCGAGGAAACGACTTTCAGCTTCTTCGAGTTCGGCTTTATATTCAGCTTCTGTCATCGTGCATTTCTTTGGAACCCAAATGTGCTTGACTCCATCCCATTCTCCATCCAAAGAGGAGACTTCGAAGCTGATCAGATAGGCCTTTTCAGTTTCTTTCATGATGTCACCTGTGCGGGAAAAGAAATTGAAATTGCGATTGTCCTGTTTGATCTTGGACATAAACCATTTTTGTACGAATACATTTTCTGCGTTCATTTCATTACCTCCGTGTTTGTTTATCTTGATATTAATTATATACATATGTGCCCATATGTCAAGTGAATTGTGAAAACTCGTGACAAGAAAATGATATAATAGTAGCAGGTTTACACCTCTCTCCAGGTGACAAGGCCGTCCTCACAGTGAGGGCGGCTTTTTGTTTTGTGTAGGGTTTAGGGGATAGTGACGGAAGAAGAAGCGAAGGCGTGGGAAACGGCAGCGACGGAGCTGCGAAAGGAAGGGCTGCCAGCAGAGATGGCCGAGCGGTTCCTGCCCTATTACTACATCCCGCAGGAGATGCAGGTCCGCTGGCATCGGATGACGGAAGATGCGCAGCTGCATGGTGTCCGGCATTTTGGTAACGGGGGAAGCCGGGGATCGGGGAAGACGACCGCGACCTTTGCGCAAGTGTCACTGTATGACTGCCAGAAGTGGCCGGGAATCAACTGCCTGTACATACGCCTTGTTAAGAAATCCTCGGGGAACAGCTTCCAGCAGATGACGACTGCGATCCTGGGAGACTATGAAGGGGCCAGCGTGAGTCAGGAAGGAATTCGGTTTCCGAATGGCAGCACTATTGCGATCGCCGGTGTCCGTGATCCGAAGGACGTGGACAAGTACGTCGGTCTGAACTATGAGCTGATGGTGGTGGAAGAGGCGAACCAGATCGACGAGGAACGGTTGATCAAGCTGCAGGGGTCACTGCGTACCGGCCGGCTGGATGGGTATGTGCCGCGGTGCTACATGAATTTCAACCCGGGAGGACCGGGGATGAAGTACCTGAAGAAGACTTTCATCCAGCCCTGGAAGGAGAAGCGGGAGACCAACACGCGGTTTATTTTTTCGCGATACCAGGACAACAAATTCCTGGACGCGGGGTATGTGGACTACCTCAACAACCTGGACGGGATGCTGGGGAAGCTGTGGCGAGACGGGGACTTTGACATCAGCCAGGGCATGGCGTTTGATAACTTCCGGCCGGATGTTTATGTGTACGATGACTGGGATATAGGCGATAACTGGATCCGGATCCGCGGGATCGATGATGGATATTCGAAGCCTTACTGTTGTCTGTGGCTGGCGAAGGATCCGGTGACAGGACGCATCGTGGTCTATGATGAGGACTACGG
The DNA here is from genome assembly GCA_902791025.1 of uncultured Chloroflexota bacterium. GTDB lineage: Bacteria > Chloroflexota > Anaerolineae > Anaerolineales > Anaerolineaceae > Flexilinea. The sequence goes on along the minus strand of CADATZ010000005.1, from coordinate 93,883 downwards.
TGAGGGATATACCAACGGGGAGCAGGCCGAGCGGATCAAGGCAATGACGCCGCGGAACCATCGGATCAGCATTACCTATGCAGATCCGGCAATGTGGCAGAAAAGTCATCACGTGGATTCCGATGCGAAGGCGGGGAAGGATATCTATGCTGCGCATGGTATTTACCTGACCAAAGGAGACAATGACCGGAAGAATGGTTTGGCCAAGATCCGGGAGATGATGAGGCCGCTGCCGGATGGGCTGCCTGGGTTGATCTTCCTGAGCCGGTGCAAGAATCTGATCTGGCAGTTCGAGAATCTGCCGATGAGTGCGAGCAAGCCGGAAGATGTTGACACGAATTTTGAGGATCATGCTTATGATGCGCTGCGGTATGGGACGACGAGTGAGGCGGGACCGAAGCCGGTGCGGAATGGTGAGCGGCGGAATCGGGAGCGGCATCCGTTTTATGCGCTGGGTTGGTAGGCGAGAGGACAGAGGTTTGGTTATAGTGAGACGCACATGGGGACAGACACGCGCGTGTCGGCTTCGCGACACACGATGTCAGACCCCAAGTGCTCCGGGGCTCCGCGACACATGTTGCCAGACCCCATGTGCTCCGGGGCTTCGCCCATGTGCTCCGGGGTAAATGGAAGTAAATGTTTTGGGGTTTTGAAAGTGTGAGGAGATTTACTTTGCGAAAGTAAATATTTACTTTAGAGGGAGATCAGGGTGAGACTGACGAATGAGCAGAGGCTTTTGATCGAGGAGTGGGTTGCCGCGGGGAAGACGAACCAGCAGATCATCCGGCTGGCCGCGGAGCATGACCCTCCTTTTATGGTCAAGAGTGCAAACATCAGCAAGACGTTCCGGAAGACGGTGGAGAAAAAGGAAGCTGCCGTCAGGGATGTGCAGCGGACTGAGGCGGTTGAGGCCGGGCTATCGGTGAAGGATGAGCGGATCCGGATGCTGGAAGGGACGGCGAAATATCTTTACGGTATGGTTGATCGGGTTCCGAGTGATAAGGTGCCGGGGATCGTGAATGCTATGAGAGGCTGCCTGGATGATATTGCGAAGGAACTGGGCCAGCGGTCGAGCAAGGTGGACGTCAATGCGAATGTTCGTGTGAAGGATATCACGGCGATCGTCAGGAAAGTATATGGGAAGTAGGCAGTAGGCAATAGGCAATTGGCAATAGGCAATAGAGGAGGTATATGGAAGGGTATGACCGAGATGTGTTTGATGAGATCAAGCTGCATGCGCGAGATTTGAAGTCGGTGCATGCGCGGCGGGATATGGAGTTTGATGAGTACGATAAGATGTACCTGATGGATTTCCAGGCGGAGAACTCAAAGTTTTCCGGAGAGGATTTGATGAAGCTGACGCCGAGCCCATCGGCACGGAACAAGGTGGAGAATGCCTGCCGGCTGATGATGAGCCAGGAGCCGGTGTTTGATATCAATGCATCGGGGATCGATCAGGGAAAGATCGAGACGATCGAAAAGAACATTGCGCGGTGGTGGGATCAAGCCGGGAGAGCTTCCCGGAGACCGCTGCACTATGACATGATCCTGAGTGCCATGTTGTATGACGAGATGCACACGGCAGTCACGGTGATGGATGACTATAAGACCTACAACAAAAACGACCGGCGGGCGGAGCGGATCAGCAAGATCACACCGATCCTTTTCCAAAGCTGGAATCCGCGGGAAGGGTATCCGGAGTTTGATGAGCTGGGACTGTGCGCTTACTACCGGGAGACGAAGGTTCGCTGGAGCTACATTGCGCAGAAGTATAAGAGTGTACTGGAACAGAACTGGATGTACGTCAACAAGCGCAGCACAGATAACGTGGACCTGAAGATCTTTTATGACCTGACCCACTACGCAATCTGGATCGACAATGGTGATCCGCTGGTGTGCGAGGAACACGGGCTGCCCTGCATTCCGATCGATGTGACGCTGGTGAATGGCAGCAGCTTTTTTGAAAAGGAAGAAGACCGCAGACAGCCATTGCTATTTTCCATTATGCGGTCGCATCTTTGGCAGCGGGAGTCTTTGCTTTATACCGTGCTCTATTCCCTGCTGTTTTCGCTGGGTGTGTCACCGACTTATGTTTACAAGACAGACACGGAAGATGATCTGCACATGGAGCATGACGGGGCCATTTCCTATTACAAGCTGCGGAAGGGAGACACGATCGAAACGCTGGACGGGAAAGGGATCCTGCCGCCGGAAGTGCAGAAGCTGAGCGAGATGACCGGGGATCTCATCGATGAGAGCACGATGTATTCCACCGCTTTCGGTGAGCGGGGCGGAAACAGCCAGACGTTTTCGGAAACGAGTTTGCTGCAGCAGGCGGCACGGCTGCCACTGATCGGACCGCAGCGGCTGGGCGGGTTTGGTATCAGCAGCACAATCGAAATGGCATTGATGCTGATGAAAGAACGAAAGATCAATTTTGAAAAGAACGGATACAGCATCAAGAGCAGTGAGATCCCGGAAGACATTGAGGTCAAGGCAAAGCTGGACGTGATCCTGCCGCAGGAGAAACTGCAGTTGGTGAATGTCGGTTTGCAGATGCAGAAGCTTGGAATGCCGGACGAGTATATCCAGTCGAATCTGCTGGGGATCACCAACACCAAGGAGATCAACAAGCAGTTTGTCAAGCAGCAGGCGGTCAATGCCATGATGCAGTACAAGCTGCAGCAAAAGGTTCAGCGGCTGCAAAAGGCGGACCAGCAGGCCGACGCGGCAAAGGATGAGCAGCTGCAGCGGGCGATCCAGCAGGCGAGAGCGGCAGCCAGTGGGAAGGGGGCCGTTACTTCGGGTACAGGCCCGCAAGCAGTCCAGTCCCCGGCACTGACACAGGGACAGATGCTGGAAGCTGAGATGATGCAGCAGGGCGTCAATGCGATGGACACTGGTCAGTTTGCGGAGAACATGCCGGCACGAGAGATCCCGCCGGAAGTGGCAGGGGCTTTCCCGACCGCGGCGCAGGGAATGGAAGGCGGTCTGCCGGGCGCGATGGGCGGCATGATGCCCGGTCAGGGTATGGCCGGAACACCGGATGAGGGGATGGTCATGAGATGATGACGAATCGGGATATCGATGAGGTATTGGTTTTGGCAGAGCTGGAAGTGGATGAGGATATCCACTCCGCTTTGGAAGAGTTTTACAGGCCGGATGTGGAGCGGGAAACGGCTATGCTCTGGGCGGACCTGAGTGAGCCATTGAAGGATTTGGTAAGGCAGCGGGCACCGGAAGCGGTGAAGCGTTTTGAAGGAAAGTAAGGAAGGTGAATCATGGCAATGGAAGGTGAAGGCGGCGGTGGCTGGAGCTACAGCCCGAAGAAAGAAGAAGAGGAAAAGAATCAGGGCGGCAGTTCCGGAGGCGGTTATGTTCCGGACAGTGTACGGTTCGCAATGGAGGCCGGTCAAAGAGCGAATGACTATTTCGCAAGCGGTGAATCTCAGAAGTATTATGAGCCGTATGTAAAACCCGCTGAGGAAGAAGAAGAGCACAGCTGGACACCGACTGATGATGGCAGCGGAGGTGGAGAGGAAGAGCATGAATACAATCCGCCGGCTGATGATGGCGGCGGGGACAGTCAGCCTGAGACGATTGCAGAGGTGAATGTCCCTGTTGTGGAGGAAACACCTGAGGAAAGAAAAGAAAATAACGGTTATAAAAAGGCGGAAGAGAAAACACCGGTGGTTTATGAAGGCGGCGGATTGCGGACGGCTAAGGACCGGATGGCGAATATCAACCTGAAACAGGAGCTGGAAGAGGAGACGTCAACGAGCGGACTGCCGGCTGATTTCTGGAACTGGTCCGCTGAAAGGCAGCAGGCTTATCTTTCGAATCCGGACAACATGGCTGCGGCAATCGCTCAGGCGAACCGTCAGGCGGAACAGGCCCGTCGGGATGCTGCGGATCTGCGTGCCAATCGTCAGCATTATCTCGGAGCGGGTCCTGCTGAACCGGGAACGCTGAACTGGACGACTGCAACAGGCCCGATCCTGCCGAGGGATGTGGGTTCCACGCCGCGGAATTACCAGACGGAATATCAGTACAATCCGAACCTGACGGTGGACAGTCTGACGGTCAACAATCCGCAGTGGCTGGCGGAGAATGGTTTCGGATGGGCAGTTCCCGGAAGCGGTGCCAGTGCGGGACAGACGCCTTTGGCAACAGTCCCCGGTTTGAACCTGACACCGGTGAGCAGTGATTATCCGGGCGGGTATGAAGCGATGCTGGAAGACGGGATCCGGATCCGGATGGGACAGGGTGAAAGCCGGGAGGAAGCGGAACGGAATACACAGCTTGACATCCTGAGGCAGAACCTGATCGGTGCAGGCAATACACGGAATCCGAATATCAAACGGTATGAGCCAGGAGCAGGGACCAGTGGACAAGAGCCTTCCACGAGGGATTATGGATGGCTTGGCTATAACATCGGGAAGCTGGGTCAGAGCGCGGCCAACCTGGGAAGCTATGAGGATTTTCTTGCAGCGAATTTGAGGGACAGGGTGTTTGCTTCCGAGGATGAGCGGGTCCGGGCTGAACGGGAATTGGCTCAGCAATATAACCAGATGGCTTCTGCGGGTGAGATCCCGGGGCTGGTTACATCTCAAGATGTGCTTGAAAAAATCTATCCGGCGCCTGGCACATATGAGGATGCTCTGAAGAATGCTGAGAATTCTGGGTATGCTCCGGGTACTGCGGAATTTGATCAGAGTGTCAGTGAATATATGCGGGAGAACCGGAATCAGAATGGCGGAGAGCGGAACGGGGAACCGGGGAACCAGCGGTATGTGTATCAGCCTCAGGGTTCAGGTGCCGGGGGGCAGGGGTCAGGAGGACCTACCCGGAAGCCGGACACCGGAGCGGGTGGTACCGGAACAGGAAATGGCAGACCGGGGGCGGATGCTGCAGTGAACAGCTGGGAAGGCGGGGCTCCGGTTTATGATCCTGGTGCCCAGCAGAATCAGCGGTATGTGTATCGCGGTGAAGGACCGGGGAACGGTAGTGGTACCGGAACAGGAGCAGGAACCGGGACAGGTGCCGGGACAGGAAATGGCACAGGAACCGGCAGTGGTACAGGCACCGGAACCGGAACTGGTACCGGAACTGGTACAGGTACCGGAACGGGAACGGGAGCCGGCAGCGGAAAGAATCCGGATGTGCCGAAGGGGTCCTTATATTTGACAGGGTCCTATCCTGCAAATGAAGGTGATCAGGTTGTCAAGGCTCCGTATCGAAAGGGCGGTTATTCGGAGGAAGAACTGAATAAAATGGGAAACAAGCCCTACCTGAAACGGGGCGGGAAAAATCAGTACGAAGGATATTACATAGCACCTGATGGAAAGTATTATCCGGTCGATCAGATCAAAGCGAATTATTACCGGGCTAATGGCGGAAGTTACAGCGGTTGGGAAGAAGGGATGCGGGATTACTGGAACAACTTCGGGACGTTCTATGGATACCGTCCTGATTGGAAGAAGGCAGGAAGGAATGTCCCGCGATATTCCGGACGCGGCGGAGGCGGAGGCCGAGGCGGCGGTGGTTACAGCTATGGCGGCGGAAGCAGCAGCGGGCGAGGGAATGCCGCGACTGCGAACAACGGCATGTACTGGAATCCGAATTCGAGCTGGAGTATATAGGCATTAGGCAATAGGGGATAGTGATATGGCGGAATATTTATTTGGCGGGGAATTACTGACGAAGGAAGAGTCAGAACAGATCCATAATTCATTTGTTGGCGGCGGGTCTTCCGGAGGGGACGCCGGATATTATTCCGGGCCGATGGGGGAACCTGAGGGCGGCGGTCAGGAGTCAGGAGGCAGTGGTCAGTTTGCAGTTGACAGCGGTCAGGCAGTCGGCGGACAGGAGCCGGGTACAGATCAGCAAGAGGAACAGTCCCCTGCACCTTCTCAGCTTTGGATCGCGCAGCCGGAGAACATGATCGATGTGTGGAACCGGTATGATCAGGATCCGGAGTATCAGGATGAGCATTACACACGAGAGCAGATCAACCAGCTGCATGATTACATGGCTTACCGGAATCAGGGGAAGCCGGTGGATCAGTGGGGACCGCTGATGAATGACGATCCTTTTGTGACGGATGTGATCAAAAGGGACAACTGGTGGGAGCCTCAGCCGGAGCAGGGAGACTCTGCAGCGGGAACAGGCCCGCAGGCGGACCAGTCCCCGACACCTTATACTCCGAGTGATCCGGCACTGCAGGGCTGGAATGAGGAAAGGGAGAAGGGAGACTGGAACCAACTGGACTGGATCGGTAAACTTTTCACAGCGCTTTCCACAAATGATCCGGGCATCAACGCGCCGGAGTGGACGAAGTATTCACAGGCAGGACAGAAGGCAACGTCCTCTGCCATGGCCGGAGCGGTCGGTTTGAAGGTAGCCGGCAGTGTGCTCGGTACGCTGGGCGGGGAAGGGATCGCTGCAGCACTGACGAATCCCTATGTGTTGGGCGGTGCTGCACTGCTGACCGGCGGTCTGGTTTTCTACGAGGCAGTGAGCGGCAAAGAGATTCCGGGATTCAACAAGTTTCTGGAATTGACAGATCTGCCTGACACCATCATGGAGCACACCGTCGGTTTCGGCGCCCAAGCCTACAACATGGCCAGGCAGAATATTGAGCGGGCCAATGCGGATCCGAATGACGCTTATGGTTTGATGGCTGCCATCAACGACAGCCTTTCGGACGTGATCAAAAATGCCGGCGACATGTGGCGGGCCGGGGAGTTTACCTATGAGACATATGGATCTCTGGGAGACTTCGCGATCGATATTTTGAAGCAGGTGTTCAAGGGAGAAGAAGGAACCAAGCCGGGGGAAGCCTGGTATTTCAACCGCGGGATCAATGAGAAACAACAGATGGCGGAAGGTACCTATGGCGACGAAGCCATGCGTGGTATCCGGCAGATGTACCAGGAGATGGACGCTATGGGGCTGGATCGGGACACGCAGACCGCCATCATGAATGAGCTGGTGAACCGGGCCGGCGGTACCACTGCTTTTGTTTCCGACTACACGATGCAGATGCTGCTGGATCTGGATATCCTGGCAACGCCGCTGGAGAATGAAGGCGCGGGTTTGCTGGCAAAGGTCACCGGGAATGAGCTGGGTGTGGAAGCGGCGAAGGCGAACCGTGGATCCATGCTGACGCAGGTACCCTTTTTGGGCAGTGTCTATCAGGCCTTGACGAAAGCAAAGGCACCGGGCGGGATCAACGAGTTCTTCGACAACTGGAAGAACCTGGCACGGTCGGCTGATGTGGAAAGCCTGAGCGCGGCGGACCGGTTCTTCGGCGGGATCAATGCTGACGGGACGATCAAGGAGTTTGCCAGGACAGAGCGGACAGGGCTTGCGGATCTGCTGCCGGAATCAAAGGTGGCAGGCGTCGGGAACATTGCGAACAATGTGCTCAATACATACCTGTCTGACGTGCAGGACGTGGAAGATCTGCGGGGCAGGCTGAACAGTTTAGCCGGGGAGAGCAGCGGGCAATCCGGGATGCCGGATAGTGCTGACGTTAGGACAGTACGGGACGGGATGCGGCATGCGATCGCAGCGACCAATCCGGAAATTTATATCAAGCAGTTTGAGGATTCGGCGGGAGCGCGGGCGACTTTGGCCAAAACCGCAGAAGCGCTGGGCATGGAAGTGAAGGATGTGCTATCGCTATACTCCGAGACGCCTGCTGTTTTTGAGCAGCGGGTCCGGCAGATAGCGGGGCAGCACAACGGGATGTTTGCCGACATTGATGTGAGCCGGGGCGTGGAACCGATCAGTACGATCGTGAAGGGATTCACGACAGCGAAGGACGGGAAGGGTAAGCCGCTTGCATGGGACATCCGGCAGCTGCAATACCAGATCACCACGTCGATGATCGACAGCATGGCGGAATACTATACCGATTACTACGGGGTCAAACCGAACGGCACGATCAACTTGATGTTCGACACCATGAAGAGCGCGCAGAGTTTACTGCTGCTGGGTTGGAGCCCGTCTTATTTTATCAACAATGTTATCAACAACACGGTGACTTCGGCTGCCGAGGGCGTGCTGGGGTTTATGACACCGACACAGATCCGGCAGTGGATGACTGCTTTTGGTGTAACACCGGCACGGATGGACATTGATGAGGGATCAGGATTCAGGGGCCAGAGTTCAAACGGGAAGGGCGGACTTGAAAGCTTTACGTCTGCGGTTTCGGCTAAGAAGAAGGAAGGGTCTGACAGTAGATTGAAGGGAGCGCTTTCCGGATTGAACGGTGCGCTGCGGTCCGCGAACAACAAGCTGGGCGTGTTTTCTTCTTTGAGCGGAAAGATGGAGACGCTGCAGGGGAATCAGCTGACGACGGTCTCGATCCAGCAATACTGGGGACAGCGCTGGAAACGGGGAGAAGGTTTCCACCTGATGCCGGATGTGCTGGTGCAGACGATCGAAAGCCAAACGCCGGGCATGACCAATGTCATTTATAGCGCGATCGAAGCGGGCGTGAACATGGACCAGATCCGGAAGGTGCTGTTTGATACCTACGTGAAACCGGATGCCGGATCTGTAATGAAGCAGGTGTGCGCTGATCTTTTTCGGGGTGAGGCGAGGGTTTATGAAGAAGTGATGGAAAAATCCGGCGTGATGAACGAGATCAATGAGCGCTTTGCCAACTGCAAGACCGACGAGGAAAGGGCCGCAGTGATGGCCGATGTGCAGAAAAAGCTGGATGATTATGTTGACAACCTGAGGCGGGAAGATCTGATCCAGCGGGCTAACAATGTGGCTGCGACGGTCGAGGCTGAGGGGCTGGCTCCTGTTGCGCAGATGATGAGCGAGATGGAAATGAACCATGTCGATTTCTGGATCAGGCAGCGGAATGACTGGACGGAAGCCTATCAGAAAATGAAGGCCGAGAACATGGACGGGCCGCAGTCTCAGGCATTGCTGACTGATCTGGTGACCCGCCAGCAGAAGGAGTGGGCAGATTTTTATAAGCAGGAAGTCACCACGGCTGCGGGGATCATGAAGGGGCTGGGGTTCCAACATGAATCCTTTGTGAAATATATCGGCTACATGAACGAGAAGAACAAGAACTGGCAGGACTTCAACGACGCGAAGAGCCGCGAACTGAACCGGGCCTATGAAAGAACTGCTGCACTCAATGCTGCCGGGAAGAAGGCCGACACGGTGCAGAAGCAGGAAGTGTGGGATGACTTCCGACGGAATGTATCTGAGCTTTACGACAAGCACTTTGAGCAGGAGCAGGATCTGCAGACGAAGATGGACGCCGCTTTTATTGAGGGGTATGAGTTTGCTACTCAAAAGAGCGGTGAGCAGTTCCGGCAGAACTATCAGCGAATCGCAGAGATCCGGAAGCAGATGCATGATCTGCAGCAGGACGCCCACGAGAAGACCGCGAAGATGAACGCCGAGGACAAGGCGAAGTTCTACGCGGAGTTTAACCCTCGATACAATGCACTGATCCGGGAGATCGGGAACCTTGGAGACGCCAACGCGAAGATCATTGATGAGGCGGGTGCTGCGGGTCCGGGCATCGAGAACCATGCGCCGGTGACCATGACGCCGGAGCAGACAGTGCAGGCAACCGAGGTGATGGATACCAACAACGCGGTGCGTGAGAAAGCGATGCGGGAACGTGCCGGGTATCTTGATCGGGACGGGATCAAGCAGGGTTGGATCGAAGCTGGACGGACACCGGCTGAGGCTGATCTGATGATGGCGGTCTTTGATGCTGCGGCGGAACAGTGGGCGCGGGATAATGGCGCCTATCCGGATGAGTTCTATTCGCAGGCGGTAATGCTGAAGGGTATCGCGAACTGGCTGCCTGAATTGGAACAAGGTTCATTGTTCCAAATGTCTCTGGATGAGTTTATCGAAGACAATCTGGATATGATGCCGGATATGAATGAGCGGTTCTTCAACAGCATAAAGAAGAAGGGAACCGTTACCGTATATGCCAACGAACCGATTACAGATGGGGTGGAAGTATCTATTTCAAAGCAGGAGATCGATTCGATTTATGGCAAGGGAGAAAAGATCTATACCAGAAATGTTCCGATTGATCAGATATCATGGGGAGATTCCGCATATATCGGCGGTACCTATATGTCACCAACAGCACAACAGGTCGGAAGCCAGACTATTGCAAACAAGCTCTCAAAGATGTCTGTTGAACAGATCATGAACAGCCGGTATGGTGACTACATCCGGAAGCATTTCGGAAATGAGAACTTCCGGGAATGGTTCGGTCAATCCAAAGTCACCGATGAATATGGTTTGCCATTGATCGTACATCACGGAACACCAAATGAAACCTTCGAAATATTTGATTTGAATTTAGCAGGGAGCAATACAGAAGCCGCTTCTGCTGAGATGGGTATCTTCTTTGCCGGATCAAGTGAGACTGGAAATTATTATGCTCATGGTAATCCTGACAATGTGATGGATGTATATCTGAGAATCGAGAATCCTTATATCCATGATTTCAAAGGAGAACATTATCGGGATATGTCTTATGCGGAAATAATCGCAAAGGCAAAAGCAGAAGGCTATGACGGTGTGATCCTGAAAAACACCTATGATGCAGGGCCATTAGATATCAAGGATAACATCTATGTTGTCTTCGACCCTACGCAGATAAAGTCGATTGAGAATGACGGGACGTTCAACAAGCTGGATCCGAACATTCTCCATCAGGCGGCGCAGGAAATCGTGAAGGGGACGTTTGAGCATACTGATATCGGGAACATTATCCGGATGCTGGAGGCGAGTGACGTTTCGACGATGGTGCATGAGAGCGGGCATTTGTTCCGGCGGACTTTATCGCAGCCGTTGCTGACGGAGTTTACCACATGGGCGGGATTCAAAGATGTTGGAGAGTTTCAGGAGCTGGAGGCACGATGGCAGCGGAATGATCCGACTTTATCCGAAGCAGACCGGCAGCGGTACGTTGACGCGGAAGAGAAGTTTGCCCGCGGGTTTGAACAATATTTGATGGATGGATCGGCACCGACCGTCGGGCTGAAGGCGGTCTTCAAGCAGTTTCGGGATTACCTTTTGGACATTTACAAAAAGGTGAAGGCCACGGTCACCGGCAATGATTACAGCGGACAGGGGGAGTTTGTCTTCCACGGTGCAACCGGCGATGAGGTGCTGAACATCAACGCGGAGATCAACGGGGTCAAGCTGCGGGATATCTTTGACCGGATGCTGACAGACGATGTGCAGCGCATGCCGGGATTCCAGGAGCTGGTCACCAATCTGCGGACACAGATGGGACAGGATCGCCACAACATGAGGATGTCTGACAAGGCCCTCACCAGAAGGGCTCAGGCTGAAGTTACCAGGACGATCCTTCAGAACTTTGGGAGTATGGAAGAAGCAGAAGCCGCCCTGCAGAATTACTCTGTACCGATGGAGATAGCCGGATGGCGGGTGGATGACGCGACTTTGTATGAGGCGATCCAATCCGCAAAGGCTGACGCGACGATGAATCCTTTCGCTCCTGCTGAATGGCACGAGGTGAAAGGCACGAATACTTATGCCTATTCGATAACACAGGCAAACTCAGGGAAAAAATACCAGCTGCAGTATAAGGTGGTTGAGCTATCAGACCTGGTGCCGAGTAACCTGTGGTTCGGTGATCAGCTGGTTATCAACGAGGATTATCCGGCAGACGCTCAGGCTCGGAACCGGTCCGCGGATCAGTCGGATGTTTATGCACATGCCGCCAACCTGAACGCGGGGCTGCTGATCGATGAACAACACGCGATCGATTCGGGAACTCCGATCGTTGGGGAAGGGAACATGTTTGTCGAATCCGGGAACGGACGGGTGCTGAGTTTGCAGTATGCGCATGACCATTTCCCGGAGCAGTGGGGCAACTATCAGGAATATCTGCGGAACGCGGTCGGTGATTACGGGATCGATCCGGCGCAGCTGGACGGTTTTGAGAATCCGGTGCTAATCCGAGAGCGACTTGGCGGTGACAGTGTGAGCTTTGCCGAGGACGCGAACTCCAATCGCAACAAGGTGATGACCGCCAGTGAGAATGCGTTGACCGATGCGAACAAGGTGAACATGGGAACACTGGCCGCGCTGGACATTGTGCCGGGTGAGGGCGTTGATACCTTCACCACGGATAAGAACGCAGCGGCGAGTGTAGAATGGCTGCGGAGTTTACCGGAATCGGAACGGGCACGGTATAGCACGACGAACCGCAGCGGAGATCTGATCCTCAGCACCGATGGACGGACACGGTTTATCAACGCCTTGTTTGCCACGCTTTACGCGACACCGGAGAGCATGGATATCATCCGCAGTTTCAGTGAGACTTCGGACAGCAACATCCAGGCATTGGAATCCGGACTGAAACAATCGCTGCCAGAGATGGCACGGGCCGAAGGGTTGATCCAGAGCGGAAGCCGGGCGGAGAGTTTATCGATCACCGGGGACGTGATGGCCGCAGCAGGACTGCTGCAGGAAGCGCGGAAGGCTGGGATCAACATCCATGATTACCTGGCACAGAGCACGATCCCCGGCATGGAGCGGTGGACGCCGACACAGGCTTTGCTTGCGGGATTCTTCGGGGATGCGAAGAACAACGTGAAGAAGATCCGGGATTTCTTCAACGCATACGGTGAAGAAGTTTACAAGGCCGGAGATCCGAATCAGCTATCTCTGTTCGGGGAAAGTAAGACGCGGGAGCAGATGATTGATGCGGCGATGGGAGAGGCTTTAGGCAATAGGCAACAGGCAATAGGCAATGGGCAAGAGGCAACAGACAATGGGGAGACTCCGCGGCTGAATCAGTCTGTAATGGATTCTGAGGGAAAGTGGACGTCGCAGTTTGCAAAGACGCTGGATGAGAATTTACAGCGGACGTTTGATGATGGAATGTCCATGCCGCTCAGTCAGGCCGAATCTGTTTACCTGCGTGGAGAGCTGAACACAGCTTACGAGACGCGGATACAGAGACTGCTGCGGGACTTTTCCAACGGCAGGAACCTGAGTGCGGATCAATATCTGTATGCGCTGGAGTATATGGACTGGTGGTGCAAGGGCTCCGAAGGTGCAGCGCCGAAGGGGAATCCAATCTGGGAAGCGGAGATCCAGAAGCAGGTGATGAATGATTTCACATACCAATACCCTGACCTGGTGCGAGAGCTGCAGCGGCGGTACAAGAAAGGCGCGGAAGTGGATCCGGATACAGCGGTACCGAACAAGGGAGATTATTTCAAACGGACCTACGAGTTTGAGCATGGTTTCTGGAACATTGCCGGAAATGTCTACCGCGACGGAAAGCTGGTAGCCTACCTGCCGGAAGAGCTGGACCGGATGCAGCGGACAATCGAAGTAGACGGTCAGAGTTATCAGGTGCTGGGTGTTGACATGCGTAATCCTGAGGGGCTGGTATATTATGATCCGATCCTTGAAATCGTGCGGACCTGCAACGTCGGGAAGCCGGAAGGGTTTGAGGAACCGCGGAACCCGTTTATGTTTATCAAGCCGGCACGGCAGGGCAGCACGCCGCAGACAATGCCGCTGGCCGATGCCTATGGTGAGCTGCAGCAGAAGTATCTCAACCCTGCGCTGGCTGCTTTTGGTGAGGCTTACAAGACAGCTGACATGAACGCAAAGACCGCGAAGATGTCCGGACTGGATGTGGGAACCAGAGCCCAGATCCTGGCATGGCTGGATCAGGATGTGGCTGAGGATATGCGGAACGAGAAGTACCGGGCAATCAAGTACAGCGACATGAAAAAGGATGCCGCGATGCTTAACTACAATCAGCGGTACGGTTTTGATCCAATGCTTACGATGATCAGCCCGTATCAATTCTGGTACACACGCAGCATGTGGAAGTGGGCGAAGCGAATGATCGACAAGCCGGCACTGGGGAACGCCTATGAGCGAATGAAGGAATACGAGGACAAAAACCGACAAGAGAATCTGCCGAGCCGGCTGGCAGGAAAGTTCCGGATCCCGCTGCCATTCCTGCCTGACTGGATGGGCGGCGGATATTACATTGATCCTTATGCACAGCTGTTCCCGTTCTCTCAGTTCGGGCAGAGCTACAGCAACGACATGAACCAGGCGACGCTGAATGCCAGGACAGAAGAGATCTTATCTCAGATGGTTTTGGAAGGAGCTATTACAGAGGCAGAGCTGGTGAACGCGAAACAAAATCGAACAGGCGCGGTCTGGGAAAACGCCATGGCCGAAGCACAGATGGAGATCGGAACGAAGAGCGGACTGGGCGGTCTGGCCGGGCAGTTTGTGAGCCCGCCAATCTTTTATGACTGGTGGCAGAAGAAGCAGGCCGGGGAAGATCCGGGGACGCTTTCCAGCACGAGGACCGGGAACGCGATCCGTGCGCTGACCGCCGACATTCCGCTTGTGAGTGAGCTGGGATCCTTTGTCGGTGACGCAATGACGATGCCTGAGAAGGCGCTGCGAAAACTTTATGGCTATGATTTCAATGAGTTTGGGCAGTACGGGGATCAGCAGATCCGGAAGCAGATCAGCCAAATGGTCGCTGATGGTGAGATCGATCACATTGCCGGGCTGAACGCGATGAATGAAAAATCAGGGACGATCTGGGACATGGCCGCAGACCGGCAGCGGAAAGAAGCGATGCTGCGTGTGCCGGGGTTTGCCGGAGCTGAAGGGGCCAAGCAGTTTGTCCAGGGAAATACTGATCTGGGATCCGCACTGGGCGGACTGGCTGCTTCGCTGGCAGGCGGTGTGGTTTATCCGGAAGGAGAAAAGACGCTGCGGGAAATGAAAGCGCTGCGGGACCAGGCTTATCTTGACGAGGCGAACGGGGTCAAGGGAGCAGTCAGTGATTGGTATGACAAGTACGGTGAGATCTATGCGCTGCGTACCGCGACTTATATCAGTGATCCGGAAGAGCTGCTGAAGTTTACGCTGTACCAGCATATCAGCAATATCTATTATGGCGAGCCGTATGAGCGGCAGGTTGACCTGGCGAATCAGCTGGGGCCGGAGTTTAAGGCTGCCATGATCAACAAGGACACGAGGAATTACAAGGCGGTACCGGTGGAAACGCTGGCAAGATGGAACGCACAGCTTGGCGGGAAGAACCCGAACATCGGCAGCATTGACGTGAAGGGCGTTGAAAAGGTGATGCGGTTGAGCGATCAGGTCGTTGACGCGGTGCAGTATTACAACGACTATAAGGATCAGAAATATCCGGGAATCGACACGATCCAGAACATCTATTATTCCCTGCCTGTTGATCAGCGTAAAGGTTTCCTGAACGCAATGCCGGAGCTTTCCGACTATTGGGAATGGAACCGGCAGTATAAGGAAGCCCATCAGGATGTGCAGAAGTGGCTTGATAACCGGAGCGAAGGATACAATGCGGAGACCTACTGGAACTCTTATGCGGAGCTGAGCGAGTACACGCGGGGAGAGCTGACGAATGCAAGGGCAACCGGGAAGGAGATCAGCGACACGGCACGGTATGAGCTGCAAAAGACTTATAACCGATATGCGGATCCGAGATATATGAGCTTTGAAGATTATTTGAAAGGAATGAAAAATTACAAATAGGCTACGCAGTTTATGGTAAAATATTTATAGTCAAGGTTCAAGTGAACAGGACGTCCTATCAAGGGGCGTCCTGTTTGCGTTTAAAGCAACAGAAGAGGAGAAAGTATTATGGCAGAAAGTTTGATTGGAGCGGCACCGGTCGGGCAGCCGGGAGCGAATTCAACCAGTGGACAGGGGACAGTGGCCGGTGGTCAGCAGATGGTTGGCGGTGGTCAGGGTCAATTGTCCGGGCAGGATGCGAATCAGCCGCAAGTCAACTATGTGACCAGTGAACAATTGAATGCGGCGATGGATCGGATCGAGCGATTGGTCCAGTCATCCACCGACAAAAGCTATAACCGCGTCCAGAAAATGATTGACCAGATGAAGCAGGCGGGAATCCAGAATCCGACAGCGGATCAGGCCCGTGCAATGCTTGCGGCAACCGGTCAGTCAGAGCAGCAGGGACAGGACCAGCCTGAAGCCCAGGGCGGTCAGAGTGCTGCTGCAAGTCCTGAGGCTGAGGCGTGGATCAAAGCAAATGGCGGCGATGTAACACAGGGTTTCTGGAACGATATCTACGACGTGGCGCAGGAAGCGGGCGTCGGTATGATTACCAGGGATGATCCGGAGTTTACACAGTTCTTTACGGAGAACGGACAGCTGAAAAAGTTTGCAAAGGGACGCCACATGGTGAGAGCTTTTGAACAGGCATTCGAGGCGAAGAAACAGAGATTAGGGAATGGGACAGTCCCAAGCGGGACAGTCCCGGGGAACATGGCGAGCAGTCCGGCATTGGGCAGCGGCGGGGCCAAGAGCACCTACCGCGATCCCAAGACGGTTGACAGATCTGATCTGATCAGCGCCGGATTGAGAGAGCCAAGAAGGAGATAACTTATGGCAGCTTTGAGTTTGGCTGACATGTATGTACTGAGCCCCTACCAGTTAGAGCAGGGGATCATCCTCACCGTGCAGGAAGAAAGCGCACTGGCCGACACGCTGAAGTTTGAAAACATTCAGGCGCTGACTGTGCAGACCTTCCGAAACGGGAAACGGAATCCGCTTTCCTGGCGTAAGATCAACGAACCTTTCAAGTCCGTGATCCAGGGAAAGCCGGAACCGGTGCAGGCCGGTGTCTTTTCATTCGGTAATACGATTGACGTTGACTACCTGATCCGCGATGACAAGACACCGAAGATCGTAGATCCGATGACGCAGCAGGTTGATGACACCATCGTCACGATGACGCGGCAGTTCAATGACGCGTGGGTCAACAACGAACCGTCGAAGGATCCGGACGCAATCGTTGGCGTCCGCTACATGATCAATGAAGAATTTCCGGGGCAGAAGGTCTGCGCGAACCCGGCAGGGAACGCGGTGCTGGATCTGAGTCCGACCGGCGCAAATTACGCAACGAACATTTCCATATTTTTCCTGCAGCTGGATAAGGCGATCGAGGCGATCGACGGAAAGAAGCCGGACTTTGCAGTCTGCAATTCCACTTTCCTGACACACTTCCGGGCGCTTTGCCGGGATTCTGGATATTTGAAGACAACAGAAGACAGCCTGGGCCGTCAGTTCGTGGACTACAACGGCGTCAAGTTTGTCGATGCCGGCAACACCTACGAGGACACCGACGCGAATGGGTTGGATATTCCGATCATCACCAACAAGGAATTGTATGACGGCACGATCGATCCGACCAATGGCAATTCCACGTCCGTCCTTTTTGTCCGCCAGGACAAGAAGCACTACCAGCCGTGGCAGTATGCTCCGCTTAGCGCAAAGCATATCGGTGAGCTGGATGACGGTGTGACTGACCGCACAATTGTCAAGTGGGATATCGGCCACATCGTGACCCACCGCCGCAGTCTTTCCTGGCTGACCGGGCTGAAGTTTATGTGAGGAGGTGCAGGATGAAGACAGCAGGAGCTTTTGATAAGGAACTGATGCTGATCGAAACGACCAGCGCAATGACCAGCACCACCACCGGCGATGCCGTTGACTTCCATGGAGATGACTTCTATGAGCTCAACTATAGGGCAGTCGTTGGCGGAACGATCTCCGGAACCACACCGAAGATCGTTCTGAAGATCCAGGGGTCTGACGACAAGGTTACCTGGAAAGACATTGTGACCTTCCCGGACATCACCGAAGCCGGTGAGAAGAACATCAAGGTCCGCGGGAAGGGCCGGTATCGCCGGGCAGTCGCGACCGTCTCCGGGACTTCACCGAGTTTTGGCTGGGTGAAGGTTGGGGTTTCAGCCGGCGGCGTGCTGTGAGAAAGTAAGACGCACATGGGGACAGGCACGCAGTGTTGGCTTCGCAACACAGATGCCAGTCCCCATGTGCTCCTAAAAGGAGATAGCAATGGATGTGAATTGGGAAATGCTATTGAGCACGGCAGCGGAACAGCTGATCAAGATCTTCGTTCCGGTGTTTATCGTTTTGATCCTGAAGTGGTGCGTGGAGATCTGGAAGAAACTCAGCGAGAAGAATCCGGATCTTGCACGACTGATTGCATACGCTGCTCAGATCGGGTATGCCGCAGCGGAAGATTACTTCCGGACGAAAAAAGGAATCACGGGTGAAGATAAGATGGCATACGCCATCAGCCGGGCTAAGGAATATCTTACCAATACAGGTGTATCTATTCCGGACGAAGATGTGATACGCGACAGTATCACACAGTACGGGTTGGCCAATTATAAATTCACATGGGCCAAGCCGACTTTTAATATATCAGATATGCTGGGTCCAATGTCCACAGAGGAAGGAGAGGTCCATGAACCAAGTTTTGCAGATTATTTCAGCAGCCGGTATTCTGACAACGGTCATAACGCTGATCGTGACCAGAGCGGTCAACAGTCAGCTGGACGCGATCAAGAAACTGCAGCAGACCAAGACGGAAAATGACTTCCTGCTGTGGACGAAGATCGACTATCAGGGAGAGCTAACGTGCCTGATGGCTGAAAAATTGCACGATGCAGGGATCATCAACGGGTCCCTGGACAAGCTGAAGGAGCAGTATAAGAAAGCCGAAGAAGATTATGAAAAGCATCTGAAGCGTCTGGCCGCAGAAGTGATGAGGAAATGAGATGGATACTAAGGCAATAAATATCGTTCGAGAATATGTTGATAAGCATTTGGATAAATCTGATCCAAAACCTTGTTATGACATATATATCGTTTGGAAATGCAAGACTCTGCAAAACTGGAAATACTTGCTATCAACAAGTTTATTTGATGGAATGTATTATGAACTGACATATAACGGCGATAAGGAACAATGGTATCTTGACGCTTACAAAAAATTTGAAAATGTCGTGATCTAAAGTATGGAGTAAAAGATGGAACTCAAAGACACAATCGAAAAGATGACGAGCGGAAATTATAAGGAGCGGATGCAGGCTGAATATCATCAGCTGCGGATCCGCTATTACAAGCTGCGGGATTACTGCAGCCGGATCGAAGCGGCGGAATTGACCGGACAGGAAGGGCCGGAGCATGACTGCCCGCTGCACCTGCTGAAGAAGCAGCTGCGGTTTATGGGACAGTACCTGCACGTGCTGGAAGTTCGCGGCAAGATCGAGAATGTGGATCTGAGATGAAGGAATATCGGCAGCCTTTCAAGGGGGACTATCCGATTTCCCAGCGGTACGGGGAATTGATCCCCGGTGTGACGATTTATGGTAAGCCACACACTGGAATCGATTACGCCTGCCCGGAAGGGACAGAGGTACTTGCCAGTGCGGATGGTATTGTGATGGCTGCTGGATGGGATAGCACCGGGTTTGGATATCTGGTAGTCATTCAGCATGACAAAGACCATTCGACTTTGTATGCACATTTGAAGGTAGTACTGGTCCTTAAGGATCAATATGTCAAGCAGGGACAAGAGATAGGGATCTCCGGACAGACCGGATACACGACCGGGCCTCACCTGCATTTTGAGGCAAGGCGTGTGTGGTACGATTACAAATCTCATTTTGATCCGATGGACCTGCCGCTGAAGAACTTCAGTGATCAGCTGCCGGCTGCCGGTGGTCAGGAAGAGAAAGACCTGTTGGCCGCGGGAGTTTATCGGATTGCCTGTGAGTATGTTTATGTTAGGCGGTGGACAACAGTTCAGCGGTCAAATATCGTGCTGCAGAAGGGTGACCGGGTATACATCTTTGATGACGTCAAATGGAAGGACGGACTGCCTTTCCATTTTATCGGTGCGAATCTGTGCATTGCAGAGTATGACTATGACGGCACCGTGATTTTGGAGAAATACGATGGGAAAGAAAAATGAAGAAGTAAGAAGTAAGAATGAAGAAGAAGTAACTGCAGCTGATGTGGCTGCTGCTGATGTGGTTTATGATCTGAGTTCTTTGTTTGAAATGAAATTCCGGGATCCGCTGAATGGTCAGGTCGTCATGGTTCGGCGTGCATTCAAGCCGAGAGGAAAGCTGGAGTTTTACTGTCCGGAAGAATAAGCGACGCACATGGGGACAGACACGCAGTGCCGGCTGTGCGGCACGGGTGTCAGTCCCCATGTGCTCAGTGGAGGTTGAATGGAACTTTTTGATGCGACATTGGATCTGGCCGCTTTTGCGAAAGGAACTGAGGATTATACGGTGACTTCTGTCTCCGGAGATCAATTGGTTTGCCGGGAACTGAGCGGCAGGGTCGCGGAGTTTGGCGGCGGTACAATCTGGTTCCGGTCCGGTAAGGCTGCGGGAAAGTTCGGGAGGATCCGCCAAAGTTCCGGACAGACAATTTGGACTGAGAATATATACGATGTCGAGCCAGGCGATGAGATCACGATTGGGGCATGGCAGGAATTTGACACACAGAACCTGATCAACGCGGTCAATTCCGTGCTGCGAATGTACCGCATCATGAAGTATGATGACAGTCTTGTCTATGATCCGGATGTTGTTGATTACGAGCTGCCTGACGGAGTGACCGAAGATGTGCGGGAAGTGCTGCTTACCGGACAGCAGTGGTCGGTGTGCCATTACTGGCGCATTGAGGACAGATGGCTGGTCCTTTATAACAAGCACCGGAATATCTACGAGAAGGGCGGAACGATCCGCCTGTCTTACGTGGATTATCACGGAGCAGTCGGGAAGGATGACGAGATCAGCAGTCAGGTTGATCCACTGTATTTGCGGTATATGTCCTGGCTTTATCTGTGCCGGCATTTGATCCAGAAGACGCATAAGGATAACCTGGTGAGCACTGACATGTACAATGAGGCGAAGATCTATGAACGGGATTATGGCCAGCTGCCAAACAAGCGGCTGAAGATCAGGACGATGACGTTTCCGTGTTGGTAGGGGAGAGATTGTATGACTCATGTCGAAGTAGGACCGCAGATAAAGCAGAGTACACATCATGTGTCTTTGACGGATGGTGAGAAGACGCTTGGTCTGATCATCTGTGACTCGAAAGGGGCTGCAGATCCTTTCAACATTTCAATGGATCCGAACCAACGGTCGGCACTGCGAACAAAAAGCGGAACGACGAAGTATGAGGATCTGGAAGAGCCATGGTCCGCAACCGCTCAGGATGACTGGAGCGGAGGCAGGGCTCTGGAAGATTACGAGACGGACACGACACGCTTCTTTGATTCAAAACGGTGTCAGACTGCATGGCAGCAGATCTATAATGCGCCGCTTGAGTATTACGCAAAAGGGCTCAAGGATGCGATCAGCAATTATCCGGGTTCAGTTACCTGGAAGATGATCGAATCCTCGAACGCTTATGCAACACATTTTTCCATTACAACTTCCATTGGGATAGGTCAGCTTTATATCCTGCTCCGGCGCAGAGGTGTGCCGGAGTCAGGGCTGACCGTCAGCCTTTGCAATGATGACAACGGAGTACCTGGCAGCGTGATCACGCAGCATGTTTATACTGTGGATGAGATCACAGACGTGGTGAGCGAGTTCCGGAAGTTCTCATTCGCGTCCCAGTCCCTTGCTGCGGGAACCTATTGGATCATGGCCAAGGCGGACCGGGGGGAGCTGAGCAACTGCTGGCAGATCGGTATGAAGCCGGTCGAAGAATCCAGCACGAAAGTTTACAAAGGACGTTGGGGTTCGTTTTACGGATATGATCTGTATTACCGGCTGAGTGCAGCGGACACCGGAAGGATGGCCCGGTTCTTTACTTATAAGCAGCTGACTTTCGCATTGACGCAGCTGCCGACGGGAGAACCGAAGCTGTATGTCAACGGAGAAATCGGTATGTACAAGCCGACAGAGGATGCACCGGAACCGGAACCGGAAGACCCGGAGAATCCTGATGGTCCAGAAAGTACACCGGAACCTGTTACTCCTGCCGTGGAATTTGATCCTTACAAAATTATTGATAAAGCAAAAAGCTGGACAGTTGATCAGTGGAAAGGCTGCCGGGTCGGGATCATCAATGGCACAGGTATCGCTGAGACCGAATCTGTCTGGCGGACTGTGGTATCCAATGATACCGACAGCCTGACAGTGGATGAACCATGGACAATTGAACAGGATGATTCTACAGTCTACATCATTACGGATACCGATACCTTTTATGAAATACCGCAGGAGACTCATGGCCTGACTGGGTATGTAACGGACATAATTATTGCCAATGACATTATCTTTTTCGCACAGGGGGACAGGATCCCTATCAGGAAAATGAAATGGGCGAATGGTAATTGGATGAGCATTGCGGATGAATATCAGCATTATATGATGCCGCCGGTTGATCCGGATGCGGAGGAAGAACCGGACCCGGAAGAAGATCCACGGGAACAGGTTCTGATCCAGAATTGTGCGATGTACTTGCAGACCGTCAGAGATACAAACGGGCTGATGCTTTGGCGTGCTCAGAACGATGACGACCACCATCAAATCAGTGTGAGCCAATCAGCGATAACGGACTGGCTGCCGGAACAAATCGTCCTTGCAGATCTCAATCCGGAAGTAGATGACGGTAACGGAAACATGATCCGGGAAGCAGACAGCATTATCCCGCGGGGAGAATCGGAACTTTTTACCGATGGGGTAGACTTTATGAAGCCGGATGATGTATCGGTTCTATATAAGATCACTGCCGGTGTAATCACAGGGGACGGAGCCACTTTCTCTGTAGCATTTCAGGCATCGGAAGATAACATCATTTACGAAGACGTCAAAACTGTTCAGCTGGAAACAAACCAGGAAGAACTATATGTGGCATTCACAACGAAGCGAAGATGGCGCCGGCTGCATATCACGATCACAGCAGGATCGAGTCCGGTAATGGAGTCTTTGAAAATCGAGACGGTACCCTACGACAAATTCGTTACTTCGATGACTTTCAATGATTCCTATGGAAAGATCACCGGTCTGAACGAATATCCGCAAATGATGAACACTCAGTACAAAACGCTGTGGATCAATCGGGAAGGGATGATCCATTCCATATCAGGAGAGAACGTAATAGACACGATCAACCTGGAAGAACTGAGCACGGTGATGGAGGAATGGAACGGGAAGAGCTCCATGGTCCATAACGTCTACTATTATTTCCGCTGGATGCGGGGAGGGATCCAACGCTACTACAACCAGCAGGTGGACGCGGTGGGACCAGACCGCGACACGGGATTACCGGAGGAACGGCAAGGGCAGATCAGTGACATGCTGGCCTATCCGGGCAGGTACTTCGCTGCCATTGACGCAGTGGATGGTGTGAGCTCGGTGATGCTGAATAATAATTCCGGATGGCATGAGATCTACCGGGCTCCGAATGCCGGTGAACGGATCCGGGCTATCGGTTTTCAGGCGATCTCCGGGACGAGACCTGACCGGCTGTGGATATCCGTCGGAGATGATATTGTGTGGCTGGTGATGCCGTCCAATACATTGAAGGCCTACTATGATGACGAGGCGGAGTATACACATGAATCGGTACTGGTTTCCAGCTGGATGTCGATCGGGATGGTGGATGTCATCAAACAGTGGGGCAGCATGAACATAATGGCTGAACATCTCGAAGCCGACAATGTTTATATCGAGGCGGACTATCAGATCGATCAGGATCCGACATGGTATCCGATGAATGAGCATTATGTGACGAGTCCGGATCAGGAAGTGAAGTTCAAGGCGAACTTCGGGGTATCCGCAAAGAGACTGCGGTACCGGCTGAGATTGCAGACGAATGACAAGAAGCGGACTCCTTTTGTAAAGGCCGTTGTTATGAAGACAGTCGTCAAGATCGGTACCAAATACAGCATCGGCCTGAGCTGCCGGAATGTGGTGGATGATGTCAACCTCCGCGGAGAAGTGGAAACGATAACACCGTGGGACAGGCTGGAGACTTTGATCAACTGGGCGAACAACGCCACGGCTTTGCACATGGAAGCATTTACCTATCCTTTTGATAACAAGATCGTTTTTGTGGATCCGCCGCATGTCAGCAATCTGCGGGAGATGGATCGGCCGGGAATGCTGATCCAGCTGACGTTGAATGAAATTTAGGATGTAGGATGTAGGTGGTAGGGTGGTTGCGAAGAAGGATGTGTTTCAGATCAAGGGACGCTCAACGGTACGAGGGGCGGGCAATAAGGTTTATGTCCGGCCAAAGCCGGTGAGCACATCGCATATCGCAAAGGAGAAGTTTCCAGAAAAGAAACCGGTGCAGGGTATCATGCCGGACTCCAAAGAGGAATACTGGTGTGCGCTGGCGCTGTACCGGCTGAAGCTGGATTTTGTATTTCAAAAACATGTGATGGGAGGCCGTACCGGAAGAGGCGGCCAGGTGGTAGACTTCTGGGTCTTCACGGCTCCGCATCCGACGCCGGTTTATATACAGGGCGACTACTGGCATTATGCGAATGGCCGAGGGTATCAGTCAAAGCTGAATATCGCGAAGCTCAAAAGCTATTACGGCACATCCATCATGGAGCCGGTTGAGATCATGACGAGTACAACGCCGACACCGGATGCCATGTATCAGGTAGTGAGAAGGGAGCTGCGGGTATGATCCAAGGGGAGCATGTACCGAGGTTTGACATTACGATAAAACAGGGAGCGGATTACAAACTGACGATCCAGTTTGAGGCGGATGACGAATCTGAAATTGCAGACTACGGTGTGATGATCCAGAACGAGAACCTGTATATCGTGGATGGTTCCGTGATGGATGAAGAAGCGGAGACGCTGGTTTGCTCTGATGGCTGGGGAGTTGTTGAGGAAGAAGAACGGATCTACACGACAGGGAAATGGAAGATCGAATCCCACCTGAGGCAATTTGCGGAGGCTGCTGACTACTTTGAGTTCACGGTTGGAATGACGGGAGACGGTTTCTTTTTGAAAATGCCGCATGCGGAAACGAAACTGATCCCTTACAGCCGAGGCGTTTATGATGTATTCCTGATCGATGAAGATGGTACGAGGACGAAGATCCTGATGGGACAGGCGAGGATCATCCGTGAGGTGACACGATGAAAAGTGCGTATGACATAGAAATAGATATCGGTGCAGATTTCGTTTTTAACTTTGTGTTGAAGGATGACGAAGGGAAGCCGGTGAACCTGGTTGGCGCTGTGATCGATGCAAGGCTGGCGGAGTATTCCGAATCAGCAGACAGCATTCCTTTCATCGGGCTGCACTACGGAACCAGCGGACTGATCACGCTGATGCTGACGTTTGAGCAGACTGAAAAGATCAGCTTTGCAAAGGGCGTCTATGATGTAATTGTAGAGTATGAGACCGGGTACCGGGAACTGGTGCTGAATGGGGCGGTCATTGTGAATCCTACCGTGACCAGGCTGGAGCCTTCCGGTACGCTGATGTACATGGTGGCAGTTCCAAATGAGATGGACCTGCCGCTTGCAGGAGAGCGGAGCAGACTTTACTATTGCACGGAAAGCAATGTCGTTTATAAGTGGAACGGCACGGGGTATGTCTCCGTGATGAAGGAAACGTCTGTTGCTGTTGGAACCACAGCAACGCTTCCGGCAGGATCAGAGGCGACAGTCGAGAATGTCGGAACGAAGAAAGACCTGATCCTGAAATTCAGTATTCCGATGGGTAACGGGATCCGGTCAATTGAAAAGACAGCGACTGTGGAAAATACAGATTACTACCAGATCAACTTCACAGATCCTGCAATGGAGCCGGTAGAATTCACAGTCACCAATTCGGAAGTGCCGGAAGCTCCTGAGAACGGGGAGGCTTATTTGAGGAGAGACGCCGGGTGGATCTCACTCGGTAATTATAAAGTGGATGCGGAGGTGAGCGATGGAGTCTTGCATCTGCCTGAAACTTTTGTTAGTTTGGATTAAGGAGAAAGTATTATGGCAGAAATCAGTCAAATCAAAAAAGGGTCGATTACCTATGATCTTCGGGATGCGAGTAAGGCACCGCTGGCCAGTCCGGCCTTCAGCGGAACTCCTACTGCACCGACACCGTCAGCCGATGACGATTCCACCAGGATCGCAACCACCGCATTTGTACAGGCATTGATGCGAGTCGCTGAAGCGATGGTTTACAAAGGAACGATCGGTGCTTCCGGGGCTACGGTGACAGCTTTGCCGGATACTCATACTCATGGCTGGACTTATAAGGTCATCACCGCCGGAACCTATGCCGGGGTCGTGTGTGAGATCGGAGATATGATCGTCTGTGTGAAGGATGGTACGGTTGCCGCGAACGCTGATTGGACGGTGATCCAGTCGAATATTGATGGAGCTGTAACTGGTCCGTCCAGTTCGACTGCGAACCGGGTAGCTACTTTCAACGGCACTTCCGGCAAGGTCATCAAGGACAGCGGTTTTACCATTGGCGCCGATGTCCCCGCCTGGGCGAAGTTTACGGATACGCAGTATGAGGCGACGAAGGAAAATATTGGCAGCGCATCTGCCGGCACTGCGATTGCAGCGGACGACATCACCAGCTGGGATGCGGGCTCCATGCCAACATTTGTAGTGGAGAATGGTGTGCTGATCATCAATGATGGGGCTGTGCCTGACTTGAAGTATACCGCACGAAATATTCCGAATATCAGCGTGACCCAAAAGAGTGTCGTGACTGGAATCAGTGAAGCCTGATGAGGTGATCTATGGCGACAAAAGTTGCGGGGTACTTTGGAAAAATAAAAAAGGGGAATATCGCTCATGCTATAGGTTCAACTGCCTATGGCTATTGCGAGACAGCCGCTGCCACTGCTGCCAAGGTGGTGGACATGACCGGCTTTGTCCTGGTTGAAGGAGCCACGATCTTTGTCAAATTTAAGGAGCGGAACAACGCAGCAAACCCGACGCTGAACGTCAATGGGACAGGTGCGAAACCGATTTATCGATACGGTACAACCCGGCCGGGAACCACGGATGCATCAAACGGCTGGGTTGCCGGAGCGGTTCTGGCTTTCACCTATGACGGTGCCGGATGGGTGGAGCATTATTGGTACAACAATCAGTACAACCTTGCGAATCAATCTTTAGGCGGCGGCAACTTCATTGCGGATTCCGCGGTATATCGGTATCAGCTTTTGTTTCACGTTTCGCGGGATGAGCTGACTCCGCTGAACAATGATAACAACGTTGTTGATACGACAAAGACGATGCTGACGACCGTGGACTTTCTGCCTTTCGGGAAGATCTACTATTACGACTCCACTACCAATGTCGCGGCCAACGCTGCGATCGGAGCGGGAGCTTTGTACTTTGCACGCAGCAGTATTGACCTGAGGTATACCTTCAATTGCGGCACTGAATCTTTGACAGCTCAAAAGGATCTGTATCTGAAATGTTCGAAGCAGTCCAGCGGGAAGTTCCGCATTGCCTCAGCGTCTCCGCTAACACAGGCTTTGCCGTCTTCAAAGGATGGATACTACTACATGCATCTCGGCAGGGCCAGCAGTGCCTATCAAATGTCGCTGTATGATGAACATCCCATTTACTTCCATGACGGGACCGCGGTGAGGCAGTATTGGAATGTAACTTATTCAAATGAAACTTTGATTTTTAATTAGGAGGATAGATGACGGATGCAAGTAAGATTACGGTCAATGGAGAGACCTATAATGTCAAAGACCCTACCGCACGGGATGCAGCCAGTGCTGCGCAGACAACCGCTGCCGGGAAATTGAGTGACGCTCCGTCGGATGGGAAGGAATATCTGCGGAAGAACGGGGCGTGGGCAGAACCTTCCGGCGGCGGTGGTTCCGGGGTGCCTGATGGGGGGACGACCGGTCAGGTTTTGGCGAAACGTTCCGATGCTGATGGTGACGCCGGGTGGTACAGCCTGCGGCACTTGCCTTTTGATAAATGGTATCTTCCGGATGGAATCTTAGAAAGTGACGTGATTGCCGCCTATCAATTCGTTGGACGTCTTGATGAGGCAGAGGCACTGCTCAATGTCAATGATGGGGCAGAGTATCCGTTGAGCAAAGTTCTTGGTACGGAAACATGGTCAGTTACCAAAGGCTTTTTCATTCCGGCAACATCAAATGCAGGTCTGACAAATGCTTCGCTGGCAGGTCAGTACACAAATATGCTATCCGCTGCATTTGGATATACTGAAGCAAATGCTGTATCGACAACCCATGCTTATTGTGCAGGAATTATTCCGAATAGAAATCGGCAGTTGAATATAAAATCATGGGTAAACAACACTACTAAAAGGCCTACTATGAGTGCATTTTCAAATACGTCATATTATATAGCTGGATCACTTGCTGAAAATGGAGTTCTTGCTGGAAATTGGGAAACTACTCCATCTATGTATCGAAACGGCGAATCTCTTTCATTGGCAAATTCAGAAGTCGCTACACCATCGAGTGGCTATGGAAAAGTATTTGGGCAATTGAATAATAGTTCTGTATATCATTCTTGTTACATAACCGCGCTGGTTATATACAAAGTCGTGCTCAATGCGTCTCAGCATTTGGAATTGTCGGATAATATCCGCGCATTGGGAGGAGGTATCTAATGATTTTACATTGGTACGATAACACTTACACCGGGGCGATTGCCATCCGTGGAATGGATTATGTCGCTCTGTATGATGAGGAGCTGACGGAGATTGTCACCATCCGAAATATTTACGGGCGGGAGTGGGAGCATATCTCCATCGATGGCGGGGAGTGGTCAAGCCCGGAGGTGATCCCGACGATGGAGGACCACCTTCGCGCTGATATTGATTTCCTGACGATGGAGAATGAGGCTCTGACGGCAGAGTCAGAACAGGCGCGGGCAGACATTGATTATTTGCTTATGATTACTGAGGAGGAATAATGGAACACAGCGAAAAGTTTGAAGTGGTGAAATCCTATTACGACCGGCACTTATGGACTGCAGCCAGAGTTCGGCGCGCGGTGACCTGCAAGTGGATCACCGCTGAGGAATGTGCAGAGATTCTGGGTGAATAATGAAACTCATCATACGTGAAAGTGTCAATGCCATTGCCGAGCCGGTTAAAAAAATTTTTCAGGTCCGGATTGACCCGGATACTTCCGGGAAGATCAGCCGCATGATCGGCTTGGCCAAAGGAGATATCATCGTCTTCCGCGGTCCCGGAGATCCCGTCCGACTTGAGGCTGGATCTGACGGCCAAGTATTGGTAACAGACTCCACATCCGAACTGGGTGTGCGCTGGGTGGATGTGGATCAAATCATCCCGGCAGTTTCCGAAAATGTCGAAACGATACCGGATTCGAACGATGGGGAATTATAATAAGGGTTGCTCCATATTTGATACCAATCCCCGGTAGCTCAGTGGGAGAGCGGGCGGCTGTTAACCGCCGTTGCGTTGGTTCGAATCCAACCCGGGGGGCATCGTCCCGGAGTATGACAAGAGTCCTCCTGGCTTCACGCCATTTACGTCCGGGACGAAGAGCATGCTCAAAGTCCGCAGCCTGATATCAGTGCGGCCGCCAAGCCTGTAGGCGTTGTATACAGGCTCTATTTATTGTTGTAATACCAAGCACCTGATTGACCTGGACGATAAGAAGGATCCAGACGTCTTGCTTCGGAATCAGAAACATACCTGACCTGCCCGGTGCTGCTGGTGCACTTGTTATCATTGTAAGCATTCCCATCATAGGAAGTGGCATCAACACACTTCCATGTCACTTTATTAGACTTCCATGTTGGCGTCGGTGTTGGCTTTGTATAGGACCAGCTCCAATTACTATCTGCCAGAACATTGGAAACGATAATCGCCAGAAGAATCAGGACGATAACAACACAGATATTCTTTTTCATTTTGGATTCCTTTCACATCATTATTATTTGTCTTTTGATAACATCGAGAGAAGTATTATTAACATCTTTCCCCGGATGCTTTCTTTTCCATTTTATATAATTGATGATGTTAGGAAACTCTTCTTGAGTAATACTATGTGTTTGTTGATAGATAGCGATATCCTGAACAGCAGCATTCATTTCTTCCGGAGTGATCCCTGTAAGATTCGGATACCTTTTTTCATGTTCATGATGCGCTTTGTTTTTATAGTATAAATATCTCAGGAGTCCCATTTCTTTATCCTTTCTGACAATACCGCCGCTTCATGTAATTTCAACGCAAGATCTTCATAAGACTTACGCATTGCTTTTATATCCGGAGCACCTGGCCGATAGAAGAAATCTCTTGGCTCCAGTGTGGGATTCTGTTTTCTCCATACAAAATAATCTTCAGGATTCGTCATTTGCAGACCGATCAGATCATCAGGATTCGAAGAGTTCTTTAGTGACATCAGTTCTTCCATGCATTTGCATGTAAAATTCCATTCTTCCACATACTCTTTACTTTGCCTCTTTCTGAACAATCCCATAAGAACCATCCTTTATACTGCATAAATGCAGCGGAAATCAAAAAGAAAAAATTAGCACAGACGATTCTACGCAAACCAATTTAATATAAAAATAAATAAAATTGTTTACTGGTACAGTATGTGCATCGGCGTCAGGTGTGAATTGTTTCGAACGCACCTCACACCAATTTAGAACCTTGACAACTGAATACTTTGCTCGTAATTATAAGATTGCCAACGTCCTAACAGTGGCGGGGGAGGGAGTCGAACCCTCGACAAAGGGCTTATGAGTCCCCTGCTCTGGCCACTGAGCTACCCCGCCGTTCAACGAGTTATATAATACTCCATTCAAATTGATTTGTCAATAAACTCGTTCAAAATTCGTGATTAATTCATTGATAACTTGTCACGATTCACGCATTGGTCAATATTGCTGTGAGGCAACTCAAAAGCCGCCTGCTCTGTAAGGTATGAGCTTCGCTCGATTTGGTTCTAAGCAGGAGCTTCGCCCATTTGGGCGCTGCCGCAGCAGCACCCGGCCCGGTGCTCCGGCAAACGTGTGAATCGCAGCTTATAACTTTCGGCCCGAAGAGCGAACCGATATATCATTTGATTTCGATGCCCGTTCAGCCTTGATATTTTCAAGATATTGTGTCATCTCAGCAATCGCTGTTTGTCTGCCGCTCACAAACAACTGCCGCATCATCTGGAAAAGCTCCTGACGCTTTTCATTCGGCAAATCATTGACTCCCGACAATAGAGTCCTCAGCGTCTTCATCTTTTCCGCTTTCAAATCCCGGAAATTTTCCTTACCGGTTTGATCCAGCAGGGTAAAAATAGAATCGATAAGAGACTCTCTCTTTTCATCATCCATATGTCCTGTCCAATCGCTGATGGACTTATCCAGAAATACGCCCATACCGGAAATGCCGGTACGTTCAAAACGATTGCGAAGAACGCACCAGGAAAAAGCATCATGCTGCATGAGACCGACAGCCGTCGATTTCACAATGATGGGGACAGAGGCATTCAACAGCAGCCGACCGATAACAGAAGCCTCCGGAATTATCGCTAAAATCTTTGGAAGGATCCGGAGATATTCCTCTGACATGATCACATCGTTGTGAAAACCCGGACCGTCATTGGAATAAACGGCAATGAGCCGGTCCCGAACTTCAGACGAACAAAAAGCAGCCCCATAAACCGCATAATTTCCGCCTTTAGAATGACCACCGACCCGCAGCGGATATCCTTTCAGATCAGATAAGCCGCTGAGATAATCGATTGCCATCCGCTGACCTTCGGTCTCGTTCGTGTAACTGAGATCCAGAGACTCCTTCCACCCTGTAAAGCTGTGATCCGTTCCCCGAAACGCCACATAAACGGTATCATCATCGAGAATACAGGTAATTGCTGAAAACTGGATCGACTGCTCTTTGTCAAGTTCATTGACATACCGGCATAATTTCATATTCCCGAATCGAACACTGCCGGTCATCTTTTTCAAGACAAGAGCTTTATTCAGGTCAGAACTATCCTTTTCCAGCTGCTCTAACGGAAATTTCTGAAAAAAAACATCACTGACATCCGAAAGCGGGACTGCCGCACCATCATCAGGTATATCAGGAAAATTCACATAAGCCAGTTCTGATAATAAAAGATTATCAACCTCATTAAATGGATCAACAGAGAAGGGGATATCTCCCCGCCAGTCAAGATAATCAAGAATGTTTCCCATATAAGCGATTCCGGATATATATTCTGCTCACTACGTTTTGTTTATCCATGATCTTTATAAAAACTAAGGCTGTCCGGTTTTTTGGTAGACTGAAGCGATCTCCGAACCGTAGCTCATCACCGGATAGACCTCCGTATACCCTTCTATCTCAGGGTTGGCTTCATATTCAAAGATCCCGTTTCCGCTTTTCAGTACGATCTGATAATCACTATCCACAAAAGCGACACTGATCCTTTCCTGTTCTTCGTCGGTCAGCATATTCAAATCATTGTAGATCATCCCTTTTGTCCGTGGATAATAAGGGCTAACCGTCACAGGCTCCGAACCTTGATCCAGGATCCAATTCAGACACTGAAACACCGACATGCCCCAATAATCCCCCTCATACTGATCCGCGAAACGCTGACCGATCAGATTAAAAGCCGTATATTGCGCGGGATGGTTCACCACGAGCAGGATAAGATGATAGACCAGTGATAAAGAGGTAACAGCCGTACAAATAACACCTGTACGCATCTTCCACTGTTTCAGCCGCAGCAAGGCATATACGGCAAAAGTGATAAGAAGCGGATACAGATAAAAACCGTGCCGCCAGCTGTTATAAACCGTCGGATGGCAGATGATTTGGTATAACAGACTACCCGTAAAAAGGACGAACATGATCAGCAGAATTTTATCGGTTGTATCATAATACAAATGTAATTGTTCAGAACCCAGCGACGCACATGGGGACAGACACGCTTGTGTCGGCTTCGCGGCACAAGTTGCCAGTCCCCCACGTGCTCCGTTCTGAATAGATACATCCACATTACTTTTATTCAAAATTATCTTGAAAATATGCCGGACAAAAAGGAACAGTCCAATCACAGCAAATACCTGATAGACCAGGGGAACCGTCATCCCGATCCATCGCAGCCAATAGTCAGCGGGAACTTCTTCTTTCCACAGGTATTTCCCCTCAAACAAAACGACCCCATTCCAGTGATAATCAGAAAAAGCCGAAATAAACTCGAAGGAGAACTTCAACGGGTTTGTCCAGGATGCCGGCGTTATCAGAATCCATATCGGATAGGCAGCGGCAATCAAAAGAAATGGTTTCCAGGGAAAAGGCTGGCGGTACCGAATACGATCCATCAGGATCAGCACCATCAGTCCAAGCGGGATCATCGCTCCCGCCATTCGTGAACTGACAGTAAACGCGGTCACCACAGCAAAAATCAAACACCATTTTGTACCGCATCCGGCAGACAGGACTTTATACGCGCAAAAGAAACTGATCATACACAAAGAGGCGAAAACCGTATCCATCGTGTTATAAAACGATTCGGCAAAAAACCGTCCGAAGCTGTAGATCATCAGAACGGCAAGAATTCCCGCCCAATCAGAATGAAAGATTTTTGCAGTAAGACAGAAAAAACAGTAAAGCGAAAGAATATAGATCAAATGGAAATAGATATGGCGCATATGGTATATCGATCTGACCGGCATCGGCTCATGTTTGACCATTTGATAGATATCTTCTGCAACCAGCAGCGGCAGCTGGATCGCCACACCATAATACTTCTCTTCAAAATTTCCCAGGTCCTCGGTACCTTCGTTGATGAATACACCTCTGTCAAACAAAGTCCGGTTCACCCAGCGGTAAGTAACAATGCTGTACATTCTGTGGATCGGTTCATCAATGCTGATCGCGTAATCCCGATAAGACAGCAGGCCTACTATAACAAACACAATAAAAACGATGATTGAAACCGTTTTTGCAAATTTTGAACTATTCAGAAATCGGAAATTCACAATTCCCCGCTATCATTTTGAAAGATTTCCGTCGCCAGCGTTTTTACCCCTTTACACCGCCGGATGTCAGGCCGGCTGTCAGGTGCCTTTCGATCGTCATAAAGAGAATCACGACAGGGATCGTCGCCAGCAGCGATGCCGCGAACATATACTGCCATTCGATCATATTGAAGGAAGAGAACTGGGTGATCCCCACCGTGATCGGGCGGTTCTGCGCGGTTGAAATCAGAATGGTAGCGATCGTGTACTCATTCCAGGCATTGATGAAGACAAAAATCAGCGCCGTTACGATACCCGGGGCAGCCATCGGGATCAGCACCTTAGTCAATGCGCCTACTGTACCACAGCCATCGATCATCGCTGCCTGCTCCATTTCCGATGAAATCGAAACAAAAGTCCCGCGCAGCAGCCAGATGGCGAAAGCCTGGTTGAATGCCGCGTTGATGAGCATCAGCCCCCACAGGGTATTGTTTAGATGGAAGGTAGTCATCAGTTGGGAAATACCGATCAGCAGCACCACCGGTGAAAACATCTGGCTCATGATCACATACCCCAGGAAGATCTTTTTCCCTTTGAAGGTCATCCGAGCCAACGCGTAAGCTGCCGGGATCCCGCACAGCATCGCAAGGGCTGTCGCCCCGCCTGCCACAAACAGAGAGTTCAGCAGGAAGCGCGGAACACCGCGGTTGACGATATCCGTCAGGTTGCTCCAGATCCATTTTGTCGGGAACATATGCAGGAAATACATATCCAGACTTTCCGCGTTGGAGCGGAACGCGGTGATCAGCATCACGTAATACGGATACAGCGTGACCACACAGACGATGATCACAAACAGATACAGCGCTCCCCGGAGCAGGCTGCTTTCAATCTCGCCCTTACGAATAGAAATCGCTCCAATCAGCGAAATAAAGAGCGTCGGGATCAGCAGCCAGACCAATCCGGAATGGTTGATCGTCAATCCGCTGAGCACATCACCGATGCTTTCTCCCATCTGTCCGTCAAACAGGAACCGGTCCATACGGGCAAAAAAGGCTTCCTTTCCTTCCGTTATCAGACCAGCGTTATATAAGGAAAGCTGACGGGAAAATGTCACGTTGTTCATCAGGATAAATACCGGAACCAGAATGATCGCGAGGATCAACGCGGCGATTGCCAGGTTCCGCAAAACCCGGGACTTTTGGGAAAGGTAGCAATGCAGCACATCCTCAGTTCCAAGCAATCCGAATATTGCAAAGAGAACAGATAAACACATCAATCCTAACAAACACAGCAACACTGTTGAGGAAGGAAGCCCCTTCCCAATGAATGAAAAGAAATTCTTGCTGTAGCGCTGACTGACTGTAAAGGTAACCAGCGAAGTGGTTTTTCCTTTTGAATTCACCCGCTCCAAAACATTTTCATGCACTTCTACGTCAAAACCCTGCGCACGGTAATCCTCCGCTGCCTGTTCCGCTTCCGCACGGGCAGCGACATATTTTTCATCACCGACAAAGGTGTTGGCAGATTTTTTTGTATAAACATCCGCATCGAAAGTATAAAGCGGCAGGCTCATCAAGATCAGGGAAAGAATCAGCCCCAGAATAAGAAGGAGCATCATCCGCCTGTTTCGCCGGGCGACTTCCGGATATCTCATAACTGCTCCTCCTTCCGCATAACGGACATCATATAAATCCCGGCACAGATGCACAAAATCAGGAACCCGATCACCGAAAGCGCTGTCGCGGGGCCTTTCTTGCGCTCATAGAAAGAGAGCATATACAGGTAGGTGATCATTGTGTCCGTCTTATGTGCCGGTGCCCCCTTCGTCATGGTATAAACGATCGGGAAGGAATTGAACACATAAATAATGTTCAACACCGTGCTCACTGTCAGGGATGGCTTCACCAGCGGGAGCGTGATATGGCGGAGCTTGCTCCAGAAGCCCGCGCCATCCATCGTCGCAGCTTCATAAAGTGAGACATCGATGGACTGCAGACCGGAAAGAACGCAGAAAGTGACAAAGGGAACGGTCACGAATATACCGACCCAACATTCCCAGATAAACTCGACCTGATAGGAAGAACGCCAGTTAATGGCCTGTTTGATAATACCAAGATTCAGCAGCACGTTGTTCAGGCTTCCATATTCATATTTAATAATATAGTTCCAGACCGAAGCCTGAATCACAAGAGATGTTGCCCAGGGGAACACCAGGATCGAACGGGCGATCTTCCGCCCATGGAACTTCTGGTTCAACACCAGAGCAATGATAAAGCCGAGAATCGTGGAGATGATCACAACGGAGAGCACCCACCACAGTGTGTTCAGCATCACTGTTTTAAATGAGGGAAGGTTGAGCGCTTCTTTATAGTTATTGAATCCGATGAAACCTCCGACGACCCCGGCCTGGGAAATCTCACTGAACGAAAGCTTAAAAACGATCAGGATTGGAAAGATAACAAACACCGTAACCAGCAGCGTACTGGGCAGAAGCCATAAATAAGGCTCCCATTTTGTCCGGTTCAATCCTGTGCTCATTTTTAAACCTCCCTTCGCTTTTGAAGTTATAAGTTATAAGTTAGGAGTGAGAAGCGGATGGATCAGAGTGTTTTAATACTCATCCCTCCTAACTCCTCACTCCTAACTTAATCCTAAAATCTTAATTACCTGTGATTTCAGCCTGGAGAGCATCCAGTTCAGCGCGGACATCGGCGCCGGTCAGAGCGTTCTGTTCAACAGTGGTGACACCCTGGCGGACCTGAGCCCATTCAGCCTTGGAAGTGGGGTAGAACTTGCAGGTAGCAAGAACGTTCAGCCATGCTTCGAAGGACGGGTTGGCTTCGACAAGAGCTTCAACTGCGGAGTTGACAGCGGGAAGGAAGTCTTCCATGGAGACCCAGCCGACATAATTTTCCGGATCATAGAAGAAGGTCATGAAAGCGCTGATCGCTTCGTTGCGGGCAGCCTGATCTTCGACAGAATCATCGCGGAAGGCCATCATGACGTCTTTCACACCGACGGAAGCGGAGGTCTTGCCTTCGTTGGCCGGGAGGGATGCGGTTGCCATGTTGATGTCGCCGCCCTTATCCTTGACATAGGTCGGGATCTGGTTCGGGCCGATCATCATAGCCAGTTTGCCGGTGGCAAACATATCCTGCAGGTCATAGCGGGTCTGGGTAGCCGGATTCGGGTTGGTGTAACCGGCATTGACAAGACCGATGGCATATTCAATAGCTTCAACGTTCGCGTCGGAGTTGAGTGCCCATTCACCGTTTTCATCAGTGAAACCGCCGCCATTGCCCCATGTATAGTAAGCAAATGCAGCCTGACCTTCATCAGTGGTCATATCGATACCCCACGGATAAACTTCACCGTTGTAGAAATCAATGATTGCCTGAGAGGCATCTTCCAGTTCAGCCCAGGTGGTCGGAACTTCAACACCGGCTTCTTCAAGGATGTCAACGTTGTAGTAGAGCGCACGAGCGGAAGCCAGATCCGGAACTGCCCAGTATTCACCATCAACCAGGAAGTCCTGCATGAAAGCAGGGAAGAAATCAGCAAAGAGTTCTTCTGTAGTGTAATCCTTGACCGGCATCAGCAGATTGTCAGGAAGGAATTCTGAGAAGGTGTCGAGATTCAGGATGTCGGGGGCATTGCCGTTGGCGATGCGGGTGTCGACGACCTGATGGACATCGTTCCAGGAAACGACTTCGAGGTTCAGTTTAATACCCGGGTTGGCAGCTTCGAACTTTTCAACAAAGTTGGAGCCATCCATACCAGTGCCGCCGCGTTCGAACCAGTTGTTGGTATTCGGACCATACTGGCAGATGATGACATCAAGCGTGATATCATCCGCGAAGGCTGAGGTCACTGCACAAAGTGCAAGAACCAGAACCAGGAACAGAGAAAACAATTTTTTCATATTTCAATCTCCTTTTCTAAATTAAGCCTGTATCGACAGGCTTTTCAGCGAAAACTGTTAAAAGGATTATATCTGCCAAAGCTGAAATTGTCAATAAGTGCCCTTTTTGCGGATTTTGAGTATAATTTTAATAGGGGATAGGATATAGGATTTAGGGGATAGAGAGTAGGAGGGAAGATGAAATTGAAACGATTCCTCATTTTGAACCTGACAGGGTTAATTTTCATTTTTGGATTAATATCCGGAGCTTTTGCTCAGGACACAGGCGAACAGTATGTCAGAAACGAATGGAATTTCATTGACCAATCCATGGATATCAGTAAAGGCATACCGGCAGACGCAGGCGGTGTTCTGGGGCGCATCCGCGACAGAAGAACGCTGCGGGTCGCGACAGAGCCTTACTTTCCGCCGCAGGAATTTATTGATCCGGCTAAAGTCGGCTTCAATCGTTTTGTCGGGTCTGATATAAAATTAGCACAGCTGATCGCCGACCGGATGGGCGTTACGCTGGAAATCGTTCCGATGGATTTTTCCGAAGTACTCGCCTCACTTGATGAAAACACCTGTGACCTTGCCATCTCTGCCCTCTCATTTGTTCCTTCCAGAGCATCTTCCTATGAACTTTCAAAAGGCTATTATTATTCGGAAGACAATGCCGGGAACGGTATCCTGATCCGCTCTGAAGATCAGGACAAATTTAACTCCATCAATGATTTTTCCGACAAAACCATCGCGGCCCAACGGGGATCTCTGCAAGAATCCCTTATGGCGGAAAATTTTCCCGGATATAAGGAATTCATCCGCTTCAGCTCCACACAGGAAGTATATACAGCTCTTGAAAACGGGAAAATTGACGCCGCCATGGTCGACGTTGAAACCGCACAAGCATATATCAATAAGGAAACTGACACGGAATTGATGCTGCTTCCTGATTTTCAATTCCAGCTTGAGGAACAATTTAAAGGCGACCGGATCGCGGCAAAAAAGGGACAGCTCCAGCTGATTTATTTTGTAAACGCTGTGATCGATGAAGTTCTCGAATCCGGACAATATATGGAATGGTACAAAGAAGCAGAAGATTTAGCCCGGAGTCTCGGATTATAAACAAGGTGCCGCACCTTCGCCGCAGCCCGGAAAGGCAGTATTTATGAAAAAATGGAAAACTTATCAATTTGCATTATTCATCATCCTGTGCATCGCGCTGAATTTTGCCGGCAGGATTTTTGCCAATAACGGACAGCTGCCCGTATGGCTGGACACTTTCGGGACGATGCTGAGCGCATATATTGCCGGACCGCTGATCGGCAGTATGGTCGGTGTTACCGGGAACCTGATCGACGCCATGTCGACCGGCGCCTCAGCGATTTACGCGCTGACATCCATCGCTATCGCGGTGATCCTCGGTTTTTCTGCCCGCAAGAAAATGATGGAAAACTGGTTCGGAGCCATGTCCATCAGTGTTTTCATCTCGCTTGCCTCCACTGCGATCTGCGTACCGCTTAACTACTTTTTCTATGGCGGCAGAACCGGGAATATCTGGGGTGACGGCGTCATCGACCGTCTGCTTGAAATAGGATCCCCGAGAATTTTAGCAATTATCGCTGGGCAGTTTTACCTTGAATTTGTCGACAAGATCCTGACGATGATGATTTTATACTTTGCCATCAAGCTGCTCAGAAAACTTTTCAAAACCGAAACGAACAGCACTGTTTCTACAGCGGATGAGGCTGTTGGCAAAACGCTCTCGATCATCGTTCTCGTTTTGGCGCTTCAGATACATTCGTTTTCCAACGTTTCCGCACAAAAGGAAACACCGCAAAACGGCGCACTGTACGCGAATTATGTCCAGACAATTTACAGCTCGGAAAACGGTCTTCCCTGCGGAGAAGCCAATGATATTGTCCAGACAAATGACGGCGTTCTCTGGATCGGAACCTACGCCGGTCTTTACCGCTACAACGGCACAGATTTCCAGAGAATGGACGATTTTGAAACCGTCCGCAACGTGAACTGCCTGTATGTTGACGAAGAGGGCCGTCTCTGGATCGGGACAAACGATAACGGACTGGCCATTGCCATCAACGAAACCATCACAAACGTCATCGACCAGTCCACCGGGCTTCCCTCAAATTCTGTCCGCTCCATTGTCCGCGGCACGGATGGTCTTTACTACATCGGAACCACCGGCAGTATGCAGGTGCTTTCCCTGAATAACGGGCTGCGGGATGTCAGCACACTCTGGGAGGTAAATTACGCGGATGGAATCGCGGCGGACAAATCCGGAAATGTGGCCGCGGTAACACAAAACGGCCGGCTTTTCTTGATGAACAAAGGCCGCATCCTCAGCTCCCGTCAGCTTACATCCGGGAATGAACTGTTCCGTGCCTGTACCTTTTCGCCCACAGGGAAGCTGCTGGCAGGCACATCGGCAGGCCGCATCATCATTTTTGATATTTCCAACGGGTATTTTGAGGAACAGGCGACACTGGAAACCGGAAAGCTCACCAGCATTAAAGACCTGAATTACCTCGAAAACGGAGACTTATTTGTCTCCGCCGACAATGGGATCGGCTACTTTGACATTCACGGCGCTTTCCGCGTTATCAACACGAATGAATTCAACAGCTCCATCGACAACACCCTCGTCGATTATCAGGGGAATCTCTGGTTTTCCTCCTCCCGGCTCGGTCTGCTGCGGCTGGCACCTTCCTCATTTCTGAACATTTACAGCACCGTAGGGATCGCCCACAATGTCGTCAACGCGGCTGCTTTTTGGAAAGGAAATTTCTATTTCGGCACAGACAAAGGATTGGATATCGTTGATGAGACGTTATCGGAACAAATTCACAATGACCTGACTGATAGAATGGCAGGTGTCCGCATCCGCTGCATGCTGGTTGATTCCAAAGGCAGCCTGTGGATCTGCACCTACGGAAGCGGGTTATACGAAATCGAAGCCGATGGGACGGAACATCATTACAGTTCCCGCGAAGCCATCTTCGGGAACCGTGTGCGTGTCGCGATGGAGCTTTCCGACGGGACTATCCTGGCCGGCAGTGACGTGGGCATCAGCTTTATCCGCGATCACGAAATTGATGAGACGCTCACCAACTCAACCGACTCCATCAGTTCCATGATCCTCACCGCCACCGAGCTGCCTGACGGCAGAATTCTGGTCGGCACCGACGGAAGCGGTCTGGCGATCATCGAAAACCAGAATGTCACAAAAATCCTGACCAGACAGGATGGGCTGAGTTCCGAAGTAATTCTGCGCACTGTCTATGATGCGAAGGGAGAAGGCGTATTTATCGTCACCAGCAACGGAATGTGCTACATGGATAAGGATGGCAATGTCTCACTGCTGAAAAACTTCCCTTATTTCAATAACTATGATGTTTATATTGACGAAGAAGAGGACCGGCTTTTCGTCATGAGCAGTGCAGGCATTTTCATCATGGACCGCGAGGATGTGGTCGCTGATGAGCCGGATATCCAGTACGAGCTTTTGAATGCCCGCCGCGGTCTGGACAGCTCACTGACAGCAAATTCCTGGCATTATATTAATGAAGAAGGGGAATTGTTCCTGCCTTGTGACTCCGGTGTCTACATGCTTAATACGAAAGACTACGCAGAAGCGAGCCGTGTCTACCGTATGTCGATTGCCGATGTCCGTATTGACGGGGAACCGGCTGAAATCGAACGGAACAAGACGATCATCATTCCCCGCAACACGACCCGCGTGGAGATCGTTCCGGAAATCATCAACTACTCCGTACAGGTGCCCTATGTGGGTTACTACATGGAAGGATTTGACAAAACCTGGCAGATCATGCCTCTGGACACGATGAAGACAGTCACCTATACAAACCTTCCGATCGGCGAATATGCTTTCCACATGGGTGTTTTCGACACAAATCAGCAGTCGATCATCAGCCAGCGGACTTATAACCTCGTCAAAGAGAAAGAGATCTACGACAACAGCTGGTTCACAGGATACCTTATTCTCATCCCGATCCTGGCAGCGATTTGGTTCACCTGGTTCCTTGTCAGCCGTCACAATGAACGCGTGATGGAGCTGCAGCGCAAAGAACTCGCGCTATCCCAACAGCAAGTGAAGATGAGCAATGACACGATCATTGCCATTGCCCGGGCTGTGGATGCCAAGGATGAACGCACCAGTCAGCACTCATGGCGTGTTTCCGAATATTCTGTAATGATCGGAAAGGCCATGGGATTGAACGATAAAGATGCAGAGGACCTGCGCAGAGCGGCTCTGGTTCATGACATCGGAAAAATCGGTATCAAGGACGCGATCCTCAATAAGGATTCACGCCTGACCGATGAAGAATATGCCATTATGAAGTCCCACACCACCCGCGGGGCGGAAATTCTGAAGGACCTGACCTTTATCCCGCATGTTCTCGATGGAGCACTTTACCATCATGAGCGTGTGGATGGCAGAGGATATCCGCAGGGGCTGAAGGGAGACGAGATCCCGCTCTTCGCCCGCATTATCGGCGTGGCGGATGCCTTTGACGCGATGACAGCCAACCGTGTCTACCGCAAGCAGATGGATTTCGGCTATGTGCTCAGTGAAATGGAAAAGGGTCGGGGAACGCAGTTTGATCCGGAAGCGGATGATATTCTGCTCCAGCTTCTCAAAGATGGAACCATTGACCTGAAGAAACTCTATCCGGGATTGAACGACACGCCGGACAGTGCTGAAAATCAGGGAGGTGCCGCATGAAACGTTTTTATCTGACGACCATAATCATTTGTCTGCTGACGCTGTTGGCTGCAAGCTTTGTTTATCATTTCTGGGACAAAAAGCCGGAAGACAAGAAGCTTGTGGTTGGGTATCTCTCGGAAAATGACGAGATGACCGCGAACACCTACAACTTCTTCCAGTCTCAGAACATTCTGGAAAAGGAGTTTCCCGAACAGGCAGAGATCCTGACCAGGACCAATGTTCAGGAGGATGAAACCATGGACGCTCTGGATGATCTGATCCGGAACGGTGCCCGGATTCTGTTCACAAATACACGCAGTGAAAAGGTCAAAGCCGCCGCGGCTTTATATCCTGATGTGCAGTTCTGTCAGCTCTCCACGGGGGTGGCGGCTGAGCTGAAAAGCGGCAGTAATTTTCACACGTTCAACGCCAAAAATTATCAGGGACACTATGTCAGCGGGGTCGCGGCCGGTATGAAGCTGCGTCAGCTGATCGATGAGGGCATGATCACAGCTGATCAGGCACTGGTCGGCTATATCGGATCTTTCCCGACGGCGGAAACTATCTCCGGGTTCACCGCGTTCCTGCTGGGCGTCCGTTCAGAATGTCCGGATGCGGTGATGCGCGTACGCTATGCGAATGCGCTGAGTAATTTCAGCCGGGAAAAAGCCAACGCGAAGGAGCTGATCGATGAGGGCTGCATCATTATCGCGCATAACAGCGGTTCCACCGGACCGGCGGCTGCCTGCCAGGAAGCTTCTGCGACCAAGACCGTTTATTATATCGGCTTCAACGAAAACATGATCAATGACGCCACCACAGTGTCGCTGATCGGGATCCGCAATAACTGGGATCCTTATGTGATGAATGCGATTCGTGCCGTGATTTCAGAAAAGCCGCTTGAAACCGTTGTCACCGGGGAGATCCATGGCAACGACATCTGCGCCGGGTTTGAGCAGGGATGGCTGGAGATCATCGACCTGAACGAGAACCTCGCCGCACCGGGTACGGCTGCTCACGTCAACGAAGTGATCGACCAGATCATCAAGGGGAAAGTTGATATTTTCAAGGGAGACTACACGGGTGTTGATTCAAATAATATGCGAATTAAAATCGACCTGAATGATGGTTTCACAGAAAACAGCAATTCGTCCAAACCGACCTTCCACTATATTCTGAAAGACGTGATCACCGTAGAAAAAACCAGCGGCAACTAAAACTTCTATTATCAGAACGGTGCACATGGGGACTGACAACTTGTGTCGCGAAGCCGACACAAGCGTGTCAGTCCCCACGTGCGTCACCCAAATTCTGAAAAGATAATCTCACGTAGGAACTAACACCAAGTTTATTAAGCCAGACTCCAGCTTATTCCCAATTCATCAATATGAACCGTCACGCCGTTCCGGGGAGAAATATCGGGATTCCATTGTTCCGCGTAAAGGCCGTCCTGGAAAAGATAAGTAACATTCCGTCCCAAGGTGCGTTTGATCGTTTCGAAAGTTTTCTCGTTACTGGAATCGTTCCGATAATCATTGGAAGCACAGCAGACAACGACAGAAGGGTCTGCTGCCCGCAGCAGCGTTTCATTGACCGCGTCTGCCTGACCATGATGTCCAATTTTGAAAACATCGGCTTTCATCAGCTCCGGATGCTCTTTCACAAGTGACTTGAACCCTTCCGCATTGGTATCAGCCCCCAGCAGCACGCTTTTCCCACAGCAATTGATCCGCAGGATCAGGCTTGCGTTATTCATCATCTCCGTTGTTTCTGTAAGAGCCTTATCCAAAGCCACTGCATCACCGGCTGCGAATACATTTGCAAGCGAAGCTTCCACGGACTTTTTATAACTTAGATCCGGGCCAAGAATATCGATCGAAAAATCGCCGGATTTGAAATACTTTTCTTTGATACCGTCAAGATAATCAATATCCGCGGCAGGAATTTTTTCTATCAGGGAACTGTAGGCATTGATGGAAGAGAGCATTTTTTTGTTCGTTTCGGAAAGTGTTTCCAAACCTCCAATTTGTTTCCCGATAACTTCATCTTTGAGCCGAATCGACGCCCAATATTTCCGGACAGGGATTCCGGAAACAACCGGCACCAGACCGCAGACATGGTCTTCATGGACATGAGAAAAGACAAGCAAGTCGATGTGATCAATATGATGTTTTTTCAAATAGTCACAGGCACGGATCCTTCCGCTCTCACCGGCATATTCCGAATCCATGGCGCTGCCGCCATCAATCAGCATCACGAAGGTCCCGTTTTGAGCTTCCGGATCATTTTCCGTGATCAATATTGATTCTCCATAGCCAACGTTGATAAATGTAATA
The DNA here is from genome assembly GCA_902791025.1 of uncultured Chloroflexota bacterium. Lineage (GTDB taxonomy): Bacteria > Chloroflexota > Anaerolineae > Anaerolineales > Anaerolineaceae > Flexilinea. Next base: position 49,031 of record CADATZ010000005.1, on the reverse strand, counting down.
TCCATATTTTCCTCGCAATATCTCAATTCATATTGATTGTAAACGATTACAAAAGTGTTATTCGTCACAAATTTTAATATGACATTTGATAATTGTAAAATTCAAAAAAATCTGTTTTAATACTGTAGATTTATAATAGTGTGACTAAATATTGCTTGATTGGGAGGATTTATGAGAGTTTCAAAAGGCAGACATGTTTTCAATATCGTGATGTGCGCATTATTACTGATTCTTGCATTATTCCCGATCTACTGGCTGATTTCCCTGTCCTTTCGCGACACAGCTGAGCTTTCCGGACATATTTCGATATTACCGAAGACCTTCACCTTTGAACACTTCACTCGCCTCTTCACTGAGAAAAATTACACTCAGATCCTCAAAAACAGCTTGATATGTACCCTGGTCTCTCTGGCATTTTCACTGACATTCGGTCTGGCAGCCGCTTACATTATGGTTCGCTCCCGCTTTACGCTGAAAATCAAAAAACCGCTGACGTTCTGGGTGCTTCTGATTCGTGTATTGCCTCCAATCGCGTTCATGATCCCGCTTTATATCACCTTCAACCAGCTGAACCTTCTCGGCACCCGGATCCCGGTCATCCTGGCCTGTATTCTCATCAATATTCCGTTCACGATCTGGTTCATGATGACCTTCTTCGCTGATCTTCCGGAAGAAGTGGAACAGAGTGCCAAAATTGACGGCGCAACGGAATTCCAGCTGTTCCGGACGATCGTCCTGCCGCTGGTCGCTCCGGGTATCGCCGCGATTTCCATGATGTCCTTCATGTACGCATGGAATGAATACACATACTCTGTGATCTTTATCCAGAAGTCCAGTGCCTACACACTGCCGATTTCCATCGCGCTGCTGAACACGGAAGACAACCTGACTCAGTTCGGTCTGGTTGCGGCAGCGGGTGTTATTTCCGTGATTCCGATCACACTCTTCGTCATCTTTGCCCAGAACTACCTGATTGCCGGCCTTTCCAGCGGCGCGGTGAAGGAATAGGAGATAGGAGATAGGAGTTAGGAGTTAGAAGTTGGTAGTTAGCAGTTGGCAGTTAGGAGAATTCATAATTATTCCCTACCCCCTAATCCACAGCCCCTAACACCTGATCAATGTAATCAACCCTGCTCGTGCGGGGAGAAAGTGCGGAAGACCGCACAGAAAGAAAGGAAAATATATATGAAGAAGTTTGCTGTTATTATGTCATTGCTTCTGGCACTCTGCATCTGCAGTGTGTCCTTCGCACAGGAACCGGAAACCCTTACCCTCCTGCTCCGTGCGGGCACATACGGTGAAGTCATTAAGGCTCTCATCCCGGAATTTGAAGCTGCTCACAACTGCAAGATCGAATTCTCCGAAGAAACCTTTGATGATCTGCACACAAAGATCTCCATGGATGCCATCAACGCTGAAGGTACCTATGATGTGATCGTTGTTGACGGCTCCTGGAAAGCTGAATTCATCGACAATGATATCCTCGCTGACCTGACCGAACTCGGTTATGCCTATGACGAAGATATCATCCCCGCCACCCTTCCTGCCGGTATCGGTCCCGATGGACACGCTTACCTGATCCCGTTCTTTGGCAACGTCACCGTTTTCATGTACAACCAGGATCTTATCGACAAATACAACAATGGTGTTGTCCCCACCAACTGGGCTGATGTTCTGACCCTTGCTCAGACCATGAAAGCCGATGGCGTTGATGGCTTCCTGCTCCGCGCAGGCGCCGGTGACAACAACGTTTCCGATTTCCTCCCTGTTCTGAAATCCTTCGGTGCCTGGGTCATGAACGATGATTACTCAGAAATCACCATCAATACCCCCGAAGCCAAAGCTGCTCTGCAGATGTATGTTGACCTCTACAAAGCCGGCAACATGCTGGACAAAGATAACATCGTCGCAGCCATCAACAGCGGTTCCGCTGCCATGGGCGTCGGCTGGCCGGGCTGGGGTGCGGAACACTATACCACGATCCCGACCATGTCCGCTGAAGGCGCTGATCCTCAGAACAGCTCCATCTATGGCTGCTGGTTCATCGGTATGGCAAACAATTCCACCCACAAAGAACTGGCACTCGAATTCCTGAAGGAAGTTACCTCCGCTGAATTCCAGCAGAGCACTGTTGAAATCGGCGGCGTTCCGTGCCGTGAGAGCTGCCTGCTCAACGAAGATTCCCTCAAGATCAACCCGAACCTCGAAGTTGTTTACAACTCCCTGGCTGTCGGTACCTATCGCCCGTTCGTCACATTCTGGTCTGAATACTACACCATCCTTGGACCATACATCGAAGCTGCTGTAATGGGTCAGCAGACCGTCGATGAAGCTCTGGATGCTGCTCAGGCAGAATTGGCCGGATTGCTCTAATTCTTGTATAACTTTCTGAGGGGAAGGAATTCCCTTCCCCTCAGTTTATCTGAAAGATTGTAATAAACTGTAAAAAGCATATCAAGCGGAGGATCAATGAATCAGGGATTATCAAAACCAAAACGAAAATTCGACGAGGATAAAGCATTTCCGCATATCATGTTGGCGCCGACCATCGTCGTTATGCTCATCATGACGGTTTATCCGATCGCTTTTACGATTTATTACAGTTTTACAGACTACAACCTGCTGAAGGCGGTGAAAAAGGGCTACAATTTCATCGCATTTGACAACTTCACGAAATTGTTTCAAAATGCCGTTTTCAGAACCGCCATTTTCAATACGATCAAGTTCACCATTTTCGCGGTTCTTGCTGAAACGATCATCGGTCTGCTGATTGCTGTATTCGTGAACAGCCTGCCGAAAGGACAGAAAGTGATGCGGACGCTTTTGCTGCTGCCGTATCTGCTGCCGACCGTCACGGTTGCGCTTGCCTGGCGTATGCTGCTTTCCAGCAACTATGGGCCAATCAACCAATGGCTTGTGGATATGGGATTCAAGGATATGGCGAACTACAACTGGTTCTACCATATCGGTACGGCTTTCTGGACTGTGTGGCTCATTGATGTATGGCAGAATGTCCCGTTCGTGTTCCTGCTGCTATACGCAAGCCTGCAGGGTGTCCCGACCCAGCAGTACGAAGCGGCTCACCTGGATGGCGCGAATATGTTTCAGCGGTTTTGGTACGTCACCCTGCCGAACATTCGCTCAAGCATTTTCCTCTGCCTGCTGCTCCGCACCATCGATACCTTCCGTCTGTTCGATAAAGTCAATATTTTGACGCAGGGCGGCCCGGTCAATACCACAACGACGATCACCCAATATCTGTATGCCTTCGGTATCAAGACGCTGAATTTCGGCTTCGGTTCCGCGGGTGCATTGGTCATGACGATCCTCGTCCTGCTCCTTTCCATCCCCTACATCCGCACCGCTATCGGAAGTAAATAGTGGTCAGCAGTTAGTTACAAGCTAAATAAAACAGGTTAGAGGTCCAGCTTCTAACCTGTTCTATTTAGTCAATCTTCCCGTATACATCCTGAATCTCAGTCCATTATGAAAAAAACTGGTTAATTGACAATTTTATAATAAATGAGTCAAAGTAACCTGTTCTGTTGTCTCAAAAAGAGTAAACGAAAACTGTTCACTTTGACTCAACCTGAAATAATCAGTGTTTTCTTAAATTTTATTGTTCATTCTGAAGTTTTCTGATCAATTCCAGCATTGCTTCAATGGTATTGAAATTCTCCGGTTCCAGATCTTCAACATCAATTTCGATATCATAAGCATCGTTTAATTCGCTGACAATGGAAATGATATCAAAAGAGTCAAGGATGCCATCATCAATGAGCTTTTTCTCGTTTGTAAAATCGACATCAGGGCGAATTTCATTAAGAATATCAAGTAAATTTTCCATTATTATTCAGTATCCTTCCTTTTTCTACTGATAGTTTCCGGCTATCAGGAATTGATTTTGAAAACATATTCATTTGCACGGCGACCAATAAATTGATATCCGAACACCCGATACATATTTATTGCATGTGAATTACTCAAATCAACCCAGTGGCTGAAAGTCCGAACTCGCTCTTTATAATAACGATGGTAAACTTCCACAATCATTTTACCATATCCTTTTCCCCGGAATTCCGAAGCAACAGCAACGTGCGAAATCATGGCAGTATTCTTCTCCATACTACTGTTAAGCACCGCTGCAATTTGTCCCGCAGATTTCAGGATCCAGACCTGTTTACACCTGATTTTTCCCATTAATTCGGCTTCGTCAGGCAGAAAAGCATAAAGCGGATCGAAACATTCCTTCAGCAGATGATAAATATTTTCATGATCCTCTTCCAGAGCAAAAGAAATCTTATCCATGAAAGGAACAGTAACAGATATTTTTAAATTATCCGAGGAGATGGACATGAGTGCGCTATTTCGTCCCAGGCTGAAACCCATCCCGCTGATTTGTTCCTCCTGCATCCTTTGTGAGGGTGTGAATTCATTCTGAAAAGGAAGTTCAATCACACAATCTTTATCAAATTTCTGCTCTTCAGGAATTTGACCAGGACGCAGGTAATATCTGACACGGTAAAATTCGTCCGCCTCTTCAAGCAACAACAAACCTGCATCAATTTTCCGAACGAATAGTTTTCCTTTTTCAGTCAAATCCCGGATCGTATTCGGGAGAAAAAAACAATTCGATACTATGCAGCCCTGATCCCTTGCTGTTTTGACAAGCTCTTTATATTCCTCTAAAGAGGTGATCATTTTCATCCGATGTAATCCTTTTTTAATTGCACCCGATCAATTTTCCCATTGGCATTCAATGGCAGCCGCTGCAGTTTAATAAAAATATTTGGCCACATGTATTTGGGAACCAGCTTACTGAGCTCCAATATTATTTCCTTCTTTTCCAAATCACCGGAATAAATACAAACAATCTTGTCTTTATTACTGTCAAACAAACAGCAGCATCTTGAAATACCATTGATAGATCCTAAAGCAGTTTCAATCTCACCTAACTCGATACGGAATCCCATATGTTTGATTTGGTCATCTTTTCTGGCTGAGAACATGATTTCTCCCCGCTCATTAAAATATCCCATATCACCAGTACGGTAAATCAATTCAGGATAAGTAGACTGGAGCGGATTTTGGATAAAACCTTCCTTTGTTTTTTCTGGATTATTGTAATAACCATGAGCCAATGACGAACCACGAACACATATTTCACCGACCTCATTAGGACCAACCGGCTGAAGCCCTTTTAGAATTATAATATCGGTATTGTAACAGGGATGACCGGCAGGCAATTGTTCTGTAATATCAAAATCACGATCGACAATATAATATGTACAGTCGACAGCGGTTTCCGTCGGACCGTACATATTCATGAACATTGCATGGGGAAGATATTTTCTCCAAAGATTCAAAACCTTTACAGGCATAGCTTCTCCGCCAAAACAAACGGATTTCACATAGCGAAGAGGCTCCTTTTCAAACACCTGCTCATTGGCATTCAAACATATTGCTGATGTGGCCCAAGTGAGGGTATTAATTTGTTTTTCGTTCAGAAATGAAAAAAGTTTCGTTGGAAAACTAAACAACTTATGCGGAATTATATAATCAGTTGCACCGTTCCGCAGTGCACCATAAATATCTTTCACTGACATATCAAAATAGAAAGGTGCCTGATTACCAAATATACAACTGCTGTCAAAGTGCGCAGTTCCACTGAACCATTCGATGAAATCAATTACGGCTCTATGGCTTTGAACAACACCTTTCGGTATACCGGTTGATCCTGATGTGAAAATAATATACAATGGATCAAAATCGATTGTCTTTCTGTAGATCATTTCAAGGTATGTCGAATTTATTTCAGTTTTTACAATATCAGAAAACAGTAAAATCTTTCCGATGAATTGGAGTACTTTCAATTTTTCAAGGTTTTGTTCGTCTGTAACAATAATATTATTCTTTAAAGTCTCAAAAATCAGCTCTGTCCTGCGCTCGGGCATGGAAACATCAACAGGAACATAAATGCCGCCGGCGTACACCACACCCATAAAAGCTGCAATCGCTTCCGGTGTTTTGTCCATGAAAACAGCCACCGGCTGTCCCTTTTCGATCAATTCTGCCAATGCAGAACCTATTCGTCTGGACTGATCCTTTAGTTCAGCAAAAGTTAAAGCAGATTTCTCACCTACGAAAGCTTCTTTATCGCTATATTTTTCAGCCGATTTTTCCAGATAATCCAAAATGTTTCGTATCATTCTTTCTCCTATCCATAGAAATTCCCACAGATGTAACCTGATAGATTCAGAAAATCACACTTCTGAAACAATATACTGTCTTTCAATAGTGTCCCGGATATGAATACTATTCTCATACAGGGATTCAACCAGGCATGCAGTCCTCTGACCAAAATTAAGTTCCGAATGGTTACAAAAACAATCACGGTTCTATTCAGAACCCAATAACGCATCATAGAGTACAGTTTTTCATGCGGACCATGCTGAATCAAGATTCAGACTAAGTCAGTACCAACTGTACTTCGTGATGCACCACCTGCTCCTGAACAATAACCACAAAACTATTATAAGCTAATATCAATTTGTTATACAATTTTTTTTCCTCTATTATAATAGATATTCAGGAGGTAACTGTTCACTCCCTTGACGCGCAACACGCAGTACAGTTTTCTTGTATTGGCCTCGCAGCAACAAGCAACCTGTCCAGATGTACTTCGTCCTGAATAGATACCTCAGGAGAAGGAATACTGATTTACCTTCTCCAAAGCGCTTCGATCTGAAATACGAATATAATAAGAACGGTATCTGTTCAGAATTGAGTCAACAGAACAGGTTCCATTGACTCAATGAAAAAAGAGGTTCATATGCTGATCAATGTCATCGGATTGGGATATATCGGTCTGCCCACCGCACTAATTCTCTCCGCGCACGGAAAGAATATCATAGGGACAGATTATAACAGAGATTTAATCAAAAAACTGTCCAACCACGAAATCACCTTTGAAGAAAAGAATCTCCCGGAATTGTTTAAAAAGGCAATTGAATCGGGCATTCAATTTTCGACAGATTACCAAAGGGCTGATATCTATATTATCGCAGTTCCGACGCCTTATTCCAAGACTACAAAAAAAATCGACCCGTCATTTGTAGTTTCCGCTGTAGAAAATGTTCTGAAAGTGTGCAGCGATGACGCAGTCATCGTAATTGAATCGACCATCTCACCCGGTACAATCGAACACTGTGTACGTCCGCTGCTGGGTGCTCGTGCCGTTCGTCTCGCACATGCTCCGGAAAGGATCATCCCCGGAAATATGCTGTACGAACTGGTCCATAACGCCAGGACGATTGGCGCTGACACTCCGGAAACCGGAGAATTAATAAAAACGATTTACAGCTCTTTTTGTCAGGGGCAAATTAATCTGACTGATATCAAAACTGCGGAAATGAGTAAAGTGGTTGAAAACACCTACCGCGATGTCAACATTGCCTACGCCAATGAGCTTTCACGCATCTGCCATGAGACCGGTTTGGATGTCTATGAAGTGATTCGGATCGCCAATTGCCATCCAAGAGTAAACATTCTCAACCCAGGCCCGGGTGTCGGCGGGCACTGCATTTCCGTTGATCCATGGTTCCTCGTTGGTGACTACCCCAACCTGACTCCCTTGATCCATACAGCCAGGAATATCAACGACACCCAGCCGGAATATATTCTGAACCGCATTCATGAAATCATGGAAGCCAATGGCCTGAAAAACGCTGCCCGTGTCGGATTATACGGACTGACCTACAAAGAAAACGTCGACGATGTCCGCGAGAGCCCAACGCTCCAGATGCTTGAAATTATGGAAAAGCATCTCTCCGGCGGACTTGTTCAGGTTTATGATCCATACGTGAAAAAGGATATTGTCCCGAATCAACATCACAAACTGGATTCGTTCCTGAAATCAATCGATATGGTTGTAATCATGGTCGGACACTCGGAAATTCTGGAGCAGAAAGCCCTGCTGAAGGGTAAAATCGTTTTCGATACCCGTCATGTTCTGGATGAAGCTGAAATTAATTATTTGTAACGGAAAACTTATCATTTATGAAAAAGATCATCGTAACGTTTGGAACCCGTCCGGAGGCAATCAAGATGTGCCCGGTGGTACTTGAGCTGAAAAAACATCCGGAAATCATAACAAAGGTTTGTGTAACCGGGCAGCACAGGGAAATGCTGCAGCAGGTCCTGGACGTTTTTCACATCACACCGGACTATGACCTGCATGTGATGAAGCCCAAACAAACCCTGTTTGATATCACCACTAATGTACTGAACGGAATGAAAGATATTTTGGAAGAGGAAAAACCGGATCTGGTCCTGGTTCACGGTGACACCTCCACGACCTTTGCAGCCGCGCTTGCATGTTACTATCTGCAAATCCCGGTAGGGCACGTGGAGGCCGGTCTGCGTACGCATAATATCTACTCTCCCTACCCCGAAGAATTCAACCGGCAGGGAGTAAGCATCATTGCCCAATACAATTTTGCGCCGACAGAGCTGGCAAAGCAAAACCTCATCAGAGAAGGACGGGAGAACAGTTCCATCTTTGTAACCGGAAACACGGTCATTGACGCGCTCAAAACAACGGTCCGGGATGAATATCATCATCCGGAACTGGACTGGGCCAAAAACTCCCGGTTGATCCTGATCACCGCTCACCGGCGGGAAAACCTTGGAGCACCTATGCACGCGATGTTCCGGGCAATCCGCAGAGTTATCGAAGAGCATCCGGACGTTAAAGCAATTTATCCGATCCATATGAATCCTCTTGTCCGGGAAGCGGCTGAAACCGAATTTTCCGGATGCAGCCGGATGCATCTGATCGAACCGCTCGAAGTTCTGGATTTTCACAACTTCATGGCTCGCTCCTACCTGATATTGACTGACAGCGGCGGGATCCAGGAAGAAGCACCTTCATTGGGAAAACCGGTTCTGGTGATGAGGGATACCACCGAACGTCCGGAAGGAATCACAGCTGGAACGCTGAAGCTGGTTGGTACTGATGAAAACGTTATTTACCGCGAATGCAGCAGACTTTTAGATGACGAGCGGGTCTATAATGACATGGCACAGGCTGTCAATCCTTATGGAGACGGGTTTGCCTCGGAACGGATTGTTTCCGCAATTCTTGCGGTATAAGGACTATTTATCAGTTCTTCCTTAAGTTCTCAGTTGAGAAAGACAGCACCCATGCAAAAGCTAAAGGCAAAGTGATCAAAAGCGGAAGCATGTAACGGAAAAATCCATTTACAGCAGAATGCTGAATCAAAACAAAAGTGATCAAGCCCGGCAACAACGGAATTATAACACCATGAATCTTTTTCCTGAGAGAATATGCAAGGCAAAAAATCATCAGCCAGGCATTAAATCCTAAGGAATAGAACAGCGACGTCATAGGAAAATATGGCAAACCATTTGCTAAATTGATGAGTGCCGAACGAAGAAAAGCAGTCCGCGGCTGATAATAAATATCAAAAAGTCCCTGGTTGACATATTCAGCCTGCTCAATTCCAAACCAGCCATAAATATCGCGATATGGTGTCAGAAAAGGATCATAATACCGCGTATTAGAGCAAAGAAAGACATTCAAATAAGTCAAAGGGTGTTTAATTCCGAGTGATAGCCAAACTTTCAGATAACGAAGAATCGCATCTTTTGGCGCCCATGGATCAAATTGACCTTTCAATAAATCCGCATTTTCCGTACTGATTGAATACATCTCGGGAATATTCTCATATACGAAAAGTTCATGAAGTACTTCAGACTCATCCGAAGTAAGACTTTCTTCCATATTTACAACAATTGATGAAGTCTGCCGGAACGCCATCGTTAGAGCCTCCCTCGCCGGAGCATCATCAATACTCAACGCAGGTCGAATCACACGATTGAAAATATTGACCAAACATAAAGGAATCAATAATATAGGTACAAGTTTTTTCCAATGTTTCCTTGGTTGTGGAAGCGTAAAAAGTGTGAGAAATACCAATGAAATAACATACTGTCCCTCATGACGGAACAGCATCAGAAAACACATAGTGACCATCAGAAATATCAGATTCAAAGCTCTCGAACAAAAAGTCCTTGGAGCCTTAATAATCTTTATCAGCATTTGCACAAATAATAGGATCATCGCCATGTACAGGCTGTCTTTTAAAAGAGAGTAAGCATAATTCGGCCAAATTGGAATCAATGCGAAATCGGCAAGGACCAGTTTGCGAAGCCAACCCGGCGTGTTCATTTGTTTAAACAATGGGAAACACCCAGCCATCGCTGCTGCATTGATCAGCATTTGCGGACCGGTAAATAAAAAGATTCCCAAATTATCGGACCCTATAGCTCTGCCCAGCCTCATAGCCCACCCCATCAGCATACTTGTAAATGCAGGATGGTTATCGGTAAAATTTCCGGAACCGAAAAAATTATTCAGTTGTTTCAAACCGTCTGAAGGAACAAAACCGGGATAAAAGGCAACAATATAGGGAAGCCAACAGGCCAGAATTATCAATAATGGCGCCAAAAAAGCATGCTTTTCAAATATCACATTTGAAATATGTCCTCTGATTGGCAAACTTTTGTGCTCATCCGCATAAACAAATGCAGCACGTATCACTATATAAAAAAGCGGCAGCCAACCACATATCTTCAGGAGCATAATAACAATTTGAGGCACTGTTTTGAATAAGGCTGCAAGGTCTTTATAAGCAATTCCGCATTCGCCTGCAATCAGATAAAAACTAAACAAAGCACCTGTCAAAAAGGCAGACATTGAAAAATGTTTTGCACGAATTTTTGGAATTAATACCCTGTAGAGGAATAGGAATAATAAAAATAACAGAATACACTGCGGGTACATTCGTTTTCCCAGTACCGGTAAAAAGGCAGTCACCTTTTCTAATACAGTATGTCCCGGCATTAACGCACCGATCTCCGCAGTATTCAGCAGTTCATACGGTAAAGAAAAAGCACAGGCAGTCAGAATAGCAAAAAGTATCGGCAACATATCAACCACGATTGTTTTCAGAAGTCTTTTGGAAAACGGCGATCATTGAAATCAATGCGAACCAGGAAACAGCCAGAATGCGATAAACAAAATAATTGTGTTCCAGACAATGGTTCTTCATCACACTCATCCAGATAAAAGGATAAAGAGACACGAACAAATAGGGAATACAAGAGATGAATCGTGACTTTGAGAAAACGACACCTTTTTTCATCAGAATATAAACGATATATACTGCAGCGCCTGCATATATGATCATTGGCAATGTCTTAGTCGGTCTGCCCAATACTGTCTGAAATACAAGAATCGGGGAAATAGCAGTCAGCCCATTCGTTACCCCAAGTCTGGTCCGTATCTGTAAAATCACATCATCGATAATTTCATGAGAATTGAATAAATAGTCCAAAACCCATTTGCCGACCCACATCACTGTATAGCCAATCACCCAAAATGCAGAAAAACGAATCAGTGTTTTTATTGAATTCCACGCATTCCCGGGCCTATGTATTATCAGCCACAACACCAATGGAATGCCCAATGTAACGACAGGATAAGTCAAAAAATCCAGATAAGCAACAACGATTCCGGTGAATAAAAAGAAATAATCATAAAAGTTATTCGTTCTGTTATCCTTATCCAAAGCAAGAATGATATTCAATTGAAAAAGAAGAACAAAAAGGATCGTAGAAAACTGCAGATTTAATGAAAGGTATGGAGCCTGAATCCAAAAGAATACAACCACAAACGGAAATAAATAAAGCCCCAGATTTCGTTTTCCCAACTGGACACATATCAGCATTAACAAAAAGAGCTGCACAAACATATTGACCCATTGTATTTGCGGATAAGTCAGGAAACATAGCAATGTTTTCAGAGTGACAAGATACCCATGCCAATATCTTCCGTACCCCACCTTTTCTAATTTTTCACCATTAATTATTTTTGTAATAGAATCTCGTGGCGTAGGATCATTTTGATAGTAATAATTTACCAAAGCCGCCTTATATGCAGGTAAATCAGCATCTTCTGCTGAAATCATAGCTTCCTGAAGCATAATGGATTCAGCATAGGTATCAAGCTTGCTGATTTGATAGGAATCAATCAAATGCGGACTGACTAATTTTTCGATATAACCCTTATAAGGCTTTATATGATCAAAAATACGACCTGACGGGAACATATATACAATTGTAAGCAGCAAATAACCTAAAAGTATTGATGCCAGACAACAAACAAATATATAAATCGCCTTTTTCATCAACAATCCCTCTTTACCTTTATTTCAGCGCTACTATTCAAGAAACACACATCAGAAGCTTTTTTCCTGCTCTGTAAGAAACAGGCTAACTGTACCTTGTGACAAGTCACAGCAAATATGGTCACATTAATAAATAGTAACATATCAGTTTATTATATCCGGTTCTTTTTTGAATTACTGTACACAGTGAATTAAAATCGGTTTTCAGGCTTATACTTATATTACTTGATTTTGAGATACTAATCCGAATACAATACAGAAAACCGGGAGCCGTAATATGAAAATAAAAAAACTCGAATACAATATAACGTTATGCAAAATACCAAAAGAATCAGATTTAGATTTATCTAACCCTTTTTATTTTATTGGAAAGACAGATGAAGAATTGTCACTGGTCTGTCGAACAGAAGACACACCAGGCAACACAATCGAAAGAGATGATGGCTGGAAAGGTTTTCGTATTCAAGGCATATTAGATTTTTCTTTAGTCGGTATTCTTTCAAAGATATCAGGAATTCTTGCTGAAAATAAAATTGGAATTTTTGCAGTCTCTACATATAACACTGACTATATTTTTGTAAAACAGGATAATTTTTCCAGGGCATTACAGGTTCTCGAAGCAGAAGGATATATTATTGATTAGCTGCAACGCCATCGAAATTTTTCCATATCGACATGGCCATTCTTCATAAAACTAACACCTTCAGCAAGAAGGAGCTCCTTTTGGTCATAAAAATACGGAGCTAATCTTCCCTCGGCATTAACGACTCGATGACATGGGTAATCTCCATAAAAGGCTGCCATATGAAGTACCCTTCCAACCAGACGGGAATTCTTTTCCCGTCCGATCAATTCTGCAATCTGACCATATGTAGCAACCTTCCCTTCCGGAATTTCTGTCACAACGGAAAGGATCTGATAAATTAAATCTTCACTGAGTACCTTTTGCATAAACTTATTTTACAGTATAATCACATTACATGATATTGAACTGTTATCAGTCATAATATGACGCGATCCGGGAGGTATATGGAAAACTATTTATTTCAGGGAAAACTTGTTGACGTCGATGAAGCAATAGCAAATCTCATCGCACTCGAAGAAGAACGGCAAAAAAGAAAACTGATCATGATAGCGAGTGAATCCTTCGCTCCGGAATCGATCCGTGAAAGTCTTGGATCAGTATTCCAAAATGTATATGCGGAAGGGTATCCTGATGCTGCTACCCGCAATTTCAGTGAAGAAGATATTCTTGATTTAAACTATAGTCTCGGGAACTATCGCCGCAATTCAGACCCGCGATATTACAAAGGCGTTGAATATGTGGACGTTCTGGAGGAATTGGCACGACGGCGGTGCGCTGAAGTTTTTGCGAATGACCGCGTTCCGGCAGACAAAATTCAAGTCAATGTTCAGCCGCTTTCAGGAGCGCCGGCAAATAACGCAGCCTACCATATCATCAACCCTGGTGACACCGTTTTGGCAATGGATCTGCTTCACGGCGGCCACCTTTCTCATGGGTCACCGGCCAACCGCACCGGACAGTTATATAACATTGTTCATTACACTGTTGATCCGGAAACGGAATTGATCGACTACGATGAACTGCAGAGACTTGCACTGGAACATAAACCACGGATGATTATCTGCGGATACACATCCTATCCATACATTCCCGACTGGAAACGGTATCGAGAGATCGCAGACTCTGTCGGTGCCTACCTTTTGGCAGATATAGCTCATATTGCCGGGCTTGTTGCCGCCGGCGTTGTGGAATCCCCGGTTGGTTATGCCGATGTCATTTCCTTCACAACCCACAAAACCATTACCGGTCCCCGCGGAGCCGTTTTACTTACCACTGATCCAAAACTCAGCAAAATCATTGACAAAGCTGTATTCCCTGGTGAACAGGGCGGACCGCATACACAGGTGTTTGCTGCACTCTGCACAATTTTCAAAATAGCAAAAACCCCTGCATACAAAGAGTATCAAGCCCAAATTCTGAAAAATACACAGGCGCTGGTCGCGGAATTTAAAGCTCGGGGATTAAAAGTTCCTTATCAGGGTTCTAACTGCCACATGCTGCTGCTGGATTGTCAAGCGGTCAAGGGTGAGGATGGAACCGACCTTTCCGGTGATATCGCAGCGCGGGTTTTGGATTTGATCGGCATCGTTCTGAACCGCAACACCATTCCGGGAGACAAATCTGCGATGAAAGCGAGCGGTATCCGCATGGGAACTGCCTGTGTAACACAAATCGGCCTCAAAGAAGATGATATGAAGGAAATTGCAGACATCATCACAGATGTTCTTTACGCCTTCCATCCATACGCCATGCCCGGAGCAAAATCAATGCTTCAGCGAGCACGTGTCGATTTCGATGTCATAGAAAATGCAAAACTCCGCGTGCGTGCCCTGGTGGAAAAATGCAGTGATTTGTCAGATGATCCAAAGTTTGGTTATCCGAATTTCTATTATATCGACGATAATTTCAAGACGGTCAAAGGAAAAGCTCATATGCTGATTCATGGAGGCAATTTCCGTGAATTTGTGAACTATGCTTTCTTGAGCGATGCGGAAGCACTTTCTGAAGGTGAATGTCAGGAAACGGCTCTTTCCATTGACGGAAACCAGATCAGCGGAACGCTGACACTGCGCCCGGATGGATATCAATTCTCCTGTAACCCCGAAGAAGCGGGAGCCGCTGCTGCCTGGCTGCGCGCACTTTCAGACGGATTTGTGAAATTTGACAAAGACTTACGGAAAAGATTACCCGGACCGGTTTATATCGAAGAATGCAAACCGGTTGAAGGGAAAGATTGTACCAAGCCAACCTTCACAAAACCATATGCCATTGATATGAACGCTGATGAAGGAACGCCGTTGCCGGAATTCGATTTCGAGGCTTACGCCGAAGATGAAAATGCACCAACAAAACAAACGCCGCTTTTCGAAACGCACAAAGCACTCGGAGCAAAGATGGTTCCTTTTGCAGGATGGGATATGCCGGTTTGGTACACATCCATTAAAGAGGAACACAATGCAGTTCGTCAAGCCGGAGGCCTCTTCGATGTATCCCATATGGGTGTCTACGAAGCCAATGGTCCGGACACTCTTGCATTTCTGGACAGCGTCTGTGCCAATGATATTTCCGTTCTGGGTGTCGGAGATACGATCTATACACATCTTCTTGACCAGGATGCCAACGTTATCGATGACCTGATCATTTACCGCATCGGGAATGAAAAATACCTGATCGTGGTCAATGCTTCCAATGACGACAAGGATTGGGCGTGGATGAATGCCGTTCGTGAAGGGACCGTACTTGTTGACCGCAGCCGGCCATCCGCAAGAGCATTCGGGCGTAACGTGATTCTTGAAAATCTCCGTGATCCCAAAGCCGGAGAACGGATGCGTGTTGATCTTGCACTCCAGGGGCGTATCTCCATTGATGTTCTTCTGGCGTTGGGTTGCTCTGATGAAGATGCTGTAAAAATCAGGGAACTAAAGAAAGGTTGTGTCACACACGCCAATGTCGGTGGATTTGATCTCTATCTTGCCCGAACCGGATATACCGGCGAAAAAATCAGCTTTGAGCTCTTTGTTCATCCGAATAAACTCACAGATCTCTGGAACAAACTGTTGGAAGTTGGCGCACCTTTGGGTCTGAAACCCTGTGGTCTCGGCGCTCGTGACAGTCTGCGAACCGAAGCCGGTCTGCCGCTTTACGGGCATGAAATGGCTGGTGATTTGGGAATCAAGGTCAATGAAGCCGGATTCGCCACCTCTGTCAAGACCTATAAATGCTGGTTCATCGGACGCGATGCTTACCTCAAAGATGAAGCTGCTCAAAAGAAAATCGCTGTAAGGTTCCGCTTCAATGACCAGGTCGTCCGCATGGCACACCACGGAGATCCGATTCTTGACCTCAAGGGAAAGGTCATCGGTGTCGTCACCAGCTGCGCGATGGACAAAGATGGCTGGGTAACAGGACTGGCCCTCATAGACCGGAAATGCAATGCGGAGGGAACACAGGTTCTCATCTATCAAAATGCGGAAAAAGCAGATCTGAAAGCTCCTTCAAGCCTGAAATACGGTCAAAAAGCCACGCTGCCCGGAACAGCAACAATTTTGAGTCGGTTTCCGAAGTTGGCATAAAAATAATATATCGAAAACAGATAAACAATGTGTCAATGGAATGATTCCATTGACACATTTCAAATTATAACTAGAGGAGATAATTGCATGGATATTCCTGTTTGGAACAAGCTGACAAAACAGCAAAAATGTGCCTTTGTATCAACCTTCATAATTGGGTTTTTATCTCATGGAATGATGCTGTTTAACAAATTTTCTAATCGGGATGACCTACGCTACATGTTCTCAGGTGGTTTAACCTTCTCACTTGGTCGTTGGATGCTTTTCATAGCAGAAAAAATCAAAAATATATTGTTTATGGATAGCGTATATAATATTCCGACGATTAATGGCGTTGTAGTACTATTCTGTATAGCTATCTCTTTAGTTCTATTAATAGATCTTTATAAAATTCATTCTGCATGGAATTGCATTCTGCTAAGTGCTTTGTTTATATCCATTCCCGTAGTTGCAGGAATGTTTGGGTATATGTTTATCGCACAATTCTTTGGCATAGCCTTGCTATTAGCTGTTCTTGGTCCTTACATTATTTTGCATAAACAACGATGGTATTTTATTGTCATAGGAATTATTCTAATGACTTGCTCAGTTGGAATTTATCAGGCATATATTCCTGTCATGATTTGCATTTTTCTTTTCTGGCTTATCATGAAATTTTCACAAGCAACTACAAAGGAAGCCCGAATTTGTATATATAAAAAAATTCCTGTTATAGCTGTGAGCCTGAGTGCGTTTTTAGGCCTATATGCTGTTGGAACAAATCTGTTCCTAAAAATAAGCGGCGAGGAACTAAGTGGATACAAAGGAATCGGTTCTGTGACAAAAATATCGATAAACGAATATTTGAATAGAGTATTATTTGCATATAAGGAATTTTTTGCGCAGACACCAAATACTTTTTATAATGTATTTCCGGGCAGTGCAAAAACACTTTTTCATATTTCAATAATTCTTTGTCTGGTCTGGCTTATAATTTATTGTTTGTCGATTCGCAAACAATTGATTTGTTTATTCTACACTTTAGTTCTCTCTTTTTTAATACCATTGGCTGTGAACTTCATCTTTGTCATGACAGACGAAACCTACTGTAATACACTGATGATGTATGGTTATGTGATGTTTTTTCTCTTTTTTATCTGGATTTTTGAAAGAATTCAATCATTAGTCAAGTCACGAGCAGCACATATTTTCAGAACTTGTACATCCTTTGTTATGATTCTTCTGATCTTCATTTTCTGCCGCTTTGACAATCTATGTTATATGCGACTTGCTATCGTTCAATCACAAACCACTCGTTTTTATTCAACGCTGATCACCCGTATGCAAAGCACAACGGGATATAATTCCGCCATGAAAGTTGCCTACATCGGCAATCCTCATGCTGCTGAATGGGACACAACGATTCCTGAGATACAGGAGCTAAACTATATTCATGTCCACCCTTATTTTGGATTCCGCCAATTACAGGAAACCGAACCCTGGCGGATCTTCATGGAAATTTGGCTGAATTTCAAGGCATGGGAAGAAGAACCGGAGCACTTTACGACTCTCTCGGAAGTGAAAGCAATGCCGTGTTATCCTAACGACGGTTCAATTCAGATTATCGATGGCGTGCTGGTAGTGAAATTTCAGGATATTGAAGAATAAGATACAGTCATGAAGAATAAAACTATCCGGGTATTATTTCTCACTATAATTCAATTTTTGGCATTTGAACTAAGTTTTTCTTCAGAACAACCGTTTCAGTCTTTTTCAATACTCGAAATACCGCTGTTTATTTTGATTATTTTACTTACCCGGAATGTATGTAAAAATCCACAAACATTTGAAAAAAAACAAATGGTTCCCTGCATATTACTCGCAGCGGTTTTCAGCTTTTTTATGAACGCCGGACATTCTCTTGATCTGTACGGAGATCTGACTGAACTGTCATTTACTCCGGAAAATCTGCTGAAGACTTTGCTGCGTTTGACAGGATACATGATCTTCTTTTTCATGTCGATCAGTTTTATCTTTCTCAAACTGAACAAGATAGAATTCCGGTATAAAAACAATTCCTCCGAAAAAAAGGGGACAAATTTCTTTTTCCGCTTTTTGATGGCAAAGCCTTTTCTCACATCATTTGTAACGCTGTTCTGTCTGTCTCTGCCCGCAATGATCATTACCTATCCGGGTATTTTGAATGGTGATATTTACTTTCAAATAGCACAGGGCTTTGGTCTGGAAAACAGGAAAGACTGGCATGTTATCTCACCTCCCAAGCCGGAACTGTATAAAGTTATCGACGGAGAAACAGTAAAAGTTAGCACAAAACTATCAAACTATCACCCCGTTGCACATACAATGCTGCTGCGTGAATGTCTGATCCTCGGATACAAACTATTCGGAACTGACAATGCAGGTCTGTTTCTGCTCGTCCTTCTGCAAAATCTGCTGCTCGATCTGGTGCTGGCATATTGTGTGAAACTCATGATAGAGCAATTCCGCATAAAACCGTTATGGTGCACTGTTTTTCTCGCATATTATATTTTGTATCCCGGAATAAGCGGTCAAATGACCACAGTAAGCAAAGAAGGAATTTATATTCCCTTTCTGATTCTTGTCATAATGCAGATAATAGTCCTGATCAATAAGAAAACAGAAAAAACACTCTTTCATCTTGGACTTGTTCTTCTTGGAACGATAGGAGTAATCTTATTCCGAAATGAGGGAAAATTCCTGCTTGCAGTCTCATTCTTTCTCATTTTCCTGCTGAAACCGGGAAGGCGAAGCATTTTCGGAGCATCGTTATGTTTCACAGTCGCTTTCGCATTGCTATATGAGCTGGTGTTACTGCCCGCATGGAATGTTGCACCGGGGAGTGTACGGGAGATGTTATCTGTTCCGGTTCAGCAAACAGCAAGATATGTTCGCGATGCGGGTGAAAGCGTCACAGAACTGGAAAGGAAACATATTGACGCCGTCTGGGAATATGACCTTTTAGCTGAAAAATACAACCCGGATATTTCCGACCCGGTGAAACAAACTTATAAAAAAACCGCCACCATTTCCGATTTGAAACGGTATGCCTTTACATGGTTTGATATGTTTTTAAAACGCCCTGATATTTATCTATTGGCAGCGATGAACAACTATTACCTGTACTTCTATCCAAAATATACCGGCTCTCTGCTGACTAATTATGGCTTTGCCTCCGGTGAAATGTTCCTCGCAAACAAAAACTGCGCTGAAATCAACCTGGATCTGCATTTTCCGACTGCTTTGAATGGAATAAGAAACTGGTATGAAAAAACACGGGAATGGATTTTTTCACTGCCTCTGCTGAGATCTTTTCATGTTTCCGCCTTTTTCGTCTGGGGATTATTCCTGTATGAAACTTACTGTATTACAAAAAGAAACCGGAACGCTTTTCTCATTGGAATCCCCATGCTGATACAGGTACTTATCTTCCTGACCGGTCCAACCAATGGCAATTACGCCCGATACATATTTATGCTGAAAGCATGTCTTCCTGTAATCATCATTTTTGGCCTTTCCATGATCCACACAGACAACTCTGAAACAGACTGATAATAACGATTACAGAAATAACTTTTTTCCATAATTTTGGCTCACATCTGATATACTTCTTTTGATTAATATATGAAGAAAAGATTCCATGGAATAAAATAATTATTCCATATTTATGAGGAAAATACAGATGATCGATATTTTTGAAAAGTGTTCAAAACGCGCTATCCAGGATGACTTGCGGGACCAGGGGATTTATCCTTATTTTCATTATCTTGAAACACGTCAGGCTCCTGAAGTCATTATGGAAGGCAAACGGCGCATCATGCTTGGCTCCAACAATTATCTCGGGCTTACCACAAACCCGGAAGTTATGGAAGCGGCCATCAAAGCGGTTGAGCAGTTTGGAACCGGCTGTTCCGGTTCGCGCTTTTTGAACGGAACTCTGAAACTCCATCTGGAACTGGAAGAAGAATTAGCCAATTTCCTGCATAAAGACGCAGTAATTACCTTTCCCTCCGGATTTCAATCCAATCTCGGCATTATTGGGGCACTGGTCGGCCGCAATGACTATGTGATTCTGGACCGTGAAGACCACGCATCCATTTATGACGCTGCCCGCCTCGGTTGGGGCAAGATGCTCCGCTATCATCATGATAACATGCAGGAACTGGAAGAATGCCTGCAGCAGGTTCCCGCTGACCGCGGCTGTCTGATCGTAACTGACGGTGTTTTCTCCATGAGCGGCGGCATTGCCAACCTTCCGGAAATCTGCCGCCTTGCCAAACAATACGGCGCACGAGTCATGGTCGATGACGCCCATGGTCTCGGCGTACTGGGTGATGGCGGACGCGGCACTGCCAATTACTACGGGTTAGAAGATCAGGTTGATATCTACATGGGAACCTTCAGTAAATCCATGGCAAGCCTCGGCGGATACATGGCCGGCAATGCTCGTGTCGTCGACTGGGTCAAGCACAACTCCCGCCCCTTCATGTTCGCTGCATCCATCCCGCCGGCTCAAGCAGCCGCAGCACTGGCTTCTCTGCGCTACCTGGAAGCCCATCCGGAAATTGTCACCCGACTCAATGAGCTGGCCAACCGCTTCCGCGCACAGCTCAAAGACAAAGGGTTAAACATCATCGAAGCCAAAACCCCGATCGTTCCCATCTTCACCTATGAAGCCTACCGCACGCTGGACAAGTGCCGCAAGATTTATGACGGCGGTGTCTATGTCAATTCCGTTCTCCCACCCGCCGCACCGGAGGGGGAATGTATGATTCGCACCAGCCTGATGGCATCCCTCACCAATGCACTGGTCGATGAAGCAGCAGAAATCATCGCAGAGGCAATTAACAATGACTGAAAAGGTCGCTATCGTCACCGGAGGAACTTCCGGCATTGGACTATGTACAGCAGCAGCCCTTCAACAGAAGGGCTGTAAGGTTTACACCTTCAGCCGCAGAGAATTCAATGACCCGCGTTTCACACATATCCGCATGGATGTCACTGATCCGGATGCCGCGGAAGCTGCGGTACACAAGGTAAAGGAAGCCGAAGGACAGCTTGATATTGTCGTCAACTGCGCAGGCTTCGGCATTTCCGGAGCGATTGAATTCACTCCGCTGGAAGATGCGAAGAAACAGTTTGACGTGAATTTCTTCGGCATGGTGAATGTCAATAAGCCCGCACTCACCATCATGCGAAAACAGGGACATGGACGAATCGTCAACACCAGCTCCATGGCAGCGGTCTTCGCGATTCCCTTCCAGGCTTATTACTCCGCATCCAAGGCAGCCATCAACAGCTACACCTGCGCCCTCCTCAATGAGGTCAAACCCTACGGCATCAGCGTTTGCGCGGTTATGCCGGGAGATATCAAGACAGACTTCACCGCTGTTCGTAAAAAAATCGAAGCAGGTAATGAAGAATACGGCGGCAGGATCGTCCGCTCCGTAGCAAAAATGGAAAAAGACGAACAAAGCGGTCTTGATCCACAGAAAGCCGGGGATTTTATCTCCAAAATCGCGCTGAAAAAATTCGTAAAGCCGCTCTACTCCATAGACTTCATTTCCGGCGCGGAATGTATCCTTGACCGCCTTCTCCCGAAAGGTCTTGCCTATAAAATCGTCAGTGCAATGTATAGTCAGTAGTCAGTAGTTAGTATTTAGTAGTTAGGAGTTAGGAGTCAGTAGTTAG
Organism: uncultured Chloroflexota bacterium; assembly: GCA_902791025.1. Taxonomy (GTDB): domain Bacteria; phylum Chloroflexota; class Anaerolineae; order Anaerolineales; family Anaerolineaceae; genus Flexilinea. The sequence continues at coordinate 26,892 of CADATZ010000005.1, read as the reverse complement.
TAGTTGAAAGCCAGCAATTGGAATGAAAAAAGACATCAGACATTACACAAAAGCTGGTTTATAAATAAAATTCAGGAATAACATTCCAACAACTTCCAACTTTTTACTTCAAACTTCAAACTTCTAACTTCCAACTTTCAGCCTATAACTGTTCAAAGCCATCCCCGCAGCTTATAGACAAAATACCCCAGATATTCCTTTATAGCGTCCTGAAGTGCATCCATATTTCCAATCGTCGGAATAAGAAATGTATAGGATGTTGCCAAATCAAAGCGGAGAAAGTTCTCCCATTCCTGATCTGAGAAACTGAAATCCGTTGGAGCAGGAATCACCTCAAGGCCCTGTTTTTCAAACAAAGCAACAGCCCGGCGCATATGTGTTGCTGAAGAGACAAGAATCACACGATTATAGCCCAATTCACGAAGGATCTTCGCATCTTCTTCCGCCTCCTCAGCTGTGTTGACAGAACGATCCTGAGTGATTAACGCATCTTCCGGAACATCAAACATTCTCATCAATTCAGCCATTTCGGAAGCCGGGGAAGAAACGCCACTATCCGACGAAACAGTCCCGTCACGCCAGCTGATATAACTGCCACCTAAAAGCAGCTTATCTGCAGCACCGCTCCGATAAAGCTGTACTGCATAAATCACACGGTCTCCCGCGCCATTGACTTCAACGATCTGCCGCGGGCCGGATTTCGTAACGGTTCCACCGCCAAGCACAACAATTGCATCAGCCTTCTGTGCCCCATCATAGGGAGGATAAGCCTGTTCAAGTTTCCGGATCAAAATGGCACCAGGAAGTTTGTTGCCGGTTACAAAAACAAAAAGCAGCAAAACCACTATCAGCCGGTTTTTAGCTTTCGCCGAACGGCAGAAAATCAACCCGAACAAAAGCAGCAGGGTAATAATCCCTGCCGGATAAATCAGATTGGGAAGCATTTTTGAAAGATAAACAAACATAGGCCTATAGTTAGAGGGTAGGAATTAGGGGTTGGGGATTAGGGCTAAATATGAAAGTATTTGCCCGGAGAAGTCTCTGTTTATCAGATAACAAAGCGCCATTAACCACTGCTCCAATCCCTATCTCCTATCTCCTAATCTCTTAATTACTACTTTCCTCTGAATAAACGAATCAGCGGGCCAAAAAGCCATTCAAAGAACCCAGCGAAGAAAGACTTCGGCTGTTCAGGTTCCGGCTCAGGTGTCGGAGCGGTCTGAGCAGAACTGACCTCCATTTCTACCGCATCTGAAACATAGACCTTACCAACGGCATCTCTGGTCCGCAGCTGCAGCGCGAATTTACCCTGCTGCAGCAATTCATTCGGCACAGAAACAGTCGCATTACATGCAGAAGCATTACAAACCTCAGCAGCGGGCGTCCATTCCATGGCAAATCCAGGATAAATATTACCGGAAGCATCCAGATAATTGATTGAATAATCCGTCATCCCCGTATAACGCCAGGTCATCGGGATATTGTTATCAGACATAGCTTCCAGTTTATAAGTAAACCCGAGCAAAGCAGCCTGATCCTGCGTAGGGAGCATCGTCGGAACCTGTGTCGGCTGGACCTGAACATACTGCGGATAAGGATAAGCACTTGTAGCAGTCGGATATACCCAGTTCGGATTATAGTAGGTATAGGGCGTAGCTGTAGGATAGGTATAATACGGCTGTTGGTACTGATACTGATAAGTATACGGCGTAGCCGTTGGATAATAATACGGCTGCTGCATCGGATAATAATAAGCAGGTGTCGCTGTATAATACTGCGGAACAGGCGTAGCGGTTACGACAACATAAATCGTTTGGGGCGTCGGCGGCACTTGTGTTGGCACATCTGTCGTGATAACCGGAACAGCAGTAGGCGGAACCTGTGTCGGAATTTCGGTTGGAACTTCCGTTGGAGGTACCAGTGTTGGTATTTCCGTCGGAACAATTGCAGCAGGTTCTTGCGATGGCTGCTCCTCCTGCTTCGGCTCAGGTTGGCCTTCCTGATTCAGCAAATCCTGAGCGGGAACAGACACACTGCGATTTTGCGGCTCCTGATTCACTTCAGCAGGATCAGGAAATTCATTTGTCTGGACCGGTTCCTCAGTTGGTTCAGGTTCGGAAATAACCGGAAGCATAAGACCTTCCAGAATAATTTCAGAATTACCTAATGAAGACAGATAATTGTAAAGATCCTGAGATATCATTAAGAAACCATCTTCGGTGCCATTCTCCCTCAGGTCCAGACTGCGCAAAGGAAGCTGAACAAAAGCAGGCGGAACTTCGCCGGTCAAATAATTACCGGAAAGATCGATTTCGGAAAGCAGCGGCAGTCTGTTCCAATCTTCAGGGATATTCCCATCCAAACCGGGGGTCAAATCAATTTCAGGATAAGTATAGGGATCCAGGTAAACATTCACCAAATCAGCATATTCCGGCTGGAAAAGAAGCTGGCTCTTCCGTTCATCCTCACGATTATCACTGATCGTAATTTTTTCAAGAACAGGATAAACTTCAAAATTTTCAGGCAATTCCGGTATAGAACCTGTAAAGAAATTACCGCTTAATTCAAGTTTTTCCAATTTCGGCAGATCACCGAAGAGTGTTTCCGGAAGAGGACCGCGGACGAGCGTGTCAACCATACGAAGTTCTTTTAGCTCACGGAAATTCAGAATGGTTTCAGGAAAAATCGTAAAAAATCCTGCCTTTTCAAAGGATAACCCGGTTACATTGCCATTTTCATCGCATGTTATGCCGGTCCAGGTGCAGGGAGCGTAATTTTCCGCCCAAAACCAGCCGGAATAAACTTTTCCCGTCTGCGTCATTTCATTGTAGAGAGATGAGAGCAGCCAAACCTGATTCTCTGTCAATCCCTCCCAAACCGGCTGCTGCGGTTCAGCAGTTGGTTCAGCGGTTGGTTCTTCAATCATAACCGGTTCAGCAGTTGGTTCTGTATAAACCACAGGAGAACTATCCTGTTCCACACCTTCAGAATTAACAATATTTTCCCCGTTATTCAGCGGATTTTCATTGTCAATATTTTCCGTCTGACCAAAATTATTATTCTCTAAAGGGAACTCTCCTGTTCCCAGCGGATTTTCTGTTTCCGGAAATTCAGAGAAATATTCTCCTTCCTGAAAATAGACCGAATAAAAAGCACAGGAAAATACCAATGTCAGCATAATCAACAATAAACCAATTTTTTTCCCCATATACCCTCTTTATGACACAATAAAATTATTATCACACCTTGTTTAAGCCATAGAATTCAAGTTTTCCAGGTTAATTCTTATACGACATTCTACCATGAAATGTTTCAGAAAACAATCAGAAAAACAATAAAAAAACCGGAAGAAAACATCCTCCGGGTTACTGTTCACGAATCACCTGGGGACTGGCATCTTGTGCTGCGAAGGCAACACGAGCGTGCCTGTCCTCAAAGCACCGGACCGGGTGCTGCTGCGGCAAAGCCCGCACAGCTTTCCGGCGCCCGAGCAGCGTCATTTCATCTGACTAAACGCTTCCGCTGCGGCAGTCGTAAATTTCTCAGTCAGCGTCTTTTTCGTTATTCCCTCATCAGCGATGATTTTGAGCGTTATGGTATGCTGTCCGCCCTTGGTGGTAACCTTCAGCGAATCAATATTGGCATCAGGAGAATTCTTCTTCTTCGCATCAGCAGACTTTTTAGTGGAAGCCTTTTTGTCGGAAGCAGACCCCTTCAATTTCGGGATTGCCAGCAGCAGATAAACGGCCAGCATCTTTTTGGCAGTTGATTCCGATACATCGGCATTTTTCATAAACCATTTGATCAGCGCTGCCTGCTGTGTTTTTGTAGAAAAATCAAGCTTCCGCAGCGCATCAGGATAAACCGCGCTGCAAATCGAAGCACAGGTATCTTCATATTTAGCATCATCCGCCCAGGACTTCATTTTTGATGTGGGTTTTCCGTCTTTTGTCAACCCCAGGGTTTCCAATGCGGGAAGAACCGTTGATTTGATCGTATCCGCCTTCAACCCGGTGGCATTTGTCAGCGTGGATGCCGTCACCTTTTCCGGAATGCTCTTCTGGAACTTTTCCCGAACAGCCCAATAGGTCTTTTCACTGAACTGCGGATATTCGGTCTTATCAGAAAGCAGCTTGGAAATCAGGTTTTCACTTTTACTGACCTTTTTCCGAGAGGACCCGCTCTTTTTTGTAGAACCGGATAACGCACTGGACGCAAGATCCACTACTGTATCCAGCGTAATTCCGGTACCGATCAGGTCTGCTGCGACGTCAATCAGCGAATTTTTCACTTCAGCCATAATACACACTCCCTCTCATATTCATCGCGGATAACCGCGTTATCACTTGAAACCTCTTTAATTTATATCACATTTACGGATTTTTTGAGAAAATTGACCTGTCACGATTCACAGACTGGCGTCTCACGTTGCGAAGCCAACACAAGCGTGCCTGTCTCCATGTGCGTCAGTGCGGCACCATCACATTCCGTCACATTTTCCACAGAATTCATACAGGGTCATCAGGTATAATTAAATTGTGGTTCGGACAATGAAAAAACGAAAGTGAGGAATTATGTTTACCGTCGGGGACAAAGTAGTCCATAACCAATATGGTATCTGTAAGATCACCGGCATTTCAAAACGCCGTTTTCCGGGGCAGGAGCAGAAGGATTATTACGAAATGACTCCGCTTACTGATGACGGATATGGAACAACCTTTTATATCGCAGTGGATCACGATGGTCTGATCCGGGAACCGATGAGCCCCGACCAGATTTTATCCATGATCGACGCAATGCCGAAAACCGAACCGCTTGTGCTCGAATCCACCGGCAACCGTATGCTGGATATGGAAAATATCAAGACAACCTACAGCGCTTTGATGCGTTCCGGCAACCCGCAGGATTGGGTCCTGCTGCTGAGGACGATTTACCGCAAAGGGAAACAGCTTTCCGCGCAAAAGAAACGGATCTCCGAATTCGAATCCCACGCCCGCGACAACAGCGAAAAACTGCTCTACGGCGAAATCGCCGGCGTAATGAACATCCCCATCCATTCCGTAGAAGGATTCATCACGGAGAGAATTGAAGGAGATAGGAGATAGGAGTTAGTGGTTAGGAGTTGGGGGGGCAGAGACCAGACATAAGGCCGTAGACCGCAGACAATAGACATTAGACAAAAGACATAAGACATTAGACTCAAAACGTCAGGCTTTAGAACGGAAAAACTGCAGCAAACATACTGCAGTTTTCTTATCTATTATCGTCAGTCTAAAGTCTAGGGTGATGGTCCCTAAATCCTTGCTCCTTGATCCTTTTTCCTGGCCCCTGACTCCTACTTTACCGTTGTACCGAAAGGCATCAGGGCGAGTTTGGCGAGCTTGAAACACTGCTTCCCGAAGGGGATCCCGATGATGGTGAGGCAGTAGATCAACCCGCAGACCACGGATTCTATCGCAAGCGGAACACCGGAAATCAGGATCCAGATCAGATTCAGGAAAAGTGATCCAGCACCACCGCCATACTCAACCTCTTTTCCAAAGGGGAAGAAGCACAATTTCGCGAATTTAAAACACTGCACGCCCCAGGGGATGCCGATGATCGTGATGCACCATAGACAACCGGCCAATGCCCAGCTCGCACCCATAACCAGACCGCCAAAAATGAACCACAGAAAGTTTCCAATGAATTTCATAATATTTTCCTCCAGTCTCCTGCTTTTGCAGGGTTATCTTCAATCATGACAAAATACATCAAGTTGTTACCATTGCCAAAATAATCATAATATATTTTTGGGATAGATTGGAATTTCTAATCTGATTCTAATCAGTCACAGGCTCAATTTGCACGGAAAAAGCAGCCCGGGAGCGGATATCCCGCTCAACCGCGCTGACGGCAAAGGAACAATTCCCCTCCGGACACTCCGCTGTGAAAGGTTCTCCGCCGGTAAAGCTGTAAAACGCCGCATCCGCTGTCCCATACTCCCGCGGATGCAGCACCACCAGGGAGAATCGCTGCGGTATCGCCGAACCGATTCGGGAAAAGCCTTCAGCCTCCCAGCCGCCATCCCCTGCTTCCGCGTCATCACTGTACCCAATGGCATCGATCCGGAAATTGTCCAGCACCACACCATCACCGACCGTTGCAGTATCCGTCAAATAAACAAATGACAAACGAATCTGCTGCCCGCCCCAGGGCGTCAGGTCAATGTCTTCATGGATCACTCCAGCGGATTTCCCGGTCGTGCCGCCACGCCCCATCTGCACAGGATCATCAAAAACCGCGGTAGATGGCGTGAGCCGCGTAACCGTCCCTTCCTGATCTCTGAGGAGAAGGTAATAAAAGTCATAATTCTGCTCAATATCAAAACCGATATCATACACAAAAGCAACCGGCCCATCAGCCGAACGCAGATCAAAGTCGCGGCTCAGCAGGCTCATGGAATTGTTGACCGCGCCGCTCCACCAGGCGCTCTCACCGCCGGGAATGGACAGAGCAGTCACAGGACTTTCAGCGCTGCCTTCCACAGTGATGCGGCAGGCGCCCTCACAGTCACAGGTATAATAACGCACACCGTACTGCGAAACCTCATGCGTCTCGCGGGTACCGCAGTCAAGCTGACGAATATCCCGATAAACGCCTTCCTGCGGGAAGCTGTAAGCGCGGTATCCCCAGCCGGGAATAGTCTGCCGCAGCAGCTTCCCCAGCAGCGCCGCGGTCCATTGCTGAAAAACCTCATCAGCGCTATAGGGGATATTCAAACTGGCCAGTGTCCGGTCAAGCCCGTTCAGGCCATTCTCCGCTTCACGGACGAGTGCTCTGATAACATCCTCCCCAAAGCGGTCATAGAGGTAGACACTGAAGAGAAATGCCGAACCGTAATAAGGGACGTTGGTACCGCTGTCCGGCCACCAGATCAGCGACCGGCCGGTATCTCCGAGATAGTTATGGATGAATGTCTCACGAAATGTCCCAAGTGCCAGATATTCGGCGAGACAGGAAAGTCCCTCATTGATGAAGCTCGGTTCATTTTGGTCATAATTGAAATGGATCATGTGCTGATATTCATGAGAGAGCGTATCGATCACAGCATTCGTCCCCTGTGTAAGGAGCCGCGTGTTGAGAAACACCAGTTCCATCCCGTTAGACGACGGACGGATCAACGGGTCGGCACTGTCCTCCGCGGAAAAATAACCGTTGTAAGCATCCCCGATCTTCCCGGTAAAAAGGACATGAAAGCGCGGATCGTTGTCAACACCGGGAATGCTCTCTGTCCCGAATACTTCCCGCAGCATGGGGAGCGTATTCATATCAAACCCGCTGAGTCCCGTCAGCAAATGATCCGGGATCTCCTGAACCTCTTCGGTATCGTACCAGAAAACAATATGATCCGTGACCAGAAAGGCACGCGCGATACAATCAGTCATCGATCCTGCCGCGATATCCAGCACGTGAAATACCCGCTCATCACCGACGCTCCACGCCGGTACTGCTGCCGGTTCAGTCACAGACTTGTCTGTAAGGTCGTCAAAAAATTCCGCCACGCTGACACTTTCATTCGGACGGGGATCTTTTTCACAATAAACCGGACCCGCCGCCAAAAGGACAAGAATGATGGTCAGGAACTTTTCAAAAACGGATTTGTAACTTTTCAGGACCTGTGTAACGCACATGGGGACAGGCACGCCTGTGCCGGCTGCGCGGCACAGGCTGCCAGCCACCATGTGCTTCGCGATGAAAAGATACACGAATTTCATGACTTCAGATCCCCGGCAGCCGCGGCAAGCCCTGTGCTGAACCAGATATACGGCAGCGCAAAAGTATCCAGACTGAAACCTTCCAGAATAAAAGCGATCAGCGCAAAGCAGCCCATCCAGGCAGCTGTACGTCTGAGCCTGTCCGGGATGTTCAATACCAAAACATTCGTCAGAAGACTGCGCAGATACCAGATGAAGAAAAATGCGAACCCGATAATACCGGTTTCCGCCAGTACCCGAATCCAGAGGCTTTTGATATTAAGCAGCGTATTGGACTGGTACAGCAGACTTCTGACTTCCACCAGGCGATAGGCATAATCGTTCATCATCCATGGCAGGTACAGCCCTGCATGCCCCAATCCCACGCCCAACAGCGGATGAGCGTTAAAGATGGAAAAACCGCCGTCCCAATAGACGAAACGCGCTGCCAGGCTGAGCTTTTCCGCGATGTAAAACACCGGGTCGGAGCGTCCTGCCGCGCGGATGTCAAAAATGCCCGCCATGCGGAAATCCAGCTTCGCGAGCAGCCGCAGAATCCCGTAAGCAGCAGCGGCAAAAAGAAGCACAATGCCGATGCAGGCAAGAATCGTGACCAGGCCCTTCTGACGTGCCGGAAATCTTTGCTGCAATCTGCGGATGAGCCGATGTACAAAGACCACCGCGCAAAAACCCGCCGTCAGCAGAAACGCGGCCAGTCCCACACGGGAAAGGGTCAGGAAAAGCACCAATACCCCCGCGGCGAATAAGATCCGCTCCACGGTGATGAATTTCAAACGAAACCGGAACGCGCTGTACCCAGTGAGAGAAGCCGCGAACCAGAAGGGCAGATAGAGCAGGTTTAGCTGATGCGCAAGCCAGGAAGGCTCCAGCGTAAACCCGACAAAACGCTGCCGATAAAGCGACCCAATCGAAAGGGTGAACTGAATATCCTTCATCCATTCCGGATAGCGTTGGAACCGATACCAGAAAAAGGCCTGAATCAGGGTCCACAGACAAACCACTGCTCCGCTGATGTTCAAGAGTTTAAAGGTAGTATTGAGTTTTTCTTCCGTAGTATGATACGCCAGAGAGACCAGATAAAATCCGAAGCCGATAAACAGCGTGATCACAGCCGAAAGAGAGGCGCGAAAAGGATCAGCGCCCTTATAATCCGGAAGCTGATAATAAAAGGAGACCGCGGTCGCGATCAACGCGGTAATGACAAACAGGACCAGCGGAGAAAGGTTTTCCGAAAAACTCTTTCGAGCGGACATCTGATCAGAACGGAGCACGTGGGGACTGGTATCTTGTGCGGCGCAGCCCGCACAAGCGTGCCTGTCCCCATGTGCGTCACTTACTCGGGCGGTAAGGAATGGCAGGACGGAAATGATCAGCAGCGGCGGCAGCAGCAGCGCAGAAGGCGCCGCCACTACATCTGAATGGACCAGCCGAACAATGACCGGTACCGAGGTAAGCGGCATTAAAAGCACAAACAATGCCCACAAAACCTTCCAAACCTTCAATTCACCAATCCTTCGCACCAGTTCTCCTACTCCAGCACATTCCAAAAGAGATCAACAGCCCGATCACCGCACCAATCACAGTATCCGCCGCGGCACTTCGGGAGGCGGGACGGATCTCCAGCTGCTCCACATGTTTCTGACCGATTTGTACCGCGGTCGAAAGGCCATGGGAAAGAGACAGCTCATCTTGAATAGCCTTTGCATATTCATCGATCCGCGCAAGCGTTTCCTCCGCAGAGTCCGGACAGCCGGAAGGAATAACAGCAAGGACACTGTCCTGAATGCAGTGAGACAAACCATCAAGCTCATTCTGCAGCGCCTCCGCCTTGATAGCGTGACCTTTGGCCTCCATCAGGGCGTCATGGGCAATATCCAGCCACAGCAGGGATAAGGTGCCGATTTTTTTCGGATCGGAACCGGTGATGGACAGACTCCAGGTTTCATTTGTACGGGTCGTCAGCGTATGATCAAAAAAGTCCTGATAATCCTCTTCACCGGACTGCCGCCAAACCTCTTCCATAACAGCCCGGGAATGAAGGATATCCTCAGTAATACCCAACAGCCGGTCCTCCTCAAGATCTTCCAGCTTCCCGGTCCGATTATAATCGATACTGACCGCCAGCCGGGTAATGGCAGTAAACTGCTGCGGCAGGAACATCCACAGGACCCAACCAACAGCCCCGCCAAGGACCATCAAAAGAACCGCCCGCCGCCAATGCGTAATAAACGTTTCGATTTGCTTCATATTTACCAGTATATCATATTTGCAGGAGCCAGGGGTCAGGATTCAGGATTCAGGGGGCAGGGGCAGTATCCAGTGGTCAGTAATCAGTGGTTAGACATTAGACATTAGACGTTAGATGTTAGGATGTAGGAAACAGGCAAAAGGATATAGCGGGATAATATCCACTATATCCTATATCCTATATTCTATATGCTATTTTCTGAATCCTAACCACTAACCTCTGGACCCTGGACCCTGGACCCTGAACCCTGAATCCTGACCTCTGGACCCTGCCCCCTAAGTTGAATCAATCACCGCCAGGATCTTCCGGATGGAGCGGATCTCAGCTTCGTGAAGGCAGCAGTAGCCGACGTTTCTGAGCTTGCTCCGCATCTCCGTCACAATGTCCGGCCGCTTCACCGCCTCCGCGTACAGGAGCTTTTCCTCATCGTTCAGAACATTATACTTCGCCTGCTTTTCAATCTCCTGCGGCGTAAGCACAGTGTCCGGCTTCTTGCTCCTTGTTTCTTGATCCTCAACCACTGAACACTGGTCCCCGGCCACTGGTTCCTTCTTCCTTGTTCCTTGCTCCTTCTGACAACTGACCACTGACCACTGACCACTGGCCCCTGAAGCACTCTTCTTATCCGCCACTACATCCTGATCGATCCAATAAGGCCTGGCCTCACAGAATGGTGAAGGCGTCCAGTAAGTCGATACCAGCTTGCGATTTTTGTCTCTGTCTGTAAAGGCATTACCGTTTCTTGCCTCTTCTTTGCAATTATCAATATATCCGTAATATATATCGTAAGCTTTCCGCTGTGTAACGCGCAAGCGGTCCATAACTTTCGCAAAGCTCAGCATCTGGTTGAAATAATCCAGGTCATATTCATGGAGCTTTTCTTTCTTTTCATGCAGTGCTTCCTGACACTTGATGAAGTTCGTGGAGATCATCTCGTTCAGACGTTCGGCGGAAAGGCTTTTCGGAAGCTCAGCCTTCTGCTTCTCTTCGATCAGGGCAACCTTTGTAATAAAGGCATGCCCCAGATAATCGACTGCTTTTTCCAGCGTTTTACAAATTTTCAGATATTGAGGAGCAAACCGGTCACAGACACGGGAAAGATAGAAAAGCTCTTCGGTCTCATTCATGACCGCGCTGCTGACTTGTTCAAAAACCATACAGCGGACGCCGGGCTTGTTCAGATCTTCATTGAGAAAATTGACCGTAACGGAATTGTTCCCGCCCAGTCCGGCTTCTTTTTTGATGTCGCTGACAGTTTTGCTCACTTCGTTCAAAATCTTTTGATCTTTTTCCAGTGCCATTTCCGATTTCCTCCTTTCCTTCATTTTCGGACGATTCCCTATAGGGACGGTTATCCCGTACGCGCAGCGGTACGAGATAACCGTCACCGTTTCAATCGTTAATCAAAGTATATGCAAAAATTCAAAAAAGAAAACCGCCAATATTGGCGGTTGACAAATGTTTAAAAATGTGGATTAGCGCACCCGCAGGCAGCCCTCCTGTGCCATTCCTTCCGTGAAGCCCCGACGCTGTACCTGACCACACGAATTCTGTCCGTCTCTGACATGCCAGAGGCAGATGAAGTTCATCAAATATTCCGGAGACAAAGATGCTCTTTGGAAGATGATCAACAGTGATGAAAGTTTCAAAACGGTCAGCCGGGACACAGCAAATTTGATCAACGTGGTAACAAAATCAGGTTTTAAAATGAGTGAAAACGAGGATGTAGTTGATATGTGCAAAGCAATTATGGATATAAAAGAAGAAGGTCGTGAAGAAGGGAATCTCACCGCAATCAAAAACATGATAAGAAATTTAAAACTTACAGCTCAGCAGGCAATGGATGCTTTGCAGATCCCATCTGCCGAACAACAGCGATATCTTAAAATGTTGTAAAATTAAAGAGAGCCAACAGGAACAATTCCCTTTGGCTCTCTTTTTACCAAATTATCAGGCTTAATCCAGATAATACTTGTAGCGCATATCCTCGGGAGTGAGGTTCTTCACAACTTCATAATAAATCGCCGCTTCCTCATTGCAGCCCTTCAGGTCATGATCCTGATAGTTACCACATTCTTCAACCTTGGCACCCGGGATCTCGCCGTCATAATGAGCCATGAATTCGAAGGACTTCACCACGCAGTCCAGCACTTCAGCATCGGTCAGGCCGCGGGTCAGGAAATAGCATCCGGTGCGGCAGCCCATCGGGCCGATATAGATGATGCCATCTTTGTACTGGCTGTTGCGGGCATAGGTGGCAAACAAATGCTCGATGGTGTGGCTGACGCCGGTGGACAAGTAATGTCCATGGTTCGGCTCCAAAATACGAACATCCCATGTTTTCACGTCATCATCTTCACGGGATAAATACAATCCTTTGGCCAATCTTGTATGGTCAATACTGAAACTCGGAATTCTCTGCATAATTATTGTTGATCCTTTCATTTTATTTAAGGGATTAGGGATTAGGGATTAGGGGTTGGGGGCTGGGGGGTAGTGTCGGGAATTTTGAGATTGACGCATAATCAGCGACACTAATCCCTATTTCCTAAACCCTATATCCTATCCGTTAATAACCACTATTCCCCAATTTTGATCAGCACCTTGATCTGTTCCGGACCATGTTTGATGAGGTATTCAAAACCGTCCTCAACCAGGGTGTCCAGCGTCACCTCGCGGGTGATCAGCTCATCGGCAATGATCTTGCCTTCCTTCATATATTCCAATGCCTCCGCGATCTCATTCACATGCGCCTGAGAGGTATAGATCACGCGTTCCGCCTCCTGCAGGGTGTTCATATCCACTACCGGCTTTTTCCCGAAGACACCCATCACCATGATCTTTGCGCCCGGTTTCGAAATGCGGATCGCCTGATCCAGTGTCTTTTCAGACCCAAGACATTCATAGACCACATCCGCCAACCGACCGTCTGTCCATTCGGCGACATATTCCTCCAGATCGACTTTGGAAACATCCACATAGGTGCCGCCGTATTTCTCGATAAGTTCCTTCCGGTATTCACCGACACCGGAAACAAGGATCCTGCCGGCACCCGCATACTTCGCGCCAAAGAAAGCACCAATACCGATGATCCCCGGCCCGATGATAACAACGTCCTTTCCCTGAATATCGCCAAGCAAATGGGTCGCATGGATCCCACAGGCTAAAGGCTCCGCCACAGCGGCGGAACGCTGGTCAACCTCATCCGGGATGGCGAACAGCTTTGCCGCTTCCACAACGACATAATCGGCAAACGCACCGTCATCTCCAACGCCGAGGAAACCCAGCTTCTGACAGATGTTGTAACGTCCGCTCCGGCAGGCTTCACATTTCCCGCAGGTCAGACTGCCGTTGGCCGTAACCCGGTCACCCGGTTTCCAACCGCTCACGCCCTCACCGAGCTGCGCGATGCGGCCCGAAAATTCATGACCGATCGTCAGCGGAGCCACACGACCGGTGAGCCGATGCGGTTTTTTCACCGGAATAAAGTTCGGGCCTTCATATTCATGCCGGTCCGTTCCGCAAATTCCTGCCCAATCCACCTTGATCAGGACCTTCCCCGGTCCCGGAACCGGAACAGGAACTTCTTCTATTCTCAAATCTTTATACCCATGCCAAACAGCAGCTCTCATTTTACTCTTCCTTTACCTTTCACATTTGCATCTGGTCAGAATTTTATCAGCGCACATCGGGGACAGGCACGCTTGTGTCAGCTTCGTGACACAAGATGCCAGTCCCCCATGTGCTCCATTCTGAACAGCTGCGCACATTTATCCTAAATAAGCATGCATCAGTTTTTCGTTCGCCAGCAATTCTTTTCCGCTATCTTCCAACACGATACGGCCGACATTCATCACATAGGCACGATCACACAGATTCAGAGCCTTAACAGCGTTCTGCTCTACCAGCAGGATCGTTGTGCCGCTTTGAGCGATCGACCGCAGTGTATCCATGATCTGATTGACGATGATCGGAGCTAATCCAAGACTCGGCTCATCCAGCATCAGCATCTTCGGACGAGCCATCAGACCGCGGGCAATCGCGAGCATCTGCTGCTCACCGCCGGAAAGCAGCCCGCCAAACTGGGATTTTCGCTCTTCCAGGCGGGGAAACAAGTCATAGACCATTTCAAGGTCTTTCCTGATGTTTTCCTGATCTTTTCGCTGGCAGCAGCCTACACGCAAGTTTTCCAGAACGGTCAATTTGTAAAATATTTGCCGTCCTTCCGGCACGATCGAGATACCGCGTTCCACGATCTGATGGCAGTGCCCCGGCAGCGGCTGCGCGTCAAAGGTGATCTCACCGGCTGAACGTTTATGCTCACCGGAAAGGCACTTCAAAAGCGTCGACTTCCCGGCCCCGTTTGCGCCCAGCATGGAAACGATCTCGCCGCGCTTCACATAAAACGAAATATCATCGATCGCGCGGATACCGCCATAACCGGCTGAGAGATGATCAACTTTCAAAATCACATCATCGGATCTGTCCATCATAACTCACCTCCCAGATAAGCGGCAACCACAGACTCATTCTGTTTCACTTCCTCAACCGTTCCCTGCGCCAGTGTTCTGCCAAAATCCAGCACCGTACACTGCTCGCAAAGTCTGGAAACCACATCCATATGGTGCTCGATCATCAGGATCGTGATCGGGTTGTCATGATGCAGTTTTTTCAAAAAGTCAACGAGCTCCAGTGATTCTTCCTCGTTCATCCCTGCCGCCGGTTCATCCAGCAGCAGCAGCTTCGGGTCCGTCGCCATCGCGCGGGCGATCTCCAGTTTCCGCTGATGCCCATAGGGCAGCGAACCGGCAATATCATCCGCTTTATCAGCCAGGCCGACCGATTCAAGGAAACCTATTGCCCTTTCTTCAATCGCTTTGGTAACTTTGCGGTAACGCGGGAGGCGCAGAATCGCCTCCGCCACGGAATATCGATTGTGCATGTTGCAGGCAATGATCACGTTCATCTTGACAGAAAGATTCTCGAACAAACGGATGTTCTGGAAGGTTCGGGCAATCCCGAGCGCAGCCGCCTCATGGGGCTTGATCTTTGTGATATCTTTTCCCTCAAAAAGGATCTGTCCCTCATCCGCCTGATAGATGCCGGTGATCGTATTGAAGATCGTGGTTTTCCCGGCACCGTTCGGGCCAATCAGCCCGTAAATATCCCGGGGCATGATCCGCAGGTCAAACCGATCGATCGCGCGGACACCGCCGAAGTGTTTCTCAACACCTTTCATTTCCAGTAAAGGAGTGCTGTTATTACTCATATCAGGCACCTCCTGTCGATTTTTTCTTACCCGATTTTTTGAAAAGGTCAGGAAATTCTTTGTATCCCATCAGACCGGCAGGGCGGAGCAGGATCACCAGAACGACCGCGATACCGTAGGCCAGCATGCGGTATTCCGAGAACTTGCGGAAAAATTCCGGCAGCAGCTGAACCACCAACGTCGCCAGGACACTGCCTGTCAGAGAGCCAAGACCACCCAGAACGGTGGTGATCACCAATTCACAGCTCTTCGGCAGGTTGAAAAGGACGGGCGTGATGTGCCGCAGGTAGTGCGCGTATAATCCGCCTGCCCATCCGGCAAAGATCGCGCTGAAAACAAAGGACATTTTCTTATATTTCACCACATCGATCCCGTTGGCAGCCGCCGCGACCTCATTTTCACGAATCGCGGAAAAGGCCTGCCCATAGCGGGAATGGATCAGGTTCCAGGCAATAATAAAGGCCGCAATGGCACAAACCAGTGCCACTACCCAGGTCGTCCGGAAGGGAATTCCGGTATAGCCGGTAGCACCGCCGGTAATATCCCGCAGATACAGGAAAAGGACACGGACACATTCGCCAAAGCCCAGACAGCTGATGAGAAAATAATCACCGCGCAGCCGGATGGTCAGGCTGCCCAAAAGGTAAGCCACGATCCCTGCCGCAACCGCGCCGCAGATGATCGAGAGGGCAAAGGGAAGATGGAACTGCACGCTGCAAATGGCGGCGGTATAGGCTCCGATCGCCATGAACCCGGCATTTCCAAAGGAAAACAGCCGGGTGAAACCGGTCAGGACAGACATGCCCAGCACCGCGATAATATTGACACAGCAGGTGACGATCACGCCTTCATAAAATGAATTGATCATGTGTGCCTCCTTATGCCTTTTCCTGAACGTCCACACCAAACAACCCGGCAGGACGGATCAGCAGGATCAGAATCAGCAGAGAGAAGGAGATCAGGTCCCGCAGTCCTGAGCTGATATAACCGGAAACCACAGTTTCGATCAGTCCCAACAGCACCGCGCCGACGATTGCACCGGGGACAGACCCCAGTCCACCGATCACGGAGGCGATAAATGCTTTCAGTCCGACATTTCCCATGGTGGGATAAACGTTGTATTTCATGCCATAGGTGATCCCGGCAAGACCGGCAAGCGCCCCGGCCATCACGAAGACCAGCGCGATCACCTGATCGATGCGGATCCCCATGATGCGGGCAGTGCTGCCAGCACAGGCAACCGCGCGGACATGCAGCCCAAAGCGGGTCCGATTGATGATGAGGAGAAGGAGCACCAGCACGATGAGCGAAATGACGATGCACAGCAGGTCGGTCGTACCGACAAAGATACCGTTGATATTCAGGGTAGAAGTCTTGAAGAAACGGGGCAGCTGCTTGAACTTGGAGCCCCAGATCACGTTCGCCAGATTTTGATAGGTCGTGGAAAGCCCCATCGCCGCGATCATCAGGAACATATTCGGAGAACCGTTATTGCGGATGCGGCGATAGGCGATTTTTTCGTTGAACAGACTGATCAGCGCGGCTCCTGCGATACCCAACACACAGGACACAGCGAAAGGCATTTTCGGTATCATCGTCGCCATAAAACAACAGTAAGCACCGAGCATACAGACTTCACCATGTGCCCAGTTGGAAAAGTCAAGCAGACTGTAGACCAGCGCATACCCGGAAGCGATCAGTGCATACACACTGCCGATGGAGATGCCGGTGATCATTTGCTGTATCAGTATCTTCATAAGTCCTTCTCCTGTGATAAGTATAAATTTGATAATAAGAGTATAACAGAAAAAGGGTGAAAGATAAAATAGTTTTCACCTTTCACCCTTTAATTATCACACAAAAGGACTATTTCGCCGGATCGTAAATGCCAACGTAAGTCACCTGATCAGCATCAACGCGGAAGATAGCGGCGTCACGGCTGGGATTGTGGTTAGTCGGATCGACACTCATGTGGCCCAGCAGACCGTCAAAGCTTTCCGTGGCTTCCAGCTGGTCGCGGATGGCGGTCGGATCAGCGAAACCGGCGGCTTCGATAGCCTGTTTGATCCACATCAAACCGTCATTGCCATACAGACATTCGGTTTCCTTTGATGAATGGAATTTCGCGTCATAAATTTCGAAGTAGGCAGCAGCCTCCGGGAGGTTGAAGCCCGGGCGGGAGACATAGTAGGAGCCTTCCAGCGCGCCGCGGGAGAGCTCGATGAGTTCGTTGGTATCCCAACCATCAGCACCAACCATCACAGCGGTGATGCCGAGTTCACGAGCCTGTTCACCGATCAGAGCGACATTGACGTAATTCCACGGGACAAAAAGGACATCCGGCTGAGCCATCGCGATCTTGGTCAGCTGTGCGCGGAAATCATTGTCACCGCTCTGGGCTTCTTCACGGGCGACCAGTTCACCGCCGAGGCTGGTAAAGGTTTCAACCATGTATCCGCCGACGCCGGTGCTGTAGGGGTCGGTGATGTCTTCAATGATGGCAGCTTTGCGCAGGCCCAGTTCATTGTAGGCATAGGAACCGGCCAGGTAGCCCATGTACGGGTCAATGAAGCACAAACGGAAGGAGTAAGGATGCAGATTGCCTTCAGCGTCAACCGTCACCAATTCGTTGGAAGCAGCAGTGGCGATAACCGGAACATGCAGTTCATCGGAAACGGCAGCGATCGGAATATTGCAGGAGGAGAAGTTGGTGCCGACAACAGCCACAACGCCTTCCTGTTCAACCAGGCGTTTGTATGCAGCAACAGAGTCATCCGCTGCGCCTTTGCCATCCAGACCAATAATCTGAACTTCACGGCCAAGGATACCACCGTCTTCATTGATCATTTCAGCAGTCAGGTTCAGCCCATTCAGACCGGCCTGTCCCCAAAGGGCTGTATCACCGGAAAGCGCACCGACATAACCGATCTTGATCGGGTTGGCAGTATCCAGATCCACGGCAAAAGAGGTACTTGACACAGCAAATAACAACACAAATAACACTGATAAAATCAACCAGCTTTTTTTCATATTAAGCCTCCAAAAAAATTGATTCTAAAATTATATAATCATCTTTGAAAATTGTCTAATATTTAACTCAAATAGTTGGATATAGGGTGGGGTTATAGGAGGATGTAGGATGTAGAAAGTAGAAAGTAGAAGGTAGAAGGTAGGAAGTAGAAAGTAGAAATTTGAAAGTAGAAGGTTGGCACAATGGATCACCAACATACATTCTACCTCCTACATCCTACATCCTACATTCTACCTCCTACTTCCTACCCTCCCAGGTATCGTCTCAGTTCGATGATATACAGTTCCGCCATTTGGCTGAGGATCATGTTCTTTTTGACGATGTAACCGATTTCCATTTTGGAACCAGAAGACTGATCTTCAGGATCGAAAGGAACAGCGATATAGTTGGTGCCGTTGAGCTCCTCACAGATAATGCCGGAACAAAGGGTGTAGCCGTTCAGACCGACCATCAGGTTCAGCATGGTCGCCCGGTCATTGGTTTTGATCGTGCGCGGATATTCCGAAGTCGTCAGGATCTCTTCAGCAAAGTAAAAGGAACCTGTCGCACCCTGTTCGAAAGAAAGGCAGGGGTAGTCCTCCAGTTCATGAAAACGAATGGACTTTTTCTCTGCCAAAGGATGCCCCTTCCACAGATAGACATATGCGTCACAATCGATCAGATGATAAAACTCCAGGCCATTGGTCCGCAGCAGTTTTTCGAGGACCTTGCGATTAAAGTCACTGAGATACAGCAGCCCGATCTCACTTTTCCCCGTGCTCACATCGTCGATCACCTCCCGGGTCCTGGTTTCCCGAATGGCAAACTCATACTCGCCGGTATCGAACTGTTTGACCATCTCGACAAAGCTCTTCACCGCGAAGGAATAATGCTGGGTTGAGACACCGAACTTTTTCCGTAAAGTACTGCCCCTCCCGAACTTTTCCAGCAGACGGTCATACTGCTGCACCACCTGACGGGCATATTGGATAAAATCCTCCCCGTCGCTCGTCAGTGTCACACCACGTGCGGTCCGGTTGAAGATCGTGATGCCAAGCTCCTTTTCCAGCTCCTGCACCGAGCTGGTCAGGGATGGCTGGGAAATATAAAGCACCTCGGAGGCCTTGTTGAGCGACCCCATCTCCGAAATAACAATGACATAATTCAGCTGCGTGATCGTCATCGGATGACCTTCATCTTTTTTGTATTCATACAATATTTTATATATCCATTCAGAACATACAGCGACGCACATGGGGACAGGCACGCTTGTGCGGGCTGCGCAGCACAATATGCCAGTCCCCACGTGCTCCGTTCCGAATAGGCACAAAAAGACTTTTTATGTGCGGATTTTCAGCATTTGGTCCAGTGAGCCGTCATCCTCAAATGCCAGAAAACTGCGGATAGAAAGGCGGACCGGCTGCCCATCTGTCAAAGAATGGAATTCATATCCATTGGCGATCACACGAACCAATGTTTCACCTACACGCACCCGGCAGTCATCCACATCGCCGAGATAATATTGCCGTTCCAGTGTACCCTGCAGCGGACCATCCGGGTCAAAATAGAGGTTTTCCGGACGCACAGCCACATCCACTTTCCCTGTACGAGGACCATCATAAGGAACAGACTGTCCGCCCATGTTCGGGAAGACAATTCGTCCGTTTCCGGCCTCTCCCTTGAAGAAATCCACCTTTCCGAGGAAATCCGCCACAAACTGGTTATTCGGCGTATCATAGATCTCAACCGGCGAACCGGACTGCTGCACCACACCGCGGTGAATGAGGAAGATCCGGTCACTCATCGCCATCGCTTCCGTCTGGTCATGTGTCACATAGACTACCGTGATCCCGGTTTTCTTTTGGATCTCCTTGATCTCAAACCGCATGGACTCACGCAGCTTGGCATCCAGATTGGACAAAGGCTCGTCCAGCAGCAGTAATTTCGGCGCAGATACCATCGCACGAGCCAGTGCAATCCGCTGCTGCTGTCCGCCGGAAAGCTGGTTCGGGAAACGTTCCGCATACTGGCTGAGATGCGTAATGTCCAGTACCCTTTCAACAGCTGCTTTGATTTCACTCTTCGAAGTACGTTTGATCGACAGCGGG
This sequence comes from uncultured Chloroflexota bacterium, assembly GCA_902791025.1. Lineage (GTDB taxonomy): Bacteria > Chloroflexota > Anaerolineae > Anaerolineales > Anaerolineaceae > Flexilinea. The sequence goes on along the minus strand of CADATZ010000005.1, from coordinate 6,500 downwards.
TAAGCCACATTGTCGAAAACATTCATATGCGGCCAGACCGCATAGCTCTGGAAGACCATGCCGATTCCCCGTTTTTCCGGCGGCACAAAAGTCTTCCCACCGGAAACCAGACGGTCATCAATGTAAAGATTCCCGGAGGTTGGCTTTTCAAAACCGGATACGATGCGCAGAATCGTTGATTTTCCGCACCCGGAGGGCCCCAACAGGGTGACAAATTCTCCATCCTGAAAGGTTTCGTTGATTTCTTTCAGTACCACATTTTCGCCAAAACTTTTGGAAATGTGCTCAAGTGTAACAGTTGCCATTTAAATAATCCTTTCCTAAATAGAGAATTCGCCTTTTGTCAGACGGTTGAGTACAAAGTTCAGCACAATAACGATCAGCAGGATACCAAAGGCCATCGCGCAGCTCATCGGCTGGCTGGTGAAAGTCCAGTATTCGTAAAGCTGAAAACCGATCGTTTTTGTCGTACTGGAATAAAGCAGCGTCGTCATCGAAAGTTCATAAAAACTCGGGATGAAGATCAGGAACCAGCCGGCAGCGATAGAAGGGAAAATCAGCGGTCCGGTGATGCGCCGCATCGTTGTCAGCCAGCTCGCGCCGGAAATCTGACTGGATTCCTCCATGGAAACATGGATCTGGCTCATCGCGCTCACGACTGTACGCATTCCCATCATCAGGTATTTGACCAGATAAGCGATAATCATGATATAGGCAGTGCCGTAAATATTCACGCCAAAATTTCCGCGCATCGTCATGATCAGTCCCAGTGCGATCACCACTGAAGGCGTACCGGAGCCCAGCGTGATCAGGAAGTTCGGGATATTGCGTCCGCGGATCCGGGTGCGCTGCAGCAGGTAGCTCATGACACAGGCAATAACCAGACCAATCGTCGCTGTTATCGAAGCATAGATCAGCGAATTCTTCAAACAGCCCAGCGTTTCCGCACGGGCGAAGACCGTTGTCCAGTTGGCAAGCGTGAAATTTCCCGGAGCCCAGACATTTTTTCCGACATCGATCTTGAAGGATGTGTACAGAATCGTGATGAAAGGAATCAGCACCATGATCACAGCAAACAGGGAGACGATCAACGTCATCGGGATGCGCCAGGAACGCAGGTCAACAATAGCCGGTTTGACAGATTTACCGGAAACCGTGATGTACTGGCGCTTTGCAAGGACCACATCAGAGATGAACAGGATGATCAGCGCGACCAGCATCAGCACCACGGAAAGCGCGGTCGCGTCATTCAGCCCCTGCTGACCAAGCGAGACATATTCGACGATGCGGGTCGTAACGGTATTGACGTTGCCGGGTTTGCCGATAATGGAAGGGATCCCGTAGCAGCTCATAGCACTTACGAAAACAAGCAAAGCACCGGCAATCAGGGAAGGCGTCATCATGGGCAGCGTGATCGTGAAAACGGTTTTCAGCGGAGAGGCACCGGAAATGCGGCTGGCTTCCTCAAGGGACGGGTCCATTTTCTCCATCGCGCGGCTGATGGTGATAAAGGCATAGGGATAATAGAATGACGTCAGCACCCAGATCATCCCGGGGACCGTATAAACATTCAGCGGTCCGGGAGCATCACTGAGATGCAGCAGTGCCCGCAGCCACTGGTTGATCGAGCCAACGTTTGGATTCATCAGCCGCAGCCATGCCATCGCGCCGACATAGGGCGGCACCATATACGTCACAACAAAAAGGAAGCGGAAAAACTTCTTTCCGTAGAGATTCGTTCGCCCTACCAGCCATGCCAGCGGAAAAGCGATCGCGGTACCGAGGATCATCGTGGCAAAAGCAGCGGTAAAGGTGTTGCGCAGGGCGACCAGGTTCAGCGGATAGGTGAAAAGACGCTTGAGTACTTCAAAGGAAAAAACACCATCCGGAAAAACGGCCCGCACCACGATAAAAATCATGGGCAGGAGCTGGAAGAACAGCAGGAAATCTACGATCACCAGGATCATGATCCATTTGAAGTCGAGAACCCACAACTTTTCCGCGTTCATCAAAAAAGCCAGGAGCACGACATCGATCATCAGGATGATACCGATCAGAATCGCGGTACGGCTGTTACTGATGATCAGCTGCCACAGCCATGGAACCTCACCCAGCGCAATCATCCGGAATGCTGTCAGCTGTGATTCTTTGGAACGGACTGTCTTCTTGAAGTTATTGACATTTTCCGTTATCTTACTTTCCGCAGAACCGCTGCTGACAAAGAAAATCTGCATCAGCATCGCCTGACGTTCAGTACCGGTCAGAGAACCAGCGAGTGGTTCAGCCTCTGCCGGAAGCGGCTTTTCCTCATCCAAAATACACTCCAACAGCCGCTGACGGAATTCAGATGCTTCACTTTCCTTCATAGCGGTGAACGTTTTCCGCTGCGAGGCATTCACTTTCGGTCCATTGACCAGATACGCGGTATATAGCAGCTTGTAGTCAGCTGCTTCTGCCGAAGATTCCGCTAAAGCCGCGGCGGCTTCTTCGCCGGAACCCTTCTTCTGCGTGTCCCAGGCATCTTTCAGCAGCACCGCGACGATCCCATCCAGTGCTGTCCGGTCTGTTTCTGACATTTTATTCAAATCAGGCTGCAGTTTTTGTGACCATGCATTGGAAACGTCACTGGACAAGGTATTGATTACCTGATAAGCGGTCTCCGAGCTGAAACCGGATCGATTAAACTCCACCTGTGCGCGGTATCCCATAAAAACCAAAACGGCACCCAGCACAAAAACAACAATCAACCCGATTTTTGTTGCAAACTGCACCGGATCCCGCCGCTGATTTGTATTTTTCGGCATGTCTGTGTGTGTCATCCGCTGCCGCCTCCTTCAATTTTCTCCAGATTGTATTGATTCAGAAAATCCAAACCCGGAACTGTCTCTTTATGGAACTGTGTTCCTCTGAGGAATCGGGACAACCCCATAAAGGGACAGTCCCGGGATATTTTCAAAAAATTGCCAAGAGGGGAAGCTAATACAGCTTCCCCTCAATAGCACAGATTCAATAGACCTTATTGCGTAACTTTTTCTGTCCAAAGGTGGTTGATCTGTTCACGGTTCTTGTAAGCCTTTACCCAATCGACGCCCATATCCTTTTCAACCAGTTCCATAGTCGGAACGGAATGTGCCGGATAATCATCCATATCCGCCAAAACGGAGTGCATGTAGCCCTTCATGATCAGACGCTGTGCATCTTCGGAGAGAAGCCATTCGGCAACGGCTTCAGCAGCTTCGGTATTGACATTCTTGGAATATTCCTCTGCAACGATCATCACAGTGGAAGGGATCAGGATCACGCCGTCTTCCGGATAGATCACCTGAATATTGGAAACATTGTTGCCCTTGGCTTCCTCATCATCGATATATTTGAGGATGGACTCTTCCAGGATCATGATAGCCGCACATTCACCGGACTGCAGCTTGGCAATAGCGGTGGAGCCGGACTCGCGCATCACGCGGTTTTCACCCAGTTTGTCCAGATATTCTTCACCATAAGTATCCAGCAGGGAAGCAACCGCCGCGTAGGCTGTACCGGAGGTCATCGGGTCGCTCATGGAAATATAACCCTTCAGCGCCGGGTCGTAAGCAAAATCCTTGAAGGTCCGCGGAATCGTGATCCCTTTGGCATTCCAGGATTCTTCCATTTCCGGATTATAAGCCAGCACCATGTTCAGTGTACGAACCGGATACCAGTATCCATCTGCATCAAAGGGGAAGCGCAGACGGTTTTCAGCATCTTCCACTTCGAAAGAATGCAGATAACCATAATCCTTAAGTTCAAGAGAAAAAGCCGGTTCGGCAACCATGAACATATCGGCTTCCAAAGGCTGGTCGCGGTTGTCTCCCATTTCACCGTAAATCTTTGTGATCAGGGAGGAAGTTCCGCCGTAGAAGAAGAAACTGCCATCAATCCCCGGCGTCAGGTTCGGGAATTCATTCTGCAGCGCTTCGTTCATCATATCGATCACGAAGGGATACATGGAGGTATAGATCACCAGTTCCCCTTCAACATCTTCATTCACCGCAAAAGCTGTGCAGCAAACGGTCAGCGCCATGATCAGCGCAAGTACACTAAAGATAATTTTCTTCATAAAAAATCTCCTCTCGCAATTTATATTGATAAACTCTATAATACACCCTAATTGACCTGATGTGCGGCACTTTCCACGATCGTCATGTTGCCGGCGGCTTTCCCGTACTTGTCAATCAGGTTCTTGTTTTGTGCCGCATGCGTCAGACAGCCGGCGCCGCCGACACATCCGCCCACACAGGCCATACCCTCAATAAAATTCACATCCGGCAGCCGTCCATGTGCTTTGCGGACAAGCGTAAGCTTCACCTCATCCATTCCGCTGCAGCTCACTGCATTCAACGGAAAATCAGTGAAACCCTGTTCCTTCAATGACTCGGAAACAGCTTCCGCAAGTCCTCCGCAGCGGGCAAAGATACGTCCGAAATAGGAGGCCATATCATCCGTCTGACTCTCCTCAAGAGTGAGAATCTCGACACCGATGCCGTCAAAGAGCGCCTGAAGCTCCTCAAAGGTCAGCACGGCATCCACATAGGGATGGACATGGTCCTGCTGGATCTCTTCCTTTTTGGCTGTGCATGGACCGATAAAAACGATCATGGTACCCGGATGCAGTTCCTTGATATGCTTGGAAATCGTCGCCATCGGGGACAGACTGGAAGAGATATTCCCGGCAAGTTCCGGATATTCATTGCGGATAAACTTAACAAAAGCAGGGCAGCAGGAACTGAGCAGGAATCCCTTTTCCGCTAATTCCTTTGCCTCTTCTTTAGCAACCATATCCGCACCGTGAGCAGCTTCAACGACCATATCAAAGCCCATCTCACGCAATCCCGCGACGACCTGGCCCAATTTAGCATAGGTGAACTGGCTGTAAATGGCGGGAGCCAGAACAGCGCAGAGCTTTTTCGATCCATCTTTCTGACGCTTCTTAAGCATTTCAATCACATTCAGCATGCTGGAACGGTCAACGATCGCTCCGAAAGGACACTGATATACGCAAGCACCACAGCCGATACACTTGCTGTGGCTGATCTTCACATAGCCTTCCGGTGCGGAGGAAATCGCGTCCGTCTTGCAGGCATTCTGGCAGGGACGCTTGCGGTTCACAATTGCGGTAAACGGACAAACCTGTGCACACTGTCCGCAGCTCACGCACAAACTGCGGTCAATAAATGCACCGCGGCCATGCTGGAAAGAGATCGCCCCGCGTTTACAGGCCGTAATGCAGGGATGAGAAAGACAACCGCGGCAGGATTCGGAGACGTAATAACCATCTGCCGGACATTCATCGCAGGCAATTTCAAGGGAAGTAATCGCCCAATTATTGATATTATTCGGATTGATAGCGATCCTGACCCGTTCGGCAACGATCGCACGCTCTTTATAAACACAGCAGCGCATGGTCGGCTTTTTTCCGGGAATAATGATGTTGGGAATGTCGAGAACACCTTCCAGCAGTTCATCATTCCAGGCTTTTTTAGCGATTTCCCGCATGATCCTGTATTTCAATTCCTGTACACTTGTATCGAAAATTCTCATCAAACAACCTCTTATTGGAATATTCTATTACAATGTTCCATCAGAACCGGATTTCTGATTACAATTATTTATTTTTTATACCACAATTGTCCGCACATTCAACGGTAAAAACGGCTTTCTAAATGGATAATCCCGTTATCCGTGGCTCTCCATTTTCTGCAGCTGCGCTTTCAATTCTTCATTCTGCTGCCACAGCGCGACGTTTTGCGCTTCCAGTTCATCCAGCTTTTTCTTCAATGGGTCCAGCTGTTTTTTCATCTCCCGCCCAACTGCGGCCTGATAGATCCGGTCATGTCCAAGACTTGTGACCAATGAGATCAAAACGGTACCGCCAACCGCACCAATCGCGATCCGCTTCAGATTTTTCGGCTCAAGCAGCTTGCCAAGCCGCTGCATAGTCTTTTGATTCATGGGCAGTTTGTCCAAAAGCGCCTGTTCAGCTTTCGCAAGCAGGATATCGCTGTTTCTGTCAACAATCTCCGGTAATACAGTTTTCATAAAAATCACACCTTTCCCTCGTTCTGTAACTCTTCTGATCGACGCACATGGGTACAGGCACGCTTGTTCGGGCTGCGCCGCACAAGGTGCCAGCCCCCAAGTGCTTCCTTCAGAATAGTTACATCATTCTCATAAACATGAGCTTGATCATATTAAAATCATGAATCTATTCAATATCCACTTACAAATGTCTATTCCATCAATATTGACGATCCCCAGATCAGATGTCAAATTACAACGAAAATATAAAGTCTAATGTCTAATATCTCACTTAATCCATAATTTTACCAGATGTCCGAATCAATAATAACCACATATGAAAAATTTTTGTAGGATTACCATTGATATGTAACAGTCAGAGAAAAAAAAGAAGCGAATAGAAACCAATCTATAATTAAGTCGCCAAACCAACAAGAAAGGAACTA
>CADATZ010000004.1 GCA_902791025.1 uncultured Chloroflexota bacterium | reverse complement strand
CCAGAAGTCCCAGGTGACCGGTACCCCTCCGCGGTACTTCATCGTGACTTTGTTGTTCACGTAATCCCAGACCACCGATTCCCCGTCGATCAACCCGTCTTCACTGATATAATCCGGTGCCAGGACGAAGTTGTCGTGTTCGGTGTCAAAGACCTTTTCGGCCGCCTCCATCGCTTCCACCCTCATATAGGGCTGCGGAGGCGTCGGGACCGGAAGCCCTTCCGGGATCGGGTCATGCGGGAAGATGCGCGGCGGCAGCCACCGATGACCTTCCGGAATGCACCTGCGGGTGCGTTCAGCTTTCGCGGACTGTTCGGCTTCGATCTTGTGAATGGGATCGGCATGGTCACTGCCTTCCATCGATTCTTTGTCATAATAGGACTGGGTCCGCATGCAGCGGTCCAGGAATTTCATGCGTTTGAATTTCTTCCGGAGCAGGCTGTTGATCTTTTCCTTCTTCTCCGGCTGTGTTTTGCGGATGTGGCGGTACAGATTGCAGCAGGTTTGTTCCCGCTTGTTGGCATCCTTCGTTATTTTGTCCAGGATCATCCGTGCCCGCTGTTTGTTCTCTTCCGTTGTCGGGAACATGTGGAACATCACCAGTGCCCGGGCGATCAGTTCCTTTGCGGCAAGCTCTACGGTCTCCGCCGCATCCATGATCGATTCCTGACTCGGATCAGATGCTTCATAATCCTCGCAGGCTTCCCGGTAATCCCGTTCCGCCTCCGCCAGTCGTGCTTCGTAGGTGTCAAAGTCGGATGCATGCGCGAGAATTTCCCGCGGAACTGTCACCGGGGTAACGGCACCTGATCCCAGAGGTTCAGCGCTCAGGAGGTTTCATCTTCAGCTTTCCCTTTATGCTGACCATCCTCCCCCCCCGTGACGGTTCCCCGTACCAAGTACGGGCTAACCATCCCCTTTTTTGATCGTTAATTAAAATATATGCAAAAATTAAAAAAAGAAAACCGCCAATATTGGCGGTTGACAAATGTGAAATTTTGTGGTAACTCGCACACGAAGATAGTCATCCTGTGCCATACGTTTCGCGGAGCCCTGACGATGATTCTGAACTCACGAATGCTATCCGTCTCTAACATACCAGAGGCACAGGATGACTATCTTCGCCTGCTTTTCCGCAGACGTACGCCTTCCCTCCCAGCATACTTTTACCGGGAATCTACCCGTTCCGCAGTACATGCTTTTCCCGCAGGCACGTCATCCTCACGAAATACACGCGAATCCGGGACTGATGTGCCTCATCATCGCTCATCCCGCTGAAATGTCAGGGACTCAGCAGCAATGCCCATCCCTCACAGCACTCATGGCACATCAGCACCGGCTTCGTGTGCGCCTTTTTTACGAACGACGCACCAACCTGCGCACCGGGCTAGTTACTTGTTGCAGCGAAGCCCGCACAAGTGACTGGCAACCGAGCTGCGCTTTGGAGCAACCGTAATACGTCAGCGCACATGGGGACAGGCACGCTTGTGCGGGCTGCGCCGCACAAGTTGCCAGACCCCACGTGCTTCGTATTCACGTACTTCGTTCAAAAGGGATTCTCCCGGGACAGTCTCATGAAGGGACAGTCCCGACCGTTATCACCCATTTTTCTCATTTGAACAATTATCAATTTACCACCGATTTTCCAATTTTTTCCATATAAGAATGAATAAATGCACGAGGGGTCCAACCTTTAGATTCGTCCCTGCCAACTTGGACCGGGATGATCATAACGAAAGACTCCTCCCTCGGCAAGATGGCGGGGATGGAGTGTGAAGGTCCAACCCCTAAGGGTACGGTTATTGACATCATAAATAAATGTCCTTATAATATGTATTATGGTAATAAACATTATGACTCAGCCAAATGTGAATATCAGGATGGACAGTGAGCTGAGGAAACAGTGCAGCGCCTTTACGAAAGATATGGGAATGAGTTGGATTCGATATATAACTCATATTGACTTATTTTGAAGACGAAAAATATTCTGAAAACAATAAGCTTTTTGCTGATCCTGATGGCGGTCGTGCTGTCAGGCGGATGTAATTTAAATCCTCAAAAAGACTCCAATGTGAATCCTGAAGAAAGCAGGCGGATAGCCCTTTCGGCATCCGCTTTGAAGCCCGGGGATACTTTCACCTTCGGACAATACGAGCAGGACAACGACCCGGAAAACGGTCCGGAGCCGGTGGAATGGCAGGTACTGGCGGTCGAAAACGGACGGCTTCTGCTGATCAGCCGCTATGCGCTGGACGCGAAGGCCTATAACGAACCCTTTTTGTTCGCAACATGGCAGCGAAGTACGCTGCGGAAATGGCTGAACGGGGATTTCTACGACACCGCCTTCAGCCCCGCGGAAAAAGGCATCATCGCAGAAGTGAAAAACGATAACCCCATGAACCCGAGCGCCGGGACCAGAGGCGGCGGTGCTACAAAAGACCGCATCTTCCTGCTGAACATCGATGAGGCGGCCCGGTACTTTCCCGATGATGAAGCCAGGCAATGCGAAGCTACCGAATACACAAAGGCAAAAGGAGCCTACATCAGCGATAACGGAAATTCCTGGTGGTGGCTGCGGTCTCCCGGCCGCAGCGGAAGCGCTGCCGCCATCGTTCTCGATGTCGGTTATGTGACGCATCTCGGCTACGCGGTCAATGACACCTTCAACACCGTCCGTCCAGCTTTCTGGCTGGAGCTTTAAAATTTTCTCTGCTGCTCATTCTACACAAAAAAATGTACTGCATGGTGTACCTACTATTGAACTATTGAACAGATATTGATACATTTTTGTTCTCTGTACTGAACAAAATATACATTAAACTGTTCAGTATAGAGAACAGGCTGTGTCAGAAAAAATGATTTCCATCCTTACTGACAATCTCTTGCGGTCACCTGATTTCCAATATTTTATCGTAACTGTTCAGAATTTGAATGCCGCACATGGAGACAGGCACGCATGTGCGGGCTACGCCGCACAAGGTGCCAGTCACCAAGTGCTTCGTCCTGAATCGTTATCATTTATCACCTAAAACCTTCAAGATGGGACCCGATGCGGAAAAACAGGGTATGATTTAAGCACTGAGGAAATATGTATATTTTACGAAAGACGGTCAGCCTTTTCCTAACCCTGTTCCTGTTCTCGTTTGCCGCGTTTATGGCATTCCAGATCATCCCCGGTGACAGTGTCGTCGCGATGCTGGGGACAGAGGCTACACCGGAGCAGATCGCGCAGATGCGTTCCGAACTGGGCTACGACCGGCCGCTGCTGACGCGGTACTGGAACTGGGTCACAGGGTTTGTTAAGGGAGATCTGGGTACTTCACTGGGGTACCGTCTGCCGGTCGCGGATATTTTGCGGGATAAAATTCCGGTCACCGCGGCTCTTTCCGTATTTGCGTTCCTGCTGGTAATCATCATCTCATTCCCGCTGGGGATCCTTTACTCCAAGCTGCTGGGCAGTCCGCTCAACAGTCTGGTGGTTGGGGCGAACCAAGTCGTCATGTCGATCCCGCCGTTTTTTATCGGGATCATCTTCACCTTTATATTCGGCATTGGCCTGCGGTTCTTCACCCCGGGGAATTTTGTCTCATACGGACAAAACCCTGCCGGGTTCTGGACATACCTGTTTTTCCCGGCATTGGCCATCGCACTGCCGCGCAGTGCACAGACCATCAAGCTGCTGCGCAGCTCCATCCTTACAGAAATGACCAAAGACTACGTCCGCTCCGGGACCAGCCGGGGAAACACGCAGAACCGTCTGCTTTATGTTCACGTGCTGCGGAACGCGCTGATTCCCGTCATCACCTTCCTGGCAATGACCTTTTCCAACATCGTGGCGGGAAGCATTATTATTGAGCAAATCTTCGTGATCCCGGGGATCGGACGGCTCCTGCTGATTTCCATCTCCAACCGTGACTATCCGATGGTGCTGACCATCGTAATGATCATCGCGCTGGTGGTGATTTTGATGAATTACCTGGCGGATCTGCTCTGTCAGATCGTTGACCCGCGGACGCGGATGCGATGAGGGAGAGGAATCGATGAAAAAACGAAACTACAACCTCATCTTCGGCATCATCATCACGGCTTTTGTGGTGGTTCTGCTCCTCATCGGCATTTTCTGGACGCCTTACAATCCGGATACAATGAACGTCAAGCTGCGTCTCACCGGGCCTTCCGCTGAGCACCTTCTGGGCTGTGACAACTTCGGTCGGGATATTTTTTCCCGTGTGCTGAAGGGCGGCGTCTCCACACTGTGGATCTCCGTCGCGACTGTCCTGTTTGGGCTGGTATGCGGTATAATCGTCGGCGCTTTCACCGGTTATTACGGCGGTGTCCTGGATGAGGTCGTGATGCGCCTGAATGACGTGCTGAATTCTTTCCCTTCTATTCTGCTCTCGCTGGTGTTTGTCAGTCTGCTGGGACCGGGAAAGAAAAACGTCGTCATCGCGCTGGGGCTGCTCTTTATCCCGAGCTTTGCCCGTATCACCCGCAGTGAATTTTCCCGCATCAAATCTCTTGATTATGTCAAATGCGCGAAGCTGGAAGGCGTTCCGCCGCTCCGCATCATGTTTGTTCACATTCTCCCGAACGCGGTCAATACGCTGCTGAGCACGACCGCTATCGGGTTCAATAACGCCGTTCTGGCTGAGGCCAGCCTGAGCTTTCTCGGCATCGGCGTACAGCCCCCGGACCCAAGTCTGGGCCGGATGCTGGCAGAATCACAGACCTATCTGTTTTCCGCTCCCTGGTACACGCTTTCCGCGGGTGGGATGATCATCCTGCTGATCCTGGGCTTCGGACTCCTTTCTGATGGATTGGGGGATATCGAATAATGCTGGAAGTCAAGAATTTGGTGATCCGTTTTCATGACCGCATCGGCGGAGAGGCTGTGCATGGGGTCAGTTTCAACATGGAAGCCGGCGAACGTCTCGGCATTGTCGGTGAGTCCGGTGCAGGGAAAACGCTGACAGCGCTGGCAATCACCCGTCTGCTGAAAAGTGAAACAACCGAAATTGATGGCGAGATCAATTTTATGGGGAAGGATATTCTCCACACCTCCGACAAGGAAATGCGCGACATCCGCGGGAAGGATATCGGCTTCATTTTCCAGGACCCGGTGGCTTCGCTCAACCCACTGATGAAAGTCGGTCCGCAAATCGAGGAACCGCTGCTGCTTCATACGGAGCTTTCCAAACAGGAGCGGCAGAAACGGGTGCTGCAGGCCATCAATGACGTGGATCTTCCGGACCCGGATGTGACGATCCGCAAATATCCGCACCAGCTTTCCGGCGGGCAGTGCCAGCGGGTGATGATCGCTTCCGCGCTGATCTGCCACCCGGCGCTGCTGATCGCGGATGAACCGACCACCGCTCTGGATGTGACCGTGCAGACGCAGATCATCAAGCTGCTGAAGCGCAAAAATGAGCAGGAAAACGTCGGGATCCTTTACATTTCTCACGACCTTTCACTGGTTCGGCGTCTCTGTACCCGGGTCATTGTGATGTACCACGGGGATATCGTGGAAAGCGGAGATGTGGAACAGGTCTTTACCCAGCCGCGGGAAGCTTATACACAGCGGCTGATCGCGGCCATCCCGACAAGGAGCAAGCGTTATGTCTGAGCCGGTAGTTAAAGTTGAAAATCTCAACGTCTGGTACGGAAAGCCGCAGATCATCGGCCGGGATAAACGCGTGCATATCCTGCATGACGTCAGTTTTGAGATCAAACGCGGAGAGATCCTGGGCCTGGTCGGTGAATCGGGCTGCGGGAAGAGTACGCTTGCCCGTGCGATCCTTGGTATTGAGACCGGAAAAACCGGGACGATCATTCATAATACCTTCCGCCCACAGATGGTTTTTCAGAATCCCTACGGCTCACTGAATCCCTATAAGAAGATCGGCTGGATCATCGAGGAGCCGCTGCGTGTCCAGCGAAAATATGACAGCAAGGAGCGCAAACGCCGGGTGCTGGAGCTGCTGGGACAGGTCGGGCTGCCGGAATCCTATATGAACCGGTATCCGGATGAGCTTTCCGGCGGGCAGCGCCAGCGTGTCGCTATCGCAGCTGCGCTGATCCAGCAGCCGGAGCTGATCATTCTGGATGAGCCGGTCAGTGCACTGGATGTCACCGTGCAGGCGCAGATTTTACGGCTGCTGATCGATATCAAGAAGCAGTATAACCTGAGTTACCTCTTTATTTCACACGACCTGAATGTCGTCTATCAGATTTGCGACCGCATCATGGTGATGAAAAAGGGCGAAATCGTAGAATCCGGCGACATCGAAACGGTCTACAATCATCCCCAACATCCCTACACACTGCAATTACTGACGGAATAATTTCAGTGCACAGGATTTAGGGAATAGGGTATAGGATATAGGGAATAGTGGATAAGCCCTGTGAATCCTACTGTCCTTTTTACCAGATCAAAGCCCATTCGACTGTCCGAAATTAAAGAGTTCCTTCAAACAAAACCTTATCTCCAATATTCACTCGTTTGACGCCGGGCTCTTTGTTTTTGTTGAAGTTGAAGCTGAGCATATAGCCGGTGGTGAGACCGAAATAATCGAGATATTCGCTGATCTGCTGTTCGCCATCGGCATTATAACGCTCCCCGCGCCAGATCTTCAGCTCGATAATGTACTGCTCACCAAGGTAATCTACTACCACATCGGTGCGGGTCTGGTCACGCGTCTGGGCTTCGATGTAATAGTTACCGGTTCCATTGATGATCGGCCGCAGGTACAGCAGGAACAATTCACGTCCGTCTTTTTCCTTGAATCTGTCTTCCAGCGGACCGAATACCTGGGTATAAGTGACGATAAACCGTTCCATGATCAAGCGCATATCAAGCTTTCCACCCTTGACAAACTGATTTTTCGCCAGCTGTCCTTCGCGGGAGAAGACACTGTTTTTCATTTCTTCATCAGAAAGGAAAAGGTTATACAGAACAGTTTCGAAGATCCGGTTGTCGATGCGGACCGCTCCGTTATCATTGCGGATAAACCCGTACATATCCAGCAGTGCGATATCTTCCTGGTTTCTATTGAAAGTTACCCGTTCTCCTTCCATCAGAATGCTGCGCAGAGAGTCTTTCAGTTCCGGATTGTTGGTCAGCTTTCCGGTCAGGGACTGGAACAGCGTATTGCTCTCAACAAGGAGCATTTTGACCGCCTCATCGAAGCCTCGCTGTGTCCAGGCGTCGTGAAGGCTCATCTTCTTACTGACTTCCACATCGATCAGCTGGCAGATACGGCTGACAAGGAAGGGATAGCCGTTGGTATAATCCCGGAGCAACCCGGCGATTCCCGGAATGTCCATCCCGGTATGATGATCCGCTTCATAGTCGCTGAGCATCCCCGCGATTCCTTCTCTGGACAGGCTCATATCGATATTGAAATCCGCGGCGATGTTCCAGGGACTGTTCACCCGGTGCAGCTCTTCCGGTCGAATCTTTGCTTTCAAATGCTTGATATCCGTTACGCCCGCAAGGATGACAGACTGAAAGGCGGGTAGATCTTCTGTTTCCCGATTGATATATCCATCCCGCAGAAATCCTAAAAAATCAAGAAAAACCTGACTATTGGAAGCACTGTCGACTTCATCGATCAACAAAACAATTGGTTTTTCAGAGCTTACGATCCATCTGCGGAAGGTCCGGTAAAGATGATCGAGCTTGATTTTTTCAGAGTCTGTTTGATAATAACTTTCCAACTCAGCCAATACTTTTTCCGGAATATACATTCCGTTGAATTCATGCCGATCCAACAGTAAGCCGGAAAAAGACTGCACAAAATTTCCTTCCGTTTGAAATCCCGCAGTACTGATTCCCTGAAAATCCAGGTTTATCACCTCATAATCACTTTTCAGATAGATCCGCAGCGCATTCAGTGTCGTTGTCTTGCCATATTGCCGGGCACGGTTGATGGTGAAGTACTTGCCTGCATCCACCATCTTCTTGATTTCCTTCACCCGTTCGGTGATATCCACCATATAATGTTTCGACGGAATACAGACTGCGGTCGTGTTGAACTCTTTCATCAAGGATCTCCTTAATTCGCCGACTTGACCTTCTTCCAGGCTTCAGCGTAGAGCTTTTCTCCTTCTTCACCCAAATATTCCTCGGAATAACAGCGGTTGAGTATCTCCTCTCCGGGGAAGGCAATCTCAGAATTACGTAACTCTTCATCTTCGATCATTTCACGCGCGGTTTCATTCGGAACGGAATAGGTGATGAATTCAAAGTTCATCAAGGCAATTTCCGGTCGGCTGAGAAAATCGATCCATTTGAGGGCATTTTCTTTGTTCCTTGCATTTTTGGTGATCACCCAGGAGTCAAACCAAACCAGAGAGCCCTCATCAGGTACGACATATTCCAAATCAGGATTTTCCCATTGGCAGTAAAGTGCTTCTCCGGAATAAATCACGCCGAGTGCCGCTTCATTTCCAATCATCTTATCGCGAACCTGGTCGACGACATAAGCCTGAACAAGCGGACTCTGATCAATCAGATCCTGAGTGGCGATTTCGATTTCAGCCGGATCCACGGTATTGATGGAAAATCCATTGCGGATCATCGGGATCATAAATGCGTCGCGAACGGAATCCTGCATCAGGATTTCCCCTTTATACTTCGGGTTCCAAAGAATATCCCAGCTCGTTACAGGATCATCGACCATGTTCGTATTATAGAGAATCCCGACTGTTCCCCAAAAATAAGGAACGGCATATTGATTCCCGGGATCAAAAGCTTCCATCGTTTCAAAATATTGTTTTCCAATATGCTCTAAAGTATTTGGCAGCTGCTCATAATCCAAAGGTTCCACCATATCCAGGTTGATCATCCGGGAAACCATATAATCCGAGGGACATACGACATCATAAGAAGAAGGATCAGAGGCGATTTTAGCAAACATGATCTCGTTTGTCTCATATTCATCATAGACAACTTCGATTCCCGTTTCTTCCTGGAACATCTTGATTACTTCCGGATCAATATATTCCCCATAATTGTAAACATAGACCTGATTGCTGTTTTTCGTGAAAACCCCGCCAAAGAGCAGTGCCAGATAAATAATACCTAAACCGGCAGCTGAAACGACCACAACATTGCGGATGTTGCGGAATTTGATCTGTTTTTCCGTCAAATCACTGTCTTTCCGCTGCACGGTGCGCATCCGGTTGGAAGCAAAAATCAACACCAGAACCAGGGTAAACATAATTGCGGAAAGCGCATAAATCTCAGGCTGGATGCCGCGTTTGATCTCGTTATAAATTTTTGTGGAAAGCGTATCAAACCCGGAACCTTTCGTGAAATAAGTGATGATAAAGTCATCAAGCGACATCGTAAAGGCCATCAGCGCACCGGAGAAAATCGCCGGAGCAAGATCAGGCAGGATGGTCTTGCGGAAGGCATACCAGGGCTTGGCACCCAGGTCCAGTGCGGCTTCATAAACACTGGGACTGATCGTTTTCATGCGCGGCATAACGCTCAGCATTACATATGGGATATTGAATGTAATATGAGCAATCAGAACCGTGATAAAACCGGATTGAAAATGCAGAATCCGGAACAGCAGCATCAAAGAAATACCGGTCACAATATCCGCGTTGATCATCGGGATATTGGTGATTCCCATAATAAAAGCCCGTGTACGGCGGTTCAATCCACCCAATGCCACGCATGTCACTGTACCGATAATGGTTGCCGCAATGGTTGCGATCAAGGCAATGATCAGTGTATTGGCGAGCGCGTTCAATATGGCTGAATCACTGAATAATCGAATGTACCAGTTGAAAGTAAATCCGCCCCAATGCGCGCGGGATTTACTCTTGTTGAAGGAGAGCACGATCAATGTTACGATCGGCAGATACATGAAGGCCAGGATGACCCAGAAATAGATTTTTTCCAGCGGTTTCATGTTTTTCATGGTCAATCCTCCCCCTGGTCGGAAATCATGGAGACAACCATATTGATTACGATAAAGACCATAAGAACCAGCGAAAGGCCGGATCCCAGATGCCAGTTATAGGTTAGTGTGAATTCCTGTTCGATAACGTTCCCGATGAGCAGGATCTTGGAACCGCCCATCATGGTTGAAATAGCAAAGGTTGTAAGCGAAGGAATGAATACCATCGTTACGCCGGAAAGGATCCCCGGAAGAGATAATGGCAGGATCACGTGCCAAAGGGTCTGTAACTTATTCGCACCAAGGTCCTGAGCGGCGTTGATAACTGCATCATCGATTTTAGCCAGACTATTATAAAGCGGCAGGATCATGAAGGGCAGAAAGTCATAGACCATACCGACCACAATTGCTGCCGGTGTGTTGATGATATACAGCTGCGGCAGGTGAAGGGCACCTAAAATACTGTTAAGCACGCCCCGGTTTTCCAGCAATGTAACCCAGGAAAGTGTTCTCAGCAGAAAGTTCATCCACATCGGCAGGATGATCAGCGTGGTGAGAATACCGTCGCTGCTCATCTTGTTGCGTGCTAAAATCAATGCCAGCGGATAAGCCAGGAGAAAGCAGATCAGCGTACTGATCAATGCAAGTTCTATTGCCAGCCAAAGAGCTTTGGAATGTTCCGGCTGCGCGATTGAGGCAATATTTTCAAAGGTGAAGGCACCTGTGGTATCTGTTAAACCATAGTAAAAGACCATGCCGATCGGCACGATGATGAAGATAAGCGCCCACGCTAAATACGGCGAGGACATGACAAAAGAGGTCTTGCGGTTGGTGAACATTCACAGCCTCCTTTATGCGTCTTCGACGCTCAGCGCTTTTTCGTCTTCGGATTCCGGTTTGTTCATGACCTGAATATTAAACGGATCTACGCTGATATCTATTTCACTGCCGACTTCATTCAGACGGGTGGAATGGACCAGCCACTCGTACCCACCGGCTTCCACATCCATTTCATAGTGAACGCCCTTGAAGATCACGTTCGTAACAACGCCGGGCAGCGTTCCTTTCCCGCGCGGTACCAATTCGATATCCTCCGGGCGGATGACCACATCGACCGGATTGTTTTCCCCAAAGCCTTTGTCTACACAGACAAAATCTGTGCCAAGAATATTGACCAGCTCATCCCGGACCATGGTGGCGTGGAGGATGTTGGAATCCCCGATGAAGTCTGCCACAAAGGCGTTTTCCGGTTCATTATAGATCTGCTCCGGAGAGCCTTCCTGCTGGATGTATCCCTGATTCATGACGACAATATGGTCCGACATGGTCAGCGCTTCTTCCTGGTCGTGGGTGACATAGATAAAGGTGATCCCAAGCTCGTTTTTCAGACGGATCAGTTCGTACTGCATGTCCTGCCGGAGCTTGAGGTCCAAAGCACCGAGCGGTTCATCCAACAGCAGCACCTTTGGTTCGTTGACGATGGCACGGGCGATAGCGACACGCTGCTGCTGCCCGCCGGAAAGAGAATCCGGCATGCGGTGTTCAAAGCCTTCAAGGTTGACCAGCTTGAGGGCATATTTAATTTTGTCTTTGATGTAATTCGATGGTTTGTTTTTGATTTTCAGGCCGAAGGCGATATTTTCCGCCACGTCCATATGAGTAAAGAGAGCGTACTTCTGAAAAACCGTATTCAGCTGTCTCTTATTTGGGGCGAGACTTGTGATGTCCTGCCCGTCAAAAATCACTTTCCCTTCATCAGGACGCTCAAAACCACCAATAATGCGCAGTGTCGTGGTTTTACCGCATCCCGAGGGTCCCAACAACGTAACAAACGAATTTTCATGAATCGTAAGGTTGAGGTCATCAAGGACCATATTCCCGTCAAATGACTTGGAAATGTGCTGCAGCTGAATGAGTTCTTTTTTCATTCGACAGTCTCCTTCTATGTTTAAAATTCCCCTCAGGTAGGGGCCTCCGCTTCAGGCGGCTCTATTTTGTCGAAAAATGTTGATTCTAAATCCATGGTGATTCCCCGTGTTTTTATTGAAAGCAACTTTATCTATTTAATTATAACAAAATGCTGAAGATTTCAGTGCTTAACTATTACCAAAGGTAACATATCAAGGACGTATCAGCGGTAATAAATTCCATCGTTTCTCAGGATCAGGGTGAGATCGGTTTTCGCCGAGAAATCCTGCAGCTGCGGCTGATTTTGATGTACTGAATGGAAATTGTTCCACAGGGTCAGGTCATCTTTCTTTCCGAGGAGAACGAGAGAAATCTCCTGGGGAACAGGTCCGGTTCTTGTGAAGATTCGTCCCGGTGGTACGCCATTCGGGAACAAAAGCTTCAATCCATCTTTTTCCAGAACCCAGCAGCGTTTACCGAGGAAGGATGTTATATAGTGGATTTGAATATCATCGGTGATAAAAACGAAGCCATCGTTCAGGACGTCCGGAATCTCTGCATTCTTTCTCTTTGATTCACCGTTTACATACAAAACAGACAGTTTTCCGGCTGAATCGGAAGAGAGAAATTCCCGCTGCATCCACTTTTCCGGAATATCGAACCAGGCAGCTTCAATTTCCTTCTCAATCGGCAGGATCTGTTTTGTCAAAAGATCCTGTGCGCCGTAATTTGTCATTTGATCACCGATCACGTAACAGCGATTTTGCCAGGTGCAGATCTTATAAGACGAGGAGGATGCCGTCTGATGAATGTCAATTTCAGTCCGCCTGCTGAGCCGGCTCAGGGCATTGACCCATATCATCACAGCGAAAAAGAGCAGCAGCAATGCCGCATAAGGTCTGAAATTCCTTCTGCGGATCGAATTGACGAGAAGCCTTCTGCCGCTCCATAACGCAAGGATCAACCCGATAATCACCCATGCCTGAAACGGACCCAGGTTAAAATAAACCGAGCCCCATTTCACCTCGGCGCAGTAATGAACGATCCGAATCGTCAGTGCAGGAGCTGCCCAGATTAGCCAGGCAGCGGCAGCTCCGAGCGGGTAGAAAAGAAAACTCAGCAGCAAGGCAGCAAATCCGCCCAGCATGATCAATGACTGAAAAGGCGCAACCAGCAAATTTGCCGGTATGGAAATCAAGGAGATCTGCCCGGAGGCCTGAGCAATCACCCATGTTGTCAATATCTGCGCGCTGATAGACATCAAACAAAGGTCGCTCAGGATCCTGACTGTTGAGGTCAGGGTCTCTTCGCTCATCTTCGGGAAGGCCTTATTCAGCACGCTGCGTGTCAGGTTTTGCAGCGGTTCCGTGAAAAGCAAGATGCCCAGCGTAGCGGTCACGGAGAGCTGAAATCCGAGGTCATAAAGCATGACCGGTTTCCAAAGACACATCAAAGCAGAGGTCAGTGCCAGATTGTTGATCCCATTTCCCCTGCGGCCAAGAACCGAACCGATGATCGACAGGCTGCACATGATCGCGGCACGGATCACGGCGGAATTCGCCCCAACCAGGATTGTATAAAACCAGATAAAAGGCAGCATGAGCAGCGGCGCCCGATAATCAGGAACAATGCGCCGGATGATCCCCAGCAGCAGCCACGTCAGCAGGGTAAAGTTAGCACCGGAAATGGCAATGATATGTGCGGTTCCCGTAACCTCGAAATCCCGTTCAACATCGGAGGTGATTTTTGACTCATCTCCAAGGAGAATGCCTGCCATCAAAGCATTTTCCGGTTTGGGAAAGAGCTGAAAAACTCGACGGATCAGGATTTCTCTGAGCGTGTAAATCTTTGCCCAAAACGGATTCCCGGATGAGCCGCTTTGAAGCTCAACATAGGGGTTGTTGATCATCGCGGTGATCCCGTTCCGTTCCAGATACGTCCGGTAGGAAAATCTGCCTCCGTTATCCGGCGGAAGTGTCACTGTGCCGCTGACAGATAGACGATCGCCGTAATGAAAAACGATGCCCGGATCCCGGTAAAAAACAAGGAGAACTTTGCCCTCATTCGGGAGGTTATCCGTAGGCTGCTTTTTGTCGATCTGTACTCTGAGCGTTGTTCTGGAATTTGAAATGATTGGCGGAGAGACGATGTAACCGGAAAGTCCGCTCAGTTTCTGTCCGGCAAAATTTTCAATGGCGCCGATTGGACGGGCATTATTCAGAAAAGCTGTGCGGCCCATTCCTGCCGCAAAAAGAGTCAGACTGAAAAAGGCCCTGGCGATCCTTTTGGGTCGCTGATCCAGTTCAAAATTCTTTCCGCGCAGATAAAAAACGATCCCTCCCGCAAGGCCCGCGGCGGCTAAAACCGCGCACAGCCACAGGGAGGGATGAAACTGCAGTCCCGCAAAAATACCTGCCAACACCATGACAGCTGCCTGAACAGCCCCAATGCCAGTTTTCATTTTGCTTCATTTCCCGGTTGTCATCATTTCTGCATTTTTATTGTTGCTTACTACTAACTACTTACCTAAAGGTAAATATACAGAACTTGAGTGCCGCACATGATGACAGGCACGCTTGTGTCAGCTTCACGACACAAGATGCCAGTCCCCATGTGCTTCGTCTTGAATAGTAATACTCACTGATAAATATTCTTCCATTGGGAAACAGCACAATTTGTCTCGGACCTGCTGAATTGCTCAATGTTCCAGAGAACGCTGCGGGAACCGATTTTATCTGCGATCCCGCAAATATTATTTGCGGAAACAGCGACGGAAATATTGAAATACAGCGGCAATGCAGGAAGTTCCTGCGCATAAATTTGTCTTGTATCCGCATCGGAATATTCCGGATACAGACAGGCGCGGTCAAATTCTTCATTCTTGTACCCGCCGACATTCGTTCCCACCCAGTGGTTGATCTCGTTAGGCACCGCATCACTCAGATAGATGGAGCAGGGATCGCTCCCTGCAGCCCAGGCAAACATGACCGTATCAAACTTTCTGCCGAAAATCACACCCTCCGGCCCTTGCGCATACAGCTCACCCAGCGGAAGCGCATTCACCTTCACATCAATACCGATTTCAGCCAGATCTTCCTGGATCATCCCGGCAGCCTTCACGGCAAAGGGCGTATCCGCGACAGTTAATGTAAATGACAGCGGCGTTCCGTACATCACACCGGAGACACTCTCCGCAGTACGCATCCCATTCCCGCCTGTATCGGAGACCGTCCAGCCCATGGTTTCCAGTGTCTGACGGGCAGTTTCCGGATCATAAGCAATTGCGGAAAGCTCAGGGTCATGATCAATGTGATCTACAGGGTAAAAATCTACGGGGATCTCGGATTGCCCATAGAAAACCTGACGATTGATGGCATTCCGATTGATGCCCTGCGCGATCACTTCCCGCAGATCCAAAACTGTGAGCGGACTGATCTGCCACTGCTGGGCAGAGGGCTCCAGGTTAAACACGACCTCCTGTCGAGTCAGCTCCGGACGGATATAGATGGATTCTTTTCCTTTGTCAACATCTTCCAGGATTGGTTCCAGGTCCGCACCCAGGTCGACAGATGTATCAATGATATCACAGGTGCCGGATTGCAGTGCTTCCAGATTGTTGTCACCCGCCCTTCCATAAAACTTATAGACGATCCGGTCGAAGAAAGGTTCCGATCCATCCGCTGAAAGATAGTAAGGATTCCGCTCAGCGACGATCTCTTGACCCTTCTCCCAGGAAGCGATCTGCCAGGCACCCCAGCCCAATGGGCTGCGATTGACCGCTTCGGATGTCAGCAGATTTTCTGCACTCATCCCCTTCATAATATGACTGGGCAGCGGCGTCCAGAAGACATCAGAGGGATCATTGGGCATATAGCCGGGCAATCCCTTCCATACCACAGTATGTTCATCAGCTGCCGTATAGCTTTCTGTGAGGTTATAAATCCGTTTCGAAGCATGAATGCCTTTCATTCCATTGACAGACATGGAATAAACCGAGTCCTCAGCTGTAAGCGGAGTTCCATCGCTCCAGGTAAGACTTTCCTTCAGCCGGAAGGTGATTTCAGTCTGGAGAATCTCTGCTTCCGTGTTGGTAAAGTTCCAGGTGGAAAGGCAGTCAGCACCGCTGCAGCCTGCTTTCGGGACTGCGGGCATGAATATTGTTCCCTGCTTCATCTCCACCGGGTCGCCGTCAAAATCAACGATCACATCGCCGCGGACGACGGTAACAGGTTTCGAGACAACAGAGATATCTTCAAATATCACCGGTGTGATCTTGCCGTCACCTGTATCAAAGGGACCGTCATAAATGCTTTCCAGCACAGACCACATCGCCTGTGAAGATTCCGCATAGAAAAACAATGTTTCCGGTTCCTTCCCGAGGCATACGGTGAGTGTTTCAATCTTTTTGGGTGTTGCTGTCGGTTCCGGTGTGTTTGTGGGAACATCAGGGAGCACCGCTTCCTGTTCAGGGACAGGGGAGCTCTCCCCGGATTGATGCTCTTCAGCAATTTGAGTGAGTATCTGATTGATATCCGGTGTCGGCTCACCGGGAAGCTGCTGTGCTTTCGGCATATTGCAGCCGCTCAATATCAGCAATACAGAAAAAACCGTTGTCAGAATAACGGAAATCTTTAACGAAGCTTTACGTAAATAATTATTCATGCTTCCATTATACCATCACAGAAATTCAGAAAGAATAACAGAGGAAGCTTTAGAAATGCATCGGTCATTATTCATTAGCCATGACACATCACAAAAAAACAGCATCTTGACAATTATTGTGTGATAAGAATATGATTATTTTGGAATCACGATTCACTGAATTATGTTTCCGTGAAACAGGAGTTCTTATCTTATATTTGAGGATACTTGTACGAATGGAACTTGTCAGCAGAACAGGTCACTTTTGATTCTGACTGCTGTCTGTCCGTTGCTGACTGTTTCCTTTGAATTCTTCCGTCGTGGCCTGGTTTTCCGCGCTTATCCCCTCGTGGATAAAGACCTTTTTAACTGTCAGGAAAAGGATCTTCAGGTCGAGCCACGGCGTCCAGTGATCTACGTACCATACGTCCAGCCTGAATTTTTCATCCCAGCTGATCGCGTTCCGTCCATTGACCTGTGCCCAGCCGGTGATGCCGGGCAGCACATCATGACGGCGGTGCTGTTCCGTATTATACAGCGGCAGATATTTCACCAGCAGCGGACGAGGCCCCACCAGGCTCATTTCTCCTTTGAGCACGTTGAAAAGCTCCGGCAACTCATCCAGGCTGGAGGCACGCAGCAGCTTTCCGAACCTGCCCAGCCGCTGCTCATCCGGCAGCTCGTTGCCATCCTTGTCGACAGCGTCCCGCATAGAGCGGAATTTATAAAGCCGGAAGATCTTCTCATGCTGTCCCGGCCGTTCCTGACGGAAAAACACCGGTGATCCCAGGTTAAGCCGCACCAGCACCGCTAAAATCAAAAGCAGGGGTGAAAGTACGATCAGCCCCAAAGCGGATACTAATATATCAAATGACCTTTTAATAATTACATTTATTTTCTGACTCATACTTACAATTCAAATCAATACTCACCAAAACACCGCGAAATCAACTCTTCATTCTTCATTCCCCCGCCGGCGGATATTCATTGCAGAGCAGTCGGTACGGCGGTTCATCCTCTTCGATCTCGGGGAAACGTCCCGCAGGTTCAAAGAAGCGGTTATCGGTGTTGTCATCATTGCACTGGGAAACCTCACCGATCAAAACAGACCCGCTGCCCGGCACCACATGAAATTCATGATACTGATGCGGCCAGATGGTGATGCTTTCTCCCGGTTCGAGCCGGATCATGGAACCCGCCGGGACCTCATAGGAACGGCCGTCGGAGTTGACCGTCACCGGGTCCGGCGAAAGTCCACCCTCCCCATCGTCGTTATAAACTTTGATCAGGAGCGTTCCGCCGCCGCGGTTGATAATATCTTCCGATTTGAACCAGTGGAAGTGCATCGGCGCCATCATCTCGTCACGCATGAACAGCAGCTTTTCCGCATACACCTTTTTATATTTCGGGTCATGCTGATTCCCGTTGCGAAGGGTGATCAGACCGAACCCGCATTTGTTGAAATCACCGGAGCCGAAATCCGTGATATCCCACCCCAGCATATTGTCGCGGATCTCGTCATACTCGTGGTTCTTTGTTTTCCACTCCTCCGGCGTCCAATTGCAGAAGGGCGGCAGATAAAAACCGTGATCGGAGATCAGTTGTTCCATTTCTTTGATGATTTGATTGATTTCAGAACGTTTCATGGCAGTTTCCTTATTTTTGATTTGATTATAACAATGAATTTATGAACATTTCATATTCATTTTCCTGACTTTTATCACCATTGACATATGAGAAAAGATTATTAAAATAATTCACGTATTAAAAGGGGAGCTTTCCCCGTCAAAATCAGAGGAGGTTATATTCTTATGCGTAAACTTTTTGTTTTACTGACCGCTCTTTGCATGTTCGCCGGTGTCTTTGCCGCAGCTTCTGCTGAAGGCAACCTGATCGGCTATACCTGCATGGATGGCACCAATCCGTTCTTCGTAGCCCTCGAAGGCTCGATCAAGGAAGTTGTTGAAGCCCACGGCGATACCCTTATCTCCCTGGATCCTCAGAACAGCAACGAAAAACAGATCGCTCAGATCGAAGACATGATCAGCCGCGGCGTGAAAGCCATGTTCGTCAACCCCGTTGACCGCGATGGCATCACCCCTGGTCTGGATGCCCTGAAGGATGCTGACATCCCGATGTTCGGCTTCGACACCGAAGTTACTGAAATGGATTACCTCGTGACCTATGCCGGTTCCGATAACTACAATGCCGGTTACGTCTGCGGTCTGGACCTCGTCGAAAAGGTTCCGGAAGGCGGTAAGATCATCGTTCTGGATTCCCCGACCATGCAGTCTGTTGTTGACCGCACCGATGGTTTCCTTGAAGCGATCAAAGATCACGGTTTCGAAGTCGTTTCCCAGATCGACTGCATGGGCAACCAGGAACAGGGTAACCTGAACGGTACCGATGCACTGACCAAGGATCCGGATGCTGTCGCTATCTTCGGCGGCAACGACCCGACCGCTCTGGGTGCTTTCGCCGCTGCTGAAGCTGCCGGCTCCAAGGCCCTGATCTATGGTGTCGACGGTTCCCCCGACATCAAAGCCCTGATCGCTGAAGGTAAAGTTACCGGTACCGGCGCCCAGTCCCCGATGACCATCGGCAAGACCATCGCTGAACTGTACTACAAGTGGCTCGATGGCGAAGAACTCGAAGATCGCTATCCCATCGAAACCTTCATGATCAACTCTGACAACATCGAAGAATACAACAACGGTGGCTGGCAGTAAAATACAGCTAAGTCCAATCCGGCCTGTCCGGGTTGACAGATAATGCAAAACAGCAGACGGCTTTGCCGCGAATGAGCAAAGCTGTCTGCTTTTGTAAAACGGGTAACCGATTAGAGAACAATTCAGAGGCAGGATAATGACTGCTGATTATTGATCCGCCGCAAAGCAGCCATTAGTCATCAGCCATTAGCCACTGAAAGAAATGACGGTGAACACAAGTGAGTGAATATCTTCTCGAAATGAAAAAAATCTCCAAATCCTTTCCGGGCGTGAAAGCGCTGACGGATGTGGATTTCCAATTGAAAGCGGGAGAAGTACACGCACTGCTTGGTGAGAACGGCGCCGGCAAGTCCACGCTGATCAAAGTTCTGGGCGGTATTTATATCGCAGAGCAAGGTGAGATCTTTATCGAAGGGAAGCCTGTCAGCATCCAAAACGTGGCGGATGCCCGGGCCAACGGGATCTCCATCATCCACCAGGAACTGGTGCTTGTTCCGCACATGACGGTCGCTGAGAATATTTATCTGGGAAGGGAATTAATGGGGCCCTTTGGCATCGACAGCATCAAGATGCGCCGGGAATCCCAGAAAATGCTGGACCAGTTTAATCTCGGGATCGATGCGGGGGAACTGGTTGGGAATCTCAGCATCGCGCAGCAGCAGATGGTTGAGATCGTCAAGGCCATTTCCTTTAACTGCAAAATTCTTGTGATGGATGAACCGACTTCCTCCATTTCAGACAGGGAAGTTGAGGCTCTCTTTGATATCATGCGCGGCCTGACCAAACAGGGTGTAGGTATCGTTTATATCTCGCACAAGATGAGCGAACTGGATGAAGTCTGTGACCGCGTGACGGTTTTGCGTGACGGGTTTTATGTGGGTACACGCGTTGTGAAGGAAACACCCCGCGACGAACTGATCCACATGATGGTCGGCCGCGAACTTAGCGCTTATTATGTCCGCGATCATGTGGACAACACCGATGTGATTTTCCGCTGTGAACACATTGATGACGGCAAAAGCGATAAAAAACGCGTCAAGGACGTCAGCTTTGAAGTGAGACAGGGTGAAATCGTCGGATTCGCCGGACTCGTGGGAGCGGGCCGCAGTGAAACCATGCAGTGTGTTTTTGGTCTGACACCGGGATCTACCGGTGAGGTCTGGCTGAATGGAAAAAAGCTGACTATCAAAAACGCTGTGGACGCCATGAACGCCGGCATCTCCCTGGTTCCGGAAAACCGAAAGGTCGAAGGGCTTTATCATGTACAAAGTGTGAACTTCAATTCCACCATTGAAGTTCTGAAGGAATTCATCAAACATCTGCACGTCGATTCCAAAAAGGAACGCGCGATCACACAGGAATTCGTCGACAAGATGAAGACCAAGACGCCAAGTCTTGACCAGACGGTCACCAACCTTTCCGGCGGCAACCAGCAGAAGGTCATGATCGGCCGATGGCTGGCAACCAAGCCGCGCATCCTGATCCTTGATGAACCGACCCGCGGCGTGGACGTAGGCGCAAAGGCTGAAATCTACGACATTATGAACGAACTGACAAAGCAGGGCGTTTCCATCATCATGATCTCCTCCGAATTGCCGGAAATCATCAACATGTCCGACCGGGTCTACGTCATGTATGACGGCAGAATTACCGGCTGCATCAACTGGCAGGATCTCAGCCAGGAAGCCATTATGAAGCTTGCAACAGAAGAAACTGCAGGAGTGAACAATTAATGAAAGCGATTAGAAGATATTTTACCGATAACCTGGGCATCATCATTGCGCTTGCGGCAATGGTCCTGTTCCTGTACATTTTTCCCACGACGCACAACACGTTTCTGACGCAGAAAAACATCTTTAACGTACTGCGTCAGAGTGCTCCGAACATGATGCTCGCCTGTGGTATGACCATGGTCATCATCCTGGGTGGTATTGACCTGTCCGTTGGTTCCATCATCGCCATGTCCGGTGTCCTTGGCGCGGCTGCGGTCGTCTGGTGGGGCCTGCCGGAAATCTGCGGTATCCTGATCGCGATCTTCTCCGGTCTGATTTTCGGCCTGCTGAACGGTATGGTCATCGCGCTGACGCAGATTCCGCCGTTCATCGTTACCCTGGCTTCCATGAACATCGCCAAAGGTATCGCTTATGTTTATTCCGGCGGAAAACCGATCCGCTGCATGACTGACGCCTGGAAATTCCTGGGCGCCGGTTATGTCGGTCCGATCCCGACGCCTGTCATCACCATGCTGATCGTCTTCATCATTGGTGTGCTCGTTTTGAACCGCACACAGATGGGGCGTCATATTTATGCCGTCGGCGGCAACGATACCGCGGCGAAATTCTCCGGTATCAGCGTAGCGAAAGTCAAGTTCTTTGTCTACAGCTTCTCCGGGCTCATGTCCGGCCTGGCCGGTATCACCATCGCCTCCCGCCTGTACTCCGGCACCTGCACCAGCGGTGACGGTGCGGAAATGGACGCCATCGCCTCCGTCGTCGTCGGTGGTACCTCCATGTCCGGCGGTTCCGGGAAACTGGGCGGCACGCTGATCGGTGTGCTGATCATCGGTATCCTGAACAATGGTCTGAACCTGATGGGCGTCAACTCCGACTGGCAGTACATCATCAAGGGTGCGGTCATTTTGCTCGCGGTCTACGTAGACTTCCTGCGTTCCAGAAAGAAGAAGTAATAATCAAAAACAGCACACGGGGACAGACACGCTTGTGTCGGCTTCGCGACACAAGTTGTCAGTCCCCATGTGCGGCACTCAAGTTCTGAACAGGAACATAATATATTGATTTGAACAGAGCACCCGGGCAGGGTGCTTTTTTATCTTGAATTGCTGAGCTGTCGGTAGAAGGCGGCAAGGGTGGCAGAGACGACGGATTTTTCCGCACGGGTCATGATGAGCTGACGGTTTTGCTCTGCGGCTTTCTGGCGGAGCGGCTCGTTGCCGATGGCACAGAGGATGGCGTTGGCCAGCTGTTCGGGGGAATCCGGATCGATAAGGATCCCGTTTTCTCCCGGTACGATCCATTCCCGCACAGATTCAATATCACCCGCAATCGGGAAGCATCCCAGAGCCATTGCCTCCAGCAGAGAGTTCGGTGTTCCGTCATGCTGGGAAACACTGACAGAAGCCTCGGCACGCTGGAAGAGCGGCCAAAGGTCAGTTTGTTTTAAGGTCGGGAGTAAAACGACATTTTTTTCGATTTTCAGCTGTTCGATCCAGCCCAGCGCTTCGGGCTGCCCGGCCATGGAACAGCAGAGGAAAAGCGTATTCGGTACCTGCGAAAGGACCAGCGGGATCGACTTGAAAAAGGTGTCATTGCGCACGGATCCCGGACGGAACCCGCGCGGATTGATGATGATGTGATGGTCCTGCGGCAGCCAGTTGAGCCTTGCCTGCCCGTCATCGGCAATCAGGCGGATATCGCTGAGTGAGATGCCGCCATTGCCGGGAATCACCAGGGTCTGCTTTTCGGGTGAAAATCCCCAGAGCTTCCCGAGGCGAATATCACGGGCGGCATCCGCTGCCAGTGCATCGGCACGATGAAGCGTCGCGGTCGTCAGTTTTCCCATGATCCAGGAGCCTTTGGCATGAAGCGTCAGGTCATTTCCCCAGATGCTGACAGCCAGCGGGTAACGATGGGAAAGCTGTGAACCGAGCATTCCCTCAAAGGGAATACGCAGCGCATGGACCGCGTCCGGACGTATTTTGTTGACAATTCGATTCAGTTTCAGCCCATAATAAGGCAAGGTAAGCGGACCGAGCAGGTAGCGCAGACGCATGAAAGCCCCGCGGAACCGGGAAACCATTCCTTTCTGGCTGTTGGGCGGTTGAATGGCGGTAGTGGGACCGGCAGGTGCTTTCCCGCTGTTTTTGTGGGAGAAATTCGCAAAGGCCACCGGCATCAGGTAAAAACCGGAAATGTTTTCCGGACGGGAACAGGGATATGTCGAGGCCAGGTAGACCTCGATATTGTCCTCACGCATGGATTCGATCCAGCGCTGCGTTATCGGAGAGCGTCCGTCCGCGATCAATAAAACCTTCATCTTCGCAGCCCCTCCCGCTGTACATATGCCACAGACCGGGCAAAAACATCTGCCATGGCTTCGAGGTTGATCTCTTCCCGGACAATTCGGAAGGATTCTTCCCCCATCTTCCGCAGCTTTCCCGGATCAGAAAGCATTTTTGTGATAGCTTCTGTCAGTTCCTGCTCATCTCCCGGCGTGACCTGGATCCCGTTTCCGGGCCGTACCAGATCCGCCTGGGTTCCATCCGCTTCCGCGGCAATCAGCGGCAGGGCAGAGGCCATAGCCTGCTGTAGTGCAAGTCCACCGGTACCGGGAAGGCAGAAAAGGTCAGCCCGGTCAAAATGAGCGGTCAGTTCATCCCCATACAGAGCACCGAAAAACTCAGTCTGTGGGTAGACCGATTCCGCGGTTTTCTCCAACTCACCCCGGATCGGACCATCGCCGATGATCCAAAGGCGCGGACGCAGCTCCGGCGGCTGTGCGGCACAGGCTCGCATCAGCAGATCCAGCCGCTTGCGGGGCTGCAGACGCCCCACATAAAGCACGATCGGACTGCCATCAAACGCATCCGAAAGACGCTCCGGCATGGGCCGGGTCGGACGAGGCGCGGCGGCATTGCAGGCAATGAAGATACGATCCTCCGGGAACCCGGCGGAAATATAGCTTTCTTTCCCGGAGGAAGAATAGGTGATCAGCGCATCGTAAAGCTTCAGATGCTGCTTCAGCAGCACGCCGCCGGTGCTGCCGGTACCCAGCCCCCAGCCAATCACGGGACGGCCTCTGCGGTGCATCCAGGCAGCGGCATCTTTGCCGTGGAGATAGCGCATATTGGCTTCCATGATCAACGCCTGCGGATCGGTCTGCCGGAGCCAGGTCAAAACATCCCGCTGAATACACAGGTAAAACCTTCCGGAAAACAAATGAACATTTTCCGCATGCCAGTAAGATGCTTTTTTGACCCTTTGCGACTGATCGATCATCTCCTCCGGACGGGGATCACCGGCATACAGAGAAAGTCCTCCGGGAAGCTTTTCAGCAAGCGTATCAAACAAAGGAACCCGGTAACCGGCACAGACCCGCTGCATCAGCCCGACGCTCACGCGATCACCTCCATATGCGAACCGCTGAGTGTCTTTTCGACCTCAATGCGGGAAGGAAAGACTTCCTTCAGCTCCGGCAGATGGGTGATGACCAGGATCTTTTCAAAATCATCCTGAACCGCGGTGATAGCCTCTGCCAGCCGTGCCCGGCCTTCCTCATCCTGACTGCCGAAGCCTTCATCGATCACAAGGGTCTGCAGCCGGGAACCTGCCCGCTGTGCCAGGATGCGGGAAAGCGCCAGCCGGATAGAAAAATTGATGCGGAAGGCCTCTCCGCCGGAGAACATTTCATATTCCCGAACGCCGTAAGGGTCGGAGATGAGAATATCGAGGGTTTCCTTCACCTCGTCTTTTTTCGATTTATAAGCGCCCTGCGTGTTCAGCTGCAGGGACATGGATCCGTTGGAAAGCTGCTGAAGGATCTCATTGGCCTGCTCTTCGATTTCCGGGACAGCCTGTTCGATCAGGAGAGCGGGGATCCCGTCCTTTCCAAAAGCTTTTTCAAGGTCTTTATACCTGCGGATCTCAACAAGTTTTTCCTGATAATCCGCACCGCGGCTCTTCATCGTTTCACGGGCATCGTCAAGATGTTTGACACGCTGCTCCGCCTGTCCCAGTTCCTTGTTGGCACTGTCGCGAAATTGATTGGCACGGATGCGCTCGCTTTCGATCTGCCGCAGATCCGGCATGAGCGAATTGAGATTCTGATAGTCAGCTTCGGCTTTAATCCGTTCCTCGTGAATGGTTTTGAGCTGCTCCTGCGCCTCCGAAAGGAGGGTTTGCTTTTCGTTGATCTCCCGCTCCAGCGGTTCGATTCTGCTGCGGGCGGCGATAAGCTTTTGATGCTCCTGCTCAGCCCCGGTGAGGCTGTTTTTCAGGGCATTCATCTGCTCATGCTCGGCCCGGTCATAGGCAAGCTCGCCGATCTCTTTCCGCACACTTTGCAGCTTTGCCTGCTCTTCCGGACAGAAGGTCCGCTCTTTCAGAATCTGATCCAATTCAGCGTACCGTTTCTCTTTTGCTTCCCGGCTGCTAAGCTGTTCATTGATGCTGCTGAGCTGCTGTTCTGTTTTTGTCAGTTCAAGGGTGCGGGTGTTCAGTTCCTTTTCCTGCGCTTCAAGCTGCTGGATCTCCGCTCTCAGCGAAACATATTTCTTCCGTTCCGCGGCGAGGACTGACTCGATCCGTGATTGTTCCCCACGAATTTTTTCAATTTCCTGCCTCAATTCCGCACTGTGGATGCGGCAATGTTCCTCATCCATTTCGCGGCCGCAGGTCGGACAGGTTCCGCCGCGGTTGGCGAGGAATCTTTCCAGTTTTTCGTTGATCTCCCGGACCTTTTCATCGAGGTTCTTGATGATCTGGTTCTTTTCCGCACCGCCATTACCGATTTCGAACAGCTTTTGACGCGATGCGGGAAGTACGGAACAGGCTTTTGTCAGAGCTTCAACAGTCGGAGCAAGTGTTTTGTGAAGCTCTTCCAGCCTTAGCTTGTCCTGAAGCAGCCGTTCCTGTTCTTTTTTCTCTCTTGTCAGCTGAGAATATTCATATTGCAGCTGGTTTTCAGTGGTTTTTATGAAGGACTCGAGACGGACCCGTTCATTTTCCAGCCGGCTGAAGTCAGCGGCTGCGGCGGAAAGACGGTCCAGCTTTCCGCGCACATCCAGGAGTCTGTTGTATCTTTCCTCGATGAGTTCCGCATTGGATAATTCTTTTTGCAAATCAGACAGTTCCCTGCCGCGGAGGTTCAGCGCATTCTGCTGCTCCCGGATCACGCGGTCCTGACGGGTCTCTTCCTGTAATTTTCGCTCCGCGTTTTCCTTCAGGGCTTTGAGCGAAGCCTCATTCGCTTTGGCCATCTGCCATTTTTCATCAGCGTCTTTGTAGGCCTTTTCCGCTTCCGCTGCCCGAGTCTGGGCATTTTTCAGCGCTTCCTGAAAAGCCGCTTCCCGACTCAGTTCTGCCTCGGCTTCATCGATCAAACCCTTGATATAAAGGGCATTGTTCTCGGCAAGTTTGCGTTTTTCTGTGGCTTTTGCCTTGTAGACCTCCCAGACTTCCAGGTTCAGGATCGTGCTGAGGATCTTTTTGCGCTCTGTGGCATTCTGACCGGTGAACTGATCCGCCTTTCCCTGCAGAAAGAAGGAGGCATTGATAAAGGTTTTGTAATCCATGTGCAGGGTGGAGCAGATCCGCTTGTTGGTGTCGGCCCCGCGTTTTTCCGTCAGCGGCTTCCAGGATTCCCCATCCGCCCCGCGGATAAAGAATTCGACAATCGCGCTTTTCCCCTTTGTCTTTTGCCGGCGGACCAGATAGTTGGTATCCTCGTAAATAAATTCAAAATCTACCTTGGCGGTTTTGATATCTTCCGCGTCATTGATGATGCTGTCATCGTTTTTGCGTGCCTCACCGAAAAGTGCCCAGGTGATGGCATCCAGCATGGCGGATTTTCCCGCGCCGTTCCGTCCGGAAATACAGGCAACATGGATCCCGGTGAAGTCCAGCTCCGCCGGCTCCTGATAGGAAAGAAAACCGCTGATGACAAGCCGCACCGGAATCATTGATTAAATTTCTCCTGTTCATTATCACTTCCGGAGGGTTCGGAATTCTGTACATTATCCGTCACATCCTGACCACTGGCCACTGACTCCTGACTCCTGCTCACTGATTCCTGACCACTGACCTCCGGCTCCTGGTCACTCTCTTCCTCCGGCTCAATTCGGCTCACAAAAACCCGGTCGATCCGCAGACCATCCATGTCGACGATCTCAAAATGGAAACCGTTCCAGTCGAAGTTATCCCCGGTCGAAGGGATCGAACCGGTCCGGCTGAGAATAAACCCGGCGAGCGTCTGATAACCGACACGGTTTTCATCCGGCAGCTCGCGGACACCAATGGTCTCCTTGAACTCATCAATATCGATCATGCCGTCAAAGCTCCAGGAGCCGTCATCACGGACAAGGACGTCATCCTCATCATCCGGTTCTTCACCGATGTTCGTCACGTCACCGACCAGCTCATTGAGCAGGTCATAGGGGGTGATCATGCCGGAAAAACCGCCGTATTCATCCAGCACGACAGCAAAATTGCTTTCAGAAGCCTTCAGGTCATCCAAAAGGCTGAGCGCCGGTTTTGATTCCGGAACAAAGAGCGGCGGCTCCATGATCTTTTCCAGATCGATTTCTTCACGCCGGATATAGGCGTCCAACAATGCCTTGGAGGAAATCACACCCAGCACATTATCCGGATTGCCGCGCACCAGCGGGAAATAGTGGTAAGTGGAGTCCGCAATTTCCTTGAGCGATTCCTCCACAGGTTCTTCCAGGTCGATCCAGTCCAGTTCCGTCCGCGGCGTCATGATAGCGTCAACCGTCTGGTCACTCATGCGGAAGACGGATTCCACGATATCCTGTTCATTTTCTTCAAAAACACCATCCTGTTTTCCCTGTTCGATCATGACCTTGATTTCATCTTCCGAGACCTGGGATTCCTCTTTCTCCTTCACGCCGATAAGTTTAAGACCTGCTTCGGTGGATAAGGACAGAACGCGGACCATCGGACGGAAAATTTTCGACAATACCTTGATAGGGCCGCACATGGTCATGGCGATCTTTTCCGGGTCATTGGTAGCGATCCGCTTCGGGATCAATTCACCGATCACCAGGCTGAAATAGGTGATCAAGGCAGAAATCAGCAGCACGGAAAGCGGCTGGGCGATACCCTTCAGGAAAGGAACCTTGACCAGCAGATCCACCAGGTAATGGGAAAATGTCTGGGCACCGATAGCACCGTTGACGACCCCGATCAACGTGATGACGATCTGGATGGTTGAGAAAAAATCATTCGGGTTGTCAAGCAGTTCCAGTACGGTTTTCGCTCTTTTATCTCCGCCTTCCAGCAGGCTCTGCAATCTGGCCCGGCGTGTCGAAACGACAGCCATTTCCGTCATAGAAAACAGACCGTTGGTTAATATGAGTGCAAACAACAAAATAATTTCTATAAAAGCTTCTGACATTTACGGATCCTTCTAAACAGCTGAATCGGATTCGGTAAAAATCTCCTCAGCAAGCGAGCAGAGCGCCTTTGCCTCTGCGTCCGATGTTTTGGTAATTTGACAATAAGCAGTCAGCAAATCCTGCGGTGTAAGAGAACTGATATTTTTTGATTGAATGCGCATCCGGGCCTGATAGACCGGTTTGCGCTTAAATTGAAAATCCAGGGCGCCTTCCACACGCTTCCGCAGTTCCCGCTCATTGATCATTGATTCGAATTCATGCGGGTAGGTAACGACCAGACGAATCATGGCATCCTTCGCCTTCTCCTCAGAAGGCAGCAGGTCCAGCAGATCCTCCTGCAGCGTCCCGGCATCTTTTGCCTCAAAGGAAAGGTTATACATCCGGCGTGTGTGCAGCTCCCGGAAGGTATATTCCGTGTGATGGTTGTCCACCTCCGCCAGGATAAAGCCCTTCTTTTCCTTGTATTCACCGTAATCGACCCGTTCGATTGATCCGGGGTAGATCACCGGCGGCTGCTGACCCTCGTTCAGGTCCTGGAAAAGATGGATGTGCCCGAGCGCGGTGTAGGAAAAGGCCGGATCGCAGACCAGTGAGCGGGAAAGCGTGACGTCCCGCCCCAATTCTGCCACCTGCCCGGAGGGGTAGGTGCTGCCCTGCACCGAATAATGCGTCAGCAGGATGAGCGGCAGATTTGGGTCTGCCTTGCCAATCCCCTTTTGGATACGCTTGATCAGCTCCTGCTCAAACTCAGAGGCCCGCTCTTCCGGGGTGAGTTTGTTCTCCTTGTCCTTTGCCGAAAGCAGGGAAAGCGGCATCCACGGAACAGCCAGGACCTGAACAGGGACACCATCCAGTTCCTCGGGTGTATAAAGATGGACGCCTCCAGCCGCCAGATGCACCCAGGGAACCTGGAGCGTATCCAGCTCCTGCAGGGCACTGGCCCGGTTGACGGCATTGGAAATGTCGTGATTTCCGGGGATCATCAGCGTCGTGATCTTCGCCTGTGAGAGACGGATCAGCCTCCGCTGCCATTCCCGCTGATATGTCGGAACCGGAGTAGCGTTGCGATAAGCATCCCCCGCAAAAAGGACCAGCTGCACCTGCTCATTGATGGCAGTCTCAACGATCTCATCCAGGGCTTTCAGGAAATCGCCGGTATGAAACGGGAACCCGGTTTTCGGGTCGATCCGGCCGCCGGTATAGGAATCGATGTGGGCATCAGCAAAATGGAGAATCTTAACGCTCATCTCAGTATCCTAATTCATAAAGCAAAGCCTCGCAGGCGGTAAAGCCGGGATGAAGCTGGATACAGGTTTCCAGGTCATCATGAGCCTTTTCGATCTCTCCCAGCGCGTTATAAGCCATCGCCCGCCAATAATGGGATTCTTCCAGATAAGGTTCCGCTGTAGAGGCAAGCGTCGTTTCCGCAAGGGAGATCACATCATAGTAACGGCCGCTGTAGTAGTAGGCATAATACGGACCGGTCTCATACCAGACGATGCGGTACGGACGGCGGTCTGCCTCGATGTCCGGATAGTAGGTGTAAGCCATATCGTAAGACTGTGCCGCTCCGTAAAAATCACTGAGCGCGACCTGGGAAGTTCCCCGGTTGAAGTAGGCATAGAAGCGTTCTTCCGGCGTTTCCGCAGCTTCGATCTGCGCATCTGCCATGCGGAGCGCGTTTTGATTTGCCCAGTTGCTGTTGGTATATGGGCCGAGAATGCTGTAAACAGCTCCCTCCCGGTCACCCGGATAAACGACCATGAATTGATGGTTGAAGCTCTGCCACTCCTCTTCCAATGTCTCATAGGAGACCTTGTAGTCCGCATTGTAGTAGGAGTCCTCGACCGTCCATTCCTGCTTCTCGTCATCATAGCCGGTCACGATGTTATAGTGTCCCATCCAGGAATAGCGTCCGGAGACTTCCTGCATAAAGGAACCTTTTTCGATAAGCACGGGATAATCATGGACGATGAGCCGCTTCAGCAGCTCGGCTGTACCGCCGGGACGGTGAACCGCCCGCAGGTTGGAATTCTCCGTCACGAACTCTTCCAATTCATAGAACATGACGTTTTTGTCTTTGTTGAAGGGCTTGACCTTCGGCCCGATATCCGTCCGCTGTCCCTGCCATCCCCAATAGGTCATGGCCATGGAAAGATTCGTCGGCGCGCAGTAGTTCCAAATGCCGTGCTGCGTTTCATATTTCACGCCGATAATGTTATAGCGGTTCGGCAGCGGTTCCAGTGTCGCGGTAGGTTCCGGGGTGTTGGTGGGAATCTCTGTAGCTGTCGGTTCCGCGGTAGCCTCTTCCGGTGTGGCTGTCGGTGTGGGCGGTACTTCTGTTTCCGTTGGAGCAGCCTCGGTGATATATTGGGAGATGGTAGCCTGAATGTCCTGCTCGGAAACTGTCGGCGCACCGGACTGTCCCGGGACGAACACGGTGTTCGCCGGGTCGGAGCGCAGATAAAACAGGCGTGATTTTACCTCATCAATGCGAAAAGCGATTTTTTCACGCAGGGGCGTGAAAAGACCGATGCAAATGATGATGAGAGCGCAAAGAATAAAAATTAGAAAAGGGCGTCTGTCCCTGTCCGGTTCCATGGGGTATCTACGGTTTAGTCCTCATCGTCATCATCATCGTAATCGTCATCTGTCTGAATATAGACATGGCCCCGGTTTGCAGGCGGCATGATCACCCAGAGGATCAGTTTCTGTCCTTCTTCGGTATCAACGCACTCAGCGGCAATGATCGGGACTCTTTCCTCGAGTCCGATAGTGTTGCGATAGTGAAGATACATGGTGTCGCATTGAGACCATGTGTGATGGCAGCGTTCCAGCAGACCGGCACCGTTCATCGTGCGCAGGTTCGTCACCATAACGCAGCCTGGCTCGGCAGTTTCGCAGATGCTTTCCACCCAGCTGGCATTGACGTTTTCAAACGTCGGAGTCGGTCCTTCAATGATCGTAATCTTGTTGTCCATAATTAACCTGTATATATCTTACCACAAAAAAGCTGGCAGTTGGCAGTTAGAAGTTAGTAGTTAGTAGTTAGTAGTTAGTAGTTGGCGGCCAGTGATTAGTGCTTAGTGGTCAGAAGTCAGCCGGGAGATTCGTTTTCGTTTCTAAATCAAAATAAGGTATACTTACGGATAGAGAAAAAAGAACTCATCGAAAGGAGATCGACAGAATGAAGAAATTTAATACGACAGCGGTATGCATTCCATCAAAACATTATATGGTTGATCTCACTGAACGCGTGCGGGAAATCAAAAAGATGGTTGACGATGGAAAATATTTTGTCATCAACCGCGCCCGGCAATATGGGAAAACCACCACGCTCAATTGGCTGCGCGGTTATTTGGCGGATGAGTATGATGTGATCAGCCTTGACTTTCAGGGAATAGGCAATGCGGGTTTTGAGTCTGAACAATCCTTTGTAAAAGCATTTTGCAGACTGTTGAAACGAATTCCTTCTGTGTATAGCATGATGCCTGATGAGATTAAGAAACAATTAAACAATTACCTGGATCGGGTTGAAGAAAAAGCAGGGCTTGATGAGTTATTTATGACTTTGAATGATTGGTGCGCTATTTCGGATAAACCCATTGTAATGATGATTGATGAAGTAGACAGCGCAGCAAATAATCAAGTGTTTCTTGATTTTCTTTCTCAACTTCGAGCTGGATATATAATCAGAACAACAGAAGATATAGCTACATTCCAATCGGTTATCCTTGCCGGAGTGGCCGATATCAAGCATTTGAAATCCAGTATCCGTGATGAGTCTCAGCATAAAGTAAACAGTCCCTGGAACATTGCCGCTGACTACAACATTGACATGAGCCTCTCGAAAGAGGGGATCCGCGGAATGCTGGATGAATACGAAGCCGATCATCAAACGGGGATGAACACAGGCGAAATCGCCGGACTGATTCGGGACTACACCAATGGTTACCCTTTCCTCGTCAGCCGGATCTGCCAGCTGATCGATACCGAAGTCAGTAAACAGACCGGGCTCCCCGAAGCCTGGACAAAAGGCGGTTTCGATGAGGCGGTCAAAATGATCCTGAACGAGAACAATACGCTGTTCCAGTCGCTGATTGGAAAACTGGAGAATTATCCGGAACTGAAGGCTTCCATTCGAAAAATTCTCATGGAAGGCGAACGCCTGCCGTTCAATACAGACCAGGATGAAATTGCTCAAATGTATTTGTATGGCTTCATTCGTAATGATAATGGCACTGCCCGCATAGACAACAGAATATTCGAAACCCGTCTCTATAATTATTATCTCTCTGATGACGAGATGAAAAACAATATATTCACCAGGGAAGGGCAATTGGCAGCAAATCAATTTGTAACAGACAACAAGCTGAACATGGTCCTGATCATGGAGAGATTTATCAACACTTATACGCAAGTCTTCGGACCCTTGGAAGATAAATTCAAAGAAAAAGACGGCAGGGAATTATTCCTTCTGTATCTGCGGCCGATCATCAACGGGACAGGGAATTATTACATTGAAGCCCAAACCAGAGACCAGACCCGGACCGATGTGATCATCGATTATCTCGGAAAGCAGTACATCATCGAGTTAAAAATCTGGCATGGAGAGCGTTACCATGAAGCCGGTGAAAAACAGATCAGCGAATATCTGGATCACTTCAGCCTGAACACGGGATATATGCTCAGTTTCAACTTCAACAAGAAAAAAGAACCCGGCGTCAAGCGGGTTCAACTCGGAGAAAAGGTTCTCTTTGAGGGAACTATTTAAGAGCTCTTTTGATTCACGCGAAGCACATGGGGACTGGCATCTGCAAAACGAAAACGCCATTATGAGCATTGTGATACAAAAAAAGCCGGAATAACCGGCGTTTTTGGCGGAGAGGGGGGGATTCGAACCCCCGAATGAGTATTACCCCATTAACCACTTAGCAGGCGGTCCCGTTCAACCACTCCGGCACCTCCCCGAACATTGCTATTATAAACGATTTTTTAAAAATGGAAGGTTTTTGGTTATAAATTCGTAAAATTCATGAGGGGTCCATTATAATTTAAAAAAAGGGATAATTATTCAGAACTTGAGCGACGCACATGGGGACAGGCACGCTTATGTCGGCTTTGCGGCCCAAGATGCCAGCCCCCAGGTGCTCCGTCCTGAATAGATACCAAAAGGGGAATTTTATGACACTAATGAATAACAGAAAAGCCGCAATTGTCGGCTGCGGTTTTGTAGGAGCCGCGTCTGCTTTTGCCCTGATGGAAAGCGGACTTTTTTCCGAAATGGTATTGATCGACGCCAACCGGGACAAAGCGGAAGGCGAAGCACTGGATATCAGTCATGGACTGCCCTTTGCCAAACCGATGAAGATCTATGCCGGCGATTATCAAGACCTTGCCGATGCTGAAATCGTGATCGTTACCGCCGGCGCCAATCAGAAACCCGGCGAGACCCGGCTGGACCTGGTCAAAAAGAATGTGGGGATCTTCCACAGCGTGATCCCGCAGATCACCGAACACAACAAGAACTGCATCCTGCTGATCGTCGCCAATCCGGTGGACATCCTGACCTATGCGGCTGTGAAATTCAGTGGTTTTCCGGACAACCGTGTGTTCGGTTCCGGCACGGTTCTGGATACCGCCCGCCTGAAATACCTCATCGGTGAACATCTTCAGGTGGACAGCCGCTCCGTGCATACCTATATCATCGGCGAACACGGCGACAGTGAATTTCCCACCTGGAGCAGCACAAACGTCTCCGGCGTTCCTCTGCCCTACTTCTGCGAAATGCGCGGTCACCACGAACATGAAAAGGCGATGCAGGAGTTGGCGGAATCCGTCAAGAACAGTGCCTACACGATCATCGAAAAGAAAGGCGCGACCTATTACGGCATTGCCATGTCCGTGCGCCGCATCTGTGAAGCGATCATCCGCGATGAGAAATCTATCCTGCCGGTCTCCAGCATGCAGCATGGAGAACATGGCATCAGCGATGTAGCACTCAGCATGCCGATGATCGTCGGGAAAGATGGCATCGAAGCTCCTGTCCCGCTGCAGCTCTCTTTCGGTGAAAGGCAAAAGCTGACCAATTCCGCCGAAACGCTGAAGAGTGTGATCGCGGACGTATTTTAGCGAACTAAGAGGCAGGTAACATGCAGCGTCAAAAGATCCTGGTGGTTGATGATGAACCCGATATCTGTCAGCTGATCCGCCGATACGCGGAGCATGACGGCTTTGAAACCATTGGCGTTTCCGATGGAACTGAGGCGGTTGAACTTTGCCGGAAGCAGGATTTTGATATCATTATCATGGATATCATGATGCCGGAAATGGACGGCTTCACCGCCTGTAAAAAGATCCGGGAGATCAAGGATATCCCGGTACTGATGCTTTCCGCGCGGGGCGCTGAGTACGACAAGCTCTACGGTTTTGAGGTCGGGGTGGACGATTACATGGTCAAACCGTTTTCGCCCAAAGAATTGATGGCGCGGGTCAATGTGATCATCAAACGGCATTCCGGCAGCAGCGGCATCCCGGATAAAAAGGATTCCATCCTTGAATTCGGCGGACTGAAGATCGACACGCTCGGGCATGACGTCTGGCTGGATGATGTCAAGACAGACCTCACCACAAAGGAATATGACCTGCTCCTTTATCTCGCCCGTCATAAGGGCATTGTCCTGTCACGGGACCAGATCCTCAACGCGGTCTGGGGTTATGATTCTTTCGGCTACGACCGGACGGTGGACTGGCAGGTGAAGCTGCTGCGGAGCAAGCTGGGAAAATACCGCGACATGATCCAGACCATCCGCGGCGTAGGATATAAGTTTGAGGTCAGTGGTTAGCAGCCAGTGGTCAGTGGACAGTGAGTGATATGAAGACACCGTCATTCCGAACAAAACTCTGGTTGTATTTTGTATTATTTGCAGCCGTGATCTTCTCGCTGCTGTGGATCCTGCAGACCGTCGGTCTGCAGCGTTTCTACGACGGGATGATGGAAAACAACATCCGCAATGCCGCCAAAATCATGACCGCCGCAGCCGGGAGCGATGAC
This sequence comes from uncultured Chloroflexota bacterium, assembly GCA_902791025.1. GTDB lineage: Bacteria > Chloroflexota > Anaerolineae > Anaerolineales > Anaerolineaceae > Flexilinea. The sequence continues at coordinate 105,921 of CADATZ010000004.1, read as the reverse complement.
TTCTTCAATATCGTTGACCGGCTTTCTTTCGAAGACTCCCTGCTGGTTTACATCACAGATACAGCAGGAAATGTCTATTACAGCTCGGATGCTTATAGACCATATTTTCGACAGATGGGCAGACCCGGCCCCGGCGGACGGGAGAACCCATTCCGGAGGGATGCCCCCGGCGGCTTCCCTCCCGGCGCGATCCGGAACCTGCCCGATGGTTATGACACCTTTCTCGAAAAACTGGCGGCAAGTGAAAACGGGACGGTAGAATATGTCAGCAACAATACTTTTATTCATGGCTCCCGCATCTCTCTGGACGAGGATGATGACGACGACGACGATGATGAGATAAAAGAGGCTGTTCTGTATGTTGCCGGAACACTCGGCGCGGTTGGAGCTGCGGCTTCCATTATCCGCACACAGCTGCTGTGGGTCACGGTTCTTTCCCTGGTGCTTGGGTTTGTGATCGCCTGGCTGATCGCGCGGCGCTTTGCGAAACCCATCAATCAGCTGACTGAACAGGCAGGGATGCTGAGCGGAGATCATTATGAGGAACGGTTTCAGAAGGGATTCTGCCGGGAATTGGATGACCTGAACGATTCACTGTCAAAAAGCGCGGAAGAGCTTTCCGAAGCCCGAGAGTATCAAAAGGAGCTGCTGGCAAATGTCTCCCATGACCTGCGCACACCGCTCACCATGATCAAGGGATACACGGAAATGGTCCGCGACATTTCCTGGGAGGATGAAGAACAGCGCAATGAAGATTGCGGTGTGATCCTCAAGGAAGCCGACCGCATGACAGCCCTGGTCAATGAGATCCTGGAATATTCCCGGCTGCAGGAGAAAAACCCGGACCTGCACTTCACACAGGTGGATCTCAGCGCGCTCACCGAAGACGTGACAAACCGCTTCGAGCCGCTCTTCCGGAATGACGGCGGGACGATCGAACGGAATATCACGCCGGGATGCCTCGTTGAAGGGGATCCCGATATGCTGGAGCGGGTGGTTTTCAACCTGATCGACAACGCCATCCGGCATTCCAAAGCGCCGGATATGCGCGTCGGCGTCTCAGTTTATCAGGACGGGAAAGTTCATCTGGAAGTTACCGATCACGGCGCCGGCATTGCTCCGGACGATCTGCCGCACATCTGGGAAAAATACTACACCACCCGTCAGCGGGGAGGAAAGGGTGTATCCGGTCTGGGACTTTCCATCGTGAAGCAAATCGCGGCCCTGCACCACGCGGAAACCTCCGTACAAAGCACAGTGGGCGAAGGCAGCACCTTTGGCTTTCATATCAACCCCGTCTGAAGATGAAACGGAACGTGCCTGTCCTCATATCTCATCCTAATGCCAGGCCAATCAGGCGGTCTGTTTGATCCGCCATGAAAAGAGGGATGTTCAGCACGTCATCATCCAATTTCAGATTGGAGAGAGAGAAACGGACCCGAAGCTTGACCTTATCCGGGAACAGCTCCTTGAATTTTCTGAGGCTTTTACCGGTGATATTAGTTTCAGATTTGACCTCGACAGGGAAAATATCATTCTCACGCTGGATCAGAAAATCTACTTCATACGGAGGATTTGTCTGAGACCAATAGCGCGGAAGCACTTCAAACTGAGGAACCAATGTTTGAAGAACAAAATTTTCAGACAAGGCTCCCTTGAATTCTGTGAATAAACGATTACCCTCTCCAAAGGCAGTAGGAGCCAATTGTGCAAGTCTTCGGAGCAGCCCGACATCCACAAGATAAATTTTGAAGGCAGACAGGTCATCATAAGCCGCAAGGGGAAGACCGGGTGCGGAGCTCCGGTAGATTTTATATACCAGCCTTGCATCAACAAGCCACTGCAAAGCATCTTCGTATTCACGGGCTCTGGCGCCTTCTTTGACGACCTTATACAGAAACTTCTTGTTTTCTCTGGAAAGCTGTGAAGGAAGCGATTTCCAGATCATGGAAATTTTCGGAAACTCACTAATATTGGGATGTTTTGAGAAGTCCCGTTCGTAAGCACTGATAATATCTGACAACGCACTCTGCATAGCCGCGACATCACGAGCTTCTGTCCACATCAAAACAGATTCCGGCATTCCCCCCGTGACATAGTACATTTTCAATTTTTCATAAAGAGGATTGAAGAAAGCATCGGGAATCGGTTCAATGGCATCGACGCTGTTCAGATATTCAACAAGGTTTTCATCACCGTTGGCGATCAAAAATTCCGAAAAACTCATCGGATCGATCTGCATGAAGTTTACCTTGCCGACCGGAAAAGAGGATGGTTTTGACAGCGTGATGCCTAACAGAGAACCTGCACAGGCGATATGATATTGCGGAGCGTTTTCACAAAAATATTTCATGGAGTTGATGACATTCGGACAATCCTGAACCTCATCAAAAATGATAAAAGTTTTTTCAGGCAGTATCCTTTGTCCGCTTGCCAGCATCAGATTTTGCAGGATGCGGTCAACATCTTTGGTGGTTTCGAAGAACTGTTTATATTCTCCATTTTCGTCAAAGTTAAAATAGGCGGTGTTTTCATAGTACCGTCTGCCAAACTCTTTCAGTACCCAGGTCTTTCCCACCTGCCTTACACCTTTCAGAATTAAGGGTTTACGATAAGGAGAATTCTTCCAATCCAGCATTTTATTTATAATAAAGCGTTCCATCAGCAAACCGTCACATTTTTATAGATAATTTAGCGTATCATAACCACATTTTTATTATATTCCTATTTTTCAAAAAACAATATACAATCACATTTTTATATGGATTTTGCGGTATAAAAATCACACTTTTATTGTGCTTTCTCCGGAGACCACGCCTTTTCCCACAAGCATATCATCCTCACGAATGCACAAGAATCCGGGACTGATGTGCCTCAGCAGCAGCGCCCATCCAAACACGACACTCCCGGCACATCAGCTCCGGCTTCTTGTGCGCCTTTTTCATGTGGTTACCCTAATATTTCTCGAAAATTCTGCGGATTTTGGGGATGTTTTGTGTTTTGGTGAGCGCCAGCATCAGGAGGATCCTGGCTTTTTGCGGGTTCAGGGTATCGCCGGAAAGCACATTAGAGGGAACCTCGCGGTGAAGCGTCACGATGCCGTCGTGGATGCGTGAGGTGATGACGATCGGCTTGCCGTAAGGCTCAAAAGCCCGCATCTCTTTCTCCCACAACAGGCTCATTTCCCCGTTCCCGGCACCTGCGATGATGAGCCCGTCGGATTTCATGTACTGAAAGCGCAGCGTCTCCGGATCGGCATCCACATGAAAATAGGAAATCGCCACCTTCGGCAGCTCTGTGAGTTCCGTGACGTCAAACTCGGTTTCAACGGTGTGTTTCTTGACCGGGGCATTGTAAAAATAGGGTTTTGTGTCCCGGATATATCCCAAACAGCCGAAATCATCCGAAGAAAAGGCGTCCACATGGAAGGTGCTGCCCTTTTGAACGTCCCGTGCGGAGTAAACGGCGTCGGAAAATACCGCCAGAACGCCCTTGCCTGCCGCTTCAGGACTGGCTGCCAGCGCCACAGCCTGATAGAGATTGAAAGGACCATCCGGACTGAGAGCAGTCGCCGGACGCATGGCGCCGGTGATCACCACCGGTTTGCGGGTCTTCACCGTCAGGTTCAGGAAGAAGGCGGTTTCCTCAAGCGTATCCGTCCCATGTGTGATGACAAATCCCGCGATATCGTCCCTTTTGGCAAGTTCGTTGATGCGCCGGGTGAGCCGCAGCCAGTCCTCTTGCGTGATGTCATCGCTGTTGACATTGGCAATTTGCTCACCAACCAGCCACGCCAGTTTTTTGAGCCCGGGGACACCGGTGATCAGCGATTCAATATCCATTCCGCCGCTGAAATAACCGGTCGTCAGGCCGGGTGCTCCGACACCCGCAATTGTACCGCCGGTCCCGAGAATGACCACTTTACGCAGATCTTCTTTACTCATAGTCCTTCCATAACTCCGAATGCCAGGATTTCATCGTTTGAAGCAGCTGATAGTCAGTCATGTTCTGCCAGATCGGCGTGATGCTGACAAATCCATCCTTCATCACCGTCCCGTCTGTACCCTCTTCCTCAATACTTTCCGGCGGGTCGCCGCCGAACCAGTAATAAGGCCTGCCAAAGGGATCGGTCTTCCGGACCAGAACATCGTTATAAATACGGGTCCCGCTGCGGGTCAGCCGAATGCCTTTGATCTTTTCGATCGGTAAGTTCGGACAATTAACGTTCAAAAAGGAGAACTTTGGAAGGTTATATTCAGTAAGTAATTCAATGATGCGGGGTAAAGCCCACACAGCCGGGCTGAAATCGATCAGCTCCTGTTTCATCCGCGGACAGTCGATGGAAAAGGCCGCAGCGGACAGGTCCCAGTAGGTAGCTTCCGCGGCCGCCATGACTGTGCCGGAGTAAGTGAAGTCCTGGCTGAGGTTGGGCGTCGGATTGATGCCGGAGAGCAGCATATCGACCGGTTCATCTAAAAATTTCAATCCTGCCAGAGCGGAACAGTCGGAAGGACTGCCGTCACACACCCAGGCGGCATCCGCTTCCGGGAAATCATACGGATCGACCCGCAGCGGACGCCCGATGGACTTTGAATGTCCGCAGACAGACCAGTTGCGGTCCGGCGCGATGACCGTGACTTTGCCAAATTCCCGTGCAGCTTTTGCCAGGGCATGAATACCCGGGGCCTTGATGCCGTCATCATTGGTGATCACAATATGCATAAGTCCTCCTTCTTCAGCGGTGGATCTGATAAAGACAATAGGATTTGTAGTAACCGTCGGAGCAGCTGATTTGCTCACATTTTCCGTCAGCGATGCACTGCTCGATCAGCGCCTTTGAGGGATCTGTGTTGTTGGGCATCACCACCGGCAGCAGCATCCAGTTGATCTTGTCCTGTTCAAGCATCATTTGGACCTGAAAGGTATCCGTCAGTTCAGCGGCAGAACAGCATTCTTCATAACCGGGCAGGAACCAGGCCGGATAATCGGTATAGATGTCATAGCCATCATGAGTTTCGCCCAAAATGCCGTACAGCAGTTCATTATTGAGCCGCTCACCGAAGAGCGCTTTCTGCTTTGTCTGCTGGTCTTCTTTCAGTTTATTGTCAGGATATAAATAGATTATTACAACTACAAGCGCAGCGGCAGCGATAAACAAGAGGACGGCTGCAGGAATATGCCCCGCTCCTGTTTTGTCTGCCAAACGAGACAAAAGAGAACCAAGCCCGGCAAGTGAAAAACCGCACAGCAGGGAAACAAAGGGCAGCACCGGGCCGAGGTTCCGTGCGTCATAGCTGTAGGAAACCGCCCAGATCAGTGTCAGCGGCCAGACCAGAAGGGTAAGGATCAGCCAATACCGCTTCGGGACCAGCGGCAGTCCGATCAGACTGAGCAGGAAACAAACCCCATATTTTCCCAGCGTTCTGATTGCCAGCTGCCGCCTGTACGCGAGATCATATCCCTCGTTATACGCTTGGATCCCTTCCGCGATGATCTCCCGTTCATATCCGCGGGTGTTGTAAAGCAGACAATGCCCATACCAGGGCAGAACGATCAGCAAGGCAGCGCAGACAAGGAAAAGCTTCTGCTTTCCGCTGAAGGATTTCACCGCATCCGGCAGCAGGATCTTCACAGCCAACGGAACAATGACCAATGCGGGAATGCCGCTTTGTTTCGTGATGGCAGCACCGGCAGCGAAGAGCACCGCAAGGATCACGGCCTGTTTCTGATCCTGTAGTTTTTTCGTTTCAGCTCTCATGAGTGTGTAAATACCGAGCAGACACATAGCGGCAGCAGGCACATCCATATATCCGTCAAAGAGCTGGTCGCCCATCAGTTTTTTCATCATGTAGCGGGCAATGATGGCGGCAAAGAAAAAGCTGCATTCCCGGCGCTGAAATCCCAGATCAAAGAGCATGATCTGGATCATCAGGAAAAAGAGCGGCGGCAGGAGGGTATTGAAAAACTGCACGGCTCCCTCTCCCTGCAAGAGGTAGGAAAGTGACCAGTTCGCAGGAATCAGCTGCGGGTACATCCCGCCGATATTCGGGAGCGAGCCTTCCGCCCAAATCTCCGCGTAACGATTCCAGGAAAACAGCGTGTCCCAGCCGCTGAAAACAGTGCCGAAATTCAGCCGGCACAGATGCAGCGCCCAGATAACGCCGGAAAGGGCAAAGCAGCCGCTGAACAGCCAGATCCAGCTCTTCAAATCGCAGCCGCCATTTTCAAAATGCCCGGACAGGAAATCTCCCAACGGCTGTAACTCCCGGCGCAAAGCTCCTGCAAAGGCTGAAAAATTTTCACCGAGCGGACGCAGCAGGGTTCTCCTGTAAAGCAAGAGAAGCGCAAATACCTCGATTACGATGAGCACCAGCACCACCGGTCTGGTATAAAGATGCAGAGCCGCCAGCAGGAAAATCACCAGATAATTTGCCATCAGGCTCAGCGGCAGCAGACAGATGAGCTGTTCTGTCATGCCTCCCCGCAGGGAGCACAGCTTCCTGATCAGCAGTCCCGGCAGAATGGTGCTTTGCAAAAGAGCCAGTGTTCCGAAAAGGATCAGCATCAGTTCTTTTTCTCCAACGTGTAGATCATGCCGTCGTCACCATCAAACAGCAGCGTCAGATTTTCAAAAAGCTTCTCTATCCGCGCCCGGGTGTTCTCTCCGTAAATATCAGCCATCTGATCTTCAAATGTGTCAAAGACCACCAGATACGCACCGCCTTCACGGAAGGTGCGCCGGCTGGCGTCCTGTTCAACACCGGTTTCACTTTCATAAGCGTAATACTCCTTATCCGGCTCATTGACATAGACCTCATGCATCGGCCAGGTACGGCGGTCCAGCAGGTAAAGGAGTGCGGTTTCTTCATTGGTGACGATCTGCCTGTCTTCCGGAATGTTTTCACGGATATACGCAATCGTCTCAGAGTTCTTCCACGCAGTAGAGTTGTAGCCGAGTCCGTCAATCGCGTTCTGATTGGCGATGCGGACCCCGCGGTAGCAGTTGAAGACCGTGAAAAGGAAGAGCGCCGTGTTGAAAACAAAGGTACGCGCAAGGTTATGATTGTATTCGGCAAACAGCGCAAACAGCAGATAGATCTGCCAGAAGTTCGACACATAAACGGGCAGCAGCATGCGCGAATTGATGGTGATCGGGGGATAGGTGTTCAGAGAAACAAGGATGATCAGCAGCAGGTAGAGCAAATTGAAGGAAGAGAGCAGGAAAAACATCCTCGCGTAACGTGGGTACTGCGTTCCATTCCGCAGTGCGATGATCGATCCAACCAGAAAACCGACCGAAAAGAGCAGAATGCAGATCGTGACAAAAGTGACCAGGAATCCAGGCATGGTAACGGCAAGAGATTCCGGCAGGAGCCAAAGTGTGAAAACATGCTTGAGCTTCGGAACAAAAGCTGCCCAGAGTTCAGCAGTCCTGCCGCTCAGCATGGAACGGGAGGAAACGGTTGCGGTCTGCGTGAAGTCCATCACCAGCCAGACGATCATCGGCACGACTGAAGTCAATCCATATCCGAGGGCGGCAAGGAAGCGCTCCTTCAGAGTCTCTCCTTCAAAGAAGAAGATCAGCAGAACAGCCGCGCCGATAAAAGCAGCTGAGGAATAACGGGTGAGAAACGAGAGAGCGAGCAGGACTGCCGAGATCCAAAAAAGTGCACGCCGGTTTTCGATCAGGCTTTTTTCCAGCAGGATCAGCCCGCCAAAACCGAGCAGAACCGAGAGTGGTTCGGACATAGCCCAGGAATAGGCGGGGATCATGATCGGGGACCCGGCAATCAGCAGTCCAAGCAGCAGTCCCGGGAACATCCGGTCGGAGATCCGCAGGGTCCAGAAGGTGATGAGGAAAATCAATCCGGCAAAAAACACCAGGTTCAGGATCAGAGCGACAAGGGAAAGGTTGGATGTGAAAAGTCCGAAGAAAGCCAGCACCAGTGAATAAAAGGGTGGAAAATAGGGGATCAGGCGGAAGTCTCCGGCTGCGTTGATGAGCCCCAGTCCCTTCCCGGCAAGGAGATTGCGGGCACTGGTGATATAGATCGTGGCGTCCCCGCCGACCCCGACGCCCTGCGACATGCTGATGAACAATATCCCGGCTCCCGCCGCGGCACAGATGAGCGCTGCAATGACCCACGTGCCCGTCTGGTTTTTACTGTAACTTTTTGTGTAATTATACATAAACTGTCTTTCCGCCTGTTATTCCGATGTTTGCATGTATACATCAATATTATCCAAAGAAATTTTACGCTGCAGCCCTAAAGTTTCAGCGGTCTCGTGAAGTTGATCCGCTGAAGACCATGGGACTGTTCCCTCTTTGATCGCTTTTAGTAATTCGTCTTCTTCAATCAGGAAGAAAGAGACGTCCAGCTCTTTGGCAAGGGCGATGCTCTCTTCGGAAGGGAAGCCCTCCATTACACCCCGGATACGCTGATATTGGTCCGTGGGGAAGGCGTTGAAAAAGCCTCCGATAAAGGGTTTTTCATTGTAAAGTGTGTAATAAGTCCCGGCCTGGTCATCGTTCAGGTAGAACGGATAACGCATGACGGAACCGGTTTCTTTCTGTTCGGCAAGCCACTCATCCACAGGCCGGGGACCGACTTTGGCAAAAAAGCTCTGTGCACGCGGCAGAAAGTCAAGAGTGACCAGCAGGAGCGCCGCAGCGATCAAAACAGACTGCTTTTTTTCCGAATATTTTTCGATACCGACAAGTGCATACCCGGCACCAACGGCAACAAACAGCAGGGCAAAGATGCCAAAGCGCATCATCGCCCGCAGCTTGGCGAAGAATGGAAAATATTTGAAGAAGAAAAACCCCGGCAGCAGGATCGGCATGGTCTGCCGTCCCAGTTTCTCAGCGAGGAATCCGGGTAAGGTCAACTCCACCGCCTCCGCGTTCCAGTGCAGGTCAGTCCCCATGGAAAGGACGACCGCGATCACGATACCGGTGAGGAGCATCTGCCGTTCCCAGCGGATTTTCTTCCCGTGAGTGATCATAGCATACAGGAAGAGCGCCAGGGCAATGAATCCGACATAAAGCGTGGCTTCGATCCAGATATCGCGGTTGAAATGACTGCCGACCCATTTGCCGAAAAGGAAATGCGTGGTCCCCGGCAGCAGGTAATCACTCAATCCGGCGGAGTACATACGAACACCGCCCCAATCCCGGTCCGGCATTCCGCCCGCTCCGGCCAGCTTCAGGAAAGGCAGCTCCGCGATCAGCAGCAGCGGCAGCGAGAATAAAATGAAGAGACCGAAGCTTTTCCAAAAGGCCGCACTTTTCAAAGCGGATCGCTGATGAACAAGAATCACCCAAACCATCTGAAACCCGGCAACGATCACCATCATAAAGAAGTAATACTGCGAAGTCAGAGCCGTCAAGCCCAAGCCCAGTGCCGCCATCAAAGCCGGTTTGGTTCTGATTTTCTGATTCCTGAATCCTGAATCCCGATCCCTAATTAAATCAAACCACCCCCAAAAGAAAAGCGGCAGCCACTGTGTTCCCGAAAGATTCAGATGTCCTGCCAGAAAATGAGCCTGACGGTATGGCAGACAGGCAAAAATCGTCCCGGACAAAAGACCCGCGGCGGCGGAACCGGTAAGGTGTTTCACCCAGTGATAGGTGATAATGCCGGAAAGAGCAAAGCTCAGCAGCATCACCGCGTTATAGGCAAAAGTCTCACTGCCGAGGAACCCAAAGACCTGTCCAAGTGCCAGCTGCGCCGGGGTGATCTCGGTGTGCGCCATGTTCCAGCCTTCGGGATAATTGAGGAACCAGACGTTCATCGGGTCCACATGAAGCTTAAACAGCGCCTTTTTGACCCAGCCGATCATCCAGATAAAGTAAATATTATCCCCGATCTCCCCCGCGATTTCATTCCCCATCCGGGTTATGAGCGGACGGGTGAAGAGAATGGCAAGGAAAATGAACCAGAGCCAAACCAGCCAGTCAAATTTACATTGCTTTTTATCCACAAATCACCAGCCACTGATCACTGAAAATTCAGAATCCGTTTCTCGTCCCAGGAGCGGCGGACAAGCTCCACCATGCGCTGGACGGCAATTCCATCCTCCAGCGTGCAGGAAGGTTCCGCATTTCCGGCGGTCACATCAATAAACCGCCGCATTTCATCCAAAAACATGTTGTTCCGGTCATAAGCCGGTTCCGGCTCATACTGCTCAGGGATCCCTTCCGCCGGGCTGAGTGTTACGATGCCGTTCAGGTTGTTGCAGCGCAGTTTTCCCTTGCTGCCGATCACCTCCAGCCCATTGCGGGCAGGGCGGCTGTAATAATCCAGATGGACAGAGCCGATCAGGCCGTTTGCCATCGCGAGTCCGATTTCCGCGATATCATCGGTTTCCAGTTCCAGCTCGCTGATCTTGCCGTTCATACCCCAGATCCATTCCGGATCTCCAAAAAGCCAGCGCAGATAATCCAGCGGATGGGAAAGGGTCAGCAGCACGCCGCCGCCAAGGTCCTTGCGGGCGCTGTAGCTTTGGCGGTAATCTTCCCAGGGATGCCACCCCGGCAGATATTCGCCCCATTCCGCCCGGAAGGAGTAGGGTTCGCCGATGGAGCCGTTATCAAGCAGCTCCTTCAGCCCGGCCAATCCGGGATGGAAACGGAATTGGAAGCCCATCTGAAAACGTCCGCCGTTTTTCTTCAGCGCCTCGCGCAGCTCCGGGATGCGGTCAAGACAATCGGAAACCGGCTTCTCCATAAAGACCGCGCAGCCCATCTCTGCTGCCGGAATGGCCACATCCAGGTGCAGAGCTGTCGGATTGGCTATGATCACACCGTCCGGACGGTGCGCGAGCGCCGCTTCGACAGTGGTTTCCACCGGGATGTCTTTGATCTCATCCTCCGGGAGGGTGCTTTTGTGTGAGCGCAGTAAAACGATATCCTTTTGTCCAAGTTCGATCAAATTCCGCAGATGCCGTCTGCCGATCGAGCCATATCCCGCAATCAAAAATTTCATTGATCTTCTCCTTTTTCTTCCTGCTGCATGCAATATTAATATTGCAAGATGATCACCTTTGCGTCAGTGATCAAATCATTCGTATAAGAATAATGCAAAAGTTCTGAATTATCACTCATTGATGCGCTCCCTCACCCACAATGATCCATACACCTCAATTATTATTTATTTTATCATGAGGTAAGTGTTTACGGCAAATTTATACGATGTACATTTCGGGACTGTTGCCGAAGGCGACTGTCCCTGATTTAAGACACCAATGCTGTGACGGACGGATTATTCTAAATACGGAAAAAAAAACTTCTTGACGAATCAGTCGGGACATGATAAGATATTTAGACAAGTTTATTTATAAAATAAACAAAAAGGAGAAAACTTATGAAAAAAATGCTTGTTCTTGTCCTGGCACTCTGTGTGCTGTTCTGCACCGCAGCTGTTTATGCGGATGGTAAAGTCATGCTCTACTCCTCCATGCAGGAAGATCAGCTGATGGCTATTGAAAAGGCTTTCGAAGCCAAATATCCCGATATCGACATGGAATACTACTATGCCTCCGGCGGTAAAGTGATCACCAAGGTCAATACCGAAGCTCAGGCCGGCAAAATCGAAGCTGACATCATCTGGACCGGCGACCCCTCCGACTATGAAGGCTTCAAAGCCTCCGGTTGGCTGCAGCCCTATTCCTCCCCGGAAGCCGATCACATTGCTGACACTTACATCGACCCGGATGGCTACTACACCGCCGCCCGTCTGGTGACCATGGGCATCTCCTGGTCCACCATGTTCGTCGAGGAAGCCGACGCCCCGAAGAACTGGAATGAACTGCTCGACCCGAAATGGAAGGATCAGCTGGTCATGACCGACCCTGCCCAGGCTTCCACCACAAAATACTGGATGGCTGCCATGATGCAGAACGAAAAATACGGTCCGGCTTTCTTCGAAGCCCTGCGTGACAACGGTATCCTGCTCGAATCCGGAACCACCGCCACCCACAACGCAGTTGCCGCCGGTTCTTACGAAGTCGGTATCTGCCTTGACTACGTTTCCGCCAACCTGATCGCCGAAGGTTCACCGATGGCCTTCCACTATACCAACGAAGACGTCATCACCATGACTTCCCCGCTCGGCATCTTCGCAGACAGCCAGAACGTTGAAAATGCCAAGAAGCTCTATGACTACATCCTCTCCAAGGAAGGTCAGGAACTGCTGGTCGCCAATAACCTGGTTTCCGTCCGCGATGACGTTGAAATGAACGTGGACACCTCCTCCATCGCCGCCCTGAACCTGGCCGTGGACTTCAATGACCTGGCCGAAAACACCGGCGCTTATCTGGAACAGTTCAACCAGATTTTCAATAAATAATCAGTGGCCAGTTGCCAGTGGTTAGTGACCAGGCAACCCGAAATTTCCCGATACATAAGGGATATGGAAAAATCGAGTGCAGGCAGTAATTTATGATGCCTGCACTTCTTACTACAAAAGCCTTACTTTCGATTATTTCAGAAAGGAAACTATATGGCAAATGTACGCTTTGAGAACATAACGGTCGGATACGGCGGCCATATGGTTCTGAAAGACTTCTCGCTTGAGGTTGAAAGCGGACAAATCGTCTGTCTTGTCGGTCCCAGCGGCTGCGGAAAAACCACACTGGTCCGCGCGCTTTTGGGGCTGAACAAGCCGGAAACCGGCTCCATCACGGTTGGAGACCGGGTTCTTTTTGACGCCAAAAAGCGCATCAACATTCCGGCAGAAAAACGCAACATCGGCATTGTCTTTCAGGATTACGCGGTCTGGCCGCACATGACCGTTATTGAAAATGTATCCTACCCGCTGAAAAAGCAGCGCCGTCCCAAGGATGAGATCCACAAACGTGCCATGCACGCGCTGGAACAGGTCCGCATGACGGAATACGCCAACCACCTGCCCAGTCAGCTTTCCGGCGGACAGCAGCAGCGTGTGGCCATTGCCCGTGCGCTGGTCACAGACTCCGACGTGGTCGTGATGGACGAACCGATCACCAACCTGGACGCGAAGCTGCGTGAAGAGATGCTGCTGGAGATCCGCATGATCCAGAAGCGCCTGGGCGCCACTATCCTTTACATCACACATGACCAGCAGTCCGCACTGCAGCTCTGTGACAAAATGGCCATCATGCAGCCGGACGGCAGCCTCTGCCAGTTCGGAACCGATGAGGACATCATCCTGAACCCGGCAAACCGTTTCGTCTTCGAGTTCATCGGTGTTTCCAACTTCATCCCGGTGACCGGTTCGAATGGGAAATATTTCCTGGACTGCGGTGAAAAATTCCCGCTGCCGCAGGAGCTGGTTCCTGCCGGTGGAAATATTGAAGGCAAAGAACTTGGCGTTCGCCTGAACGATGTCGTTTTTGATAACAAATCTTCGCTCAAGGCTACCGTCACCAGCAGGGTCTTCCTCGGCAGTGAATACAACTACTTCCTGAAGCTCGGCCAGAAAGAGATTCGCGTGCAGCAGGATATGCTGGCAGCCCGTCTTTATGGAACACCGGAAGCCGGTAAGGAGACCGGGATCACCTTCATCAATCCCCATTTCTATGATCCCAAACCGCCGGAGAAAATCGTTTCTGCCGATGAAGGACAGAAAAAGAAGAAATTCAGTCTTTTCGGGAAAGGAAAATAACCATGGCCGCTGCAAAAGATAATGAACGCAAACTGAATATGGATGCGATCCTGACGGTGGTCTGCTTTATCCTTTTGCTGATCATCGTTGTGATCCCGATCTTCATGATCGTTTACAACGCCTTCTTTGAGAATGGCAAATTCTCACTCACGCTCTTTACATCCCAGATGACCGACTCGAAGAACCTCTCCGCCATGTGGAACACGGTCCAGATCGCGGTCTTCACCACTATCATCGGTACCATCATGGGTGTGTTTTATGCCTGGCTGCTGGGACGTTCCGATATCCCGGCGAAAGGGCTGATGAGAGCGCTTTTCAACATTCCTTACATGTTCCCGCCCTTCCTGGGCGCGATGGCCTGGGACCTGCTGCTGAACGGCCGTTCCGGTTATCTGAACCGCTGGCTGCGCACGACACTGGGCCTCTCAAAGATGCCTTTCAACATCAACTCGCTGTGGGGCATCGTTTTTGTGGAAGTTTCCTACTACTTCCCGTTCGTCTTTATGCAGGTCGTTTCCGCCCTGGAACGCATGGACCCGACGCTGGAAGAATCGGCCCGTATTGCCGGAGCCAAACAGGGCACCGTCATCTGGAAGATCACCCTTCCGCTGATGAAGCCTTCCATTTCAGCCGGTGCATTGCTGATCCTCACCACCTCCCTGGCTCACTTCGGTGTGCCGTCCATTTTGGGATATGCACAGGGGATCTACACCCTGCCGACCCGCATTTACGCGGTCATTTACAACTCCACCGGGTCCTTTGAAGGCATTCGTCAAGGCGCGGCGCTTTCGGTCATGCTGGTCGTCGTGGTAGCACTTGCCCTGATCTTACAAAACAAGATACTTTCTTCAGGGTCATATGACATCATCAAGGGCAAGTCCATGCGCCCGACGCTCATCAAGCTGCGCGGCGCGAAGATCCCGCTCCTGATCCTGGCCATCTTCACGCTGGTGCTGATCGTGCTGGTACCGCTGGTGATGATCTTCCTCATCTCCTTCATCAAGGCCTACGGTCTCCCGCTGAAGTTCGAGAACTTCACCTTCGCACAATACCAGAAGGTCTTCAACATGAACGGCACGCTGGATTCCATCAAGAACTCCCTGATCCTATCCATCAGCGCAGGTATCATCTCCATGTTCCTCGGAACGCTGGTGGCTTATGTGGTTCAGAAGATCAAACCGAAGGGGAAGGAAGTGCTGGAGGTCATCTCCGTCCTGCCTTACTCCATCCCGGGCACGGTGCTTTCCATCGGCGTCATCCTGGCCTGGTCCGGTGCCATCTTCGGCATTTCGCTGTATAACACACTGTGGATCATCCTGGTGGCTTATATCGCCCGTTACCTTTCCTTCTCCATGAAGACCAGTTCCGCGGCATTGCTGCAGGTCCACTCATCGCTGGAAGAGGCAGCCCGGGTCTGCGGTGCTTCGCA
Organism: uncultured Chloroflexota bacterium; assembly: GCA_902791025.1. Classification (GTDB taxonomy): domain Bacteria; phylum Chloroflexota; class Anaerolineae; order Anaerolineales; family Anaerolineaceae; genus Flexilinea. Next base: position 90,846 of record CADATZ010000004.1, on the reverse strand, counting down.
TACGGAGTCCCTGTCGGATATCACGCTCCCGCTGATCCGTCCGGCAATGGTCTCCGGTTTCTTCCTGATCTTCCTGCCGGCCATGCGTGAAGTGACGACGTCAATCCTGCTCTACGGTCCGAAGACCATGACGCTGGGTGTGAAGATCTACAGTCTGCGCGACGCCGGTATGATCCCGCAGGCAGCGGCATTGGCATCTGTGGCAATCGTGATCATCATCATCCTGAACACGATCGTCACCGAGATCACCAAAGAACGGAAGGGGGTGTAAGATGGCTGATCAGGTTATCCTGCGAAATGTGACCAAACGCTTTGCCACCAAGACCCTTGGCGACATCGTCGCTGTCGACAACTTCAACCTCGCTGTGCACGAAGGGGAGTGCTTCTCCTTCCTCGGCCCATCCGGCTGCGGCAAGTCCACCACCCTGCGCATGATCGCGGGTTTTGAAGACCTCACCGAGGGTGAAATCGAGCTCTGCGGAAGACTGGTCTCCAGCTCTTCGAAAAACCTCTATGTCCCACCGGAAGAGCGCGGACTGGGCATGGTGTTCCAGGCTTTCGCGGTCTGGCCGCACATGAACGTCTTCGAAAACGTAGCCTTCCCGCTGCGAATTCAGAAGGTCTCCAATGCTGAGGTGACAGAACGGGTCAACAAAGCCCTGAAGCACACCAGCCTCACCGGTCTGGAAACCACCTATCCAAGCGACCTCTCCGGCGGTCAGCAGCAGCGTATCGCGCTGGCCCGTGCCATCGTGACGAACCCGAAGGTCATGCTCCTGGATGAACCGCTCTCCAACCTGGACCCGAAGCTGCGCGAAACCATGCGCTTCGAGATCAAGGAACTGCAGCGGGAGTTCGGCTTCACCATCATCTTCGTGACGCATGACCAATCCGAAGCCATGGCGATTTCCGACCGGATGATGGTCTGCGATATGGGGAAGATCATGCAGATCGATACACCGGAAAATCTTTACAACAAACCGGTCAACCGCTTCGTGCACAACTTCCTCGGGGAGTCCACCTTCATCAATGTGGATGTTCAGGATGGGAAGGTTTACCCGAAAGGCGATCATACTCAGGCGATCAAGCTGGATATTCCGAAAGATGCCGCTCCGCAAATGGTGGTCGCGACCCGTCCGAACGAAATCGAACTGCTCGCTGCCACGGAAGAGGGTTTCAAGACCCGCATCGAAAAGCGCATCTTCCTTACCGACCGCACCGAGTATCTGGTGCCCGTCGGTGAGCAGATGGTGAAGATCCAGACGCCTCACCGTGTGCGTTTTGCCCAGGGAGACTCCTGCGCCGTCCGTTTCGTCGATCCCATGTGGTACCCGATGGATGATGAAGAAGCCGAAAAGGAACGCGCCAAGCGCCAGCTGTTCTGATCCGGATATCAGAAACAATTGCCTGATCCGCGCCGGTAATTGACCCGGACCGGATCCCGAAATAAAAAAAGAGTGGAAATCGTAAAAATCCTTTCCACTCTTTTTTTCATTTCGTCCAGAAAAATCAGATTCTCCCGGCAAATATCCATATGCATGATTTATAAAATCTCTAATCTATATCCAACCATTAATAAATTCAACATTTTCAAAATATAAATTTTTCTATAAAAACAGGTCAAGTGTCTAAAATATTTATATAATGTATTTGAATAATAATTTATTTTAATGACTGAATATATGCTATTGTATCATCATTAAAATATTCATAATAGTGTTCCAACTCTGTAAAAAATTTGGCCTTCTTTGTTTGTTTAGAAGTTTCTTTAGATAATTTAAGACAATCTCTCTGTAGTCTTTCATACGCTCGATCTATAAAGGCTCTTTCATTTTGGGACTTTTTGTTATTCATATTTACTAACTCATTATGTACACCACCACTCCATTTATATTTCCCAAATTTCCAATCATAAGTATTTTCAAGATATTCGAGTTTTTTTGCAGTCATTAAAGCATCTTCAAGAGCAGTTATATACGAACTGACTGTATCTACAGTATTTAATTTGTTGATAGCTTTTCCCCAATGCTCCACAAGGCTATTTAGTTCATTTTTGACGGAAGTGGTTACTTCCTTTTTGCCACTTAATAATCCTAAAAGACCCATTTTTTTTCCTCCTAAAAATTATTACTCTATTTTTACAAAATTACGAAATTAAAAAATAAACCTAATATGACAAATATTAACATAGGAAAGATACAACCTCCACCTGTTAAAATTCTTCCAACCTTATTTCTCCTTCCTGATCTGGTTGTAGGAATTCCTGTCGCTCTTGCAATCCGACGTTTTACCTTTGTTATACCAAACGCACGCTTTGTACTGAACGACAAACCTGGTATACCTCTCTTCTTTCTACCCATTTACCTTTTCCTATTATTCATAAAATCTATTTTTCTTGTTTTTATATGACTTAGAAATTATAGCATTAATTAACCAATTATGCACTCGACCTTGACTATTCAAGTTTTTATCAGAAATTTATATTTGATTATTTATAATATAAATTCTGATTCAGCCGATACCGTGTGGCTCTGGCAGAACCATATTGTTCCAATGCGCCGCTGCTGACCATCTGGTTAAGCAAACGTGCTCCGGAAGCCTGACTGGTGTTCAGCAAATGCTCAACATCCCTGCGGCTTATGGATCCATTTTCCCGCAGATAATTTATGATTTTTTCTGACGTATCCTCATTATTGGAAAAGGGCTGTCTCAATTTGATGGTTACGACAGCCTTCTTCAGAAATACCATCAAAAGCAAATGCTCCTCAATGGCGGGCTGTGACGGAGGGAGAACTTCCCGCACCATGGAGATATTGCCGGGGCCGGTCGGGCTGACCATCAGTCACTCGCCACTTTGGCGCCTTTATATAACGCGAAACGGCTCATCTTTTGTTTTGGGGGAATCATCTGAATAATCGTATCATCAACGGAGTGATTCAGCAGCTTATACAGGGGTGTCGGGGGACACGCAGGGATCTCTTTCGCAGGCAGCTGACGCTTATTCCGCGTCCCTGCGAAGCACTCTCTCCCGATGGCTTTTCAAAATTATAATTTGCGACAGCCCCGTCAGGATAAAAATCGCCGGGTCTGAACATCTGCACATAAAGAAATTAACTGTTATAATATATTAATTAGGCAGATAAGATGTGATGTAGTATTCCGATTATTTGCCTGTAATTTTTTATAGAGAAAGCCCGCCGCTTCCGGACCGCCGGAAAGAAAATACGGCCCGGCGTTACAGCTTCCCGCACCGGAAAAAAGCGGCTGCGGCAATGAAGCTGCACGCCATACAATTAGATCATATTACAGGAAAAGTTGAACTGAAAATGAATGAAACGCATAAACCAACCATAATGCAGATACAAACCGGTCTGACAAAAAAGATCCTCATCACCACAGCGATCATGTCAGCTTTAATATTGATCGTATATTACTTCAATATCCCCAATCCGAATATGATATTGATAGCAGGACTTGTACTGTGTTCCGCTCTGTTCGGGTTTGGCGGCGGAATCGTAGCCGCGCTCATTATGTTCGGTTACACGCTGTTCTTTTTCTCCACAGATCACAGCTTTACCCGGTTTACCCCTCAGAATCTGCAGAAAGTATTCGTATCCTTATTCGGTATAACCGCGGATATGCTTTTGGTCTGCTTCCTCAAAAATGCAGAAGTTCAGGCCTTCCAAAAAGTGGACGCCCTTACAAAAGAGCTTCATCATGAAAATAAAATGCTTGAGCAGATGTCTCTTACTGACGCGCTTACGGGGATCCGCAACCGGATGGCGCTGCGTCAGGATTATGAGTCATATCAGGGACATGAGGTCACGGTGATGATGCTCGACCTGAACAACTTCAAGGTCATCAATGATACCCATGGACATGTGGTGGGAGACCGCATCCTTCGGGAGACAGGGAAAATTCTTACCGACATTTTCGGAGAAAATCATTGCTACCGTTATGGCGGCGATGAGTTTCTCGTCATTGTCCCTGATGGATCCGAGGCTGATTTTCAGGCAAAACTTGATACCCTGGAACATTCAAAGCCGGTCATTAAAAACTCCGTCCCGGTTGAATTCTCAACAGGCTATGCCCATGAAATGCTGAGCGATTTAGACAGACTGCGCATCCTCATCTCAAACGCAGACGAAAAAATGTACCGGGAAAAACGCATTAAAGAAAATACAAAAAAAACCTCACCGATTCTTGAAAAAACAGCACTCCCGGAAATAAAATCATCTGAGTACACGGTCGGAGAGATGAAATCATTCCTGAATGAAATGTCCGGAAAATATGCTCTTGCCCGGGTGGTGGACCCGAAAGAATGCCGTATTCTGGAATTTCATGACAACGGCAAAATCAGTATGAATGAAAAATGCTACGGAATATGGAATGCCGGTCAAAAATGTATAAACTGCTCCAGCTCTCTCGCCTGCAAAACAAAACGCCGTCAGGAAAAAGCTGAGCATTTCAAAGATCAGGTTTACTTTATCCAGTCAAATCCGGTTTCCCTGAAACTGAAGGATGGAAGCGTATACGATGCGGTGGTTGAGCTGGTAGATGTCAAAAAGGATAGCAATACCATTGCCAATGACAGAGAAGCTGAAAATATCGGAAACAGAGCTGCCCAGTATCTCGCTTATCATGACAGTCTGACAAATATCCTGAATGCGGATGCTTTTTATGAACTTGCCCGGGAGTTGATCAAAAACAAACCGGATATGTCCTGGGTGATGATCACAGGCAACATCATGAATTTCCGCCTGGTCAATACCCTGTTCGGCGACCTGAAGGGCAATGAGGTTTTGGTGAAGACCGCTTCTGTACTGCAGGAAATCTCAGAGGACTCAAAGGGGCTGTGCGGACGGCTCGGAGGAGATCAGTTTGCGATGCTTCTGCCGGACAAAACATTTGAAGAAGAAAAACTGCATAACTGTTCCCGTACACTGGCTGATCATTTCAACAGCGGAAACTATACCTTCTGTATTCATTTTGGTGTATATGTTATCGATGATCCTTCAATCCCTGTATCCGTCATGTGCGGACGCGCAAATTCAGCCCTGCGCACGATCCGTGAAGACATGAGCCTTACGGTCGCTTATTTTGATGAAGCCATCATGGAGAAGATACTCCTTGAACAAAAAGTGATCAGTGGATTTGAAAAAGCGCTGGAAGACGGAGAGTTCAGAATGTATTTACAGCCGCTTGTTAAAAACGATGGCTGCGTGATCGGTGCTGAAGCTTTGGTAAGATGGATCAGGCCTGATGGAACACTTATGATGCCGGATTTCTTTATCGAAACGCTTGAACAGGCAGGATTGATCCAGAAGCTTGATATGTACATCTGGAAGCTTGCCGTAAAACAGCTGAGCATCTGGAAACACACAGACAAAAAGGATCTGACGATTTCTGTAAATATGTCGGCAAAGGATTTTTACAGCATCGATGTATATGACGTACTGACAAATCTTATTACGAAATACAATGTGGACAGCCGTATGCTCCGGCTGGAGATCACGGAAACAGCCCTTCTTGTTGACCCGGAGAAAGGCAACGCTATTGTTTCAAGGCTCCGTGAAAAGGGATTTCTCGTGGAGATAGATGATTTCGGAAAAGGTTATTCTTCACTGGCTCTCCTCAAAGATATTCAGGCAGACGTGATCAAGATCGATATGAGCTTTTTGCGTGAAATTAATGACCGGGAACGCAGCAGGAACGTCCTGAAATATGTGATTGACCTTGCAGCCTCTTTAGGTATGGATGTCATCACGGAAGGTGTGGAAACGGAACAGCAGCTCCGTATTCTTACAGAAATGGGCTGCAGACATTTTCAGGGATACTACTTCTCACGCCCGATCCCGGTTGATGAGTTTGAGTCGAAATATTTTACTGCCGGCTGATCAAATCATCTCCGGCGTCTGTCATTGCCGGATTTGCGATAGTATTCATCCTTGGCAGCGTACATCCGCTCATCAGATATTTTGATAAGCTCCGTTATATTTTCCGACGGGAATTCACGGCTCGATGCGTAACCGCAGGATATGGACAGTCCTTTTACCTGCTCCCCGCACCAGTTGTCCGCAGTTTTTTCGAGTTCTGCCATTGCTTCTCTCCGCTGTTCATCCGTAAGAACCAGCATGGCAGCAAACTCATCCCCGCCGATGCGGTATATATCGCCGTACTTTCCGAAACTTGCTTTCAGACATTCCGCCGCGCCTTTGATGAGCTCATCTCCGGCTGTATGTCCGAGTGTATCATTTACATGTTTCAATCCGTTCAGATCCGCTGTGACATAGACGAAGTCTTCCTTCAACTGTGACAGGGCAAGTTCCGCTTTTTTCTCCTCAAAAGCTCTCCGGTTCAAAAGCTGAGTCGACTGGTCCACAAACGACGCGCTGGTCAGTGCCCTTGTACGTGCGATTATGATCCGGATCGCAAGCAGCATAATAACCAGCACGATAATGCACAGAACAATATTTAATAACAGCACATTGAGGATCTCTCCGCGTTCGGTGGTGCCATCACTTTCAATGACCAGGTACCAGCCAAGCCTTTCAATATATTTTGTTACAGCAAAACGGTTTGGTCCAAGCTTCTGGTAGATATAATCACTGCTCTCTCTGAGAGGAATGCCGGTCAGATACTCTTTTTCTATTCTGTTTTCATCCGTATCGACATGGATCAGTCCGTCTGCACTCACCAGGTTTATTTTGACGCCATATTCCTTCTCCAGGCTCATGAACAGGTCCTGATTGCCTGTCATATGCGCGCCCACACCGCACACGCCAAGCAGAGTACCGGTCTCATCCTCAATGCGTGCATCGACAAATACCGTCCATTGATCCTGACTCACCTCATCACGATCAACATCCACTTCATATTTTTTGCCGGATAAAAGAAACCTGGAGTACCACTTGTCACGGTCGCTGATGATCGGATCCATCTGTTTGTTGATCCCACCGTAAGAATAGTAACACATTGAGGCATCGGATACTACAAATGCAGCTTCATAACCGAATATATTTTTCTGTCCGGAAAGATAATCGGACATTATATTAGAGGTTTCATCAATTCCGACTGATGCCTCATTTTTCAGCACATCTATCAACAGGGTATCGTTCGCCATTGCCAGCGAGACAGTGACCGGCTCGGATAATTCATTGCTGATCGAGTCATAGATACGCGACGCCAGCGTTTTACTCAGCTCCTGAATATTCCGCTCAGCCATTATCCGGAGCGACCACAGCGACACAAAGGTCGACAGAACAAAGCTGAGGATCACAATTGCAAAAGCAAGCCTTGTAATGTTTCTTTTGTTCATAGAAAGCTTCTTCTTAAAGCATCATGCTGCTTTCCATCACCCTGCGTACTTCATCTGAAGCCCGCAGGAACGCTCCTGCAACCTGAGGATCAAAGTGGCTTCCGGAACCCTCATTTATGATAGCCATTGCCTTTTCAAACGGGAAACCGTCCTTATAACTGCGCTTGGAAACCAGTGCGTCGAACACATCGGCAACCGCCATGATGCGCGCTGATAAAGGAATATCCTCTCCTTTCAAGCCGCAGGGATAACCCGAGCCGTTCCATTTTTCATGATGATAATGGGCAAGGTTCATCGCTTCTTTCAAATACCCGGAATTTGCTTCCGAAACCGTATTCATTGCGTGAGCAATAACCTCCGCACCCGCAGTAGTGTGAGTCTTCATGATCTCAAACTCCTCATCGGTCAGCTTTCCGGGTTTGTTGAGGATCGTATCGGATACCTGGATCTTCCCGATGTCGTGCAGCGGGGCGGAATTGATCACATCATTCATAAATACATCTGTCAGCTGATCGGTATAAATACCTTCTTTCCGGAGCTCCCGCATGATGATCCCTGTATACGCAGCCGTTTTCCGAACATGGTCACCGGTACACTTGTCCCGGCTCTCTACCATATCAGCCAAGACCAGGATCAGTCCATTCTGCAGTTTTGTGATGATTTCGCTCTGCTCCTCCATGTTTTCAATGGTATTCACCATATCTTCCGTTGTTTTGGATACAGAGTGATACAGGTTTTCGATCTCATCACCGGTGTGAATATCCAGCTCATGGATGCGCTCCACTGTCTTCGTCCGTGCTTCCTCGCTGGTATAAACAGCATTGCTCGTGGCATTATCCAGAGCATTGATCGGTAAAATGACGCTGTATTCTGCAAACCAGATAGCCAAGGTCAGCAGCAGCAGGAAAAATCCAAAGAACAGCGAAATAACACGTGCGAGAAATTCATATCCATTGCGGGTAATATGATCCATACTGACATCAACACCCACATAGCATTGGCAGATACCTTCGCTGTTGTAGACCGGTTTATACACGGTCAGCAGCCACCCGAACTGTCCGTGAGCTGCAATCGGTTCGATCTCTTTCCCTGCCAGCAGATCCGGCAGCTGATCCTTGAAATCCTCGTCAAATTCGACAATATCCCCAGGTTCACCGCCGGGCATATCCGGTGTATCCGCGTCAAAAACGACCTGACAGCCGTTTTCCAGAATTCTGTACGCGTAAACATACTGAATACTGTCGGAACTGCCTGCCAGATCATTAAAACGTTTATCGATTCGGGCATACCCTTCTGCGGCCTCACCCAGCTGAATGTATTCATCGACCCGGTCTCCGTCAATAGCATCATAAGCCACATTCGCAACACCCCATGCCAGCTCCTGCTGTTCTTCAATGGCGGCAGTGCGGAAATGGATGAAGCTGATGACCGTCACAATGGCGGCAATGACCACCATCGCTACTGTCACCAGGAAAATGATTTTTGTCTGCAATGACATGAGATGTACTTGTTTATGGTTTGCTGCCATGCGTTTTTCTTTAGAGATCGGAGTCTGCTGCCATCCGGAGAAATAGAAACGCTCCTTGACAGATTCGGGTATTATATTCAGGATGATTGCAGTAACCAGCACAGTGATCGTTTTGTCCAGAAGATCGATCAGCATATCCGCTGTTAACTGTGACAGATACTCACCCGGCATTCCGGCTTCATAGATACGGATAGCCAGCGGCGCGGAAATACCGGAGCCAAATTCAAAACCATACAGCGCCCAGGTAAGGATCGATCCCAGACCGCCGCCGATCAGCGCAAAAGTTATGATGATTACCAGCAGACGCCAGGGCTTCCTGAAACTATAATAACCCCTGCTTGCAAACCAGGCGGAAGCGATGGAGATCAATATTGTCAGCGATCCGTAATAAGCGGTATTATAGTCGTCAATACTGTTGATAAGGTTGGTGAAAAATCCGACGATGATGCCGGGCAGATATCCGCCCAAAGCAGCCGCCAGTGCACTGCCGATATTATCCAGATACAGAGGCAGTTTTAACCAGATCGCGGCGTGAGCAAGAAGATAATTGATCAGCAGCCCTGCCGCGCACAGGATCAAAAGATATATTTTGCTCTTATCGTTTTGTTTACGCATAATGGTTTGATCGTTCATTATTTCTCCTCCCTGATTGCGGCAGCGGAGTTTTCCGCGCAGGATCAGGCAGACATTTTTTCACCGGAAAATAAAACCGGGATACCGTTTTTCTGAAAAGGCTGCAGTATTTTTTATACAGATTCCTTTATTTCCCGGTATTATCATCTTTGTTTTGGATTATACTCTGTTTTTTATACGTGAAGAAATCATAAATAATTATATTTGTTGTATAAAAATTTATTTGGCAAAATTGATATTCATTGATGTATAATATTCTCATGATTTTATATTTTACCCGGCATGGTGAAAGTGAATGGAACCTGATCCATCGGATCCAGGGACAGCATGATTCTCCCCTGACAGAACGGGGAATAATGATGGCCCGGCAGTTAAAAAAACGATTAAAAGGACTCCCTTTCAGCCGTTGTTATACAAGTCCGTTGGGACGGGCTATACAGACAGCTGAAATTCTGACTGAAGGTACAGGCATAATTCCGCTTCCGGATGAACGGATACGGGAGGTCAGCCTGGGTGAAACAGAAGGGCTGATCATGGAAGAGCTGCCGCCGGATATGCTCCACGCCTTTTATCATGAACCTCAGAATTTTCATCCGAAGGGCGGAGAAGGCTATGAAGCTGCTTTTCAGCGGGTCTCGGGATTGATGCGGGAGCTTGAAACAGAGGATGGCTGCGTTTTGCTGGTCGCCCATGCGCTGATCCTGAGGCTGATCCGGCTCTTCATCCTCCGTCTTCCCCTGAGTGAGCTGATGAATGTCCACACTGCCGGCTGCTGTTTCTGTGAAGCTCATTATTCCGGCGGGAAATGGGAACTGAAAGCATTCGCGGATGATCGCTGCCAGTCACCTGACTATGACCCGGAACGTTGGGCTTATTTCGGCTCTCCTGTCCCTGTCAGCCACATTCCGAAGGATGCGGTACTCACGCCCTACAGCGAGCTTGCCGCAGCCTATGCCCACTCACCCGAACATGTAGAAACGACGCTCAACGGCATTGTCAAGCACGACGGCACATCCGAAGGCTACCTCTACCGGGTCGACCTCTCCGACAACAGTATCACGCTCATCGGTCCCGCCCCCGCCATGCGGGTCGATGGAAATTTCTATTTGTAACCCAACTTATAACACAACAAAATTTGTTTATCGCTTGTTATCGTCTGATTCTAATATCTGAAGGAATATCATCCTTTGAGAAAATTAATAAGGATGTTGTCAATTTTGTCTGATAATTCTCATACTCCTCAACAGGAATTACACATCTTGAAAAAATATTCAAAAGTTTTTCATTGCTGAAGGTATTAAAGGACTCTATACTTGCATCAAGCATTTCTTTGTGATTTGTTTGTGTTAAATCAAAAACATAACCACATTTCAAGCATAATTCTCTTGCAAATTCTCTTTGAGTTCGTCCGTTTCCTTCTCTGAACGGATGAAGAGCATTCAAATCCGCGTAATGGCTTGTAAAAGTTTTTAAAAAATCAGGCTTGTCTGATTTCGCTTTTAAACAAGAAGGAAAAAAATCTGAGAAAACTTGTTTCGCATAACTGTCTATAAATTGAACCCTGCAAAAAATGTTGTTTTTCCCGATATCTACCGTTCTGATTTTTCCCGCCCAATCATAGACATTTTTAAAGATGAAATAATGGATAGCTTTTAGATGTTCAAAATCAAAATTTCCTTCAATAGGATTTTGCTGCAAGAAAAAAATATTTCCTGCAGTAGAAAAAGCTTCGAGTCTTTGTAACTCATTATTATCATGGCAATCAAATTTATTCTTGAGAACATCCTCACCGGGATATTTATAAATATCAATAGGACTCATGATTAATGTATCTTTGTTTTAGCTCAGTTTGATATTCATCTAAAGACATATCCCCTCTTGCCATTTTTTGTAAATTCAAAACAGCAGTATCACTTAATTCAAGATTTTCAATAGCAAGAGTCGCTTTTGTTTGCCGAATTGCGTCAATTTGCTGCGGTGTTAATTCATTTCCAAGGTAACCATCATTTTTCATCACTCTGGTAATGAGTGTGATCACATAAGCAGGAGGGTTATGAATTTCTTTTTCCCAATTCTGAATATTTGCAACCGGAATCCCAAGGTAAGAGGCAAATTTTTTCTGGCTCATCTTCGCAGCAGTTCTAAGTTCTTTCACCGTATTCATAATGTTCTCCGATACAATAATTATACAATAGATACCCATAAAAATAAAAAAAAAACCGGCCGGAACTTTTAATACAGGATAACAGTTATTGTTATAATCAAATTAGGTATCTGTTCCAAACGGGACAGTCGCCTTCGGCAACAGTCCCCATGGCGTAACTGAGTTCTGAAAAGATACCAAAGTGATAAAAATGTGTTTTTGGATAATTTGAAAGGACACGTTATGAAAAACAAGCATTTTATTCCATTGATTCTGCTACTTTCCGCAATTTTTTTGTTCGGAGAAATATCCCAGCCTGTTTATGCCCAGATCAGCTCTTTCGGGCCATCTCAATCGAGCGGGGAATACCGGGTGGAGACTTACGCCAACGGTGACCGGTATGAAGGATATTTTGTCAACGGCTTATATCACGGTAAAGGCACCTACATCTGGGCCAACGGCGACCGCTATGAAGGCGAATTCATGAACGGCCAGATCGACGGCGCCGGGCGCTTGACCTTTTTCGGTAACGGCCAATATTGGGAAGGCCTCTTCGTTCAGGGACAGATCAGTAACGGAAGCGGTATCTTCTACTGGGGAGACAACGGCGACAAATTTGACGGGCAATGGCTCAACGGAAAGCCGGAAGGGACCGGGATCCTGCTCCACGCTGACGGAACCAGCAACAAAGTCACCTTCTCCAACGGTCAGCTGATAAGTCAGGAAGGCTCAACCGCCGGCGGAAATCAATGGACGGATGTAATTCAGCGGCAGCCTTATACCGGTTCTGCTTCCTCCCCCTTCCAAAACATCAAGGTCGGCGACGTTGTCAGCTTCGGCCGCTATGAACAGGACAACAACTACAACAACGGCTCCGAGTCGATCCAATGGAAATGCATTGATATCGACTACAATACCGGACGCGCACTGATGCTTTCCGTCTACGGGCTGGAGACCATGGCTTATCACTGGAATTCCCAATCGATTACATGGGAAAACAGTTCGCTTCGCGATTACCTGAACAGTAATTTCTACAAAGGCGTCTTCAACGATACCGAACGACAATGGATCGCGCAGACCCTGAACAGCAACCCCGGCAGCTCCGCCTTCGGCACCTATGGCGGGAACAACACCTATGATTACGTCTTTCTGCTGAGCATTGACCAGATCATGCGCTACTTTCCCTATGAGGCACTCCGCAAGGCCCAGCCGACAGCACTTGCCCGTGCCCACGGTGCTTACGGCACTGCGGACCCAAGCTGTGCCTGGTGGTGGCTGCGCACACCGGGACAATACAGCAGCGCCGCGACCAGCATCAACTCTCTCGGCGTCCTGCTGAACACCGGCCCGGACGTTTCCGACATTACCGGCATGATCCGCCCCGCCATTTGGGTCAAACTTGCTGGATAAAAAATGTAACTGTACATGACTTAAGGGACGCACATGGGGACAGGCACGCTTGTGTTGGCTTCGCAACACAAGTTGCCTGTCCCCATGTGCTCCGTTCTGAATAATTATTTCCGGCCTTCGAATAATTTCTCGTATTGTCGGCAGGATGCGTCGAGAGAGAAGGAATCGCGGATCCATTTTGCGGCTGCCTTCCCACAGGCAGCTTTTTTCATCGGATCGGATAAAGCTTTCTCAATTGTATCCGCGAGCAGCTCCGCGTCACCGGAGGGAATCAGCGTGCCGTACCGTTCATCCGGGATCAGCTGGGCGATTCCTTCCAGGTCAGACGCCACACAGGGCAGACCGGCGCTCATGGCTTCCATCAGAGAAACAGGCATGCCTTCCGTATCGGAATAGAGCACAAAAAGATCCGCGGCATTCAGCAGCCGGTCAACATCCGCCCGGCTTCCCAACAGACGGAACCGATCCTGCATCCCAGCTGTCCGGATCTGCTCTTCCAGTGCTTCCCGGCAGGGCCCTTCCCCGGCGATGAAATAGCAATACTCCGGATGCTTCTCCTTCAGGAGCTCCGCCGCTTTCACCAGATGCTGCTGCGCTTTTTCCGAAACCAGACGCCCCACACTCAGGATCATGACATCCGCATCGCCAAGCCCCAGTTCGGAACGCGTCTGTTCCCGGACAACCGGATCGGCATCCACAGGTCTCACCCCGTTGAAAATCATCTCGATTTTCTCTTCATGAATTCCTTCCGAAAGTGCCTGACGTTTTGCCCGTTCCGAGACACAAATCAGTTTTTCCGTCATTCCGCTGTTGATCACCCGGGTATGCAGCGCACGGGCAAGACCGGACTGTCCGACAAACTGACCGTGATGCGCGGCAAACCGGCCTTTGATTCCGCACAGCCAGGCTGCCGGGATCCCCATCAGATTGGCGTCATGGGTGAAGGACTCGAAATAATCCGGCTTCACCTGCCGCAGCATGCGGATCAGGCCCAGAAATCCGCGGAAAAGGCCGCTGAAGTTTTTGACGATCCCGGCTCCCCGCCGGTAAACCGAAAGCGCTGTGATCGGAAAGGGATAGCGCGAGGACCAGTCTTCCAACAGCCCATCCTTGTCGTAGAAAAAGACAGCCTGAACATCATAGCCCCTGTCGCAGAACCATTGCGCCTGATCCAGCAGCACCCGCTGGGCGCCGCCAACTGTGATCTGAGAACCGAAAAGAAACAGCCGCTTCATGTTTTTTTATGCCTTTCCGCCGATACGCAGCGGTTCATCAAAACCGTAACTCGGCAGATGTTTGTTGAGCGCGTAAACATCCACACAAAATGCCAGGAATTCGCAGACAAGCCCCGCGATCCAGATGCCGCGGTAACCGAGGATAAGCGGTACTGTCAGGGTCGTGAGCAAACGCAGCACCACATTGCGGCAGATCGCCACCGTCATGGAAGCGCGCAGCTCGTTCACCGCTGTCAGCATGCGCGGGATGATCACACAGCCGGAAAAAAAGGGCAGGGAAAGGTACTGGAGCGTCAGCCCGTAATAAGTCAGATTATAAAAAACTTCGGAATTCTCATTCGGATTGATGAAAATAGAAATGAAGGGCTTGCGGCAGAGCAGCCCGACTGCGGTCAGCACGACAGAGGCCATCATCCAGATCATGACATTTTGTTTGAGCAGTGTGCGTAGCCGATGCGGTTTTTTCGCGCCATAGTTGTAGGAGATGATCGGCCCGACACACAGCGTATAGCCGAAAAAGAGCGAAGTCAGGATCCGCAGCAGATCCGCGACAATGGAGTTCGCCGCGATCCCATCGTTGCCGACGTAACGCAGCAGCTGGTAGTTCATCACCAGGGAAGAAAGCGCCAGCGAAACCGTGTTGATAAACTGCGGCAAGCCGTTTTGACAAGAGGCGACAGCGGTTGAAATAAATTTCCCTTCCGGGTTGACGAAATGGATCTCGTGATTCCGATTCAGGAAAAAGATCAGCCCAATCACAAAGACTACTGCTTCCCCGCTGATCGTCGAGAGGCAAACACCCAGAACGCCCATCTGCTTCACGACCACCAGCAGAACATCCAGCGTGATATTGATAGTGCCATTGAGGATCGAACAGACCAGCCCCATGGAAGGTTTCCCGGCGGTTGAATAATAATTATTGAATACAGCGTTGATGAGAGTGATCGGGGTAAAGGCAAAAACCGTGCGCAGTGAAATCAGCGCAAAGGGCGTCAGTTCCTCATCAGCACCGAGAACTCTCAGCAAAGGATAAGCAAAAATATTCAGCGCAAGCGCGAAAAGGGCACCGATCAGGAAGGAAACGACAACGATTCGGGAAAAGATCCGCTTGGCTTCCTGTTGGTCCCCCTGCCCCATTTTGCGGGAGGAAAGGTTCGGAGCTCCGACAGCGAAAAGGTTGTTCAGGCTGAATTGAAAAAAATGGATCGGATTGAGAATGTTGATCCCGGCCAGGGCGGTTTTTCCCACAAAGCGGGAGACAAACAACCCGTCGTCCAGGGTTTTAAACAACTGGGCAAAAAAATTATTCAAAATCGAGGGAAAGCTGAACTTCAACAGCCCCCAGAGGCTGAAATCCTGACCGATGCGATTAATGTGTTCTTCGTTTTGCATATAATACTTTCCGGCTGCCGTTTTACTAACTGCTGACGTTTCTCTTCAGAACTCAGCTGCGCACATGGGGACAGGCACACTCGTGTCGGCTTCGCGACACAAGATGCCAGTCCCCATGTGCGCTGCCCTGAACATTTACTATTAACTTAAATATGATATCCGTTCATGCTGACAATGGCGATATCCTTACCTGTGTTATCCCGGATGCGGATCTCATAAAAGCAGATTCGATGACCGTCTTTCAGCAGCTTGCTTTCACTGTACAGTGTATCTCCCTCGGGAGAGTTGAGATAGCTGACCTGGGCGACATTCGTTACGGTTGGCCGTTCCGTACGGAAATTTGTGCTGATGGCAAAGGTCAGGTCTGCCATGGTGTAGACCACACCGCCCATCACATGCCCGACGGCGTTCAGATGCCGTCCGTCCAGCTTCAGGCTGCATTTGGCGTAGTGTTCTCCGACGTCTTCGATAACGATTCCCGTCACTTCTGTGGCATAACGGTCTTTTGCAAAAAAGGCTCTCGCTTCTTCCAGATCAGACATACTGTTTCTATTCCTTCGCCTTCCAATTATACGTTTCGGAACGAGACTCCGGAAACAAAACGTTACAAGAGAAGCTGCGATTCATTCAGAAGCACCGGGCCGGGTGTTGGTGCGGCATCGCCCGCACAACTCCCCGGCCCCCGATCGCCGCATGATTCGTATCACAGGAGAACAATCAATATGTCATCATTTTCATTTCCTTCTTGACACAGAATTTAAATTGTGTACAATTTAATTGTAAGAAATTTACAAAAGGGGTTATCTTATGAACTTTTACGATATTTCTGTAACACGTCCGGATGGCAGCCAGCTTTCCATGGCTGATTTCAAAGGCAAAGTTGTTTTAGTTGTCAATACAGCTACCGGCTGCGGCTTCACTCCGCATTATGAACCGCTCGAAAAGATGTATGAAAAATATCACGACCAGGGTCTGGAAATCGTTGACGTTCCCTGCAACCAGTTCAAGGGTCAGACTCCCGGAACCGATGAAGAGATCCACCAGTTCTGCACACTGAAATACAACACCCAATTCCCGCAGATGAAAAAGTCCGATGTCAACGGTGAAAATGCGATTGAATTGTTCAAATACCTGAAGTCCCAGAAGGGTTTTGAAGGTTTCGGACACGGTCCCGCTGCCCTGGCAATGGGCGCTCTGCTCAAGACCATCGACAGAGATTACAAGAACAATCCGGAGATCAAATGGAACTTCACAAAGTTCGTCATCAACCGCGAAGGTGAAGTTGTCGCCCGCTTTGAACCGACCGCCGACATGAAAAAAGTCGAGGAATGCGTCGCTTCTTTGATCTGAAAACTGTCGGAAGTTAGTTGTTAGAGATTAGGAGTTAGGACGAAGCACTTGGGGACTGGCAGCATGTGTCGCAAAGCCGACACATGCATGCCTGTACCCATGTGCGCCTCCGGATCTTGAAAAGCAACACTCGAAGCACTTGGGGACTGGCATCTTGTGCCGCAAAGCCGACACATGCATGCCTGTACCCATGTGCGCCTCCGAATCTTGAAAAGCAACACTCGAAGCACTTGGGGACTGGCATCTTGTGCCGCAAAGCCGACACATGCCCCGCTCTGTAAGGAAACGGCTTCGCCTCATGGAGCCAGAGCGGGAGCTTCGCCTGTACCCATGTGCATCACTCATACCCTGAACAGATACTGAAAAATGACCGAAAAAATCTTTGACCCGCTGAAACTTGAAAACCAGCTTTGCTTCCCGCTTTACGTCTGCGCGAAGGAAGTGATCCGCCGCTATAAACCGTTCCTGGATGAGCTGGACCTGACCTATACCCAGTACATCACTATGATGGCGCTATGGGAACACAAATCTCTCAGTATCAAAGGGTTAGGGGAAGTTTTGTATCTTGACTCCGGTACATTGACCCCGGTGATCAAATCTCTTGAAAAAAAGGGCTATGTAGCCCGTGAACGCTCGAAAGACGACGAAAGAGTCGTCAATGCCGTTCTCACGGAAAAAGGGGCTGCTTTGTACAAAGAGGCCTTGCAGGTTCCCGGAAAAATCGGCCGCTGCATTGAACTTTCCCCGGAAGAAGCCGGAACACTTTATACCATCCTCCACAAACTCGCCGACAATTTATCCGATCCCGCATAGGGACTGTTGCCAAAGGCGACTGTCCCGTTATGATCGGCATCTAAACGGCAGGAGCAGTTACTACGTGTATCCAACAGTGCTGCTGATTTACAACAGAAACTCCTCTCCTAAGCAGCAGGTTGGACGCCAGTTCCCATGTGCTCCGTTCTGAATAGATACGTTTTTTACGCACATAAGGCTGAGCTGCGGCACAGCCTGGCAGCATGTTGTTTTGGCATGACATTTGTCACTATTTTAGAAATTTTATTATTGTTATATTGACTTTAAATAAATATTGATTAGAATATATATAAGAATAACATTTCTATATTTAGTTATAGAATCATTCTGCATTATAACGATTCAAAACCAGCTGACGCATCTCGGAGTACAGTTTTCTTGTGATGGCTTCACAGCAAAAAGAAATCTTTCCACGTGTGCGCTGGTCCTGAATGATATGGGAGGAGAAAGTGGCTGAGGCGAGCGGTGACAAACTGCTTTCGGAAATGGATCAGTTTCTGACGGATGAAGCACAGAAAAACGCGTCTGCTGAAACAGCGGACGAAGCTTTGCCGTTTGAGACCATTGGCGATTACAGCACTGCTCCTGTCGAATTCGGCGAAATGACACAAAAGCTGATGGTCAAGGTCGACGCCGTTTTTGACCTGGCTGTCAAATACAACCGGCACTCCTCCGCTTATCTCAAGAGCTGTATCAAACTTGAAAAAGGCATCACCTATCTTGCCCGCTGCTGCAGGACCAAATATGCACTGGAAATCTGCAAGCACCAATATCCGGAACTGGGGCAGCTCACCACTGATAAACTTTACCGGATGGCTTCTTTTCATTACCGCAAAATCGACCGCGCTCTTACTGAGTATATCGAACAAAAACAGGATGTCAGCGATGAATTGATTGATATGCAATTCCGTTATTTTAACCTGCTGGACAGACTGCGTGCAACCGAAGTGAAAATCCGCCATGATGATAACAATTATTACTCCGATCATGTGAATTATGATGCGGTGATCCACGGTCTGGCTTTTTCTCCGGACAGCTGGACCCGCACGATCCATCGGGAACATAATGATCAACCCGCGGCATTTCACCGCGCACGGGCGTTTTCTCCTCTGCGGGAGAAAAGTGAAGAATCAGGCACGAAGAAGGAAGCTTCCGCAAATACAGATGGAAATGAAACAAGTGGTCAGAAATCAGGGCTCAGTGAACAGAACGGACAAGGTACAAATGGTCAGGAAACAGTGATCAGTGGTCAGAAGGGACAAGAAGCAGGGAGCAAGGATCCAGATTCTCTTGGAATGAATCTTACAACTCAAAAATCAGAAATCACTCCTCAAATCTCTGATCCGCTATCTCACAACTCAACTCTCCCATCTCAGCTCTCCATTGAAAAACAAGCGAAGCTGAACGCACTGAGCGAGATTGAAATGGTCATGTACACGCTCGCGATCCAAAAACCGGATGTTCTCACTGAAATGCGGGAGAAAGTAAATGATGTTTACTACTGCTGCGACCACCAGGACGAGGCCCGCGCCATTCTGAAGGTGCTGAGCGTTATCGATTCTACATAGAAATCCCGGGAATTTTAGAAGTGTTACATTTGGCACCCTTTTTAATAAAAACATCACATTCCGCTGATATAATTAGCATAGAGTAGTTATGTGCTTATACGGAGCAGTTTTGCCGTAAAAGTAAAAGCCGCCCTTTGGTTATACGGCGGCGTGCAGGTCAGTTTATATTGATAGGACCTATTATGAAAAGAAAAAATCGTGTCGAAGCCTTATTTAATGAGAACGGCAATTTTGATGCTTTTATTACGAAATCTCCGGCAGATATCGCATACTTGATTGGGATCACATTTCCCTATCCGGATCAATCTACATTTTCGGCAGCACTGGTCGCTAAGAGAGGTTCTTCTGTCGGCACGCTGATTCTCCCTGTGGAATGGGAATGCGTCCTGCGAAGCTTCACCTGGGAAGGGAAGACAAAAACCTACAGTATCAACGACGGTTCCCCGAAAACAGCTTTCTGTAATGCGCTGAAAAGCGTGATCGATGAGTTAGGGATCTGTCACGATAAAGTCGCTGTTGATTATTCATGGTGGCGTGTCGGAGAGATCCGCTTTTTGAAAGAAAACTGTCCGGACATGTACATCATTGACCTGGATCCCACCATTCAGGCCGCACGTGAGATCAAAAGCGAATACGAGATCGAAAACATTCAGAAGGCCGCACATATCGCTGACCGCGGTATCATCGGCGCGCTGAATCACATCGAAGGCACGGTCGGTTATTCCAACTGCACCGTTTCCAACTTTCTGGAACATGTCCGGATCCATGCCATTGAGTTTGGTGCCAACACGATCGGTCACCTCAACATTGCGCGGGGGCGCTCCGGCAATTCCCTGATCACACCGATCTATGACCTGAAAGTGATCAAGGAAAACAAAACGCTTCGTGTGGACTATTCCCTTTCATATAACGGCTGCTGGACGGTCTGCAGCCGTATGCTTTATACAGGCAAGCCCGGTCCAAACACAGCTCACGCTTTTGCACAGAACAAACTGCTGAAGGATTTTGCTGTTTCTATTCTGAAACCGGGGATCCGCGTTTGCGAGTTTTGTGAGGCGGTTCGTCTGAAAGCTGATGATGAAGACATCGAAATGCTTTACGATGAGGGCATGGGACACGGCGTTGGTGCCTCTGAATATGAAAAGCCCTATCTGACCCCAGACAATGAAGAAGTTCTCAGGACCGGGATGGTCATCGCACTGGATGTAAAAACGATTGGTTATAAGGACGAATTGATCCATTCCGTGGATATTTATGAACTGACAAGTGACGGGAATCGCCGGCTCAGTGATTTCCGCGATTGGGATACGCTCTATCGTATCAACGGCGTTCGGTCATCTCACTAAGGCGGGAAAACATGTCAGCAAGAAACATTGTTACAAAAGTAAGCAAATATATTCATTCCAATCCGGAAATTGATGGTCTGGTTATCACGGATGCCTCGAATCTGGCATATGTCACCGGCTTGAACCTTCAGATGCTGGCAAGTCAGAAGCATCACTGCGTGATCGCTTTCCTCAGTGCCGAAAAACGGTTTCTGGCCTGTCCGAAAATTCTGGCCACTGCCTATCAGAATGCAGGATGGCATGACAGCATCATCACCTACTCAAGCTGTATTGATTCTGAGAGCGCTGCAGTCAGCATTTCCGGCGCATTTATTTCTGAATTGTTTGAAGGTCAAAAGGGCGCCCTTGGTTATATCGGCGACTGGATGGCCCAGACGCTCTTTGAAAAAATGGTCGCCAGGCTTCATGATTTTTCTTTTGTCGATATTTCATCAGATTTCAGTCATCTGCGCCAGGTAAAGCTGCCGACCGAACAGCGCAGCATCAGAAAATCAGCCGAATTTACTGACCATGGTATTGCCGCCGCGGTACATCACATCTCCCGCAATGGTGCCGCCAGTGAAAAAAGCCTTACGGAAGCTATCCGCATCCATACCGTTGAATGCGGAATGCCGGTGCATGGTTATCGGGCAGTCGCACAGGCTCTTTCCGAAGATGATGCGGCTGTGCTCTGGCCTCATGCGCCTTATTACGCGGTAGGCAGAGCCGGAAACTTCTTCGAAGGGAAGTTTATCCGTCTGGAAATGTGTGCCATTCGGGGCGGATATTGGGCCAATGACTCCCGCATGATGGTCAAAAGCGAGATGAACTCCAGCCAGAAATTCTTCGCCGGAAAAATGGCAGAGCTGCGCAGATTTGCCTGCACGCAGATCAAACCGGGAGCTGTGGCTTGCGATATCTTTGCCGCGATCCAGACGAAAGCGATTGAAATGGGTCTGCACATGGCTCCGGAATTCGGTTTCGGCCATGGCATTGGTGTGACGCCTTTCGAACCGCCGTTCATCTCCGCAGCGGACAAAACAGTGATTGAAAAGGATATGGTCCTGGTGCTCTCCCTGGGTGCCCGTTATCATACCGGTGTGAGCGAGTTATACATTACCAAGGATACACTGATCGTCACCGAAAATGGCTGTAAGATCGTCGGCTGGTACGAGAACTGGGACTATCCCTATACCGCCGCGTATACGTTTTGATCCAGTGGTCAGTGATCAGTGGGCAGACATTAGACGTTAGAAATTAGCAATAAGACATCAGACGTCAATAAGAAAGAAAAAGGAAGCGAAAATTTGCTTCCTTTTTCTTTTCGGCCGGCAATACCAGCCGATTATAGTCCAATGTCTGTGGTCTAAAGTCTCATATCTAACTTACAACTTACAACTTCCAACTTTTCAATTAAACTGAAACTCCGTGTGGTGATAATATTTCTCACCCGGGCGGACGATCGCGCTGGGGAAATCAGGTTTATTGACACAGTCGGGATAATGATGCGGTTCGAGGCACATACCGCTCATATCATGATATTCCGCATTGGCTTTCCCCTTCCGGTCATGGATGTGGTTGCCGGTATAAAACTGGACCGCTTCCATATTGGTATAACCGGTCATGGTGAGGCCGGTCTTATCACCAGTCAGGACCGCGAACTTCTTGAACTCACCGGGAGTTCCGAGAACAAAGTTATTGTCATAACCGGCGGTGCACAGTTTCCGAACCGTCGCGAAGTCCGTACCGATCACTTTCGGGGTGCGGAAATCATAAGGCGTTCCTTCCACGGAGAGCAGCTTGCCGGTCGGAACAAGTCCTGAATCGGTTTCGGTGATCTGTTCGGAAATGAGCTGCAGCGTATGACCGAGAACATCTCCGGATGCCTGCCCGTTCATGTTGAAATACCAGTGATTGGTCATGTTGATGGGTGTGGCTTTATCTGTGACCGCGCTGTATTCAATGACCATGCGGTTGTCTTCCGTGACAGTAAACTTTGCTTCCGCATGAACTTCACCGGGATATCCTTCTTCCATATCCGCGGATTTGCAGACAAAAGTCACGCTGTTCCCTTCCGGATCAGTCGTGTAATTCCAAATCTTGGTATCCCAGCCATGGATGCCGCCATGCAGGTGGTTCGGAGGGGTGTTTGCTGCAAGTGAGTAATGAACTCCATCCAGATCAAAAGCAGCGCCGCCGATTCTGTTGGCAAAGCGGCCGATGGATGCGCCGAAATGGCCTGTGTTTTTGAGATATTCGTCGATAGTGTCATATCCCAGGCAGACATCGATCCTTTTCCCGTCGGTAGTCGGAACGATTACAGATCGGATCGTAGCACCATACGCGAGAATGGAAACCTCCATCCCGGCAGCGTTATGCAAAGTAACTTCAGGGACTTGAATCCCCTTGATTTCTCCAAAAATGCGTTCGGTTATCATTTCTTTCTCCTGTGGCGCACATGGGGACAGGCACACTTGTGCGGGCTGCGCCGCACAAGGTGCCAGACCCCACGTGCTTCGCTCGATTGGATTCAGAGCAGGAGCTACGCCAGGCTGTGCCGTACAAGGTGCCAGTCCCCGCGTGCTCCCTTCTGGATAGATACTTATTTATTATAATATCATTATTGGCGATAATGTAATCTCTACCGGATAATAAAAATCCCAATATTTTTCAACCGGTATTCTGCTATAGATAGTTTCTAATATTATTTACTTGACAAACCCATTTTTATAGATATAATATTATAGAACATACTTATATAATAAAATAACTGAGGAAAAGAAAATACTCAACAGAATCCAGCTGATTAAAAAAAATCAAAGAAAAACAAAAACAGAGAAAAATGCAACTTCAAACTTTGAAACAAAAACTGTAAAAATTGTGTAAAATAAAAGCATGGTTATTAAAATTTGTCGAATGGGAGGAGAGAGAAACAAATGAAAACCCTTCGCACTATCTTATTTCTTACAGCTGTAATTCTGAGCGTTTTGTGTTCGTCAGCATTTCAGAATGTGGAGGAAACCGGACCGATGATCAGCAATTCGGTCCATGACCCTGCACGGAACATCAACCCGCTTACCGGCCTGCCGGTCTCTGACCCGGATATGCTTCAGGTTCCGCCGGTCTTTATCCCAATCGTACGCTACCCGTCCACCTTTCGTCCATCATCCGGGCACAGCCAGGCTCAATGGGTTTTTGAAATGTATGTGAGCGGAGAAGAATCACGCCCTATTCTGATGTTTTATGGAGACAAACCGGAAGGAGATGTCGCGCGGGTTTCCTCTGCTATTTACGGTCTTGAAGAATTGCGGCGCCAATATAACGGCATCATCATTGCCGGAGGTACATCTCAGTCGATCCTGAATTCCGGAATTTATAACCTTGAACTCTGGTACGGGACAGGCGGATGGCAGGAATATCCAAAACTTCCGTTGGAAAATTATGAGCATATCCTGGAAAAATGGAAAAAACTTGCCAAACCGGCTGACGTGAACAACATGAATTACGCTTTCAGTGAGCTTCCGCCGGAGGGCGGCGTTACAGCCAACTCCCTTTTCTTCCGCTATGCGAAAGCCAATCAGATCCTTTGGCGTTACAACGAAGAAACCGGAAAATATTACCGCATGCAGAACACCATCGAGGATCCTTATTCTCTTGTGGAAGATGTCGACTCTTCCAACAGTCAGCAGGTTGGAGTTGAAAATATCATTATCCTGATGGCACATCATGACTGGGTCCCGGATCAGCCGCATTATCTGGGATTGTTCACTGTTAACTTTAATTATGCTGATTCCAATCAAGCACTGATTTTCCGGGACGGGAAGCTTTACAACGCCACCTGGACTTCAAAAAGTGATTCTTTTGAACGTGAGTCCAACCGGCTGCGTCCACTTCGCATTCTTGACTCAGAGGGAAATAATTTCCAACTCAAACCTGGGCAGACATGGGTTCATGTCGTGATGCCGGGGAACCCTTATTATGAAGTAGAAGCAGAACTTGGAAAAGAAATCATGCCTGCCAGCGGTCACTGGAAGATCCCTTATATCGGGTTCAAACCGGAAGCTTTGGAAGAAGTGATGCAGGAGGTTCAGGAACTTGGGCAGTTTGATATCAAACTCAACGGAAGCAAATAATTATATACGAGCAGAACATGAAAAATAACAAAACCAACGTTATGCGGGTGCTGGAGCAGCACAAGATCGACTATAACGCCTACAGCTATGGCGATAGTGTAACTGCTGCCAGCGGTACAGAGGTTGCAGATCTGCTCGGCAAAGATCCGCTGAACGTCTTCAAGACGCTTGTGACCGTTGGCAGATCCGGGCAGCATTACGTTTTCGTTGTTCCCTGCTGTTTTGAATTGGATTTGAAAAAAGCTGCTGAGGCAGTTGGCGAGAAAAACATCGAAATGATCAAATCCAAAGAGCTGCTGCCGCTCACCGGGTATATTCATGGGGGCTGTTCTCCAATCGGGATGAAAAAGTTTTTCCCGACAGTTGTTGATATCAGCGCGCGGGACATTCCAAAGATTTTGTTCAGCGGAGGGCATATCGGGATTCAGGTAGAGCTTGCGCCCTTTGACCTCGAAAAGGTGATCCCGGTGAAATATGCGGATATCGTGGAGTGAAATCTTCTGTATTTTATGCTGAATTTTTCGTTCGGTGTTATAATTTCAGCTCGATTTTGAAATAAGGAGATATTGAATGAAAAAATATATTGCTGAGTTTATCGGGACGTTCGTCCTGGTCTTTTTTGCTTGCGGAACCGCTGCCGTTACCGGCTGCACTGCGGAAGGAAATGCCGCTTACCTGATCACTGCGTTGGCTTTCGGTCTGGTGATCGTCGCCATGGCTTACTCTATCGGTAACGTCTCCGGATGCCATATCAATCCGGCAGTTTCCCTTGCCATGCTTTGCAGCGGCAAAATGAGCGTCACTGATTTCGTTGGTTACGTTTGCGCCCAGTTCCTCGGTGGTATCGCCGGTGCGGGTCTGTTGGCCGCACTGACCGGTAAGGCTTATGGCCTCGGTACCAATGGCCTCTATGACGGTTCCGCCATCAAATCCATCATCATCGAGATCATCCTGACCTGTGTCTTCGTTCTGGCTATTCTCGGTGTCACTTCCAAGAAGGAATATGGCCGCATCGCCGGTCTGGTCATTGGCCTCTCCCTGACTCTTGTCCATCTGCTGGGCATTTTCTTCACCGGTACTTCCGTGAATCCTGCCCGCTCCTTCGGTCCTGCTCTGTTCATGGGCGGCGACGCGCTGAAATGCGTTTGGGTGTTCATTGTTGCACCACTCATCGGCGGCGCCTTGGCGGCTGTGATTTATAAATTCCTGGATGCGGAAAATTAAGTTTCTGTATTATACTATTTTCCAACAAAAGAAAGGGCGGAGCATTGATTGGCACTTCGCCCTTTTTTGTTCTTTTCATTTGATAATCAGTTATAATTACCGAAAATTAGACCTGATTATTATCAATAAGGATTGTTTTTATGGGAAAATATTTTGGAACCGATGGATTCCGCGGTGAAGCAAATAAGGAACTGACCTTTGAGCACGCGGTTCAGATCGGACGGTTTCTGGGCTGGTATTACGGGAAACGACTCAATAAAAAGGCCAAAGTCGTGATCGGAAAAGACACCCGCCGGTCCAGTTATATGTTTGAATACGCACTCTGTACGGGGTTGACCGCCTCCGGTGCGGATGCCTATATTATGCACGTCACCACCACTCCTTCCGTCTCCTATATCGCGCGAACAGATGATTTCGACTGCGGCATCATGATTTCTGCCTCACATAATCCCTATTACGACAACGGCATCAAAATCGTCAACAGCAACGGGGAAAAGATGGACGAAGAGACACTGCTGCGCATCGAGGAATACCTCGACGGCGGTGTGGAAATCCCAATGGCTGAGCGCGATGAAATCGGCTGTACTGTAGATTACGCCGCCGGACGTAACCGCTATATCGGCTATCTGATCGGATTGTCAAAATACAGCTTCAAAAACATCAAGGTCGGTATTGATGCTGCCAATGGCTCCGCCTGGCAGATCGCTAAAAGTGTCTTCGATGCTATAGGCGCCAAAACTTACGTCATTAACGCGGAACCGGATGGATTGAATATCAATCGCGATTGCGGCTCGACTCACATCGAACACCTACAGAAATTCGTCGTGGAAAATGACCTGAATGTCGGTTTTGCCTATGATGGCGACGCGGATCGCTGTCTATGTGTGGATGAAAAAGGCAATGTCGTGACCGGTGATCACATTCTTTATATCTATGGCCTGTACATGAAGGAACGCGGCAAATTGTTGAACAATAAGATCGTCACCACGGTCATGTCCAATTTTGGCCTTTATAAAGCACTGGATGCGGTTGGAATTGAATATGAGAAAACCAAAGTTGGCGACAAGTATGTTTATGAGAACATGGTCAAAAACGGTCACCGCATCGGCGGTGAACAGTCCGGACATATTATCTTTTCAAAATACGCCACCACCGGTGACGGCATTCTCACCAGTTTGAAACTGATGGAGGTGATGCTGGCAAAAAAGAAGCCGATGAGTGAATTGGCTGCTCCGGTCAAATTCTATCCGCAGGTATTGAAAAATGTCAAGGTCAAGAGCAAACCGGACGCACAAAATGACCCGGACGTCCAGGCCGCTGTCCAGACTGCTGCAAAAGCTCTCGGTAACGATGGCCGTATTCTCGTCCGCGAATCCGGTACGGAACCGGTGATCCGCGTCATGGTGGAAGCCGGGTCAGACAAACTCTGTGAGAAATATGTGGACGATGTTATCGAAGTTATTCGTGGTAAAGGACATCTTATCGATTAGTATCTCCTTTTTTTGAATTGCTTCGGTACTCTTGTAAGATATTTTTGCACTTTTCTTTTCAAAATCAGGTGACATTGCTTCCGCCCTTCAGAATGCAGGTCACCACCTAATATTGATGAAGCGAGGTAAACATGAGAGTTGTTATTCAGGATAATTATGAAAAAATGAGCCTCTGGGCGGCAAATTATATTGCCAAAAAGATCCGCGATCATAAAGAAAATCGTCCTTTCGTCTTGGGTCTGCCTACCGGGTCCTCCCCAATTGGCGTTTACCGGGAACTGATCCGCATGAATAAAAGCGGCGAACTTTCCTTCCGGAATGTGGTAACCTTCAACATGGATGAGTATCTTGGTCTGCCACACGACAATGACCAGAGTTACTGGTATTTCATGCACGAAAATCTCTTTGATCATATCGAAATTCCCGCGGAAAACATCAATATTCTGAATGGGATGACAGATGATCCGGAAGAAGAATGCGCCTCTTATGAAGAAAGAATCGCTTCCTACGGTGGCATTGATCTTTTTATGGGCGGTATCGGCGTTGATGGGCACCTGGCATTCAATGAGCCATTCACTTCCCTTTCATCCCGAACCGGTGTTCGTGTTTTAACCACGGATACCCGCATCGTTAACGCGCGCTTTTTTGGTAATGATCCGGAAAAGGTACCTGCTAAAGCACTTTCTGTGGGTATTGGAACTGTGACCGACTCTAAAGAGGTCTTGGTGCTGATATCAGGCCACAACAAAGCACGCGCGCTCGCAGCTACCGTTGAAGGCGGCGTCAGTCAAAAATGGACCTGCAGTGCACTCCAACTCCATAATGGTGCCATCATCGCCTGTGATGAAGCTGCCTGCGGTGAACTCACTGTTGACACCTATAAATATTTTCTTGACATCGAAAAGACAGAAAGACTTTAAAAAAATTATACCTATAAAGAATAAATTTTTTCATAAAGAAGGCGGCATTGCCGCCTTCTTATATAAAAAGACCGGAAAAACCGGTCTTCATATCCACTTTTACAAAACTGTATCTTTCCCTGAGGAAATCCCCAAGAGATACAAATTAACGTTTTGTATAGGTAGGAGCCTTACGGGCACGCTTCAAACCTGGCTTCTTGCGTTCCTTAATGCGGGCATCGCGGGAGAGCAAACCGGCATGAGAAAGATCCGGTTTCAAGTTCTCATCCATCTTGACGAGCGCACGTGCAAGACCCAATTTGACAGCATCAGTTTGTCCGGTTACACCACCGCCATTAACATGTACGGAAATGTCATAACCGCTCTGATCCTGGTTGATAGCAGCAAAAGGCCCAAGAATTGCTTCCACATCACCAAATCTGGTGAAATATTCAGCAATCTGTTTTTCATTCACAGTAAAAGCACCCGTCCCAGTAGAAACACGAACACGGGCAACACTGTTTTTACGACGTCCAATACCTTCAAAATATCGTCCGGCCATTTTTCACTCCTTAGTTAACACGCTTCGGGCATTGAGCTTCGTGCGGATGTTCGTTTTCAGCATAAATCTTTAAACGGGTCATCAGTGCACGGCCATGGCTGTTGTGAGGCAGCATACCCCAGACAGCGCTGCGAATGACACGATCCGGATAGGTGCGCATCATATCTTTCAGGGACGTCTCGGTCAAACCACCGGGATATCCGGAGTGACGATAATAAAATTTCGTTGTCATTTTCTTCGGGGGAATCGCCAGATGTGCGGCGTTAACCACGACAACGTAATCACCCATCTTTACGCCGGGTGTAAAATCAGGCTTATGCTTCCCCATTAAATAATTAGCAATTTGTGTAGCCAGTCTTCCAATACCCTGACCATTGGCATCCACCAATAACCATTCACTGGAAGGTTCACCTTTAATGACGTAGGTCTTTTCCACGGTCATTCTCTCCATTTATAAATTCGTCTATTTTTACTTTCTTCTCCGGAATCGGGGTAGCGAACCTGCCAGAGCTGAAGACCTCTCGCCGGGGCCAGTCCGGGTTTTGCATCAATACCGTATCTGACCGCACGTAAAATTTCTTCTTCCGTTATACTCCCCCTCGCATAAGCCGTTTGCAGAAAAACGATACGCCTCACCATGTGGTATAGAAAGGCATTCGCTTCTATAACAAAACAGAGAGCATCTACGGATTGCTGTTCCCAGCTGTTGCTGATGACCTCCCGTACCGTGCTGTGATCCTTTCGGGGCGGAGAACCAAAGGCACGGAAATCGTGGATACCCGTGAAGTGTCGGGAGATCTCTTTCAGTTTTTCAACGTTCAGTGAAGGCCAAATTCGCCAGGAAAAATCATCCCTGAGCGGCAATCTTACGGGTGAAAAGTAAATCTGGTAATGATAGGTACGGGATAAAGCATCATATCGGGCATTGAAATTCCGATCCGCTTTTTCAACCTGTAGTACGGCGATATCATCGGGAAGGGCTGCATTCAGCGCATTGCGAAGCCGCTCCTCCCCATGATTCCATTCCATTCCAGCGGAAATTACCTGTCCCGCTGCATGAACGCCGCTGTCGGTACGTCCGGCACCAGTTATTGATTCTTCTTTCCATCCCAGCTTTCTGAGAGCTTTTTCCAGTTCCAGTTGTATGGTCCTGGTTTCGCCCTGACGTTGAAATCCTGAAAAAGCCGTTCCGTTATAAGAAATCGTAAATTTGTAACGTTCAACCAATACCGATTCTTCTGCAGAAGAATCAAATTCCATTATTCACTAACCAGTTCAATCAGAACCATTTCAGCAGAGTCACCCTTGCGGGGGCCCAGCTTGATCATTCTGGTGTAACCACCATTGCGGTTTGAGAAACGGGGAGCGATATCATCAAACAGTTTCTGTGTGATTTCGCGATCGTTTCCAAGACGGGAAGAAGCCAAACGAGCAGCGTTCATCTTTTGAACCTTGTCTCCTTCATTACCCTTCTTTGCCAGAGTGATCAATTTTTCGGCATCGCCGCGGAATGCAAGAGCTTTTGCCTGCGTAGTCTGAATCCGTTCATGCTCAAAAAGCTGACGGATCAGAGTCGTGCGCAGAGCCTTGCGCTGCGAAGATGTTCGTCCTAATTTCTTACCTGCAACTCCGTGTCGCATTTTTACTCCGATTCTTTATCTTTCTTCAGGTAACCTTTTTCCTGCAGCTTTGCGCGCAGTTCATCAAGGCTTTTCTCACCGAAATTACGGATCGATTTTACAGCATCATCGCCCTTGTCCAACAGATCCAGAACATCACCAACGGAGGTAACGCCTGTGCGTTTTAGGGAATTGAATACACGAACTGAAAGATCCAGATTTTCAATCGGCGTATCCAGAATTTCACTGGATACATGAGCCTGATTCGCTTCAGGTTCCGGCATAATTGGAAGAATTTCTTCATTAATGCCTGATATGTAACGAAGGTGCTCGATCAAAATTCGGGAAGCTTCACCCAGAGCTGTTTCAGGTTTTTTGGTACCATCAGTCCAGATTTCAAGCTCCAATTTGTCATAGTTCGTGCTTTGGCCATACAAAGCATTGCCAACATTCCAGTTTACGCGTTTGATGGGACTGTAAATCGCATCGACCGGCAAATCTCCGATAGGAAGGTGGGCACTCCTGTCATTAGCAGGGAGATAACCACGTCCCTTTTCGACTGTCAGATCGATTTCCAGTTTGGTCTTCGGAACATCTACCGTAAAGAGGTAGAGTTCCGGATTCACAATTTCGATTTCAGCCGGGCATTGGATATCAGCAGCAGTGACTTCACCGTCACCCGATACTTCAAGCTTCATGTGCGATACAGTCACATCATGTAGGATAATGCGGATCTGTTTGATCTGCAGCATGACCTGCAGTACATCTTCCCGAACTCCGGGAATCGCACTGAATTCATGGCTTACATCCTGAATGTGCATTGAGGTAATCGCAGCTCCGTCCAATGAGGAAAGCAGTACTCTGCGCAAAGCGTTGCCGAGTGTGACACCATAGCCTCTTTCCAACGGAGAAATCACGAATTTTGCGTAATTTTCAGCATCGCGTTCAAGCTTGACAGTAGGTGTTACCATATTCATTAGTGTTGCCAATTATCACCATCCCTTCCCAATACATCGCATTTTATCGCGTATTGGACTAATCAGCTTATCGTGAATAGTATTCAACGATCAGTTGTTCAGTGATATTTCCGTCAATTTCCGCACGTTCAGGTAAACGAAGTACGCGGCCGCTGATAGCTTTTACATCACGGTCAAGCCAGCTGACGCAATTGCGTTTGTCTGCAACTTCAGCGAAATCTTTGAAGAAAGTCTTATTCTTGGAGCTTTCGCAGATGCTGATCTGATCACCGGGTTTCAGGATCATGGACGGGATGTCAGAACGAACACCATTAACCATGAAATGACCATGGGAGACCAGTTGACGAGCTTGTGCGCGGTTTTCAGCAAAACCAAGACGGAATACGACATTATCAAGACGTGTTTCCAGTAACTGAAGCATATTCAAACCGGTTTGACCGCGGCGCTGAGAAGCTACGGCAAACATGCGGCGGAACTGACGTTCCAACACGCCGTAAGTACGACGTGCCTTTTGCTTCGCACGGAGCTGGCGGGTGTAGTCGGAGGCTTTATCACCACCGCGGCCGCTGCCGCTCTTACCATGATCACCAGGAGCATAAGCCCGGCGTTCGAAGGAACACTTACCAGTTAAGCAGCGTTCACCCTTTAAAAACAATTTTTCATTTTCACGCCGGCACAGTCTGCATGCCGGACCAGTATATCTTGCCATTGCAATACCCTTTCTATATTACGTGCGGCGTCTCTTCGGCGGCCGACAGCCATTATGCGGAACCGGTGTGATGTCAGAAATAGAGCGGACTTTCATCCCCATACCCTGGACAGCACGGATAGCGGATTCACGACCCGGGCCGGGCCCTTTGATAATAAGATCAACTTCCTGAATACCCATCGTCTGAGCAGTCTTGATCGCCTGTTCAGCAGCGAGGCGAGCAGCAAAAGGAGTGCTCTTGCGGGAACCTTTGTAACCGGAAGCACCGGAACTGCCCCAGCAAACCGGGGCACCCATTGCATCGGTAACCGTGATGATGGTGTTATTAAAGGAAGCGAAAATGTGCACCTGTGCGGATGACATGGTGCGCTTTACTTTACGTGCAGCAGCTGCACGACGCGCTGAGCGTACATTTTGAGCCATTATTTCCTCTTATAACTTTATATTGTGAAACAATCTTTTTCCATACACGCGAAAAATTGCAGGCAGCCGCAGGGGAGAAAGGAGCCCCAAACCTGCAATCGATCGCATTATCCGGAATTGGATTATTTCTTGGTTGCTCCACGACGGCGGCCGCGTCCGGCAACGGTCTTCTTCGGACCCTTAGCGGTACGTGCGTTCGTTCGTGTACGCTGACCACGGCAAGGCAGGTTGCGGCGATGCCGCAAACCGCGATAGCAGCCAATTTCGACAAGGCGCTTGATGTTCATTTGAACTTCACGGCGAAGATCACCTTCGACAGTATAGTTCTTCGCGATATAATCACGGATCAGATTTTCATCATTATCCGAAAGATCGCGAACACGAACATCAGGGTTAACGCCTGTATCACTCAAAATCTTCTGAGAGCGGGTAAGACCGATCCCATAAATGTAAGTTAATGCGGTTTCAATCCGTTTGTTACGCGGAAGATCAACACCTTCAATTCTTGCCATTGATACCCTCTTTTACCCCTGGCGCTGTTTGTGCTTCGGGTTTTCGCAAATCACGTACAAACGTCCACCGCGCTTGACGATCTTGCATTTTGAACATCGTTTTTTAATAGATGAAGTTACCTTCATTTTTTTACTCCTCCGGGCGCATTAATCATACCCGTCATTTTCATGATAGCCTGTCTATTATACACCGAATCTTTATCTTATCAAAATTCCAAAAACGTCTTTATGACAAAATCAGTTTTTCTTCAGAATCTTGTTTTTATGTTCCGGGTTGAAGACTACCGGCGGTTCATCATTATCCAGCAGAGTCAGGATCATCGGGCCATCTTCTGTAATCGCAATCGAATGCTCAAAATGACCGGTAAGTTTTTTATTGACAGAAGTGACAGACCAACCATCCTTCATCACTTTCGTGTCTTCAGTACCGATCAGCAGCATCGGCTCAATTGCAAGAGTCATACCCGCTTTTAGCTTCAGGCCAACTCCAGCAGTTCCATAATTCGGAACCTGCGGAGCTTCCCACATACTGCGTCCTACACCATGACCGGTGTATTGTTTTGTGAGATAATATCCACGACCTTCAGCAAATGCCTGAATGGCAGCTGAAATATCCCCGAGATGATTTCCGGGAATCATTCTGAGAATCCCTTCGTAAAGAGAACCTTCAGTGGCGTCCATAAGCTTCGCAGCCTCTTCACCAACTTTTCCGACACCTACCGTAACAGCTGAATCAGCTACATACCCACGCAGTGTTGCACCGCAATCAATAGAGACAATGTCTCCCTCTTTAAGTACCACGTTGCGGCTTGGGATCCCATGCACCAGGATGTTATTAACACTCACACAGGTGCTTGACGGATATGGAATCGGTCCGGGAACGCCTTTGAAAGCGGAAACGACATGGTACTTTTTGAGTACTGCATCAGCTGCGGCATTAACATCCCAGGTTGAATTTCCCGGAACACAGGCATCAGCGGCGGCTTTTAGAGCTTCTGCATTAATAATACCTGCTTCCCGCATTACTTTAATTTCCTCTGCAGACTTAATACATACCTGTCGTTCCCAACTCATGTTTTTCAGACCTTTCTAATTGTCTTCCCGATTAGATTTCTGCTTTGATAACTGCCAACATAGCTTTTGTTACTTCATCGATCTTCTGATTTCCATCAACTTTGCGGATAACATCTTTGTTCCCGTAATAATCGATTAGCTTTTCAGTAGATTCTTTGTAAGCGTTTAGCCGTGTTTGAACTGTTTCCTCGTTATCATCAGCCCGCTGATACAGGGGCTCACCACAAATGTCGCAAACACCTTCTACCTTGGATGGTTTTGTGTGGATATGAAAAACGTGACCGTTTTTGCACATTCTTCTGCCACTGATGCGCTTGACGAGATCTTCTTCATTCACTTCGATACAGGGAACAACTGTTACTTTCGAAGCAAAAGATTCTTCAAGCATTTTATCCAAAGCCTCAGCCTGCTTGATCGTGCGCGGAAAACCGTCCAGCAGCGCACCGTTCTTGCAATCATCTTTTTTAAGCCTGTCCTCGACCATTGCGATCGTCACTTCATCAGGGACTAAGAGTCCGTTATCTGTGTACTCGCGAGCCTTTTTTCCCAGTTCCGTATTCTCACGAATATTTTCCCGGAAAAGGTCACCGGTTGATACATGGGTCAAGTGATAGGCTTCACTTATTTTTTCCGCCTGGGTACCTTTGCCAGCCCCCGGAGGACCGAGAAGAACAATATAGACTGCCATAATTCTGCCTTATACCTTATCTGATGAGCTTTTCATCGTAACCACGCTGATTGAGTTCCGACTCCAGATAATCGATGATGTCGCGGACACAGCCCACAACGATCAACAGACCGGAGGAGGAGAGCAGCATGGTTGAATTGGCGCTTGTCCGGAAGATCGCTCCCAAAATGTAAGGGAGAATTGCGATCAGACCGAGGAACACAGCACCCGGCAACGTAATTCTGTCCTGAATCTTTGCCAGATAGTTCTGCGTATCCGTACCGGCAGCGCGGCCCGGAACAACAGCACCCTGCTTTTTCAGGTTTTCACCATAATCGTTGTTCATAAAGGTCACACTGGTATAGAAGAAGGTGAACGCAACAACGAGGATGAAGTATAAAACAACGTAAAAGACACCGCCGCCACTGAAGTGTGATTGGATCCAGTTCGCAGTGTTTGCCACCCACGGAGTTGAGGAGTTCACAAAGAAACTCGCGATCAAAGCCGGGAAGGTGATGAGTGACTGCGCAAAAATCAACGGGATCATACCAACAGAATTCACACGGAGAGGAAGTGTCGTAGAACCACCGGACTTAATGCCCCGATAACCGAGACGCTGTCCGGGGATCATCAATTTCACATAGCGTGTACCTTGCTGCAGGTAAACAATTGCGAAAATTGAGACCAAAAAGATAATGATCGAGAACAGCAGAATGTACCAACCGCTTGAGAAGTTGGCGATCATTCTGACAAGGTTGGCAGGCAGCTGAGAAACGATACCAGAGAAGATGATCAGTGAAAGACCCTGCTGCTGGATACCGTATTCTGAAATAATCTGTCCAAGCCAAATAGCGATCATTGTACCGGCGATCATGGTGAGAACGTTTGCAAGAGTCGGCAGAAGATTGGAACCGCTCCAACCGTATTCTTTCAAAACAGTCACACCCGGAAGAATCTGATTAAACAGACCGATCTGTCCGATTGCTGACAGGAAAGCCAGCGGAATGGACAGATACATCGTCCATTTTTCCATCCATTTACGGCCTTCTTTAGGGTCATTCTTCAGCTTATCCTGGATCGAAGGAATGATCGGTCCAAGCAGCTGAAGAATAATGGAGGCGGTAATGTAAGGGTAAACACCCATTGCAAGGATGGAGAACGATGAAAGAGTACCACCGGATAATACATTAAGGATACTAATCAGGTCGCCTGCCGCGGTACGGCTGGTATTCAATGCCGCAATAACTTGCGCATTGAAACCAGGCACCGGAATATTCGCGATCAGACGATAAATGACAAGTATACCCAGAGTCAGCAGCAGCCTGTTGCGGATGCCTTCTGACTTCCAAATATAACGCCATGGGGATCGCTTCATTTTATAGTTCTCCTACTAAAAACGGCAACTACACTTAGTCAGCGATCACAACGCTGCCGCCGGCAGCTTCGATCTTGGCTTTAGCACCCTTCGTGACGCGATCAGCCTTCACGGTGAGTTTCTTGGTGAGTTCGCCATTACCAAGGATAACGATCGGGTTGCTCTTCTTGCTCAGCAGACCGGCATTAGCCAGCACTTCCGCGTTGACTTCTGTGCCTGCATCGAAGCGTTCGAGCATTTCGACGTTAACTTCATTAAATTCCACACGATTCGGCGGAGTGAATCCTTCACCACGCATGAACGGCAGGCGGCGGAAGAAAGGCAGGTTACCACCCTGGCGATAAAGCTTACCGCCGGCGCCCTGACGGACGCTCTGGCCTTTTGTACCTTTACCGGCAGTTTTACCCTGACCGGCACCCGGACCACGACCTACACGTTTCTTGGAGCGTTTTGCTCCCCAATTTGGTTGTAATTCATGCAGTTTCATATCAGTCCACCAATTCTACAACTTTAACCAAATGAGCCACTTTGCGAAGCATACCGCGAATGCAGGCATTGTCTTCTTTTACAACGGTTTCATTCAGGTGATGGAAACCCAGGGCACGAATCGTGTCCTTGTGTTTCTGAGAATAACCGATAGCGCTTCGGTAATAAGTCAGCTGCAATTTCTTTGCAGTATTTTCTGCCATTTTCCTTACCTCCGATCCCAGAAAGGAGTCAGATCTTCCGCAGACTTACCGCGGAGGACAGCTTCGTCGGATGCATTCTTCAACTGATCGAGAGCATCAAATGTTGCTTTCACAACATTCAGCAGGTTCGCGCTGCCCATGGATTTAGTCAGGATGTCATGAACACCTGCAACTTCCAATACAGCACGGACACCACCACCGGAAATAACTCCGGTACCTTCGGAAGCAGGGCGCATCATTACAATTGCGCCGCCGCAGCGACCGTAAACTTCATGAGGAATGGTGGTCTTATAAAGGTTGACCTTCTTCATGTTTTTGCGGGCGGTTTCAGAAGCTTTGCGCATCGCATCCGGAACTGCATTGGCTTTTCCGCTGCCCATACCGATTTGACCATTGTTATCACCGACAACAACAGTAACACGATAGCGCAGGCGGCGTCCGCCTTTAACGGTCTTGGAAACGCGAGCGATTTCGATGACTCTTTCGTCCAGTTGTTCTTCTACTGATTGATATTCCATATTTTCCATTTCGTTTTAGTCCTTATCTGATCTGCTAAAACTCAAGGCCTGCTTCACGTGCTGCATCTGCGAGTGCCTTCACACGGCCGATGTAGCGGAAACCACCACGATCGAACACTACAGTGGTAATTCCCTTTTCTTTTGCACGTTCTGCAATGGCTTTACCAACCAACTTTGCCTGTTCGGTCTTGTTCTTGCCTGCCATCTCAGCCTTCAGGCTGTTATCGATGGTTGAAGCGGAAACCAGTGTGCAGCCGGCTTCGTCATCAATGACCTGAGCATAGATCGCATCAAGGCTGCGATAGACATTCAAACGAGGGCGTTCAGCGGTACCGGACAGATTAAGTCTGACACGAGCATGGCGCTTAATGCGAGCTTCACTTCGAGAATATTTCGCCATATTTCACCCCTATTTCTTAGCCTTACCGGACTTACCGGCCTTGCGGCGGATCCGTTCGCCGAGATAATGGATACCTTTGCCCTTGTAGGGTTCTACCGGGCGGACACCACGAATGTTCGCAGCGATCTGACCAACCATTTCACGATCATAACCGTGAACTTTGATCTGCATCGGCTTCGCCTTAGCATCAACTTCGAAGCTGATACCAGCCGGAGGAACAACTTCCTTCGGAGCGGAATAACCGACATACAATACTAAATTCTTACCGTTCATTTCGGCACGGTAACCGACACCTTCCACCTCAAGGACAACGGTGAACCCATCGGATACACCGACGACCATGTTGTGCAGCAATGCACGGGTCGTTCCGTGGAGTGCGCGGACCGAAGCTTCATCAGAGGAGCGCTTCGCAGTAATTACGTTGCCTTCCTGTTCGATCGTAATGATCGGGGAGAAGAGACGTTTGAGTTCGCCTTTCGGGCCTTTTACTGTAACCTCGCTGCCATTGATATCCACTTTAACGCCTGCGGGAACAGTGATGGGTAAACGTCCAATTCGAGACACTTACAGCCTTCCTTTCCTACCAGACCTTGCAGAGGATTTCGCCGCCAACACCTTCCTGGCGAGCGCGCTGCCCGGTCATCACTCCCTTAGGAGTGGAGAGAATCGAGATACCCATTCCGGAAAGAACCCAGGGAATCTCATCATGACGGGTGTAAACACGGCGGCCGGGACGGCTGACACGTTCGATACCGGTAATAACCGGTTTTCGGGAACGGCGTTCACCCGCGTACTTAATCTTAATCTGCAGCGTATTCTGAGAAGCCTTTTCGCCTTCATTTACGGAGAAGTCTTCAATGAATCCTTCTTCCTTAAGAATACGGGCAATTTCCTTTTTGATATTTGAACAAGGCATCGCAACATCGGCGTGTCCGGCCATCATGGCGTTGCGAATTCTGGTCAACATATCAGCAATAGGATCATTAATCATCTTTTCTGCTCCTTCGTATCCATTACCAGGATGACTTCGTAACGCCCGGGATTTGGCCATTCAATGCCAGTTCACGGAAACAAATTCGGCACAGGCCGAAGCGGCGCATATATCCATGAGGACGGCCGCAGATACGGCAGCGGTTGCGAACCTGAGTCGGATATTCACGTCGAAGCTCACGATATTTCATGCATTTCTTAGCCATATTAATCCTTCCTGAAAGGCATGCCAAGCAAGCCAAGCATCACACGGGCCTGTTCGTCCGTCTGAGCGGTAGTTACGATAGTGATTTCCATACCACGGATCTTGTCGACCTTTTCGTAGTCGATTTCCGGGAACAGGGTTTGTTCCTTCAGACCAAGGGTATAGTTTCCGCGGCCGTCAAAAGCGTCCGGGGAAATACCGCGGAAGTCACGGACACGAGGCAGAACGATGTTCATGACACGATCCAGCAGACCCCACATCTTATCACCGCGAAGTGTTACTTTTGCGCCGATTTGGCGTCCTTCACGAAGCTTGAAGTTCGCGATGGAAACACGGGCTTTGGTGATGATCGGTTTCTGACCGGTGATCTGGGTCAGATCGTTGACTGCGGCATCCAGGGCCTTCGGGTTATCGAGTGCTTCACCCAAACCGATGTTTACGACAACCTTTTCGATCTTCGGGTACTGCATCGGGTTTTCAAGGTTCAGGCTCTTCTGCATTGCAG
Source organism: uncultured Chloroflexota bacterium (assembly GCA_902791025.1). Classification (GTDB taxonomy): domain Bacteria; phylum Chloroflexota; class Anaerolineae; order Anaerolineales; family Anaerolineaceae; genus Flexilinea. Next base: position 51,160 of record CADATZ010000004.1, on the reverse strand, counting down.
GAACGACTTCGTTTAAATATTTTTCTTTCAACGGATTCATGATCTAAACTCCTGTCGTTTATGCATCAATTTCAGCGTGGCATTTTTTGCAGATACGGGTGACTTTTCCGTCCTTGCGGCTGAAGCCGACACGCGTCGCAGCGTTGCATTTCGGGCAAACCAGCATGACGTTGGAAACATGGATCGGGGCTTCAAATTTGATGATGCCCGGATTGATGTTCCGGCGCCCGGCCTGAGTTTGACCCTGGTGCTTGGAACGGATGTTTACACCCTGAACGACTACACGTGATTCAGTAGGGATCACACGGATAACTTCACCGCGCTTCTTTTTATCTTCAGCACGACCGCTGATGACCTCTACGGTATCACCTTTGCGAATTTTCTGTTTCATTCTTTATTACTCCTTAGATCGCTTCAGGTGCCAGGGAGACGATCTTAGTGAAGCCTTTTTCACGAAGTTCACGTGCGACAGGCCCGAAGATACGGGTACCCTTGGGATCCACACCGTTGCTGTCAAGGATAACACAAGCGTTATCATCGAAGCGGATGGAGGATCCGTCTTCGCGGCGCCATTCTTTGGAGCAGCGAACGATCACGGCCTTTACCACATCGGACTTCTTCACGGTACCGTGAGGAGTCGCAGATTTTACGGCACATAATACGGTATCACCAACATAACCGTAGCGGCGAACCGAACCACCGAAGATGTGGAAAACAAGGACTTCTTTTGCGCCGGTGTTATCGGCGACACGTAATCTTGATTCCTTCTGGATCATTATTCTTCTCCTTCAGCAGGGACATCGGCGCCGGAGAGGTCTTCCTCACCCTTGATATCGTGCTTAATGATGCTCTGAACAACCCAGCGCTTTTCGCGTGACAGCGGGCGGCTCTCAACGATCATTACTTTATCGCCGATTTTGCATTCATTGTTTTCATCATGAGCCTTGACTCGTTTGAAATCATGAACAACCTTCCCAACGAGGGGGTGACGGTAGGTCCGACGAATCTCGACCACAACGGTTTTGTCCATTTTGTCACTGGTAACAGTGCCCATTAACCGACGGCGTTGGTTCATGCTTTACCTTCTTTCAGTTCCATTTCGCGAAGAATCGTGAGCAAGCGAGCGATGTCGCGGCGAACTTCACGAACACGGCTGTAATCGGTCAACTGACCGCTAACATCCTGGAAACGCAGGTTCATAGCTTCATTGCGAAGCTCGTTAACCTTTGCATTAATTTCAGCAGCCGACATGGCTCTAATTTCTGACGGTTTCATATTACATAGCTCCTGTGGCACGTTCTTCACGTGTTACCACTTTGGTTCTGATGGAGAATTTGTAGGAAGCCTGGTGCAGCGCTTCAAGAGCGACAGCTTCGGACAAACCGCCGATTTCGAACATCATACGGCCCGGTTTCACAACTGCGACCCAATATTCAACATTCCCCTTACCTTTACCCATACGAGTTTCAGCAGCACGATGAGTATAAGGCTTATCCGGGAAGATACGAATCCAAACCTTCCCACGGCGCTTCATTTCACGCGCCAGTGTACGGCGAGCAGCTTCGATCTGGCGAGCGGTTACCCAACCCGGTTCCATAGCCATCAGACCATAATCGCCGAAGGAAATTTCCGCACCGCGCAGTGCTTTACCGCGCATACGGCCGCGCTGCTGCTTGCGATACTTCACACGTTTTGGCATTAACATATTAATTACCTCTTTCGATCCGATTATTCGCTGACGTAAACGCCTTCAGTAGCGTTTGCAGCCGGGGCGGTTTCTTCATTCATGGAAAGAACGATTCCGCGATAGATCCAAACCTTGATGCCGATCTTACCGTAAGTGGTCAGAGCTTCAGTGCGGGCAAAATCGATATCTGCACGCAGTGTCTGAAGCGGTACACGGCCTTCACGGAGCCATACGACTCTGGCGATATCAGCACCACCGATACGACCGCTGACAGCGATCTTGATACCCTGTGCGCCCTGGCGCATCGCCTGCTGGATGGCGCGCTTCATTGCGCGGCGATAACCAACACGGCGTTCGATCTGACCGGCGATATTCATACCGACCAGGTAAGCATCCAGATCCGGGTTTTTGATCTCTTTGATTTCGAGATCGCATTTTTTGCCGGTGAGCTGTTCGAGCTTTTTGCGAATTTCTTTCACCTGTTCGCCTTTGCGGCCAATCAGGCTGCCCGGGCGTGCAGTGTTCACAACAACCTTGACCTTGCCGGGGAAGCGTTCAACTTCCACACGGGAAACGCCGGCATTCGCGGTCTGGGCATGAATCAATTTACGGATTTCAAGATCCTGGTGGAGCTGATCCACATAATCGTCACCGTCAGCATACCAGCGGCCGTCCCAGGGTTTATTGATATTCAATCGAAATCCAATAGGATGTACTTTACGACCCATTTTTTATCTCCTGACAATTCCTTTGTTCATCGGTCTCATATTACTCACGTTCGCGAAGAACAACGGTAACGTGGGAAGAGCGGCGCAGTACCGGCTTGAAACGGCCGCGCGCACCGAAATACCGCCACTTGCGTGTCGAAGCTTCGTCGGCGTAAATCTGGTATACATACATGTCATTCCGGTCCAGACCGAAGTTTTCTTCGGCGTTGGCTGCCGCGGAAGCGATCAGCTTATAGAGCGGTTCGGCACATACACGGTTCGAGAATTTCAGGATGTTCAGCGCATCAGCGACTGACTTACCGCGAACCATATCGATTACCAAGCGGACTTTTTGGGCAGAAATTCCGGTATTAGTAAGACGTGCTTTTACATCTGTTGCCATAGTTTCTACCTCTTATTTGATTTTTCCGATACATGACCACGGAACAAGCGGGTCGGGGCGAATTCGCCCAAACGATGTCCAACCATATTGTCGGTGATATACACCGGGATATGGCGGCGTCCGTCATGAACGGCGATGGTATGACCAACCATCTGCGGGAAGATTGTGCTGGCGCGGGACCAGGTGCGGATGACCTTTTTGTCGCCGGCATCATTCATTTTTTCAACCTTCTTCAAAAGTTTCGGGTCGATGAACGGCCCTTTCTTCAATGATCGTGACATTTCTACGTACCTCTCTTAAATTCTGCGAGGACTAGCGTCCGCTCTTCGCGTTGCGGCGGCGGACGATAAGGCGATCCGACGTCTTATTGCGGCGGGTCTTGTAACCCAAAGCCGGTTTACCCCAAGGAGTCTTCGGACCGGGCATACCAACCGGCTGACGACCTTCACCACCACCATGCGGATGGTCGCGCGGGGACATCGCAGTACCGCGAACGGTCGGGCGGATACCCAGATAGCGCTTGCGGCCGGCTTTACCGAGTTTAATGTTGCCGTGATCTACATTGCCGAGCTGACCAATGGTAGCATAGCAGGTCTGCAGAACCATGCGGACTTCACCGGATGGCAGACGAACCTGAGCATACTTACCTTCTTTAGCAAGCAGCTGAGCGGAACCGCCGGCGCTGCGAACCATCTGGCCGCCCTTACCGGGTTTCAGCTCAATATTGTGGATCGTGGAACCGACCGGGATGTTAGCGATGGGCATTGCGTTGCCGGTGCGGATATCAGCATTCGGGCCAGAAACGACAGTGTCGCCGGGTTTCAGTCCCAGAGGGGCCAGGATGTAACGTTTTTCGCCGTCTGTGTAGAAAAGCAGAGCGATACGGGCAGTGCGGTTCGGATCGTATTCGATCGCGTTCACAACAGCCGGTACTCCGACCTTATCGCGTTTGAAGTCGATGGTTCGGATGAAACGGCGGGCGCCGCCGCCGCGATGGCGAACGGTAACACGGCCATAATTGTTGCGGCCGGAGTTCTGTTTGCGGAAAGTGATCAGTGAACGTTCCGGTTTGCTCTTGGTGATCTCTTCAAAAGTGTAACCGGTCATTCCGCGCATACCCGGGGTGATGGGTTTATAAATCTTAACTGCCATTATTCAACCCCCTCGAAGAACGGGATCTTCTGACCTGCGGCCAGGGTGACGATAGCCTTCTTGGAGACGGCTTTCTTGACGCCCATGCGGCGGCTGCGGAGATTCCGCTTGGTTTTGCCAGGTGTAACGATGACATTGACACGCACAACTTCAACATTGAACAGTTTTTCAACTGCATCTTTGACCATGGTGCGGGTGGCATCTTTGTGGACTTCGAACGAATACTGGTTCAGTCCATAAACCTGTTGGTTGGTTTTTTCAGTTACCAGAGGACGGCGGAGCACATCATAAATTGTTGTTGTAGCCATTATATTTCTCCCCTATCCCAAGTATGACGCGATCGTATCGATAGCGGCGAGCGGAAGCACGACCTTATCGTATTTCAGTAAATCGCGGATATTCAGATAATTTGCAAGCAGGATCTTTGCATCCGGCAGGTTGTTGGTGGCGCGGACGACATCAGCGGTGGATTCCATATCAGGAACCAGGACCAGAGCGGTGTCGGTACCGACCAGCTTGGTGAGCGCAGCGGCCATCAGCTTGGTCTTCGGCGCATCAAGCTTCAGTTCATCAACAACGACGATTTGAGCATCGCTTGCTTTGACAGAAAGTGCGGAGCGCAGTGCAGCGCGGCGCATTTTGCGAGGCATAGCCTGAGTATAATCACGCATATGCGGGGTATGGACACGACCGCCACCCTTCCACTGTGCAGCGCGGATGGAGCCCTGACGTGCACGACCGGTACCCTTCTGTTTGAAAGGTTTGCGACCGCCGCCGGCGACTTCATGACGGGTCTTGGTTTCGTGTGTACCAACGCGGGCGTTGGCTAACTGGCGGACGTATGCCTGATGCATCAAGTCTACTAAAATGGGGGCTTCGAAAATGCTGGCGGGAAGTTCGACTTCCTTGACTTTTTCGCCCTTCATATTTTTGACATCGATAATCATAGTTCTTTACTCCCTATGTATTCCCGTAAACCCTTAGGCTTTACGTGCATCTCTGATCATAACGAGACCGCCGCGTGCTCCGGGGATCGCACCTTTGACACCGATCAGATTGCGTTCCTGATCAATGAAAGCAACTGTCAGGTTCTGGACCGTGACACGATCATTACCCATATGGCCAGGGCCGTGGGCACCCTTGAAAACACGACCGGGTGTGGTACCGGAACCATGGGAACCGGGGGCGCGAAGACGATCAGACTGACCGTGAGTCTTCGGACCGCCGCGGAAACCGTAGCGCTTGACACCGCCGGCAAAGCCGCGGCCCTTACTGGTACCAATCACATCGACCAGTTCGCCTAATGCGAACAGATCCACAGTAACTTTGTCCCCTTCGGAGACCTGCGGATCGACAACACGAAACTCGCGCAAAAAGCGCAGCGGAGGCAAGTTATTCCGCTTAAGGTGACCCTTTTCAGCATTCGTAATGCGGCTCGGTTTGACTTCGTCAAAACCAAGCTGAACGGCTGTGTACCCATCAGTTTCCTGATTACGGACCTGGGTAACATAGCAAGGCCCAGCTTCGATGACAGTAATCGGAATCGCGATACCGTTTTCATCGAAAATCTGGGTCATGCCAATTTTCTTGCCGAGTAGCCCTTTAAACATCTCTTTTTTTCTCCCTTATTAGGTTATATATTCTCGGGGTCAGCGCTGCATGAGATCAAAGGCAGCCCTTTTCTTTCAGTACATCGTTCCCCATCCAGGATTGTCAGCATGGGCTTAGCTGCATCATCCTGTTCGCAGTCAGTCAATCCACCTCAGCATCGCCGTGGAATATTTGTCGCGCGCCTTCCGGCTGATTCTTAACATGCGATGATCGTTCGCACAGGCATCTATCTGCGCAAACGACATTATTATACACATTTTATGATTTTTGGGTAGGGCGAATATGACAACGTTTACATTTTGAGGGATAGGAGATAGGAGATAGGGAATGGGGATCAAGGATAAAGGTGCATTTCACTTGAGAAGTTATTTATTTGAATTGGTATGAGCAAGCGATAAAAAAACCACGGAACCAACGGATCCGCGGTTTTTATAAACAATACCTTTGAAAAACTTTAACCCTGGCGGCCTTGATACTGCGCATCACCGAAGCCAAGGATGAGCTTGAAAATCGGATTCAGGAAAAGGAGCCCAAGGAAAAAGCCAAAACCTTTACCAAAAGCCTTCGCAAGTTTGTACTCACCGATAATTGAGATAATCAAACTGACAATGCCCATAATAGAACCAATCGTCCCTATGAAATTCGTGGTTGTCTCCCCGTCAGCATTTGTGGTCGTACCCATAGAAACGAAAATAGAGCCCAAAATCATGCACACAAGCAAAACCCAGGCCATTGTCCTGTTCCAGCTCAGATCAGTTTTATCCCAGTCATTCAAATACGGAATGATGCTGTGCCAACCGGGTTTTCCGGCTTTGGTAAAGATCTTCCAGTAGGCGATGACCTGAAGAATGTACCAGGCGACTCCAAAAACGGAAGCGAAAATGCCCATTGTAGCGACTAATGCTCCCAGAGCAGTTCCGGCAAGAATTGCACCAGCGTTTGTATTCATAATAATAAAACCTCTTTCTATTTGATAGTAATTATGATTCAGAATCTGACTTTCTGAAACAATCTCAACTCAGGACTGTTCCCAATAAGAACGCTCTGAATAGATAACCTTTATTTCCCTGCCGGTTTGGCAAAGCCCTCTCCTCTTCGCACTCCGGTTACTTCAGCTTCCTAAAATTATAAAGTATATTATGATCATTTATACCAAAAATGAACAAAAACCACGGGAATCACCGTGGTTTTTGCAAAAAATAATACCTTTGAAATCTTTAGCCCTGACGGCCTTGATACTGTGCATCGCCGAAACCGAGAATCAGCATGAAAATCGGTCTCAGGAAAACCAGCCCAAGGAAAAAGCCAACGCCCTTACCAAAGGCTTTCGCAAGCTTGTAAACGCTGATAATGCCCAAAACAAGGACAACAATAACAAGAACAAGGCTCAGTGTGCTAAGAGCTCCGGAGACTTGAAGACCCTGAGCCTGCTGATTACTGATAATAACGCTGAGGACACAGCCAACAATACTCAGGCAAGTCATGACCCAGGCCATTGTGCGGTTCCAGCTCAAATCAACCTCATCCCAGTTGTTCAGGAAGGGGATAATGCTGTGCCAACCGGGTTTTCCGGCCTTTTCAAAAATCCTCCAATACGCAACAACCTGGAGAATATAAAAGGCAACGCCAAAAACGATAGAGAAAACGCCCATCGTGGCAAAAAGCGCACCAAAAACAGATTGCGCAGCGGCAGCATTTTCAACAGTGGTAATTACTTCTTCTTCCATTTTTCACACCTCATATTTACGGGAAGTTTTATGATCCATTCCCATTTTCGCATAAATCATACACCAAAAACGACAAATTGCATATAAAAAACAAGATTTTTGTCGTATTTTTTTTATGACATTATAACAAAATCAGTATCTATTCAAAGGTCTCCGCAACCCGGGTCAACAGGTTTCTGATCTCCAGATGCTGCGGACAAACCTTTTCACACTTACCGCATTTGAGACAATCCGAAGCCTTTCCGTGACCATCCTGCGTCAGCACATTGCGATAAAAGACCCGCTGATTCCAGTCATTGAACATCTTTTTCGCGTTCAAACAGGCAAACATATCCGGAATCAAGATGTCTTTCGGGCAATGATTTTCCTCAATGCAGTAATGGCAGTTGGTGCAGGGAATCAGGTTCATTCCCTTGAAGATATCTTTCACCTTCACAACAGCCTGCTGTTCCGCCTCAGAAAGCGGCTGGAAATCCTTCATAAAGGAGATGTTATCCTTCATCTGTTCCAGGCTGCTCATGCCGGAAAGGATCATGGCCACCTGCTCAAACCCAGCAACATAGCGGATGGCATAGGACGCCGGACTCATCGGGCCCAGATCAGCGAAGACCTTCGCAGCCTCAGCGGGAAGATTGGCCAGACTGCCGCCCTTGACCGGTTCCATCACGATAACGGGTTTTCCATGCTTCGCGCAGACTTCCAGGCACTTTCCGCTCTGAATCGCATGATCGTCATAGTCCAGATAGTTGAACTGGATCTGAACGATCTCAACCTCAGGATGATCGGTCAGGATGCCATCCAGAATGTCAGACGTATCATGGAAAGAGATACCAACGTGGCGAACCTTGCCTTCCTTTTTCAGTTCGGAAGCGATTTCATAGGCGCGGCAATTCTGATAATGGGCGTAATTATTGCGATCCTGTGCATGCATCAGATAAAAATCGAAATACTCCACACCGCAGGCAGCCAGCTGGCTTTCAAAAAACGGGCGGATATCAGCTTCCTTTTTGAAATATTCCTGGGAAAGCTTATTCGTCAGCAGATACTCATCCCGGGTATGGCGGGAGGTCAAACACTGACGAAGGGTCAGTTCTGACAGACCGTCATGGTAACCGTGAGCTGTATCAAAATAATTGAATCCGTTCTCAATGAAGACGTCAACCATCTCATTGACCTGATCCGTGTCGATTTTCCCATCCTTCATCGGGAGACGCATCGCACCGAAACCGAAACGTATCTTGATTTCCGGAAATACCTGTGCCATAAGAACCTCTCTTTCCAGGGACTGTTGCCTTCGGCAACAGTCCCTTGTAAACAATCCCTATTCAAAAGCCTCATCCAGACCGATGTTGGAGACCCAGGTTTCGCAGCCGGACTGAACATGAACCGTCGCCGAACCTAAGCTGCCAGCATCATCACTGTTCATATCCACCCACTGTTTTCCGTTCCAGGCTGCCATTCCGGAAGAGCCATCTGATGCTTCTGTATCCTTCATAAACATCAGTGTGTAATCTCCCTCCGGCAACGTCATGACGACCATGCCGGTCTCATAATCTGCCCAGGCCATCTTTGCGGAATTCAACAATCCCATGATCATGATCTCAGCCATCATTTCCGGATCCATGTCTTCCATTCCATCCAGATTCAGGTCACCGCTGAACAGCATGTTGAGCAATATCTCTTCCATATTCATCACCATCAGCATACCCTTGTCACGGTCGAGATTTTCCGTCTCCGGAAGATACATCACCAGACGTCCGCTGCCTTCCGGGGCACGAAGCAGGATATCCGCATCAATACCGAAGCCGACTTCAGTGCAGACCTTTTTGATCAATTCACTGAATTGTCCGAGCTTACTGATCTTCGCGCTGAATTGCAGCAGTTCACCCATTTCCTTGTTGCCAGTACTCGGGGTCAAACCACAGATCACACCGGAGAACAGGCTGCGCAGCTCATCGATGGTCATCCCTTCTTTGTAAAGTCTGAAGGCAACAGAATTGAGCAGACCGGAATTGGTGTGCACACCGCCATAGTCCATCATTTCGTTGTAACTGCCAGCCTTCGGCACCCAGTACAGATCACCGACAAAGGTCGGCTGCTGATAATCATTCGGTTTGCTCATGGAGCGGATCGCTTTGCCAGAGTTTTCAGCAAGCAGCCATTCGGTATCATCCGTAGCACCCAGGCTGTATTCAATGATGTTGCCCATGATATCGCTCATGGCTTCATTGATGGCGCCATACTCATTCAGATAAAGGTTCGCAGTCATTGCAGCACCGGTTACCGCATGAGTGAATTCATGACCGATCACATCCACAGCCTCGCAGTAATCATTCATCTCACTGGTAGCAAAAAGGTGGAAGCCTTCATCAAATCCGATATAAACAGCGTTATCCACCGGGTCCAGATTTCTGTCAACATAGTTATTCATAATCACCATCGGGCTGCCGATACCATCCGGTCCTTTCCAGCCGAGTTCATTATAGAAATCCCAAACCTTGATATAGTTTTCATAAGCCATAAGGACTTTGTTTGGCCAGGTCTTATTGCGTTCGCTGTTCAGCATCGCTTCTGCAACCGAAGCATCCTGCATCAGGTCCGCGCACTCAGCCACAACGATCTTCCGTTCCAGGTCACCGAGCCAGGTCACACCCTTCGCGTCCTTCATCACCGGGACAGTGATCTCGCGGGTTTTCCCGTTATGATCGGTAACCGTTCCGGTCCAGGTGTCGGCAGTCTTGTCAGCGAAGACGCTCTCGGCATCCGCAGCGGACATCGCGGTCTTGTCACCGGCAACCGTACACGGCTGGGAACCGACATACACACCGGTCATGGTGACATAATGCGCCAGCATCGGCATATCATGCTTGTCATTGGAGGCAACCGGATTGTTGGAATAGAAGATATAGAAAGCCTTCATGGACGTAACCGGTTTTTCGTCATCAATACCTTCCACAGGAATGGAAAGGAATGCCGCGTCCATATCATCTGTAAAGACATATTCATGGTCCGGGTCATTTTCCTTCACAGCATCCATAGCGATCTGCAGCGCGGTGCCTTCATCAATGGTTTCTTCCATGTCATATTCTTCGGCTGTGATCGGGGTGACTTTCGCCGTGACCGCGGCGACATGGCCTTCCGGATCAACGATCAGCTTCGCGACAGAATCAATGATGGACATATTGTTGAAAAACTGGATATAGGTGTAGTAGGTATAACCACTGTCATCTTCCAGAATGACATCCGGTTTGTACTCCGTATTCTCATCCGCACCCATCACCGGAGCCAGTTCTTCCAAAGCCTTCCAGGCGCTGTCGGCATCCTTTACAATGATATCGGTCAGATTCCCGGAGATCCAGGTGGGAACGCCGTCCTGCTGAACGACGACCAGATCTTTGTCCCGGTCTTTCAGAAGATCCAAAGCGGAAGGTTTTTCCTCATTTCCGTCTGAAAGCATATCTAACTGCGCCGCGGCACTGCCGAAGACGGCCAATACCATCATCAGCACAAACAACAAACGATAAAAAGGATGATTCCTCATTGTTCACCTTACATTTATTAAAAGGTTTCCGTTTAACACCCGGAAACCCGAAGCTAACAGCTATTAGCTAATAGCTGTTAGCTGCCTACTAATTCCTAATCCCTATTTAACTTCAATATCCACGCTCTCGATCACGGTACTCTGATCAATGAGCGGCAGAACATCAAGAGATTCTTCCGCAACACGGCCAAAGACGGAGTATTTCGCGTTCATCGCATCCATGCGAGTCTGAACCTTCTGAGCCAGTTCATTTTCAGAGATATCACCGGCAGCGATATAACCCTGGCGGAAGTATTCAGCGAGGTCCTGCGTGATGAAGAACTGGGAAGCGTTCTTGTTTTCACCGGTGTTTGCCATGGCAACCGCACCGGCTTTGTCGAATCCACCGTTGTTCAGGTTTTCATCAGCCAGGTAGTACCCGGCCATACCGACGCCTGTCGCGCTCGGATCACCTGTCTGAGCGACAAATCCCGGAACAACATGATGGAACTCGTTGTTATCATAAAAACCATCCTTCGCCAGTTCCATGAAGTTGGAAACCAGGTTCGGAGCTTCAGAAGCCAGGAGGTCGATCACGACATCGCCGGCTGAAGTGTGCAGAACAGCACGGTATTCCTTACCTTCTTCCACTGCAAGGACCGGGCAGGCGGTGCGATAATTTTTCTGCATGGAAAACAGTTTGATATATTGTTCCAGTTCCTCAGGATCCATGTTGACCTGGTAGAAGTTGGCAAAGAAGGTCGGAGTACCGTTGATGAGTCCGGTTGCGGCAACCGCATCAAAAGAGCCATCCACAACACTGCGGATCGCTTCGGATTCAAAATCAGCAATCCACTGTTCGTAATCCAGTTCCGGCAGTGCGGTCTGAATGTTTTCATGCAGCCAGGCTTCAAACTCTTCAAGGGTTTCCATCGGGGACCAGGTGTTCTGGGTCTCATAAAGCCAGTGTTCGGCCTCGAAGAAAAATCCCTGTTTCCCGGCAGCATCCGCGGCATAAGCGGACATCGGAGCCTTTTCATGGAAGCTCAGCGGGAAATGGCGATAAACATAACGGACTTCATCCGGATGGGCAGCTTGGAATTCAATGGCAGCCAACCCTGCATGGGAGCAATACGGGCACTGAAAATCAGCGTATTCCACCAGCGTCAGCAGCGCGTCTTCCGGACCGACGGACCAGTCATCTTCCGTAACTTCACCGAGAATAGCCTTCACATCTTCATTTTCCAGGGAGGTTTCGGCAAAGGTACATTCGATTTCAGCAGCATTGGAAAGATCAGCTTCCCAGGCAGTCCATTCGCCATCCGCAGCAATGGCGCTGCAGGTAAGAACGAAGACAAACAACAATGTTATCAATAAAGAATTTTTCATAAATATTGCCTTTCACAATTTTCATTTCAGGATATACCTGTCCCAGGCCGATAAAACCCATACCGACCGCCGAGACATTCCATACAATTTTATCGCATTTTGGAATTCATTGGGTCAAACTATCCATTATTAAGAATAATCTTACAAGCACCGCATAAAACACCTGATGAAACCAAAGACTGCTGAAATCGGATTTGGATCATTCCAAGAAGATGCCAACGCCTGATTGATATCCTTAGCCTGTTAGCCTCACGGGAACAAAACACATTAACATATCCTCAATTGGACTTTGAACATTGAACAATTTTAAGATAGAATTTTATTTATGGAGAATGTAAAAATCATCCTTGCATCAGCATCCCCCCGGCGGCAGAAAATGCTTTCCTGGATCATTCCTGAATTTGAGAGTATGCCAGCCGATATTGATGAGACACCGTATCCCGGTGAACTGCCTGTTCCCTACTGCCGGCGCATGGCGCTTGGAAAAGCCCTGCACTGTGCCGAAGCATTACCGGAAGGCGGCTTTGTAATTGGGTCCGACACGACCGTATATATCAACCACCAGATCCTCGGCAAACCCCGGGATGAAGATCAAGCGGAAGAAATGCTGAGGACATTGAGCGGAAAAGACCATCTGGTCTGCACCGCGGTTGCCATGGGACATCAGGAAAACGGGAAGCTCAGCATTCAGCAATCCGTTTGTGAAACGGTCGTTCATTTCCGTGAAATGAGCCGGGAAGAAATTCTGGATTACATCGCTTCCGGGGACCCGATGGGAAAAGCCGGTGCATACGCCATCCAGAACCATGAATTTCACCCGGTGGAATCGATCCGCGGCTGTTATGCCTCCGTAGTAGGATTTCCGCTCTGCCACATAGGGAACATGTTTCACCGCTTTGGCTATGAAACCTACCCGCAAATCCGTTCCGCATGCAATGCAGGGACAAAATATCAATGCAATTATGTTCCTTCTATTCTCATCAACACTATCGATATCCCCGACACCAAAGGAGTTTAGTACATGAAAAAAACCGCTATCCTGACATTGATCCTGATTTTCCTGATGTCATCCTGCTCACTGATCAAAAAGGAACCGGACCCTTCTGAACTGTACACACCAACTCCCACTTCCACACCGACCCCGCTGCCGGAGCCGAAAGTAATGGTGACAGAAGTGCCGGACCCGACCATCACCGCGGAGGCATTTCTCAAGGCATGGCAAGAAGAGCGTTATTATGACATGTACGACCTGCTGAGCCGTGTTTCTGTGGATTCCGTTTCAGTGGACTATTTCCGGACACGCTATAACGATGCTGCTGTCGCGATGACCTTGCGCAACCTGACCTACGAGATCACATCCGCTCTCACAGGACCCAATTCCTCCCAGGTAGCCTTTCATGTGAACTACGAAACCGTACTGGCCGGAACACTCGGCCGTGATAACCTGATGGATATGGTTTTGGAAAACGGCACATGGAAAATACAGTGGCAGGACACGCTGGTGCTGCCGGAACTGGAAAACGGGAACAAGCTGGTCATGGACATTCAGGTTCCATCCCGCGGCACGATCTATGATCGGAATGGCGTCGCGCTGGCCTACCAGACCCGGGCCTATGCGCTGGGTGTGGTACCGGCACAAATTCAAGCAGGATATTGGACAAACCTGATCAACGAGTTCTCCCGTCTGACCGGGAAAACACCGCAGGTCATCACAGAAATGATGAACCGGGCAGAACCTACAGAATATCTGGTGATCGGCGAAGTCACAGCAGACAAGTATGAAGAACGGTACAGCTACCTGGAAAACTACGATACAGGTGTCTACGTCACCGAATACAATGCCGGCCGCTACTATACCGAAGGCGGAATCGGTGTACACATGATCGGTTACGTACTGCCCATCAGTGCCGAAGAAGCCGAATCCATGCAGCGGCAGGGCTACCGTGTTGACGAAAGAATCGGTTCCCTCGGGATCGAAGCCTGGGGGCAGGAATATCTTGCCGGGAAACGCGGTGCTTCCCTTTACGTTGTGGACGCGGAAGGCAACACCGTTGACCGTCTGTCCCGCACCGAAGCGGAAGCCGCCTACTCTATTTATACGACCTATGACGAACAATTCGAATATGACCTGCAGCGCGCTGTAAACGGTTTCAACGCCGCTGTTGTCGTGTTGGAACGCGACACCGGACGGGTCCTTGGCATGGCATCCGCGCCGGGATTTGACGCGAATCTGCTGGACTTTAACAATTACAACAGCTTCTTCAGCGGCAATCTGCTTTATAACAATGACCGACCGATGTATAACCGCGCCACACAGGGGCAGTATCCGCTTGGCTCTGTGTTCAAGATCATCGGAATGGCAGCAGCTCTGGAGAATGGAATCTTTGAAATTACCGACACATATGAGTGCGGACATTACTGGAATGAACTCGACGGCATCGAACTGCAAGACTGGACACTGGACCATGAAACAGCGCCCAGCGGCACGCTGAACCTCAGTGAAGCACTGATGCGGTCCTGCAATCCATGGTTTTATAAAATCGGGAAAGAGCTATACCAGCAGGTTGGACCAAACGCACTTCCCGACATGGCACGTGCCTTCGGTTTAGGTTCCCTGACCGGGATCGGCGAACTGGAAGAAGAACCGGGCAACGTTGATAACCCGACAGAAGTTTTCGCTGCTGTCCAGTTGGGCATCGGACAAAGCACCCTTCTGGTAACGCCGCTCCAAGTAGCGCGATTTGTCGCCGCCATCGGCAACGGTGGAACCCTTTACCGTCCGCAGGTGGTGGAGCAGATCGTCGATGCGGCAGGCAATACCATCGCCGCGTTTGAACCCGAAGCGCAGGGACAGCTGCCGGTCAGTCCGGAACATATCAAAAACATTCAGGACGCAATGGAGACAGTCGTCCGCAATCCGCGCGGTACCGCGTACAACATATTTATCAACACCAAATACAAGATCCACGCCAAAACCGGTTCTGCTTCAACCAACACAGGGCTGAATTCCAATGCCTGGTTTGCCGGCTACACGGATGAAAATATGGAAGGGAAACCGGATATCGCTATTGCGGTCCTTGCCGAGTTTGCGGGTGAAGGTGCCGATGTTTCCGCACCGATCTTCCGCCGTGTGATCGAACTGTATTACGAAGGACAGGCAAGAAGTCTTTACGGATGGGAAACCGGCGTCTATATTACCAAAACACTTTCACCGACGCCAACCAATACAGCAACCCCACGGCCGACCCGCGCGCCCTGGGAGATCGAACCAACAGAGGAAGGCGAGTAGTTTGTATGGAAGGCCGCGTCCTGAAATATCACTCGGGGTTTTATCATGTTTTCCACGATGATGAACAGACCATCTGCAAAATTCGCGGAAGGCTGAAAAGCGGTCGGAAAAATACAGATATCATCGCCATCGGTGATTTAGTGGAATTCGAGATTCTTCCGGATGGCAGCGGGATCATTGAAGCGGTTTTGCCGCGAACCAATGAACTGATCCGCATGACCACCGGCATCAAAATCGAGTACCGTCAGGTACTCATCAGCAACATGGATCAGGTCCTGCTGGTATTTGCCTGCACCCATCCGGAGCCCCGGCTGCGTATGCTGGACCGCTTTCTGGTGGTTTGTGAAAAACAAAAGATCACACCGGTGATCATTGTAAACAAGATCGATTTGCTGGGTGAAGAAAAGGCAAGAGAGCTCTTTCGCGATTATGAACCATTGGGCTATCGGACAATCTTTGTTTCTGCCGAAAACGGCACAGGGATCGAAGAAGTACATGAGCTTCTGAAGGGGCGGATTTCCGGGCTGGTCGGTCCTTCCGGTGTCGGAAAATCCACGATCATCAACCGCATTGATCCCAATCTGGATCTGCGGACAAATGAGATTTCAGATTACAATGAAAAAGGGCGGCACACGACCGTTGTTCGGGAAATGTTCCCATTGAAAGACGGTGGATTTGTCGCTGACCTGCCGGGATTGAAAACACTGGCTCTTTGGGATATCGAGCCGGAGGAACTGGACGGATATTTCCCGGAACTGCGGGATCTGGTCAAGGATTGCTATTACAGCGATTGTACGCATGATGAAAATGAAATCGGCTGTGCGGTACATCAGGCAGTAGAAGAAGGACGTGTCAGCCGGGAACGTTACGAATCCTACCTGCGGATGCGGTTTGGAGATGATGAGGAGGAGTAGACATGGAACAACCTTTTGCAAAACCACCTTATGTAATCGGCATAGCCGGCGGTACCGGTTCCGGAAAAACAACCTTTTCCCGGGAACTGGTTGCAACCCTGATGACCAATAAGATCGTTTATCTTTCTCACGATTCTTATTACAGAGACCTGAGCAATCTCCCATTTTCTGAACGGGTAAAGGTGAATTTTGACCATCCGGACGCGCTGGAAACAGAACTGCTGATCAAGCATATCGCCGCATTGCGCAACGGAGAATCCATTGACGTCCCGATTTACAATTTTGTGGAGCACACCCGCTCCAAAGAGACCGAACACATTGAACCGCAGCCGGTGATTTTGGTTGAAGGGATCCTGATTTTCGCGGTCAAAGAGCTGCGCGACCTGATGGACATGAAGATCTTCGTCGATACGGACGCGGACATTCGCTTTATGCGCCGTCTGCTTCGGGACATCGAAGAACGCGGCCGCTCGGTAAACTCAGTCTGCGACCAGTACATCAATGTCGTGCGGCCCATGCACGAGGCTTTTGTCGAACCCTCCAAACGCTACGCAGACATCATTGTTCCCCGGGGCGGACGGAATCACGCGGCTCTGGATATGGTCGCGGCAAAGATCCATTCACATATGGGAAGTTAGTTAGGGATTAGGGATTAGGAATTAGGGGTTAGGGGCAGATGATGGATATCTGCCCTCTGACCCTTATAATTTTTATCTGCGGGAATTGCCGCCGGGTCTGCTGTTGGGCTGACGTCCGCCGCCCGGGGCACCTCCGCCCATCATCGCGCCGAACATTCCAAAGGGATTGAAATCGCTGCTGCTGTTGGTCTTGTTTACATCCAGCTCGATTTCATCACCGCCGGAAATTTTGTCACTGACGATTTGGACATTTGTGCCTGAAATCAACCCAATTTCAACCGGGACCTCTTCCATTTCCCCATTGATTTTCTTCAAATTGACCGCATATTTACCGTCTTTCACGATAATTGAAGTCTGCGGAACATATTTTGCGTCTTCAACCCGGGCGATTTCAAGCGTCAAATCCGCTGTCATACCGGATTTAATATCACTGTCAGCGTTGTCAATAGCAATCGTGACATCAAAGGTGATGTTCCAACCGCTTTGCGTCCCGACATCCGAAACCTTATAGACCGTTCCGTTATAAACCTTATTGGGAATAGCCGCGAAACTGACCTTGACAGGCATCCCTTCTTTAATGCTGTTGACATAAAGTTCGGAAACCGTAAAATCCATGTAGAAGGTCGAGATATCATCAATCCGCAAGGCGAAAATATTCCGAGCTGACACATTGGAATCGTAAGAAATAACATCACCGGCCTTGGCTTCGATCTGCGTGACAGTCCCGCCGAAGGGGGCGATGATCTTTGATGAATCGATTTTCGTCTGATACGCGTCAATTTTTGCCTGAGCCTGCATTTTTTCTGCCTCTGTCGGACCGTCCAGAGCCTTCTGATACTGATATTGCGCTTCTTCCAGCTCAGCCTTTGCCAGTTCAACCGCAGCCTCGCGCGTCTGCAGCTCAAGCTGGTCGATCTCACCCAGATACCAGTTATACTCAGCCAGAGCATTATCCCGGACTGTCCGATATCCGCCGACATCACCCAGAGCCTTTATTCGCGGTTCGGAATCAAGCGGTGCATAACGCAGCTCCTCAAATTTGATCAAAGCTCTTTCGTATTTCACTTCAGCCAGGGCAGCACTGTCTTTTGCAATCAGCAAATTCACATCCGTTACCCGGGTCATATCCATGCTGTCAAGCTTCTTTTGAGCATCCTCCAAGGTCTTCTCTGCCTGAACCATTGTCGACAGTGTGGATGCGATTTTCTCGGAATTGTTCATCATTTTGTTGTAATCATCTTCCGCGTCCAAAATGTCCATCTGTGCGGTGATCACATCCAGATCCAGGGTTGATTCATCAAGATAAGCCAAAACGTCATCTTTTTTAACCTGATCCCCGACTTTCACCAACACTTCGCCAACAGTTCCGCTGGTCTGCCAATTCAAATCCACCGAACGTCCGGAACGGACTGTTCCCACAATATTGCTCAGCGTCAGGTCGAATACGCCCTCTTTCACCCGGGTCGTCGTCACAGAAAGCGATGAGATCATAGATTCAGCTCGAGTGAGCTGTTGGACAAGGTTCAGCCTGACAACCAAAAACGCTCCGGCTGCTAAAATGATCAGAATGATCAGCAGAATGATCAAAATCGGTCCCCAGACACTTTTCTTTACGACTTCTATTTTATGATCCATAACTTTTCCTATTCTATCAATCAGTGACGTGATTCCCTTGATAAATATTCAGAAGGGTCCAATCCAAGAGCAGTCAAAACATCCGCGGAAATTGATGGCATGGCAAGCAGGTCCCCTTCCTGTAGGTTTCCGGAAATCACCTCTGTGACTCCATTCGAAAACATCCCGATGGAAATTTCCTTTGTCAGCCTCTCGCTGCCTTTTACAACTGTAACATGCGGATTGCCGTCCGTATAGGTTATAGCGCTGTCCGGTATCAGGAGCGCATCGTTCTTCTCATGAACATCCAAAGAAACCTCGGCCGTCAACCCGGCCCAAAGGGTATCATCAGGATCATCGATCAAAACCAGAGCACTGAATGCGGTCGTATTTTCCGAGAGCGTACTTGCATCTGATATTGAATACAAATGACCATGATACGTTTTGTTCTTTATTGCGTCAACTTTAATTGTTACTGCATTCTCATATGAAAGAGAGCTGATGTCAAGCTCCGGAATGCTGAGCGGAACATAGATCCTGCTCAAATCATCCACGCGCAGCGCTTCTGCTCCCCGTTTCACATAATAAGATTCAACAGCATCTACCGAAGTAACCACACCATCAAACGGGGCCAGAATAAAACGGGAATTATACACACTCTCCGCACTGTTGAGGCTGAGTGCCACGGACTGAACATCTTTTTCTCGCGGCATGTTGTTGTAGGACAGATAATCTTCCAAAGCCTTATCATATTCCATTTGCGCAACGGCAACATTCCCCTGTGCAACAGCATATTCTGTGTCAGTAGGTCTTCCGGCTGTCCATACATAATTTTCATATGTCGAAACAAGTTCGTTATATGTATTTACATAATCCTCAAACTTCCGTTCTCTGCCGCTGCGGATATCGCCGCCATTGATCTTGCGTCCGTTTCGCCATCTTTCCGGCTCAGAGCCTTCCCACGGATAATTCATTGACACAATAAAATCATAGTCCTGTTTGGCGTAATTGAAGTTCAGATGGGCAAGTGCATATTTATCCCAGGCGATTTCCATTTCTTCCCGGGTGGCTCTGGGATAATAAAGGGCTTCCTGTGCCAGTTTTGCCTGTACCAGAGCATTTTCCTTTTCATTCAATGTGACATATGCCTGCATACGGGCAGCTTCTGACTCCCTCACATCCTCCAGTTTTTCCTGTTGTTCGATCATATTCTTTTCAGCAAGCAGGATGTTCGATGAAAGAGAGTCCGGTGCAAGTTCCGCAAGAATATCCCCTTTTTTGACCGTATCGCCAACTTTCACGTAAACCTTATCAATTACGCCGTCAGTTTTCCATGTCATTGTCGATGACTGGTTATATCGAAGGTTTCCGACAAAACTCAATGAAGATTTAATCGTCCCGCGCGTCACAGGAATCTGATACTCCTGCAAAGGAGAATAGGACTCAGTTTGTTCACGCGGAAGCAGCGATTCCGGAATCAACGAACAGGAGGTTAGTGCCAAAACGGAAACAAGCAGGGTCAGAACAGCAATCAGACCCCGCAAGGCTTTTATTCTTTCCGTTTTTAGAAGCATCTTTGTCATTATAAAATATTCTCCTGCCGCCTATTCGGAACGAAGAGCGATAACCGGCTCAAGGTTTGAAGCCTTGTTAGCGGGATAGACACCAAAGAACAATCCAACAGCAATAGAAAACAGGGTTGCGCCTAAAATAATCACCGGATTTACAGAAACATGCAGTTCCGTCCCGGTCATGGCAGCGATCCGCGCGATTCCAAAAGCAAGCAGCAGACCAAATGCGATACCCAGCAGTCCGCCTACCAGGGAAAGTACGGACGACTCCACAAGGAACTGTGCCAGAATATCACCCTTCTTGGCGCCCAGCGCTTTCCGCAGACCGATCTCTCGTGTTCGTTCACTGACCGTGACCAGCATAATATTCATAATGCCGATGCCGCCAACCAGAAGGGAAATCGCCGCAACACCGCCGAGGAACAACGTAAACGTGCTCATAATGCTGCTGACAGCATTCAGGATTTCCTGAACATTCATGATCGTGAAATCATTCGGGTTACCTTCAAAAATTCCGTGCCGCTCCTGCAGCAGGCTCTCAATTGCAGCCTGCGCTTCCTCAAGCGTGTATTCTGATTTGACCAAAATTGACGCCTGACTGACAGTATTCTTCTGTCGTGTCATCAGCCGGGACTGCGCGGTTGAAAGAGGAATAAAAACATTCCGGTCCTGAGACGTACCGATCGTTGTGCTCCCCTTTTCCTCCAGTACACCGATCACACGGTAAGGCTGTCCCATAATGCGGATCGTCTCTCCGATCGAGCTGCTGTTTTTTGCACCAAACAGGGATTCATTGATCTCAGTCCCAATCACCGCGACCATTTCCTTGCTGTCAATATTCTCCTGAGTAATAAAACTTCCCAGCATCATATCATAATTTCCAACCGTGCGGTAACCGGGAACGACGCCGGTCACCGTAGCATTGGCAGTTTTGCCGTTGCTCTGAGAAATCGTATAGGATTGTGAAGAAACCACCGGTGCGGCGATTTCGACGCACTCCAAGCGGGAAATTGCCTCAATATCATCATTTGTTAAGTTCTGTGCATTGCGGACATTTTCAGTAAAATTTCCCGGCGTCAGGTAAAGCGTCTGGGTTCCCAATGTACTCAGTGAATCGGTAATGGAGTTCTGAGCCCCCTGCCCGACAGACATCATGGCAATCACTGCTCCGACTCCGATAAAAATCCCGAGCATCGTCAGGAAAGAACGGACCTTATTGGAAGTGATGGAGTTCATTGCCTCTTTGATCAGCGTTGTAATATTCATTCTTCTTCCGTTTCTCCTTCCGGTGTTTCTGAGACAGGTTCGGACTGCTTTGGCTCCGTTTCCGGAACGTTCGCAAGACCGGCAACAGCACCTTCGGTTCCGGTTTCCGCTGCCGCGGGAATATTGTCCGCCGCATGGTCATCAGCCAGGGCAGCTTTGTCGTTTTTCAGTCCATCCAACTTCGAATAATTCACATCCGTCCAACGCTTCAGTTCTGCTTGTTCCTCCTCAGACCCGAGCATACCATCAAACACGGAAATCACGCGCGGCACCTGTTTGCCGATTTTCGGATCATGCGTGACAAGGATAATGGTTTTCCCCTGCTCCTTGTTCAGACGGATCAGCAGTTCCATGATCTCCTTACCGGATTTGCTGTCCAGGTTGCCGGTAGGCTCATCCGCCATGATAATTTCAGGATCATTGATAAGCGCCCGGGCAATCGCCACACGCTGCTGCTGACCACCGGACATTTCTTTGGGCTTGTGATTCAGTCGGGAACCAAGTCCGACCATCTCCAGCGCATCAATAGCCCGCTGTTTCGCATTTCGTTTGTTTTTGGAATACAGTGTCGGCAGCATTACATTTTCCAGTGCGGTTGACCGTGGAAGAAGATTAAAACTCTGAAACACAAAACCGATCTTGCGGTTTCTGACATCCGCAAGCTGTGAATCGTTCATCTCGGAAACCAGTTCCCCGCCCAGCTTATAGATTCCGCTTGTCGGGCGGTCCAGGCAGCCGAGAATATTCATCAATGTCGATTTTCCCGAGCCGGAGGGTCCCATGATCGCGGCCAGTTCGCCTTTGTAAATATCCAATGTGATATCATTCAAAGCGCGAACTTCTACATCTCCCATGATGTAGTATTTTTTTATATGTTCTGTATGAATAACGCCAATATCGTCACCCACTTCTAACTCCTAACTTACGATTCCCGATTCCCGACTATCTCCGTCTTCCGCCGGAAGGAGCTCCGCCCGGTGCTCCGCCGGGTCTTCCGCCCATGCCGGGATTTCTCATATTTCCGCCGAACATATTGCTGAAATTCATGTTTGTATTCATCATGGAAGTGACTTTACTCAGCCTGACTTCGTCTCCCTCTTTCAGGTTTTCTGAGGTGATCTGAACATTCGTACCTGAGGTCATTCCAACTGTCACCGGGATCTCTGCATAGGAGCCATCAGCCATCAGTTTTTGTACAACCCGGGTGATCCCGTCTTCAGCGACAGAAATCGCCTGCTGCGGAACGTAAAGCGCATTCTCCGCATGCTCGGTGACAATTGCGACATCCGCCATCATACCGGATTTAATGGAATCATCAGTCTCCTCCATCCTGACGGTAAGATCAAAATTCACGCTCAGGTTTTCCACTACACCGGCATTGGAAATATTGACGATCGTTCCTTTGTATTCCCTCAGCGGGATGGCATCAAAAGTAATGGTCACCTGCTGTCCGAGATGAACATTATTGATATCCAATTCTGTCACGGTGATATCAATATAATGCGACGACAGGTCATCTATACGCAAAGCCAGTTTATCCCGCGCAGCTGAAGCGGACTCATACGTAATTACATCATAGGGCTTAGCCTCGACCTCCGCAATCGTTCCGTTGATTGGTGCAATAATTTTCGCCGTATTCACAGTCGCAGCTGCGGCATCCGCCTCTGCCTGAAGGGAACGAATCTGATTGTCGGTCGGACCGTCTTTGATGCGATTGTACGTCCGGACAGCATCATCCAACTGAGCCTGCGCCAGTTTCAATGCGGCATCTGCTTTCTGAATATCGATTTCTTCCGCTTCCCCGTTATACCAGTTGTACTGTGCTTTTGCGGAGTCCATCTGCGACTTTGCGCTTTCCATCCGTGCCAGTGCCATAACACGAGTCACATTATCCAGGTCAAGCATTTTCACCGCGTCAAAATTTTTCTTTGCGACTTCATAGGCTTCAATAGCACGCTGATAGTCATCATATTTCACGCCGAGTTCGATCCAGTCGGCACGGACAATACCCAATGCATCGACGCCTTTCTGCGCATCCTCCACGGCCTTTTTTGCCTGAACCATTTTTGTCCTGGCCTGTTCCAATGTCAGGGTCGAGGTATATAAACGTTCGAGTTTTTCTTCCGCCTGCTCTTTTGTTACTTCCGCGTCGATAATTGAGGAATCGATTGTGCTGCGGTCGAGCTCTGCCAATACGTCTCCTTTTTTCACTTCATCACCGGCTTCAACAAATACGTCAGAAACCGTCCCGGAGGTCTGCCAGTAAAGATAAACAGACTGGTTGGACCGTACGATACCGGAAATATCTTCGAGAGTGTTGGTCAAATCACCCCGTTCCACTTTGGCCGTGTCGGGTTCCAATTCTGATGCCTCTGCCTGTTTTTGCTGAATCAATGCCGTTGTTCTCTGATAATAGTAATAACCATATCCAAGAATAGCCAACAGGATCACGAGCAAAATGATGATCGTTATCAGCGCTTTTTTCCCGATTTTTCGTTTGACTTTCTTTTTTTCAGTTTGCTCCATTACCGATCCTCATTACGTAGTACCTATCCAGAACGAAGCACTTGGGGACTGGCACCTTGTGTCGCGAAGCCGACACAAGTGCGCCTGTACCCATGTGCGCCGCGTAAGTTCTGAACATTTACATTTATTCATTTCTGCCGGCAAATGGATCCTGAGCCGCAGAAGTTATTTCAACATCCGCACTGCTCAATCCCATCGCCCGCAAGATTTGATTGTCAACAGAGGGCACACAAACCGAATCGCCCTCCTTCAAAAAGCCGCCTTTGATCTCTGCAACCGTATCGGAAACCATGCCCACAGTCACAGGAACATCATTACAGCCCGTTCCGTTAGAAACGCTTACATAACTGTTACGCTTATCTGAAAACACGGCATTCGCGGGCACGATCAGCACATTTTCCGTTCCATCCGTGACCAGATTGACTTCAGCCGTCATGCCGATTTTTACCTTATCGTCCGGTTCAAGGAATTCAACCATAGTCTGGAAGGCGACACGGCTGTCAATGCCTTCTCCGATAGCTGAAACTTTCACGATCCTGCCCTCATAAACCTTTGACGGATTGGAATCCAGCACGATCTGCGCTTTCATTCCATCATGAACGGTCAAAATATCGATTTCAGAGACATTCAAAGGGATATACAGATGCTCCATATTATCCAGACGGAAAGCAGGAGAATTTGTTGTCACATAATCTCCGGGTCTGACATTGATCTGCGTCACAATGCCATTGATCGAAGCCGTAATATTTCTGCGGTTATAAGTAGTTTGTGCATTTTCAACCTGCAGCTGCGCGGTATTCAAATCTTTTTCCCGCGGATAATTTGAGTAAGTCTTGAAAACCTTCAGTGCCGTCTCGTATTCCGCCTTTGCCGTGTCGATATCCGTTTTGGCTATTGCAAGATCCCGATCAGACACTTTGCCGCTGTAATAAAGGTAGGTGTTGTAAACTTCTGCATACTCATTCAAAGCGGTGAGCATAGCCTTACGCCGGTCATGATAAGTGTCATATTCAAACCGAACGGGACTGTTACGCCAGCTTGCCGCGTCATCAAATGTTTTCTTTGCATCCTCATAATATCCCCTGTAGATTTCAACCTGATCAGACCAGTATTTCACATCGCCAATTGTCGCGCGGGGATATTTCAGACTTTCCCGGTATTTTTCTGCCTGTTCCAGATCACCCTCTTTATCCTTCAGATCCTTGTAAGCTTGCGCTTTCGGAGTTTCTGATTCAAGAACTTCTTCCAGATTTTCCAGCGCAGTGATATACGGAATCTCAGCATTTACGATCTCGGCAGAAAGGGAGCTGTTTTCAAGCGTGGCAAGAACCTGCCCCTCCCGTACCAGATCGCCAAGCCTCACATTCACAGACTCGATCACGCCATTCGTGCCCCAGGTGAGGGAAGACGTCTGACCGCCGGTAACATTCCCGATAAATGTCACATAGGTCTGAACATTCCCAATCACAGCAGGAAGCGTACGGAACTCACTTGCGGTTTCTTCCTCCTGTCGGGAACATCCGCAAATGGAAACAAGTGCCGTCAATCCTGTCAGTATGATTTTCCTGTGACGTTTAAATGACATAGACTCTCCAATTATCGAAGAAATTTCATTGTGGCAACACCGGAATCAGACAATAAAAATAGAAAGAGAGATTCCACCTTTTAATGCAGTCCGAAGTTGGGGGAAAACTCAGGGGAAAACACATTCGTCCATGCAGTGGAAATCTCCCTTCCCATTTTATTTTTACACGTCCAACCTTAGAATTACCTTAGAATTTCCTGATTAACAAACAAAAGAGGAAAGGATAAAAAAAACCCTTGCCTCTCTCTCTGACATTATTTTACATCATTTTCATTATTTTATTATCAAAGTGCATACTTCTTTTATTATCTATAATTGTTGGAAATTTAGGCTAAATTTTCAAAGTACCTCGACCAAACAGCAGATTCCGTTGACTCGGTACTGAACAGTTACTACTCAGGTGAAAAAATAACGAGATATTCAGGATATTTGCTCTCTTGTAAAGCAAAGTATAATATGGTATAAATTAGAATAAGTTTTATTATTCCGGTTGTGACAAGCCACAACCCATCAGTGTTTTGATATGGAGGAAATATGAAGAAATTTGCTGCGCTGCTTTTGGCAGTCATGATGCTGGTCGTTTTCGCTTTTCCGGTTATGGCGGAAGGTGATTTGAATATCGCTATCATCACATCCACCGGTGTGGATGACGGGTCCTTTAACCAGGACTGTTATGAAGGGATCCTGGCCTTTTTGGAAACCCATCCGAATTCAAAAGTAACGGATATCAAGGAACCCGACTATGCTCAGCTCGTCCCGACTGTTGAGAAATTTGCCGGTGATTATGATGTGTTCGTTCTGCCGGGCTTCAACTTCGCAGCAGTCGGCGATGTTGTCCTGAATAACCCGGACAAATATTTCATCGTTGTGGACTCAACCATCCAGGACAGTGAAGGCAACCAGGTCACAGCTCCGAATGCCTACACCATGACCTTCAAGGAAGAAGAATCCGGTTTCTTCGCCGGTGTGGCAGCTGCCCTTTCCACAAAGACAAACAAAGTCGCTGTTGTCAACGGCATGGCTTTCCCATCCAATGTGAACTATCAGTATGGCTTCATGAGCGGCGTCAATTACGCCAATGCCAAATACGGTACAACCGCAGAATGTGTTGAACTGCCGTCCTTCGCTGCGACCGATCTTTTCGGCAACAATGTCGGCGGCAACTATGTCGGCGATTTCGGCGATGAAGCCACCGGTAAGATCGTCGGTGAAACCCTGATCTCTCAGGGCGTGGATGTTCTCTTTGTCGCAGCCGGCGCTTCCGGAAACGGCGTTTTCACTGCTGCCAAAGAAGCCAAGGATGTTTATGTGATCGGCTGTGACGTCGACCAGTACAACGACGGCGTCAACGGCGACAGCAACATTATCCTCACTTCCGGTCTGAAAGTCATGCACAGCAACGTTACCAAACAGCTGGAAGCGATCTATGACGGAACCTTCACCGGTGAAGACGCCATGCTCGGTGCCGACACCGATTCCACCGGTTATGTTTCCGCTGAAGGCCGCCAGCAGCTCAGCGAAGATGCTCTGGCAAAACTGGCAGAATGCTACGACCTGCTCAAGGCCGGCGAAATCGCCCCTGCCTCCCAGTGGACAGAATATGGTCCGACTGATTTCCCGGGGTTAAATTAAGCTGTTAGCTGTTAGCATTTTTATATGAATGAGTAATGGGGACAGTCCCGTAAAGGGACAGTCCCCTATGGGAAAGGCGGCTATGCCGCCTTCCTTATTCAACTGAACACTGGACACTGACCACAGAAACGAGGTGGAAATGAGCGAATATATTGTCGAGATGCGACACATCACCAAACGCTTTCCTGGAATTGTCGCCAATGATGATGTGTCGATCAGCATCCGCAAGGGCGAAGTATATGCGCTGCTGGGGGAAAACGGTGCCGGAAAATCCACCATGATGAGCATGCTTTTCGGCATGTACGAACCGGACAGCGGCGAGATCCTGATCAACGGAAAGCCCGTCGTTTTTCATTCCTCCACAGATGCCACAGCACAAAGCATCGGCATGGTTCATCAGCATTTCAAGCTGGTCGATACGTACACGGTTGCGGAAAACATCGTGCTCGGCATTGAACCGATGGAGCGGAAATTCGGATTTCTGCCCTGGGTCGACATGAAAAAAGCGAACAAAGAAATCGCGGAGCTTTCAAAAAAATACGGGTTGGAAGTGAACCCAACAGACCTTATCGGTGACCTGCAGGTTTCTGTACGGCAGCGTGTGGAAATTCTGAAAATGCTTTACCGCAAAGCGGAAATCATGATCTTTGATGAACCGACTGCCGTTCTGACCCCGCAGGAAATTGATTTTCTGCTGGATATTATTGACGGTCTGCGGAAAGATGGCAAAACGATCATCCTCATCACCCACAAGATCATGGAAATCAAGCGGATCGCGGACCGCTGCGCAATCCTTCGCCGGGGAAAGCTGATCGACGTGAAGAACGTTGCCGAAACATCCGTTCAGGAAATGGCAGATCTGATGGTTGGGCATAAGGTCAGCTTCAATCAGCAAAAAGCAGAAGCCCGTTTCCGCGAAACGATCCTTGATGTCGATCATCTGACTGTCAAAAATGAAGACAATTTTGAGGTCGTGAAGGATGTTTCCTTCAAAGTGAGAGGCGGTGAGATATTTGCTGTGACCGGAGTTTCCGGAAATGGGCAGACAGAAATCGCGGACGCCGTTGCCGGACTGATGAAAATCGCTTCCGGAACCGTTAAACTCGACGGGAAAGACATCACTAATGCTTCTGTCCGTGAACGGGCTCTCAGCGGCATTTCCTACATTCCGGAAGATCGTCATGGGACCGGCATGGTGCTGGATTTCACGCTGCGGGATAACCTGGCTCTGCGGGAATATTTCAAAGAGCCCTTTTCCCATAAAGGAATCCTGAACCAGGAACAATTCCAGAAATACGCAGAAGAGCTGATTGGCCGTTATGACATCCGCAGCGGGCAGGGACCGGCGACGATCGTGCGTTCCATGTCCGGAGGAAATCAGCAGAAGGCGATCGTCGGCCGCGAAATTGAGGAAAAATCGAAGCTGATCATCTTTGTTCAGCCGACACGGGGTCTGGACATCGGTGCGATCGAAAATATACACAGGCAGATCCTTCAGGAACGGGACAATGGTGCGGCGATATTGCTGATCTCCCTGGAACTTGATGAAATCATGGAACTGGCTGACACGATCGGGGTGATTTACCGCGGGGAACTGCTGAAAATCGCTCCCGCCGGTGAAATGTCATCCCATGAGGTAGGACGATACATGATGGGGGTAAAAGACGCATGAAAAAGTTTCTGGCAAAGCGTCTCAGCGGACGCCATTCATCCCTGTGGGCTTCGTTTTTGGCGATTATCCTGACCCTTATCACGGCCAGTGCATTGCTGCTGATCATGGGGAAAAATCCTCTGGTAGCCTTTCAGAGTTTTTTGCAGGGCTGCGGGTTTCTGCCAAAGGCGAATTACGGCGGCGGCAGCGGCATGCTTTCCGACCTGTTTGATTTCCTGAATTACCTGGCGCCCCTGATGCTGGCTGCATTGGCATTTATCGCCGGGTTCAAGACCGGGTTGTTCAATATCGGGATTTCCGGACAAATGCTGATCTCCGGTTTTCTGGCAACCGTTCTGGTTGGGTATAACAAAGAGCTTTCCGCTGTTGTGGCAAAACCGCTGGTGATCCTGATCGGTATTCTCGCCGGGGGTCTGGTAGGAGCATTGGTTGGGTTTTTGAAATTCCGGTTCAACATTCATGAAGTCGTTTCGACAATCATGATCAACTACATCATCAGCTACCTGACCGGGTTCTTTATCAACAACAATTTCGTGAACATCATGACACGGACGAGCAACGTCTGTTCTCCCGCTTCCCGCCTGACCTGGACGAATGTACAGATCGGCGGAGTCAACTGCAAGGTCCCGCTGGGAATCGTGATCGCGGTTTTGATCGCGTTTGTGGTGAAGTTCCTGTTTGATAAGACCTCTTTTGGGTTTGAACTGAAAGCGGTAGGGCTGAATGCGCAGTGCGCGAAATACTTCGGTGTCGGCGTAGGGAAGAGCATCGTTTTTTCCATGGCGATTTCCGGTGCGCTTGCGGGGCTGGCCGGTGTGACGTATTACCTCGGTTACACCAATACGATCATCCCGAAGACGCTCGTGGGGATGGGGTATGACTCCATTTCCGTCGCTCTGCTGGGAAACTCATCCCCGATTGGCGCCATCTTTGCCTCTGTGATCGTTTGTATTTTCCAACAGGGTGCAAATTACATGAGCTCCCGGGTCGGTGTGGCAAAGGAAATCGCTTCCCTGATTACCGGTATTATGCTGCTATACGCATCCTGCGGAAATTACATGAAAATGATTGCGAATAGCTATCTACGAAAAGAAATGGACAAATCGTCCGATCGGAAAGAGGAGGAAAGATAATGGAAAAGGTATTTACAGATGGTCTTTCCTTTGCGCTGCCGCTGCTGATCATGGCTGTTGGCGCCATATATTCAGAAAAGAGCGGAGTGACGAATCTGGCTGTAGAGGGATTTCAGGGTGTCGGTGCTTTTGTCGGTGCGCTGATCGCGATCCTGCTGATCCCACTGATGGGAAACGGTAACCAGGCCATCATTTACATTGCCATGTTAGCTGCTGCCATCGGTGCCGGTCTTTATGCCTGCTTGCATGCGCTGCTGTGCATCAAATTCCATGCCGATCAGGTGATTTCGGGCGTGGTGATCAACATTCTGGCTGTGGCTCTGACCACATTCTTCACCAGTGCAGCAAACACGGCAATCACGGGGACCGCTTCGAACAAGTTCATTCTGGGCGTTTCCAACCGCTTCACGGTGCCTGGACTCTCGAAGATTCCCTGGATCGGGGGGCTTTTCACCAATATGTACCCCTTTGAGATCATTATCATCGTGCTGGTGATTTTCTTCTGGTACCTGATGAACAAGACCCGTTACGGCATGAGCCTGAAGGCCTGCGGGGAGAACCCTCAGGCAGTGGATGCGGCCGGCGGCGATGTGGAAAAGACCCGCTGGATCGCGGTGATCATCTCCGGAGCCCTTTCCGGCATCGGCGGGATGTGCTTTGCGTACTCGCTGCTCGCGAATTTTTCACCATCGATTTATCAGGGGTATGGTTATCTGGCTATTGCCGCGATGATCTTCGGCAACTGGAATATCGGCTCAACGGCTCTGGTTTGCCTGATTTTCGGTCTTGCGAAATCCGGCGGGTACCAGCTTTGCATCGCGATGAAGCTGCCGAGCAATTATTCCGATTTGTTCCTGATGCTGCCCTATGTGCTGAC
Source organism: uncultured Chloroflexota bacterium (assembly GCA_902791025.1). Classification (GTDB taxonomy): domain Bacteria; phylum Chloroflexota; class Anaerolineae; order Anaerolineales; family Anaerolineaceae; genus Flexilinea. The sequence goes on along the minus strand of CADATZ010000004.1, from coordinate 20,247 downwards.
GATGCTGCTGCTGATTTTCTTCTCCAAGAAGAACCATCCGCCAAAGGCTGCCGGCCAGCCCTGGGATAAAGGGAAACGCTGATATATTTCTTATGACGAAAGAAGCCGCGGATTGCGGCTTCTTTTTTTACTCTTGAAGGTACTTACTGAGCAGTTCCTCGTATTTGCTGAACTTACTCCCCAAAACAGGCTCACCGAGGAGCTCTCCCTTCTCATTCACAAAAAAGGTCGAGGGAAAGGCCTGTGTCCGGAAGATTTTCCGGATCTCTTTGTTCGGCAGCAGGTTGATGTAATCAACATGAAGGTCAGTAAGGATCTCTTTTGCCTCTTTGACTTCATCCGCTTCATCCGCGTCGTAAACTATGCCGATCACCTGCGCGCCTTTGTGTTTGAGTTCTTTGTTCAGTTTGATCAGCTCCGGCATTTCGCCGATGCAGTGCACACAGGTAGTGGACCAGATTTTGATCATGGTCACTTTGCTTGCGGAAAAGAGGTCTTTGCTGTTGACAGGATTGCCGGCGATATCGGTGGTATGGAATGAAACCGTATCACTCGATACAGGGAAAGGCCCCGGATCAAACAGATCCTGCGGGACGATGCATGACGGATCATCGCCAATCGTGCAGCCCTGAAAATCATCATTGCTAATGATGATTTGTCTTCCCCTTTCACCGGAATATGCGGAAACACGGGTGCTGCCGAGTGAAAGTACCATCATCAGTATCAGAATCAGATGCAGTTTTCTCATGTTTCTTTTCCTCGTTTCTGAAATGGGAATACTTGTTCCCGGGTTTCTATTATAACATCAACCGTTTTCTGGGGAAAGGTTCTGTACAATACGAGTTTAAAACAAAAGGTCCGGTTCGCCTTTTCAGTGAACCGGACCAAAGGATTATAGTTTTATTCTTCCTGTTGTTTCGGTCTGGACATACGACTGGGCACAGGCTCTGTGTCGGCTGAAAGATCCAGCTTTGATTCCCCAGGATCCGGCAGGACGATCTCTTCAAGACCTGTCGATGGGATCTCAAAGACCTCTCCGCCTTTGATCGTCAGTGTGACGAGATCCAGAGCATCATCCATGCTCTTGATATTCCCAAGATTGGCGAATAATTTATCAACCAGTTCCTGAATCATCTGCTCTGTTTCAGGATCGAGTTTCTGTTCTGTTTCCGCCCCTTCCTCTAAAAGATTCGTCGCGTCCGGCAATTTATACCAGCGATCATTGATATAAAATGTAAATACCACCTGTTCCGGAGTTTCAAAATTCTCGTCAAATGCCATGTGAATCAGGAGCGGAATTGTCCGTCCCGGGCGGCTCATCATGTAGACCGTTTGACCATCCTGACCGGCTGAACTCATATTGGAGTAGATATAGACCAGAAAATCGTTTATCAACCATTCTCTCAGGTCATCCTTTTGTTCATCTGTCAACTCAGGTGCCGGAGTCGGTGTCGGTATTACAAAGAACGGGCTGGGATCTGCGAAAATGCCAAACAATTCGTCAAAGAATCCCTTCTGTTCCGGTTCCGGTGTCGGTGCAGCAGCTTTTTCCTCTTCAGCCGCGATCAGTTCCTGCATAGATTGCGGCAGAGAACTGTAATCTCCGGCTTTCAGCTGTGCGAAGATCCGCGTGACTTTTTCAACAAATCCATCAATGTCAACGCTGTAAATTTGCATCGCCCAGTTGCCGTCGCTAAAGTTTTCATTGTCGGGAAGGGTCAGCTTCACAAGGGCTCTGTCATTATCAAAGAAATCCGGCATTTCGGAAATTCCGAGACGTGTTGCATCGATAGCCTTCTGCAAAACGGTTTGATACTGATCCATTCCCATAGATTTCAGAACCCATGGCAACAGTTCGCTCAGCTGTGCGTAATCCGTACCCGGGACCATTGTGCAATCCACCGCGAACCAGAATGCTCTTGCCTCTTCCAGGCTCATTCCGCCTTCTGCGATGAGGCGATAAGCCACATTATTCAGGAGAGAGGAATTGGTATGAACACCGCCGAAATCGTTGATCACAGTTGGTGTTTGCACTTTCGGCTTGTAATAAAGATCCCAGCTGAACTCAGGCTGCTGATAGCGGTGGGGATTGCTCATGCTGCGGACGGGGGTAAGACTGTTGTTTCCCAGGACCCAGAGACTCTTTTCATCAACATTATCCATCATCTGCTCGGCGATTTCGCCCTGAATGTCGCTCATACCTTCGTTGATAGCCCCGAAATCATTCATATAGGAATTGTAGGTCATCACGGATCCGGTCACACAGTGTGTGAATTCATGAGCAATAACATCCAAACACTGCGAAAAATCGTTTTTAATACTTGCAGCAAAAAGAGACCATCCCAGGTAATTCCCCATAAACGCCGCGTTGTCAACCTGAACATGGTTTTCATCACAGTAGTTATTCAGGATCATGATCGGCGTCTCAAGACCGTTTCCGCCGATCCAGCCGATTTCTTTGTAATAATCGTAAGCACGGCAGTAGTTATAGAGGGAAAGCAGGCCGACCTGATCCCATTCAAGGTTATCCGGGCTGGAGTACAGCTTGACAGTTCCGTTGTTGTAGAGAAATTCCCAACAATCCGCTACCACGATCTTACGTTCAATGTTGCCGAGATAGTACATGCCGGTGCGCTTGTCCCGCATCACGGTGACGCTGATTTCTCTTTCTGTGCCGTCGGAAAAGTCAACATAGCCGGTATAGTCAGCCGGTTCCATGAATTCAAATAAATATTCCGTGTCAAACCCGGTGGAACCCGCGATATCTCCGGGCATGATGGTGGCAAGGTTGTACAGATAGTTACCGGACATGTCGACATAGTGAGCCAGATAAGGGAGTTCGGCACTTTTTCCGGGACGGGTTGGCGGATTGTCAGTGTAAACGACCCAGACAAATCGGCTTTCAGCGTCTTCGCCGTCATCACTGACGGAAAGAACGACCGGCAAAACGATTTTATCAGTAAATTCGGGGATCACGGTCAGGCCGGACATTCCGTTTTCGCCGGTATATTTGAGAACGATCTTTTCGGCTTCTTCCGCGAGGATCCCTTCGGAGGTTTCAACTTCCGGCAGTTCTGTTTCAATGGAGCTGCTGAGGGCTATCATGTTCCCGTCTTTGTCAGTGATCACTTTGACGGCACCATCAAGAACGGTTGTCCCTGCGTACATCTGGCGGAAAACGTAGTATGTGTTTCCGGCCGTGTCGGTAAGGGTTCGCCACGGTTCAAATTGGACACGTTCATCTCCGCCGAGCAATCCAAGCATAGAGAGAACTACCTGAGCCGCGTCATCCATGCTGTTGACAGGTTCATCCGTGCATTTTCCATCCACAAACGTTACACGTCCGTTATGACTGAAAATCTCCGCGGTTCCGTTATTGAGCTGCTGCAGATCTTCCGTCGTCAATACGGCCTTCTGTTCAAGCGTCAGAGTTTCCCCCTCCGCAGAGACAGGAATAACAAAGCTGAACAGCAGCAGCGCCGCGATCAGCACACTAAACAGCTGATTCTGTTTCTTTACCATAAGAATCTCCTTTCATTTTGATAAAGTTTTAGATAATTTTATTCGATAATGTCAAATATAAAGACACAAATATTGGAGCGACGTGAACGCCCTTGAAGGTTCAGCCTCTTACAGGTCACCCTACCGAAGCGGGACTTCATCCAGAAAGCGTCTGAGTCCTTTATGGGCTTGCAGCGCATCCTCAAGATTGGTTTCCCCGATCCTGATTTCCTTGTTTCCGCCATGGTAATCGCTGCCCGCGGTTACATATAGGTCGTATTTTTCAGCAAGAGAGAGGATTTCCGCCCGCATTTCCGGTGTGAAACGGGAGTAGTATCCTTCAACACCCCGGATACCCATGTCTATCAGTCGTTTCAGACGGTCTTCCATCTCGTCTCCGATGATAAATTCATCACCACTTCCATAGGAAGGATGGGCGAGAATCGGGATACCGCCGCTTTCAAGAATCGCGTCGATGGCTTCTCCGGGAAGAACATAAACATCCGGTATTTTGGCTTTATTCAGAAACTTTGAGAAAGCTTCATCCTTATCACTGGCATAATTATATTTCATCATCAAGTTGGCAATATGCGGTTTCCCGGGATTGTTATTGGCATATAATCCATTGATATCCTCTTCAGAGAAGTCAATGCCGAAATCTTTTTTGAGACTTTCAAGCCGCAACCTGAGTTTTTCCAAACGCATCGCATGTCCTTTCGCGACAAGGGATTTCATAGGGGCTGCTTCAGCGTCGTAACCATATCCGAGAATGTGATATTTTCCAAAATTGTCTTTACAGGAGAACTCTACACCGGAAATGAACAAAGGATCGTCTTCCTGAAGTATATTCTTGATGATCTCAGCCGCTTTCACAGCATCGTGATCCGTCACAGAAAACAGTTCGATACCGGCATTTCTTACATTTGCAAGGATTTCCGATGGGGAATCTGTCCCATCAGAGATCAGCGTATGCAAATGCAAATCGATTTTGCGTAGTTCTGTTATATGATTCATTCCTTTTCAGCTCTTCTGCACAACAAGCATTCTGAAAATTAAAATTAGACCCTGCTGCCATATGCCGCAGGGTTCAATAATTTTGTTTTACAATCGTTGATTGGGTTCATTCAATCGTCAGGATGTCAGAAAATCCGGTGACGTCGAAGATTTCTTTTACGATTTCGTTGGCGCCGACGATTTTCATTGTTCCCTTGGCGGCATTCAAACTCTTTTGAGCAGAGAGCAGCACACGCAGACCTGCGGATGAGATATATTCTAAACCGGAAAAATCCAAGGTCAGTTCAGTAACTCCATCGAGAGAACCCTTCAGTTCTTTTTCAAATTCAGGTGCAGTAGTGGTGTCCAGTCTGCCGGAAAGCGCGACATTTAACTTTGAGCCGTTAGCTTGTTTGTTGATTTCCATTTTTTACTCCTTATGAAGAAAACTATAATTATTATATCATTATTTTTGTATTGATTCAATATTGAAAGCGCAACACGGAGTACAGTTTTTTCTCGCGTTGATTTCGCAGCAACGAGAAAGCTGTCCTTGTGTGCTTCATTTTTGAATATTTACCATTTTTTATTCAATTTGCATTATCCGGTATGGGTGTAGCTGTCCGAAGGACATCTACGGTCACCCAACCGTCAAAACCTTCGTTGGTACGGACACTGATCCAGTTGTATCCATCCGCAAAGACAGTTTCACCTGTAATCTCCAATACAGCATTATTATAAACTCCGCGAATCACTTCACTGTTGAGGGTAGGTGTCGTACGCACCAGGACTCCCGTATCACGGCTTACATAAACGATACCATAAATGGGTGTTGGCGTGACAACTTTTGTTTTTGTAGGTGTGGCTGTCGGAATCAGCGTACGAGTCGGTGTGATAGACGGCGTGACTGTTGCGGTATAGGTAGCTGTAGGTGTTGGTGTGATTGGTGTGTTCGTGGCGGTAGGCGTAAAAGTCGCCGTCGCGGTAGCCGTGTTCGTTGCGGTCGCAGTGGGCGTAACGGGAGTATTGGTAGCGGTCGGTGTAGGTGTATCCGTATTCGTCGGCGTCATGGTGGGAGTGTTCGTGGGAGTTGCAGTTGGGGTATTGGTTGGCGTATAGGTAACAAGGTTGATATTTTTCAGAATTTCCGCCTGTTTTTCCCCATAGCGTTCACGTAATGAAAAACCGAACAACCCGAATCCTTCGGCAGTCATGATAAAACCCAGCACCAGGATGATGAGACTCATGAGAATACTGACAAAATTCACGTTCGCTGCCCGCATCAGGATCAAAGTGATCACGGATAACATCAAAGCAATCAGGCTGTAGACAAGTCCGGTTTGCAGCGATGGCAGGATCAGATGACGGTGACCGCTGACAAAAGCCCATCCGGCTACAGTCAAGGGAGCCATGAGAAAAATTGTCACAGCAGAGCTGAATGACCCCAGAGAAAGCATATCATTCCGCCTGAGCTGAATGACGCAGATCACCGTACACAGCGCCACAGAAAGAATCGCAAACGGATTATATGCAGTAAAGAAGGCTGCAGTTCCTTCATGAGGCACATGATTTCCTTTCAGGATCAAAATCGAAAGCATGGATCCTGCCCAAAAAAGCAGCAGGGTCAGGAGATGTTTTCCGAGAGATTTCCCGAAGAACCGCAGAGATCCGGTAACACAGGAAAGGGAAATACCTATGAATGGGCCGCAAAACGGGATCAGCGCGGCAGAAAGGATCCACATCGGATCAGCATTCAGCATCAATGCCATTCCGGCACAGATCCCGGCAGCAATCGCGAGCAGATAATCTCCCAGCGAGGGAATCAGTTTATGGGACAGCTCGTTCTGAAAGATTTGCCGATCCCCTTTTGGATCCTCATAGAGACCACGCTTTTTATAACGCTTCCGTGCTTCACTTTCGTATTCTTTGTTATTCATAGGCTCTCTCTCCCTGTTTCAACAAATCGTATCTATCAGTTTTTACAGCTAAACAAACCTTGAGCTGCGCACATGAGGACAGGCACTCTTGTGTCGGCTTCGCAACACAAGATGCCAGTCCCCACGTGCTCCGTTCCGAATGGTAACGTGATAATTTACTTCTGCGACAGGCACTTCTCTGCCCACATGGAATTTCCCATCACGCCGGCGTTATCTCCCAATTCTCCGAGGAGAATGGTGATGCCCTTCAGCGGCGTCACATGCACACGTTCATAAACCACCTGACGGATCGGGGTGAGCAGCAGTTCTCCGGCTGCAGCAACACCACCGGTGATGATCACTCTTTCCGGTTCCAGTGCCATGATCATGTTGGCAACGGCGATACCGAGATAGTATCCGGCCTGATTGTAGATATTGATGGCCACCTGATCACCCTTTTGCGCAGCTTCAGCAACGGTACGGGCTTCAAGTTTGTTCAAGTCATATTCACACAGTTCCCCAAGAATGGTGGTCCCGCCATGTGCGACTGCCTTCATCGCGGCGGAACGAATCGCGGGGCCTGATGCATAGGTTTCCAGACAGCCTCGTCCTCCGCAATTGCAGAAATTTCCGTAAGGTTCAACAACCAGATGACCAAGTTCACCGGCAGCACCGGTTTTTCCGAGAACGAGGTTTCCATCAATGACCACGCCGCCGCCAATACCGGTGCCAAGCGCAAAACATACCGCGGAAGAGCATCCGCGTGCCGCACCGAATTTCATTTCTCCCCAGGTGATAGCATTCACATCATTCAGAAGAAATGTCGGCAGTCCGGTTTTTTCTTTGACCATGTCCGCAACCGGCACGTTGATCCAGTGATCGGGGAGGTTGGTCATGAACACAGAAACGCCTGTACGGGAATCAATCGCGCCCGGCAAACCAATCCCGGCTCCTAAGATTTCGTTGGGATCGATTCCGGATTCTGTTACCATAGACATAAAGAAATCAGCGATTCGGCTGATCACCTCGTCATGCCCTTTATGCGCCATGGTTGGGATAGACTTTACGCCATAAATGATTCCTTTTTCCGAATCAACAATAGCACCTTTGATATTGGTTCCGCCAAGATCACAACCGATATATTTTCCCATTTTGTTCTTCCTTTCAATTTCAACCACTGATCACTGACAACTGATCACTATTTTCTCAGCATATCGCTCATAGCGGCGATGTCTTTCATAAATTTTACATCATGTACACGAATTACATCACATCCATTCAAAATTGCGTAACAAATCACTGCAGCCGTGCCGGCCTGACGTTCTTCAACCGGACGGCGTAAATAACGGCCTAAAAAGGATTTCCGGCTGGTTCCAAGCAAAACCGGATACCCCAGCAGAGATATCTGACGAATCTGACGAATGATTTCCAGATCAAAAGAGGGTGAGCTGCCAAACCCGATCCCCGGATCAAGCACAATGTTCTCCTGTTTCATCCCGAATTTCTGGACCCTCGAGACCCGGTCCAAAAGCTGAGAGCGTACCCGTTCCAGTATTTTTTCAGCAGTAAGCACTTCATCCGTTATTTTGCGCAGGGGATCGGAACGCATCAATACTGTTACTTTTCCGCTTTCCGCACACAACCTGTTCAAATTCTCATCAGCGGAATCACCGGTATTGTTGATCCAGTCAATTCCGCAGTCCAGGGCAGCCCGGATAACTTCCGTCTTGCGGCTGTCAACAGAAAGCAGTGCATTCGGGAAACGTCTCCGAACCTCTTTTAATACCGGGATCAGCCGCATGATTTCGTTTTTTCCTGAAACCTCTTCAAAACCCGGACGTGTGCTTTCCGCTCCAAAATCAAGGATATCTGCCCCGTTTTCCAGAAAAGCTTCACAGCGCCGCAGCGCACCGGTAACCGGGTTTTGACCATTCATCAGTCCGTCACCGGAAAAACTGTCAGGAGTAAGATTGACGATTCCCATCGTATAGGTTCGCAGCCCCCAATTGATCAGAGGCTGATCATAATTCAAGGTCTCATTCAGCTTTTCGAAACCGCCCTCAGGACATGCCTGAAGCAGTTCAAACCAGGTCTTTTTGGTAACCGGATCCTGCTCCATCGGGATCAGGTCACAAAGCGGCTGCAGCACGAAACGGCGTTCCCGCATCATTGCATGCGGAATCGTCAGGTTCTGAGACTGATATACCTTATCATCATAGAGCAGAATATCCAGATCAATGACCCGCGGACCGTAGCGAAGCGTTTTGACACGCCCGATACGTTTTTCGATTTCCTTGAAATGTTTCAATAGACTGTCCGGATCCAGGTCGGTTTCAGCTTCCCACACAAGGTTATAAAAAGATGGCTGCGGTTTATATCCCCAGGGTTCCGTCAGATAAAGCTCAGAGGTACGCAGAATTTTCACCGCGGGAGTGAGCAGCTGTGCCGCCATCCGCAGATATTCCGCCCGGTTTCCCTGATTCGACCCCGCACTGATATAAATAAGAGCCATAATTCTTCCTTAGGTATTAGGCGATAGGTGTTAGGTGTCAGCCATTAGTCCACAGCTATTCCATTAGCTGTTCGACACCGGCCATTTAATTTCCCTGTCACTATCTCCTGTATCCTATTCCCTTCCACATTCTTTGACAAAAGCCCTGAAAAGCTTCATTTGATCGTCATATTGCTGCATACATTCCGGATGCCACTGGACACCCAAAACGAAAGGATGAGAAGGATTTTCAAGCGCTTCGATAATGCCATCTTCACTGACAGCCGAAACCTTCATACCTTCACCCGGAACAGAAACAGCCTGATGATGGAAGCTGTTGACCGGTACACTGTCTTTTCCGATTATCCGATGCAGCAAAGTTCCCTGTTCGATTTTCACTGAATGCACCAATGCATCCCGCGGGGTTCCGACCGGCTGCTGATGATTGTACCGGGCATTTGGAACCTGATCCGGAATATCGCTGAAAAGCTTTCCACCGGCAGCCACGTTCATGATTTGAACCCCTCTGCAGATGCCGAAGACCGGCCAATCGGTTTCAAGTGCAAGAGCGTATAAACGGGATTCAATTTCATCCCGAATCGGCCAGACACCACTGACTGAAGGATGTTCTTTCCCGTGGTAACGCTTTGTCTCTACATCACCGCCGCCGGTCAGCAAAAGCCCGTCACAGGTTTCCCGAATTACCGAAAGATCTTCCATGGGAAAATCCAGCGGGATCAGAAAAGGCAGTCCTCCCGCTTTGCTGACTGAATGTACATAAGTAGTTCCAATAGAATCCGGTAAAACCCGGTTTTGTCCCGGGATTTCACCACGATGGCAGACAACGGCAATTTTTGGTTTTCTCATCTGACACAAATCCTTATTTTCAATCATACCCTAATTTAAGGAAATAACAAGAATTCTTCCGGTTTAATTCATATGCAAAAGAACCACCTGTTTTGGCGGTTCTTTTATCTGTTATTTTCTGAAGGACATGGCAACCCAGTCTTTGACCTGCATCCGCTTGATAAAGGTCAGGCCTTTGGATTCAGCCATTTTCCGAACTTTTTCTTCCTGATCCTCAAGGATACCGCTCAGGCAGATAATACCGCCCGGATCAACCAGATCCGCCATACCCACATCGAAAAGCATGAGCAGGATCGGAGCGAGAATATTTGCCAAAACCAGCGGAGCATGGTTGATGCTGCATTCATTTTTCAGAATTTCCGCAACAGAGCCCTGATAAAACTCACATTTATCCAGCACATCATTGCGGCGGGCATTTTCCATGCTGTTCTTCATGGATTCCGGGTCAATATCCACACCCAGCGCATGTTTCGCACCGAGCAGGATCGAACCGATGGAAAGAATACCGGAACCGCAGCCGACATCGATCACGTCAATACCCGGCTGAACATACTCTTCCGCAAGTGCCAGACAGAGCTGCGTAGTTGGATGCGTACCGGTACCGAAAGCCATGGAAGGATCGATCTTCACCGCGATACGATCCGGGTCCGACTGTTCCACCCAGGCTGGAAGGATAAGCATTTTCTTACCAATCAAAATCGGGCGGTAAAATTTCTTCCAGGATGACATCCAGTCCTGATCTTCAATGACCTTGAATTCCGGTTCAGGAATCTCCGAGATAAAACCCAGATGCCAGAGCGCCTGACTGATTTGAGATTTCTTTTCCTCTATTTCGTCATCCATTGGCAGATAACCGTAGACATGACAGGGCCCAAAGGGGGTTCCGATATCTTCAGCATCGTTATAATCCATCCCGCGTTCCACCACCACGCCGTTTTCAGCATAACGGGAGAGCACTTCCGATGCAGCTTCGGCTATTTCCGCGTCTACCGTGAGACTCACTTCCAGCCAGCTTTTCACCTCATTATTCTCCACTGATCACCTCTTTCAATCGATCCCAGAAGGTTGTTTTTTCGCCGACAGACGTTTCTGTACCCAGAGAAACAGCCAGTTTTTCAAATAAGGTACGCTGTTCATCAGTCAAATTGGTCGGCGTAACCACATCGATGATGACTTTCTCATCGCCGCGCGTACCGCCGCGCAGTGCAGGGACACCCTTTCCCTTCATCGTGAGGATCTTGCCCGGCTGTGTACCGGCAGGAATGCGCAGTTTCTCCTTGCCATCAACGGTCGGAACTTCAATCTCCGCACCCAGCGCAGCCTGCGCAACATTGATTTTCAGATCTAGATGAATATCATTTTCATAACGGCGGAAGAAGGGATGATCCGCAACAGAAACTTCTATGTACAGATCTCCGTTCGGACCATTGTTGGACCCAGGCTGCCCTTCTCCGGACATGCGGATACGGGTACCATTATCGACGCCTGCCGGGACTGCTACGACTTTTTTGACCGTTTTGCGTTCGATACCGCGGCCATGGCACTGCTTGCAGGGTGAAGGGATCGTTTCTCCTGTACCGTTACAGGCCGGACAAGTCGTGACCTGTACCATAGAGCCAAACACTGTCTGACGGGTCGTTTTCACTTCACCTGTTCCGTTACAGGTCTTGCATTTTATCTTTTGCGTACCGGGTTCCGCGCCGGAGCCGCTGCAGCGGGTACATTTTTCGTCGCGGCTGAAACTGATTTCCTTGTCCGCGCCAAAGACGGCTTCTTCGAATTTCAGTTTGACATTGGTCTGCAAATCAGCACCGCGGCGAGGTGCATTGCGGCGGGCACCGGAGGAACGGTTTCCGCCAAATCCGCCAAATCCGCCGAAACCGAAAAGATCCCCGAGAATTTCGGAGAAATCCATTGTCGTATAATCAAATCCCGCGCCGCCCATTCCGCTGACGCCGGCTTTTCCGTAACGGTCATATGCAGCACGTTTTTCCGGGTCGGAAAGAACCTGATAAGCTTCATTAATTTCTTTAAACCGATCTTCAGCACCGGGCTCTTTGTTGACATCCGGATGATATTTCCGAACCAGCTGTCGAAAAGCGTTCTTCAACTGGTCTTCGGTAACATCCCGGCTGACTCCTAAAATTTCATAATAGTCGCGTTCTTCTGCCATGTGTAAAAAAAATCTCCGATTTTTTCAGTTGGTAGTTATTAGTTGGTAGTTATTAGTTTTATTGGGGAAACAGACTGTGTATTGAACAGGTCAGGCTTTTGGATCCAAATACTAACTACTAACTGCTAACTACTAACTACTAACTACTAACTACTAACTACTAACTACCCTATTCTAACAGCATAACGGAACGATCTCCAAAAAGATCGTTCCGTTATGATAATTATTCGTAAATAGCCATTACATACTGCGGAATTCGCCGTCGACGACATCATCGCCGCCGTTGTTCCCGTTGGAACCGTTGTCTCCGCCCATGTCACCAGGCTGCGGACCGGCATCCGGACCTGCACCCGGCTGCTGATACATAGCGCCGCCCATTTGCTGCAGCAGCTTGTTCAGTTCATCCGTCTTTGCCTTCAGTGTATCGGTATCGGCAGTCTGGATGATGCCTTTGAGCTCGTTAGCCTTGGTTTCCACCTGAGACTTCAGATCAGCAGGCAGCTTGTCGCCATATTCTTCCAGCATCTTTTCGACAGTGTAGACAGTGCTGTCAGCAGTGTTGCGGACTTCAATGCCTTCCTTGCGCTTGCGGTCTTCTTCAGCATGGGCTTCCGCTTCCTTGCGCATCTTTTCGACTTCTTCATCCGTCAAACCGGAAGAAGCGGTGATGGTGATGTTCTGAGAGCGGTTGGTAGCCTTATCCAAAGCGGAGACCTTCAGAATACCGTTGGAGTCGATATCGAATGTGACTTCGATCTGCGGGACACCGCGGCGGGCAGACGGGATACCGTCCAGGATAAAGCGGCCCAGGCTCTTGTTATCGGCAGCCATCGGGCGTTCACCCTGCAGCACGTGGATCTCAACGCTGGTCTGACCGTCAGCAGCGGTGGAGTAAACCTGAGAGCGCTTGATCGGAATTGTGGAATTCCGTTCGATCATCGGGGTAGCAACGCCGCCCATGGTTTCGACAGAAAGGGTCAGCGGGGTAACATCCAGCAGAACCACATCCTTCACATCACCGGCCAGAACACCACCCTGAATAGCAGCACCGATGGAAACGACTTCATCCGGATTGACGCCCTTGCAGGGTTCCTTGCCGAATTCACGCTTGACAGCTTCCTGAACTGCCGGCATACGGGTCATACCACCAACCATGACAACTTCATTGATATCAGCAGTGGTAACACCTGCATCCTTCATAGCGTTGTGGATCGGGTCCATGGACTTCGCGATCAGGTCACTGGTGAGCTGTTCGAGCTTCGCGCGGGTCAGTGTCAGAACCAGATGCTTCGGACCGGTTGCGTCAGCTGTGATATAAGGCAGGTTGATTTCTGTCTGCATGGTGGAAGACAGTTCGATCTTTGCCTTTTCAGCAGCTTCCTTCAGACGCTGGAGTGCCTGGCGGTCGTTGCGCAGATCCATGTTGTTGGCTTTCTTGAACTCATCCAACAGGTAGTCCATAATGCGGTTGTCGAAGTCATCGCCGCCGAGGAAGGTATCACCGGAGGTGGAGCGTACTTCAAAGACACCGTCACCGACATCCAGGATGGAAACATCGAAGGTACCGCCGCCGAGGTCATAGACCGCGATCAGTTCGTTGCTCTTCTTTTCCAGACCGTAAGCCAGAGAGGAAGCAGTCGGTTCATTGATGATACGCAGAACTTCGAGACCAGCGATCTTACCGGCATCCTTGGTTGCGTTACGCTGTGCATCGTTGAAGTATGCAGGGACCGTGATGACAGCCTGGGTAATGGTTTCGCCCAGATATGCTTCCGCATCGGCCTTCAGTTTCGCCAGGATCATTGCGGAAATTTCCGGAGCGGAATATTCTTTGCCATCCAGGACAACACGGACGTCACCGTTCGGGGCCTTTGTCACTTTGTACGGGACACGTTTGATGGTGCGCTGTACTTCTTCGTCATCATATTTATGACCCATGAAACGCTTGATCGAGAAGATGGTGTTTTCCGGGTTGGTGATCGCCTGGTTGCGGGCGGCACGTCCGACAAGACGTTCATGATTTTTGTTCACAGCCACGACGGACGGGCAGGTGCGTTCCCCTTCAGCGGTGGGGATGATGGTCGGTTCACCGCCAACCATGACGGACATTGCAGAATTTGTAGTCCCTAAGTCAATACCAAGAATTTTACTCATAATAATCTCCTTTATCTTGCTACCCGTACCATTGCGGGACGTACAATTTTTTCGCCCATACGGTAGCCATTTTGTAAAACTTCAATAATTTCGTCTGATCCGAATTCTTCGCTGTCTTCCGAAGATACTGCCATATGAATGTTCGGATCGAGTTTGTCACCGGGTTTGGCATCAATTTGTGCCATACCTTCATTTTCCAATACAGAGCTGAACTTTCTGATGATCAGTTCAATTCCTTCTGCCCAGGCGGCAGCTTCGCCGTCTTCCGGACGATGCTGATAAGCCAGTTTCAGGTCATCCAGAACCGGGAGAAACTTTTCGAGAACATCTGACTTGAATTTACTTCTCATCAGTTCCTGATCGCGATCCATGCGCTTCTTGTAGTTGCTGAAGTCAGCCCGTTCCCGGATCCAGGCTTCATGGTTTTCTTCACCCTTCTTTTTTGCCTCTTTCAGGGCTTTATTCAATTCATCGAATTCAGCTTTAGAGAGCGTTACCTGATCCTCCTGTTCTGCAGCTGCTTCTTCCTCCGCAGAGATTTCCGGTTCTTCAACCTGAACTGCTTCTTCAACCTTCGGTTCAGAACCCTTGTTTAATTTGATCTTCGTTTTCTTACCCATATCTTTTCCTCTGCTTTTTATAATCTGAAGCGCGGAGCGCTTCCTGATTTTTCTGTTCACTGCCCACTGGCTACTGATCACTGACTGCTGTCTGTCACCAGATCGCTCAGGATCCCTGCCAAAAACCGGACAGTCGGGATATTCTTACTGTATGCCATCCGCATCGGGCCTAAAACCCCGATGGTTCCGGTCGCGACGCCCTGCATTCCATACCGGGCAACGACCAGGGAGCAGTTCGCGATATCCTTCAGCAATCCGTCTCCTCCGAAGAAGACCTGAACACCTCCGACCTTTTGTTCCCGTGTCGTGCGGGAGAGAAAACTCTGCAGCAGAGGTTTCTCATCCAGGAAGCGCAGTGTTCTTCTGGCTTCTTCCGAATCGGAGAATTCCGGTTCAGAGAGGACCTTGTTGATCCCATCCGTATAGACTTCCCCGGTTTGCAGCGCGTCCGTATCGTAGAGCGTGCTCAAAAGGGTTCGGACGATCTCATCAGCAACGGTTCCCATGGAAGGGATTTTCCGGCTGATGGTGCGGATCTCTTCGCTGTTTTTCCCTTCAAACAAGCGGTTCAGCGTATCGGCGATCTCGTTCAGCTTTTCCTGCGTCATGGTTTCGTTGACAAAAAGAAAACGCTGCTGCATTTGTCCGCCTGCAAGGACCAGGATCATCAGGATCTGTTTGTTCGTGATCGAAATCAGCGAAACATACTTGACCCGTGTCCGGTTCGGCAGCGGAGCGGAGACGACAGAAATCGCATTTGACTGGTCCGCGAGGATCGAAGCGGCTAACTTGATCCATCCATCCATTCCCTGCTGTGCCTGGGAAAACTGATGCTCGATCATGCGCTGGGTCTCTTCAGGAAGTTCCCTCATCTGGATCAGACCGCTGACAAAGAATCGATATCCTTTTTCCGTCGGTACACGCCCTGCCGATGTGTAGGGCTGGCTCAGAAACTGGGCTTCGGTGAGTGCCGCCAGTTCATTCCGAACGGTTGCCGGGCTGTAGTCCAAATGGTACTGTCTGACCAGATTTTTGGAACCCACCGGATTTGCGGTTCGGACATACTCATGAACCACAAGACTCAGAATTACTTTTTGGCGGTCGGTCAATTCACTCATTTTCTTTGCCTCGTTAGCACTCTAAGCTCTTGAGTGCTAACCATCTATGCAATATAATACCACCCTCAAAAAAAAAGTCAATAGATTTTTTAACTTCTTACAAATTATTAACAGTGATAGGAGTTACTATTCACGGGATGAGGCAAAGCTTCACAAACTTGAACTGCGCATTGCGCACCTTGTACTGAAAAGATACAAAAAAAAATTATCTGTATATAATAAATGCAGGCTCAAGAGCCTTTAGAAACAGAGTACGGTCATGATAATTTTGAATTTTTTGCGCAGGCTGTTTACAGGGCCGGTGGAGCTGCTGATGGAAGTCTTTTTCACTGCAGCAAAACGGGTCATTCCGGAAACCGGCCTCATCATTTCGTTGATTTCCGCAGTCATGAGCTTTCTCGTGATCCTTATATGTCACTGGTCTGCGGATTCACAGCTCCGGCATTACGCCCTTTCAGACAAAAACAACCGCGGAAAAACCTCATTCCTTCGGCATATTCCCCTTTTTTTGATACCGGAAATCATGCATTTCACAGCAGGATTTCTATTTTTTAACAATCTTGTCGTCTTGTACGGTGTGCCCTTTCTCTTCATATCCGATCTGGGTGTCCCGGATGGCATGATCCGCATCAAAGGCTTATCCCTGAACCTTCTGCCGATTCTCGTAATGCTGATCCATATGATCTCCAACCGAATCCGGACGCGTGATTTTCCCCTTGTCTGGAAAATCCTTACCGGGGCAGAGACAATTCTGTTCTTCTTTCTGCTTTACAGTTCCCATGCGGGGTTCACACTGTACTGGCTGGTCTGCGAATTGCTGCAGCTGGCCGCAAACGCCTTTTTCCGGCACAGATCCAGCGGACATTCTTCCACGGATATCCATCCGTCCGACAAACAGCTGTTCCTGCTCAGCTGCATCTATACCGCGATCCTGACCGGGATCCAGATTCCCTCAATGGTGATCCGCTCGGCACCATCGGATTTTATCAATATTTCAAATTATTATTCTCCGTTCCACTATATCATCAGTGCGTTTGTGATCGCTGCAGGCACATTTGTGATCTGGCCGGGCATGGTTTTCGCCCCTGCTCCCGCGCCGGTACGGAAATCACTGGCTTTTCTTTCCGCGCTGACTGCTGCCTGCGGCACAATAAACGTCATGTTCTTCGGGAATAACCGCGGGATCATGTCGACACAGCTCGTTTATGAAAAAGACCCGGTTTTATCTCCGAAAGCTGTGGTCATTAACCTCCTGATCCTGGGTTTGACAGCACTGGTCATATGGCTGATCCGGCGGAAAAACAGGATGGTGCTGAACTTACTGATCGCCGGCCTGTGTGTGGTAAAAGCCGGGAGCGCGGTCTCTAACTGTATCAGCATTGCCCGGGATCTTTCCGTATCAAAGAAAACCATCGCCGCTGTTCCCCATTTGCCGGAGATAGAAGACACACAATCCGAAGACACCGGATCCCTGCTCCTGCCGGAGATTCCCCTCTCGGCGGACGGAAAAAATGTTGTTATCATCATGATGGACCGCTCCATCGGTTATTTTCTGCCGTTTATTCTGGCGGAACGTCCGGAGCTAATGGAACAGTTCGACGGTTTCACCTTTTATCCCAACACCCTTTCTTTTGGCTCCAAGACCAATGAAGCCGCCCCCGCTCTTTTCGGTGGGTATGAATATACGCCGGAGAGGATCAATGAAAGAAAAGATGAAACGCTCGCTTCCAAGCATAACGAAGCCCTGCGGCTGATGCCGGTCCTCTTTGATGAAGCCGGTTACCGGGTCACGGTCTTCGATCCCCCGTATGCCGGATACCAGACGATTCCCGATCTGAACATTTACAGCGATCATCCCGGGATACGTGCATGGCATGCTGAGGACATGCTGCCGCCTGCGGATGAATTCTACGAAACCGAAGTGATCATGAACCGCAACCGGAACTTTTTCTGCTACAGTATCTACAGGATCTCACCGCTGTTTGTCCAGCCATTGCTCTACAACAAAGGCTCATACAATAAAGCTGATACGCTGCAGTCCTTCGATGAAATGCTCTCAGCCCGGAGAGATTTGGGAAATTTCCAGAAAGCATACAATGTTCTGGTGAGCTTGCCTTCCATGACGGAGATCAAGGACAGCGGAAACACTTTCTTCATTATGGATAACCGGACGACACACGAACCAACGCTGCTCCAGCTGCCGGATTACTCACTGACGAATCTCGTGGACAACACGCCTTACGAGACGCTCCCAATCACCCGCACTTCAGCAGACGGCCGCACCCTGCTGCTGAATGATATCGTGCAGGAAACTCATTATCATGTCAATATGGCTGCCTTCATCGCCCTGGGGACATGGCTGGATCACCTCAAAGAAAACCACGTCTACGATAACACACGGATCATCATCGTAAGCGACCACGGGCACCCGATGGGCTACAGTGAATTCATGTTCGGAAGCAAAGATCATGAGGATGTGCTCACTTATAACCCCATGTTCATGGTAAAAGATTTTAACAGCAAGGGTTTTTCAGTCGACACCGCGTTGATGACCAATGCCGATACACCGTCCATTGCCTTTGCAGGCCTCCTGAAAGCACCCGCCAATCCCGCTACCGGTCAGCCGGTCACTGACAGGGATAAGTTTGAGCGGGACATTCTGATCAAACACACGGAGATCTGGGATATCAAGCTGAATAACGGGGATTCTTTTCGCGCCGGAGACTGGTATCTGTTCCACGGTCAGGATATCTTCGACACAACCCAATGGGAATTCACCGGCCGCCATTAGCGTGAACCCACGTCTAAAGTCTAATACCTGCCAGCTGCATTTACCCCTTACATTTCCCGCAGTCACTGCAGCCATTGCAGATGGGTTTCATGCCGCACCGTTCACAGCGTTCTCGGAAATGGGGATGATAAAGTTCATCCTCAGGGATCGGGAGTCCCCAGGTATCTGTGAGTTTAAAATTGATCGCTTTTCCCTGATAACGCAATCCGGAGCGAAGCGCCTGTTCGCTCTGTAATCCGCTGTCCTCAAGTTTATAAGTTTTCCCATCTTTGACAAAGCGCCTTCCTGTGCCGCAGAAGACAAAGGTCACATCCGCGGATACACATTCATCCCGCAATGACTTCACCCATTCATAATGACAGGGTCTGGCGCCGTCATAATTTTCTCCGTCACAAAGCACCTGCTCAATTTGACCGGAAGCGAGATATTTCCTGATGCTTACCGGACCGACAAACGGCGCGCACATGATCCCTTTATGTTTAAAAGGCAGGGAAAGCAGGATCGGGATGCGCTCGTCAGCGCGGTGCTGATTTTCCGTGGTCACGTTCAGCATGATGTTTCCCCAGCCATCCCCCCAGTCGGCGGGTAAATGTTCTGCCACACGCTGCGGACGCTTGGTGAGCAGGAAAAATTTCACATCCGGACGGGACCGCATGATTTCCCACGCCTCCGGACGCCAGGCGTCAGCCTCTTCCAGAAAGAAATCCGAAGTCATACAGACGCGGATCATCTCGCCGCTGTGAACCTTATAACGACCGCTGCGTTCCCTTGAAAGCGGATAGCGGAACCCGGCCTGTGTGCGGTAAATCACAGAGCCGTCTTTGTCACGGAGGCTGTCCAGATAATACATATAACAATTCTGACAGCCCTCACTGACCTTCCTACACCCATGCCAGGGATTCCAGATATCGTGCATCGTTCACTCCGGTTTTAAACAAGATAAAAGACAGCCGCAAAGCGGCTATCCTTATCTGAACTCTATACGCTGTACGCTGAACTCTTTATTACTCCCACTCTATGCAAACTAACGCTTTTAGATTAATTTTTGTTTCTCCTGTTCGTTCTCGTGATTCTGATTCTACAGATTATCTGTATTCTCCATGCTCTACGGCCTCAGTTTATCATTTCTTTATCAGCGTGATAAAGAGGCTGTTTTGCTGTGGACTGCGGGGATTATTCCCCTGGAATTATTATAGCACTTCATCAGTATCCTATCAAGCTGAATAATTCCTTGTGTTCCTCATCAATAATCCATGGTACACTTCTTTAGGTCACGGTGAAATCCGTCCATTCGATATGGCACGAGGAAATGAAACTACTAATTCATACCTGCGCCGGTAAGCGGGAACTTGTCCACTGACTGCTGCCTGTTCGCAAAATCGTGTCCAGGAACATATCAACCGATTTTGGACACCTACCCGTTATCGGGAACATGTCGACAAGCTGGAATTTGTAAGATTAGTTTTCGTCTTGCCGTTCTAATTTCTTAGATAGGAAAAGCACGAGATTATCATCATTTGCAATTTCCGTTTCGTATTGCGCACAAGGTTTATTCTGATACCAGACACCCGTCCCATCCGGGATATAGCCTCGTTTGACATATATTCGCTGAGCACTTCCATA